>JAXMOU010000002.1:0-1131489 GCA_034669685.1 Sneathiella sp.
TGGCTCTGTGGCTCTGTGGCTCTGTGGCTCTGTGGCTCTGTGGCTCTGTGGCTCTGTGGCTCTGTGGCTCTGTGGCTCTGTGGCTCTGTGGCTCTGTGGCTCTGTGGCTCTGTGGCTCTGTGGCTCTGTGGCTCTTCGATATGCGCCCCTGTTATTTTCGCGTCAAGCTTTCACTGACCTTCCCTAAAATAAATCGGCTCCGTAAAACCCATAAAAAAAAACCCGCCAACTAAGGCGGGTTTTTTCATTGTGAGGAAAGAGGATTAATCTTCCCAGCTCATCCGGGCAACATCCGTTGCAAAAATGTGCGCGTCTTTCCAAACGCCTTTCAAGCCTTTGCGAACGATCTGAACATTTGCAAGCTGGAACAAAAAGCCGTTGACCGCATCTTTAGCCAACATCTCTTGCGCCTCTTTCAACTTCGCGCTCTTAACCTCAGGGCTCAGCGCAACCTCGGCTTCATTAATAACTTTATTGAAAGCCTCGTTCTTGTAGTTGAAATAGTAGTTATCCCGCGCATAGATATTAATATCCATTGGCTCAACATGGCTTACGATTGAAAGATCGTAATTTTTCTTTTTGTAAACTTCGTCGAGCCATTTTGGCCAATCAACATTTTCAATCGTGATTTTAAAGCCTGCTTTTTCAAGCTGCGAGGCAACAATCTGTCCGCCTTTACGGGCATAATCATCAACCGGTGGCAACTTTAAGGAAAGCGCTAAGCCATCTGGATAACCCGCTTCGGCAAGCAATGCTTTAGACTTCTCAGGGTCATATGGATAAGTCCCTGTTAAATCAACATAGTCAGGATGATGCGGTGCAAAATGCGACCCAATAGGCGTCCCATATCCAAACATTGCGCCATCAATAATTTCTTGGCGATTAATTGCATGAGCGATTGCCTGACGCACTTTTAACTTGGAAAGTGCTTCGTTTTGATTGTTGGTGCTCAGGATTGTTTCGCCGTTGGTCGTCCCCTCCATAACAACGAATTGATCACCAACCTTAAACTGACTGACCACTTCATTTGGAACTTGGGTGAAATCAACATCTCCGGTCAACAATGTCGCCATCCGCGCAGCTGAATCATTGATGAAGCGGAAAGTCGCTTTTTCAATTTTCAGGCTCGCTTTATCCCGGTAGGTATCAGCCATAACCATCCGAACTGAATCGCCTTTAATCCAGCGATCAAGCTTGTAGGGTCCAGTACCAATTGGGTTCGTTGCATTTCCGGCATCTGAATCCGGATCAACAATAACAGCTGTTGCTTCGCCCAATTGCGCAAGGAAATCAGCACGTGGCTCTTTCAATGTCAGAATGACCGTATTCGCATCTGGTGTCTCGATAGACGCAATATTGGTAAAGCGCCCTTTACGCTTATTCTGGCTGTTTTCAGCTGCATTTTCTTCAAATGTATATTTAACATCTGAAGAGTCAAAATCAGCGCCGTCGTGGAATTTTACACCTTCTTCAAGCTTGAAAGTATAAACCAGTCCATCCGGGCTAATTGTCCAACTTTTAGCCAAACACGGCTTAACAGTTCCATCAGCGCCGATACGTGTTAGTCCTTCAAAGATATTGTACAGCGCAATTCGCGAAATTGCTGCCGCTGCACCTGTCCGAGGATCAAGTCCTGGTGGCTCTAGCCGCATTGCGTAATTTACCGCTGTTTTAGCTGCCTCAGCTGTCATCGGGGTCAAAATGGCCGATGCAAGAGCGGCGGCGACCAATAATTTCTTCATCCCAGTCTCCTGTTTAAGTCTTATTAAAATGCGCACGATAGCCGGGTAGACCCCCCAAACTCTCTGCATTATATACGGCGCGGGCTACTGCCCTTGCGACGCAATCCGCTGCGATAGCCCCTATGCGGGCAAGCGCTAGTGGTTCAGGTATGTCCAGAGATTTTTTCTCTGTCGACAATGTAAAGATAGTATCCCCATCCATCGGGGTATGTACAGGCCGTATTGCACGTGCGAAGCCGTCTTGTGCCATAATCGCGACGCGCTGTGCCTGCGCTTTTGTTAGCGTGATATTAGTTGCAACCACACCAATCGTTGTGTTTTCCATCAGCCGCCCGCTGCTAATCGCCTCCAGAGAAATATCTTCTTCCAGAACCGGGGCGCCAAAACCGCCAAATTCGCCATCCTGCTCAAGGCCCCATGCCCAGAAGTTTGACGTTCCGGGGATTAAAACACTACCGACCGGATTAACCGCAATGACAGCACCAACCTGGATACCATCCTCACTGATCGCTGAGGCGCTTCCAAGTCCCCCTTTTATGGTACCTGCAGCAGCCCCATATCCAGCCCCAATATTTCCAAGGTCAAAGTCTTTAGAAATGTTTGCGACGGCCTTTTCTCCCAAAGATCTATAGGGCGGCATATCACCCCAATCTTTGTCGCCATCGTTCAGAAGATCAAATAAGACGGCTGAAGGCACAATGGGTATTCGCAGGTCACGCAACTCATATCCCATCCCGTTTCGAGCAAGCGCAGAGGTTACCCCTGCCGCAGCCTCTAACCCATAAACTGATCCGCCGCTCAGCACGATACCATCAACCCGGTCAACCAGACAATCTGGACGCAAAACCTCTGTTTCACGTGTACCCGGCCCACCGCCTCTAACGTCCACACCGCCGACCGCGGCTGTTTCAGGTATAATGGCAGTCACTCCGGTCATTGCTTTTTCATCGACAGCATTCCCGACCTGAATTCCGTCCACATCTGTAATGAGGTTTTTTACACCGGGCTTAATCATTCCAAACTCTAACCTTTTTACTAAACCGAAACGGTAGACTTACATTTTAAAATAGGTCAACCTGTGTTTTAGCGAGTTTATCAAGAATTTTGTTTGAGTGAAAACAATTTAACTATTTCCCTATTAAAGGCATCTCCATGATCACGGCCAATCCTCAACGCTCGTATTTTGTTTCAGCAATTTTTGCCGTTTTTATATTTCTTCTCGTTCCCAATGTAAGCGATGCGAATGAAAAGCAGTCGTTCATGGTAACAGCGGCAAATCCACTGGCTGCACAAGCAGGGTATGACATTCTAGAGGCTGGCGGAAATGCGGTAGATGCTGCGATAGCAATCCAAATGGTTTTAACGTTGGTTGAGCCTCAATCTTCTGGCATTGGGGGCGGCGCCTTCCTGCTGTATTATGATCAGAAACACAAAGAAATCCAAACCTATGATGGCCGCGAAACGGCACCCCAAAAAGTAACAACTGATTACTTCCTCAAAGCAGACGGCAATAAACTTGGATTTTATGAAGCTGTTGTCGGCGGCAAATCTGTTGGCGTACCGGGTGTTCTGGCAATGCTGGAAAAAGCGCATAAAGAACATGGCATGCTTCCCTGGGCCACTTTGTTTGAACGCGCTATCGAGCTCTCCAAAAATGGATTTGAAATTTCACCACGCCTGCACTTCCTTTTAGATCGCGACAAGCATCTCAAGACGAAGTCAGCCGCAGCCCAGTATTTTTATCAAGCCGATGGGTCTGCCAAAACTGTTGGCACGCGCCTTCAAAACCCGGAACTTGCAGAGACACTCACGCAAATTGCCCAATCTGGCGCCAGCGCCTTCTACTCCGGCGACATTGCAAACAGCATTGTAGAGGCCGTTAGATCAGACCCAACCAACCCCGGCGTTCTAAGCCTCGCCGATTTGGCCTCATATGAAGCTAAAAAACGTGAACCCGTTTGCGTTATGTATCACAGTTATAAAGTCTGCGGGATGGGGCCTCCCACTTCCGGCGGGATAACCAGTTTGCAAATTTTAAAGTTACTGGAACCGTTTAATCTTGGGCAGCTAGACCCCGGAAGCGTTGATGCGATTAACTTAATTTCTGAGGCAAGCGCACTCGCATTTGCCGACCGTGGTCTGTACCTCGGTGACGAAGATTTTGTGAATATCCCCAAAGATGGCCTCCTTTCATCTGGTTATATTACCCGGCGCTCCAGCCTGATATCAAAAGGCGAAACCCATATCCCCTTTGAAGCGGGCGATCCCGACAAAAAAGCCGATAACCTGACGCCCGATAGCGCCATCGAGCTTCCCTCTACGAGTCATTTCAGTGTCGTAGATGCAAATGGAAATGCCGTTTCCATGACGACATCGGTTGAGAACGTCTTTGGATCCCGTCTAATGACGCGTGGCTTCATCCTCAACAATCAGCTAACAGACTTTTCCTTTAGCCCCGAACAGGATGGCAAACTTGTCAACAATCGCATTGAGCCCGGCAAACGCCCTCGCAGCTCCATGTCGCCTACAATTGCGTTAAACGAAGATGGCTCTCTTCATTTGGTTATTGGCTCCCCGGGAGGCAGCCGAATAATTGGCTATGTCACAAAGACAATTATTGGCGTACTGGATTGGTCACTGAGCGTGCAGGACGCGATCAACCTCCCTCACCACATCAACCGAAATGGGACATTGGATCTGGAAAGCGACACTGATTTAGCCGATCGAAAAGAAGCACTTGAAGCCCTTGGCTACAAAGTCAAACTTCGGACCCTTAATAGCGGATTACATGGTATTCAGGTCGATGGCAAAACGCTGAGTGGGGGCGCGGATCCGCGGCGGGAAGGTGTCGTACTCGCGAATTAATTCGTTATAACCGTTACCTCGGAACCAACGGAAAGATTAAAATACGCATCTGCCCGAGCCTGATTAACCGCAATTTCAATCAAGCCATTTGCATTCAGGTATGCCAGTGGCGATCCGACAGGCCGATCCGAGAAGGTCTTCATGATCGGCAAATAAGTACCCGCCACTTCAAGCGCAGTCATTTTTGAATTTGCCACAAGACCTGTCATGCAATTCCCATAATGATCTATATAAATAATTTGATTAGTAGATTCCGGCCAATTTGGCCGAACAATGTTTTCTAGCGAAATTGCTTCCATCAAACCCGGGAGTGGTTCATCTGAAATTCCCAGCTTTGCCGCCACCGGCGCAAATAAATCACGCCCATGAAAACTGCTGGAAAGCTGTTCTGGCCGCCAGTTGATTTCATAGACCCGAGCGTTCGAATCTTTTCGAAGGATATAGTCAAACAATCCATTGTCTGGCCCGACAAACCAACAGCCGCAAGAATTGACAGCAATTGCTTTTCGCGCACTACCAACACCCGGATCCACGACAGTTAAAAATGTTGAGCCCTTTGGAAAATCCTCAAAATAGTGACTTAATAACATTGCGCTGAACTGGGGATTAAAAACAGGCGCATCAGCAAACATAGACAACACTTCGCCTGTATATCCTTCGCCGCGAATACTGGCGATCATTTGGCTAAGATACGGCCCCTCACTACCAAAATCTGTGAATAAAAGAATCATACCCTTTAATCATCGGCTATTTGGGCAACGATGAATAATCTTGAAAACGGATATATTGTTGCACCATCCTCCCTCTGGGGATAGGCCTCCAAAAGTCGATCTGCATATTCCTGCTCAAACGCTTGAACATCGCTTCCGTCCAACGCCTGCAGAAATGGACGCAGCGCCGTACTTCTTGTCCACTCAAGCACAGCGTTTTTTCCTTTAAGAATCTGAAAATATGTCGTTTCCCAGATATTAAGCTCAGCTGTCAGCGGCGAAAGCAAATCATAGTACCATTCAATATTGTGAACAGGCGCAGGCCGAACTAATCCACCTAATTTTTCCAGCCATTTTTCCGACTGCGCCAAATCATATAAAGTTTGATGGGAAGGAGCGGAAAAATTGTTAGGCATTTGCACTGCTAAAACACCACCGGCTCTCAGCCGTTTTAATAGCCTTGGAAACAAGGTCTCATGTTCATCTAGCCAATGTAACGCGGCGTTGCTGAATATTAAATTACCTTTGCTCGCTGGCTCGAAATCTGCGATCTCACCCTGCATCCATTCCAAAGCGGGATGCTCTTTACGGGCAACCTCAAGCATGTCTTTCGAACTATCAACGCCTGCAACAATTGCAGAATTCCAACGCTGGGACAAAATGGCGGTCACATTGCCAGTACCACACCCCAAATCGTATATTGTCATTGGGGACACAAGCTGAACTTGGGAGAGTAAATCCAATGCCGGACGCAACCGATGGTCAGAAAATAAATGATATTGGTCTGGATTCCAGCTCATGTTGAATTACTCCTTCTAATGATAGGACATGCCCAAATCGGCAAATATTATCCCGCTTAGTATAACGGATAATATGTCCACTCAGTGAGGAGATTCAAAGAATGATCTTAATCGACTTCCGCCGTTTCCAATTTACGGGCAGAAAATGGCCATTGAAACAACGGCTCGGCGTCTGAATTCTGGCTTACATATTCGACTTTTGCACCTGTGGAGCCCAATTCGCTAACGTCACGGACCCTTGGTGATGTGGATTTATAAGGGCCTTTTTCTGCGTAGCAATCAATGCCACCCAATGTCTTATAGCAATATACAGGCTCTTGTTTAATCTCGTTACGCTTCGCTTTACAGTAGCTTTCACCCAGCATGATATTGACGGTCGTGCAGTCTTTTTCCATCATTTGGGATACTTTTTCGTCCAGAACGGCAACAGCAGCTGTTGTACAGCCCGTCATAGCCAGCAAACTCAACGCTAAGAATACTTTTACGAAAACACGAAACATGCGGCCAAACTCCAGACAATCCGGCGAAAAACACAAATACTCGCCTAACTTAATAGGAACAGGTTTCTAATTCGTTAATCTGGAATACATATGACAAAGCTTGTTCCGGTTGCCCCGGTATAATCCAGCTCAATTGTCCCGCCATGGGCTAGAACTAATTCACGGGCAATCGATAGGCCAAGCCCCGTCCCGCCGCTTTTAACAGATCCGGTGAAGGGCTCAAAAAGATGCTTCTGCGCCAAGTCTGGAATACCAGCGCCATTATCGGTAATCCTAATCAAACTCTTACCGTTTAATTTTTCAGCCGAAACTCGCACCTCTCCCGCGCGGGTTATGGCCTCCATCGCATTTCTCAGTAAATTCATGAGAACACGGTACATTTGTTCGCGATCCGCATTGATTTCAAAATTTGGGGGAACATCCATTTGCCAATCGATATCACCCAAATCAACCACCAAGACCGTTGCGCGCAGTTCCTCGATCAAAGGGGCCAGCAAAACGCGTTCACGCTGCGGTGTTCTTTCTTCTGCCTTTCCAAATTTCAAAGTCTGCGTGCAGAGTTCAATTGCCTGGTCGATACTGCTGACAAGGCGCGGAACAATCTTTTGAACTTTCGGATCATCAACTGTCGACAGACTATCACTCACCAGATGAGAGGTTGATAAAATATTTCGAAGGTCATGACTGATTTTTGTCACAGCGACACCAAGAGCGGCAAGATGCGCTTTTTGTTTGAGCGCAAAACGAAGCCGCGTTTGCATAATTTCCAATTCGCGTTCAGCAACACCAATCTCGTCTTTGCGGCCTGATGGAACGATGCCCGCCGTAATGTCTTCGGGAGAGCGCCGAAACGCAATCATGCTTGCGCTCAGTTGACCCATGGGCCGAACCATTAACCAATGCAACGACAGAAACACCAAAATGGCCGTTAGCAAAGAGATCACCAATGATAATTGGAATATATTCCAGGAGTATTCCAGCATGGCATCAACCAAAGGTGTTTCATCAATAACCATTTCCAATGAGGACGTTGGACTATTTTCAATGGGGGTCGTAATTCTAATGATCCGCTTACTTGATACAGTCAGAGCCTCCAATGCATCTTCAATTAGCGTGAGAGGTGATTTATTTGCCAAATCATAGCTGGCATCAATTCTTGCGGGCATATCCTCGGCCAGCATCAGCATGGATGAATTTGCACTTCGAAAAACGACAGAGCGGGCACCAACACGAAAAAGCAGTTCTTCTTTGAGCTCTTTTGAAACCATCAAGTCCGGAGATGCCAATAACGCCAGAGATGCAAGATGGGCAAATTCGGTTTTCTTAACCAGATAATTCTCTCTAAAGAACGCGACAGAGGGCACAAAGATCAACACTTCAGCCAGCATCACAAAAAGAATTGTGAACAGCAACAAACGCGCTGACAGACTATTCAAGCCCCGTATGATCTTTCCCATGTAGGTCATAACCAGACAAAATAAACGATTCTATTGTGGAAACCAGCAGATCCTAAAATCAGAATTTAATAAAATGATCCTGGTGCGAAAAATCGTCTCGAAAGACACAAGTCTATCCGAACCAACTCAGAAAGCGAACCAGCTTTCGGGTTTTATCACTAAACAGTTTAGGCGTATAGAAACTGCCCGCAGCGCGCTTATTAATCTCACCTAGCGTTGGATAAGGTGAAATATAACTGGCCATAGCAGAAATTTTCAGCTTACCAGTCATCGCAAGCCCCCATGCCTGAATTAATTCTCCGGCTTGAGCGCCAACAATAGCTGCACCAAGGATTTTACCTTTCTTGGTCACAATAGCTTTAACCTTGCCCTTTGTCAGAAGCTCAGCCCTTGCGCGATCATTTTCGGCATAAGAAAACTCCAAAACTTCGACATCATCTCCAAATTTTTCGCGGGCAGCGGTTTCCGTCAACCCAACATTTGCAACTTCGGGATCGGTATAGGTGACCCAGGGGATGGCGCTATAGTCAACCTTGGAAGGCAGGCGGAACAGAATGTTGCGGATTACGATACCGGCATGGTATCCGGCCATATGCGTAAACTGATATTTGCTCGCCACATCGCCAATGGCGTAAATTCTTTTATTACTTGTTCTCAGTTTATCATCAACGGCAATACCACCCTTTACACTGTCAACATTTGCGGCATCTAAACCCAGCCCCTCAATATTAGGTTTGCGGCCAGCGGCAACAAGTAAATGCGATGCTTTAATCGTTTCTGATTTTCCAGCATCTTCAATCACAACCTCTATGCCAGCTGCAGACTGTGACACATTGGTGATTTTAATACCTTCATGGATTTGAACCCCATCAGCTTTCACCGCCTCGATCGCCACAGCGGTCAGCTCCGGATCATCATTTGCCAAAACTTTAAAGGCTTCCAAAACGGTTACCTGACATCCCAGGCGTGCATGCGCCTGCGCCATTTCCATACCAATGGGGCCACCCCCAATAATGACCAAATGATCTGGCTTTACCGAATTTTCAAATAGCGTTTCATTCGTCAAATAGTCAACATCCGCAAGCCCTGGGACCGGTGGCACCGTCGCTGAAGACCCTGTGGCAATGACAAACCGGCGCGCCTTAATAACCTGCGTCCCAACCTGCAACGAACTGGGCCCTGTAAATGTGCCATATCCTTGAATAACCCTGACACCCAGTTCTTCGAATCTTTCAACGGAATCGTGCGGCGCTATGCCGGCAATCACAGCTGCCACATGCTCCATTACGGCTGGGTAATTTACCTCTGGCTGATCTCCAGTAATTCCAAAAAGTGCCGAATGCTTTAAAGCAGCTGCTTTTTTTGCCGCAGCGATCAACGCTTTGGAGGGAACGCACCCATAATTAAGGCAATCCCCGCCCATTTTACCGCCTTCGACCAAAACGGTCTGCGCGCCCATCTGAGATGCGCCAGCGGCAACACTCAGCCCACCGGAGCCGCCCCCAATCACACAAAGGTCGGTCTTGATTACTTCATTCACCATTTCAATTCCCACACTTCCGTCATTTAAGCCTTCCTGATTTTCTTCACAATTACCGGCAATAGGGAAATTGCCCCCAAAGCGACAAAAGAGATTAAAATTTCAGGCGTAATCAGCGAGCCAACGTCAAAACTATATGCGCAATTTGCCTGGCCGCTGTTTAAGCAAGTCTCATACATCGTCCGCTGTTCAACGATTATGCTGTCCAGCCCCCGGCCCAAAAACGCAAAAACAAAAGTACCTGGAATAATCCCAATAAAGGTCCCAATAACATAGGTTCGAAGCGATATTCCCAAAAACGCCGGTGCGATGTTAATGAGCCAAAAGGGAAACGCCGGAACAAGCCGTAGAAACAAAAGATAGTTAAGTGCGTCCTTCTGAAAACCGGCTTCCAGCTTATTCAGCCAGGGACCTGCCCTTTCTTTTAAAACATCTCCCAATGACGTCGTTGCCACTAGAAAAAGAATCGATGCGCCAATTGTTGCTGCAAAAACAGTCACTAATCCACCAACAAACCAGCCGAACAAGAACCCCCCGCTGATTGTGATCAACAGCCCCCCAGGCAAAGAGGTCGCTACGGCAACAACATAAAACAGAAAATACGCGATCAGGGCCAAAAAATAATGTTCCTCAACCATCGACAGAAGCCGATTTCGATTCTCACTGATATAGGAAAAACTGAGGTACTGATCTAATCCGAATACAAAGAAAGATAGAAAGAGCGCGCCAATAACCAGTAAAGGAATATACTTTTTTATTTGCGATGTCCCTCTTTTGAATTGGCCGTCAGGCGCTTTATCCATTTCGAATCTTTCCTCTTTACGCACATTCAACTATAAAAAGATCTGTGTACATCACAACATACTTACGCCACGTGAATGCGAAAGCTTTCATCAAGTAATTGTGACAGAAGTTGAAAACTGCGAAAAATGTAATTCCTTCCGTCTAAGAGAATTGCAATCTCCACCATTGACTTCCCCCTTAGCACCCCTTATACAGCGGGACTTAATTTTATCTTCGCGCAAGTCAGCGTAGAAGACAGACGGAGAAGTCCTGTGAAACGTACATATCAACCAAGTAAACTCGTCCGCGCCCGTCGCCACGGTTTCCGCTCACGTAGCGCAACAGTAGGCGGTCGCCGCGTTCTTGCTAATCGTCGCTCTAAAGGCCGTAAGAGCCTTTCTGCGTAACGAATGCCGAAAGGCGTCGAACGACTCAAAAAGCGCGCAGAATTCCTTCGCGTAGCGGGCGTACGTCGCAAGTGGGCAACCCCCGGTATAGTCCTGCAGGCTGCACCTGATATAGATGGTGCAGATGCGGGATTTTTGCGTGTGGGATTTACCGCAACAAAAAAGACGGGAAATGCCGTAAATCGGAATCGCATAAAGCGACGGTTGCGGGCATTAGCTGATGAATTGCTTCCCTTGCATGCAAAACAGAATTGGGATTATGTCCTTATCGGTCGCCGTGCAACTGTAGATCGGGATTTTCAGGCATTACGAAATGATCTATTACTTGCATTGGAAAAAGTCGGAGCTCTCAGGGAAAACCCTAAAAATGCGTGATTTTGCAACATTTATGCTAAAAGCACCGATAAAGGTTTACCAATACTGCATATCCCCTTATCTTCCTGCGAATTGCCGTTATGAGCCGACTTGTTCGGCCTATGCGGTTGAAGCTCTTCATCGTCACGGTCCGCTTCTGGGAAGCTGGCTAGCTGTGAAGCGAATTTCAAGATGTCACCCATGGGGCGGGCGTGGATATGATCCGGTTCCGCATAAAATTAACAACTGTAACCACTGTGACGCAGAGCGCGCCAACAATGGTCATTTTGAGTAAAATTAGGGCTTAAGAATGTCAGAACAGAAGAATATGATTCTAGCGATCGTATTGTGCCTCCTGATTATCGTCGGGTTTCAGTATTTCGTAGAACCCACTGTCGTCGACGAACCGACTTCACAGCAGACATCAGAGACATCAAATCAAACAGCGCAGCCAGCGCCAGATGCAAAAGATGCAAACGCTCCATCAGTCGGCGGTGCAAGTCCTGCAACCAGCGTATCCCGCGCGGATGCATTGACGAACGCTCCCCGGGTTAAGATCAACACGCCATCGCTGCATGGATCGATCTCACTTAAAGGGGGACGCATCGATGACCTAACCCTGATTAATTACCGTGAGGAAGTTGACCCCACCAGCCCAGAAATTAAACTTTTGTCCCCTGCAGGTGCCCCAAATCCTTATTATGCGGAATTTGGCTGGAGCGCGGCATCTGACACAAGTGTTGCACTACCGAATTCAAATACAATCTGGTCCACCAACGCAACTGAACTGACAACCGAGAGCCCTTTAGTTCTAACTTGGGACAATGGTCAGGGACTAACGTTTAAAAGAACCTATACACTAGACAGTCATTTTCTGTTTACCGTTGAGCAATCGGTGGAAAATAAAACGGGATCTGACATTACTCTATATCCCTATGGGTTAATCTCTCGTACGGGAATGCCTAAAACGACTGGCTTTTATATCCTTCACGAAGGTCCGATCGGTGTTTTCAACGAAACACTGGAAGAAGTGGATTATGATGACCTGAACGAAGAAGGCAGCCGCGCTTTATCGTCAGACAAAGGCTGGATCGGGATTACAGACAAATTCTGGCTAACCGCTCTCCTGCCAACTCAGGGCACTAAATTTAAAGGTCGCTTCAGTCACATCGCACAAGGGGATCGTTATCAGGCCGACTATATCAATCAAACTGGCGTTACGATCAAAGCTGGAGAAACCAACACGGCAACCAACCACATGTTCGCCGGAGCAAAAGAAGTTCACCTGATTGATAAATACAGTGAAGAACTTGGCATTGAAAAGCTGGATCTTGCCATTGACTGGGGCTGGTTTTACTTCCTGACCCGTCCTATGTATGTCGCCTTGGAATTCCTTGACAAGCTGATCGGAAACCTCGGTTTAGCTATTATGGCTTTGACTGTTTGTATCAAACTCATTCTCTTGCCACTCGCTCATAAATCCTATGTTTCCATGAGCAAAATGAAAAAGCTGCAACCCGAAATGGTGAAGCTGCGTGAGCGTTATGGGGATGATCGCCAAAAGCTTAACGAAGAAATGATGGCGCTCTATAAGCGGGAAAAAGCGAACCCTGCGGCTGGATGTCTGCCAATTATCATTCAAATTCCGATTTTCTTCTCGCTTTATAAGGTTCTGTTTGTGACCCTGTTGATGCGTCATCAGCCTTTCTTTGGCTGGATCACAGATTTGTCTGCCCCAGATCCGACCTCAATATTCAATCTGTTCGGTCTCATTCCATGGGCACCACCGGCCTTCCTCATGATTGGCGCATTGCCGCTTTTGATGGGCGTCAGTATGTTCCTGCAGCAGAAATTCAACCCGCAACCAGCAGACCCCATTCAGGCAAAAATCTTCATGTTTATGCCGATATTCTTTACGTATTTGCTTGCTAGTTTCCCAGCTGGCCTGGTCATATACTGGACATGGAACAACTGCCTCAGCATCGCGCAGCAATGGTACATCATGCGGCGGATGGGCGTGTCAGTGAACCCAACCTAAAGGCACAACAGTTAATGACGGATCATACATCACCTGAAGAAGAGGCGGCTTTCATCGAAAAAGGCCGCCTCCTTTTCGCTAAAGAGTGCACGTTTGTCGCAGGGGCTGCGACTTTGGACATGTTGCCAGACCTTCCTCTGAACGAGGTCGCCTTCGCGGGTCGCTCAAACGTTGGTAAATCAAGCCTTATCAATGCTCTCACCGGGCGCAATACACTTGCCCGCACGTCCAACACCCCCGGGCGCACTCAGCAAATCAACTTCTTTGAGTTGGGTGAGCAACTGTCTCTGGTGGATTTGCCAGGTCATGGCTATGCCAAAGCATCAAAGACAAAAATCATTGCCTGGACTGATCTCGTCAACACCTATTTGAGAGGCCGGGCCAAGCTGCGGCGCGTTTGTTTGCTGATTGATAGCCGTCATGGTTTGAAAGAAGTTGACCGCGAAATTATGGCAATGCTTGATCAAGCTGCGGTAAACTATCAAATAGTATTGACCAAAATTGACAAATCGAAGCAAGAAGAATTGAAATCGATTGTCGAGAAAACAGAGCAAGAACTTGCAAAGCGGCCTGCCGCCCATCCGGAAGTCTTTCTCACCAGCTCCGCAAAAGGAATTGGTATTGAGACACTTCGGGCTGAATTGACCTCTTTGATTTGAGTGTAAAGGACGGGAAATGAGTGACAACCTGATGTCAGTAGATGAACAGCTGAAAAAAGCAAAAATCCTGTCTGAAGCATTGCCCTATATGCACCAGTTTTCTGGACAGACCTTTGTCATCAAATACGGTGGTCACGCGATGGGGGACAAATCGCTGGCACAGGATTTTGCACGCGATGTAGCCCTTTTAAAACAGGTCGGTATCAACCCAATCATCGTTCATGGCGGCGGCCCCCAAATTGGGCAAATGCTTGAACGCCTGAAAATCCAGAGCTCTTTTATTGATGGACTTAGGGTTACAGATAAAGCCACCGTTGAAATTGCGGAAATGGTCCTTTGTGGCTCTCTCAATAAAAACATTGTAATGGAAATCAATGAGGCTGGCGGTCTGGCGGTCGGTTTATCCGGAAAAGACGGAAAACTGATTGAAGTTCAAAAGCTTAATCGGACGAAACGGGATCCCGATAGCAATATTGAAAGAATTTTAGATCTGGGTTTCGTTGGTGAACCCAGCCGAATTAATCCGGAAATTCTTCAAAGCTTCGAAGAAATAGATGTTATTCCGGTTATTGCGCCAATTGGTGTCGGTCCCAACGGTCAAACATACAATATTAACGCAGATACGGCTGCTGGCCATATTGCAGCAGCTATTGGCGCCAGCAAACTCATCATGATGACAGACGTTGAAGGCGTATTGGATAAGCAGAAAAAATTGATCAACCGCCTCACGCCAAATGCTGTTGAAAAGCTGCAAAAAGATGGAACAATTGTGGGCGGCATGATCCCGAAACTGGAGACCTGCCTCTTTGCTCTGGAGAACGGTGTAGACGCTGCCCATATTCTGGATGGGCGTATTCCCCATGTTCTACTGCTGGAAACCTTTACAGAGCACGGTATTGGGACAATGATTCATCATCCCGGCGAATAACCTTCTTTTCAGTAACTCAGCTATTCGTCTGAAAAGAAGGATAACTGCCAATCCATATCTTTTTCGCTAAAAGGATATTCGACCCCATCCTTTGCATTTACAATTTCGCGCGAAGACACATGTGCAACTTCGCGCTGAATTTTGATTGCCAAACGCATCGAAATTTTGGCTTTCCAACATAAAGCCGTCACCACTTTGGCGTTGCGAGAATTAAGTATGGCACGAACTGTTGCCGGCTTTATGCCCGACATCAGGCTCAGCCCCATTTGAATAAATTCCAATTCTTTCTTAACAATTGCCTGCTGAATACTCTCTTCATCCAACCGCCCGGCAGACCATAATTTTTCTGCTTTTTGCTCCAACTCTTTACTGTCGGCTTTGTTTAAATCGCTACTTTCTTCGATTCTTTCGCGGACGGCTTTTTTAAGTTCTTTCTCAATTTCTGGAGATAGATTGTTTTTTTGAACCAGTTTTTCAACAAGCGAAGATGCGACAAAACCCGCTATCCGTCTCATTGCACGGATTGAAAGATCCACGCGCATCACAAGAGGTTCATGAAGCGATTCAATGCCCTCAGCCTGACTGATCAGCTGATCCAGCGTTTCCTCTCGCACACGAGCCGATTTATTTGCAAGCAAGGCCGAAACAGCGGGAATATCCAAAGTTGCCGCAACGGCATCAGAAACTTCCTCTGTCAGATTATCACGTCTGGCAATTGCAGGAAGGCTACCTGTTGCAACGCCACTTGCTATTATCTCAAGTAAATCAACCTCGGAAAGTAACGGTGAATACTCCAGCACAGGGCTGGCGACGATTTCTTCAGCATCCCGTGCCAGTTTTAAAATAACATGCTTGGGAGCAGCTAGACTGTCTTTAAGCGCCTCGGATAAAATCACACGGATAGACGGCAATTGATCCTCAGCTAGCAGCTCTAAAGTCTCAATTGTTTGTTCCCGAATTTGATCTGCTTCATCACCTGACACACTTGGCAATAGCCGACAAATTTTTCGCGCAAGTTCGGACCGAACCTCCTCGTCTTCATCCCGCGCCAAAATATTATTTGCCTGATAGGGTGTGTTTTCATTCTTTGCGACAACCCGCCGAACCTCAGCAGACTTGTCCTCTGTCAGGTAGTACAAAACTTCCGGCTTTGCGGAAGGGTTCGCTGCAAGCTTAGCCCTAACTTTGGAACTTTTTGCATTTGCGAGTTCCTTGCTTTGCTCATAGCTAATTTCTTTGGGCTTCCCCCGACTAAATAATTTTCCAAGCACCATTACTGCTCCCCCGCCCCAGTAGCGTTATTCAACTTATCACCGGCTATAAAATATGTCCCTTTTCCTTGCCGCTTCACTTCGTACATTGCACTATCTGCGTGTGAGAGCAATCCTTCCAGATGTTCCTGCTCCTCTCCCGAAGCCATCGCAATACCGATCGAAAAACCTAAAGCAGGCTCTACAATTTCAAGTACTTTGGATATTTCTTTGCATTTTTTCTGAAGACTATCCGCTTTTTCTCGAGCTTCTTCCAGAGTCATATTTTCAAACCAGATCGCGAATTCATCTCCCCCTAAGCGCGCGACCATATCCCCAACCCGGCTATTCTGATGCAGGAGATCACTTACCGCCTTCAGAACCTGATCTCCTTTTTCATGTCCGAAGCGATCATTCACCGGCTTAAAATTATCCAAATCAACATAAAACAGAGCATTGCTTGCTTTCGTTCGCTTGCCATGCGCAATCCGCTTTGTAACGTCGTGATGAAAAGCGCGCCGATTTAGAAGGCCGCTCAGCTCATCTGTTCGCGTCAGTGTTATCAACTGTTCGCGCGCCTTAATCTGTATAAGCGCCACTTCCAAATGTTCACTCAAATGACGCAACAAATGCATCTCGGGTTCATCAGGATCCATCGCCTCCTTTTTCCGAACAAGTGCAATAAATCCATCAAGTTCGTTTTTGGACAAAAGGGGGCAAATATAAACTTTCCAGTCCTTAAAAGTTTCACAGATCATTTTGTATTCTGGAAGAGGGGTATCTCGATGCGCCTCATACCAATCGAATAAATTCTGCTGAAGGTCTGACTCAATTTGCCGATTAAAAACTTCTTCTAGATGTCCGGATGCATTTTGCCGGGCAATCCACAAACGGCTTGCGCCGAGGGCCTCGCACGTCTCTTCTCCAGCGAGCGCAAACAACTTTTCAGCATCAACCTCCCGGCGAACCGCGTTTACGATTGAACTAAATACCGCTTCTTGAGAAGCCAGTTGCGCCATTCGGTTCGCGCGGGCCATTTCTTCCGTGACATCCTGCCCTGCCCCCCGACAACCAATCCATTTTCCGCTCTTATCAAAAACTGGAATTGAGGTTACGCGCATATAGACCAGCGAATTAGACTTTGATCGCAACCATGTGAGTTGGCTTGAAATCGGCGTTGATACGTAGAAAGGGTTGGGAAGATCCTTTTGTTCAAAATCCCCAGATCCCATTAATAAACTTGCAGCGTCCAATCCATCAAGTTCTGCCGCCGAATACCCCATACCACCACGAGGGGATACATATCTGAATTGGCCCAATTCATCAGTTTCCCAAACAAATTCAGCCGTGCAAGTCACCAGATCTTTAAACAGTTGTCTTGATGCGATCAGCGCATTTGTTAAATTTCGCTGCAAGGAAACATTCTTTGCCGTAACCAGAAAACCAAAATTTGCATCATTCAAGGGCAGAAACGTTAAATCATAAATAGTCGCGTCTGCATCTCGCTCATCAATAGTCACTGTCTGAAAACTAGGACCAGCAATCTTGCACCCTTGTTCAAGCGCCTCGCGAAACGTACTCGATTGCTCAGCTTCAAGCGCCCCCATCAACGCTTCAGCTTCTATATTAAAATACTGTATTCCCGCCTTCTTATCCGTAATAAAGGCAGGCCCCGGAAATTCGTCAAGCAAAGCGCTTTGACAAATTGTAAGCATTCCGATGTTTTCGGGGCCACGCCCCCATTTACCCAAAGATGAAATCTGGGTTCGAAAAATACTCATAAGCGTTCACTGACTGTTTTCATTATTTCCCTGCTGAAGATCATACAAAACTTAAATTAACAGCCGATTAAAAGAAGAGACCTGATGTTGAAAGCCGATGTTTCCGCTTGCAGATGAAATTCCTTCGCGCATAATCCCTCCATGATAAAAGAACCCAAATGGCACCATTTTGACGACGTTGATGTCTGGATATTTGATCTGGACAACACGTTATACCCAGCCCATTGCAATCTATTCGCTCAGATAGATATTAAGATGGGGGAGTTTCTGACAAAGTATTTGCAAGTTGAGTACTCCGAGGCAAAGGCTCTACAAAAAAAGTACTTTGCTGAATATGGCACAACCTTAAACGGGCTAATGAAGTGTCATGGAATGGACCCGGCCGAATATCTGGAGTATGTGCATGACATCGATGTCAGTCATATTGATCCAGATCACCGACTGAACAGTGCTCTTGAGAAAATCGAAGGGCGAAAAATAATTTTTACGAATGCATCCGAAGCCCACGCACTTAACGTCTCGCGCCAGTTGGGAATCGACCATCATTTCGAAGATATTTTTGACATCCATAAGTCCGAATTCATCCCGAAACCAGAAATTACAATTTACAGAAAACTTCTCGAAGATCTGAAGATTGACCCAACACGCGCTGTATTTTTTGAAGATATGGCTAAAAACCTAAAACCAGCGCATGAGCTTGGCATGAAAACGGTTTGGATTCCCAACACGGAAAGCTGGTCACACGAACAATCTGGCGGGGCGCATATTCATCACATCGTAGAAGATCTTTCACTCTGGTTAGAAGCCCTGATCAGTGATCGAGATGGACTGGCAACTAAATAGCGTGACTGTTGGTTGACTTAATCGGTCGTGTCGGTATGTTTTCTCGATAATTATCCAATTTCTAAGGAATGAACATGAGTTTTGCTGATTTGCAGCCCGTTGTAGAGGCCGCTTGGGACAACAGAGATACGATTTCCCCCGCAACAACTGGCGAATATAAAGAGGCCGTTGAAGAAGCGTTAAACGCTCTTGATAGTGGTGCCGCCCGTGTTGCCGAAAAAACGGCTGAAGGATGGCAAGTTAATCAATGGCTCAAGAAAGCAGTCCTCCTTTCGTTTCGCCTGAATGACATGGCTGAAATTGCCGGTGGCCCCGGTCAAAACACAAACTGGTGGGATAAGGTTCCCAGCAAATTTGAAGGCTGGACAAACGCCGAATTTAACAAAGCAGGTTTCCGCGCGGTTCCCGGATCCATTGTCCGCCGCAGTGCCTATGTCGCCCCGAACGTGGTTTTGATGCCAAGTTTCGTAAACTTGGGCGCCTATGTGGACAGCGGCAGCATGGTCGACACATGGGTAACTGTTGGTTCCTGCGCGCAAATTGGTAAAGATGTTCATCTGTCCGGCGGCGTTGGAATTGGCGGTGTTCTGGAACCTCTTCAGGCAGGTCCGGTTATCATTGAAGATAACTGCTTTATTGGCGCACGTTCGGAAGTCGTCGAAGGCGTTGTAGTCGAAACAGGGTCCGTCTTGTCTATGGGCGTTTTCATCAGCGCCTCAACGAAAATCATTAACCGCGATACAGGCGAAGTCCACATTGGACGCGTTCCCGCCTATTCCGTGGTTGTTCCCGGTAGCCTGCCAGGCAAGCCGCTTCCAGATGGTTCTCTAGGCCCAAGCCTGTATTGCGCTGTTATTGTTAAAACAGTAGATGAGAAAACTCGTTCCAAAACCTCAATCAACGATCTTCTTCGTGATTAAGTGAAAAAGAATTCAATTCTAAGCCTGCTCCGCTGGAGCAGGCTTTTTTTTGTTTTCGCGGTAGACCATATACAATCCGCTTGCAGCAATAATTGCAATTCCGATCCAAACATTGAACGCCGGTATTTCCCCGAAAAAGAAAAATCCGAAAAGCGTTGCCCAAAGCAAACCACTGTATTCAAACGGTGTTATGGCCCCAACCTCCGCAACGGTGAAAGCCTTCACAATAAAAAAGTTACCTGCGAGCGACAATACAGCCATCAATCCAACCTGTAGCAGATCTTCAAACGGCATATCTTTCCAGACGAAATAGACCATGGTTGAACTGAAAAGTGTCACCCAGAAAGTCACATAGAAAACAATCGTATATGTGGCATCCACCTTCCCAAGCCAGCGACTGCTTAACATCAGAAAGGTGTAGGCA
Source organism: Sneathiella sp. (assembly GCA_034669685.1). Classification (GTDB taxonomy): domain Bacteria; phylum Pseudomonadota; class Alphaproteobacteria; order Sneathiellales; family Sneathiellaceae; genus Sneathiella. The sequence continues at coordinate 20,002 of JAXMOU010000002.1, forward strand.
AGGCTCGCTGCAAGGACAAGAAAAACAGCGGGATCAAAAATCTCGCTTGTTGGCTGAATTACATATACCACGCCGCAAAAACCGGTGAAGATGGCGCCCCAACGATGGATACCAACTTTTTCTTTAAATAACGGAACTGAAAGCGCCGTCATTAAAAAGGGCGCAATAAAGAACACAACTGTTGCCTCTGCCAGTTGCAAACTATTCAACGCAGTAAAAAAGCAAAGTGGTGCCAAAAATCCGAATAAACCCCGTAAACCATGAGCCAGGAATCGAGTGGTTCGCAACAGCTTCATACCGCCAACGAAGGGCATGATCAGAAACAGCAGCACCAAATTTATGCTTCCGCGTAAGAACAGGATCTGAAAACTGGAGTAATCAGAGGTTACAAGACTTTTGGCCACCGTATCCATGCTCGACAACATTAAAATTGCCAAAGAGATGTACACGATCCCCATAAGGTTATTATTTTCTGTTACACGTGGAAGTGTCATGGGAATACTCATATCGGGGAAAGTGGCATAGATGCCCTGTGATATACGTTTAGATTGCAAGAAGTCGCATCGTCACCACATTCTGTCAAGAAAGTATTGATCATTTAACTGGTCAAGTTTGTTGACCATTTTACAAGACACGGGTATTTCTCATCTATGAGTTATATGAATGATATCAATGTTATTGACCTAACACAGGCGCTGATGCGCTGCGCCAGCGTAACGCCTAAAGATGCGGGTGCTTTGGATGTCCTGCAACAGGCGCTTGAAGCAATTGGCTTTAAGTGTTCCCGCTTGACATTTTCCGACGCGGACACACCCGACGTTGACAACCTCTACGCGCGGTACGGAACAAAGGCACCTAACTTTTGTTTTGCCGGGCATACAGATGTTGTTCCTCCCGGGGATCTGGAACAGTGGAGTAGTGATCCGTTTCAATCCGTCATCAAAGATGGAATGTTATATGGCCGCGGGGCCGCTGACATGAAGGCGGCTGTTGCCTGTTTTGCCGCCTCTGCCCAGCGCATAATCAAATCCGTTGATGGAAATTTAAACGGCTCTATCAGTCTTCTTATTACGGGGGATGAAGAAGGCCCTGCCATTAATGGAACCCGTAAAGTGCTCGATTGGATGGCTGAACAAGGTGAAACCATCGATCATTGTGTGGTTGGCGAGCCGACCAATCCAACTCAAATGGGTGAAATGGTCAAAATTGGACGCCGTGGCTCCTTTACTGGTTTTCTCACCGTTGAGGGAACAGAGGGGCACGTTGCCTATCCCCATCTGGCGGATAATCCAATTCCTCATTTAACAGCCATGATGGCTGCACTTGATGGCATACATCTGGATGATGGCAGCGAACATTTTCAACCCAGCAACCTTGAGTTTACAACGGTTGATGTTGGTAATCCGGCAACGAATGTGATTCCAAACACCGCCCGGGCAACGTTTAACATCCGATTTAATACACACCATACACTTGATGGATTAGAAATTAAAATTCGGACGTTGCTAGACGAAATCGCAACGGACCGTAATGCGAAATATGAGCTTAAGGCCTTAAAGAATTCGGAGCCGTTTTTAACAGCCGAAGGGGACTTCAGCCAACTTGTTGCAAATTCTGTCGAGAAACACTTGGGCATTCGTCCACAAATGTCGACAACAGGCGGCACATCAGACGCCCGGTACATCAAAAACTATAGTCCAGTTGTCGAATTTGGGCTGGTCGGCCAAACCATGCATAAGATAGACGAGTGCGTTGCTGTCGCGGATATTGAAGCGCTTGCAGATATTTATACCAGCATACTTGATGGGTATTTTAAAACCTGAACATGGGCATATTAAATGAAATAGTAAGTTCCGTTTACGGGTGCTACAAGCTGGCGATACGGGATAAATCGGCGCTGTCCTATTTCAATATGAGCGCAGGAGGATTCTGGTCATCTTTTACCGCGGTCCTCCTCTCACTGCTCATCACAATTTTACACCGAGGTCTGGAACTTCGGTTTTTGCCAGATGAAGTAGATGGGTTCTCTTATACCATAGCAATTGGTGTGGCGATCATCACTTCCTGGTTATTGTACCTGGCAACGACTGCGGTTTTATCCAAGTATTTTGGCTTCTCAAATCAATTTGGTGGGTTTGTAATTGCCTACAACTGGTCACAGTTTACGTTGATTGCTATTCAGCTTGTGCTTTCGATCTTCACAATGGGATTATTTGGCCCATCTCTGGCGACCATAATTGGGTTGTTATTTGTTGGTCTCTCTTACGTTTATCTTTGGTACATACTGAAAGAAACACTTCAAGTGACGGGTTCTGTCGCGGTCGCTTTGGCATTTATGGAGTTTTTAATTGCACTTCTTGTGCAAAAAACAGCCCTGGACCTAATTCTTTAAGTATCAATAAGTCACCGACACCAGAAACAGGCCTTTTGCAGGTGCATTGGGTCCCGCTTTCTGCCGATCGCGCGCTGCCAGTGCATCGGCCACGTCGGATGTAACCCATTGCCCAGAGCCAACAAGCGACAAGGTGCCAACCATAGCTCGAACCTGATTGTGTAGAAATGACGGCGCAGATACGTGAAATTCAATCAAATCACCATCTTGCACGATATTCAAGTGACTGAGTGTTCGTACAGGGCTTTTCGCCTGACAAGCCGCCGCCCGAAAGCTTGAAAAATCATGCCTGCCAACCAATAGATCTGCCGCCGCTTGCATATCAGCGACATTCAGACCCCTTTTGACATGCCAGGCGAAGCCCGCATCAATTGCCAGTCGGGCGGGACGATTGACAATCCGGTAGACATAACTGCGTGCGGTCGCAGCAAATCGGGCATTAAATTCATCGCTAACCGGCTCGCAATCCAGAACGGATATACGGGCTTCATCCAAATGATAATTGACCGCATTCATGATGGTTTTAGGGGGATATTCTTTCGTCAAATCAAAGCTTGCGACTTGCCCAAGTGCGTGAACACCTGCGTCAGTGCGGCCTGCCCCCTGAATGCGGACTTCCTCGCCGCAAAACGCGTGGATCGCTTCTTCTATATGTTGCTGAACCGACGAGCCTGTTTTTTGTCGCTGCCAACCGACCAGTCCAGTTCCATCATATTCGATGGTAATCCGATATCGCGGCATCAGTCTAACTGCGTCCCTTTGGGCAATGGAAATCCATTTAGAAATGTCTTTGCATCCATTAATGACTTCCCGGCCCTTTGCAGTGCTGTTAGGCGCAGTGCGTCTTCACCGCAGGCAACGCATAGATTATCGTCAATCAGTTCACCAGGGGCGCCGCTCCCTGAAACAACCTCAACATTTACGATTTTGACTCTCGTCCCCTCATGCTCAAAATAGGCGCCTGGAAAAGGACTTAACCCACGGATATGGGCGCTCAATTGCGTGGCGGGTAGACGCCAATCTATTTTGGCTTCCGCTTTATCTATCTTTTTGGCATATGTGACACCAACATCCGGCTGAACCTGCGGAGTAATCTTATCACTACCAAGCTTGGCAATTGTATCCACCATCAATTGCGAGCCTGCTGATGCCAGTTCATCATGAAGCGAACCTGCCGTCGTATTCGGACCGATCGGCACGCGCACTTCGGCCAGAACATCTCCCGTATCCAAACCTTCAGCCATTTGCATGATACCAACACCTGTCTCGGGATCACCCGCCATGATCGCCCGCTGAATAGGCGCCGCGCCGCGCCATCTGGGCAACAAAGAAGCGTGTAGGTTTAAGCATCCATACTTAGGTGCATCCAAAATTGCCTTAGGCAGCAAAAGACCATACGCAACAACAATTGCCACATCCAAATTAAGCGCTTCAAATGCAGCATGTTCCTGCGGATCTTTCAGGGATTGCGGCGTTCGAACAGGAATACCATTTTCTTCAGCAAGCTGATGAACCGGTGTTGGCCGCATAGATTTACCACGTCCAGCGCGCCTTGGAGGCTGCGAGTAAACACAGACCACATCATGGTCGCTGTCGATAAGAGCCTTCAAAACAGAGCATGAGAAGTCAGGCGTTCCCATGAACGCTATTCGAAGACCGTTCATTCCAATCCTAACTTGCCATTTTCTTTTGTTTGAGAAGTTTCCGCAAAATCATGTTGCGCTTTAAAGCCGAAAGATGATCCACGAATAGAATACCTTCCAGATGGTCCATTTCATGCTGAATGCAGGTTGCAAGCAAACCGTCCGCATGAAGCTCTTGTTTAGCCCCCTGCTCATCCAGATACTTCACTTTGATTTCTGCCGGGCGGACCACATCGGCATAATGCTCAGGAACTGAAAGGCAACCCTCTTCATACACATTATCATGATCAGACACCCAAGTGATTTCAGGGTTAATCAATGCTTTGGGTTGCGGCTCTTCCTTGTCATTACCTTTTCCAACCACGTCCACGACCAAGATCCGCTTTTGAACACCAACCTGAATAGCAGCCAAGCCAATTCCTGGCGCGTCATACATGGTTTCAAACATATCTGAAATCAATTGACGTGTTTCATCAGTAACGGTGTCAATTTTTGTTGAAACCGCCTTGAGACGCGGATCCGGCGCAGTAATTATTGGCAAAAGGGCCATGGTCTTCCCACACTCTTCAAGTTACAATACACAAGGTCTAAAATTCACCCTTTAGGTATTACTCTGCAGGCCAAACGTCAAGGTTTATGCAGTAAACTGGATAGATATACGAGGCTTTGTTAATGGAATTTGTATTAATCGGTGTTGTCTGCGTTTTGGCGATCGCTTTCACATTTGTGATTTTGAAAGTCGGAAAATCCGAGAAAATGCTCCAGGCTGCAATGAGTAACAGCGAAAATTTAACGCGTTTGACAGAAGGCCTGCTAAATCAGCAGGCAAAACTCGAAGGACAGCTCTCACAGATGTCATCTGATGGCGCCGCAAATCAGAGCGCGATTAACAAGACCCTTGCCGACCGACTGGATTCAGTTTCAAAGCGCGTCAGTGACAGTTTGGCGCTTTCCTCTGAAGCCACCAATAAAACGGTTGCAGATCGGCTCGACAAGGTGTCGAAACTGCTTGGTGAGAGTCTGAGTCAAACAACTGAAAAAACAGGCAAATCCTTGAACGAATTGCAACAAAGACTGGCAATTATCGACAAGGCACAAGACAATCTAACGGAACTTTCCAATCAAGTTGTGGGCTTGCAGGATATTCTCGCCAACAAACAGGCTAGGGGTGCTTTTGGTGAATTGCAACTCAATGACCTTGTAAAATCGGCTCTCCCCCCCTCGGCATACGAATTTCAGGTAACGCTTAGCAACACCAAAAGAGCGGACTGCCTCATCAAGCTTCCCAACCCACCGGGATCAATAGTCATTGACGCCAAATTCCCGTTGGAAAGCTTTCATCTTATGCGGAATGCCGAAACTGACGCAGATCTGCAAACAGCCCGCCGATCTTTTGTCACGGCGATGACAAAACATATCAGCGACATTAGCGCGAAATATATCATTGCTGATGAAACAGCCGAATCTGCCCTCCTGTTCCTACCCTCCGAGGCGGTCTATGCAGAATTACACACCAACTTCCCCCAAATTCTGCAAAAATCTTATAATGCCCGTGTCTGGATTGTGTCGCCCACAACGTTAATGGCAACCTTGAATACAGTTCGTGCTGTCCTTAAAGATAGTCAAATGCGTGAACAGGCCGGGGTTATTCAAAAAGAGGTTGGGGTATTGTTAAAAGATGTGGAACGGCTGGATCAACGGGTTGAAAACCTCTCCAGGCACTTTTCACAGGCCGGAAAAGACATTGCCGATATTGAGACCTCCAGCCGGAAGATTACAAGCCGCGCTGAGAAGATCGAAGATCTTCAGCTTGGAGAACAATCAACAGAAGATCTGCTTCAAAAGCCGCCCGAACTAAGTCCCTAAACGGGGAATTTAAGCGCGGGGCCGACGGGATTTCAAGGCGGTTGCAAGCGTCCCATCATCCAGATAGTCAAGCTCTCCGCCGACGGGGACGCCATGGGCGAGATGACTAATTGTAACGTTGCAGGCCTCAAGTCGATCTGTCAGGTAGTGAGCGGTCGTCTGACCATCGAGTGTTGCGTTTAGCGCCAGAATAACTTCTGTGACTTCGTCCGGTGCCGCCCGTGCGATTAAGCTTTCGATCCTCAAATCTTCCGGTCCGACGCCATCAAGTGCAGACAATGTGCCGCCCAGCACATGGTAGAGGCCGGAAAACACCCCAGCCCGCTCCAGCGCCCAAAGATCTGAAACCTCTTGAACAACACAAATTGTTTTCTGATCTCGCTTCTCATTTGAACAGACCTGGCACGGATCTACGGCATCCAGATTTGCACAAATTTGGCAGCTTTTTACATTCTGTGCGGCAAGGGATAGTGCGTCCGCCAAAGGCGTCAGCAGCGTTTCCTTATTCTGTATCAGATGCAATGTCGCACGGCGTGCCGAACGCGCCCCAAGTCCCGGGACCTTTGATAGCAATTTGATCAAATGATCAATTTCAGATGTACTCATCCAGTGACGCCTGCTTTAAAAGGGCATCTGCATGCCGGGTGGCAATTGCAGACCACCGGTCATATCTTTCATCTTTTCCTGAGTATAAGCTTCGACCTTCGTGCGAGCATCCGCATGAGCTGCCTTGATTAAATCTTCAATCATTTCAGTTTCTTCGGGATCAATAATACTTGGATCAATCGACAATCCCCGCATATCGCCTTTACCATTAAGCGTAACTTTTACCATGCCAGCACCTGCAAGCCCCGTAATTTCATGGGTTTCCAGCTCCGCTTGCATTTCAGCCATCTTGCTTTGCATTTCCTTGGCCTGCTTCATCAGGCTACCAAGATTTTTCATGCGTTCTTCTCCACTACTCTAAATCATCTCCACCGGATATATCTTCATCTGGGAAGAATTCAATATCTGGTGACAGATCCCGCACTTCACGGACGGTTGCCCCTGCAAATTTTTCCTGAATTTTCTTGATCAAAGGATGCTGCTCAGCGGCTGCGATCATCGCCGCTTTATGGCTCATCCGCAGTTCTGCAATTGTCTGCCCACCCTCTGCTTCGGCGGTCATCGAGACTTTCCAAGGTTTTCCAGTCAGATCTCGCAACCTTTTCCCCAAACGGGCAGCTAAATCCATCGGCGCGCCTTGTGCCGGACTAAATTCCAGAACACAGTTCAGTAATTTGACAGGCCGGACAAAATTGATGACCTGCCCCTTCAACATTACATCTGCACGATCCCCCAGCAACTCGATCACGTCATCCAGTGAATTGATATCCGGAACCGGCTCGGAGGCGACCTCCTGTTCGGTAACAGGAGCCGCAGACACCTCTTCTGGTGCAGCTTGATGTGTTGGAACGACGGATAAATGCGCCCGGGGAGCCGCGCTGGAATTTGGAACGTGGACGGGTTCAGCATTTGAAACAGCCAATGCAGCAGGACCACCGTGCGACATCCGATTTCCGCCGCCATTTCCTGATGTCACTGGCGGCGACGTATTCGGTGCAGTTGAACCGCCTGCACCATCGTTCAAAGTTCGGGCCAGGTCAGCCGGGCTTGGTAAGTCACTAGAATAAGCCATGCGGACCAGAACCATCTCGGCCGCAGCGATTGCCATCGGTGCATTCCGCACTTCATCCAGTCCTTTTAGCAGCATTTGCCAAGCACGCGCCAACACCGCCATACTCAACGCAGATGCTAGTTCCTGCCCTCGCGATACATCACCGCCACTCATCGCAGCATTATTGGCGGCATCCGGTGTTACCTTAACCGTTGTCAGCCAATGCGTCAGCTCCAGCAAATCCTGAATAATCACAACAGGATCCGCCCCACGATCATATTGGCTTCGCAAAACTGTTAGGGCTTCGGCGATCTCACCTTTAAAAATAACTTCCAGCAAATCAAGCATACGCGAGCGATCTGCCAATCCCAGCATATCACGCGCCTGTTCAGCAGATACATTTCCATCGCCATGCGCAATCGCCTGATCCAGAAGAGACAGGCCATCGCGGACAGAACCTTCCGCCGCCCGCGCGATCAAAGCAAGAGCATCGTCTTCCACAGACGCACCTTCTTTACCTGCTATTTTACCAAAATATGCTTTCAGCGTGTCCACATCCACCCTTTTAAGGTCGAAGCGCTGGCATCGCGACAATACTGTTATCGGGATTTTTCGAATCTCGGTTGTCGCGAAAATGAATTTCACATGCTCCGGGGGCTCTTCCAACGTTTTGAGCAATGCGTTAAACGCATTTTTGGAAAGCATATGGACTTCATCGATAATATAGATCTTATAGCGCGCATTGATGGGGAGATACCGAACACCATCAATAAGCTCGCGAATGTCGTCCACACCTGTCCGGCTGGCAGCATCCATCTCTAAAACATCTTGATGTCGGTCTTCTGCAATTGCTGTGCAATTCGCGCAAACGCCGCACGGATGAACCGTAGGGCCACCCGTTCCATCTTCTCCAATACAATTGAGGCCACGCGCGATAATACGTGCGGTTGTCGTCTTTCCGATACCACGTGTACCGGTTAAAACAAATGCATGCGCGAGTCGCCCCGAATCCAATGCATTGGACAAAGTCCGCACCATTGCTTCATGACCAATAAGATCATCAAAATTGGAGGGTCTGTATTTTCTGGCGAGAACGCGATACGCCGTATTTGATACTTCTTCTGACATGACTGTAGCTTATCAGAATTTAACCGGCGCAATCAAAGCTTTATGAGAGAAGAGGGCTCAAAATCGAACTATTTTCAAATAATGAGAAGAAGACTGGCAATGACCCGCACCGAAACTCGTTGCGGCTGCTTCCTTCCGGACCTGACCGGGTTCGCGAGGGGCACGCCCACCGCCAGCCTTCCAAGGGTTATATCTGATATGTGCTACCAATAAGCAACCCTTTTTTGGGAAAAATTTGCAACTTCACCTGTTTTCCAGATAGTGTCGGTGCTCATCAATCAAATTTAAAAAAATATGTGCAAGAAAAATTAACATGACAAAGCCACTTGTTTTTACCGGCAATCGATTTGACCGGGTCTCTCATTTACGTAGCAATCCCGAATGGTTTGAAGAAAAACTTGCCGACCCTTCAAGCCGCTTCATGCCGATGCATCAATTAAAAGCCTTGATTGAACTTGGTGGGGATCCCTGCATTGACTGGCGCGGGTTAAGTGACGTGCGCGAATATATCGATGCTGGCGCTACGATCGTCCTCCTTGGTGTTGCCGATTTCGCGGCCCATTTCGCAGTTGATGTGTCAGCAATCGAAAACCCAAAGCAGCCGCCCAATTCCGATTGGGGAAAATTTATCGATGTCAGATCTGTTTCAGCTCAACTTCGGCCCGGCGAAGCTGGCGCCCTGGCGCAGGCAAGATCAATGCTCGCCTGGCATGAAAATCATCAATTCTGCTCCGTTTGCGGCTTTAAATCCGAATCTCAAGAACTCGGATATTCCCGTAAATGCACCAACAACATCTGTAATGCCCCTCATTTTCCCCGAACAGATCCCGTTGCCATCATGATGGTCACGAAAGGTGATAAATGTTTGCTTGGAACTGGCCACCACTTTCCCAAGCAGCAATATTCAGCTCTAGCCGGGTTTATTGAGCCCGGCGAAACAATTGAGCAAGGGGTTCGCCGCGAAGTATTTGAAGAAACGGGCGTAAAAACAGATAAAGTCACCTATCACTCTTCACAACCTTGGCCCTATCCATCTTCTCTGATGATTGGTTGTTTCGCAGAAGCCATCACCGAGGAAATAACTCTTGAAGAGAAAGAACTGGCGGACGCCCGCTGGTTTACGAAAGACGAAGCCCGTGAGATGCTAAAAAGGGCAGGAACAATGGAAACCCCAAGACTTGCTCCCTCAATGGCAATTGCACATCAACTTGCAAAAGCCTGGATCGAAGAGGACTGAACCCTTTTTGAGCTAATTGATTCGTGTTTATGCGGCCTCATTATCTTGATAGTGAGGCCGTAGTTCGTTGTGACAGAGCACGTTACCAGCGTCTAAATTACACAAATTTCACATGCTGCAACGCAACATATAAAAATAGATTTTCCGATAATCGTCATAGTTAAAAACATTCACGAATGAATCAAAGTGAGCAATTTACCAGTTCAGATTCGTAAATTCGCCCCATTTGTCTTTACATGAAAAGTCAAAATCGCCTTATTTTGAGCCATTATGCGCACATAAAATAATCACCGTGCACAAACAATTGGCACTGGACGTTTTTTTTGCATTTTCTTGAAAAAAGAGGGAGTTTGCACTTGCGATTTGTTTTCGCAGGTGCAATATATGACTTGTCAGCACACACACACTGACTGCTCTCGAAAGAGAGCGTTTCCTCCCTTACTTGGGGCTGGGCTAACGCCCGGCCCTTTTTTTTGGGAAATTTTAGCGAGCAGTGCTCGCTAATGTCAATGGGTCTGTGTATTTAAGCAGCCCACGGAATGGAATGATTAAAATCGCGACCATCGCAAGTTTCACGCCGTAGTCTCCAAGCGCCCAAGTTTCCCATGGCAAACCTGTACCTGCGAAGGCAAACGAAAAGAAAATCAATGTATCCAGAAACGACGCGGCAACCGAAGAAAAAATAGGCGCCTTCCACCAACTTGCCTGACGAAGTTTATCAAACATGAAAATGTCGAGCAACTGTGCCAGCAGGAAGGCTGTTCCCGAGGCAAGAGCAATGCGTGCATCTGCAAGCAACAGAGACATAGCTACGGCAGCAACGAATCCCGCATAAACAACCACACGTGCTTTTGATGGACCCAGCGCCCGATTAATCAAATCGGTCACAAGAAAAGCAAATGGATAGCTCAATGCTCCCCAAGTCAGCCAATCATTAATAGGTATTTCCACCAAAATGTTTGAACCGGTTACCACAATTGCCATTGCGATAACGCCGCCAACAAGAAAAACACGCTGCGAATTAGTCATTTTACACCTTACTCACAATTATTGCCTCACCCAACCGTGACGATTGAGCCAGTTAAATTTGACGTGCCTTATATGCGGAATACTCTATTGGAGCAAGCTTTAAGCGCTATATTCCCTGCGATAAGAATGTTGAGGATATACGCCCAGCACTTTTAATTTGGCAGAGAAGAACTGAAGCTCTTCAATGGCACGCGCCAAATTTGCTTCTTCGGGATGCCCCTCAACGTCAATATAGAACTGTGCGGCTTCAAAACTATTATCTGTAATATAGCTTTCAAGCTTGGTTACATTGATCCCGTTTGTCGCAAATCCGCCCAATGCCTTATAAAGAGCGGCAGGCTGACTTCTCACCTGAAAGACAAAACTTGTCATACAGGGACCGCTTTTCACACCGGGATATATGCGATCCCGCGACAGGATCAGGAACCGCGTTGTATTGCCCAAACGATCTTCAACCCGCTCACGCAATACATCAAGGCCGTAGATCTCTCCTGCCAAACTAGAAGCGATAGAGGCCTGACTTTTGTCTTTGAGCTCTGCAATCATTTTTGCAGAACCTGCCGTGTCTGCGTGAATAATAGGCTCAATACCTAATTCGCGTGTAAAGTTTCGACATTGAGAAAGAGCCTGCTCATGACTATGCACCGCTTTGATATCAGCAAGTGTTGCACCGGGAACGCCCAGCAACTGATGCTGAACTGGCTGAAAATGCTCCCCAATGGTGAATAGCCCACTTTCCGGCAATAGATGATGAATGTCTGCGACACGACCACCCAGAGAGTTCTCAATCGGAATCATTGCGTAAAGGGCTTTCTCCTCCCGCACCATTGTAATGGCGTCCAGAAAAGTTTCGCAGGCAATCGCTTCTTTCTCTGGAAAAACTTTCTTACAGGACAAATGTCCGTAAGCGCCTGGGACACCCTGAAAGGCAATCGAATTTTCTGGTTCTGGACTGGCCATCTTTAATTCCGGTTCTACTGTTGAGTTTTATTAATGTGTTTTTTGTTCATGAAAACTGCGGATTATTCGCAAAAAACAACCGCATTTTATCTAAATCCTGAGGAGTATCAACACCAAGCGGCACGGTGTCAACGCAAGCTGCATCAATCCTCATACCTGCCTCAAGCGCACGCAGCTGTTCCAGCTTCTCGCGGCACTCCAATGGAGACGGGGGCAGCGCTATGAAGCGCTTCAAGGCATTCCGCTGGTAGGCATAGATTCCAATATGATGATAATACGGGCCGTCGCCCCACGGCGATTTCAAACGGCTAAACCATACAGCCCGGCCAATTGACGCACCTTCTTGAAAACTGACGACAGCTTTAACGGCACTCTCATCATTCAACTCGTGCGGGTCGATAATTTTGGCCACGAGCGTTGCAATATCTGCCTCATTCGCCAACAAAGCTTTATGAGCAGCCAAAACTGCTGTTGGATCAAGGCCCGGCAAATCACCCTGTAAATTAATTACAGAACCGTATTTACCGGCGGGATCAAAAGATTCAACAGCTTCAAAAACCCGGTCCGATCCAGAAGGGTGATCAACTTTCGTCAAAATTGCAACACCGCCCGCGGCTTCTACAGCCGCCGCAACTTCAACTTCTGCGCAAGCAACAACCACAGGGCCAATATCTGCTTCCAGTGCACGCCTTAAAACCTGGACGATCATCGGTTGTCCTGCAATATCCGCCAGTGGCTTTCCAGGAAGACGAGAAGACGCCATTCGAGCCGGAATAACGACTACGGGTTGAGTTCCCTGAGACATTGTAAAATTTACGCTCCTTAAAGGATTTTATGAGATATTTAACTGTGTCAAATTAGCTTTCTTTTTATATGTCTAAGACTTTCCAAACAAAAGCCGTTAATTTCCACTCGCTTTTTTCTGCTGTGTTTGGTAGAGCTACCCCCAGAATATAAGAGCTGAGGTAAGCAATGAATAGTTTTGAGCTAAATAAAATTGCCGGCGCCGTACTCGGTGGTGCACTAGCGATTGTAGCCATCAATGAGATCGCCAATATTGCTGTATCGCCAACAGTACTTGAAAGTCCCGCCTATGTTATTGAAACTGGTGCGGACGAAACATCTTCAGGTACGGCAGAAGCAGAAAAACCAGCAGGACCATCACTTGCGGTCCTTATGGCTTCCGCAGATACAGGCAAAGGCGAAAAGATTTTCAAGAAATGTGCCGCCTGCCATACATCCGAAGAGGGTGGTGCCAATAAAATCGGTCCGAATCTGCATGGCATTTTAAACAGAGCTAAAGGCTCTCATGAAGGCTTCTCTTATTCCAGCGCCCTGATCGAAAAAGGCGGAAACTGGGATTATGATGCTCTCGATCATTTCCTGACGAAGCCAAAAGATTACATTAAAGGCACAAAGATGACTTTTTCTGGCATTAAAAAACCGGGCGATCGAGCTGACCTGATTGCCTATTTACGCACATTAGGGACATCATCCGTCCCATTGCCAACAGAATAAATCTGAGAACGTATGCCCTCTAAGTGCCCCGACGAATTTATTGATCTCGCTCACAAGCTTGCCGATGCAGCGGGCGAGATCATTCGCCCTTTGTTCCGTCAAAAACTAGACATTGTTAGTAAAGACGATAGCAGCCCTGTCACGATTGCCGATCAAAATGCTGAAATGGCAATGCGTAACTTAATTGAGGCCGCTTTTCCAGAGCATGGCATTTACGGCGAAGAACATGGACAGGTTAGAACAGATGCGGAATATGTCTGGGTGTTGGATCCAATTGATGGAACCCACTCTTTTATTTCCGGTGCGCCCACTTTTGCAATTCTGATCGGCTTAACTCGTAACGGCAAACCTGTAATGGGTATTGTTGATCAACCTATCTCTGGCGAGAGATGGGTGGGGGCAAATGGTAAAACCACACTCAACGGCCAACCTGTGTCAACAAACGCAAATTTAACCGCCGTCGAAGATGCGTCGTTATTCTCCTATGGGATTGAACTCTTCAACAGCCCCAAAGGTGAAAATTATAAGTCCCTGACTGAAACAGTCCGCCGCATTCGCTTTGGTTATGATAGCTATGCTTTTGCTCTTTTATCACTTGGCTTTGTCGATATTGTCGCCGACGCGGATATGAAACCATTTGATTACTGCGCCCTTGTTCCCGTCGTCGAAAACGCTGGCGGCGTAATATCTGACTGGGAAGGTAATCCGTTGACACTCACAAATCCCGGATATGTTTTAGCAACGGGAAATCAACGTCTCCACCAGGCCACACTCGGTGTAATGAACTCAGCGGACAGTTCAAAAGCCATTTAGTCTTGATGTTGCCTTCATTTACCCCCATGTTTAGTGGCACTTAGGTCAAAAAAACATCAGGGGTAAAATGAAACCATATAAGCCTGCGTCACTCATTGCACTCGCCGTTCTTATGCTGAGCACACTGCCTGCATCAGCTAACGATATCAAAACCGTCAAATCTCATGGTTTATCCCTGGCGGGACCTCTTAAGTATGAAGCTGACTTCAAGCATCTGGATTATGTAAATCCCGATGCCCCAAAGGGTGGACACATCAAACTTGCTGCCCTTGGTAGTTTTGATAACCTAAATCCCTTTATCTCCAAAGGTAACTCCGCTTCAGGCCTTGGCCTCACCTTTGATACGCTCCTCACGCAGCCCGCCGACAGCCCAAGTGCAGAATATGGGCTGATCGCACAATCCATTGAAGTAGCCGAAGATTTAAGTTTTGCAATTTTTAACCTGCGCCCAGAAGCGCGATTTCATGATGGCAGCCCGATCACACCCGAGGATTTGGTTTTTAGCCTGAAAATGGCGAAGGAAAAAGGGCGTCCTCTGTATCGCTACTACTATGCAAATGTAGAGCAGGCTATTCCGATGGGCCCTCATAAAATCAAATTTACCTTTACAGGTCCGCCAAACCGCGAATTGCCACAGATTGTTGGACAGTTGCTTCCTGTTCTATCAAAAAAGCATTTTGAAAACAGAGAATTTGAATCAACCACGCTGGAACCGATTTTGGGATCAGGCGCCTACAAGATCAAAGAGTTTGAACCCAATCGCTACATCACTTACGAGCGTGTTAAAGACTACTGGGCAAAAGATCTGCCAATCAATAAGGGCCGGTATAATTTCGATCTCTTCCGCTACGATTATTACCGGGACACCTCTGTTCTACTGGAAGCTTTTAAAGCCGGTGAATATGATTTCAGAGCCGAAAACAGCGCAAAAAATTGGGCAACTGGATATGACTTTCCAGCCCTGGACAAGGGACTTGTCGTTAAAGAAAACATTCCCAGCACAACACCTGCCGGGCAACAAGGTTATGTCTATAATCTTCGAAAAGAGAAGTTCCAGGACCCTGCTCTGCGCGAAGCTCTGTCATATGCATTTGATTTCGAGTGGCTCAATGAGAATATATTTTATGATCAGTACAAGCGAACCAACAGCTTCTTCTATAATTCTGTCATGGCCGCAAAAGGTGAGCCGACTGGTGAAGAGCTGAAAATCCTAGAAGAATACAAAGGTAAAGTACCCCCGAGAGTATTTGGACCAGCCTACCAGCCGCCAGTTACCGATGGATCTGGACGAGATCGTGCGCCGTTACGGGCAGCCAAGGCAATCCTGAAAAAAGCGGGTTGGGAAATCCAGGATGGAAAATTAATTAACCCAAAAACTGGAAAGCCACTGGAAATCGAATTTCTGCTTTATGATCCCAATAGCCTCCGCATTACAGGGCCATTTATCAAAAACCTTGAGAAGCTAGGCGTAACCGCAACGACACGAGTTGTTGATAGCGCCCAATATACCGAACGGCTCAGAAGCTATGATTTTGACATTGTAACCTCTGCATTCTCACAATCGTCCAGCCCCGGTAACGAACAACGCGAATTTTGGGGCAGCGCGGCCGGACAACGCCCCGGCAGCAGAAATTTAATGGGCATAAACAATCCGGTGGTGGATGACTTAATTGAACGTTTAATCGCCGCCCCGGACTATGACAGTCTGAAACCTGTCGTTCGGGCATTAGACCGCGTGCTTACCTGGAACTTCTACGTCATTCCGCAGTTCACATCTGCCTATGAACGGATTGCGTATTGGAACAAGTTTGGCAAAACAGACATTACACCAAGCGAAGGAACCGACATTTCTGCTTGGTGGGTCGATCCAAGCAAAGAACAAAGGCTAAAAGAGGGTCTTAAAGCGCTTAAGAAGTCATCCAATTGATCTGGAGATTTGCATGCGTTTTGTAAAAAAAGTTCTAATGGCGTGCGTCGGCCTGTCGTTACTATCCTCCAATGCCATCATGGCATCAGAAGGCACTGTAACTCATGGTCTTTCTACCTTTGGTGATTTGAAATATCCGGTAGATTTTAAGCATTTCAATTTTGTAAATCCAAATGCCCCAAAGGGGGGACGGATCAAAATTCGAAATCTGAACAGCTTTGATAGCCTCAACCCCTTTATCCTAAAAGGCGTCGCCGAAGTTTTAAACGCAGATATCGGCGGGGATCTCGCCTTTAATTTCGCAAGTTTAATGACACGTGCCTACGATGAGCCAGATTCAGTTTATGGTTTGGTCGCGAAAGAAGCCGTTCTGGATCCAAACGGACAATGGGTTGAATTTCATCTTCGAACGGGTCCCGTGTTTCACGACGGCACACCCATTACACCCGAAGATATTGCTTTTTCATTCAACACGCTCAAAGAAGAGGGGCACCCAAGGTACAAACAACTCTATAAAGATATCCTTTCCCCGGTTATTTTAGGCCCCTCCTCCATACGGTTTAATTTCAAGGAAGGTGCCTTAACACGCGGGCTCGCGCTCGAAGTTGCCAAAATGCCGATTTTATCGAAATCCTTCTTTTCCTCTCGGCCCTTTAATGAAACCTCTTTTGAGCCCATATTAGGTTCAGGACCCTATAAAATTAAAGAGGTTCAACCCGGCCGATCGGTTATATATCAGCGCATCGAGAACCATTGGGCTGAGAATTTACCGGTTCATGTGGGCCGCTATAATTTCGATGAAATTCAGGTAGATTACTACCGTGACCGGACAATCGCTCTTGAAGCCTTTTTTGCCGGTGAATATGATTTTCGAGAGGAGTTTACCTCTCGAAGTTGGGCAACTCAGTATCAGGATAAACCCGCCTTCAAAAACGGGTATGTCATCATGGATACACTCAAAGACGAGTCCCTTACCGGATTTCAGGCTTTCTTCTTTAATACCCGGCTTGAAAAATTCAATGACGTCCGGATCCGAAAAGCCATTTCCCGACTTTTCGATTTTGAGTGGACCAACAAAAATTTATTCTACGGCAACTATAACCGCCTGACATCTTTCTTTGAAAACTCTCCAATGAAAGCGGAAGGTAATCCCTCCCCCCAAGAATTACAGTTACTAACCCCATGGAAAGACACCCTTCCCAGCGATGTTTTTTCAGGTGCTTTTCAACCACCCTCAACAAACGGGAATGGTAACATTCGGGGGCTTATCAAGCAGTCCATACAGGACCTGAAGGAGGCCGGCTGGACAATACAGGATAAAAAGTTACTGAATAAAAATGGAGAGCAGATGAAAATCGAATTTCTGCTCTACAGTAAAACATTTGATCGGATCATTAATCCCTTTATTCGAAATTTAGAACGCATTGGGATTGACGCGCGTATTCGTCTTGTCGATGTCGCGACCTGGCAAAACCGGATGCAGAGTTTTGATTTTGAAATGACCACAAGTCGCATGCCTCAGCCCGCCTACCCGGGCCTGGAACTTCGAAATTGGTGGGGAAGTAACTCTGCAAAAGTCGTCGGCGGGCTTAACATTTCAGGAAGCCAAAATCCCGCCATCGACGCTCTGATCGAGAAGATCGTCGAAGCACAAAGCAAAGAGCAATTAATTCCTGCTGCGCATGCATTGGACCGAATATTAATGGCCTATCATTATACAATTCCCCAGTGGTACAAGGCTTCGCATTTCGTCGCCTATTGGGATAAATTTGGGCGACCAAAAGCAGATAAACCCGGATATGATCGAGCTGCGCTGCATAGCTGGTGGTATGATCAGGAAAAAGCAGATAGATTAACAACATTGCAGGGAAAATAGGGGGCACAGCTTGCTGGCATATATTATCAGACGGCTACTCTTGATGATTCCAACACTATTTGGAATCATGGTGCTAAATTTCGCTGTCATCCAATTTGCACCTGGCGGCCCTATCGAACAAATCATTGCTGAAATTCAGGGGACCGCTGTTGGCGCAACCGCACGAATTGGCGGCTCAGGGGGGGGAGATTTATCCTCTAGCGGGTCAACATCATCCGGCTCTAGTGCTGATAGCAGTTATCGAGGCGCACAGGGACTGGATCCTGAATTCATTAAAGAGCTGGAAAAACAATTCGGTTTCGACAAACCCGCTCACGAGCGCTTTTTTCTGATGATGAAGAACTACCTGGTGTTTGATTTTGGCACCAGCTATTTCCGCGATGAAACTGTCGTCAATCTCGTTTTGGAAAAAATGCCTGTTTCAATTTCACTGGGCCTTTGGACGACGCTCCTTGTCTATCTGATTTCAATCCCGCTTGGGATAAAAAAAGCCATTCGGGATGGGACCCGTTTTGATGTCTGGACCAGCAGCCTGATCATTATCGGTAACGCAATTCCGAGTTTCCTTTTCGCCGTTGCCCTCATTGTTTTCTTTGCGGGGGGGTCCTATCTGGACTGGTTCCCTTTGCGCGGCCTCACATCAGAGAATTTTGACGAGCTGAGCCTGTTTGGAAAAATACTCGACTATTTCTGGCATATCGCCTTGCCGGTTACAGCCATGGTCATTGGCGGCTTTGCCGCGCTCACCCAACTCACCAAAAATTCGTTTCTCGATCAGATTAGCCAGCAATATGTACTCACTGCCCGCGCCAAGGGGTTAACCGAAAAACGGGTTCTTTACGGACATATTTTCAGAAATGCTATGCTGATTGTTATCGCCGGATTTCCCAGCGCCTTTATCGGAATTCTCTTCACCGGATCACTGCTAATTGAGGTGATCTTTAGCCTTGATGGCCTTGGCCTACTCGGTTTTGAGGCTGCCATAAACAGGGATTATCCTGTTATTTTTGCAACCGTTTATGTCTTTGCGCTGCTTGGGCTTATTATGAATTTAATTGGCGATCTAACCTATACTCTTATTGATCCAAGAATTGATTTTGAAGCGAGGGAGGCATAGGTATGGCGCTTTCCGCTATTAATCAACGTCGACTGGAAAACTTCAAGGCAAACAGGCGTGGATATATATCCATGTATCTGTTCTTGGGATTATTTGTGTTATCCCTTTTTGCCGAAGTTATCGCCAATGACAAACCTCTTCTCATCGCATATGAAGGGGAACTCTATACACCCTTTCTCGTAACCTATCCGGAAACGACATTCGGCGGCGATTTTGAAACGGAAGCAGATTATCGCGATCCCTTTGTGGCGGATCTCATCAAAGCGGCCGATGGCTGGGTTCTATGGCCCCCAATTCGCTATAGCTACACTACAATAAACTACAATCTTAAATCCCCCGCTCCAAGTTCACCCGATAGCGAAAACTGGCTGGGAACGGATGATCAAGGCCGCGATGTTCTGGCAAGAGTCATTTATGGATATCGAATTTCAGTGGCCTTTGGCCTGATTTTAACAATCTTAAGCTCGATAATTGGTGTCGCTGCAGGCGCTGTGCAGGGATATTTTGGCGGATTAACAGACCTTATTTTTCAAAGGTTTCTTGAAATCTGGGGCGGGATGCCGAGCCTCTACATCCTAATTATTCTGGCCGCAATGATCGAGCCGACGTTTTTAATTCTGCTCTTTCTACTCCTATTATTTAGCTGGCCAAGTTTGGTTGGAGTCGTTCGCGCAGAATTCCTGAGATCTCGCAATTTTGACTACGTTCGCGCCGCCCGCGCCTTGGGCGTGCGTGACAGTGTCATCATCTTCAAGCATCTCCTCCCCAATTCGATGGTGTCCGCTCTAACTTTTTTACCCTTCATTTTAACAGGTTCAATCGTCAGCCTAACGTCTCTTGATTTTTTGGGACTTGGCCTACCGCCGGGTTCGCCATCACTTGGGGAATTGCTCGCTCAAGGTAAAGCAAACCTTCAGGCCCCCTGGCTTGGTGTCACGGCCTTCATGGTTCTATCAATCATGCTGACGCTTGCCTTTTTCATGCAGGAAGGCATCCGCGACGCCTTTGATCAAAGGAAAACGTTCAACTAATGGCATTTGTTTCTGTTAAAGATCTCGCGATTTCTTTTAAGGTTAAAGGCAAGGTCGTTCCCGCTGTAAAGCATGTATCCTTTGATATAAACAGAGGTGAGACCATTGCGTTGGTTGGGGAGAGCGGATCGGGAAAATCGATTACAGCGCTGAGTATTTTACAGCTCTTGTCCTATCCGCTCGCCTCTCATCCACATGGCGAAATTCTGATTGAAGGCAAAAATGTAATTGGTGCCCCATTTGAAGAGTTGCATAAGATCCGCGGCAATAAGATCTCCATGATCTTTCAAGAACCCATGACCTCATTGAACCCGCTGCACACGATTGAAAAACAGATTAACGAAACACTCCTTGTGCATAAGGGGTTAAATAAATCGCAAGCCGCTGCACGCGTGCGTGAATTGCTCGATCTCGTCGGACTAGAGGCCACAGACGACCGCCTTAACGCCTATCCCCATCAGCTATCAGGTGGGCAACGTCAGCGCGTCATGATCGCTATGGCCCTTGCCAACGAGCCTGATCTGCTTATTGCGGATGAGCCAACCACGGCACTAGATGTGACAATACAGGCCCAGATCCTGGAACTCCTCAAGGATTTGCAAGAGCGATTGGGAATGGCCATTCTTTTGATTACCCATGATTTGGGAATTGTTCGAAAAATGGCCAAGAATGTCTGTGTGATGACCAATGGCGAGGTTGTCGAAGCGGCGCCTACTGAGCAATTATTTACTAATCCGCAACATAGCTACACGAAAATGTTGCTGGGCGCAGAGCCCAAAGGTCTGCCAGCTCCTAAAAATGAGGCGGCGGCAGAAATTATTCGCGGTGACAATATCAAAGTCTATTTCCCAATAAAAAAGGGATTATTGAAGAAGACTGTCGATTATGTCAAAGCCGTAGATGACATTTCAGTGCGTGTGCAAGCAGGTCATACGGTTGGCGTGGTTGGGGAAAGTGGCTCTGGAAAATCAACCCTTGGTCTGGCTCTTCTCAAACTCATCCGATCTGAAGGGCAAATCAACTTCCAAGGCGAAGCCATTCAGGACAAAAGCTGGAAAGAACTGCGAAACCTTCGATCAGACATTCAAATTGTTTTTCAAGATCCCTATTCCAGTTTGAGCCCCCGATTATCTGTTGGACAGATCATCGAAGAAGGCCTTTTGGTTCATCAGGGACGTGGTAATCGCACCGAGCGGCGGCAGATAATTGCAGATATACTTCAAGAGGTTGGTATAGACGGCGATGCACAGGATCGATATCCACATGAATTTTCTGGCGGTCAGCGCCAACGAATTTCTATCGCTCGTGCTCTTGTCCTCAAACCAAAGTTTATCGTTCTTGATGAACCGACGTCCGCGCTAGACATGTCTGTTCAAGCCCAGATCGTAGATCTTTTACGGGACTTGCAACAACGATACAATCTAGCGTATTTATTTATCAGTCATGACCTAAGAGTCGTTCGCGCTCTTGCGGATACTGTCTTGGTTATGAAAAACGGAAAAGTCGTCGAAGAGGGCCCCGCAACCCAAATCTTTGATGCACCTAAAACAACTTATACAAAAGCCCTGATGAAGGCAGCTTTTGATCTAGCAACACTAAAAAAATAAGAACCGGAGACTACTCATGGCGCTGATTTTCCACAGCTCGATTAAACGAGACGATTGGTGGCGTGCCGAAATGGCAAAACACGTTCCTGATCTGGAAATGCGATTTTACCCAGACGTTGGTGACCCCGATGACATTGAATTTGCCTTGTGCTTCAACATGCCACATGGAGAGCTTGCAAGGTTTAAGAACCTGAAAGGAATTTTCTCGCTGGGAGCCGGTGTCGATCATTTCTTTACCGACCCCGATTTCCCAAAACATGTACCTTTGGCCCGCGTTGTTGATGATGAACTCAGCGCTCGCATGACAGAATATGTGGTGCAACATGTACTCAACCACCACCGGAACCAATTGGTTTATGATCAACAACAGCGCGAGAAAGTATGGAAAATCCATCATCCTCCCTCTGCAGCAAACCGTCGTGTTGGTATTCTTGGGCTTGGCTCACTTGGCAGTCATGCCGCCAAAACCCTAAATTTACTGGGCTTCCAGGTCTCTGGATGGAGCCGCAGTGAGAAAAATCTCGATAACGTCAAAGCATATTTTGGAGAAGACCAGCTTCCCGCATTTTTAGAGGGCTGTGAAATTCTGGTATGCCTGCTCCCCCTCACGGACCAAACTCAGGATATACTGAACAAAGATCTGTTCTCAAAACTCCCCGAAGGCGCCTCTCTCATTAATCCCGGCAGAGGACCGCATTTGGTTGAGAATGACTTGATCGAGGCATTAGACAGTGGTCATCTTTCCTCTGCGACACTTGATGTCTTTCGGGTTGAGCCTTTAAGTGAGGATAGCCCTTTGTGGGAGCATCCAAAAATTCGCATCACCCCACATGTTGCCAGCATTGCAGCGCCCGGGCGCGTTGCGACCCTCGTTGCTCAAAATATTATTCGCGCGCGAAACGGAGAGGCATTACTTAATCAAGTGGATGTCACGAAAGGCTACTAAAAAGGAAGAGCGGCATGCCGTTAGCCAAGGTTTTCCCATGCCGCTTTTTCGATCACCTCTGAGATCTCACTCAGATATACAGATCCCTTAACAGTTCGCACTACATTGACGGAGCGTAAATCTTTTGGATCGGGTTTACGCTTGACCAGCTCAAGTTTCCCAAGGGAATCAAGGGCGCGAGTGACGGCTGGTTTTGAAATATTCAACCGGGCTGCAAGTCCCCGTACTGTATGGGGAGGATCTTCTAAATATACGATAAGCAAAATTGCCATCTGACGTGATGACAAATCAGGCCCTTGCCGGCTAACCAACTGGGTCAGAGCCTGCTTCCACATATTCAATGTTGCTTGGGTGGTATTCATCGGACAATGCTATAATAAGTATTTTTATTCCGCAAGCGAAACAGAACAAAAACTTTGCATAGCTTCACAACATTTATAAGCTAGCAGCTCAAAATTTGGAGAAGAATGATGAGTATTGAATTTTTTATTACGTCTCTTGTTGTTGTTCTCGCGCCCGGCACAGGCGTAATTTACACGCTTGCAATCGGACTTTCCCGTGGTCCCCGCGCCGCAATCTTCGCTGCTTTGGGTTGCACATTTGGGATTATGCCCCATTTACTGGCCAGCGTATTTGGATTGGCTGCAATTTTACACACAAGTGCCGTTTTATTTGAAACCGTCAAATATGCCGGTGTCGCCTACCTTCTTTATCTGGCATGGCAAGCTCTCAAAAATTCCCACGCGGCAAACCTTGGTGCGCCTGACGATCAAAAAACAAATAATCGCTCACTGATCAAAACCGGTATTTTGATCAACCTCCTAAACCCAAAGTTATCTATATTTTTTCTGGCGTTTTTGCCCCAGTTTATTGATCCAGCTAAGACAAATTCATCTCTGCAAATGGGCGTGTTAGGTCTCGCCTTTATGCTCATGACATTTGTTGTATTTGTCATCTATGGTGTTTTTGCAGCAAAGCTAAGTGGTTATGTGCAAAAACAACCCAGCTTTCACAAATGGTTTAACCGCACGCTGGCCGGCATTTTTACCAGCCTCAGCGTCAAGCTGGCCTTCACAGATCAATAAGTTAGCCTGCGAATTTTTCCTTTATCACGGCGAACATTGTCCGAATTGCGAACGCTTCACCTCCTGCGGGGCGACCAGGTCTCTCCCGGCTATTATAGGCCATGATGTCAAAATGAACCCAGCTTTTGGCATTTTTAACAAAGTCCTTGAGAAATAAACCTGCGGTAATCGCGCCAGCATATGGTGTCGATCCAGAATTATTAATATCGGCTATTGGGCTGTCGATTAAGCTGCGGTAGGCATCCCAAAGTGGCAAACGCCAAACTGGATCATTTTCTAGCCGGGAATGCTTATTGATCAAATCGAACAAATCATCATCATCTGTAAATGTCGCAGAAAGTTCTGTGCCCACAGCAACGCGGGCCGCGCCTGTCAATGTGGCGAAATCGATCAGAAGCTCAGGCGTCTCTTCATCTGCCGCAGTAATAGCGTCTGCCAAAACAAGGCGACCTTCTGCATCTGTGTTGCCAATCTCCACGGTTTTCCCGCTCCGACTGGTTAGGACATCCCCCGGACGGAACGCATTTCCAGCAACCGCGTTTTCAACCGCAGGCACTAATACACGCAATCGAACTGGTAACTGCGCATCCATGATCATATGCGCAAGCCCAAGCGCCATCGCGGCCCCACCCATGTCTTTTTTCATAAGAAGCATGGCTGCAGATGGTTTCAAATCTAATCCACCCGTGTCAAAGCAGACGCCTTTGCCAATAATCGTCACTTTTGGCGCGTCAGCGTCGCCCCATACCATGTCAATTAATCTGGGTTGCTGCTCGGAAGCGCGGCCAACAGCATGAACCATCGGAAAATGATAGGTCAGCAAATCCTCACCGACCACGTTCATTTGCCGGGCTTCAAATTCACCTGCAATTTGTGAAGCTGCCCCCTCCAATGCTTTTGGTCCCATATCACCAGCGGGAATATTAATCAGATCGCGCGCTAAGTTAGTCGCATAAACCGACCGCGTGACATGGTCCTTATCTGCATTTTCAGGCAAAGCTAACGTGGCAAAAGTCTTGTCACTCTTTTTATATCGCGTGAATTGATAGGTTGCCAAAGACCAACCAATCGCGGCATCGGTTGCCTGCTTTGGCTCCAATGTTGCATCAAGATGATAAAATCCGTTCGGCAGAGCAGCTGGGAGCGATGCCAAACTCCAGATATCCCATTTTCCATCTTCACAAATGTAAAGAACGCTCTCAATGCCCCCCTGACTATCTGGTAGCGCGATAAACTTTCCCGCTTTTGCTTCAAAAGACTGTAGTTTTATCCAATTTTGGACGGTGTCTTTTTGGTGCTTAAGCCAGTCGCCAAAGTCACTCGTCATTATGGGCGTAATCGGTGTAGAGGTAGCGCTTTTTGTCTCGGAAATATAGGGGACCACTTGAAACTCCTTATCATTAATTGGAAGCTATCAAACGTGTGGTGGACAAACAATAGCTTTCAACACGGACGGGCAGCTTTCTATTTATTATTCTGCGGCTTCATCCCGTTCGTCGTAATACTTCTGGGCGCCCGAATGAATGGGAATTCCCACACCCTTTCTCGCCGTTTCATAGCGAATTAACTTCCCTTTGACATGGCCCCCATCAAGCACAATACGGTTTCGGGGATGCCATAAGGAGCGCGTTAGGCCATATGCCAGTTCATCAGACATATTCGCGTTCACAATCCATTGTGTACTAACGGCCAGTGTTGCGACTTCGCCAATGCCCCGGTAAGTCCCAGCAGGAATGGTGCTAATACTGAAAAATTCATAAAGGTTGGAAATTTCAATCGCCTTTTCCCCTGAAATGGGAAGCAGATCAATCAACCCTTTTTCTGCCAACTCAACAACGGCATTTACCGGATAACCGGCAATGAAAAAGAAAGCGTCCAGTTCACTTGCTTCCAACAGCCTCAAGGCTTTATCGGAATTTGCATCTATCGCATGATAGTCTTTTGCCATGATACCATAGGCCCGCAGTATATTTGCGGCATTGAAACGCGTCCCGGAACCTGGCAAATCGATTGAAATTCGCTTGCCTTTCAAATCTGCAAAAGAGCTAATTCCAGCAGATTTACGAACGATCAAATGAACATCTTCTGGATACAGGTTTGCAATGACCCGTAAAGACTTACCCTGTGCTGCCTTATTCTTGAAAGATCCGGTTCCATAATATGCGGCATAAACCAGGTCAGACTGCGCAAGTGCCGACTCTAGCTGCCCATTTAAAACGGCCTTGATATTGGCAACCGAGCCGCGAGTGGTTTGAGCGGCTGCAATTAACCCCGGAACCCCACAGGACCCTCCGTCTTCGCAGGCCCTGCCGCCCGGTGGTCCCGTAATTGTTGAACCGATCAAAGTGCCTATTGGAAAATATGTACCTGAACTGGACCCTGTACCGATGCGAAAAAACGTCACATCTTGCGCCGAGAGCGGGGTACTTGAGCAAAAAAGAACGAGCAGAAACAACAGGATAGACTTATATCGCACCAGTCGTCTGAACGCCATGGGCCTTAGCTCCTTAAAATTTGCTACCTTATTGATATAGAAGGAAATAATGACAAAATAAAGGGGTGATCCATAATTTGCCTTTTCACTAGGTGCCAGATTGACGCAACCGAGTTGAAATTTCTTCAATATCAAACAGTAAGTTGGCAGACTTACGAACTTCTTTGCAAGCAGTATGGATACCAAAAGGGATCTGGAACAAAAGTTCCTTGTCCTTTTCAGAAAATTCTTTGGCTGATTTTTCCGTCCGCCTTAGAACATCATCAAATGCGCTGCATAGCGAATTCAAAAAATCATATTCCGTTCCTTGAATAAGGCGGATCAACTCTTCGTTCATTAATATCATCTGCCTGATCATTGCCTGTCGATCATCAAGCTCACTAAGAGCGGCCCCCATTGAGACAACCTGACTTGTAAGCCGCAAAAACTTTTCAGTAAAAATAGAAACACGGCGATCTTTTATCGCAGACATTGCCAATCGAATATTTTCAGGACTTGCATCCAATTCGGGCTTATTTTCAACTTTTGCTTTTAATGAATTTGGCACAATCATCAAACTGGCTTGCGACAGTCCCCGAACAATTTGCCTGCGCTCGGGACCAACATAGTCTTCTGTTACAATGAAAGGCTTGCGAGCAGTGACCAATCCGTTAACCCGTTCGGCCACCTGAACAGCTGACATCGGGCGTGACAATATATCGTCTGCGCCAGCTTGGATGCCTTCAAACACATGTTCTTTACTTGTATTCCAAAGTGTTAGAATAATATTGACGAAGGGATTTCGACCAATTTCATGATGCCGCAGCTGGCGGATCATATTTTGCAAATTACCTTCATGGGTAATTAAATCACCTACAATAAGGTCAAACTTACCCTTATCTGCTCTCGCAAGGAATTCTCTCCAGTCACTTACCGCTTCAACAGATCCAAATCCGAGGTCAAGCAACGCCACACGGGTGTTATGCCGCAACGATGTTTGCGGATCATATAGTAAAACGGATGATGTACTAAAACGAGGATCAAGCATCGCGGCTTTCACGGTCAGGCGTTTGGCAAAACCTTGGTTAAATGTTTAAAGACCGTATCTGGAGACTCTCTAAATTTGATACCAACCTGATTATCTTTCCGCCAAACTGTCTCGCATGGGAAAATACCCAGCTTTGGAATAATAAGCTCCAAACCGACCTTCTCTACTATTGGCTGTTCCAGTTCAAGTCGGGCACCATTGGCCGAGATATCTCGGACAACGCCCGTAATTTCTCGAACCTCACTTTTAAGGGTCACGTCATTAAAATAGACCTTAACCTTTGCTTCCCATACAACCCGACTTCGACGGAAGTTTCGGCTTTCCATATAGGTTTTGACGTCAACCGCCTTTTCCTTGCTCCGCTGAACGTCAAGTGCGTTCAACATTTCATGGATGTCTTTTCCGATGATCATCACTTCATCCCACAAACTTGGAACGTCAAAGCGACGTTCTCCCCCAAAAATTTCATGTTAGAATTAAAGCAAAGAGTCATTAACAAATGGCAAATAGACGCCAATATCGCTACCAATTAGCGCATAAGCTTCTTGTTTTCTGGTAACTTTGAGGCGTATCGATATGCAAATTTTCCGCCACTCGTTCTTCATGAAAGCTGTTCAGGATCGGTTTAATGTCGCTCGCAAATCGTGCTGCCAGTGTACGGGGTGCCGCCTGCCGACTTGTTGTTATGAACGGCTGAATAGCTTTTGCACTATTTTCCAGCGCCTTTTTTATCTTTTCCTCATATTTCAACTGAACGCGTGCGTTAATCGCCATATGCTCATTTTCATGCGCGAGAATGGCCTTGAATTCACAAGTACCGGCTCGATATTTGCTTGCCACAAAAATTGTGCTCTTTTCGCGGCCAAACAATAGATGAACTTTTTTCAACCGTACGCAATACCGATTTCCAATCTTGTTTGTGAGCACCTCTACTGAAATTTGATGCTGCATGGCAACGAACGCCAAGCCCAACAAGCTGTGCCCTTTCACAGGGCGAAAAGCATTCACTTTCTTTGCAAACCGTTGAATCTGGGCGGAGCTTTTTGAACGATTTAGTTCGATGTCGGCATTTTGCACGTCAAATTTAATTTCAGGATCTATTCGTGCCTGTACGCATTGCTCCTGAGCGCCCACAGCACTGGCGTTATGAGCAATCCCACTAAACCACGCAAAAAATAGGAATACTTTCAGAACTTTAACACCGAACCCCCCTAAGTGAGGGCCAACCAACCTACTCCCAATTCTTGAAAGCCTTTGACCAACAGCTTTAGTCAAACAATGCATCAATATCCGCCTGATCCAAAGTCTTGCCGTCGTTCACTTCCACAACATTTCCTTTATCATCATCTGGAAGACCACGCCTTTTTGGCTTGTCAGGTATGTGTTGAGGCCCTTCAAGGAGGAGCTGCCCATTAATAATGCCGGCAGCACGGTCGATTAACTTGCGAATTAAATTACATTTCGCTGTAATAAAAGCGGCCCTTTCACCCGCCTCCAAAGCGGCCCGATCACTTAATAGCGATTTTTGCAGGAGCATCAGCTGTCGGTTTGCTTTTGCGACAGTACTATCGAATGGCGCCCTATATTCAGTTGGGCAGTGATCATAAGCATCGATCGCCAACTGTTTGTCAGCGATACCGCTGTCTAGGAAATGGTCCTTATAAAGTTTCGGCTCCCAGGCGGCGAACTCATCAGCCAAATCTGGCATATCAGCCAGCATTTCTGCCAGCATCAAAGCTTCATTAAAATGATTTAGATAGTCCGTCGCCAAAAGCGTAGTCGCATTCACATTCGTGCCGACTGCTTTTGCTTTATATTTTTCTAGCTCACTGAGTGTCTCAGACATACCTAACCCACACGGTCGCGCCGAGTCGCGACAATTTCATATACACATATCTCTAATAAATAGGCGATAAACATTAAAGAAGTCTTTGTTTTAACATTACTTCACAGAATTCAAAGCAACTTGATAAGCATGCTTTGCTGCATGTGGATATTACATTAGTATTTTACACATCAAATGTAAGTATTAAGGTACGAATTTCGCGACATTAACGCTAGTTTCACGCGTCAAACAACTGTTCCCAACTCTATAAAATAAAGCAGCGGAAACATACCGGCCAAGATTGAAAGACAAATCAGGTTCATGACCTTTGCGCAAAGCAATCTCACGGACAAACTGGTTTTAAGATCTTTATATAATAGCTGCATTTTCTCTGCTCCTCATCCATCAGGTAAGACCAGAGAAGGGTACATAGGGGTGCAAATAGGGAACAATCAATAAATTGCTTTAAATTGCAAAAAAGCACCAATAAAGTTTAAAATAGTATCGTTTAGGTATATTTGTATAATTGAACCACTAGGTATTGTGGCCCCTCAAAAAACACAACTTATGAAAAGTTAACGCAAAAAATTACACTTATAGGTATATGTAATACTATATGTCAGATTCTAACGAATCAAACTACCGGCTGACAGCGTTACACCGTTACAGCGTATCCATAAATTTAGTAAGAAGGTTAATCAGCTGCTTGTGGTTGCGCGAGCCCATCCCTTTTATGAACACTTGCTCCATTTCAATGATCTTTGCCCGCAAATCCTCCAGTTCCTTGACACCGGCAGGTGTTAAAGACACTGCGTAAGCACGCTTATCATTTTCAACAGGTTCTTTTACGATTAATCCATTTTTCTCAAACTGATTGAGAATGGGCACAAGAGAAGATCTATCCAAACCTGCCGCCCAAGCAATTGCAGATTGTGTCCGCCCAGGGTTATTAAAAATGATTTCCATGACAGAGTATTGCCCTGTCATTAATTTCACACCTGTTTCTCGCAAAAAGCTACCCTGCGCTGCCAGAACAGATTTCCGCATGTAGTAGCCTACATTATTTTCCAGAGCACCAAGTTTCATTGGCGCATGAGTCGCCTCATCCGCCCTACGCAAATCATTTTTTGAAGTCACGAAAAATCTCTCCCAGTACTTTTCGTTCACTGCATACTTATATATGCACACTTTTTATAAGCATTCGAAACGCCGATAATCAAGAACATTAGTGACTGGAAGTTAAATTAGATGCCTATTAGGTCTGCGCAACATTAGCAATTTTTATGCGAAATAGCCCCAACTTCACAAGGATTACCCTAGGTAAATTAGAGCGATTTTGCCTCTAATCGCCGTGCGTGAAGAATTGGCTCGGTATAACCGCTTGGTTGGGATTTACCTTCGAAAACCAGATCCATTGCCGCTTTAAATGCAATAGAGGTCTCAAAATTCCCTGCCATAGGCCGATACAGTGGATCACCCGCGTTTTGTTCATCCACGACCGCAGCCATCCTTTTCATGACTTCACCCACCTGATCTTCATCACAGACACCGTGATTCAGCCAGTTCGCAATATGCTGGCTGGAAATTCGCAGCGTTGCACGATCTTCCATCAATCCCACATTGTTGATATCCGGCACCTTTGAGCAGCCAACGCCTTGATCGACCCATCGAACAACGTAGCCCAGGATTCCTTGCGCGTTATTCTCAAGCTCCGCGATAACTTCTGCGTCAGACAGATTTTGACCTTTCATTACTGGCGGGGTCAAAATTGCATCTAAACTGGCACGCGGACGTTTCGAAATTTCTTTCTGACAATCACTGACAAGCACTTCATGGTAGTGCATGGCATGCAATGTCGCCGCAGTAGGCGACGGAACCCAGGCGCAGTTGGCACCCGCTTTCGGGTGACCAATTTTCGCGTCCATCATTTCAGCCATTTCATCGGGTTTGGCCCACATTCCCTTGCCAATCTGGGCATGCCCCGGCAATCCAACTTCCAGCCCAATATCTACATTCCAGTCTTCATAGGCCGCAATCCAGGGCTCCGCTTTACAATCATCTTTACGCATAAATGGGCCTGCTTCCATACTGGTATGAATTTCATCACCCGTGCGATCCAGAAAACCTGTATTAATGAAAAAGATACGATCGGAAACGGCACGGATACATTCTTTCAAATTAACGGTCGTGCGCCGCTCTTCATCCATCACGCCAACCTTAACCGTGTAGCGGGCCAAGCCCAGCTTATCCTCAACAGCATTAAATAGATCATTGGTAAAGGCAGCTTCATCAGGCCCGTGCATTTTGGGTTTGACGATATAGACACTTCCCGCACGGCTGTTTTTAAACTTGCTCGTACTTTTTAAATTATGGACCGCGCATGCTGACGTCATCAGGGCATCCAGAATACCTTCCGGTATTTCCTGACCAGCCCCATCCAGAACCGCGCCAGTTGTCATCAAATGCCCAACATTCCGCACCAGCAGCAGACTGCGACCATGCAGCGTCAGTTCTGTTCCATCTTTAGCCGTATAAATACGGTCCTCAGAAAGCTTACGTTCGAGTGTCTTTCCACCTTTTTCAAAGGTATCAGATAAATCTCCCTTCATCAGCCCAAGCCAATTCCCATAGACAAGAGCCTTGTCTTCAGCATCAACGGCAGCGACTGAGTCTTCGCAATCTTGTATTG
The DNA here is from genome assembly GCA_034669685.1 of Sneathiella sp. Classification (GTDB taxonomy): domain Bacteria; phylum Pseudomonadota; class Alphaproteobacteria; order Sneathiellales; family Sneathiellaceae; genus Sneathiella. The sequence continues at coordinate 51,869 of JAXMOU010000002.1, forward strand.
TCGACATTGCGGATTCCATCAACACATCCTTTACACCTGCAGGATGGTCCTGGCCAACCGGGTGCGAGGGGTCAATCTGGATATCTAAATGCAGCCCATTATTAACAAGTAAAACAGATTGAAGGGTCGGGCTCCCCAAATAACCAACAAACTGAGCAGGATCTTTCAAAACACTCTGGCTTCCATCCTGAAGTGTTACAATCAGCTCACCAGTTTTATCCCGTGCGTATTGCGTTGCATTCGCATGGCTCCCGCTTGCAAGTGGTACCGCTTTATCCAGAAAAGCAGACGCATATGCGATAACCTTTGCCCCCCTGACAGGGTTGTAGGCACCCCCTTTTGAGGCTCCATCCGCTTCGGAAATCACGTCCGTTCCATATAGCGCATCATATAAGCTGCCCCATCGGGCATTCGCAGCGTTGAGCGCATAACGTGCGTTCATTACCGGAACAACAAGTTGAGGTCCTGCAACAGTGGAGATTTCTGGATCCACATTCGCGGTCGAAACTTTAAATGCGTCCCCTTCTGGGATTAAATATCCAATTTCAGTTAAAAATGCGCGGTACGTCGCTGGATCGACAGTTAAACCAACATGCTCTCGGCACCATTTATCCATCTGTGCCTGAAGCTCCTCCCGGCGATCGAGCAATGCCCGGTTGCGCGGTGCAAACTCATCGACCAATTCTTCAAGCGCGCTCCAAATATGCCCAGCATCTAGTCCGAGACCCGGAATTAAACTGTTATCCACAAAATCGACCAGTTGGGTAGCAACCTTCAAATTACCGATCTGAACATATTTTGACATTCTTCATCCTCCACCGAGTTGTCGGCGTGGCCGCCGTCTTTGAATCCTCTTCAGTATATTGACATTCCTTTGCCTCAAGGCAAATAATAAACGGAAATGATTTCACAATATGGAAATTCAATGCCTGAAACCAAAGACAATGCCAGCACACGGACGGGACAAGTTCAATCCCTGACCCGCGCTCTTTCTATTTTGAATGTTATCGCAAGCAGTCCTTCTGGGTTAAAACTTACCGAAATCTCCAAGGCGTTAAAGTTAGCACCATCCACCACACATCGAATGCTGACCACCTTACAAGAAGAACGATATGTCCAGTACGATCGCGACAACACCCGCTGGCAAATCGGAATTCAGGCATTTGTAACAGGGAATTGTTTCCTGACGTCTCGAGACTTGGTTTCAGTTGCGCGCCCCTACATGAGGCGATTGATGGAAGAAAACGGGGAAACCGTTAATCTTGCCATTTCCGAGGGGGATGAAGTCATTTACATGGCGCAAGTGGAAAGCCGGGAAATGATGCGCGTCTATTCCAAGCCGGGGAACCGGGTTCCCCTGCATTGTTCGGGCGTCGGAAAAGCAATACTGATGTTAATGGAAGACAGCGAAATCGAAAGACTATCTGTCCAAAACGGACTGTCACAACTAACGGAAAAGACAATTCTCTCCATTCCCGAGCTTATCAAAGAACTTCACCTCAGCCGAAAGCTCGGATTTGCAACAGATGACGAGGAACATGCTGTTGGCCTGCGCTGCGCGGCAAGTGTCGTTTTCAACGAATATGCAGAGCCTTTTGCAGCCCTTTCCATTTCAGGTCCCGCGGCACGCATTTCCTCAGAACGTTTGAATGAGCTCGGTAAAAAAGTGAAGTCAATATCGGCCGAAATCACTGCGGCGCTTGGCGGCAGGCAACCTGCAGACTTTCCGTCCTGAGGCGGATCACGCTCAATACTCGTAAGCGTGCAAATCGTAGGTCGCGTTGCGCTTCATCTTACAAATACCACCGATGTAGGTTGCCTTTACCACCTGAGGTAACGCCAATGTCATTAGAACAAACAACACATCATGCAAACTTTCCGCATAATTCATGCGATATTCAAGCAGCGGTGTTGCCTTTAAATCAAGGACGGTGACATCCCCTTCCATGCCCGGCGCAATACTACCGATTTTATCCTGCAGATAAAGCGCTTCCGCGGCCCCGCGCGTTGCCAGGTAAAACGCATGGAATGCGCCCAGCGACTGCCCCCTTAACTGCGCAATTTTATAAGCTTCACCCATCGTCGTAAGTTGCGAAAAGCTTGTGCCGCCCCCAAGGTCCGTCGCCAGTCCTGTTCGGACAGGACGCGCTTTTGCAAATGCATTTTCAACTGAGAATAATCCACTCCCAAGGAAAAGGTTTGAAGTTGGACAATGGGCAATTGCCGTCCCGCTCTCGCTCATTCTTGACAGCTCACGCTCGGATAAATGAACGCCATGCCCATAAATGGCACGCGGACCAATCTGACCGTATTTCTCATAAACATCCAAATAATCTTTACTATCTGGATATAACTCTTTCACCCATCTTATTTCGTCTAAATTCTCCGAAATATGCGATTGCAAATACGTTCCTGGATGTTCCTTCCATACAGCACCAGCCAGCTCCATTTGCGCCGCCGAACTGGTCGGCGCAAATCGCGGTGTCACACTGTATAAATTTCGATTTTTCCCGTGCCACTTGTCAATCAACTGTTTTGATTGATCATAGGCAGTTTGCGGCGTATCCAGCAACTCAGGCGGCGCATTTCTATCCATCAACACCTTGCCCGCGATATTGCGCATTCCAAACTTTTCAGATGCTTCAAAAAATGCGTCAACAGATACAGGATCAACAGTACAGAAAACAGACGCGGTCGTCGTACCCGCAGCCAACAATTCCCGAAGAAAAAGATCAGCAGCAACTTGCGCATGATTTTCGTCTGCGAACCTTTGTTCAGCGACAAATGTATATTTTGTCAGCCATTCTATTAGTTGTGTCCCGTAGGCTCCGATAATTTCGGTTTGAGGATAATGCACGTGACAATCAATAAAGCCGGGAACGATGAGGCAATCTTTATAATGTTCAACCGCGAGGTTACGGTCCAATACGGGCAACAAGTCATTGGCCGGACCAACTTTCTCAATAACCCCATCAGAAAAAAGAACAACCCCGTCCTCTTCATAAACAACACAGTCTTCGATAGGCTCCAAATAAGGATTACCCTTGAATGTAAGTATCGCCCCTCGAATAGCTGTCTTCATATTCAATCCCAACTTTTCACGCAAAATGCGCTTTTTTCAGCTACCGATAGTATCAAAACAAAACGGTTCGGACTACAGAATCTCGGAGAAAGCCTGAACCGACTTTCAATTTTAATATTTCAAACAGAGTTCGAATTCATCGACATTACTTACCCATGCGGCACTACAAGATAATAATTAAATTAAAAACAGTAATATTCACAAAGTAATTGGATTTAATTATTTTTATTAACTATACATAAAAGCATCAATAAACAAAAAAACATTAATTGCGTAGATTTATATAATATATACTGCATTTTTACTTTGTTTATTATATTAAAAATAGAAATAAACTGCCAAGTTGACAGTCAAAACGCACCCATATATGGTACGTGACTGTAATTTCGCGTGATATTTTCAAAACAATACTATCACAATTGAATTAAATGTAGCTTACCAATCAATTGGGAGACACTAATGAAACGACTACTTAGCGCTGCACTTATACTTGCCGCAACAGCGGGCACAGCTAGCGCTGCTGACAGTTGCGGTAAAATTCAAATCGCAGACATGAACTGGAACTCAGCGACGGTCATTGCGAACGTTGACAAATTCATTCTTGAGAATGGTTATGGATGCGACGCTGAACTAATCCCAGGTGACACTATGCCAACCGGTACTTCAATGGTTGAAAAGGGCGAACCTGACATTGCTCCAGAGCTATGGAGTAATTCCATGAAAGAAGCCTTGGACAAAGGTGTTGCTGAGAAACGCCTACGTTATGCAGGCAAATCATTGTCTGATGGCGGCGAAGAAGGTTTCTGGGTTCCTGCTTACATGGTCGAAAAAGACCCAAGCATGGCCACAATTGAAGGCATCATTAAAAATGCCAAGATGTTTAAGCATCCTGAAGATCCCTCTAAATTTGCGATGTTTGGTTGCCCGGCGGGTTGGAACTGCCAGATCTCGACTTCTAATCTATTTAGAGCACTAAACCTTGAAGATGCTGGTTTCGAACTAATCGATCCAGGCTCAGGAGCAGGTCTTTCCGGTTCAATCGCGAAAGCTTATGAGCGCGGTGAAGGATGGTTTGGTTATTACTGGGCACCGACAGCGGTCCTAGGTAAATACAAAATGGTTAAAGTTGATACTGGAAATGGTATTGATCTTGAGCATTTCCGTAGCTGTACAACAGTCGCAGATTGCGCGGATCCAAAAGTAACGATGTACCCACCGTCTCCAGTACACACAATCACAACTGAAGCTTTTGCAACTAAAGCACCGGCTGCATACGAGTATTTGACCAAGCGGTCCTTTACAAATGCAGACATGAACGCGTTGCTAGCTTGGATGGAAGATAACCAAGCTGATGGTGACATCGCTATGGAACACTTCATGAAAACAAACGAAGCAACTTGGAAAGCTTGGGTTTCAGCTGATGTTGCTGAGAAAATCGAAAAAGCACTTGCTAACCTCTGATTTATTAAACCCGCCGATCGTTTCGTATCGGCGGGTTTTTTGTCACTTTATCAACTATCCCGGAGCCCCTTATGGCAGAGTCCAACTGGCTGTTAGAATTCCCCGAAATGGATCGCGCAGACCTTTTATCGATCCGCAAAGCGCTTGACGGCGCATATAAAGAATTTTCAAGAAGTTATGGTGATGTGATCGAAAGTATTTTCGATCCACTTTTATACTTTTTAGTATGGTTCGAAAAACTCTTGGTGAACTCTCCATGGTGGCTAATTATTGCAATAATCTGCACCATTGTATTTATGGCTACCCGCTCTAAAAAGCTAACCGTTGGCGTCCTGATAGCCTTTGTGCTAATCGGGTATTTTGGCATGTGGGAAGATACGATGCGGACGATGAGCATCATATTTGTCTGTACAATACTCTCGATTGCCATCGGCATCCCAATTGGCATTATAATGTCGCGATCTGATCGCTTTCAGTCGATCGTCACACCGATCCTCGACATTATGCAAACGATGCCCGCTTTTGTATATTTGATCCCAGTTGTTATGCTTTTGGGAATTGGTAAGGTTCCCGGCGTTATTGCCGTGATCATTTACTCCATTCCCCCCGTTATTCGCCTAACGAATTTAGGGGTACGGCTTGTTGACGAAGAAGTTCTTGAGGCCTCTCGCGCCTACGGGGCGAACTCGACCCAACGCCTATTTGGAGTTCAATTACCCTTGGCTCTACCCACAATTATGGCTGGCATCAACCAAACGATTATGATGGCGCTCGCAATGGTCGTTATCGCGTCAATGATTGGCGTCAAAGGACTGGGGCAACCGGTTTTGAAATCGATTACAAACCAGTATTTTACTTTAGGGCTCTTCAATGGTCTGGCCATCGTGGCACTTGCCATTGTGTTTGACCGGGTCTCGCAGGCTTATGGAAAAAGAACTCAGAAGCATTTGGAAAGCAGACAGTCATGACCGAACCGCTGATTAGAATTGAAGGCCTGTACAAGGTTTTTGGCAAAACACCCCAAAAAGTAATGCCAAAGGTAAAAGCCGGCGAGTCGAAGGATGATATTCTCGCTGAAACCGGCCACACTGTCGGACTGAAAGATATCAATCTGGACATTGGAAAGGGCGAAATTTTTGTCGTAATGGGTCTTTCCGGATCCGGAAAATCAACTTTGATCCGGCATCTGAACCGATTGATTGATCCGACCGAAGGCAAGATAATTGTCGACGGCGAAGATGTCATGGAATTGAACCAGAAAGAACTGGAGCAATTTAGACGTCACCGCATGTCGATGGTGTTTCAACGTTTTGGCCTCATGCCACATCGAACCGTTATCGAGAATGTTGCCTACGGCCTAAAGGTCCAGCATGTTGATAAGAAAGAGCGATTGGCGAAGGCGCAACAATGGCTCGATACCGTTGGGCTATCCGGATATGAAAACCAATACCCCTCCCAGCTTTCAGGGGGGCAGCAACAGCGTGTTGGCCTTGCCAGAGCACTGTGTACAGACGCAGATATTCTGCTGATGGATGAAGCGTTTTCTGCGCTTGATCCGCTCATTCGAAGCGAGATGCAGGATCAATTAATTGAACTGCAAGAGAAACTTCACAAAACGATTGTCTTCATTACGCATGATCTGGATGAAGCACTCCGGATTGGTGATCAGATTGCCATTCTAAAAGATGGCATGCTGGTCCAACAGGGCACACCAGCCGATATCCTGCTGCACCCGGCAACCAGCTACGTCGAAGCATTTGTAAAAGATGTGAATAGAGCTCGCGCTCTGACGGTCGAAACTGTCATGAAACCGCCTGCACATCGCATAACCAGCAATAACCTTGAAGAAGCCCTCAAACAAATGAGAACCTTCTCCACGGACTACGGTTACTACGTCAACGATGAGGGTTATCAAGGCATTGTGACGCAGAAGAAACTGGAAGCTGCGATCGAAGATGGTACAGACAAGCTCATTGATGAAAAGCTCTATGAGGATGTCGCTAGCATTACGCCAGATACGGTTCTGGAAGAGGTTATTCCCGACAGTATGGAAACCCCCTACCCGTTACCCGTTGTGTGTGAAGATGGGGAACTCCAAGGACAACTCTCTCGCACGTCTGTCGCAGACGTCCTTTCCGGAGAACATGATAAGGAGGCCTAGGCCTCCTTCCACCTCAAAACAGTCGAACCTATTCTCGCTCCGAGATCTGGCGCGATAATTCGAGCAGATTCTTTGCCTGTTTTAGATGTGGCATGTCATACATTTTGCCATCGATTCCGATAGTCCCAAGACCGGGATTATCGGAAAACACCTTTACAATTTTCTGTGCGTGTTCAACTTCAGCAGATGATGGGGTAAAAGCGCCATTTATCACCGCAGTTTGCGCAGGATGTATGGCTACCTTTCCCACAAAACCGGACTGACGGTCTCTAAGGCACTCCGCCTCCAAGCCATCCAAATCCTTATAATTTACGAAAACCACACCAACGGGCTGAACATCAATGGCTTTAGATGTGGCAAGACACATTGTTCGCGCATAGCGAAACGGATCATCATAATCACCCGTTACCGGATGGCGATTATCACTCGCCCCTAGCGCCGCGGCAAGATCCTCGCCGCCCCACGTCATCCCGCTCAGACGTTCGGTCGTTCCCTCTAAATATGTGTGAAAGGTCAATAAGGATTGAGCCGTTTCAGTTGCAACGCACAGAATTTTTGTTGACCCAACAGGCAATCCTTCACGAATTTCAAGTATTTGAAGGTAGTCTGCCAGCTTATTCACCTCGGCCGCTGACGTGACTTTTGGCAGAACTATTCCATCCGGCGCACCTTTGAGAATGGCCGCCAGATCGGGTAACGACAGGGGGTTATCCAAAGGATTAATCCGCACCCACAGTTGTTGGCGTGATCTGTCTGGATTTTGCTTCAGAAAATCGCAGGTCATCGATCTGGCCAGTTCTTGCCGGTCATCCGATACGGCATCCTCCAGATCCAGGATCAACGCGTCCGCTTCATTTGTGCGGGCTTTGAGCATTTTTCGGTCGCTGTCACCGGGGACAAATAACCAAGAACGGATAATCATGCCGGTCTCATTTTCATCAAACCGGTACGCACAACGAAGGCCACTTCTTCACCGCGCTGATTGTAGCCTGTATGTTCAAACGTCACGATCCCCTCTCCCGGGCGCGACTTACTTTCCCGCTTGTCCTTAATTCGTGTGACAACATTGATCGTATCGCCATGGAAAACAGGATTTTTGAAGCGAATGTCCGTCATCCCCAAATTGCCAAGTGTGGTTCCAAGCGTTGTATCGCCAACGGTAACCCCGATAACCAGTCCTAAAGTGAACAGACTGTTGACAATACGCTGGCCATACATTGTTCCCTTTGAAAACTCCTCATCAAGATGTAACGGCTGAGGATTATGCGTCAGAGCGCTAAACATCACGTTATCCATTTCCGTTATTGTACGGGTCAAAGGGTGATGAAATTCCAAACCCACTTCAAACTCTTCAAAATAAAGCCCTGATTTAATCTCGTATTTTTTTGTCATGTGTCTTCGCGCACCTTTGTAATTATGAGCTTATTGTGTAGCCACCATTGACCGATAAATGTTGCCCAGTGATGTAGCTGGCCGCTTGTGAGAGCAGAAAACAGACGGGTTCGGATACTTCAGCTGGATTTGAAAAACGCCGCATCGGAATTTGTGCCATAACCCCGTCTTTAAACTTGTCTGATCGGATGGTTTCCGTCATTTCCGTTTCCACCACACCAAAGCAAATAGAGTTTACGCGTATTTGATTGGCAGCATATTCACGGGCCGCACTCATCGTAATGCCCATAACACCAGATTTTGCCGCACCATAGTTGATCTGGCCAATTGTCCCGCGCCGTCCTGCATCCGAAGAAATATTAACGATTGAAGAGGGCGATGTATCACCAGCTTTCGCGCGCTCCGTCATATGACGCCCAACCGCTTGAAGACAATAAAATACACCCGATAAATTAACATCAATAACCTGCTGCCAGGTTTCAACAGGCATTTTGTTAATCATCGCCGCGCGAACAATACCCGCATTATTAACCAGTCCATTAATAACATCATATTTCGATATAACCTGTGCGACCATATCCTGAACAAACGCAGGATCTGCGACAGAACCCACAAAATAGTCTGCGTGCTGTGCTCCCAGTTCACTCGCTAACCCCGCCAGTTTTTCAGACTGCATATCCACCATTATCACACGGCCACCCAATTCAACGACTAGTCGGGAAACAGCTTCTCCAATTCCTTGCGCAGCGCCTGTGACAATAATATTCAAGCCTTCAAGGCTCATTGGATTTTTCATGATATTCTCCTGTACAGATTTTTCGAACTTAGCTTTTATTTTTACTTGTTTACGCTTATTCGAATTTTTTTCGATTATTAAAATGATTTAGACAGCTGGTGTCAACTGCAATTCAAACTTCATCTGGCTTATAGCCTAAGGTTTTAGAGATCCCTGCAGCAGCTGTGATAGCCTGCTCAACAAACAGATCTTTTTCACGCAGGCCTCGCGAAATGGGAACAGCAATTGCAAGCGCCGCAATCACATCTCCGTCCGAATTGAAAATCGGCGCTGAAAACCCACTAACATCTGGCGAATGCTCTCCAAAGGTTACAGATACACCTGTGCTTTTAATGTCTGTCAAAATTTTGATAAGTGACGACTTGGTTGTCGTTGTGGCGTCTGTCTTCTTTTCCAACTCAACCTTACTCAAATAGTCCAATTGATCTTTTTCAGACAAAAATGCCAAAAGCAGTCGTCCGCACGAAGATGAATAAAGAGGCCGGCGTGTACCAACTGCGACGGAAAAACGGACTGACTTGGGAGAATCAACCAGATCAACGTAAATTGCATGCATTCCATCTGATGACAATTCACCAAGAATGACCGTCTCTCCGCTCATTTCCATGGTTTTTTCAAGATAAGGTCTTGCGATTTGGCGCAAAGAACGACCCGCCAGTATTACAGAAGCAAGGGAATAGGATTCAGGCCCCAAATAATAAAGTGTTCCCCGCCGCTCAAGAATGCTCTGCTCCGTTAAGGATTTCAAAGTTGCGGACAGTGAGCTTTTCGGAACAGATAGTCTCTGGGCAATCTCGGATAAATTCAAACCCTTGGCTTCAGCAGCTAGTAGCCGTAACAAAGAAAACGCCCTCGGCAACACCATTGGGCCTTCCTGCCGTGTTTGAAGTTTCGCCACCAATCCCTCCAATTTTCCGAAATACGGTCATTGTTCGCTTATAAGGACTATTGGATCGAAGAACAGAGGAAAAAGCAATACAAAATCAAATAGTGTCACCGCCGTCACGTAACTGCAGCTTATCAATTGCATCCGTAATTTTCAGACGGTAGGGTGACTTCGGCTGGCTAAAGCCGCTTGGTTCAACCGGCGCCTATATACCCCCATATATTGGCAGCCACAGCCGAAGCCCCCATCTCGGCGTCTTCACGACTTGTCACTAAAAGTAGTGCCACTATTTTTAGCATCGTGAACTATATGGTTCGCTGATATTAGCGTCAATAGGGTAATTGACACTTTTTCATACAATCAATCAGAAGAAAGCCGGCAAACAGCCGGCTTTCTTTATACAGAATTAAAAGTTCCAGAGTTAAAGCGCCTTTACTCCAGATAGGAAATTCCCGATATCGCTTTTCAAAACTTCATTATTTTGATCGAGCGATCCCACAATTTCCCGTTGATTAACGGCTAGCTTTTCTGTGTCGGCCGCAGCTTGCGCCACTTGATTGACAACGTCCGCAACCTCTGAAGTTCCCTGTGAAGCTCGCTCGACATTTCGGGCGATCTCACTTGTCGCGGCACCCTGCTCCTCGACCGCACTTGCGACCGCGGCTGTGAGTTCATCAATGATGCGAATTGTATCACCAATTCCCAAAACAGATGCGGCTGCAGCAGAAGTTTCGTTCTGAATCTCACTAATTTTACTGCTAATCTCTTCCGTTGCCTTACTGGTTTGTGTCGCCAGGTTCTTGACCTCACTTGCCACGACGGCAAACCCTTTACCAGCTTCACCTGCTCGGGCCGATTCAATTGTCGCATTCAGCGCGAGCAGATTTGTTTGATTTGCGATATCACTAATAATTTGGATAACCTGGCCAATACTTTCAGCCGCCGCGTTGAGGGCCTCCACTCTAGAGTTGGTCATCTCAATTTCCCGAACAGCTGTCGCAGACACTTCTGATGCCTTACTCATCTGACGGGAAATTTCACCAATAGATGCTGAAAGCTCAGTCGTTGCAGCAGACACAGTTTGAATGTTTCCTGATGCAGCCTCAATGCTATTCGCAGCACTTTGCGACAGTTTTTGCGTCTGCTCAGCATTCGAGAACATTGTTGTTGATGACTCGCTAACTGCGGAAACAGACTGCGCAACAACACCAATACCGCTAGACATTTTGCCGTCAAACTCGACAGTCATCCGGTTCATTTCTGCTGTACGGGCCCGTTCTTTTTCCTGTTTCTCAAGTTCCCGGGCATGGTTTTCACGTTCTTGTGCTTCTTTTTGCTTAAGATTTTCCATTGCTGCAGCAAGGGCTTCTTTTTCCTCTTTCTCGCGCTCTTGCATATGTCGTTGCTCGATCGCATTCTCTTTAAAGACAACAACTGCTCGCGCGATATCACCGATTTCATCGCGTTGCTCTACGCCGCGTACTTCGACTTCCAACTGACCTTTGGCAAGATCACTCATAACTTCAATAATTCGTGAAATTGGTCCTGCAATAACGCGGGTCAGAATTATTCCTGCTGCAATCGCGATAAGAAGTAGAATGACAATGCCAATAATATTGGCCGTTGCAAACCTATTGATCGCACTATCTTTAAGTTCATTTGCATGCACAGAAAGCAGATCCAGCTCTTTTGACAGGTTGCTCAACAACCCATCAAATTTTGCGACAACCAGCATGGGTTCACCCGAGACTTCAATGGCACGTGCTTGGTTGACTGTCAGATAATTGCGCATCAATTGGATTTGCTTTTCAGCAAATTTGCCTTTCCATTCCTGATACACTTCATCAACGCTCACAATTAAGGGAGCAATCGTCGGGCTATTCGCAGCAAGGGTCGTTAGCTTCTCATGAAGTTCGCGAACTTCGCTAGTCGACTCATTATAAGCTGCCACTGCGGTTCGATCTCCAGTTAGCAGAAAAGACATCAGATGTTGCCTTTGTTCAATAAAGGCGAGCTGATACTTTTGATAGGTAATCGCAAGCTCCTGCACAGTCTGATCGTCTGCATCTGATTGTCGAATATCGCTAATTGAGGTGAATGATACCACGGCCATTATCAGCGTAACGGTAATAAGCACTGCAAACCCGAGCGCTAATTTTTGGGCAATTCTTAAATTTCTGAGGAACAGCATTTTCTTTTTCCCTGATATTACGCAATCAGTTAAGTGATCTACGGCGCGCAAGTTCTGTTAAATTATATTCGACGGTAACCACACCTATCGGCTGGTTCGAACCGTCGGTAATACTCAGGTTGACCTGGGTACGCCAAGTTTTTGTCGCATCGTGAAATTCAGGTTCATCCACAAAAACGGCAGAAGCTCCATTGGGAAAGGTTTTCTGATACTTTCCTTCATCCCCCTGCCAAAAATCGGAAGTGATTGCACTTTGCCCCACGTTCAAGCCTTTCGCATCCATGATGAACAGTTCAGTAAACAAACCGCCTGATGCCGCTTGAATTTGCGTCAGATAATTGGAAAGGGGGCTACTTAATGTCGCTGCAATAAGAGGCTGATCATCTGCCTTTGTCTCCGTGCGCCACTCTTTATCAAGTTTGTCCACTTCATCTTGTGACATGTTACTATATTTACGGTTTTGTGCCGCGATGGAGATTTCAACTACCGGATTAGACAGCCATTTACGAATTTCACTAACAGCCTTATCATCAATGATGCCCTTATCTGGGGGATTTCCATCCGCTCGAGAGACCGACAAAGAAATCACAAACATCATGATCGATGTTAGAAATATTCGACTTAGCATTTTCTGTTACTCCAAATGATCTTTGGATTAGAATATGCGCATCTTTCTTAATTTTTATTAAACAAAAGATTCTAAATTAAGAAGAAACGATGAAACATTCCACCGTTCCTCTTTAAGTTCAAGTATTCGCAGAAAGTCTTTGCCAAACGAGCCTTTCCCAATAGGGCGTCCCATACCCTTCGACAATGTCGCGTTCTATTTGCCGCCACGTTTCATGATCTTCCTCAGAAAACCCAATTGCTGCCAAATAATGATTATCCGCGACAATAAACTGATTACGAAACGGCACCAATATATGTTGCTTGTGGTCATCCAAAAACTGTTTTGCCTCATCGTAGCTGGCGAACCAATGATTAAGCAGAGACACGCATCTTCGCGAATACCAAAAACTGCCGCATTCCATATTTTTCTGCTCTCGGCCAGACAAATATCGTAATGCCATTGGCCAGTCCTTAAAACCCTTCTCGTAGGCAATGAGATGCAGACTGTGTTTTAGTTTAAATTCATCCGCTTTGGGAAACCGTCGCCGCAAGCGTTCAAACACTTTTTGGTCACCCGCCAATAAAGATCGGTGTCGTTTTTTCGCTTGGATTTTAAGCTCTTGAATTGCCTTATTCATGATGTAAATACCTTCAAGTTTAACTGGCTTTCCCGCGTTGCCAACTTAAAAGCAAAATTGCAATCATGTTCTTTAAAGCTAATGCTTAGTATGGGTGATGTCATCTTTGGCGGGCAGGCACCCCATAAGCGCCTAGCCCTCTATTATCGCATCAAAAGTGAATATGCAACAAATTACTATGCTTGGAAATACCAGGGCATCCCTCAACAACTTCCCTGCAGCAAGCCTGCACCGAAGAAGTCTCTAGCATCTGTTCCGCCAAGCGGCTTTACTGTTTTCAGAAGCACTTTTTCCAATATAGCTCGCGATAATGATGGGTTTTTGTTCAAATATAGGGCTGCGATTGCGAGCGCATGAGGAGCAGCGAAAGAGGTTCCTGATTGGTAAGCTGCCGTTCCACCCGGAATGGCTGTCCAAATATCTACTCCAGGCGCCGAAAAGCCGACGAAGGGCCCTGTATTGGCTTGATTATATAAATTGTTAGCGGCATCCACTGCCGTAACGGCAAATACGCCTTTTTCAGCCGCTGGGTAGGCTGCACCAGCATCAGCACCAAAGTTCCCTACAGCTGCAAAAATTAGAGCGCCTTTATCCAGCGCTGTTAATATGACCTGCTTTAATATTCCGTTCGAATGTATCGTTGCGAGAGAAATATCTATCAGCCTCACCTTATTAACCAATAACCAGTCCAGCCCCCTGACAATTGCTTTAACACTCGCCGCTGTACCGCCATCTTGGTCTCGCCGCAAAACAACACCACTATACAGCGATGCCTTCGGCAATAGACCTCTCAGCCCCCGGTTTGGTTGCGCACCGACAAGCAGCGACGCAATCGCAGTTGCATGCTCCAAGTCTGCAACATTGGATTTATCGAGAAAGCTTTCATTGTGAATGAGACTGTTTGCAAATGTCGGATGTGATTGATCTATCTGCCCATCCAATAGACCAACTTTCAATTTATCAAAAGACAATCCACATTCACTCGCTTTTGGCCATGCCAATGACTGACGCGCATATAACCTGGGTGACGAGATCCCTGCCGCATCCAAAGATCCATTTATGTCAATCACAAGACTTGGGAACTGCGCCTCCAAATCATCAACCACTGTTTTCATATCTGAAGGCCTGATCAGCATTAAAAACTGCCCAAGACCGTTCAAATCATATTCTTCGGAAATCGCAATATTCTTTTTATTCAGTTCTGCCGCAACAGCATCACGAATTGCAGTTGGCCCAAGCAATAAAAGATCAACATCTTCATCGGCTCGCAATTGGTCAACACCGTTACAAATTCGGACAGATAAGTTCGTTTTAATCTGAGATCCGTCAGACTTTTTCAAAATCAAAGGGTAACTGGCCCCCGCTAGCAAGCCCTTCACCGGCAATTTCAAAACCATCTGGCGCGAATTTTTACTGATGAGTTGTAGCTTCAATTGCTTGTTTTTGCTTTCCAGATACGCTGAAAAATCAAAAATCTCAGAAAACTGCTCACCCGAAAGCAACACCACCTCACCTAAACCAACACATGCTGGCAGTAATTTTGAAAATTGCGGCGTTCCAGGGACGGGACGCGGAGCTGGTTGCCGATCCGCTGCCGGACGGGTGGCACCGGGTGGTTCCACACCAACAGAACCGCTCACACCCCCCGGTATAACTGGCGAACGGCTTGTCCCCGTAGTTGGGTCCGCGGGTACCGATCCAGGTATCGGCTCACCTGATGGCGCTGCGCCAGGAGGATGAGAAGACTGAGTTTGTGCAGCCGAAATGCTCGCCCAAAAGACGATGGACAGTAAAAGTATAACAAACCGGGTCATTGTTTTGGCTTTGGTTTGCTATCAAGCTGGATTGTATCAATTAGATTACGGCGTGCTTGGAATTTCTTCAGAATTTCGTCACTCTTGCCAGGTGCAGAAAGACGGTACACACCGATCGCGGAAGGACCATCAACAATTCTGGCACCAACTGACAATAGCAGCGCCCGCATATCTTCTTCTTTTGCGTCCGGCGAAAAAGTCACACTATATAACACGCCATGCGGAACAGAAATCGTCCCCCCGCCAGCCGCAGTTAAATCGGCGTTATCATCCGTCAAACTCGGCGCAAAAACAAATGTCTGAATAGCTAGCAACATGCAAGCTGCAACTGCTGCAGCTTTCCATCCCCAACCCATAACATTATCGTTAGCGGAGGTTGGCGCTTCAATTGATTGCTCTTGTTCTGCGATCAAAGATTTTTGAAGCCTTTTCAGTCCCAGTTCACCTGGAGACGTTTCAACGTCTATTTCCTGCATCTCGGCCCGAAGGCGCTTCAGCAGTGACACTTCTTCCTGCAGGTCCGCGTTTCCTTTTAAAGCCTCTTCGACTTGTAAACGCTCAGCGTCCTGCAATGTTCCATTGACATAGAATGGCAATAGCTCTTCGATTTCCTTGCTCATCACATTGCTCCTAAACGAGTGGACAAGCAGTTTTTCATCAATTGCTTAGCATGAAACATACGTGTTTTTACCGTATTTTCAGGGCAATCAACAACGGTCGCAATTTCGCCGTAAGCCATATCCTGAAGGAATGCGAGCTCGATGACTGTCCGATGAGCAAGTTTTAATTGCTCAAGACAATACTGAATATGTGCTCCATTTTCCTTACTAAGAAGACAGGCCATGGCATCAGCACTATCATCAACTTGTTCGGGAACACTTTCGTCACCGACAATGACTTTGCCATTTTTGCGCATTCTATCCACCGTTTTAAAATAGGCTATTCCAAATAGCCAAGTTGACACTTTTGATCTTCCTTCAAATGTGCTGGCTTTACGCCAAACTTCAAGGAAGGTCTCATTTAGTATGTCGGCGGACTCGAAAGGATCGTTCAATTTTTGTTTAATAAAATTATAAAGACGCTTCTCAAACATACGATAAAAATCAGCAAAGGCCTTTTCATCGCCTTTGCTGATTTTTTCAATTAATGCAATTGCTTCGTCTTTCATATTACCTCATTCAGGGTATATAAAGTGTGCGTTTAGGAGAAACGCCAATAATTTTTCCACCCGAACCAATGGCCCTCAATCGCCAGTCATATGACCCACCCGGTGTTAAATGGGCTAAGGAAAAGACTGAGAGAGAAAGGCTCAATTCAGAAGATGGAACAAGTTTCCCGCTCAAAAGGCTCTCACTACCTTTGGCAAAAATTTCAACCTGATAAGCTTGAGCTCCGGGAACAATTTTCCATGAAAAAACAGTCCCTTTACTAACCTGAGCACCTTCGGCAGGCGTAAACACATCTAGGTTTTCCTCGGCCACTCCGGATTGTCCTTCTAAGACAAAATAGCGTAAAACTGGGAACTCAAGTGTATTGCTGTCATCATCCGCAACAAAGGTAACAAGATACAGGCCCACTTTATTTGTTGGCAGTGGCGGACTTACAATTCGAGTACGTCCCTGACCGGAACTCACAAGTTGCTGACGAACCACCTGCAAGACCCGATATCTCGCGGATCCATAGCTGCTCGAAGGATCAACAATACGCCACTCACCTTTTAAAAGGCCGCCACTTCTAAAGCTAACATCAGCGACTGCCCTTTGGCGTTCACCGCGGCGAACGACATCAGTTCGCGAGTCATTTTCAAAAGCAAGCTCAATACGGCGTAGTTGTAAATCACCAGTATTGCCAGCGCCTGGCGAAACCTGCAAAACGCCTGTTCCGACAGTCTGCGTATCCGTAAACAATCTTGTAATAGTAACATTACGGGCAGCAGAGCGTGCAATTCGATCCGCCTGTGCAGGCGTCAACGTAATTGTTTCCGTCACACGAACCGTTTCTGTCACGCCAATCCCCACCGATGAGGTTGTACTTAAGTTTCCACCGATATTAGCGATCACTCCTGCAGCATCACGTAACACGGCATTCGCCGAACTGACAGTGACGGTGCCCCCCGTCGCAGCTGTCCTGTTTATGCTCCAGGTAACCGTTATTCGCGGCGACCCCACAACAGATACCGCAATATTGTTCGGTGACGGTGTTACTGAGTTTACATTCGCATGCGCAATTGTCGGCACAAGAATCGCGAGAGAAGCTAATAAAATTCTAATAATCATAGGCAAACGGCGCCTTGACGCGGATAACGAAAAACACCTGATAAGCTGTTTGATCTTCTGAACTGTCTGTATTCCCATTTGTACTCTCCATTGAGCCACCTACTGCAAACGCCACGCCCGGAATATTGGGTTCTGGCTGCAAGAAGGTCCATTCGACTTCACCATTCAATAGGTGTGTATCAGGTTGGTCGTCAGAACCGGCTGCAAGGTTCAAATTATAATTTACATTCAAATTGAGAATATCTTTCATTATTTCGGCAGAGATATCTGTATAGAAGTTTGTTCCATAGCTGATTTTATTAGTATCCCGATCTTCGAACACGTTCAATTGGACACCACCGCCAATGGAGTATCGGTCATAATCGGTCCAGTTAAGATTTATCCCGGTTCCGTTATTAATCGTATCACTGCTCTCACCAGTGCGATCAGCATACGTGGAAATCGTGTGTGACAGACCCCAAGACCAATTCTCATAACTCGTATTACCGCCAACGGTCAAAGACGTTGTGATATTGTCTGTGTCAGGGCCCAGGTATCCTGCTGGCGTATCAACCCGGCCCATTTCGGCAACAAAACCAGAAAGATACACGTTTGGCGTACCCAACCATTCAAGACCGCCAGTTTGCGGGTCAAACGTATAATTAAGCCCGAAACTCAAGTTTTGCAGACTGTCGGTTGGTACTGCATCCAGATTATCGACATTATTTGTTTCATACACATACTGGAGGTTACTGGAAAAGGCGCCCCAGTATAAATTTCCGTAGGCGGTATATGCGTCTCGGTCCCCAGCCAAGCCGGCGTTGGCAAGGCTTTGAAAATAGGTCCCGACCCGCTCATATTGGGCCCCTACGCGGATATCTGCCGCTTGACCAAGCCAAACGGGGGCCACTTCAAATGGACGCGCATCAATTAAAAAAGACATTGCCTGACTGCTTTCTTCAGGAGCAGTTCCTTCGTTACCATCCTGATCATACCAAGACTGCGCATATTGTCCTTTAAGTGAGACCCGTTGATCTCCAAATACTTTTTCAACTATTGCACCCCAACCACGACCTTCAGCTACGGGATCTGTCACCATCATTCCGTCGCCAATCCCGGCCCCCTTACCGTCGTAATATATACCGGTAACTTTCAGTCCATCCGGATCCGCTGAAAAAGGCCTGAAACTCACAGTTCCGCCAACCAGTCGCTCCGTATCTTCGCTGAGTCCGGTAAAATTATCAGCGCCGGTCAGGGATTCTGTTCCAAAAGCAAATCCGGTTCCTTCGATCCTGCTATTTGCGGAACCCAGATTTAAAGATGCCCCTCGCCGATAAAACCCATTCATGATCAATGATTGTTGGCCAATGTCATGATGCCCCAGCGTTACACCGCCCTTTACAGACTCGCCGCTATAACCAAGCGTAATGTCATACTCACCCAGATCAAGGGTATTTCCCGTTATCGATAAATCGGTATCAGTTTGCAGCAGATAATTGCCGCGTGTGCTCATACGCCAATTTCCACTCTCCACTTCGCCGCTCATGTCGCCGGCGCCACCTAAAATAGTGCTTTTCGGCAAATTGCTCATGTTCTTGTCAGCAAAGCGGTAACTAAATTCTGTTAGAGTATCAACGCGAAAACTCCCGCGGGTCATCGCTTGTTCCGCGGCGGCTATTTCACTTTCTGTTGGACCATTTTCTCTATCAGAAGGTACAGAAGAAACCTGCGGGGATCCCGAAATCACAAATGACCATGCTCCCTTTTCCTCAGGTGCGTCAGGGTCCACAATACTGATCAAACGGATTTGATGCTCGCCAGGGGAAAAAGGTTGGGCTGGCGTATATACGAAATTCGTCCCGTTCAGGTCGAGTAGTGAAGTGACATCGACATCATCAATTTCAACGGCCAACGTTGTCAGAGAGAGGATATCAAGATTATCGGGTAACTTTATTTCAAGTGAATCTGTTGCACCAGTGGGCGCGAGAAAAGTCGCGGTCCACTCAGCTGCAACGCTTACAGTGCCACCAAAAATTACAATAGCTGACATAAAGAACGCAAAAAGCAGTTGCTTAATAACCATTCCTCCCCAATATATTCCCCAATATCCTTTAAGCCTTACTCTCAATCCGTCACTACCGCACATTTTTTTCCACCAACTCTGTTCGCAACACCCATTTTCAAGGGCACCTGTTGCGGATTCCGCACACTCTCCAGCTTGTTAGACCTTCAAACACGGAAACAGGTTCAAAAATAAATCGGTTTTTTGCAGTGCTCTTGCCATAAATCTGAAATAATGAGTCTCTAGATCTGGGATTAACATTTTGCTAATTTGACTAAGCTGAACCCTATGTCCTCCACCTCTGCCTCTGCTGAACCTTCAAGCATCATTTTGTTCAAAATTTTTGGGCGAATTGGCATTCAATCTTTTGGGGGACCAGCCGCTCAAATTTCACTTATGCATGAAGTACTGGTTGACGAAACAGGATGGCTCAGCGAGCAAGAATTCTTGCGGGCACTTAGTTTTTGTATGTTACTACCGGGCCCTGAAGCAATGCAGCTTGCCACCTACGCAGGCTGGAAAATTGCGGGAATATGGGGTGGATTAATTGCGGGCCTCCTGTTTGTAATACCCGGAGCAATCGTAATATTTGCTCTCGCATTTGCCTATGTAACCTTCGGCCAACTCACGCTCACCCAAACGCTTTTTACGGGGATCAAAGCTGCGGTTCTTGTTATTGTCATCGCCGCTCTGTTCAAAGTTTCCAAACGCGCTCTTCAAGGATCTTTTGATTGGGTAATCGCTATCAGCGCATTTATTGCCATTTTCTTTTTCGCGCTGCCGTTTCCCCTCATCATTCTGGCGGCGGCGATTATTGGTTTCTATCGCACTAAAGAGAATTCCCCGAACCTAGAACAGACAAAATACAATCCTCATAGACACCGCAATACACTGCTGACCATTTTCATCGGATTAATATTGTGGTTTGCACCCATTCTAATTATCGATCAGTTGTTTCAACTTTCCTTTTTTACCGAACTGGGCATCTTTTTTTCTAAATTAGCGGTTGTTACCTTTGGCGGAGCATATGCTGTTCTGGCCTATATGAGCCAGGATGTGGTCATTGCGTCTGGCTGGCTTACAACTGGTGAGATGCTGGATGGGTTAGGGCTCGCGGAAACCACGCCCGGCCCCCTAATTCTGGTTACACAATTTGTCGGTTTCCTGGCTGCATTTAAACAGGGCGGTTTACTCAGCGGCCTAATGGGTGCGCTTCTGACCCTTTGGGTAACTTTTGTTCCTTGCTTCATCTGGATATTTGCGGGCGCCCCCTATCTGGACCGTTTGACAGAAATGCCTAGATTAAGCGGAGCCTTGTCTGCAATCACCGCTGCAGTTGTTGGCGTCATACTTAATTTGTCGATCTGGTTTGGGCTTCATGTTCTGTTTAACGCCGTCACAGCCACACAACTTGGTCCCGTCAACTTATGGCTTCCTGATTTACCATCTATAAACCTTGAGGTTTTAGCGCTGTTATTTTTAAACGGAATGATTGCCTTTGGCCTCAAGTGGGGAATTGGACGGCTCCTGATAATATCCGCAACATCGTCACTGATACTCAGCTTTGTTGTTTGAAACGCTGCAAAACCTCCCTTTGATTCTACGTTTTGACCACAGTCTAGCAAAAAACGAGCGCTTCCAATCCTGACAAAGACCTCGCACAACGCCATTTTCAGGGCCCCAGCCATCCCAAAACGTTAACAAAAAAGCAATGTAACGAACCCGCAAGAACAGTAGATCAAGGCCGTAAAGAAAGGCCTCCGCAATCAATTTTAATAATTATTAACAACAACTTAACCTGTCATAATAGTTTAACAAAACTCCCTTTGACAGCCTTCGAAGCTATCGCCACCGTGCCATCAACATTCAGAACCACTAATTTCCTTATATTTGAGTGCGGTGCGTAATGAACTGACAGTTCGGGGGGAATAAATGAATACCAAGCAAACAGACGCGACCAAACCTGTTACTTTGGTGGGATTATTGGGTAATACGCCCGCGATTAGCATCACCACAACCTGCCATGAAGCTGCTGAATTATTTCGGTTTATGGATGGCGTGATCGGCCTCGCCGTATTGGAAAATGATAAGCCTGTCGGCATTATCTCCCGGGAAAAACTGACCATAAAACTCGCGTCTCAATTCGGTCATCCTGTTTATGGAAAACGGCCTGTCACCGACCTCATGATCCGCAACCCCTTAATTGTTGATATCAACGAAACGATAGATCGTGTTGAACAACTCATCACCGATGGGTATGAACACGCGCTGTCATCGGGATTTATTATCGTCGATGAGGGGACATACGTTGGCATGGGGAATGTACTTTCTCTTATGCGGGAAAGTGTAAAACGAACTCGAATTCGAAATCAGCAACTCGAGAAAAGCACTCAAATGGCTGAGCATGCCAACGAGGTTAAGTCTCAATTTCTTGCTGGTATGAGCCATGAACTACGAACGCCCTTAAATGCTATCATTGGTTTCTCTGAACTCATTGTACGGGAATCTTTTGGTCCAATTCATCCCCCCAGATATGGACAATATGTTGAGGATATACTGGAAAGCGGCCGGCACCTTCTTGCTATGATCTCAGACATCCTTGATATGAGTAAAATCGAAGCTGGTCGGTATGACTTGAACGAGCAACCGGTTGAGGTCAATTCAGTCGCTCGAAACGTGATCAAGATGTGTCGTGTTCTTGCCGACAAGAAGAATATTAAATTAAAAAGCAGTCTCCCAAATCCGTCGCCCATATTAATCGGGGACGCTCGGGCGCTTAAACAAATGCTCGTTAATCTGATATCAAATGGAATTAAATATACAGAAGCTGAAGGTGAAGTCTTTCTGGAAATTCTGGATCAGCCACAACAGGGAATTCAAATATCAATCAGAGACACGGGGGCGGGCATTGCTCAACATGAACTCTCGCGAATAATGGAACCATTTGTCCAAGTCGCGCAAGGCCGCAACGACAAAACCGAAGGCACTGGCCTTGGACTGGCCATCGTAAAAGCACTCGCGGAACTACAAAATACAGATTTTACGCTCAGCAGTTCCCTTGGTATTGGCACAACCGCACAATTGACATTCCCGGAAAAGAAAAGATTTGTCGCCTGGAGCGCGGCTTAAAAGCCCAAGCACCGGTATATTTAGATGCTGAGAAGGGTATGAAATCTACAGATATTCTGGCGGAGAGAGGGGGATTCGAACCCCCGATACGGTCTCCCGTATACACACTTTCCAGGCGTGCGCCTTAAGCCACTCGGCCACCTCTCCGCAATGTCCCTTTAGGGGAACCGGGCGAATATAACCAACAAGTCAAAGAATGCAAGCCTGCAAACCGCCATTCACACGAAAATCATTGGGCAAAACGATAGATTGGCGCTACGCTTGCTGTTCTTGGAATACAGAGGGCGGCATATCAATTACACATATGCTGGAATTACGGGGCGGATTGTGATTATCGGACGAATTTTTGGGTGGATTCTTATCGTGCTGAGCTTATTGCTGCTTGGCAATGAACTTCTTGCATCTTTGCGCGCAGGTGAATGGGCCCCTCAACTGCTTGGGCAACTCTGGTTCGAGTTTGATAGCGAGAGCCTGAACCTGACACAAGCGATCGTTCAGCGATATCTATTCCCGCAATTATGGGATCCGGTGATCGTCGAACTTCTGCTTTGGCCAGCCTGGATTATTTTTGCCGTTCCGGGAATTGTGCTGTTAATACTGTTCCGTAAAAGAACGAGCGATTTTGCTCCGCGAAAATATTTGAATTAAAGCAACAGGAGACGATTAATCGTCTCCCATTTTAAGCGCTGCCACAAACGCGCTTTGCGGAATTTCCACATTACCAACGCTGCGCATGCGTTTCTTACCCTTCTTCTGCTTTTCCAGAAGCTTTTTCTTTCGGGTAATATCACCGCCATAGCATTTGGCTGTCACATCTTTACGCATGGCGCTAATGGTTTCACGCGCAATTACTTTGCCGCCAATGGCGGCCTGCAGAGCAATTTTAAACAATTGCCGCGGGATCAACTCTTTCAGGCGTTCACATAAATGACGCCCACGGGTTTCGGCTTGCGATCTATGCACCAGCATGGCCAATGCATCAACCGGCTCGTCGTTTACCAGAATGCTCAGCTTAACCAGATCATTTTCTTCATAAGCATACATTTCATAGTCAAAACTGGCATACCCGCGACTGACGGATTTCAAACGATCATAGAAGTCGAAGACAACCTCATTAAGCGGTAATTTATAAACCACCATGGCCCGGCTACCCGCATAGGTCAGATCCATCTGAACGCCGCGCTTATCTTCGCACAGCTTCAATACATGACCCAGATATTCATCTGGCACCATAATTGTGGCTTTGATCCAGGGCTCTTCAATCCGGTCCACCTTCATCACATCGGGCATATCCGCCGGATTATGGAGCATCTCCATCTCACCGTCCGTTTTATAGATATGATACACCACTGAAGGTGCCGTTGTGATCAGATCCAGATCAAATTCCCGCTCCAACCGCTCCTGAATAATTTCAAGATGCAACAGCCCCAAGAAACCGCACCGAAAGCCAAACCCGAGGGCTGCTGATGTTTCCGCCTCAAACGAGAAACTCGCATCATTCAGACGCAATTTTGCCAAGCTGGCTTTCAGCTCCGTAAAATCAGCTGAATCCACAGGAAACAGGCCACAAAACACAACAGGCTGGCTAGGCTTAAAGCCGGGCAATGCCTCTGTCGCAGGCTTGCGATCATCGGTAATGGTGTCACCGACATTCGTATCGGCCACTTCCTTGATGGCAGCAGTCATAAAACCGATTTCACCTGGGCCAAGTTCATCAACAATCAGGCCTTTAGGCGTAAACACACCGACCCGGTCCACAAGATAGGAGGCTCCGGTTTGCATCAGGCGCACTTTTTGCCCTTTACGAATGGTGCCTTCGCGCACCCGAAACAGGACAACAACGCCCAAATAAGCATCGTACCAGCTATCAATCAAAAGCGCCTGAAGTGGATTGTCCCGATCGCCAGTTGGCGGCGGAATAAGCGCAACGACCGCTTCCAGAACTTCATCAATTCCCAGTCCGGTTTTAGCCGACACCGCAATAGCGCCAGATGCGTCAATACCAATGACTTCCTCAATCTGTTCAGAAACCCGGTCCACGTCGGCGGCTGGCAAATCAACTTTATTTAAAACAGGGATAATCTCGTGACTAACTTCAATCGCCTGATATACGTTGGCGAGAGTTTGGGCCTCGACCCCCTGGCTGGCATCGACAATCAAAAGCGATCCTTCGCAGGCCGACAGGGATCGGTTAACCTCATATGCAAAATCCACATGGCCCGGCGTATCGATCAGGTTGAGCGTGTAGGTTTCCCCATCTTTTGCTGTATAAAGCAGTCGAACCGTCTGAGATTTAATCGTAATCCCGCGTTCACGCTCGATATCCATATTGTCCAGAACCTGCTGATGCATTTCCCGGGTATCAAGTCCACCACAATCCTGAATAAGACGATCAGCAAGCGTTGACTTGCCATGATCAATATGGGCAATAATCGAAAAGTTCCGGATTTTACTGAGGTCTGTCATTTCAACACAATCTAAAGCAATTTGCCTGCCCCTCAAAAATGGGAGCTGTAATAAATCTTAGCCTCGATCCGATATCACAATATCGGCAAATTGGCCACTCTTGTCGCCCGGTATCTTCATTATTCCGGATCCACTGAATACCGTTTCCCCGTCTGCGGTCAAAATACAGGTTGCAAAAATGCTCTTGCGGGTCGCCTTAATCACCTCTGTTCGGCCTTCCAGCCACGCGCCAAGCGGCGTCGGAGCCACAAAATCACCACTCATATGCATGGTCGGCAGAAATTTTCGCATTTTAAGGGCCGCTTGCGACCCGATCCCCAACTGCATATCGGCCAAGGTCATGATCATGCCGCCATGGCATATATTAGCGATATTAACATGTTTTTCTTCGACCAGAATACCAAGGCGCGCCTCGGTCTCTGTATAATTTACATATAAAGGTCCTGTTGTCTTTAGAAAGCCTGGCATTTTTGGGAAGAGGACAAACCCTTCTGGTATTTTATTATTCATTAGTTGTTCCTGCAAAAACTCAAACCGGCGAGCATTTCTACCCACCGGCTTTAGACTTAAATCAGCATACTGAACTTAACGCCGCAACGTTCCGCCACTCGATTTCTCAACATTCGCAATCACTTTGGCCGCGACGGCTTCAATCTCGTCATCGGTCAACGTTTTATCCAAAGGTTCCAGACGAATAGACAGCGCAACGGATTTCATACCTTCTCCAATCCGCTCACCTTCATAGATATCGAAAATTGACGCATCTGTGATCAGTTTTTTATCTGCACCTCGCGCCGCCCTCAGAATCTTGTCCGCCGTGACATCAACATCAACGACAAAAGCAAAATCCCGCTCGACCGCCTGATAATCCGAAACTTTTAGTGGGTCTCGGGCCGTTTTACCCTGCGCTTTTGGCAAAGGAACGTTATCCAAATACAGCTCAAACGCCATAATCGGCCCTTTGACCTTCATTGCGTCCAAAACAGACGGATGCAATTCACCAAAGGTCGCCAAACGCTTTTGAGGACCCAACTGAATAACGCCCGAACGTCCCGGATGATACCATTCAGGAGCCCCTTCTACGATCTGTGCAGTCGCTGCGGGCCCCCCAATAGCATCCAGAAGATCCAGAACATCGGCTTTTACATCAAACACATCATACGCTCGGCCCGCACCATCCCAATGGCGCCCACCAGATGCACCCGCGCGAATACCCGCGGCGACTGTCTGCTGGCCATCCGGCTGATCAGAATGATATGTTCCCGCGACTTCAAACAGGGAAATATCATTAAAGCCTCGCGCCTGATTACGTCCGGCTGCCGCAACAAGGTTTGGCAATAAAGATGGTCGCATCGCATCCAGATCAGCACTGATCGGGTTTGCCAGAACCAGTTCCGGTTTCACGCCCCCAAACAAAGCCGCTTGGTCGCTTGGCAAAAATGAATAGGTTACCGCTTCGATCATACCCCGGCCGGCAAGTGCCCGCTTGGCTGTACGCACACGGCGCTGCTTTGGCGACACCGACGGCGTTGCCACCGCATTCAGGCGCGGCAGCGGTACAGTTGGGATATTATCATATCCATGGATACGCATCACTTCTTCGACAAGATCAGCTTCACCGTCAATATCCATGCGCCAAGAAGGCACATCTGTTGAAATCAGCTCTCCATTATCAACCGGATTAAATCCAAGACGGTCCAATGTTTGAAGCATTTCTGCGGGGTCAACGTCCACACCGCCGAGTTCTTTCACCCGGGATTTACGCAAAGTGACTTTCTTCGCCCAGTCAGGTCCGTTGCCATCAGACACGACATGGCTAGGCTCTCCGCCGCAAAGCTGCATGACCAACCGGGTCGCAACTTCCATACCGCTTTCAACAAACCCTGGATCGACACCGCGTTCAAAGCGATAGCGGGCATCCGATTCAATTCCCAGGCGCCTGCCTGTTGTTGCCACCGCAATAGGATCAAAGAGCGCGGCTTCAATGAAAACATTTACCGTATCATCGCTGCAGCCACTTAACTCACCGCCCATAATGCCGCCCAGCCCTTGCGGGGCCGCGTCATCAGCGATCACGCAGTCAGTAGCTGACAAGCTGTATTCTTCGCCGTCAAGCGCCAGCAGCTTTTCGCCTTCTTTTGCAAGGCGTGGCTGAATGTCACCGCTCAGTTTATCTGCGTCAAACACATGAAGCGGACGGCCCAGATCGAAAGTAACGAAGTTTGTGATATCAACCAAAATTGAAATCGGACGCAATCCAATTGAAATCAGTCGATCCTGAAGCCATTTTGGGCTTGGACCGTTTTTCACGCCCCGAACATAACGTCCTAAAAACCGGGAACAAGGCAGTGGCGTCACATCTTTTGGAAAGCTCAAGCGAACACCAATTGGGCTTTCAAACTGACCTTCAACTGGATCAAGGTTAGGCGTTTTCAGGGTTCCAAAGTTAGCTGCAGCCAAATCGCGGGCAATACCAAAGACCCCAAGCGCGTCTTGATGATTAGGTGTAATTGCAATCTCGACCACCGGATCATCCAGTCCGGCCAATTTCGCATATTGCAGCCCAACCTCAGTATCCTCAGGCATTTCAATAATGCCATCATGCTCATTGGACACACCCATTTCCCGCTCGGAAACCAGCATCCCGTTGCTTTCAACACCGCGAATTTTCGACGGCTTTAGCAATAGATCTGTGCCCGGCACATATACGCCAGAGGGCGCAAAAACGCCTTTCATTCCAGTCCGCGCATTGGGAGCGCCGCAGACAACCTGAACAACGCCGTCACCGGTCTCGACCTGACAGACGCGCAGACGATCAGCGTCTGGATGCTGTTCAGCCTTTAAAACATGACATACTTTGAAAGCTTCCAGCTCTTTTGCCCGGTCGACAATTTCTTCAACTTCCAAACCAATGGAAGTCAATTTCTCAGACAACTCGTCCAGGGAAGCGTCAAATTCAAGATATTCACGAAGCCATGAGACAGTAAATTTCATCGGGACAGCCCTCCACCCAGTGTCGGTACATCGAGCGGCACAAAGCCATAATGTTTCAACCAGCGCAGATCACAATCAAAGAAAGCCCGCAAATCGGGAATGCCATATTTCAACATTGCGATGCGGTCGATCCCCATTCCCCAGGCAAAACCCTGATATTCATTCGGATCAATACCACAATGCGCGAGCACTTTTGGATTGACCATTCCGCAGCCCAGAATTTCCATCCAGTCATCACCTTCACCGACCTTAATGTGATCTCCGGCAAATGTGCAGCGAATATCCATCTCAGCCGAAGGTTCAGTGAACGGGAAATAGGAAGGACGGAAGCGCATTTCCACATCATCAACTTCAAAATACGCGCGGCAGAATTCTTTCAGCACACCCTTCAAGTGCCCCATATGACTTGTTTTATCGATAACCAATCCTTCGATCTGATTAAACATGGGGGTATGGGTCTGATCGGAATCGCTGCGATAGGTCCGTCCGGGCACCACAATACGATGCGGCGGTTTTATCGATTCCATGGTGCGGATTTGAACTGACGACGTATGGGTCCGAAGCACTTGCCGGCTCCCATCCTCTTTTTCAGGTAAATAGAACGTGTCATGCATCTGGCGCGCAGGATGCTCTGGCGGAATATTCAGCGCGGTGAAGTTATGAAAATCATCCTCAATGTCGGGACCTTCTGCGATGGTGAAGCCCATATCCGCAAAGATCTCAATAATTTCGTCAGTTACCTGACTGATGGGATGAATACGCCCTTTATTCTCTGGACGTACAGGCAATGTGACATCGACACGCTCTGACGCCAAACGCGCTTCCATTGCAGCGCGGTTCAAAGCAGCCTTCGCGTCGTCAATCGCATCGCTAATTGTTTTCTTGAGTTGATTGAGTTTAGGCGCAACTTCCTGACGCTCTTCCGGTGCCATCTGGCCTAATCCGCGCATCAAAAGGCTCACTTGCCCCTTTTTACCCAAGGCTGAGATTCGAACGGCTTCCAGAGCGTCCAGATCTTTGACGTTGCCAACTTCGGCTAGCAACTCGCTTTCAAGCTTATTTATATCCTGCATAGTCTCTTTCAACAAAAAAGGGGGCCCAATGCGTTGGGCCCCCTTTTTAATAAAGTGGTCTTCGAAAAAGTCTAGTATTCTTAACTGAAGTTTTCGAGGGGCCCGATGAAATCAGGCTTTGGCAGATGCTTTCTCAGCAGCGTCTACCAATGCCTTGAAGGCCTCAGGCTCACGTACGGCGATATCAGCAAGAACCTTACGGTCCAGATCAATGCCGGCCAGCTTGAGGCCGTGCATAAAGTTACCGTATGTCATACCTAGCTCACGAGAAGCAGCATTGATCCGCTGAATCCAAAGGGCCCGGAAGTTACGCTTCTTAACGCGACGGTCGCGGTAAGCGTATTGGCCAGCTTTTTCAACAGCCTGTACTGCAATGCGGAAAGTGTTTTTACGACGACCGTAATAACCTTTCGCAGCTTTAATAACTTTTCTGTGGCGGGCGTGAGTAGTCACACCGCGTTTAACACGTGCCATGGTCTACTCTCCTTTAGCCGTAAGGTAAAAATTTCTTGATAATCCGCGCATCCGGTTCAGCCAGAATAGCTGTGCCACGCTGGTTACGGATTTGCTTGTTTGTCCGTTTAATCATGCCGTGCTGTTTACCAGCTTGGCCACCACGAACTTTGCCTTTGGCAGTCAGAGAGAAACGTTTTTTGACGCCGCTCTTCGTTTTTAACTTGGGCATTTTGGCTTCCCTTAAAAAAAGAGGTTAAGCAACAGAACAAACTCGGCAGCCCTCATTGGCCGGAATGTTCGACGAAGCGAGCGTTATATCCGCAACGAACAAAGATAGCAAGCCCCAGTTTCAGGCTTTTCTATACCGTTCAAAGTCCGCCCTACCCGCCTCAAAATATCCTGCACATTTTTGGCTAATTTAGCTGGCACCAGAAACGGAGGCGTTTTGGCAAAATGACATCCATAACTACGCCATTTGCAAGCCAACCACAACGCTGACAGCCTCAGGGTCATTCGGATTGTAAATGTCATAGTCAGCCAGATAAGATCGGTTAAGGTCGCCGTTCCAAATGGCCTGCCACTGCGAAACCAAGGCCTCTGGTTGCGGACCCTTAACATTATACACCACCACGCGCTGACTGGGAACTTGTGACCGGTGCAAACCATCTGGCGTGGGCACCGAATTGGGCACACGATAACCAATTGTCATGCGGTAGGGGTCCATAAAACCACCTTCGTAGTCATGATAGACGCAGTAGATTTCCTTTGAAGCCTCGGCGCCGATTCTCTTATTTAAATCCTCCTTTCGAAAGGCCTCCCAAAGCGCGCCAATCGCGGCGGGGTCATCATTTCTAACCTTCTTGGATATGCCTACGACAATAAAGCCAACATCCTCGCGCTGTTGCGACATTTACCTTTCCTTTCGAAAATCCAATGTTAAACTAAGATAAATTATATCGGAGTTATAATGCAACTATCAGAAACTGTCGAGTGGGGACTTCATGCTTGTCTCGCAATAGCAATGTTGCCCAAGGGTGCGCGCATTCCCGCCAAGGCGTTGGCGGAGTATCATGGAATCAAGCCTAGCTATTTCTCGAAGGCGATGCAGAAGCTCGTCGCAGCGGGAATCTTTCAATCTGTTGAGGGGCGCTCGGGCGGATTATTCTTAGCAAAACCAGCGGAAGTCATCTCGCTTCTTCAAATCGTAATGGCATTAGAAGACGCCAAACCCTTTTTCCAATGCACTGAAATTCGCAAAAAGGGCCCTTGTGCCGCTCCTGCAAAATTCTACCAAGCCCCCTGCAACATCGCACACGTCATGCACAAAGCGGATACAGCCTGGCGACGCGTACTGGCCGAAACCAGCCTTGCAGAACTGACACAATCAGCAACCGCAGAACCTATCCCTGGCGTCAACGAAGCAACGCAGGAATGGCTCACCAAAACGGGTGCAATACGGGGATTATAGGGTGAAGCGCAGCACAAGTGTGGACTGCCCACGCCTGTATCGCCTCGGGCGAACGGCTTAGTTACCGACGGGACTATTCTCTCATTTCAAAGAAATCGGAATAATCGAAGCATTAAAAAAGGGCCCTGCAACATGTAAGTTGGGGCCCTTTTTTATTCATGCTCCCTTTGCAGGGGATGAAATGCTGTTATTTGGCGTTCACAGGCGCCACGATCATGGTCATCATACGCCCTTCCATTTTCGGTCTAAGCTCAACCTTAATCAGATCAACATACTCTTCACTGACTCGATTCAGGAGCTTCATACCGTTTTCAGGATGCGCCATTTCGCGACCTTTAAAGCGGATGCTAAATTTGACCTTGTCACCATCATTGATGAAACCGACCATTTTGCGCATCTTCACTTGATAGTCGTGCTCTTCAATACCCGGTCGCAGTTTCAACTCTTTAAGATCAACCGTTTTCTGTTTCTTGCGGGCTTTTGCTGCTTTTTTCTGCGCATCAAACTTTGCACGCCCAAAATCCAAGATCTTACAAACGGGCATCTTTCCGGGAGATACTTCAACCAGATCAAGCCCGGCCTCATCAGCGAGGCCAGCTGCAACTTCAATCAATACCACGCCAATATTGTCACCCTCTTCAGTGATCAAACGGACTTCAGCAGTATCGATGTCTTCGTTCATACGAGGGCCTGTTTTGGCCGGCATCGTATTTCTAGGTGGACGAGATATTTAACTTCTCCTTAGCAGTTATGACAAGATTGACTGGTTCTTCAGTTCCAATCTTTATCCATTATGACATCTTTATGGAAAACGTTCCAATTATTTCAACTTCTTTATTTCAATCAGGTTCCCGGCACATGTGCTTCAGCAACAAGCGCATCCAGCGCTTCGGTCAAGCTCATAACCTTCTGATGCTTCTCGCCCAACCGCCTTACTGAAATTGTCTTTTCTTCAGCCTCACGCTTTCCAGCGACAAGCAAGGCAGGCACTTTTGCCAGACTATGCTCCCGAACCTTGTAATTGATTTTTTCATTACGCAGATCAAGACTCGCTCTAAGTCCCCGCTTTTGAGCCTCCGCCAAAACTTCTTTCGCATATTCATCCGCTTCATCGGTGATCGTCGCAACGACAACCTGCTGCGGAGAGAGCCACAGCGGGAACCGACCCGCATACTCTTCAATCAGAATACCAATGAACCGTTCCATCGAACCAAAAATCGCGCGGTGCAGCATTACAGGGCGATGCTTGGCACCGTCTTCCCCGATATAGCTCGCGTTCAGACGTTCAGGCAGCACGAAATCCACCTGCAAGGTCCCGCATTGCCAATCACGACCGATTGCGTCTGTTAAAACGAATTCAAGCTTAGGCCCGTAAAAAGCGCCCTCACCCGGGTTCATTGTATAGCTCAAGTTCGTTGCTTCAATCGCTTCCTTCAACGAACCTTCTGCCTTGTCCCAAATGGCATCATCACCAGCCCGTGTTTCCGGCCGGTCAGAGAATTTCACACGGACTTCCGTAAAGCCGAAGTCCTTGTAAATGTCGAGCAGAAGCGCGCAAAAAATCTCAGTTTCCGAAGTAATTTGATCTTCGGTACAGAAAATATGGGCATCATCCTGAGTAAATCCACGCACTCGCATAATACCATGCAGCGCGCCAGAGGGCTCATACCGATGGCAGGAACCAAATTCGGCCATGCGCAAGGGCAAATCCCGATAACTGGTAATTCCCTGATTAAAAATCTGCACATGACACGGACAGTTCATCGGTTTGAGAGCAAATGTCCGCTCTTCCGATTCTGTGGTGTACATATTTTCACGGAACTTATCCCAGTGGCCTGACGCTTCCCAAAGCTTGCGATCCACAAGTTGCGGCGTTTTCACTTCCTGATAATCTGCTTTTTCAAGCTTGTTTCGAATGTAATTTTCAAGTGTCCGGTACAAAGTCCAGCCATCTTTATGCCAAAAGACCATACCAACGGCTTCTTCCTGCATGTGGAAGAGATCCATTTCACGGCCCAATTTGCGGTGGTCACGACGTTCTGCTTCTTCAAGACGGTTCAAATAAGCTTTCAGCTCTTTTTCATTCCGCCAGGCAGTACCATAGACGCGCTGCAACATTTCATTTTTAGAATCGCCGCGCCAATAGGCCCCTGCGAGTTTCATCAATTTGAAGGCATGACCCAGCTTCTTTGTTGATGGCAGATGCGGACCGCGGCACAAATCCTGAAAATTACCTTGCCTGTAAATTCCAATTGGCTGATCCGCAGGGATCGATGAAATAATCTCAGCCTTGTATTTCTCACCGTGGCTTTCGAAAAATTTGACCGCTTCGTCACGATCCCATTCGTCACGATCAATACTTTCATCGCGATCGACGATTTCGTGCATCCGCTGCTCGATCTTTTCCAGATCCTCTGGCGTAAACGGTTTTTCACGCGCGAAATCATAATAAAAGCCATCTTCAATAGAAGGCCCAATGGTAACCTGTGTTTCCGGGTAAAGTTCCTTTACCGCCTCAGCCATAACATGGGCAGCATCATGACGGATCAGGTCAAGAACATCATTGCCCTCTTCTTTGATCGTCACAATTTCAACCGAAACGTCTTCACTCAGAATCGTCTTCAGATCCACCATATTCCCTTCAATGCGAAGGGCGAGCGCAGCCTTGGCCAAACCAGGGCCAATGTCTGTTGCTAATTCTAATCCTGATACTGGTTTATCAAAGACACGAACACTTCCGTCGGGAAGTGTAATGTTCACATTTGCGTTTTGCACAATTACCACCAATGGGTTGGACTCCGATCAATACCCTGACCTGAGTTAAGTTATAGGAAACGCGACTGTAAAAATTTACGCTGCCATGTCAAGCCACAGACCCGAAAGCGCCTCTATTTTCTACCAAAACCGAAAAAATAGTCACTTTAAAGCCGCTTATTTATTGATTTGGAGCGTTTCAACGACTTTATCAAATGATAAATCATCCAGCTGCTCTTCCCGAAGCACGGTAACCGACGGCCCTCTCGGCCGGGCTCTCGCAGGATCTGATGCGGATGAAAACAAGACGGTAACCGGACATCCAACCGCTGCAATCAAATGCAAAGGCCCTGTATCATTACCAACGGCCAGAGATGCTTTCCCCCCTAAAGTGGCGATATCTTCCAAGCTGGTTTTTCCCGCAAGATTTAAGGCTTCTGGGCATTGAGCCATAATCACATCGATAACATCCGCCTCAGCAGCCCCCCCCAGCAAAACCGGCTGTATTGATTTTTCCATCAAATAGTTTGCAAGGCCCGCATACTTGTTTGCGGGCCATCTTTTTTCAGGACGATGAGCTGACCCACCCGGGACAAGCAACGCAAATTCATCAGCGAGCGAAAAAGCAGAAACATCAGAAGCGGCCCAACTGAAATCTACAGCAGGAATAGACTGTATGCCCGCCTCTTCCAACTGCTCCGCCTGACGCTCAATTGTATGTAAACGTCCACGGTCTATATTGGAATGCGGGTGACTACACCCCTTCGCAATCCCCGACCATTCTGGTTTGGGCTCTTTGAAAAGCTTAAAATATGAGCTCGAGCGCGAAGAAGTCTGCAAATCATAAACACGCGTAAAATTACCCCCGCGTAGTTTTGATTTTAACCGCATCAATTTTCCAAAGTTCCAGATTTTAGGTTTTTCATCGACCCAAACCTCATCAAACAGGCCAGAACCTTCAAGAAACGATTGGAAGGGCGCGGTTGTGAGCAATGTTATTTTAGCATTGGGGTGAAACGCGCGGATCGCCTGAAATGGACCTTCCGCCAAGACCACATCTCCAAGCGCACCATGCTTAATAACAAGAATATTCTCCGCCATTGTTAATCAGTCGAAGCCTCTTTAACTTTACCATCAACCACAGAGCGATAAACATCCAGTGTGGAATTACACATCTTCTCTACCGTAAAGTTTGTCATGACAAACTGTCTGGTTTTCTCAGCAAAAACTTCTCTTTGCTGCGGCGTGAGTTCCAGTGCTGTCTTGATAGCTTGCGCCATTGCATCCAGATCCCCCACAGGAACCAACCATCCGGTCTCGCCATTGACAACCGTCTCTAACGACCCTCCATGCGCCGTTGCAACAACCGGGCGCCCCATCGCCTGCGCTTCCACAGAAACGCGGCCAAACCCTTCGGGTACGGTGGTTGCCGAAACAACAACATCGGCAAGCATTAGGGCGGCAGACATATCACTGCAATAATCCTTGATCTGGATTTTACCTTGCAAACCCTTTTCAAGCACAAGTTTATTCAATTCACTGCGATAAGCCTCTCGCCCTGAACCTGCGCCAACAAATAACGCCAGAAAGTTTTTATCGGGAATTCTGGCAAGCGCTTCAATTAAGCTTGTATGCCCTTTTAATCGGGTCAGCCGGCCCGGCATCATAATAACAGGCACACCATCTGGCAGCGCCCAGTCAGATGCCATTTTGATAATCCGCTCAGCGCTCACAGCGCCGGGATTAAATCGGCGGCAATCCACACCGCGAGCGATTGTAACAATATCCTCTTCACGAACTTGATAATTTTCTTTGATGTGTTCTGCGATAAAATCGGATATCGCGATCACTTTTTCGCCGCGCGCCATAACAGAATTATACCAGTTTTTAAGCATTCCACCGCGCGTATAGGCCGCATGGAATGTGGTCACAAAATGGGCCCCTGTTTTCCGGGCTGCTCCATAGGCACTCCAGGCAGGTGCCCGGCTCCGCGCATGAACAACATCCACTTTTTCAGCTTGAATCAACTTTACAAGTCGGCGCAGGTTCTGACGAATAACCAATGGGTTTTTTGAATGAACGGGCATTGTGATATGCCTGACACCGATGCGATCCAGTTCGTATACCATCTTGCCGCCCGCGGACACTACAATTGAGTTCCAGCCTGCGGCTTGAATTGCAGCGGCCATTTCGATCGTCCCCCGCTCAACGCCGCCGCCCTCCAGATTTGGCAAAACCTGTAAAATGGTGAGGGCACGGCTTTCATTTGCTTGCGGAGCAATGTTAAGGTCAGTCAAAATAGTCTTCTCTAACTTTATAAAGTGAGTTCAATGTCACAACCGGAAATGCTTCAGCGTCCAGATGGACAATCTATAGCCTATCATCACACCGCAGGCGAGAGCGCTGGTGTATTTTTCTGCTCTGGCTTTATGTCTGATATGCAGGGCACAAAAGCCATGACACTCGAAAGTGCGATGAAAAGTATTGGCCGCAGCTATACACGGTTTGACTATTTAGGGCACGGACAATCGACAGGAAATTTTAAAGAGGGCTGCATTAGCCGCTGGACCGATGACGCCCTTGCGGTACTTGACGAATGCACCGCTGGCCCTCAAGTGGTCGTTGGCTCCTCCATGGGAGGATGGATTGGGCTTCGCTTGGCGCTGCTACGACCTGACAGAATTGCGGGCTTTGTCGGCATTGCTGCGGCCCCCGATTTTACGCTTCGTATGCGTGCTGATATGTCGGAAAGTGCCCGCGCCGACATCGAGGCGCAGGGCTATTGGCAGGAGCCAACCGAATATTCAGATGAGCCCTATACGATTACCCGCAAGCTTCTGGAAGATGGGGATCGTAATCTGCTCATGCATAATGACATCCCGTTCGATGGCCCCGTCCATCTACTGCAAGGCATGAAAGACGCAAGCGTGCCCTGGCAAACAGCTCTTGATATTCAGGAGAAACTGACCAGTGACGAAGTTGTCGTCACCCTAATTAAAAATGGCGATCATCGCCTTTCTGAAATAGATGATATCGGCCGCTTGATCATCGCTGTGGAAAGCGTCTGCGCCAAGATAGCGAGCTGAACAAAACCATTAAGTTCATTCAAGGCACTCTCGGCTACTTTTCAGAGAAAATGCCCTGAATATGCAAAAAAACGCTTTCATATTCAGCCTTCGGGTCTGGAAATGTTTTCAGTAGCACCTATATCGAGTAGTAGAGCAAAAAAGTATTATTTGCTTATCAGTGAGAAACTCCCCTCTCCCACTGAAAAGCTATAGCCGGATCGAATTCCCCCCTCTCGATCCGGCTTCTTTTTTCTCTTAAATCTCGCCATCTCCCGGTAACATCATGCGAATTAATTTCATCGCTGGAAAAATCCAAATAACGCCCGCGATTGGATAGAAAATAAGCTCCACCCAACGATTATCCGGCAACACATGTACAGCCAGCAACATCGCGCTAAAAATATATACCGTTATAAAGATGAGAAAGAGGACAAGGCCCAGCAGTTTTCTTCTTTTCATAATAGACACTCCATGAAACGCTTCTTAGCGGTCTTTTCGAGAAAAGTAAAAGCCCTCATCAAAAAAATTACCCAATTGCGACGGATATTGCCTGAGACTCCGTTAAACGCCATATATGATAAACTGCAAACCAAAGAGAACTGATCAGATTGTTGATGCAAACTGAAGATCCCATAGCCATTGACGCGGCACTTATGGCTCGTGTTGCCAATGGCGATATGGCGGCCAGTCGTTTGCTTTGCGGTCAGCATTTGGATCGGGCTTACACGACAGCCTGTCTGTTTTTGGGAAACTCTGCGGCCTGTGAAGACGTTGTTCAGGAGGCTTTTCTTCGCCTATGGAAAATCGCGCCAAAATGGGAAGCAAAAGCACAGATCAACACTTGGCTGCACCGCGTTATCCATAATCTTTGTATTGATCGCCTGCGAAAAGAAAACCGATACAAGGATACAGAGGTTCCTGATATAGAAGATCCTACTCCCAACGTCGTTGAACGCCATAATCAACAGCAAAAAAAGCAGATCCTCGACAAAGGAATCCACCAACTACCTGCGCGGCAACGCGTAGCACTGACATTGGTTCACTTTGAAGACTGCACAAATATCGAGGCAGCAGTTAAGATGGACATATCGGTTGATGCTTTAGAATCTCTATTAGCCCGGGGCCGACGAAAGCTAAAAGAAATTTTAATGCCATACCGAAAAGAACTCGATGGAGATCTGACATGAGTAAATCGCTGACAGACAATGAAGCACGTTACCGTCAACTTCTGGAAAGTTACGGTGCGGACCCGGCAAAATGGCCCTCAGACACAGCGGAAGATGTTCACCGTTGGACCTCTAGCTCTGAGAATGGCAAGATCCATCTGAAAGCGGCAGAGGAATCCGATCACCTCTTGCAACAGCAGTTCGAGCTACGCAAAGCACCGTCCCATCTTATGGGTGCTATCCTGGCCGATGCTTCAAAGCTGCAGGAAAAACAGAGCGCCTTTCAAGCTTTTATCCAGTTACTGTCTCCAAAACCCCTAAGCGGTTTTATTGCGGCAGCCTGCATTGGCATCTTACTTGGCGCCTACAGTCCAAATATTTTATCTCAGGATGAGATCAATATTACAGACGACATTTCCTTATCAAATGTAACGATTGATTGGGGTGGAGAAAATATCAATGGGTAAATCAACAGGTTTAAAATATGCGCTGATTGCGTCCATTGCGATCAACCTTGGAATTATCGGCTTTGTCGGCACCCAATGGTATCAGCATGGCGGCTCCCGCGGTGGACATCCGGGCAAAATGTTTGACAGACGCGCCGCGATGGAAGAACTCAGTCAAGAGAAGCGTGATGAAGTTCGCTCAATCTGGCAAACGCGCCGTGATCGCGTTCGAAGTGAGATGAAGAACTATATCCAAGAAAGCCGAAATCTTTCAGAACTCTTGACAGCCGAGACACTGGACCTGGAAACCATTAACAAAACACAACAGAAAATGCTCGACTACAGAAGGCAAGCGGACACGACGTTTTATGAAACCTTGCTCCAAACAGCAAAATCCTTAAATGTAGAAGAGAGAAAACAATTTTTTGGCAATGGTTTCAGACGCTGGAAACACCCTCCAAAATCACCAGAAGATAAAAAGGATAACAAGTGACCGATCTCAGACAATTTGCAGCGGCGACAAGTCGAAATCGCGAACCTATCCTTACTGTTTTACGCCCCCTGCTCCCCAAGGAGGGAACCGTTCTTGAAATTGCTTCTGGCACGGGTGAACACGCAGCTTATTTCACAAGCGAACTGCCTCACCTCACTTGGCAACCTTCAAATTTCGAAGAGACTCATCTGAGCAGCACTGAGGCATGGCGTTTACATACGGGACTAAACAACTTCAAGCCCGTCATTAAATTGGATGCATCGTCAGATCTTTGGCCTGTTGAGGCACCCGATTACGAACATGCTCCCATCCGTGCGATCTATAACGCCAACATGATCCATATTTCGCCCTGGTTTGTGACGGAAGGATTATTTAAAGGTGCCGGCCGCATACTGCCTAAAGGTGCCAAAGTATTTCTGTACGGACCCTATAAGATTAACGGGCTTCATACAGCACAAAGCAATCATGAATTTGAAGGCTGGTTGAAAGCCCAAGATGACCGTTTTGGGGTCCGTGATATCGCTGAAGTGGCGGAGGAGGCATTAAAGAATGGGATTAGGCACCTGCAATCCATTCCGATGCCTGCCAATAACTTTATTCAAGTTTTTGAAAAATCTGCATAATAAAAAAGGGCTGCGAAAACGCAGCCCTTATCTTTAGTCGCTGAATGGTGAGCTTAGAAACCGCCCATTCCACCCATACCGCCCATGCCGCCCATATCAGGCATTGAAGGACCGCCGCTATCTTTAGAAGGAGCTTCGGTTACAGTTGCTTCTGTTGTAATCAACAGACCAGCAATTGAAGCTGCATCTTCAAGCGCTGTACGAACCACTTTAGCTGGATCAACAACACCATCGTTCAACAGGTTGCCATAGACACCTGTTTGCGCATTAAAGCCGAAAGACGCATCTTTTTGCTCAAGCAATTTACCAGCAACAACCGCGCCGTCATGACCTGCATTTTCAGCAATCTGACGAATTGGAGCCTGCAATGCCCGTGTGATGATCTTAACGCCAACAGACTGGTCGTTATTTGCACCTTCAAGACCTGCAAGAGCAGTAGATGCATACAAGAGAGCAGTTCCACCGCCTGGGACAATACCTTCTTCAACAGCAGCACGTGTTGCATGAAGCGCATCATCAACGCGATCTTTACGTTCTTTCACTTCAACTTCAGTTGCGCCGCCAACTTTGATCAGGGCAACACCACCAGCCAATTTGGCCAGACGTTCCTGAAGTTTTTCACGGTCGTAATCAGAAGAAGTTTCTTCGATCTGAGCTTTGATCTGGCCACAGCGTGCTTCGATATCGTCTTTAGAACCCGCACCATCAACGATAGTGGTTTCTTCTTTGGAGATTGTGACAGTTTTTGCTGTACCCAACATGTCCAAAGTAACGTTCTCAAGTTTGATACCCAGTTCGTCTGAGATCAACTCGCCATTTGTCAAAATTGCGATATCTTCAAGCATCGCTTTACGGCGATCACCGAAGCCTGGAGCTTTAACAGCAGCAATTTTCAAGCCACCGCGAAGTTTGTTCACAACCAGAGTTGCAAGTGCTTCGCCTTCGATATCTTCAGCAATGATAAGAAGTGGCTTACCAGCTTGAACAACAGCTTCCAGAACAGGCAGCATTGGCTGCAAGTTTGTCAGCTTCTTTTCGTGAAGCAGAATGTATGGATTTTCCATCTCTGCCAGCATTTTCTCTGCATTTGTTACGAAGTATGGTGACAGGTATCCCCGATCAAACTGCATACCTTCAACAACGTCCAGCTCTGTTTCGAGGCCTTTGGCTTCTTCAACAGTGATAACGCCTTCGTTGCCAACGCGCTGCATTGCTTCCGCAATAATTGCACCGATTTCAACTTCACCGTTCGCAGAAATTGTACCAACCTGAGCAACCTCTTCGCCGCCAGAAACTGGCTTGGCACCGGCTTTAATATGCGCAACCGCTTTGGTTACAGCAAGATCAATACCGCGTTTTAGGTCCATTGGGTTCATGCCTGCAGCAACCGCTTTCAGGCCTTCTTGAACGATAGACTGAGCCAGAACTGTTGCAGTTGTTGTACCGTCACCAGCTGTGTCATTTGTCTTAGAAGCAACTTCACGGACCATCTGTGCGCC
Organism: Sneathiella sp.; assembly: GCA_034669685.1. GTDB lineage: Bacteria > Pseudomonadota > Alphaproteobacteria > Sneathiellales > Sneathiellaceae > Sneathiella. The sequence continues at coordinate 92,851 of JAXMOU010000002.1, forward strand.
CATGTTTTGCAACTTATCTTCAAGTTCGATTTCTTTAGCAACGGATACACCGTCTTTTGTCACACGAGGTGCGCCGAAAGATTTCTCTAGAACAACGTTACGACCCTTAGGACCCAGAGTTACTTTCACTGCGTCCGCAAGAATATTTACGCCTTTAAGAATTTCAGCACGCGCTTCGGTGCCAAATTTAACTACTTTAGCCATTTGAATAGTTCCCTATTTCGATTTTCGCGGATTAGCTCAAGATGCCCATAATATCGGACTCTTTCATGATCAACAGATCTTCGCCGTCAAGTTTGACTTCTGTTCCGGACCATTTGCCGAACAGAACTTTGTCACCAACTTTGACGTCTAGTGCGCGAACTGAACCGTCTTCTTTGATGGCACCGCCACCGATTGCGATCACTTCACCTTCTGATGGTTTTTCTTGAGCGCTGTCGACGAGGATGATGCCGCCAGCTGATTTTTCTTCGCTTTCTACGCGCTTAACCAGCACACGGTCGTGTAATGGACGAAATGACATTAAACTCTCCCAAATATGAGCTCTAATGAGTAAATTAGATAGAGTGTTAGCACTCACACCTTATGAGTGCTAACACAGCTCACCCGATGTATGCCTTGCCCGGTTGAGAGTCAAGTCAGACGAATAAAAAAAGTATCTAAGAATGAAAAATATTTACCTATATTGAGGTAATTCCTTGGCCTTGGTGCGATTTTCCATTAGAAGGACGCCTTTGATATATGAAGCTGGCCAAGCGATTAAAAGGCTTGTGTTATTATTTCAGACCAAAATCCAAGGTGAATTTCAGTGACCGCATCACTTCTTACGCTACTCAGCGACTTCGTCGGCCAAGCATTTGTTAAAATGGACTTGGAACCCTCTTTTGGGAAAGTCGTTGTATCGCAACGCCGTGAACTTGGCCAATTTCAGTGCAATGGAGCCCTTGGCGCTGCAAAGAAAGCCAAGCGAAATCCACGTGAGATCGCTGAAGCCATTTTAAGCGAGCTGGAAAATTCTGGTTATTTTTCCGAACTGTCTTTGGCCGGTCCAGGATTTATCAATATGAAACTCACGGATGCTTTTCTGGTGGAGCATCTGGATGCCTTATCAAATGACCCAACCTTTGGTGCGGCACACAGTCACAAAAAAGAGAAAGTTATTCTCGATTTTGGCGGCCCTAACGTTGCCAAAGCTATGCATGTCGGGCATTTACGGGCGACAATCATTGGTGAGAGTCTTCGCCGGTTACATGTTTTTCTGGGCGATGAAACGATTAGTGACGTTCACTTTGGCGACTGGGGCCTTCCGATGGGCCTGCTGATTAAAGAAATCGAACTCGCCAAACCCGATCTGCCCTACTTCGATCCAAATTTTTCCGGGCCATATCCCGAAACCTCGCCGGTAACAGTTGATGAGCTACAGCTTCTATATCCCGCTGCCTCCAGCCGCAGCAAAGAGGATGAGGGTTTTCTTGAATCTGCGCGCAATGCAACGTTTGAACTACAGCAAGGCAGAGCGGGCTACAAAGCACTCTGGCAACATATGTTGGATGTTTCCATTGCCGAAACGAAGATTGATTTTGACCTGCTCGGCGCCCATTTCACCGAATGGAAAGGTGAAGCCGACACCAACGAGTATATTCCCGATATGCTCCAACGCATTAAACAGGAAAATCTCTCCGAAGAATCCGATGGCGCGGTTGTTATCCGAGTTGCTGAAGAAAGCGACAAGAAAGAAATGCCGCCTCTGATTTTACAAAAATCAGATGGGGCTGTCATGTATGGAACTACAGATCTGGCAACGATCGAGCAACGCGAGATAGCCCACAAACCTGATCGCATTCTATATGTTGTAGATGCCCGTCAAAGTTTGCATTTCGAGCAGGTTTTCCGTGCTGCACGCAAAGTTAAAAGCGTGCGGGAGAGTGTCCATCTCGAGCATGTTGGCTTTGGGACTGTAAACGGCACAAATGGAAAACCTCTAAAAACGAGAGACGGCGGCGTTGTGCGCCTTCGCAGCTTAATCGAAGATGCGATTTCAGAAGCCCGTAAAGTTGTTGTTGAGGCAGGTCTGGACAAAAAATTTGATGCAAGTGAGCTTGAAGACATCGCAACCAAGGTGGGGGTCGCTGCCATTAAATATGCAGACCTATCCAATCAACGCATGTCAAACTACGCCTTTGACCTAGAACGCTTTACTAAATTTGAAGGGCGCACCGGTCCTTACCAGATGTACGCCGCTGTTCGCATCAAATCCATGCTTCGAAAAGCAGCTGAGCAAGGCCTAGAGCACGGCCCATTAAACCTAGTTGCCGAAGCAGAGCGCAACCTTGTCATCGCCCTTTCTGCATTGCCCGAAGCAGCGCAGGGCGCTGCAGAAAAAAATGCACCGAATATTCTGTGTGATCACGTGTATGCTTTAACCCAGGAATTCAACAGCTTTTATCACGAATGCCATGTCCTTGGAGAAGAGAACAAAGCTGTTCAGGCCTCTCGCCTTACACTCTGCGCGCTTACGCTCAAACAAATCGAAACCGTTTTGCATATTCTTGGGATCGATGTTCCTGAACGCATGTAACCAGACCTTAAATAAGCGCCTGTAATTTATCCGGATTGCGCACCGAATAAAAAGTGGCAATCCGGCCTTCTGCATCCAGATCAAACACAAATGTTTGCACATGTCCTTCTGGATCGCGAAGGGTAAAAGCCGGGACACCATTGATACGCATTAGGGTTATTTCCGATTTGATCAACAGATCAAATTTATTGGCAAGCCCCTGCAAAAACCGCGTCACCTTATCCCGTCCATAAATGGGATTAAGCGCCGCTGAAATTTTACCGCCACCATCGTTATAATAAATCACACTATCGGATAACAATTTGGCCAGCGGCGACAGATCGCCTGTCTGACGCGCGTTCAAAAACACACTGAGTAACTTCCCAAGTTCTGCCTCATCTGCCGGGTGGCGTCGCTCAGCTTTCTGAACATTCTCCCGCGCGCGGGTTGCCAATTTGCGGCATGTGGCAGGGGTCCGCTCCAAAGTTTCCGCAATCTGATCAAAAGGCACTTCAAACAAATCATGCAGCAAATATGCGGCGCGCTCCAGTGGGGACAGCCGCTCCAACACCATCATCAACGCATAGGAAATATCCAGCGCCTCGTAATTTTGCGCATCCATCTCCCGCAGGCTCCAATCCGCCACCACCGGTTCGGGTAGCCATGTTCCCACATACTTTTCCCGTTTGGTTGAGGCTTTACGCAAATGATCCAGGCAAATTCGTGTTGCAATTTTCGAAAAATAAGCCTGCGGCGCTGACAATTCCGGCCGCCCAGCCGACGACCATCGGATCCAAACCTCCTGAACCACATCTTCGGCATCCGCCGCTGAGCCCAACAAGCGATAGGCAAGCCGGATCAGCTTGCCCTGTAGGTTCAGAAACACCTCGTCTCTATCCGTCAGCTTATCCAGCAAGTTCCAGATCCTCCAACAAAACAGATACGGGTGAACAAGCGGTGGCAATGCCAAGTCCGCGTTTCATGATCGGATAAAACTGTCCATATACAACAGCCAAAGAAGCATCCCAAAGGCCGCGTTTACCAAATTCGATTTCGATTTCCCGCGTCAGTTCGTCCATTTTATCCGTCCGGTTCACCACCGCATCTGCATAAGCCCAACCTAATTTTATATACCGCGGCATACCCTCCAAATCCCCTGTCAGGATTGCCGACAGTGCCGCTTTAGACAGCCCCGCCCGCCCGGCCATGGTCAAAGATAGCTTCAGACACGGCCCGCAATCAGCAAGCTGCATGGAGCGCAATTTAATCGCATAATATAACTCCTTCGGTAGATATCCATTATGGGACGAAAGCGGCATTGCTTTCACATAAAGGGATGCTTTCTCAGGATATATATCAACCAGCTCCTCCATATAGGACATATCGTAATCATATGCCTCGCCAAATTCCCGCATCTTTTTCTTGTAGATATATTTCAACATTTTAATTCTCCTTTCCAATAAGGTGACGGAACAGGACAATCAAAAGTGACATGGACATAAAAAAAGCGGCCTAAAAGCCGCTTTTTTCTTATAACTTGTTTTACGAGGCTTAATAAGCCAGCGCATGTCCGTCTTTTCGGCTTTCCGTACCGGCCGCGAGTACGCCATTTTCATGATCAATCATAATCATCTGGCCACCACCGTGTGGCATCTCAGGTGTCGTGACCTCATAGCCCATATCCACCAGTTCCTGACGCACGGCAAGATCGATGCTTTCTTCCAGCTCCAAGACACCTGCATTATAAAAGGATCTCGGGCATTCAATTGCTTCCTGCACATCCATACCATATTCCATAATATTGGATAATACATGCGCATGTCCCACAGGCTGATATCCACCGCCCATAACACCGTAACAATGGGTGGCTTTATCACCTTTTGTCACCATGCCCGGAATAATCGTATGCATTGGTCGCTTGCCCGGCGCTACGCAATTGGGATGATCTTTGTCTACAACAAATCCTGCGCCGCGGTTCTGGAAAATAACACCAGTTTCCGGGCAAGCTATTCCAGAGCCAAATGGGTGGAACAATGAATTGATGAAAGACACCGCCGTACCGTCCTTGTCGACAACACTCAGATAAACCGTATCTTTATGTTTCGTCAGAGCATCTGCACCAGTCGGATCGCCCGCTTTTCCTATTTCAATATATCCCCTCAGGTGTGCCGCAAATTCGTCGGATAACAACATCTCAACAGGCACATCAACTTTGGACATATCTGCAACATATTTATCCCTCGCAAGATAGGCCAGTCGCGCTGCTTCTGCTTGTAAATGGAAGCGTTGCGCCCCAACTGGGTCCAAATCAGCGACATCAAAACCTTTTAGGATATTAAGCATGATTAATGCCGTAATTCCCTGCCCATTGGGTGGGATCTGGTGCACGTCATGTCCGTGGAAATCAGTACTGATTAAGTCCACAAAATCTGCTTTTGCATTGGAGAAATCATCTGCTGTATGAACAGCCCCCGCTGCGTTTAGCGCGGCGACCATCTTTTCAGCCAATTCACCTTCGTAAAATGCAGAACGCCCCTGCTTGGCGATTGCCTTCAATGTCGCCGCAAGTTTTGGAAGACGCCAGACCGTTCCTGCTGCTGGTGCATGACCATTTTTTAGATAAAAGCTCGTTGCCGCTTCATTTCCAAGGAGTTTTTCTTCCGTCAGCTTCCAATCAGCAGACGTTCTTTGGGTGACAGCATATCCATTTTCTGCAGCATCAATTGCTGGAGCCAAAATATCTGCGAACTCCATAGAGCCGTATTTATCATGCAATGTAACCCAAGCATCAATCGCACCAGGCACAGTAACTGAATGCGGGCTGGTTAATGAAATTTCTGTGATTTCCTGCGCGAGTAAACTGTCTGCGGTCAGTCCGGCTGGTGCCCGCCCAGAGCCATTTAATCCTTCGATCTTCGAAGATCCATTAGGCGCGATAAGCGCGAAACAGTCTCCGCCAATTCCCGTCTGCATTGGATCCACAACGCATTGAACAGCACAGGCTGCGATCGCCGCATCCATTGCATTCCCACCATTTTTGAGAATGCTAAGACCCACTTGAGACGCGTGGGCACTTGACGTTGCAATCGCGCCATTAAGACCATAGGTCACTGATCGACCAGGATAAAAGAAATTCCGCAAAACATACCTGCCTGTTAAAATTGAACTGCCGTATTCTAACGTTCAGAATGCTTGAGGTAAAACGACTTTTACAGTCTTTCCACCATTCGGGATTAAATATCTACCAAAGCCGTACAATTACATATTTGGTAAATGCGTCATCCACATTCATCTGACTTGCAGCCCGCCAGGCACCGACTGCATCCGTGTGGCTTGTATAAAAGCCACGCATATCAATGTTGTTCGGATCAGCAAAATCCTTGCCGCGTGTATCCAATACCTTTCCGCCAAAAACAGCAAAAAGTTCTTGTTGATCGTTCTTCGCCATATCTACATCAGTCATTTCTAATGCTCATAAGTATCAAAATTAATTTTAAAACCAGCAATCGCCAGTTCAACATAAATTACTTAAATTATTATTATGATTTATCCTTGTTGTTTATGGTCTACCCAACGGTAATGCAAGCTGTTTTCCGATTTGCCTACTCCCGTGAAGCAAACAGACCAAAGGACAAAACAGATAACGACAAAAATACGTGGTAAACGTTTTTAGGATCGAATGAAAATTGTGCTGCCACCAGATTACTTAATAGACCTGCTGCAACCAGCATGACGGTTCCAAGTGTCAGCAACAAACCAGAAGATGGATTTACATACAGCTGATACAAACTACATAAACCCAATACGCCAATCACGACATATTGCCCCTCTTCACTCAAATGCCATGAATTGGTCAGCAACGTTATAGTCAGAACTGCGACGATAGACAGCGTAAGCCACCAACCATATTGATGAAACTGAGCCGCGAACATACCGCCAAGCGCTGCCAGGGCAAAGCAAATCAAACCGACAGATCCTGCAAATTGCGAGAAAAGAGTGTGGTAAGACTTCACGCCGGACACACCGCCATAGACAGCAGCGCCGAGCGCCGCAGCGCCACCAATGGTTAGGACGCCGAAAGCCCATATCAGGTTCATTGGAAAATAAGTCCGCCGCATCAACACCAGAGCGCCGAGAGAGCTTATTGTCAGGACGATTTCAAAAATGACAAGGCTGTTCATATTTTTAGTTCTACCCGTATAAATCCGGCTTGTCTAATTAGGATTTTCTAACTCAAAATGAGATGGCGCTCACATTAAAAATGCAATCGGGTCTGGAGTTAAAACCCAATGATAATTATGGTGCAGGTGACTACTGCGTTTTAGGAGAAGAATTATAACAGAACACGGAAAGACCGTAAGGCGTCGGGCCTCTATTACCGCTGTACTTGCACTGAGTTTTGGTTCGCTCGTTTTTATTGCTGTACTGGCGGTCCTCTCAATTAGCCTCTATTCCGGACTGACAAATATTCGAGAACTATTGGTCAGCAACGCAACCAATCAAATGGCCGCGATGCAACGCAGTCTCTCCAATACGTTAGATCCTCTTGAAAATCGCGCGCAGGATGTTGCCCAGCTTATATACGAAGGCACTGTTGACCCATCTGATGAAGAATATTTTCAAAAGATATTATTTTCCAGTATGTCGGGCGATAAAAACCTAACAGCAATGGGCTTTGTATATCCTGACCTTCGCGTTATCATGATTGACCGCGAAACTGGCAAACTGGTTCGCAGCACTCAGGACAAAGATAAAATCAGCATTGATGTCGTCAATAAAATGCGGCAGGACGGTGTCGGCTCATGGGGCCCCCTTGTTTTTGTGCCTGAAGCAGGCGAAACCGTAATGAATTATCGGCAACCTGTACTCAAAAACGGTAAAATTATCGGCGTAGTTTTAATTGCAATTCCAGTCAGCAAGGTAAGCGAAGCTGTAAAATTTAATGGGCTTGCAAAAGATGAGGGACGATTTATCCTTTATGGAAAGGACCATGTCCTTTTCCATCAAGGCTTCAAAATTGCATCAAGCCATTTAACGATGGAAGGTGTTGCCCCCAAGCTCTCTGAAATCAGTGACCCTGTATTATCAACAATATGGACCGCGCCCAGAACGCCCTTTCGCTTCATAAAAGGAGATCAGAATTTCGACGGGCATTTCACTGAAGTGAATAACGAGCGATACCAGTTTATTTATACCACGCTGGACGGATACACAGACAAATCCTTAACACTTGGCTACCAGCTTCCTTTTGAAGATGCTGGCAAACAAATTATTCGACTTGCCTCAGCAGGTCTTGCAGGGCTGGCGATCTTGGGCATCAGCATCATTATCTCCATATTCATTGGACGCAAAATTGCGCGCCCAATCAAACTCCTCTCTGTAGCATCCCAGAAAATTTCAAGCCTTGACTTCAACAAAGTCGAGACCCTGCCCAGCAGCCGCCTCAAAGAACTCAACGAAGCAGCGGAAGCCTATAACACAATGCTCCGCGGCCTCACCTGGTTTGAGAATTATGTCCCCAAAAGTCTTGTCAAAAAACTGATGAGTTCTGGTGACGCGCATTCTGAAACGCGAAGCGTCACGGTCATGTTCACCGACATTGTCGACTTCACACCACAAGCGGAGAATATGACATCTGAAGCAGTCGCAAAAATGCTAAACGATCATTTTGAAATTCTGGCCACCTGCATTGAAGCAGAAGGCGGTACAATCGATAAATATATCGGTGATGCCGTTATGGCTTTCTGGGGGGCACCCGAATATCAAATTGATCATCCGGCAAGGGCTTGCCGGGCCGCGAAAGCCATTAATGATGCCATAAGCCAAGACAACGAAAGAAGAGTAGCCGAAGGGTTAGCCCCCATTCGCCTTCGGATTGGCATCCACACAGGGCGGCTGGTTGTTGGCAATATCGGATCGTCTGGCCGTCTCAACTACACAGTGGTTGGGGACACAGTCAATGTTGCGCAGCGCATAGAACAGCTCGGTAAAACCATAGAACGACCAAACGACTCTGCTGTAATCACACTAACATCACAGGAGGTGTATGAGGACGTTCAGGGCACAATGCAATTCTCAAACGCTGGGCAGTTCAGCGTTAAAGGCCGCGATAAAAAGATCAATATTTACCAGCTAGACTGACACCAGCCTTATGACGGCTGATAATAAGGGTTTGCCCCGCCCGCATGATCGGTGACATCCAGAACTTCTGTAATACTTGGAACAAGGCTCATGATCTCTTTCGCCACGCCCTGTTTCAAGGTTACATCCGCCATACCACATCCCTGGCAACCACCCTCCAGACGCACATACGCTTTATCTTTCTGCACATCAACTAGCGTAATAAGGCCGCCATGGGCCGCAATTGACGGGTTAACCTTTTCATGCAGCAGGTCCCGAATTGCGATGCCTTCTTCAGTTTGCAAACCTGGACGTGGCAGCGCTTCCCGGTGATCAATAATCGCTTTGATTTCAGGAATATAATGCCGAAGCATATTTGTAATGCCAGTTAGCATCGAGAAAGCCGAGCCTTGCATTTTCAAATATAAATTGCCGTCTTTATAGCTATGGAATGCAACATCACCGCCCGATTGTGTCACCGCAGGAACAATCCGTGTGTTCAATAGATCCTTAATCTGGTCGATAATCTCAGCATCGAATTCACCGCCATCTTTATCTTCAGATACAGCATTTTCCACAGTTTTTTCTCCTGATTGAAAGTGTGCCATGATTGCCGAGAACACATCGGTTCTTAAATTTTCCCAGCTCACTGTCTCCAGACGCTCCAGCAGAATACTATCTGCTGTCAGAGTGACACTTTCAACGCCGTCAATAGCATACAAGCGTTCAGCAAGTTTAGAAGTCGCTGCTGCGTCATTTTCTGAGACGTTCAGCGGACCATCAGCATAGACCTCCTGCCCCGGAAAGAACTCAAGAATAGTGTCTCGCTCACCTGCTTTTGTCTGAATAAACATAGCCTCATCTCAATTTTGAATTTCTACGCCAGGCACATACCTAACGGTGATCTGTTTAGTATATAGTAATCTTTGTCATAAAAAAAGGAGAGCCATGCTGGCAAAGTTCGTGACGAAGAACAACAAAGACATCAAAAATGATCTTTTGCGAGCAGTTATGATCAAGTGTTGCGATAAATTTTGGCGCACACAACTGATTCAAATAAACCACACATTTTTCGGCATAGTTCACTCAATAGTGAAATTCCGTGCCCAATAGTTAAAAATTTGTTAAAATTTCAGCTGAACAATTTTTACATTCGCGCATTAAGGAGTTGTAATGTCGCCATTCCACGCCTTATTGAAAACCATTACCGGGGTTGATAGCGAAAAACTTACAATCGAACGCCTGAGCCGTTTACTAACAGCTGAATCTCACTCGCCATTATTAACCCGGCGACGCGCGCTCGTCATTTTATCAAGAATACGGCTTTTATCCTTTGTGTCGGCGCTCCTATATCTTTTAGGCATTGCGCTGGACTATTTGTATTTTGAACCCGCACTGTTCAACAAGCTAACGATATACCGCTGTATGGCGTCTTTCATTCTGCTCGTGCTTACATTTGGCATTCGAAACGCGGATAGTCTACAAAGTGCCTATAGGGCCATGTTTATTTTCATCGGCGCAAACCTGATCTTTCAGGCCCTTTATCAGCCGTATGTCTTACCAGAATATTTTCAGTCAATTATAGATTTACCGTCAGCTGGCTATGCTATCTTTCCGTTCTTGATGGCAGCCTGTCTGGCCGTTTTCCCACTGAATATCAAAGAATCCTTTCTGGCAGTTGTTTTATTTTTAACGGCTGAACTGTTAATCGTCACATTGGCGACGAGTGAATTAAACCCTCAACCTGGCCTGGGTGTCTTAATCTCTTTACTCAGCGCCTGCGCCCTGTCGTCCTATTCTGCAATTAGCCAGCTCAGCTATATGGTTTCACTTGTTGAACAGGCTTCCATTGATACTTTAACTAATTGCTATAGCCGAAATAGCGGCGAAGAAATTCTGGATGTTCAGTTTCGAATTGCAAGCCGACAGGGAAATCCTCTGTCTGTTATCTTTTTGGATATTGATGACTTTAAAGTCATTAATGATCGGTATGGACATGAAGCCGGCGACAAAGTTCTTTCCCTAGCCGCCCAGCTAATTCGAACTAACTTACGCGACTCAGATGTCTTAATCAGATGGGGCGGCGAAGAATTTCTCATGCTGCTTCCCCATACAGATGCGGATGGCGCAACCCGTGCAATCAGACGGCTACGGGCAAACGGCATTGGGAATCGACCAGATAAGACACCGCTTACCGCCAGTATCGGCATTGCTGAACTCACTTCATCAGGTGTAACCAACTGGCCCGATCTGGTTGATTTGGCGGATGCGGAAATGTACCGTGCAAAAACTTCAGGCAAAAATGACTTCCGTGTTCACATGCCCCCTAAACCTGAAACCCGAACTGCTTAAGCAAAAGGATTTGTTTTGCTGTTAAAAATCATGCTTTTGCTTTTTGTCGCGCTGTTCATTGGCCGAATTCTATTCGCCAGAAAGCTCAAGGAACTTGGGCAGGCAGCCGACCGAACCCTAAACCTATGCCTGATCGCAATTGCCTGTTATTTGGGATTACAGGCGATCCTGTTTTACGCGTTCTAACATTCGATCTGTTAAAAAATATCGGGTTCAACGTCATTTTCTTGACAGTTAAAAACGCCTGCGTATATTTCTCGTTCGTGGTGATTTGTGCCGACCGGCTTGCGGCCACGTTAAAGAAACGCTAAAAGGTCGGGGCTCGAGAGAACCCTGACTGGTGGTCGGGGTAATATGCCTCGAGGTTAGATATGACAAACTCTGACAAAAATGGCCCTCTTAGCGGCCGCAAAACATCAACCAAACTCGTTCGCGGTGGGTTAAGCCGATCGCAATTCAAAGAAACTTCCGAAGCTATCTTCATGAACTCCGGCTTTGTCTATGACAGCGCAGAAGAAGCCGCTGGCCGTTTTCGCGGGGATAACGAAGGATATATTTATTCACGCTACGCCAATCCAACACTAAGTGTCTTTGAAGAGCGCATGCGCCTTTTAGAAGGTGCCGGAGGCGCCCTTGCAACTGCAAGCGGGATGGCAGCTGTAAACGCGGCTTTAATGAGCTTTGTTAAAGCGGGTGATCATGTGGTCGCACCCAAGGCCCTTTTTGGATCCTGCCTGTATATCATATCAGAAGCGCTTCCGCGGTTTGGGGTCAATGTAACCCTTGTCAATGGAACCGACCTGAGCGAATGGAAAACTGCGCTGTCCCAAAAGACATCGGCTGTTTTTCTAGAAACACCCTCCAACCCAACCTTGGAGGTTGTTGATATTGAGGCGGTTTCAGAGTTGGCACATAAAGCCGGCGCCACAGTTATTGTTGATAATGTTTTTGCAACTCCGATTTTCCAGAAGCCACTAGAACTCGGCGCTGATGTCGTTGTTTATTCAGCAACAAAACATATCGATGGACAAGGCCGTTGCCTGGGTGGAGTCGTTCTGGGATCTGAAGAGTTTATTAAAGACACTTTGTTTCCATATGCCAAGCATACGGGCCCAGCCCTAAGTCCTTTTAATGCCTGGAACCTTCTAAAAGGGCTGGAAACATTGGATTTGCGTGTTGAGAAGCAAACAGATAATGCTGAAAAAATTGCAGATTTTCTAGCAAGCTCCAACAAAGTCAGCCGCGTGCTGTATCCGGGACGAGACGACCACCCGCAAGCGGCGCTTGCGAAAAAGCAAATGCGCCGTGGGAGCACACTGGTTAGCTTTGAACTTGCAGGTGGGCAAGCGGAAACATTTACCTTCCTAAACAAACTCGGCCTGATCGACATCAGCAATAACCTTGGCGATGCGAAAAGCCTGATCACACACCCGACAACCACGACACATTCCAGTGTAAGTGCTGAGTTAAAAACCGAACTTGGGATAACAGATTCACTCGTTCGATTGTCGGTTGGCTTGGAAGATGTAAATGATTTAATTGACGATTTAGGGGATGCCCTCCGCTAACCCTCTCTTAAAAACTCACAAACTGACCTTCAAATAACCGCCAGAATGTCGCGTTTGCGCCTCGTTTAACAGACATGATTTTCCCAGAAGAGGAGAAAATCATGTCTGGAACAAATTATTTTTACACCCTAATGAGCACTGGGCTAATTTGCCTGACTGTTAGCGCCTGTGACACGACAAAGTATCAAGAACTGGAAAGCGCTACAGTAAGGGACGGTGCATTTTCCAAAGCACTGGCAAGTGAATACCGCGAATTTGCAAAGTCGGAAATTTCCCAATATGACTGGCCCGACCAACAAACGATTGCAGTTAAAGGTTTAGCGGCGGCAAATGGTAAACGCCCCCTCCCTGAAGATCCTGCCAACTGGCGACTGGATCAAAACGCCCTCTCTGAACTCACTGCTAAAAGAGCCGACCTTGTGCATTGGCTAAATACCGATGGACGTCACGCCACCCCGCTGCAGGCAGCCAAGGCACAGCGGAATTTTGATTGCTGGGTCGAGCAGAAAGAAGAAAACTGGCAGCACAATGATATCGCCGCCTGCAAACAGGGACTTGCAGACAACATGCCGGAAATCTGGCAAGTTCAGTTTACGTTCGATAACTCACGGCTAACCGCTCATGCAATCAATCAGCTGAAACGTGTAGCCCATGACTGGGAAAAACGCCCCGGTAAATTCCTGTTAATTCAAGGGCATGCCGATCAGATCGGCACAAATGACTATAACTATAAGCTCTCACAAAAACGAGCTCGTGCAGTTGGCATCAAACTCAACCAGCTTGGTGTCCCTAAAGATCAAATCCGCTTTGAAGTTTGGGGTGAGGCCCGTCCACGGCCGTCCACACATAACGTCAAATACATTCAGTCTAACCAGCAAAATCGCCGTGTTGAAATATTGAAATTTTAAAAAAGCAAACACGCAAATTGTTTGATATACCCCAAATTCCAGTTGTCCTCCTGCTGACGAGACTTTAACGTTGAGAGCTGTGTACTCTGGTTTCGGGCGTAAAGGTAGTGGCTATGAATTGGGAAAATGCGTATACGAAAGTGACTAAAGGGATCGAAGTTTCAGTGATTCCGACCTACCTCGCCAATCGCTCCGAGCCGGCCAATGACCTGTTCATCTGGTCCTATAGGGTGCGCATTTGGAATAAGAGTGATATCACTGTTACGCTTCGTCAGCGGAGTTGGCAAATTACGGATGCCAATGGGCACATGGAAACGGTTCGCGGGGAGGGCGTTGTGGGAGAACAGCCCACCTTGAACCCGGGTGAAGTATTCGAGTATACAAGCGGCACTCCCCTTGCAACCCCCTCCGGCATTATGATGGGATCATATGATCTTGAAATTGAAGGCGGTGGATGGTTAATTGCTGAAATTCCTGCATTTTCTCTGGACAGTCCCCATGAAGGTGCGTCATTAAACTAACTATGCCCCCTAATCCTCATCCTAGAAATTTCGGGATATTCTTATGACACAAGATAAAAAGCCCACTAAACAAGAAGCCGAAGACGCGGTACGCACCCTTATTCAGTGGGCTGGAGATGATCCCTCGCGCGAAGGATTAATTGGAACCCCTGACCGGGTCACACGCTCTTATTTAGAGTTTTTTGCCGGATACCAAGAAAACCCTGAAGAATATCTCGAGCGGACATTCGAAGAAGTTGAAGGGTATGACGAAATGATCATACTCAAAGACATTCGCATGGAAAGTTATTGCGAACATCACATGGTTCCGATTATTGGTGTCGCCCACGTTGCCTATATGCCAGATAATCGCGTTGTCGGGATTTCAAAACTCGCCCGCGTTGTTGACGCCTTTTCAAAGCGTCTACAAATTCAGGAAAAACTAACGCAGCAAATTGCCGATACCATCGACAAGGCACTCAAACCTAAAGGCGTTGCTGTGATTATCGAAAGCGCCCATCAATGCATGACGACACGAGGCGTGCATAAAGATGGTGTCACAATGATTACCAGCAGCATGCTGGGCTCTTTCAGAACCTCTGATATTACCCGTAAAGAGTTGCTTGCGTTTCTGGACCGTAAATAGTGTCAGCTTGCGAGTGGGCGACGGCTTCTAAAGAGACGGGAGATATCTTCCTGTATTAATAAAAGCGCAGGCACGAGAAACAGCACCAAAAAAGTCGCAATCATCAAACCAAACACCAATGTTATTGCCATTGGTATCAAGAATTGTGCCTGCAAACTTGTCTCAAACAATAGGGGAGACAAGCCCCCGATTGTCGTTAGTGAAGTGAGCAAGACAGCTCGCAAACGGTCACAAGTTCCCTCTATGACAGCTTCGCGAATACCTTCTCCACTTTCCAGTCGCTCATCGACAACACTCACAAGAATAATGGAATTATTCACCAAAATTCCGGACAGCCCCAACAGGGCAATCAAAGACAAAATCGTCAAATTATAGTCAAGCAGGTAATGTCCCACAATGGCCCCGACGACACCAAAGGGGATAATGGACATGACAACTATGGGCCGGGAATATGAAGCGAAGACCCACGCCAAAATCAAATAGATTGACGTTAATCCAATTGCTGCCCCCAACTGCATATCTGCAAGTGTTTCAGCCTGCTCCTCTGATTTTCCAGCAAAGTGATATTTCAATGCGTACTTGGCAGCAATGCCTCCCAGCCCATCTGCCGTAAGCGCGGCGATGACTTTATCCGCTGAGGTTACATTTTCGTCTATCTCGCCTGTAATGGAGACCTCGCGGACACCATCTTCACGCTTGATCCGCGCAAACCCCTGCTCTTCAGTGATGCTAACGACTTCACTTAAAGGTATTTCAGCACCATTGGCACCCCGCAAATAGAAGTTCTGCAGGGCGGTCGCATTCGCTTCTGCACGATCATATTGGACTCTAATGGTAACCTCTTCATCACCTCGAGCAAATTTTCGGGCAATAACGCCTTCAAACGCTGCCCGTACCTGATCCGAGATATCCTCTGCTGTAAATCCAAGAGAACGCCCGCGAGGTGTCAGTGTCAAAATGAGTTCCTGTTTGCCAATCGGCAAATCATCTTCGATTGCAGAAACACCATTAAAGCGCTGTAGAAGTAATTTCACCTCCTCTGCCGCTGTCTTCAAATCCATCAGCTCCGGCCCCTGCAACCGGATATCCAGCTCTTTACCCGGCGGCCCGCCAATTCGCTCTGTTAGTGCAACCCGAATTAAGCCCGGCATGGGACGAATTTCTCCACGCCATGCCGCAATAAAGTCTTTTGTCCGGACCAATCGTTGATCTGCCGGAACAAGTTCAACTTGCATGCCGGCACGGTGATCGCCAGAAATCGAGCTGAATTGATCGCCGACGCTGATCCCCATTCGCCCAAAAGACGCCAAGATTAACCCGCCCTTCCCATTTGTGAGCTCATTTTCGACCTGATCAAGCGAGCGCTGCATCTCCTGCATCATTACTTCTGTCTGCGCTCTTTCAGAGCCCGGCGTAAAGACGATATTCGCATTCACAATATCGGCTTCAGGCGATGGGAAAAAAGTAAACCCTACGCGCCCACCTGCCATCAACCCCACAGAGAGTATGAACATGGAAACTGCAAATGCCAGTGTTGCATATCGATACTCAACCGCAATTTGGACAAGGCGCTTGAAGCCATGCGACTGGAACCAAAAAAATTTATCGTCAAACCAGTTTCGCATTCGAGAATTGGTGCCAACCTGTCGAAGGGCAAATCTCATATGTCCGGGCAGTACCAAAAAACATTCGATTAAGCTGGCAAGGAGCACAGAAACGACGACCGACGGGATTGCCACGATAATTTGACCAATGATATCACCGATCATGAAAATAGGCAGGAAAGCAGCAATCGTCGTCAAGCTGGATGCAAAAACCGGCGCCAGCATTCGCAAAGCCCCTTTTTCAGCGGCATCAAGCGGACGATTACCTTTAGACTTGAGATGGCTGCTATGCTCCCCAACCACAATTGCGTCATCCACAATTATGCCAAGGCTCATGATGATCGCGAAAAGACTGATCATATTAATCGACTGCCCCGTAAACAGCATCACACCAGCGGTGGCCATAATGGCAACCGGAATACCTGCCGCAACCCAGAAAGCAACTCGAATATTCAGAAAAATAAACAAGACGACAAGAACCAGAAATAAACCACTCAATCCATTGTTAAGCAGCAGCCGAATACGATCCTCAATCAAGCTCGCCTGAATATCAAATTGCTTGATTTTCAAGCCCTCTGGCCAGCGGGCTTTCTCTGTTTCCAAATATTCAGATACCAGCTGCGCAGCTTCCAGTGCATCAGTGGATCGCGATCTCTGAACAAAAAGTTCAATCGCCTGATCACCTTCCAATACGCCGGTTTTACCTTTCTCGGCAAAACTGTCATTCAAAGTCGCAATGTCCCGCAGATAGACTTTTTCGCCATTTGCCAGCGACTTGATCTCCAGTTTGCCAATTGCCGCCGCATCGTTCTTTTTCTCTAAAGATCGGAGCTGACGCTCATATGTTCCGCCCATTGTCCCAAGCGGTACATCTTTTGAGTTATTTCGAATAACCGCTGCAATATCTGCCAAACTAAGATTGTATTGGCGCAATGCCTGCGCTGAAACTTCAACCCATAACTCTTCGTCACGATCGCCAAATAACGAGATTTTATCGATCCCTCGATCTAGTAAATCATCCCGCAATCTTTTCGCGATCGCTTTCAGGGCACTTTCCGAAAAAGGTCCGGAAATAGATATGCGGGAAATCGGATCATAGATTTCAATACGCTTGGTAATGGGCGTTTCAATTGTTTCGGGGAATGTCGTTATTTGTGCGACGGCCTGCTCTACATTTGAAAGAGCCTCCTGCATGTCCGTTCCCGGTTCAAACTCAACAACAACGACACTACTGCCCTCCACCGAAAAAGACTGGACCTTTTTTATGCCATCGAGAAACCGGACCTCTGGCAACAACGCGGTTGTTATGTTGCTATCCACGTCCTCAGCACTAGCGCCCGGCCACACAATCGTTATGCTGACAATGTCGGTACCAAAGTTTGGAAAAAACTGAGTGTTCAGCCGCAGCAGCGAAAACGCACCGATTATGAGCATCATCATCATCAATAGATTTGCTGCATTTTTATGCCGGACAAACAGCGAGACAAGCCGGGGGAGATCCATTAACGAACCTCCACTTTAATACCGGGTCCAACTTCAGCAAACCGTGTTGTCAGAATTTTATCTCCACGCTTCAAACCTTCAGCGCTTACGATCACTGAGGTTCCCTCATTTTGCAAAACCACAACATCAACCGGGGTCAAGCGTTCATCCTGAACCATATAGACAATATTTCCGCCATAAAGAGCATAATCGGGAAGACGCAACGCATTTTTGTAAGCTGCGCCGTCCATGGAAATTTCAACAAATGCGCCTATGCGGACTTTTGCCAAGGTCGGCGAGTCATCCAAAAGAGCATAAACTTCCACGCCGCCTGTATCTGCTTGAATGGCGGAACCTATGCGTTTTATAACGCCTGAAAATTGAAATGCCTTTTCCCCCGCTTTCCATAAAATTTGGATGGGGCGCCCAATCAGCCCTTCATCGCTACTGAGCAACGCCCCATATTGCGTGTTTGAAAGGTGAAATTTCGCCTCAATTCGCGTGTCGTCAATCAACTTTGCAACTAAGTCTTTTGCATCAATCTTCTTTCCCAGTTCCACACTCACATTTTGAAGGTAGCCGGTAAAGGGTGCGACTAATTTGACATTTTTAAGATCTCTTTGCGCCCTCTCCAGTGCAACTTGCTGACGTTCAATTGTTGCGATCTGCTGGCCAATTCTCGCGCCTTGAATATCAACCTGTGCCCGGCGCTGATCAACTTGCTGACGTTGACGGCTTAACGCCGTTTTAGCGTCATCAAGCCCCTTATCGGAAATATTGCCTTTTTTCCTAAGTTGTTCAGCCCGTTGAAGATTACGTTGTTCGAGCTCCAGAATTTGAAGATCCTGTTCCAATGAAAGTTGATCAGAACGCTTAGCCGCAGTTAATTCCGCCAACCGCGATTTTGCTTCCAGAATTGCCGCCTCTTTCTCGCGCACGGCAGCGTCATAGTCAAAAGAGTCTACTTCGACGAGTATGCTGCCTTCCGTTACCCTGGCACCTTCTTTAAGGTCGCTTGAAACCTCAGTTATCTCCCCGCCCACCAGTGAACGCAAATCAACGCTTCTGCCGGAAACCAGCTCTCCATAAAGGTTTATTTCTGAAATAACTTCTCCCGGGTTTGCTTCAACAACAGAGACATTCCAACTCCGTTCCACAACTTCCTTTGGGGCCTCAACTGGCTTCGTTTTCAAAAAGTAGTTAAACCCAACCAAGCCCAAGCCAATAAACAGCAACGGCAAAATTAATTTCAGGATGAGCGGTGTGAAACGAATTTTCATTTAGTTTTCTGCCCCCTCAGGGACTCCTAACATTCTTGTAATGTGCAATGTCGTGACGTTTTTAATTAAATCGATTTGCGGCCTATCAATGGATCGAACTTTAAGCCGTGATTTAATGAGCTCCTGGTTCATCCCATACTGCAGGCAAAGCGTAATGATCGACTGGCTTGTCAGAATAACGTTAGAGCTGTCAATGTCTTGCGCGAGGATTACAGCAACACATTCGCACATTAAATCCTGCATTTTATCGACATGCCCCTGCATGACTAAATCAAAGTTCGGACCATGGGTTTGCATTTCACGCAAAATCAGCTGCATTTCCCAAACCGGTGTTTGCTGCGATAAAACAATCTCAAGTGTTAATGAAACGAAGGCTTCAAAAAATAAATACTGGCGCTTGGGGTTTCCATCTAAATAATCGATGTGACTGTCTATAAGTGTTTTGAAACCTTTTCTAACCGGCGCAAGGTCTTCAACAATTTTCTCAAAAATAGCAGTATACAAGCCTTCCTTATTTCCGAAATGATAGGAAATGGCTGAAAGGTTGACGCCAGCTTTCTTTGCAATTTGACGCGTAGACACAGCATCAAATGGGCGCTCCGCAAAAAGCGGGATCGCCACACCAAGAATGGCGGCAGATGTGGAATTCTGTACAATCATAAATTAGGTCAATCGTTTGAACTAATTTTACCCTAGCGCTTTATTTATTGATTTTACAATAAAAAACTCTGCCTAAAAATCTTTCGATTTAGGCAGAGTTTAAACTTTTTGCGAATGCTCGAACTTTTTGCTTACTTAAGGTAGGGCTTCAAAAACGTATAAATGTTTTTTTCCATTTGTTTGTTAAAGTCGTGCATCAATGTTTCGGTTTTCATGAAAAACATCTGATCACGCTCATTTAAAGTGGCATCCTCAGAAACTGTTTTGCTCTGAAAGGCTTCAGCAGTCACCAATCCCTTGGATCCATTTACGGTCACGACCTTAATTTCAGCCAAGACGTGAAATTCATATTGGTCTGACTGGTCGTTTGTAAAAAAACCGCTTAAACCTGAATTTTTCTGCAGCTTTTTCTCGACAACACTTGCATCTTTCAATGTCACCACAGCATAAGCACCGGGATTTCCAGCCGGTTGCAAGCGGTCACGAACCCATCTTTGAACAGATTGATCAATTTTGACAGGCAACTCATGTTCAACATGTGGGGGTGTAAGTGTTGCCTTGAATTCACTCACGTATTTAATTTCTCCCACATCCAGTTTTATCGGGGGAAGATGCCGGAATGTGATCTCAGCAAAAGACTGCTCTTTTGGTGTTTCCGCGCATGCACTCAAAAGCAATGAGAACATTATAAAAATGCCAAAAATCGATTTCTTCACTAACGTTTCCCCGCCGTAAAAATCTGAATTAAACTCAAGAATCACTCAAAATTGCGGCAACTTTATGAAGGATTCTCAACTGGCCGCCGCAACCTCTTCCAAGGTCACGTCATAATGAGCGCTACAGAATTGGCAATCCACTTTAATGACGCCGTCATCAGCCATTTCAGCTAAATTCTCATCAGAGAAAGAAACCAGTGTATTCATTACACGCTCACGACTACAACTGCACTGGTCCTTTAGTTCGTGAGTGTCATAGAGCCAAACGCCATCCTCGTGAAACAGTCGGTAGAGCAGTTCAGATGATCGAAGGCGCGAATGGGTGAGCTCACTCTCCATAACCGTTCCGATCAAAGCTTCCGCATTTGCCCAAGCTTCTTCAGCAAGATCTATATCTTCAGCCATCTTGCTGTCTTCAGGTAACCGCTGGATCATCATCCCGCCGGCACGCCATTTCCCGTCCTGTTTCTCAACAGCAACTTTTAAACGCGTGTCAATCTGCTCAGACCGCTGAAAATAGTTCTCCATACACTCGGCAAGGCTTCCACCTTCCAGCTCGACAATCCCCTGATAGCGATTATCTGACCCCTTGGTATCAATAGTGAAGGCGGCATACCCTTCGCCCATAAACCTCAAAACAAGATTTTCGCTATTTTGCTTTTCAGCTTCTTTGAGCAAGGCATCATCATATGCGGCATACCCCCGCAGATTGCCCGGGGTTGACATGTCGGCTGCCAACATACTGATCGCGCCGTCCCCTTTTGTCTGTACGGTAAAAATACCCTCAAACTTAAGGGCACCGCCAAGCATGGCCGCCAGCACAAGCCCTTCGCCGAGGAAGTGAGCAACGCGATCCGGATAATTATGTCGATTAAGGATATCGTCTACAACTTGTCCTAAACGAACAACGCGTCCTCGAACACCCGCCTCAGCCATTTGAAATGGCTGGATAAGGTTATCCGCAATCGCCTTACTCTCTACTTTTTCGGTCATCTGGAACTACCTTGAACTACGCTAATTAACCAGCCCCATACACCAACGCAAAACCGCTTTCTGAGCATGAAGACGGTTCTCCGCTTCATCAAAGATCACAGATTTCGGTCCATCCATAACAGCTGTCGTAGCTTCTTCATCTCGGTGCGCAGGAAGGCAATGCATAAATATGGCATCGCTTGCCGCACTTTCCATGAGTTTCTCATCAATTTGAAAAGGTTTGAGCATATTGTGACGAGCGCCAACATCATCGCCCATGGAAACCCAGGTATCTGTCACCAGACAATCGGCTCCTTTGGCAGCCTCAGCCGGATCACGGGTCACATGGACGCTGGCACCGTTCTGCTTTGCCCAGTCCAGCGCGACCGGGTTTGGCGACAATTCATCAGGACATGCCACACGCAATTCAAAGCCAAACTGACCCGCTGCATGAATCCATGACGTCACCATATTGTTGCCATCACCACTCCAGGCGATAACTTTATTTTTAATGGGACCTTTATGCTCTTCAAATGTCAACACATCTGCCATTAACTGGCAGGGGTGACTGAAATTTGACAAACCATTAATCACAGGAATGCTCGCATGTTTGGCAAGCTCAGTCAGCTTTTCATGACTATCGGTGCGCAGCATGATCATATCAACCATGCGCGACAGCACCTTTGCCGTATCGGCAATGCTCTCACCGCGGCCTAACTGCATATCCTGACTGTTGAGCACCATCGTATCGCCGCCAAGCTGACGCATGCCCATATCAAAAGACACGCGTGTTCGGGTGGATGGAAATTCAAAGATTGTAGCGAGCGTATGCCCCTCGAGTGGGCGGCCTGCATCTTTTGTACCCTTTGGCTGACCCACACGTGCTTGTTTAACCGCAAGGGCATCATCAATCATCGCCCGCAAATCTTTTGCAGGTATTTCGTGTAAATCTAAGAAATGTGTTGGTTTTGTCATTAAGCCAACTCCTCACACGCAGCTTCAAGGGCCGCAATAAACTCGCTGATTTGCTGTTCTTCAATAATCAGCGGTGGCAGCAAACGAACAACATTATCACCGCCTTTTGCAGTCAAGACACCATGCTTCCGCAGAGTTTCGATCAACACACCATTTTCAACTTTGCATTTCAGGCCAAGATGTAAACCGATTCCCCGCAATTCTTCCAGAACCGTGGGATACCGATCAACAACCCCGTGCAAACCCTGCTGCAAATGGTTACCCAGCTGTGCCACACGGTCCATAAATCCGTCCGCTGTCATCGTATCAACAACGACGCCAGCCACAGCCATACCTAACGGGTTACCGCCATAGGTTGACCCATGGCTGCCCGCGTTCATGCATTTCGCAACTTTTTCAACCGCGAGACATGCGCCGACCGGGAATCCATTTCCAAGTGCTTTGGCTGAGCTCATGATATCAGGAATCACCCCTGAATGTTCATAAGCAAACAACTTGCCTGTCCGTCCCATACCCGTTTGAATTTCATCAAACATCAACAGCAAACCCTTCTCGTCGCATAAGGCACGCAACTCCCGGAGGAACGAATTTTCAACGACCTGGATACCGCCCTCACCCAGAATGGGTTCGATCAGAATGCCAGCTGTCTCCGGCGTAATCGCGGCCTTTACGGCTTCGATATCGCCAACTTTTACATGATCAAAGCCGTCGACAACGGGACCAAAGCCTTCAAGTAGCTTCGCCTGACCAGCCGCTGCGATGGTCGCAAGAGTTCGGCCATGGAATGAATTTTCAAAACCGATAATCCGATACCGCTCTGGCTGACCGGTTTCAGAGAAATATTTGCGGATCATTTTAATGCCGCACTCATTCGCTTCTGCGCCCGAATTACAAAAATAGACGGCGTCTGCAAAAGTGGCGTCAACAAGCTTCTGCGCCAGTTCCTCTTGTCCCGGAATACGAAACAGGTTGGATGTGTGCATCACACTGGAGGCTTGTTTAGTGATCGCATCAACAATTTTAGGATTGTTATGACCAAGAGACGTCACGGCGATTCCGGCAAAAAAGTCGAGATATCGTCGACCGTCATTCCCGAACAAATACGCGCCCTCTCCTTTTTCAAAGGAAAGATCAGCAGGGGCATAGTTCGATAACAACGCGGGTATCATGTGCCTTCTCCACAAAAATATAAGGTCAAATGCTTAAACAAGAAGATCGCCCCTCAATATTGTAAGGAACGATCCAGGAAAGCGCGGAAGTATTGACAGGTGACAGATTTCTGTCAATCAAACTCTTTGTATTTAAGCGCTTTTTCTATGCTTTTAACTTATATCCGCGAGAAAACAAGAACCATACAATGCAGAAGAGCACCAAATCCAACGCAACAACAACAATTGCGCCTGTAATTTGGGAGCTATCAGCTGTTCCAATAAAGCCGTAACGGAATCCGTCAATCATATAGAAAAACGGATTGATATGACTGATATCATACCAGATTCCCGATAGCCGCTCGACGGAATAAAAAGTACCAGATAGAAATGATAACGGCATAATCACAAAATTTGTAACGGCGGCGATATGGTCAAATTTATCGGAAATGATGCCCCCAATCGTTCCCAGCATCGCAAGCATCAATCCTGCGCCAACTAAGAAAAATAAGACAGGTACCCAGTTGTAAACAGATAAATCGATAAAGAAATACATACATGAGGCAACAGCGATGGCGACTACCATGCCACGGATCAAGCCCGACAGCGCAAAAGCGCAGGTCAATTCCAAGGGACTTAAGGGCGGCATTAAAATATCAACAATATTCCCCTGCACTTTTGAAATGACCAATGAAGAGGAGGTGTTGGCAAAAGCGTTTTGGATGACCGACATCATAATCAATCCTGGTGCCAGGAACGTTGAAAATGCAACATTTCCATCGTATCGACTACCACCGCCAAAAGCCAAAGTGAACACCGCCAGAAACAACAAAGTTGTCATCATCGGCGCAAAAACTGTTTGCAGCGGAACTTTCAGGAAGCGCAAAACTTCCTTCTTGAGCAAAGTATAAAAGCCAAGTGCCGGCATATGAGAGACGCTGGCTTGATCAAAAGAACCTGCAAGCGGGCCCAAATGATTATTTTCTGTTGTCTGAATTGTCATGCGCATTTACATATTCCTTTCATGTAAATGGCGCAAGTCATCCTTGTCACAGTTTTGTGATGAATATGATGATCAGCCAAACGAAAATGCCGCGGGAGGGCTTAACCCATGACAGTCAAAATTTTACACAATCCAAGGTGCAGTAAATCTCGCCAGACATTGGCACTCATTGAAGAGAAAGGGATCTCGCCGGAAATTGTTGAGTATCTCAAATCACCTCCAAGCAAAGCGGAACTCGTGGAAATTCTGCAGAAACTCGGCCTTAAACCACGCGAATTAATGCGAAAAGGCGAATCTGAATATAAAGAAAATGATCTCGCCAACACAAATTTGACAGACGATCAGCTGATTGATGCGATGATTGCACACCCAAAACTCATTGAGCGCCCAATTGTTCTTAAAGACGACCAGGCGCGTTTGGGCCGCCCACCCGAAAATGTGCTGGAAATCCTGTAATTCTGTAACGAACACAACTTTATTACGTAAATGAGTGTCAATTTGAACAAATAGTCCAAATTGATGCTTTTCAAGTCTGGGATCCCTATATAAGCTACGGCTTCAATCGGGTGCCGACCCTAGAACCAAAAAAAGAAATATCAGGAGAGAGAAAATGGCTGAAGCCGTTATTGTATCAACCGCTAGAACACCAATTGGCAAAGCCTATCGCGGTGCTTTCAATAATACACATGGTGCTGATCTGGGCGGACATGTCATCAAGAATGCTGTTGAGCGTGCTGGCATCGACCCCGCAGAAGTCGAAGACGTACTTATGGGTGTTGCAAACCCTGAAGGTGCCGCAGGTGGCAACATTGCCCGTCAGGCAGCCCTTCGTGCCGGTCTTCCTGTTACGGCATCTGCTGCGACAGTCAACCGCTTCTGCTCTTCAGGACTTCAGACAATTTCAATGGCAGCACAGCGCGTAATTGTTGACCAGGTTCCCGTTATGGTAGCTGGCGGCCTTGAAAGCATCAGTCTGGTTCAAAATGAGCATATGAACGTCTTCCGGGCGCGTAACGAATGGCTGATGGAAAACAAGCCCGCCATTTACGACCCAATGCTGAAAACCGCAGAAACGGTTGCAACACGTTATGGCATCACCCGCGAACAGATGGATGAATATTCACTGCAAAGTCAGCAGCGAACAGCCGCAGGTCAGGAAGCTGGACGTTTTGACAAAGAAATCGTCCCAATGACGACGACAAAAATTCTCGTCAACAAGGAAACTGGCGAAACTCTTGAAGAAGAAGTAACGCTGACTCAAGATGAAGGCAATCGCCCAAGCACTAAGCTTGAAGATCTGGCCAAATTGAAACCAGTTCTGGGAGACGATTGCTTTATTACGGCCGGTAATGCCAGCCAACTGTCAGATGGCGCATCCGCAAGCGTTATCATGGATAGCAAATACGCTGAGAAAAACAATATTGAGCCAATGGGCATTTACCGCGGAATGGTTGTTGCCGGCTGTGAACCAGATGAAATGGGCATTGGGCCAGTTTTCGCTGTACCAAAACTGCTCAAACGCCACGGCCTGAAAATGGATGACATCGGCCTTTGGGAACTGAACGAAGCTTTTGCTGTACAGGTTCTATATTGCCGCGATAAACTTGGCATTCCAAACGAATTGCTGAACGTTGATGGCGGCGCCATCTCTATTGGCCATCCCTACGGAATGTCAGGTGCCCGCATGACCGGTCACGCCCTGATTGAAGGAAAACGCCGCGGCGCGAAATACGTTGTCTGCACAATGTGCATTGGCGGCGGTATGGGCGGTGCAGCTCTATTTGAAGTCGTCTAAGTCTTCAAAATATATTTGTGAAAAGACCGGCTACCCGAGGATAGCCGGTCTTTTTATATCTATTGCTTCTCAAAGACTTAAAGTCGCATCTGCTTCAAATTCTTCTTTTATTAATGTTTAAAATATATGCTCTTTGAATGAGCAAAGATAAAGACATTGATCTGGATGAAAATCTTGAGCCGTCCTCGCTCGATGAATATACGCATGCCGAAATGCTTGCCCTATATCGCGAGAGTGCACGAACAATTCTTTTTGCAAAAACCAGACAATGGCGCACCTTGGGTGCAGCCTGCCTTGCACAAGTTGTTATCGTGGCTATTGGCCACCTTGTTGAACTACAACCTGTCATGCTCCGCACCCTCATCATTCTCTCATTTCTTGTGAGTGCGATGTCTATTTCCATTCTGATGATTTATCAGATCTGGCAACATACCGAGATGCTCAAATTGAGAAAGATCACCTCCTTTCTCTCAGATCACTTTGAAGTCATACGGCATATTAAATCCCGTGTTGAAGCAAATATTCATCGCTACATCTTGCTCGCTGTTATGGTCATCTCCATACTGGTTGCAAATATCATCGCGTACATTGCCTACATACCTATACTTCCTGTAAATTAATCAAGGCTTCCCAAAAGCTGTACAGGCACGCAGATTTTTCGTAAAAGCGATACGCCTGTTGTTTGCCTCACAGGGGCAATAAAATTCTGTATATGAAAGGCGCTTTATGCCCGCTAAAAAAACCCTTGGGTTTATCGCCATTACCATGATTGTTTTCATGTGGTCTGGCTGGATCGTGACAAGCCGCTCTGGCGCCACTTCTCCGCTAACAATTTATGATATTGCTGTCCTGCGGTATGGCATCTCCAGTTTATTCGTTGCGCCGTTCATGCTCTATTTCAAACCATGGCGAACGTTAAGCCCCCGGCGCATTTTGATCACAGCCCAGCTTGCTGGAATTCCATATATCCTAGCTGTCTTTTTGGCGTTTGAATTGGCCCCTGCTGCCCATGGCGGGATTTTCATGAATGGCGCACTACCTGCAATCACGCTATTTCTGGGATGGATCTGGTTCAAGGAACACCCAAACAAAGTTCAGCTTAGCGGAGCCTGCCTGATTGTTGTCGGAGCTGCGATGACCCTGTTTGGGAGTGACAGCAGTAATGGCGACTTCATTTGGCTCGGAGATTTACTCTTTCTGTTCTCAGGGTTCCTATTTGCCATTTACATGGTTGTCTCAAAATTGTGGATGCTGACACCAAGTCAGATTCTATTTTGCTCATCCATCGTGAACAGTGTCATCTTCGTTCCAATTTGGTATTTTTTCCTCCCATCCGGATTTAATGAGGCAACGCTCACAGAAATAATGCTTCAGGCTGTCTATCAAGGGATGATTGCAACTCTTGTTGGCCTGCTCCTTGTCGCTTTTGCCGTTCGGCAAATTGGCGCGCCAACGGCGGCAGCGTTCATGTCAGGCGTTCCTAGCATTGCGGCTATCCTTGCCTATCTCATCCTTGGAGAAGAAGTTAGCCATTGGGTTTGGGTCAGCCTGTTTCTGCTCACTCCGGGGATTATTATTACGGCTGTTTTCAGCCAGGATCGTTTTAAAGCGATCAAACAGAAACCCTAAAAACAAACCCCGCAAGCAACACTTGCGGGGTTTGTTTTCAAAGATATCTCAGACCTATCTGGTCGGTGTCGGAATTTCCGTTGAATAGTCATAGAAACCCCGTTTGGATTTCTGACCCAACCAACCGGCTTCAACATATTTAACCAACAGCGGACAGGGACGATATTTCGTATCCGCAAGCCCTTCATACAGAACCTGCATAATAGACAAGCAAACATCCAGACCAATAAAGTCAGCAAGTTGAAGCGGCCCCATTGGGTGGTTCGCACCAAGCCGCATTGCTGTGTCGATAGCCTGAACAGACCCAACCCCTTCATAAAGCGTATAAATAGCCTCATTAATCATTGGCAGTAATATACGATTCACGATAAACGCCGGGAAATCCTCAGCGGGTGTTGGTGTTTTACCAAGTTTAACGCTCATTTCCCTGATGGTATTGAACGTTTCCTCGCTTGTCGCAATGCCTCGGATCAACTCAACCAACTTCATCACCGGCACAGGGTTCATGAAATGCATTCCCATGAACTGGCTTGGACGGTCCGTAACCGCCGCAAGGCGAGTCACGGAAATAGATGAAGTATTGGTTGCGATAATTGCCGAAGGCTTAAGCTGAGGCCCAAGAGGGGCGAGGATCGCTTTTTTAACGTCCTCGTTCTCTGTCGCAGCCTCAATAACCAGATCAATATCTGATAGATAGTCATCGGTCGTAACTAGATTAATTCTGGCCAGAGCCGAAACCCGGTCAGCATCATCCAATTTACCCTTGGCAACTTGCCGCTGCAAGTTACCGTCAATGACCTCCATGGCCAGATCAAGCTGGGCTTGTCCAATATCTCGTAAAAAGACATCGTAGCCTGCGATTGCCATAACATGGGCAATTCCATTGCCCATTTGGCCCGCACCAATAACGCCGACTTTCTTAATCATAGCATATCGCCCTGCCTTGAATTGTGACTGGAGATCATAGCTTTGCAATTACCGCAAACACAAGTCATTAAAGTGCAGCTTCCAATTCTGGCAGAGCTTTAAACAGATCCGCAACAAGACCATAATCCGCCACCTGGAAAATAGGGGCTTCTTCATCCTTGTTGATAGCGACAATAACTTTACTGTCTTTCATGCCTGCCAAATGCTGAATTGCACCGGAAATACCAACAGCAATATACAGCTCTGGCGCCACAACTTTACCTGTTTGACCCACTTGATAGTCATTAGGAACAAATCCGGCATCAACCGCTGCCCGGCTTGCGCCAACAGCTGCACCCAGTTTATCTGCAACAGCTTCAATCAATGGGAAGTTATCCCCAGACTGCATGCCGCGACCACCAGAAATAACGATTTTAGCGGAGGTCAACTCAGGACGCTCTGATTTTGAAAGTTCAGCGCCAACAAAGGTTGAAAGGCCAGCATCAGCAGCAGCGCTTGCGTTTTCAACAGATGCAGAACCACCTTCAGCGGCGGCAGCAGCAAATGCTGTTCCGCGAACTGTGATTACTTTCTTAGAATCTGAAGACTGGACCGTTGCCATTGCGTTGCCTGCATAAATCGGGCGTACGAATGTGTCGTTTGAAACAATTTCAGTAATTTCAGAAATCTGCGCAACATCAAGGAGAGCAGCAACACGTGGCAATACGTTTTTACCAATAGATGTCGCCGGTGCCAAAATCGCGTCATAGCTTTCAGCCAGACCAACAATAAGATCAGCAGCATTTTCAGCAAGTGAATTTGCGTAAAGCGCGTCATCAACCAAGATAACTTTCGCAACACCAGCAACTTTCGCAGCCTCATCTGCAACAGCAGCACAACCAGCGCCCGCTACAAGCACATGAACGTCGCCGCCCATCTGAGTAGCTGCAGTCACTGTGTTTAATGTAGCGGCGCCCAGAACGGCGTTGTCATGATCCGCATATACCAGAACAGTCATTAGATAACTCCCGCTTCATCTTTAAGTTTTGCGACAAGCTCTTCAACGCTTGCAACCATCACACCAGCTTCACGTTTCGCAGGCTCTGTCACTTTCAACGTTGTCAGGCGCGGCGCCACATCAATTCCAAGGTCGCCGATTGCTTTTTCATCAATTGGCTTCTTCTTGGCTTTCATAATGTTAGGCAGTGAGGCATACCGAGGCTCGTTAAGGCGCAAGTCAGTTGTTACAACTGCTGGCATTTTCAGATCAACTGTCTGCAAACCACCATCGATTTCACGCGTGACTTTGACAGTGCCATCGCCAAGATCAACTTCAGAGGCAAATGTGCCCTGTGACCAGCCCATTAGAGCCGCAAACATCTGACCAGTTTGGTTGCTATCGTCATCAATAGCCTGCTTACCAACAATAACCAGATCCGGATTTTCCTCAGCGGCAACGGCTTTCAGCACTTTTGCAACGCCCAGGGGCTCAATAGTGTCATCCGTTTTTACAAGAATGCCGCGATCGGCACCCATTGCGAGAGCTGTGCGGATCGTTTCCTGTGCGGTCTGCGGACCAACAGAAACGACAACAACCTCAGTTGCTTTACCAGCTTCTTTAAGACGGAGAGCTTCTTCGACGGCAATTTCATCGAAGGGGTTCATAGACATTTTTACGTTCGCGAGATCTACACCAGTGTTGTCTGCTTTTACGCGGATCTTCACATTGTAGTCTACGACACGCTTAACAGCGACGAGAACTTTCATGGATCGGTTTTCTCCAAGCCAAATGGCCCTTCGGTCCTACAGGAACAATCACACACCTGCATCCGTTAAGGGGGGGCGTTATAAATTATGTTTTTCGGCAGTGCACAATAATTAGCAAATGACATTCTGTCAAACGATGCACCAAACCTTTTTATGTAGCTACCCCTGAGGGTCTTTTAACGGAAGCACGCGGCGGTTTAAAGCCTATCTGTTCGCACCCGGAACCCACAGGACATCATTATCGCCTTTTTCATTTAAATAACGCGACATCACAAATAGCAGATCAGATAGCCTGTTAATGTAACGTATTGATATTTCGTTTATATTTTCAACAGTTCCTAAAGAAACCATTCTACGCTCGGCTCTGCGACAAACTGTACGGGCATGATGTAAATATGCTGAAACCACAGATCCGCCTGGTAAAATAAATGAATTTAGAGGCTGAAGCTCAGAATTTAGCGAATCAATCTCTTTTTCAAGGTGCAGAACCTGCTCTTCTGTCATACGCAACGGAGGATATTTAGGCGCCTCCTCATAGGGCGTGCAGAGATCTGCCCCCAAATCAAACAGGTCGTTCTGAATCCGGGCCAGCAGGACATCCGCGTCATCTTTTGAATGTAGACGTGCAATCCCTATGATGGCGTTCAGTTCGTCGACGTCACCGTAGGCTTCAACCCGACTATCGTCTTTGGACACACGCGTGCCATTTCCAAGCGATGTTTGTCCCTTGTCCCCGCCCCGCGTATAAATTTTTGTCAATTTGACCATTTGCGATCATCAGCCTCCGCGCGATCCCCAAACCAATCCGATCACGACCAGCGCAATAGCGATTGCCTGCATAATGATACGGAGCCTCATTAATTTATTACTTGTAAGGCGCCTCTTTTCGTCAGAACGCCCCATATTCAGGACGCCAATAAGAACGACAAGTGCGGTCGCAACCATTGCTGCGATAATGAAATAGTTGATCATCTTCTTCGCATAGCACATATTCCCACTCCCACCAAGGTGGCATAAACATCACTCCTGATTGAGATCGATTATGAAGTCTGACGTTGTAATTATTGGCGGCGGTGTTATTGGTTCCGCTATTGCGTATTTTCTGTCGAAATTATCGGCAAACGAGCTATCTGTTGTCGTCATTGAAAAAGACAGCAGCTACCAATATGGCTCGACGGCCAGATCCGCTGGCGGCATTCGGCAGCAGTTTTCAACACCTGAGAACATTCGAATTTCAAAATTCGCCGTCGATTTTCTTCGCAATATCACCGAGCATCTTAGCCTTGATGGCGAGAAAATTGATGTAAGCTTTACTGAACAGGGCTATCTTTTTCTGGCAAAAGACCACCAGATCCCCATTCTTTACAATAACAACGAAGTCCAAAAGCGCGAAAACGTGCCGGTTGTCCTTTTAGATCCAGATGATTTGGGGAAAACATACCCGTGGATGAACACTTCAGACCTTGCGGGCGGCTCAATGGGTCTCGAAGGAGAAGGGTGGCTGGATGCCTATGGACTTAATCAGGCATTCCGCAAAAAAGCGATCGCTTTAGGAGCCAAATTCCTCAAAGATGAGGTCAAATCAATCGAGGTTAGCCAGAATAAAATCACAACCCTTATTTTGAATGAGGGCAGGAGGATTTCCGCAAATACGGTTGTAAACGCAGCCGGCGCCCGCGCGGCAGAAATCGCGGATAAGATAGGAATAAATTTGGCTGTTCGCCCAAAGAAGCGATTTATCTATTCTTTTTCTTGCCGTGAAGACATTGGCCCGTGCCCCCTCACAATTGATCCAAGTGGTGTTTATTTCAGACCCGAAGGCAGCCAATTCATAACAGGATGTTCCCCATCCGATGACCATGACCCCGATTGCCTAGATTTCGAAGTAAACTATGATTGGTTTGAAGAACATATATGGCCAACACTGGCACATCGTGTTCCCGCGTTTGAAGCGATCAAACTCGAAAATGCATGGGCTGGGCATTATGCCTATACACTCCTTGATCAAAACGCGGTATTGGGCCCTCATCCCGAAATTTCTAATTTTATTTTTGCAAACGGGTTCTCAGGCCATGGATTACAGCAATCTCCGGCTGTAGGCCGTGCAATTGCCGAGTTGATCTTGTACGGAAATTATCAGACACTTGATCTGAGTTGTTTTAGTTTCTCGCGCTTACTAACCAACACTGCATACCGCGAGATGAATATTGTTTAAAACATCATATGGACATGGAAAATGCCGATAATCCGAATTGAAATGTTTGAAGGGCGTGACGCCAAAATCAAACAAGAGCTTGTACAAACCTTCACGAAAGAAATGGCCCGCCTAACAGGCTGTTCTGAGGCAAGCGTTAATGTTGTCATTTCAGATGTCAAAAAAGAAAACTGGGGTTTAGGCGGCGAACTTGCCAGCCTAAAATTCCCCGACAAATAGGATGGGTTCCTTTCAAAACTTAATTGATGAATTGAGGCATTTGCATTCCGAATGCTGGAAACATTTTTTCCAGCAAAACTGTGTTCGCATGGCGACTGCCCTGAGCTATCAGACACTGCTGGCAATAGTGCCTCTTATCATTTTAGTTTTGTCCTTGCTAACTTACATGGATGCGTTCTTCACGCTTCAGGAAGATATCATTTTCTTTGTATTTGATAACTTCCTTCCCTCAACAGTCACTCATGTTTACGACATCCTTCAGGATATTGTGATCAAGGCTGGAGATTTGACGCTTGTGGGTATCGGAGGACTTGCTGTTACCGCCCTCATGCTTTTTTTGAATATTGAGGCCAGTTTCACTCAAATCTGGCAATCCAGTACGACACGGAACCTATTTAAACGACTGATCGTTTACTTATTAATGCTGTCTGCCGGACCCGTTGCTTTAGCGACCAGCCTAACTCTCGTGAAATGGATTGCGAACCTTACTGAAGAGGCAACCGGCGTCGCCGTTGGCAG
The DNA here is from genome assembly GCA_034669685.1 of Sneathiella sp. Lineage (GTDB taxonomy): Bacteria > Pseudomonadota > Alphaproteobacteria > Sneathiellales > Sneathiellaceae > Sneathiella. The sequence goes on from JAXMOU010000002.1 coordinate 126,392, forward strand.
ATACATCGAGTATTTTAATTTTGTGCTACCCTTTACCATGATGTTCCTAACCTTGTTTTGCGTCTATCGTCTTGTACCCGTTGCCAAGGTTAAATGGATCCATGCCACCATAGGCGCTTCAATAGCTGCATCCCTTTTTGTTGCCGGGAAATATTTTTTCAAACTCTATCTATTGTTATTTCCAAGCTACGAAATGATCTACGGCGCCCTATCAATTCTGCCACTTTTCCTGATTTGGATATTTGTCAGCTGGGTGCTTGTCCTTTTTGGCGCCTCAATAACAGCAGTTCTAGGTTTTAACTATACAGGCCACATGAAGCACAAAGAAAATGCGCAGCGTGTCGATAGCTTCCCATCAGCAAAAACCTAAAGCCCAAATCGATCTGCCATTCGATGCCAGGCTAAAACAGCAGGCATGAACCAGGGTTTGCCTGTATAAAAGGGCTTTCCTTCCATCGGGATATCATCGAAAGCCGTTCGGCCTTTATCCGCATCTCCCAAAATTTTATACCCCAGTTTTGTTCCAAAATAAGAAGATCTGGCAACCCCCGACCCACAATATCCCATCGCAAAATGAAATCCGCCTAACTGGCCAATATGGGGCGTATGATCAAACGTATATGCAACAAGACCTGACCAGCCATGTGTGATTTTAACTGCGTCCATTTCGGGAAATATTTCCGTCATGGATTGCCGCAGAATACGAACGTTATGGGCAGTATTTTCGGTATATCCACTCGCTCGTCCGCCAAACAAAATTCGCTTTCCATCTGGTGACGGCCTGTAATAGGCAATTAACCGCCGACTATCCCCATACATACGGCGGCGCGGCATCAAACGATCCATTGTTTCCGCGCTCAATTCTTCGGTCGCAATTAAAGCACTTCGAAGCGGTAAAATCCGCTTTTGAAACTGTGCAAAAGGTGCCCCGGTATAACCATTAGTACATACCGCCACTTTTTCGGCCTTAATAACGCCGCGCGTTGTCTGAACGTCATAGGCTCCCTGCCCATATTCGACATTTTGAACACGTGTCTGCGCAATGACCTTGACGCCCGCGCCCCGTACCCTTGTTAAAAGACCCGCGTGATATTTTCCGGGATGCAGCCCCCCATCCAAATCATACACCATGCCCCCAAAAAACTGGTCTGAACCAATTTCATTCTGCTGATCTTGCCGGGAAACCATGTGCCCTTTCACGCCGCACGCCGTTTGCAGCCCTTCAAGATCGCGGGCCATTGCATCAAAATGCTCAGATTTTAAGGCTCCGCGAAACCGACCTGTTTGCACAAAATCGGCATCGATATTCTCCGTTTCCAGAAAATTACGAAGGAACTCTACAAAACCGACGCTTTCCTTTAAAATTTCATTCGCTTTTTCTGCACCAAACTTGGCACGCAATCCGGAAATACCCAATTTGTGGAAACTTGGCCCAACCATGCCGCCATTTCTCGAACTGGCACCCTCACCCGGCACTCCCGCTTCAATAACGGCGACAGACAATCCCGCGCGCGCCAGAACCAACGCCGCCGTGAGTCCCGTATACCCCGATCCGACGATTACAACATCAGCGGTTTCCGGAAGCTCTTGCCCGATGCCAGTTTCACGGTGGGCATCTTCCCACCAATATGGAGTTGTTTTCACGCGGCCCCCTTTTCAGAATATCAAAAGACTACGGAGCCTGAAGCGACACAACAAGCACAAAAAAAAGGATGCGCAGTTAGGCGCATCCTTTTTTCTTCAAACAATATAGGCTTCGAGTATTAGTTCGCACCCTCAAGCAATCGCCGTGCGATAACCTGTGCCTGAATTTCACCAGCACCCTCAAAAATATTAAGGATCCTAGCATCACATAAAACACGGCTAATCGGATATTCCAGGGCAAACCCATTTCCGCCATGAATTTGCAAGGCATTGTCTGCTGCAGCCCACGCCACGCGCGCGCCCAGCAATTTGGCCATGCCCGCTTCCAAATCACAGCGACGTCCTTCATCTTTTGCTCTTGCAGATGCGTAAGTCAGCTGACGTGCCATCATAATTTCAACACCCATCCAGGCAAGTTTGCCTGACACACGCGGAAATTCGATGATTGGACGAGCGAATTGAACCCGGTCCAGTGCATAACGCAAACCCAGTTCCATTGCATTTTGCGCAACGCCCAAGGCACGTGCGGCCGTTTGAATACGCGCACTTTCAAAAGTTTGCATCAACTGTTTAAAGCCGTTGCCCTCTTCTTCACCTAGCAGGTTTTCAGCTTTGACTTCGAAATTATCGAAACCCAGCTCATATTCCTTCATCCCGCGATAGCCCAGAACTTCAATCTCGCCGCCGGTCATACCTTCGGTTGGAAAGTCCTCGTCGTCCGTCATATGCTGCTTTTCAGCAAGGAACATGGACAAACCTTTGTAACCCGGCTCATTTGGATTACTACGTGCGAGCAGTGTCATAACATCAGCGCGCGCTGCATGTGTAATCCATGTTTTATTGCCGGTAATCTTGTAGACATCACCATCTTTAACGGCGCGTGTTTTCAAGGATGCCAGATCTGATCCTGTATTGGGTTCCGTAAATACGGCCGTTGGCAAAGTCTCGCCAGTGGCAATTTTAGGAAGCCATTTTTCTTTCTGCGCCTGCGTACCACCGGTCAAAATCAATTCCGCTGCGATTTCAGATCGTGTGCCTAAGGATCCAACACCAATATATCCGCGCGAAAGCTCTTCCGAGACAACGCACATGGACATTTTACCAAGGCCAAGCCCGTCATATTCTTCCGGAATTGTTAAACCAAACACCCCCAGCTCGGACATTTTATCGACAACTGGCCGTGGGATAAGTTCGTCTTTCAGATGCCATTCATGTGCATATGGCATCACCTCTTCTTCGGCAAAACGCCGGAACTGATCACGGATCATAGAATAGGTTTCATCCAGGCAAGGGTTACCAAAATGTCCGGTATCCATGCCCTCTGCGATCAATTTCGCCAGACGCATACGAACTGCCGGTGTATAACCCTCAGCGATTAGCTTGCGAACAGCCTCTGTTTGAAACTCCGCCATTTCTTCGTCGCTAACACCCAAATCGGCCGGACGAATAATCTCCCCCAACGTCATTGGAATACCGCCGATTAGTTGCCCTAAATACTCAGCAAAACCAGCTTGCAACATCAGCTTTTCAAGCTCGCCGCATTTGCCTTCAGCAACCAGGTTTCTGGTCCAATGAAGAGTTTCCTTGAGGGTCTCCACATAGGTTACAAGCCATGCAAGACCATGCGTTGCATACTGGTTTTGCTCTACCAGAACGGCACTGATCCGCCCATTTTCGCCGCGAGTAAAAGAAGCAACAGCATTTATCGCCTGCTGTTTTAATTTATCCGCCGCATCCAGAGCTGAGGCACAAAGTTCATCTAACCTGTCGATGACAAGGTCGGTCGTTTCTGTCGTCATATGATTTACGCTTTTTGTTGTTTTTTGAGGATATGTCTAACGGATTCTCCGAGAACGTCAAGCGTTCCCGGCTTCCATTGCATCTTCCAACGTACGTAATCCCGGATATTTAGCAGAAACCAAAACGGCCATATTGCCCGGCTTATGCTTATTATCCATCATTTTGGTGTGGGCGCGCGGAATATCTTCCCATGAGAAAACCTCTGACATACACGGATCAATCCGACGCTCAATCACCAGTTTGTTGGCCTGAGATGCCTGTTTCAGGTTGGCAAAATGGCTGCCTTGAATTCGTTTCTGACGCATCCACACAAAGCGCGCATCCATTGTCAGATTAAAGCCCGTTGTACCGGCGCAGAAAACAACCATTCCACCGCGTTTGACAACATTGCAAGAGACAGGGAAAGTAGCTTCACCGGGATGTTCAAAAACAAAATCTACGTCATTGCCTTTTCCTGTGATCTCCCAAATCGCTTTACCAAATTCACGCGTTTTCTTCATGTAATCAGAAAAGCCTTCGCCGTTCACTTTTGGCAATTGCCCCCAACAATCAAAATCATTGCGGTTGATAACGCCTTTAGCGCCCAAAGACATCACAAAATCTCGCTTGGATTCATCAGAAATAACGCCAATGGCGTTGGCGCCCGCCGCAGCGCAGATTTGAATGGCAAAGGAACCCAGTCCGCCAGATGCTCCCCAAACCAGTACGTTATGACCTGGACGCAGGATATGCGGACGATGGCCAAACAGCATGCGATAAGCCGTAGCAAGAGTTAGTGTATAGCAGGCGCTTTCTTCCCAAGTCAGGTGCTTGGGACGAGGCATTAGCTGACGGTCCTGTACGCGGCAGAACTGCGCAAAAGAGCCATCGGGTGTTTCATAACCCCAGATCCGCTGAGAGGGAGAGAACATTGGATCGCCGCCGTTACACTCTTCATCATCGCCGTCGTCCTGATTACAATGAACCACAACTTCGTCGCCAACCTTGAAGCGAGTTACTTTGCTGCCAACGGCATATACAATACCAGACGCGTCTGATCCTGCGATATGGTAAGGCTCATCATGTACATCAAAGACAGAGATCGGCTCACCCAGCGCAGCCCAAACACCATTATAGTTCACACCCGCGGCCATAACGAGAACCAGCACATCATGACTATCCAGTGTGGGTGTATCCACCACTTCAACTTTCATGGCTTCTTCCGGAACACCATGACGCTCCCGACGGATTGCCCAAGCGTACATTTTTGAAGGCACATGACCTACTGGTGGGATTTCTCCAACCTCGTACAGATCCTTAAGGGGGGCAGTTGGGGTAACAGCTTCACTCGCAGACATCACAGTAATTCCTCTTCTCTCTAAGCATTCGTGGGCTTTACGACCACACGCTAGGGCACACTATACCGCAGCGCATCATTTTTTTCTTCGCTAAACGCATCTCCAACGTTAATAATGGGCAGATTACAAACCTTGTGGATCAGTGCAAGTTTTTTTTGCACTGCAAAACAAAGTTATGATATTACGTGTGGACCAAATAATAAGAAACATGTGTCCCAATTGTTGTGCATTGGCGAAAGAATATTATGAGCATAGAGATCCAAGGAACCTCCAAAACCGCTACGGAAGTCAAAAAAGACCGTCCATGGCTTTTTAGAACTTACTCTGGTCATTCGTCTGCAGCTGCGTCAAATGAGCTGTATAAAACGAATCTTGGCAAAGGCCAGACAGGCTTATCGGTTGCTTTCGATCTGCCAACGCAAACCGGATACGATTCGGATCATGTTCTTGCGCGCGGTGAAGTGGGTAAAGTTGGTGTTCCCATATGCCATTTGGGCGATATGCGCACACTTTTTGATCAAATTCCCTTGGAGAAAATGAACACCTCCATGACAATCAACGCCACGTCCGCATGGCTACTGGCACTTTACATCGCCGTTGCCGAGGAACAGGGAGCCGATCGCAAATCACTGCAAGGAACAGTTCAAAACGACATCATCAAAGAGTATTTGTCGCGTGGAACTTATATTTTTCCGCCTGCACCTAGCATGAAATTAATCACAGATGTTGTGAGCTTCACCTATAAAGAAGTACCAAAATGGAATCCAACAAACGTCTGCTCCTACCATTTGCAAGAAGCCGGCGCGACCCCCGTACAGGAACTGTCTTTTGCCCTGGCAACCGCAATCGCCGTATTGGATGCGGTGAAGGATTCGGGTCAAATCAGCGATGAGGATTTCCCTGAAGCCACGGGCCGGATTAGCTTCTTTGTGAATGCAGGCATTCGGTTCATTACCGAGATGTGTAAAATGCGGGCATTTGTCGATCTATGGGATGAAATCTTATTAGAGCGCTACAAGGTTGAAAATGAAAAATTTCGCCGGTTTCGGTATGGCGTTCAAGTCAACTCACTTGGCCTGACTGAGCAACAGCCAGAAAACAACGTTTATCGCATCCTGCTCGAAATGCTTGCTGTGACCTTGTCAAAAAAAGCGAGGGCAAGAGCAGTCCAACTGCCCGCATGGAATGAAGCACTTGGCTTACCACGCCCCTGGGATCAGCAATGGTCTTTGCGACTACAGCAGATTGTCGCGTTCGAAACGGATTTGCTGGAATATGGCGATATTTTTGATGGGTCCATTGAAATTGACCGAAAAGTTGAAGAGCTAAAGGCAGCTGCCCGCGAAGAACTCGCCCAGATTGAAAAAATGGGCGGCGCTGTTTCTGCAGTCGAAAGCGGATATTTGAAAGAGGCGCTCGTTCAATCAAACACCAATCGGGTTCAATCTGTTATTTCCGGCGACATGACGGTCGTTGGCGTCAATAAATTTGTTGAAAGCACACCTTCTCCTTTAACGGAAGCTGGAGATGGCGGCATTATGACGGTCGACCCAGAAGTCGAATCTCAACAAATTGAACGTCTGAACGAATGGCGGGCCGCCCGCGATCAAGCAAAGGTCGACGCAGCTCTCAAAACCCTTAGAAAAGCAGCATTAAGCGGCCAAAACATAATGCCACCCTCCATAGCAGCAGCCAAGGCTGGTGTCACAACAGGAGAATGGTCCGAAGCCCTGCGATCCGTTTATGGTGAATTTAGAGCACCAACCGGCGTAAGCGCCGCGGTCTCAAACAATGCTGGTGGCGCAAGTGATGAACTCCGCGAAAAAGTTGCCGATGCCGCCAAAAGGCTCGGACGTCCTGTTAAGGTTCTGGTCGGCAAACCAGGGCTGGACGGCCATTCAAACGGCGCTGAACAAATTGCTGTTGCTGCAAGAGACTGCGGTATGAATGTTGTCTATGAAGGCATCCGTCTGACGCCAGATCAAATCGTAAAATCTGCACAAAATGGCGATGTACATTTGGTCGGCCTGTCGATCCTGTCTGGATCTCATATCTCGCTCGCAACGGACGTGGTTGATAAGCTGAACGCAGCTGGGCTATCGAATATTCCTGTCATTGTCGGGGGGATTATCCCTCCAGAGGATGCTGCAGAGCTCAAACGTAAAGGTGTAAAGGCTGTCTACACCCCGAAAGACTTTGATATGAGCGGCATTATGTCAGATATGGTCGATATCGTACTGGAGACTGAAGAAACTGTTTCTTGAGGGAAGCCTCAGGAAACAGTATTCAGCTCATTTCACATTGCTTTAACAAGCAATGTGATCGCCCCAATCAGCAATAGGATTAAAGTGCCGCCAGCGGATATCTGGCGCCCGAGGCGTTTCCATTTAGTGACGCCGCCTTGCCCGAAAAGAGCAATCGGATGGATAATTCGAAAAAGGATAAAAGCGCCGCCAAATAAATGTAACCAGATCGCGCCGACACCGCCCAATTCCATAAAGAACAGCAACAAGATAATGGCAGGCGCATATTCGATTAAATTACCAAACCCGCGAACGACAACTGACATTTGATCTATGCCACCGTCACCGATTGCGACGCGGTACTTGCCACGAGATAATGCGGCCCGTACGGCCAAAACGATCATAATCAATGCCGTCAGCGCCATATAGATAGGCGTAATAGATATCGCTAGCATAGTCTCCCCCTTTGTCTGCTCTTTAATCCGTTCAACCGTGAAACCGTCACATAGTGTTAAAGCCAATCAATTTGGCCACATCTTCAGGTTTGTAGCCGTTCAGACGCATATCCCGAAGTGTCGCCGATTTATCTCTTTTCGCCAATCGCTTCCCCTTCATGTCGGAAACTATTCCGTGATGAAAGTATTTTGGCGTTGGTAAATGAAGCAAATGCTGAAGCAGGCGGTGTAAATGCGTCGCCTCGAACAGGTCCTGTCCTCTCACAACTAAACTAATCCCTTGAAAGGCATCATCCAGTGTTACGGATAAATGATAGCTTGTTGGGGTTTCCTTGCGGGCAAGAACCACATCCCCAAATCGCGCAGGATCACACTGAATGAACCCTTTTTCGAGTTCTTCAAAATACAGGTTATTCACCTGGACAATGTTCAGGGCCGCCTGCATATCAAGGCGCAGCGCATAGGGCACATCATCTGCGAATTTTTGCTCCCGTTCATCAGCGGACATCTCCCTGCACGTTCCGGGATATAAAACGCCTTCCGGTCCATGCGGCGCGGACTGACTGCGAGCAACTTCCGCAGCAATTTCTTTTCGCGTACAAAAACACGGATAGATCAGCCCCAATTCATAGAGCCTTTCCAGCACCGCTGAATAATCTTCTAAATGTTCACTCTGCCTGCGAACGGGCTGTTCCCATTCAAGTCCAATCCAGGAGAGATCTTCGTAGATCGCAGCCTCAAATTCTGGCCGGCATCGCGTCTGATCGATATCCTCCAAACGCAAAATGAATCGGCCTCCGCTTTCCTTTGCTTTCTGATAAGCAAGGGATGCAGAATAGGCATGACCGACATGTAAATAGCCCGTCGGACTGGGCGCAAATCGCGTAACTAGGCACATTCTTCCACTTTTAACCATAAGAACTGAAAAAAAACACTGAAAAAGCAAAATTAAACCTTTGCGCGCTTGCAACCGGATTATCGAATGTTTAGCTTTATTAATAGTTTCTTAACCGTATCGAGTGCTCATGCTTCGCAGAATTCTGATAGTTGCCAACGCTGTATTATTTCTAACAGCCTGTACGCTGCCCTTTGCAAAGGACAGAAGTATTGAAGGTGCACTGGACAGATTTGAACTCGCGTATAACGAAAAATATGGCGATCAGAAATTTTTAAGCGAGGATCGCCAAGTGCTTTCCGAAGCTTTGGTCCGGGTGAAAAACCGGTATGTTGACGAAGTCGATCCCGAGAAACTTGTTGATGAAGCCCTGAAAGGGCTGGACAATAGTAACGACGATACGGACAACCCCCTAACATTAGCTCTCAATGCAATGGTCAATTCTCTGGATGACTATTCAGCCTATATGAGCCCCGAAGTCTATAAAAGATATCAGGATAATCTTGAAGGGCGTTTCGTTGGATTTGGTGTCCGCATTGAAATGCGCGAAGGCAAGCTCACTGTTACCATGCCAATCAAGGGATCTCCCGCCATAAAGGCAGGGATTATCGCGGATGATATTATTTCCCATCTGGATGGAAAACCGCTGGAGGGGATGTCGCTGGGTGAAGCCGTTGAAATGCTGCGCGGTCCTGCTGGTACCCGTGCCGTGCTGACAATTGTTAGAGAGCATGTCCCAGAACCCCTTCAATTCAATATCGTCCGGCAAGCCGTTGATATCGAACCCGTTGAATATCGGGTCGACGGCGACGTTGGCTATATTCGGATCCTTTCATTCAATCGCAAAACAACAGATGGTGTTGATGAGGCGCTAGATAGCTTCAATGCAAAGCTTGGAAACTCACTTTGCGGCGTTATTATTGACATGCGCAACAATCCAGGCGGTCTTGTGACCTCCGCTGTTGATATTGTTGATCAGTTTCTGGAAAACGGAAATATTTTTGCTGCCGTTAATCGGGGACATGCATTTTCCCAAGAAGATGCGCTGCCTGGAGATCGGATTAACGGACGCCCAATCATGGTTATGCTCAATAAGGGGTCTGCTTCAGCCGCAGAAATTGTGGCCGGCGCGTTGCAAAATCAACACCGGGCCCAGATCATTGGTGAGCGAAGCTATGGCAAGGGAACAATGCAAACCCTTTATAATCTGGATAACGGCGGTGGACTGCGCATCACAACTGGTCGCTTTACAACGGGTGGCGGTGCCTCATTCAACGGCGTAGGTATTACGCCAGACATTGAAGACCAAGGCACAGCAAATGAAAATGAGCTGGCCCCGGTCGCCCGGGCTGGAGCGGCTTTGAACTGTCACCTTTCTGTCCGAACTGCCGCGTCTGCTGTCGCCCAGTAACGGTGACCTCCCCAGAGTTTATAGACGCTTTTCAACACATCGCTGAGGTCGATCCAGATTTCAGGCACGCACTTCAAATCATAACGCCCATTCCAAGCCGAAAAAGACCTGCAACTTTTGAACAGCTAAGTAAAATCATCGTTGAACAACAGGTATCTCTGGCCAGTGCGGCTGCTATTTGGACGCGTCTTCAAAATGCAGTTAAACCTTTTACACCGGCCCAGCTGCTTCGGTTTTCGGAAGAAGATTTAAGATCGCTCGGGCTCAGCCGCCAAAAAGCGGTTTATTGCAGGGCCTTGGCACAGGAAATTGATCAGGGCCTGTTAAACTTGGACCTGTTACCTGAAATGGAAGATCTTGAGGTGATCGCTGCACTCACGAAGGTCAAAGGAATTGGCCGCTGGACAGCAGAAATCTATCAAATAAGCTGTCTAGGCTGCTTGGATATATGGCCAGCAGGGGACGTCGCCCTGCAAATTGCGATGCATCATTTAAAGAAACTCCCTGAACGGCCAAATGCAAAAAGGATGGATCAGCTGGGGGATCCGTTTAAGCCCTACAGAACGGTCGCGGCACAAATTCTATGGCGATATTACAGCGATGTCGTAAAGCCCCCGAAACCCCAAACCGCCAAAAATTAGACCCTGAAGGCCGATATACAGTAGGGTCACAAATACTTAACACAAAATACTGTATTAGGGTTTGATTTTTGAACGTAATCACGCCACACTCATTTTGTCTTCAATGCTTATATGAGGCTTGTGGTCAGTGCTAACGTCCGTGGAAAAATTTCCGGCTTTAGTTTTAAATGCCGATTATCGTCCTCTCAGCTACTTCCCTTTGTCGCTGTGGTCCTGGCAGGACGCGCTTAAGTCTGTCTTTTTAGATCGTGTTGATATCGTATCTGAATATGACCGGGTTGTTCACTCCCCCAGCTTCGAGATGCGCTTGCCCAGCGTCATTTCACTCAAGCGATATGTGAAAAGACGCAAGCAGCCAGCCTTTACACGATTTAATTTATTCCTGCGCGATGGCTTTCTTTGCCAATATTGCGGATCAGGTGAAGACCTAACTTTTGATCATGTCCTGCCGCGCCGTCTGGGTGGGCAAACGTCTTGGCGCAACATCACAACGGCTTGCGCCTCTTGCAATACAATTAAAGGCGGACGGCTCCCCGAACAGGCGGGTATGCATCCCAAGACGCCCCCCTTCATCCCATCTGCTGAGAACCTCAATGAAATGGGAAGACATTTTCCGCCAAACTATTTGCACGAAAGTTGGCGGGATTTCCTTTATTGGGATGCAGAGCTACTCGAATAGTCTTATTTTTGACACCTAATCGTTTCATTTTACCTGCCTACTTGCCTTTCAAAAGATCAACAGGTAATACATGTGCTTGATTTATTCTTCGTTTTTTCCTGATAACGTGACTGCAATATGAATTACGGACTAGGCCTATCTGAAAAGAAAAAAGCGCGGGAGCGCCGTAACAAGTTTTTCAAATTTCTATTTTACATCGGATTGCTGGGTGGCGCTGGTGCATATGGATATTTCGAAGGACAATCCGAAGCGGATCGCCGTGTTGCAAACTCCCAGGACCAGCTGAACGTTCTTGCTCAGGAAAACACAAACCTGAACGACAAGATCCGTGCTGCAATGGACAAGCAGAGCTCTGCTTTGACAGAAGCACGTGCATGGCGTGATCGTTTTGAAAAAGAAATTCCAACAGGCCCTACGCTTGAGATTATGGAATTGGTGCGCCAGCGCATGGACGATGGCTTGGATGCAACACGTCTGCTAAACCTGATTTCATTAGCCAAAAATACAAGCAACTGTGATGACAACCCGGAAGTGAAACGCTTTATTGTCAATACGCCAATCTACAGCTCACCTGACAATTCAATAAGCCTTGGCAATGGATCCGTGACTGTGACAGGTGACGGGGAGCCAACCCTGAACGCAGAAGGCAAACCCGAAGCCTGGTATGATCCATCCAAGCCGGTTACAGTGACATTTACAGAACTGGGCGGAAAGTCGGAAAAAATAGCTGGAGAGCTACCCATTCACAAAAGCATGGTTTTTGGCGCGAATGAATATCGCTTCAGCATTTCAAAAGGCAAGCAAAGTTTCGCGAGCATTTCTGTAACCCGGTGTGATTTCCCCTAAAGGTTCAAATCAGAATTACAGGGCCTGTTAAATCCGGGAAGATAACCATATTGCAAGTTTTGATCCCGCTTTAACAGCCCCGGTCAAAACTTCATATCCCGGGGCATCCGCTGCCCCTTTTTCCCGCGCAATGTCCCTATGCTCGACTTCTTCCGCGCGGAATTTTTCAATGGTTTCTTTTAACTCTTTTTCATCATCCCCCAGCTGATCCAGCTGGTGCTGATAATGCTCGTCGATAACTTCTTCAACGGCCTCCGTACAAGCCATTGCTGCTTCTTTTCCAAGCAGCGCAGTCCCCGCACCAAGCGCGTATCCCGCGACATGCCAAAGCGGTGACAAAACTGTCGGACGGACACGCCGCTTAGCTATGATCTCTTCAAAGCGATCGCGGTGAACCACTTCCTGTTCTTTCATATGCTGGATCGTTTCGGCCTCGTCAGAGTTTTTCAGAATTGCATACTGCCCTTCATAGATCCGAACGGCGCCGTATTCTCCTGCATGATCCACCCGAATAATACGCTCCAGCAACTCTTCGCGTGTAAGATCGCCAGGTTGACGGCCTGTGCCTGTCTTTAATTGATCCGATTGCGCTTTACGTGCAGTCATCTTCTACCCCTGTATCTCCGTGATCTCAATCCGTTCGCCGAATAGCACTTATCAGCATGAATATAGACATAATCGCAGCAAAAATGAAATTAAACCCAGCCATTGAAATACCAAACATCTGCCATGCGACCTCATCACATTTTGTAATTGGGGCGGCCATAATCTGGGCTTTTAATTCCGATAGCGAGGTGACTTTGGCAACATCGGCGGAACAGGATGATGTTCCTTGCCACCAATGCTGCTCTACCCCGACATGAAATGCCGCAATACCAGCGGTTATTGCAAAGGCAAGTGCACATAAAACCTTAAAACGACTGGCGGGAAATCTGTTTCGCAAACCATAGGAAAGTAATACGATTATGATCACCGCGACATAGGGCCACCGCTGATATACGCACAGTACGCAAGGGTTAAGGTTAAATCCATATTGCGAGATTAAGACAATAGACAAAGTCGCTACGCTCATCAAAAGGGCGATCAGAAGCGAATTTTGATTGAGCTTTGACATACCAACCTCTGCGTTTGGCTTTAAAGTATATACTTAAGGAGCACAAAACTCCCGAACAAGATTACAAAGAACAATATGGTCAAAATACCGAGATATTTTTCAATAAAGTCTTTAATGGGTTCCCCAAATCGGTGCAGTAGCCAGGCAACAAAAAAGAAGCGCGCGCTTCGAGATAGCACAGATGCTAGTATAAAAATCGCTAAATTCAAATGGACGGCACCACTGGCGATGGTGATCACCTTATACGGAAAGGGCGTTAAGCCAAAAAATCCGACAATCCACCCGCCCCATTCATCATATTGAGCTGTAAAACGGATAAACTTATCTTCATAGCCATAGAATGCAATGATCGCATCGCCAATAAATTGAAAGAAAAAACTCCCGATTGCATACCCCAGCAATCCACCCAAAACCGAAAATACACTGCAAATAGCTGCAATACGCCAAGCTTCTTTTCGATTGGCAAGAACCATTGGTATTAGCATCACATCAGGTGGGATGGGAAAGATCGAACTTTCAATAAATGAAACGCCAGCCAAAAACCCTTTTGCTTGCGGTCTTGCTGCAAGACCCATGGTAAAATCATATAATTTACGAATCATTCATTAGTTCCGAGATTTAATCAGTGTTTGCAGCAACATAGAAGACTTCCTAAAATAGAGGAAAGCAGATATGACTTACAGACTATTTCTTTTAATGCGCTCTATATACTCTATTGATTGCGGCAATGAAATAATATGAATTAAACCATGCTATTGATTTTGTAACTTTTTTATTACAGGATAAAATTCTGAGGACGGTACTACTAAGCTGTAGCACTCCCGTTAGAGAGGACAAACCGCCAAGATGATGCAAAAAATTCTGATTGTTGACGATGAAGCTGAGCTCAGGGACGTTTTGCGTGAAACACTTGAGCGTGAAAACTACATTGTATCAGAAGCCGCCAATGCGGAAGAAATGCGCGAGATCTTCAACGCAGAAAAATTTGATCTTGTTCTTTTGGACCTGATGCTCCCAGATGAAGATGGTTTGAGCTTAACCAGATATCTAAAAGAACGCTCCGATGTTGGTGTTATCATTTTGACAGGCAAAGGAGAAAGTGTTGATCTGATTATCGGCCTTGAAATGGGCGCCGATGATTATGTGGCAAAACCTTATAATCGACGCGAACTCCTTGCGCGTATCCGAAGTGTCATTAGAAGAACCTCTGGATCAAACGATAAAAACAGCAAACAATCTGATGGAAAAACCTATATTAATTTCTCAGGTTGGGAGCTGGATTTACCTCACCACAAGCTTGCGGATCCAAACGGTGCGGACATTCCACTTACGATGGCTGAGTTTCAGCTACTCCGGGTCCTACTCGAAGTACCGGGGCAGCCCGTTGGCCGTGATAAACTGAGCCTTAAAATTTTTAACAAGGAGCTCAGGGAAAACAGTCGAAACATCGATGCATTGGTCAGGCGCTTGCGCCAGAAACTTGAAGTTGATGAGAATCAGCCACAAATGATCAAATCAGTGCGAGGTTCCGGTTACACGATCCTTACAACCCTTGAATAGATTCCCAAGTTTTTTTGTAATTTGACAAACCCTTGTTGACCCATCAAAAATCATCAGTATAGTGCGTCTACTTCCACGGATTAGCCCCTGTGGCGGAATTGGTAGACGCGACAGATTCAAAATCTGTTGTCCATAGGGCGTGCCTGTTCGAGTCAGGCCAGGGGCACCACAAATCATTCTATATTTGATTTAATGACGCGCGACATCCGCGCTCTTTTTTTGTTCTTTTCAGACAAATAAAAAACCTCGCGAGAATACCCGCGAGGTTCTATTAAAAACCGGTTATGACTTAGCGATAGTCATATGTTCCGTTTTTCCATTCGTACCAAACATAACCTGGAAGCGTTACGTCACCTTTGTCATCAAATGACAATGAACCCAACACAGTGTCAAATTTACCAGAGTTCAATTTAGGCATAACTTTTTCTGGATCAGCAGTACCAGCAGCAGTTGCTGCCTGTGCCCAAGCCTGAACAGCGGCGTATGTGTAAAGAACATAACCTTCAGGATCGATACCTTTAGCTTTAAATGCTTTTACCTGATCAGCTGCGGCTGGGTTTTTACGTGGATCTGGTGAGAATGAGAACAATGTTCCCGTACCAGTGTCACCTGTAATTGACCAATATTCCGCAGATACTAGCGCATCACCGGAAATAAGCTGAGTGTTCATACCCTGATCGCGCATCTGACGAACGATCAGACCCGCTTCAGTGTGATAACCACCGATATACGCAACATCGATGTTGTTTTGTTTCATTTTTGAAACAAGCGCTGTGTAGTCTTTTTCACCAGCAGTGAAAGCTTCATACATGGTCGTTTTACCGCCCATTGCTTCCATTGCGCCTTTTGTCTGATCAGCAAGACCTTTACCATAGGCAGTTTTATCATGAAGGATCGCGATATTTTTACCTTTATACTCAGTCGCTAGCAATTTACCGGCAACCTCGCCTTGTTGGTCATCACGTCCACAAACACGATAAACGTTTGGTCCGCCTTCATCTGTCAATTTAGGATTTGTAGATGCAGGTGAAATCTGGATGATGCCCTCTTCTTCGTAAACTTTAGAAGCGGGAATTGAAGAACCAGAACAGAAATGGCCCGCCATAAAGACAACGCCTTTGGAAACCATCTGGTTAGCAACAGCAACAGCCTGTTTCGGATCGCAAGCGTCATCGCCCACTGTCAGAACCAGCTTCTCACCATTAACACCACCAGCGGCATTAATATCTGCTACGGCCTGCTCTGCGCCAGCTTTCATTTGCTGACCAAAGCTTGCATACTGACCAGTCATTGGACCTGCAGTCGCAATTTGAATATCGGCCCAAGCGCTAGCAGAAGCCAGCATTCCAGCAGACAAAACTGTCGCAGCTAATAGAACTTTTTTCATATAACCTGTCTCCCTAGTTAGTGAATAGTCTAAAATGACTTCCTGCGATGATCATGTAATATACCGACAATTGCAAAAAGTAATTTCAATAATAATATCGCTATAAATAGCCGACATTATGTCTTTATTTCTCTGCCCAAGCAAAAGGCCCTTTCTTGACATATAGCCATGGGTACTGAGAAATCATCTGTTGAACACGGGTCAATCGATACGCAATCAGTGTAATTGCAATCAAGATCAATGTATCAACCAGATAATATTGAATTGACAGTAATTCACCTTCAAACAAGGCGAAATGGAAAAACCGATCTGCCAATCCTAATAGTAACATATAGAAAATTGCCTGATAGGGAGAGCGCCACTTAGAAGCCATTGCCCTTCCCGACATGTAGGCTGCGCTCCCCGCAATAATCACAGTGAACAGAAAAAATGCGGTTGCGCTATCTTGCCAAAGAATACCCATTAATGTGCTCCTCCTTCAAGATATGCGGCCCGAACCTCTTCTTTGGCCAGCAACTCTTTACCTGTGCCGCTCATTGTAATAGAGCCGTTCACAACAACATGCCCTTTATGTGCTAACTTCAAGGCATGGTATGCGTTTTGCTCAACCAAGAAAACGGTCAAACCTTCTTTCTCGTTCAATTCCTTGATTACATCAAAGATCTGCTTAACGACCAAAGGGGCAAGTCCCAAAGACGGCTCATCCAGCAATAACAGTTTTGGCCGCGCCATCAAAGCCCGCCCAATGGCGAGCATCTGCTGCTCCCCTCCAGACAATGTTCCGCCGCGCTGATCACGCCGTTCTTTCAAACGCGGAAAAAGCGTAAATACACGATCAAAATCTTTTTCAATATTGACCTGATCAGTTACAGCAGCCCCCATCAAGAGATTTTCATAAACAGTCATGCGGGGGAAAATTCGCCGCCCTTCCGGCGACTGAGCAATCTC
The DNA here is from genome assembly GCA_034669685.1 of Sneathiella sp. GTDB lineage: Bacteria > Pseudomonadota > Alphaproteobacteria > Sneathiellales > Sneathiellaceae > Sneathiella. The sequence continues at coordinate 143,352 of JAXMOU010000002.1, forward strand.
ACGGCGCATAATTTCATGGGTCGGCATATTGGTAATATCAACGCCGTCATAAATAATTTCACCCGCTGCGGCTCTTGGATCGCCGCAGATAGTCATCATCAAAGTTGACTTACCTGCGCCATTCGCACCGATCAGGGTGACAATCTCGCCTTCATACACATCAAGGCTAACGCCGCGAAGTGCTTGAATTTTGCCATAGAAAGTCTCCACATTTCTGATCTGAAGAAGTGGTGTTTTACTCATATTTACGCCCCCTCTTCTGTCGTGGCTGTTTTGACGATTTCCTGTTCAACGTCTTCGATCTCGTCGTCATCCACGCCCAAATAAGCCGCAATCACTTTCGGATCGGTCTTAACCTGATCTGGAGTTCCGTCGGAAATTTTCTCACCGTAATCCAAAACCACAACATGATCAGAAATTTCCATCACAACATTCATGTCATGCTCGATCAGCAAAATGCCTGTTTTCTCGTTCTCACGAATAAACAACAGCAGTTTGTTCAGCTCATCTGATTCACGTGGGTTCAATCCAGCAGCCGGCTCATCCAGACACAATAATTTAGGCCGCGTACACATCGCCCGGGCAATTTCGAGTTTTCGTTGATCACCATAGGGCAAATCAGCCGCGGCATCATCTGCCCGCTCGGTCAATCCCGCATGATTCATCCAATATTTCGCAAGCTCGATAGCTTCTTTTTCAGCATTGCGAAAACCTGACAAGCCAAATATACCGCCAAAAGTATAGTTGGACGCGATCATCAGCGGATTATGCTGCGCCACCATCATGTTTTCCAAAACAGTCATACCGCCAAACAGCCGAATGTTTTGAAACGTTCGTGCAACCTTTGCTTTTTTCGGAATCTTAAAATCGTCCATCCGTTCCAGCAAGAACGTTTTACCATCATCATGGCGTGCGGTAATCATGCCTTCAGTTGGTTTGTAAAACCCCGTGATGCAGTTAAATACAGTCGTTTTACCTGCACCATTCGGTCCGATCAGTGCCGTAATGTCACCACGGCCCACATTGAAAGAAAGGTCATTAACCGCAAGCAAACCGCCAAAGCGCATGCTGAGATGTTCGACCGAAAGGAGAACATTTTCATCCCATTTTGCCATATCAGTGCCCCTCCCCTTGCGCCACCATGTCAGAGGACACCGCTTTCTTCTCTTTCAAGAAAATGGACGGGATACGGGTTGAAATCAAACCACGTGGTTTCCACACCATGATCACCACCATTGCCAGACCAAAGATCAGCATTCGGAACTGTTCAGCTTCACGGAAGATTTCAAATCCCCCGATTAGAGCAATAGAAGCAACAACCACGCCTACCTGTGATCCCATACCCCCTAGAACCACAATTGCCAAGATCAGGGCAGATTCGATAAAGGTGAAACTTTCAGGAGAGATAAAGCCCTGTCGTGTTGCAAAGAAGGACCCCGCAAAACCAGCGAACATGGCCCCAATCGCAAAGGCTGACAATTTCACCATGGTGGTATTCAGACCCAAAGACCGACAAGCGATTTCATCTTCGCGGAGGGCTTCCCACGCGCGTCCAATGGGCAGACGCCGGAGCCTGTTGGTCACAAAGTTAGTGAGCAACGCCAAAGCCAGAATAAGGAAATAAAGGAAAATTATTCGGTGAATGGAGGAGTATTCCAATCCGAATACATCGGCAAAGTTACCTTCTCCACGTTTGAATTCCAAGCCGAAGAAACTGGGCCGCGGAATGCCGGAAAGACCATCAGGCCCCCCGGTAAACTGATACCAGTTCAGTAGAACCACACGAATAATTTCACCAAAAGCCAAAGTCACAATGGCCAAGTAATCGCCGCGAAGACGCAGCACAGGGAAACCTAGGATAATGCCCCAGAAAGCCGCCAAAATACCGGCGAGCGGTAAGCATAGCCAGAATGAAAAGCCGAAATATTGGGCCAGCAATGCATATGAATAAGCGCCAATGGCATAAAAGGCGACATACCCCAAATCCAAAAGACCGGCGAGACCAACCACGATATTGAGGCCCCAGCCAAGCATAACATAGGTTAAAATCAGCGTCGCTAGATCGATATAATAGCGATCGGTAAAGGGTAGAAACGGAAAGACCAGCGCAAAAATCAGGGCGGCAATTCCCAACTGCTTGGTACGCCCTGCAAAAATCTTCACGATCCCGTTAAAGACGCCATCGGCAATTTCACCTGCGCCGCCTGTCCCCGGGCCTTTACGCCACAAGGTTAGCCACAAAATAAGACGGCCAATAACGACAACTGCAACGGCAGAGAGACCCAGCCCGAGATGATATTCAAGGGACAAGCCGCCCACTGCTGTTTCGGTTTTAAAACCCAGTGTGGTTGTAAAAATCGCTGCGGCCAGAATACCTGATACCAACAGGTCCTTGGCCAGCATAGCCGGGCTCAAGGTCCCACTATTTGGTGTTTGTTCAGCCATTATACTTTTTCAACCTCCGGCTTACCCAGCAAACCTTGAGGCAAGAAAATAAGCACGATCGCCAACATGGCAAAGGCTGCAACATCTTTATATTCAACAGAGAAATAGGCTGACCAGAAAGTTTCAATCAAGCCGATAACCAGACCGCCCAGCATCGCTCCTGGCAGCGATCCAATACCGCCCAGCACCGCAGCCGTAAACGCCTTTACACCCGCCACAAAACCGATGAAGAAATCAATCACGCCGTAATAAAGCAGGAACATCAATCCGGCGACTGCTGCCAGCGCCGCGCCCATCACAAAGGTTGTGGAAATAGTCCGGTCCACATTGATGCCCAGCAGGGAAGCCATTTTCCGGTCCTGCTCGCAGGCGCGTTGAGCGCGCCCCAGCGACGTTTTTGCAATGATCAGAGAGAATATCCCCATCAACACGACCGTAGTGACAATAATCAAAATCTGAATATTTGAAATCTGCACTACAAATTCACCCGCCTCATCCACACGGGTCATAATTGTATGGCCTCCAGAGATAATCGGTTGCAGAGGCTTAACACGTGCACCTTGAGCAATTTGAATGTAGTTTTGTAGAACAATTGAAATACCAATAGCGGTAATCAGCGGCGCCAAACGAAATGAACCTCGTAGCGGCCGATAAGCCAGTCGCTCAAGGGTCCAGCCATATGCGGACGAAACCAGCATCGCGCAAATTAGCACCAGTACCAGAGCCGCGATAATAATACCGATCCCTGAAGAGATGGTAACCCCAAGCGCAGTAATAACAATCAGTGCAATGAACGATCCCACCATGAAAACGTCGCCATGAGCGAAATTGATCATACCAATGATCCCGTAAACCATGGTGTAACCGATTGCAATAAGTCCATAAATTGAACCCAGCGTGACCCCATTGATCAGCTGTTGCAGAAAATATTCCATAAGGCACCTCTCCCTGTCCTAATTGATGCCGTTTCTTATTTCCAATAAAAAGGTTGTCCGTTTCCCCCAGACAAATCTTACCCATCATTCAAAGAATATGGTTTGGTGTCTTCATAGCCTATGACACAAAAAAGACACGACGCAAGCAACATATTTCGAATGCTGGATAAAGCCGGTAATTTAGTAAGATTAGTTTAAAACAAGCTGAGAGATGTTCTGGAAATTACGCAAATTTCCAAAAATGCTTCCCACTCCTTACATATTAGAGAAATAGAATTCGCTTCGCCTTCATTATAAAAACGAAACGAATCCATAAAAGCTCTTTAAATTAGACCGGTGTAAAGGTCGGCACGGGAGGGCCATCGCCTTCTGTTTCCGAATAAACCAGTTTCACTTTCTGACCAATTTTCAGATCATCAAAATCGCAATTTACGATATTGGTCATCATTGAGATGTCCGTACCCTCTAGTGTGACATAGGCAATCGCATAAGGAACTTTAGCCTTCCGCGTTACACTGTAAGAATAAATATGGCCAAGCCCGGATGCAGGCTCGAAATAAGTATCGTCGCTGCCACAATGAGGGCAAATCGTCCGCGGATAATGATGAGGGCTTTGGCAGCTTCGACAATGCCGAACCAATAATTCACCTTTTCGAGCCGCGTCCCAGTATTCTTGAGTTTCAGGATCTACAATCGGCGCTGGGAAAACTTTATTTTTTGTCATTTTATTCCCTTTCCAGAATGAGAGTGGCACTTCCGTGCCGTGTACCAAGTGAGCCGCCCGTTCCGTGAGCTAAAGCAAGGTCACAGTTTGGAACCTGCACTTTGGGGTGCGCCTCCCCTCGAAGTTGACGAACAGCTTCAATAACCTTGGTCATGCCGCCGCGGTTGGCCGGGTGATTGTTACACAGGCCACCACCATCTGTATTAAAGGGGAGTTTTCCCGAACCCGAAATCAAATTGCCATCGGACACAAATTTGCCGCCCTGACCTTTTTCACAAAAGCCCAGATCTTCCAATTGCATCAGAACTGTAATTGTAAAGCTATCGTAGATGGACGCATATTTGATATCTGACGGCGTGACGCCTGCTTCAGCAAAAGCAGTCGGACCTGTAAACGCTGCACCAGTATAGGTCAGATCAATACGACCACCCATCTGATGCTTGGGTGCTTCACCAGCACCCTTAATTTTAACAAGCGGCCGATTTAATGTTTTTGCAATTTCTGGAGAGACAACGATCAATGCACCCCCGCCATCGCTGATCACACAGCAATCCAACCGATGGAGCGGATCCGAGATCATCGGTGAGTTCACCACATCTTCGACCGTTACAACATCTTGAAGAACTGCATTCTTATTATGCTGCGCATGATGAGAGGCAGCGACCTTGATCCAGGCAAGCTGCTCACTTGTTGTGCCATATTCGTGCATATGGCGCATCGCACACATGCCATACATATTTGTAATCACCGGTGAAAACGGAAATTCAAAAGCAACGTCCGGCGAGGCGCCATAATCACGGGGGGCCGTACCCGTCGCCATACCTTCAGCTTTGGGGCGTCCTGCAAGCGTGATCAGTGCAACGGAACATTTTCCAAGTGCAATTGCTTCTGCAGCATGGGCAACATGAACCAGATAGGACGATCCTCCCGTTTCTGTTGTGTCCATATGGCGAAGCTTTAACCCCATATAATCGGCAAGGGCCAGCGGTCCAAGCCCCGGCGCATCCCCTGCACAGAAATAACCATCAACATCATTTTTGGTTAAACCCGCATCTTCTAACGCGCCTTTGGCGCATTCTGCATGTAGCTGAGCGAGCGATTTATCAACAGCCTTTCTCGTCGGATGTTCGAAAGCACCCGCAATATAAGCCTTGCCATTTATCGACATGAACAGATTCCTTTATTATTTTACATGCACTAAACGTGCAATTTTTCCGGTTGGCCCGATATTATTTTTTCTTACTAAGGCTCAACCCAAAATCTTTGGTAGAGGCTGCTATTTTTGTATGTTTAACTGCAGCCAATGCCTCTTCTACTTTGTCGCAAATTTCCGTTAATGTAAATGGTTTAGCGATCACATCATGAATAAGATCTTCCAGATTATACGCCCGTTGGCGCTCTGCCGCATAGCCTGTCATTAGCAAAATCCGGAGTTCAGGAAAATCTTTTGCGACCTTCAGGGATAGGGCGATACCGTCCATAATTGGCATGACAATATCAGTCAGCAAAAGATCAAATGAGTCCTCGCCCTGCAATTCATGCAAGGCTTCAGCACCGTCTCGAACCGCGACGACATCATGCCCATGATGCGCTAGCGCTCTTTGAACGAATTCACGCAAAGATGCTTCATCTTCTGCGACTAAAATTCGTGCCATGCCCACCCCAAATTAATCTAGTCAGTAACGATATGCCCAATATATGGCAATTCACGGTAATAATGCGCGTAATCCAAACCATATCCAATTACAAACAGGTCTGGACAATCGAACCCGACAAAGTCAGCCTCGAAATCCACAATACGTTTTCCCTTTTTATCCAGCATCAAGCAGGTCTTGACCTCGGCAGCACCGCGATCCAAAAGCTCTTTTGCAGCGAACTGCATTGTCCGACCAGACTCCAGAATATCATCAATAAGCAAGACCTTCCGGCCTTTTACGGTATCCATAATATCTCTTGTAATAACAACGGTACCGCTACTGATCGTTTTATCTCCATATGACGATAAAGCCATAAAGTCGATTTGCGGCTTTACGCCTGCATAATGCATAGCGCGAATAAGATCGGCAGCGAAAACAAAGCTTCCCTTGAGAACAGCAATTACAAGAATATCTGCCCCCATCTCTCTTTCAATCTGCTCGGCAAGCTCCTGATTGCGCTTTTCAATATCAGCGCTTGAAAATAGAACTTCGATTTTTGGCTCATTTGCAGCCATTTTATTCTCCACAATCGGTGCAGACTCGCTGCGCCTTATTAATCCTTACTGTCCTGATGACCATGTTCATCAGTAGATGGTTTACTGTCATGAGCAGTCGCCGCTGGCGCTGCATGTGTGTTTTTCTCTTCTGCTTGCGTCGCTTCCTGCGCGGCTGCTTTTGGCGCGATCAAATGCGCTTTGACATGCTTGGCTTCTTCAGGAGGCTGATTCATGCTTGAGGAAAAATCTACCGTCTCCCAAGGGCCCACATTCTTGGCTTCGATAGCAGTACTCCAGCTATACACATGGAGCCCTTTTGAATCGACCAACTGAATACCAATCCTTGGGATTGGTTGCTCATGCCCCGTGATATTGACGATCTTTCCCTGAACGGTCAAACGGACGACCCCATTCTCTAAAACGGATTTCGTCTCAAGATCTTTGATCTCCAGACCCAGCAGATTTGTCGTTTTCACATCCAGCTTCAACATCTGATAAAGCTTTGAAGATGCAGGCCAGAACTGAACAACAGTATCGCGTCCATAAAATCCGCCCGCCCCAATTCCGGCAAGGAGCAGAATAAAGATCACCCAACCGATCCAGCTTCGTTTTTTGCGGACCTTATCCGCATTTTCCTGCACCCGCTCCCGCGAGGAACGTGTCATCGCCTCAATACTTAATTCACCATCTTCAGGCTGTTCTGATGGTATATCAGGTGCTGCAGTCGGCGCAGGTTTCACTTGAGCTTCTTCAGCAACCTGCTTTGGAAGATCTTCGGGTGGGAATTCACGCCACTTATGTCCACATTTGGCGCATTTTACTAAACGACCTTCAGCACCGACAGAAGCAGTGTCGATTGAATATCGTGTTGAACAGGATGGGCAAGTCAATATCATGGGTAAGAAACGATCCGTCCATGGGTTTAAGTATTCTTGTTTATAGGCTTATGAAAGAACATGCACAAGACTAGGCAAGAAATCTACTTTAGATTATCTTTGCCGCTAATTTTTTAAGGAGGCTTGGTTGGTTGTATTTGAAAACGTGGGAATGCGGTACGGTATGGGACCAGAGGTTCTGCGCGATATCAATATGCATCTGGCCTCCGGTTCTTTCCATTTTTTAACGGGGCCAACCGGCGCAGGCAAAAGCTCCCTACTGAAACTTCTGGCGTTGTCACACCGGCCAAGCCGCGGCTTGCTGACCCTTTTTGATCAAGAGGTTAGCAGTCTTGAACGGGAAGATTTACCTTCGTTTCGGCGAAAAATTGGTGTGGTTTTCCAAGATTTTAGGCTCCTTGATCATTTATCGGCTCTGGAAAATGTTGCGCTCCCGTTACGAATCATTGGATTCGAAGAAGATGTGATCCATAAAAACGTGACCGAGCTTCTGAATTGGGTTGGGCTGGGCCACCAAATGCAGGCCAAACCACCCACGTTATCTGGCGGCGAAAAACAGCGGGTTGCCATCGCCCGTGCGGTTATCAACCGTCCGCAACTTTTAATCGCCGACGAGCCAACCGGCTCAATGGACCCGGAAATGGGCTTGCGTTTGATGCATTTATTTCAAGAGCTCAACAAACTGGGTACCACGGTTGTGATTGCCACGCATGATATTGGCCTGATACGACGGTTTCAATATCCTGTTATGTTTCTTCAGCAAGGAACGTTACACTTTGCTTCTGCTGATGAGTATGTATCGCGATTTCAACGGAGTGGTTTGTGATCAATATTTTTGGAATTTCGCCCGAACTACAGCTTGAAAAGGATGCCTCCAGCCGTTATCTGCCTGTCGTAATCGCAGCCATGGTATTCTTGGCGACTTTAGCCCTTATCGGTCTGTTCTCTATTCATTCTGCAATCGGCAATTGGTCAGCAGCAGTAAGCGGAAACTTAACAGTCGAAATTGCCTATGCCGAGGGTCAGGATCTCGACAAAAAAATGAATAAAGCCGCCAAGGCCCTTGAGACTTTCCCGGGGATCGAAGCCGTTCGCCCTTTATCTCTGGATGAGACGGCGCAACTGCTAACCCCATACCTTGGTCGCGCTGACATCATCAAACAACTGCCGCTTCCGCGCCTGATTGAAATTACAATCTCCGAAGGAAGTCCCATAGATCTGCTCGCAGCAGCAAAAAAGCTTTCCTCGGAAGTTCCCGGCGCAATTCTCAATACCCACCGACCCTGGCTTGATAAAATGATCCTGTTAGCCAGAAGCGTTCAATCCCTTGCCGCCGCTGTGATGCTGCTGGTTGGAATTGTCACCGTGATAATAATTGTTTTTGCGGCAAGAACGGGCATGGTCATGCATCATGATATTATCGAGGTGCTGCATCTGATTGGCGCGAAAGATAGTTATATTGCGCGCCAGTTCCAAAATTACTTCGCCCGCCTATCCCTGTTTGGAGCGGTCCCGGGCCTGATTATGGCCATTATTATAATGCAGATACTTTCAGTACTGGCAGATCGTTTGGAAGCGGGCCTGATCTCCGCACCAACCATGATTTTAGAGGGCTGGATTGCCTTGGCCATGGTACCGGTATTGGTTGTCCTGCTCACCACAATTACAGTCCGCTGGATTGTATTGAGTAGCTTAAAACGGATGATGTGACGTGCTGATTATACTCGATAGAGATGGCGTAATTAATGAAGATCGAAGTGATTTTGTTAAATCACCTTCAGAACTTGTGTTTATCGACGGCGCCCTAAAGGCCATTTTGCGGCTTAATACGCTTAAGCATCACGTTGTCATTGCAACCAATCAGTCCTGCATTGGGCGCGGCATTATTTCAGAAGATGCACTCACCCAAATTCACGGTAAGCTACTTCAAGAGCTTAACCGGATTGGCGGAAAAATTGATGAAATCTTCTTTGCTCCCGATCCTCCATGGGCAGCTACAGACATGCGAAAACCAGGTGCTGGCATGATCTTAGCGGCCATGCAAAAATTCAGAACCCCCCCTTCGCAAACTATTTTTATCGGTGATGCTTTACGTGACATGCAAGCCGCAAAAAAAGCCGGATGCCACAGACTGCTCGTTCAAACGGGCAAAGGGCGAAAAACCCAAGCTGATGAAACCTTAGCGGAGCTTCTACCGGTATCTGTTGCAGCGGATTTAACCGAAGCTGTAAGCTTTATTGAAAGTGACCGTTTCGCATGAGGATAATGGCTTCTTTTTGGATAAAATTTTTAGCTGCACTCGCGCTTATATGGGTGGGTGGATTTCTTAACTATCTGAACGAAATCACTGATCCCAACTATAATGGCATTAACTCAGCCGATGGTATTGTTGTACTCACGGGCACACCGGCCCGCTTGAAAGCCGGTCTGGAACTGCTAAAAACCGGAGCAGCAAAAAGGGTTTTAATTTCCGGAGTTAATCATCAAGTGAGCAAGGAGACGCTCCGAGCCGCGCTCGGGGAAAGCGACAAAGTGATGAATTGCTGCGTCGATTTAGGCCGCGAAGCCAAAGATACGGTCGGAAATGCGTATGAATCTTCAATTTGGGCTACAGAAAACAAGTTTGACAGCCTGCTTATTGTCACCAGCGCATATCACATGCCGCGCAGCCTTGTGGAATTAAAGCGCCAAATGCCCGGTAAAACACTTTACCCACATGCCGCGATCAATGATGTGCTAGAGATGGACCATTGGTGGCTACGTCCTGTCGTGGGATATATTCTGGCCGCCGAATACAACAAATATATTATTAGCTTGATCAGAGCCAATCTCGAACGGATTGCCCTGACAGGAGATGCAACGTGACCCGTATCAGATCGTTTTTGTTTTTTCTCTGCTTTTGGATCTGGTCCACCATTATGAACCTGATTTTCATTCCATTTTTGATGTTTGATCGAATCTGGATTGTCCGCGGGCAAACCCTTTGGACAAAGGGCATTATGGTTTTGATGCATTACATTTGTAATCTCAAAATCGAGGTGAAGGGATTGGAAAATCTTCCTGATGGCAAAGCGCTGATCGCCTGCAAGCATCAATCAGCATTTGAAACTATGGCATTTCACTGGCTAGTAAAAGATCCAGCCGTCATCATGAAAAAAGAACTGCTTAAGATTCCTGTTTATGGGTGGTATTGCAAAAAAACAAAAATGATCACTGTGGACCGGAAAGGCCACGCAGCTGCACTGCGTGCAATGATTGAACAGGCAAAACAGGCACTTGTGGATGAGCGACAAATCGTGATCTTTCCAGAAGGAACCCGTACGGATGTAGACGAAACACATGTTTTCCAACCCGGCATAGCCGCCCTTTACAGCAAGCTGGACACGCCTGTCATACCTGTCGCCCTTAATACAGGTCTGTTCTGGCCGCGAAAGAAATTCATATGCAGGCCAGGCGTCATTACCATTGAATTCCTACCGGCAATCGAAGCGGGTTTGAAACGCGCAGAATTCATGGCGCGCCTTAAAGAGTCAATTGACGAAAACACGGCCCGGCTGGTGCGCGACGGAAGAGAAAAACACTTTAAAAATTAGTAAGTTAGTTTACATTTAAATTTGAGTGATTTGTAAGTTTATTAAAATTCGCGTATAGTTGTTTTTCCACTTCGGTTCATTTTATGTGCGAGGGTCCAATGGCAGCGCTTGCCCCAATTTCGAAACAGATATGGGATATGAAGTATCGCTTTCGCTCCGCTGATGGCGACTATATTGAAAGCACTGTTGAAGATACTTGGCGCAGAATAGCCAAAGCATTAGCCGTACCGGAGAAGGATCCGGCATATTGGGAAGAAGAGTTTTTCAAGGCTCTGGAGGATTATAAATTCCTACCTGCGGGCCGCATTATTGCCGGTGCAGGCACGAAACGACGCGTTACCCTGTTTAACTGTTTTGTCATGGGCGAAATCCCAGACAACATGGCGGGCATTTTTGATAACCTCAAAGAAGCAGCGGTAACCATGCAGCAAGGCGGTGGGATCGGATATGATTTCTCAACGCTTCGTCCCAAAGGTGCACCTGTAAAAAGCATGGGCTCTGACGCCTCTGGTCCTTTAAGCTTTATGGATGTTTGGGACAGCATGTGCCGCACAATTATGAGCGCCGGATCACGCCGCGGTGCCATGATGGCAACAATGCGCTGCGATCACCCTGATATTCTTGACTTCATTAGGGCCAAGCAAGATCCCGGCCGCTTGCGTATGTTCAACCTTTCTGTCTTGGTGACAGACGCCTTTATGGAAGCCGTCAAGCGCGATGACCCGTGGGATCTGGTCTTCGAAGGCACCCAGTATAAAACCTTGAAAGCACGGGAACTTTGGGACGCTATAATGCGCTCGACATACGCCTTTGCAGAGCCCGGTGTTATCTTTATTGACCGGATTAATGCGCGAAATAACCTGCATTACTGCGAAAATATTTCGGCGACAAACCCTTGCGGCGAACAACCGCTCCCCCCCTATGGCGCCTGTTTGCTGGGCTCAATTAATCTGACTCGGTTTGTTAAGAATGCATTTGAAGACAAATCAAGTCTGGATCTTGAAGAACTCGACAAAGTTATTCGCACTGCGGTTCGCATGATGGATAATGTGGTTGATGTTTCTGGTTTCCCTCTGGCGGAACAAGAGAATGAAGCAAAATCCAAGCGCCGGATTGGACTTGGAATTACCGGACTGGCCGACGCGCTGATTATGTGTTGCACCCGTTATGGATCCGATGAAGCTATATCATTAACGCGCCAATGGATGACCCAGTTCCGGCGCTCGGCTTACCTTGCCTCTACCGAGCTGGCAAAGGAAAAAGGGGTGTTTCCTCTTTATGATCCTGAAGCCTATCTCGCCGGTGAAACTATCCAGGCGATGGACGAAGAAATCCGAGCAGCAATCACCGAAAATGGTATTCGCAATGCGCTTGTAACCTCAATCGCCCCGACCGGCACGATTTCTTTGCTTGCAAACAACGTTTCAAGTGGTCTGGAGCCTGTTTTCAGCTTTGCCTATACCCGCAATGTGCTGATGGCGGATGGCAGCCGTAAATCAGAGGAAGTTTCTGATTATGCCTATCGCTTATACCGACGGATGAAGGGGGATAATGCAGCTCTGCCCGACTATTTTGTAGACGCGCAAATCCTCCTGCCCATGGATCATGTGAAGATGCAGGCTGTAATGCAGGAGTTTATTGACAGCTCCATATCAAAAACCATTAATTGTCCTGAAGATATCAGCTTTGACAGCTTCAAGGATATCTATCTGACCGCCTATGAAATGGGATGCAAAGGCTGCACAACCTACCGGCCCAACGATATTACCGGTGCTGTATTGGAGACAAATACAGGGGAGCGAGATACCGAACAACAGGCGTTGCCTCTTAATGAGCCGGAACCTCGACCAAAAGATAGTTATGAAGCTGGCGGCATCGTCTATATGACAAAGCCTCTTGATCGTCCGGGTACCATACCGGGGCAAACCTACAAGCTCAAATGGCCGGAAAGCAATCACGCCATGTACATTACCCTGAACGATATTGTTCAGGATGGCCGGCGCCGACCGTTTGAAATCTTCATTAATTCCAAAAATGTTGAGCATTTCGCCTGGACCGTTGCCTTAACGCGCATGATCTCTGCTGTGTTTCGCCGCGGCGGTGACGTCAGTTTCGTCGTTGAAGAGTTAAAGGCTGTTTTTGATCCGCGCGGCGGCGCATGGATGCAGGGCCGATACGTCCCCTCACTCCTGGCGGCCATTGGGGACGTCATCGAAACGCATTTGGTTCAGATTGGCTTTCTGCCGAACCCAAAATCAAACGACAGAGCGGTAAGTGAAAAGGTTAGCATTTTAAACGCCGAAAAACCCGCAGGACGAACCGGACTACAACGTCAATGCCCCGAATGCGGAGAAGCAGCACTGCTGCGCAGCGAAGGATGCGACACCTGCACGTCTTGCGGTTTCTCGAAATGCAGCTAAATCAGGAACCCAACACCCGTTTTTTATAGGCAACCGGGTTCATGTCACGGACATCAATGCTCACACTGGTCACGGTGCTCAGCAATTCAGTCAATCGAGATCTCAAGCTGATCGACAGCTGTTCTTTTTGCGCGTCGGTTCGCCCTTCAAGCAAAAAGATAGTGACATGCAGAAAGGTCTGACCTTTTTCTGGCATCAGAAAGTGATCATAAGGCCTTGCGCGGATTTTAACATCCACAGGGTTCATAATGCCGCTATCCGTAGCCACGCCAAGCACAGCGTCCATCAGCTGGTCAATATCAGACTGCGCTTCAATCTCACGCGAATATTCAATCACAAAATGCGGCATTTTAAACAGGCCCTTTCCTAGAAGAGAGAAAAATACTCTCGTTCTTCCCATTCCGAAACAGTCGTTAGGTAACGATTCCATTCCGCTTCTTTTAACACACTCATATATTGAACGAACTCTTTGCCCAACTGGTCTTTGTAAAAAGATCCATTGCGAAAGGCGTCGAGCGCATCAATTAGACAACTTGGAAGCGTTTCGGCATCACTGTCATATGGATTAGCAACCGGCGCCGGCGCTTCGAGTTTTCGTTCAATACCATCCATGCCACTTAAAATTTGAGAGGCGAGATATAAATAGGGGTTCGCTGCAGGCTCTCCAATTCGGTTTTCAATCCGGCTAGCCGGATCTCCCGGATTTGCCAAACAACGGATCATGGCACCGCGATTATCGCGGCCCCACTGAATACGATCAGGGGCCAATGTAAAGGGCCGATATCTTTTATATCCATTGATCGTTGGTGTAGAGAGCAGGCAGCTTTCTTTCGCATGCGACAGCAAACCAGCAATCCAGTTCAGACCAAGGTCCGATATCGGCGCTCCGGTCTCAGGCATAAAAACATTCTCACCGGTTTTAAAATCGACAAGGGATTGATGAAGGTGCCAGCCACTGGCCATTGAATCTGCAAACCGAGGACGGCACATGAACGTTGCATGCAGTCCCTCGCGGCGGCAAACCTGTTTTACCATCGAGCGAAACGCCATCATATTATCAGCTTGTGTCAATCCATCCGTGGGATCAAAGGTAACTTCACACTGGCTGGGACCAAATTCCACTTCCAAGGTTCGAACCGGCAATCCCATTGCCTCACCATTTCGGCGGATCAGATCAAAAACCGCTTCCATCTGATCATAACGATCCTCAGTAAGATACTGATAGCCTTGTGATAGCAACTCAACTTGTGGCGGCGTTCCCGGTTGCCCGGCATCCGTCAAATTCATCGGTTGATCTGCCATTTTAAAGACATGGAACTCCACTTCCAGCCCCGCAATAAACTGATAGCCCATGTCGTTCAGACGCTTCTGCGCCTTTTGCAGGATCGACCGCGTCGATAAAGGAACGGATCGACCGTCGGCATAATAAAGATCTGCCAGCAACCATCCGGTATGCGGTGACCATGGTAAAATACGGAAAGTCGAGGGATCAGGAAGCATCAAAATGTCACTTGCACCGCTCATTTGACCGGCACCAAACCCCGCGTCCTCCTGCCATACAGGAAAAACCGTGCGGTGAGACGTGTCTTTGAGCAGCATGGTCGACGTCATCGCAATGCCGTCTTTGAGTGCTGAGCGCAAACCACTGACAGTAATGGTTTTCCCGCGCAAAATCCCATGCTGATCTGCAAACGAGATACGAACCACTTCCAGCCTGTCATCGATCATGCGCTTAAGGAGAGCCTCCGCAGCTTCAAACTGCGCAGCGCTCCATACATCATGACGGGCCGCGAAACCCGTATCTAGACCATTGCCCGAACTATTTGTCATTGTAATATCCTTGTATGACACTGCCCGCTACGAACAGACTTTAATATCAGATTTCCGCATCCCAGTCACATTCAGCGCGGCGGATCCCGTCACGTTCTTTCCAGGAATCTTCCCAGTCATCTGTTTGCGCAATGGCATCAATTGCAATCGGGCCTTTAATTTTAGCCGCTTTTTCAGCATCCACGTGCAAAGGAAGATCCTGATTTCCCTCGCCTGCAGCGACAGCCGCCATTGCTTTACGAAGACGTCGCCGGTTCATTACAATGGCTTTATCCGTGGTTCCCAAATGCTCGTTACGACGATCCTGAATGGCGCCCATCGACTCGCACGCCCACTGGTCGTGAACATTAATGTCCATGCCCATACCTGTGTATGTCAAAGTCTCCTGCTCATCCCGATTATAGCCATAGCTATTGCGTTTGTTCCGGGTTGGCGCATAGTCAGGCAACGTATGTTCTTTCAACCGCTGTTCCCGCATGGTTTCTTTGTCGACTGCGTTACCAAAGCTGGTAAACATGGAGAACCAATAGCAATTTTCATCATCGATCGGCACATGCCACTGCGTGATTGTCATCTCGTTCGACATTGGGATCGTAATCGCACAAGGGAACACCTGATTAGTCACGCGCACATGACTACTTCCGTTTTTCAAATCCCGAAGTGCAATAATCCGAAGACCATAATCTGTCTCTTCAACCTGAATTTCAGGGGACGGAAATTCACGCAGAACTTTGGTCATGGGAATCTCTGTGTCCGCAGCCGTATCGCGGAACTGTTTCCCGTAACTGTCTTTTGGATCATCGTCTTTAAGGAAACGATGCAAGAAAGAAGCGTGAGCCGGGTCGATCCCAACTTCCAACGCTTGCAACCAGTTACACTCCCACAACCCTTTAAAAGAAAACACATGGCTTTCCGGTGCGATGAAACAATCAAATGCTGGGAATTCTGGTGGCTCTCCGGCCCCAAGATAGGCAAAGATGATACCGTTGCATTCCCGCGTAGCATAAGAATTTATCTTAATTTTCTCGTGCATCCGGGACCCTTCAGGTTCACCTGGTTGCTCGGTGCATTGGCCCGTTTCATCAAATTTCCAACCGTGGAACGGACAGCGAATACCGTCCTCTTCAACACGGCCAAAGCACATATCCGCGCCGCGATGGGGACAATGACGGTCCACTAAAACCAGTTCATCCTGCTTGTTTCGATATAGCGCCAGTTTCTCACCCAGCAAATTCACGGGAACAACCGGACGATCCTGCTCAAGCTCTTCGCTGAGAGCGGCAGGCATCCAATATTGACGCAACATTTCACCCGCTGGGCTTCCTTTTCCTACGCGCGTTAGTTCATCATTCTTTTCCTGGCTCATCATATCGGCAACCCTCCTAACTCAAACTCTTCGTCATTTTTTCGTTAAATATAATTCTTCAATTTAACATTGATATCTGCAGCAGCTTCTTTGGGAAGCTTGCAGCGATCGCTAACCAATCGCCGCGCTGCAATGTGATCCATGGGCCGGTTCACTGAATCTACGCGAACCAACTCATCACCTTGATAGTAAAGAAGTGAGAACCGCCCAGCGGACTGCTCCCCTCGGCAAATGATGTCATCTGCTTCCAACGCTGTGCCCACCATTTGCAACTTGATATCCATTTGGTCTGACCAAAACCACGGTGCCACTTTGGGCGGCACAGGGATTCCGCACAAGCTGGCGGCAACCGTTTTCGCTTGATCAACCGCGTTTTGCACAGATTCCGTTCGCGTCGGTCCGCTCATATGCGGCAACGTCCAAGCAGCACAGTCCCCTGCAGCATATATATCTGGGTCAGATGTCATGCCATCGTCACCAATCAATATGCCATCCGCGCAGTCCAGACCAGCTTGCCTTGCGAGTTCATCGCTAACAGCCGCACCAATACCCACAACAACCAGATCGGCTTGAAGGATCTGCTGATTGCTTAAAACAACATTCAATTGTTGGTCTTGAGTCTGATCAATACTGGTGACCCCGCAAGACATCAAAAACTGCACACCATTTTCCTGATGACGCCGCATTAGAAAGTCAGACATCGCATCTGGGAAAAGTCGCGCCAGAATTCTTTCCTGCATCTCTACAACAGTAACGGCTTTTCCAAGTTTTCGAGCGGTCGCAGCGACTTCCAAACCAATAAAACCAGCGCCAATGACGACAACTTTTTCAGCTTTTTGAAGACACGCTTTCAGCTTGCTCGCATCAGCCAGATCCCGCAGGCACAAAACATTTTCGTTGTCGCCGCCTGGCACGGATAGGGTCCGGGCAGCTGCACCGGTTGCTAAAACCAGTTTATCATATTCCAGTGTATCAGCCACGTTTGCTGCAGCCACATCATTTGCCGGCGCGATATGTAGACGCTTTTCATTCCGGTCAATGGCGTCAACGCATACGCTCCCAATTAGATTAATGCCTTTAGATTGATAGTAATCAGGGCCGCGTAGGACAAGCGCATCTGCGGAAACATCCCCGGCTAAAAATGCTTTTGACAAAGGGGGACGCTGATAGGGCGGAACTGTTTCTTTGTATAAAACAGTTATCGAACCCTCGTATCCATTGTCGCGAAGTGAAGCTGCCACCTGAACGCCAGCATGAGACGCGCCAACTATGGTCACGCCTGACGTCATGACTGGCATTCTGGTACGTCAAACACTTGACCGTCCATCTCGGAAGTTACAACAAGCTGGCAGCTAAGGCGGCTTTCAGGGCGCTTTTCTGCTGCTGTTTCTTCAAGCATCTCAGCTTCTTCTTCTGCAGGTGGGTCCAACTTTTCAGCAAGCGAGGGCGCAACATAGATATGACAGGTCGCGCACATGCAACTTCCGCCGCATTCAGCCTCAATCCCATCCACATTATTAAAAATTGCCGCCTGCATAACACTCTCTCCAAGAGGAGCATCAATGCTTGTCAGTTCACCCGCGGCGGAGCGAAACGTGAGTTTTACTGTATTCTGTGCGTTCATAACGTATTTCCAAATTAGACGAGTTACCGTCAACCATGTCCAAACAGGTTGGGCAGGAACAAGGATATAGCGGGGAAGACGATAAGAATGATCAATCTCACCAAATCCGCGAAAACAAAGGGCAGCACCCCGATCATCGCATCTTTAAGCTTCAGTCCGGGTGCGGCGCTTTTAACTACAAACAGGTTCATACCAACAGGCGGTGAAATCAATCCGGTTTCAACAGTCACAACAGCGATAATTCCAAACCAGATCGGATCAAATCCACTAGCTGTGATCAACGGAAAGAAAATGGGCACCGTTAGCAGGATCATTGCGAGGCTTTCCAAAAAGCAGCCCATCACCACATAGAATACAATGATGGCGGCCAGAACCTGCCAAGGTTCCAATTCATACGCCTGTATCAAATCCACCATTTCGAAAGACAATTGGCTGATCGACAATAGAAAACCAAAAACTTCAGCCCCGATGAGGATCACGAATATGGTTGCAGTAACAGCAACTGTCTCGACAACCGCTTCGCGAAATTCGCTATAACTCATCCGCCGCCATAGACCGAAAATGATCGCGATGAAGGCACCGATACCACCCGCTTCAGTCGGCGTAAACAGCCCGCCATAAAGCCCGCCCATAACGAGGCCGAACAACAGAGCAACTGGGGCAAATTGACGAAGCGCAGTCCCTAAGGTTATCGACTGATCAGACGCCATTTCATTGCTGGGGCGCCACCGGCGAACCATAACGCTAACCGTTATCACATACAGGATATAGGCGAGCAGACCGGGCAGGAAACCGGCAAGAAACATGTCTCCAACAGATTGCTCGGTTATCAGCGCATAAAGCAGCAAAGCAATGGAGGGGGGGATCATAATTCCCAAAGTACCGCCCGCAGCCAAAGAACCAGCAGCCAAACGAGGGTCATAACCCTGACGCACCATTTCCGGATAGGCAACACGCGTCATGGTCGACGCTGTTGCAAGCGATGACCCGGAAATTGCCGAGAAAGCGGCACTTCCGCTGACAGCGGCGAGGGCAAGACTTCCATTCCATCCACGCGAGAAATAGCGAGCGGAATCAAACAAATCCTTTGAGAAACCTGCACGAGCAGCCACATTACCCATCAATAGGAATAAAGGGATTAACGTAAAAGAATAATTTGAAGCAGTTTCAAACGAAGCTGTTTGCAACACGTTCAGCGCAGGTTCAATACCAACAATTGCAGCAAAACCACCAGCGCCAACCAGTATCATAGCAATTCCGACAGGGCAGCCAAGCGCTAGTAGCAGCAGGATTATCCCCATACAGGCAATCCCGATCATAAGCGGATCCATAACGTCAAATCCCCCTTTGGCTTGAAGCAACTCGCTTACGCAAAGCAAGCCACAAACCGGTAAACATAATACAAAGGCTGCAAATGGATATCAGCCCATAAAATAAATAAAGCGGAATACCAAGATCCTGTGAACTATCCCCGCGGGAAAACATGGTGATCGTCTCCTCGGTAAATAGCCAAACAAGCACCGCAGCAAAAGCTGACAATAAAAGATCCCAGCTTCTTTCCAGAAAGATTCTCAGTTTTTGCGGCAGGGATCCGATTAACAAATCCACACTAATCAATCCGCTCACAGCCGCTCGGGGCAAAGAGGCAAAAACTAGAACCAATAGTGAATAGCTCCCAAGCTCAATGGAACCGTGGATCATCAAGTTGATTTCCCCACCTGTAACATCGAACAGGATCCTAGCCGCGACACTGGCTACCACGATAAATAACATGGTAATCAGTGCCGCAAACGCGATCCGATCAAAGAAATTGATTACTCGCTCCAAGTGACTAGGTCCTTATTTCAATTCAGAACTACACTCGGACACGTAACCTTTGACTTTTTCATAGGTCTGAGTTCCGGGAAGCCCCATACCGTCGAGTTTCGCGAGGTAGTCTTTGGTCACTTCAGCCGCAGCTGCTTCCCAATTGGCCCGATCAGCAGGATCAATTTCGTTGATTTGACCCCCTTCAGCCTTGATTTTGGCAAGACCAACTTCATCGGCCTTATCATATCCGGAACCGGCAATAACAGACCACTTCATACCAGAGTTATCATCGATAACTTTTTTCAGCTCATCAGAAAGGCTGTCATATTTTGCTTTGTTCATGGTTGTCACAAATGCCAACGCATAGAAACCAAAGTCAGTATGCTGTTTGGACACTTCATACGCCCGGAAACTGTTTACAGCAGACCATGGCAGCATATAGCCATCAATTGTGCCCCGCTGAACACTCTCATAAATACGGGGCGCGGGCATTCCTACAGGTTCAGCACCCAATTCGGAAAGCAGTCCACCAATAACGTCTGTTGGGCGGCGAATTTTCAAACCCTTCATATCTGAAAGTTTGGTGACAACCTGATTTTTTGTATGCAAGTGGCCTGGGCTATGCGTGTGCACATAAAGAACTTTTGTTTCTTTATATTCATCCGCCAACGCACCGCTGTCGTAAAGTTTTTGAAACGCGCAAGAACCAACAGCACCCGTCTTAAACAAACCGGGCAGCTCCATAATCTGGCTCAGCGGGAAACGGCCAGCAGTATAACCTTGCACTGTCCATGCAATATCCGCGATCCCGGTTTTAGCATTGTCATATCCGGCAGGTGCTTTGCCCAATGTTTGGGCCGGGTATACGGTTACGTTGAGTTTTCCTCCAGATTGCTCTTTAACAGCTTCTGCCCACGCATCGAACATTTCCCGGCTTTGCCAGCTGTTCTTTGGCATGAAATGAGCGAAGCGCAAATTTGCCTCGGCTGCAGATGCAATTGATGTTCCCGTAAGTACTGCACTCGTCATTGCAAGCGCAGCTATCGCCTTAATAGCTAGTTTCATGGATACATACCTCTCTGTACTCAAACAATATTTTGTCCGATAATCGATCATATGATATATAATCGGACATATTTGAAATTATTCTCAATTTTATTGATCTGAGTCAAGGATCCAATTAGAAAAATTCTAAAAATATCGGTCGCAAAAAAAGAATCGGGGGAAGCAACTAATGCCAAAAATGGCGACAAACAAAGAAATCTCGCTGACTTTTGCGAAAGGTTTGGAGGTTCTGGCTGCATTCGATGCGCAGGACCGCGAAATGACAATTTCCAAAATTGCGCAAAAAACAAACCTGAATCGGACAGTGACCCGGCGGCTGGTACTCACACTGGAGCATCTGAAATATTTAGAGTGCACCAACCGTGTTTATCGCCTAACACCCCGAATTTTAAGATTGGCTGGCGGTTTTCTCCAAGGTCGTGAAATTGGCAAATACGTCTCTCCAATACTGGCAACATTCTCTGAGCGATTAAATGAAAGCGTTTCATTTGCCATGCTCGATGGGCGTGAAGCCGTATATGTTGCTCACTCTCCTGGTGACCCCACCATGATCACACTTGGTTTCACAGTAGGATCACGGCTTCCCCTACATGCAACGGCAATCGGGCGTGCTTTACTTGCGTTTACGGATGCAGAAAACAGAGAAAATTTACTGCAGCGGATGGATCGAATTGCCTATACCCCAAACACAAAAGTCGAGCTTCAGGATCTTAGAGATGATTTAGATGATGCCGCAAAAGCCGGCTTCTCTTATGTGCAAGATGAATTTGAACAAGGCGTTGCCTCTTTAGCCGTTCCAGTGCTTCGAACTTCATCCGATTTAATTGGCGCACTGGGCATTGTCGGTCCAAATCCACGTTTTGCAGATGGAGGCGCCAAAGAGAAACGCGTTCGATTATTACAGGAATGCGCAGCATCCATCGCGGCTATTCTTTAATTAGAAGCCATATAGTCAAAGCCTAGTTTCGCCGCGTCAATTGAATACCTGCCAGGACAATCACCACACCGCCGATTTGAACGAAACTTAATGTTTCGCCAAAAAATGCAATTGATGTCGCAATGGCTACGACAGGGATTAAGAAGCTGTACGCCATACCGCGTGCAACGCCTAACCGTGAAATCCCTGAGCAATACCAGACAAAAGCAAGTGCTCCACCCAAAATCGCCGTGGCAAACCAAGCCACCCACCCCAAAGTTGGTATGGCGCCATAATTCGTATTTAAAACTGCGGGAAGATCAGCCAATGTCAAAATGATTGCGCCAAACAACATGGCCCATGCCGTAACCCAAAGCGGTCCACGTGTCATCACCATTGGCCCTGAGACAACCGTATAAATCGCCCAAACAAAAGCAGCCCCAACAACTAAAAGATCACCGAAAAAACTTCCGCCCCCAACGGTAATTTCAGTCAGACTGTTGTTTATAATGACAGCAACGCCCGCCAGAGAAATTAAAACACCAACCCACCCCAAAAAACTGGTTTTCTCACCCCGAAAACTAACCAGCAGCGCTCCGAACACGGGA
This sequence comes from Sneathiella sp., assembly GCA_034669685.1. Classification (GTDB taxonomy): domain Bacteria; phylum Pseudomonadota; class Alphaproteobacteria; order Sneathiellales; family Sneathiellaceae; genus Sneathiella. The sequence goes on from JAXMOU010000002.1 coordinate 165,777, forward strand.
GAGGTTGCAACTAAAATTGAAGCTTTTGACGCGGTTGTGAGGCTTAATCCGTATGCCCATCCCCCTTGAAAAAGGGCAATGCCAAGAAATCCAATCAGTATCAGCATACCCGCTTCTTTGAGATTAATTTTCAAGGACTGGCCATTCAAAATCAATAAGGTGAACAGTATTGCCGCAGCCGTAAAATAACGCGTTGCCGAGAATACAACTGGCTCCATATATCCCAGTACAAATTTGGCGATGGGAAAATTTACGCCCCATGCGAACACTGCGGCCAACAGAAACCAGTCGCCTGCTCGCGGCCACCCGGCAATATTGCTTTTTGAGGATATTTGATCAGAGTCCAGCATTAGATTTCCTTATTATGCGCTGATTGTCACATATGTTAGTTCCGCACCCACCTCTTTACAAAGCAAAAAACCTGCGCGGTCCATCTGAACCGCGCAGGCTTGATTACGCTGGCAAGGAACTAAACGTTATACAAGGCCATGCTGACTAAAGGGAAGACTATCGATTTCCCGGCCGGTTCCATCAAATATCGCATTCGCAACTGCGGGGGCGATAACGGGAGTGCCGGGCTCACCGACCCCACTTGGTGCCGCTGACGAAGCCACTATATGTGTTTCGACATGGGGCATATCGCTCATACGCAAAGGTTCATAGTCAAAGAATTGCGACTGCTCAACCTCTCCTTCATTGAGCGTAATCTTATTGCGCATTACAGCGCCAAGGCCGTAACCAATACCACCCTCTATCTGGGCAGCCACCTGATCTGGTGTAACCGCGATACCGCAGTCAATGGCGCACACCACATTCTCCACTTTCATAGTTCCGTCTGCGTTCAGCCGGACATCCGCGATCTGAGCCACATAGGATCCAAAAGATTTATGAACGGCAACGCCCCGATGTACATTTTCGGACAACTTGGTGTTCCCCCAGTTGGCTTTTTCTGCGGCCAGCTTCAACACAGCTGCTTCGCGCGGACTGTTTTTCATTTTAGCCAATCTGAACGCAACCGGATCTTGCCCTGCAGCCTTGGCCAATCTGTCCATCATAGTTTCAATGACATATGCAGTATGGGTACTTCCGACAGAGCGCCACCAAAGTACGGGAACACCCACTTTAACCGTGTGTAGTTCCAACTGATGCTCTCCAACTGCGTAGGGAAGTTCTACAGCCCCCTCAACAGATGTTGCATCAATTCCGTCTTTCACCATAAATGCTTCGAAGGAGGTCCCCTGTACAATCGACTGGCCAACAATGCGATGGTGCCAGGCAACGATATTGCCTTTGTCATCTAATCCGGCTTTCAACTTATGAACATACATGGGGCGGTAATAGCCACCTTGGATGTCATCTTCACGGCTCCAAACCAACTTGATAGGCGCTTTTCCTTTCAAGGCAACTGCAACATTTACAGCTTCATTCACCATGTCCGACGTTGGATTTGCACGCCTTCCGAAAGATCCACCTGCAAACTTTGTATGGATCTTCACCCTATCCGTTGGCAAGCCTGACACCGACGCTGCCACAAATTGATCTACCGTCTGCATTTGCGAACCTGTCCAAACATCTAGCGACTTACCCGGCTTTAAATCAGCAATGGCATTGATCGGCTCCATTGGCGCATGCGCTAAATAAGGAAACTCGTAGGTTGCTTCGATAATTTTATCCGCGCTTGAAAGTGCCCCTTCGATGTCATTTGCCTTTGTTGCAGACAATCCCGGTTTGTCTGAAAGTTCACGATACTCGGCAAGCAAATCTGATGTCGACCGAACTTCAGCCTTACTCCGATCCCAATCAATCTCAAGTGCCTCTCGCCCTTTGAGGGCTGCCCATGTCCCTTTCGCGACAACAGCGACCCCTTGGGGGATCTGGACAACATTAGTTACGCCGGTAACTTTCATTGCCGCCGAGCTATCAAATGATTTGACGGTGGCACCAAAACAAGGCGAGCGGGCGACAACAGCCACAAGCATGCCGGGCAACTGAACATCTTGCGTGAAATTCATTTGTCCCGTTGTTTTTGCAGCCGAGTCCAGTCGGCGGTGAGCCGGATTACCGATAAGCTTAAATTCTTCGGCTGATTTCAAAACAGGCTTTTCAGGGACCGGTAATGTCGAGGCTAACGCCACAAATTCACCAAACTTCCCAGATTTACCCGATTTACTGGTAATCACACCCTTATCAATTGTCACATCTGACGGAGCCACGTTCCATTTTTTCGCCGCAGCAGAGATCAACATGCTTTTTGCAGCCGCCCCAGCAGTACGATACTGCATAAAGCTATTTGCGATTCCGGTGGAGCCTCCCGTAGCCTGCATTTCACCAAAAAACAGGTTGTTATAAAGTTTTGCATCCGCTGGCGCGTATTCACCCTGCACGTCTGCCCAATTCGCGTCGAGCTCATCTGCAACCAGAGTTGCAAGCCCAGAAAACGTACCTTGCCCTTTATCCAAATGCTTTATGATAACCGTAACCGTATTGTCAGGGGCAATTCGAATAAAAGGTGTGAAAGATGCATTTTCTGCAGCTTTCACAGAAGAAATCCCTGGCACCGTAATCCCAAGAACTAACCCGGCAGTGACACCACCTGTTGCTTTTAAAAAGAACCGGCGCCCTTCATCAAGGTCTGCGGTTTGTTTGGATTTAAAATATTGAAGCATGTTCATAAATTAAACCTCCAAAATTTCGGCGGCCCGATGAATGCCCGCGCGTATGCGTTGATAGGAAGCACAGCGACACGCGTTCCCATCCATTGCTTCGTTGATATCCTGATCTGACGGCTTTGGTGTCGATGTCAGTAAATCAGCCGCTTGCATTATCTGGCCAGATTGACAGTATCCGCATTGCGGAACATCAAGCTCTACCCATGCCTGACGCAGGGCTTTTGCTTCTTTGCTTTCGAACCCCTCGATCGTTGTTATAGAGGCTCCCTCGACATCCCCCAAGAATGTTTGGCATGATCGAACAGCCGCTCCGTCAACATGAACTGTGCACGCACCGCAAAGAGCGACTCCACAGCCAAATTTAGTTCCTGTAAGATTTAATTCATCCCGCAGCGCCCAAAGCAAAGGCATTTCAGGATCCGCGTCGAGAGTCTTCGTCTCGCCGTTTACTTTAAGTGTAATTGACATGGCCCGTGGCCTCCCTAGCTAAGAAGAGCAGCTTACTACATTACATAAAAATCAAGTAAACTACACAGTGCAGTTTATCTATTTTTCTGGTAAAAGCAAAAGGTCTCGAGCTACATTGTGATTTCTATTACAGCGAAGTAAAAAAGCTAATATTTTTGACGTGATACAAAAAGGTAGGAGTAAAGATGCCTCGGCCTGTGCCAAAAAAAGAACAGATTTTGGACGCCGCGATCGAAGAGTTTCAAAAAAACGGATTCTTGGGTGCCAGTATGGACCGCATTGCTGAAAGTGCAAAAGTGTCCAAACGGACAGTCTATAACCACTTTGAAAGTAAAGAGCATCTGTTTCGGGCTATAATGGAATTAGTTCTCGATCAACTCATTGAAACCGTCGATGTTCGTTTTCAACCTGACCACCCACTCAAGCCTCAGTTACTTGAACTGGCGAGGGCAGAGGGAAAATTCTTGCGTTCTGAAAAATATATGAGGCTGTTCAGATTGGTACTCGGCGAAACGATCCGCGATCCCAAGCTCGCACATGTTTTAGAATCTGGTGCCGGCCGTGTTTCTGTTTTCGACGATTTCATGAAAGACGCTTATGCAGCAGGGGCTCTGAACTCTTCCGACTTCGCCGAAGCGAGTGAACAATTCATTTCTCTGATAAAATACAGAGCCTTTTGGCCCTATATTGTTTCAGGCCACATTATCACAGCAGATGAAATGGAAACGATTGCCCAAAACAGCGCTGAAACATTCTATGCTCGCTTCGCATCAAACACATCTAAGTGATAGCTAACTTGCTCATTATTAACAGAAGACTAATTTAGCCATGCGTTTTTTGCATAGGTGAAAGAAGATAAATACGCGTGCGTTTCTTCCAAGAGGAGCCTACATGAGGCTCATCAAATTTATGGAGGAAACCAAAATGTCTTTTCATGCTTCTAATTATTCAAATACATCCGTACCAACAGAAGGTACAATCCGCTCTTTCGCCGAGAAACTGACTTTGTCAGTCGTTCGCAGATACCGCGCCCACAAAACATCTGTTGCCCTTAGCGCCCTTAGCGACGCAGAGCTTTCAGATATTGGCATTTCACGCGGCGAAATTCCTGGGATTTCATCACGCCTAAGCATCTAAATCACAATGGTAGGCTGCCAGACTACCGAGTAAACTGGCCGATAGCCTCCATTATCGCATGTAAGGGGCCGTCCTTGATACCAAACTCATCCAAATGTTCCAGGGTGCTTTTCAGGTAATCAATATTAGGACCGCCCCTTCCCGAGGCCCTTGCAATAATATTTGCCGCCTCCAAAATGGAATGCCCTGAAGAATATTGCTCATGGTTCGGATCTGCGACAAACGTCAGACCGGTAACTTGCCGCTTCTCTGGCAACAGCTTCAAACTCACCATTTTTGGCACGTATACACTCGTCACCATTTCCCGCCGATATAAATAATCAATAACCGGTTCTCTTATCTCGGCAGGGCAGCGAATGGCCTTTCCCCTGCAGCTTCCGCCGCGGTCCAAGCCCAGCACCAAACCTGGATTTTCCCGTGTTCCCCTGTGAACAACCGACGTCACGCAGAAAGCACGATGATACCCAAAAAGCTGCGCCTCAACGATGCCTTTATGATCAAAACCAGGCCGCCACATCAACGATCCATATCCAAAAACCCAAAGGTCTTCACCTTCTGGCAAAGGTGGCATCGGATACTCAACAGGGGGTAGATCCGGCTCCAATACAAGATCATATTTACTCATGATTTTTCCTGCTTGGTAAGTTCACAAGCGCAACGCCAATGATTGCGACCGCCATTCCGCCCAGAGAATACCAACTCAATGTTTCATCAAACAAAATAAACGCGACAATTGCCGTGCAGGGGGGCACCAGAAAGAACAAGCTCGACACACTGGAAGCCGCACCTTTTCTAAGAAGCAGATACAGCAAAGAAACTGCCCCAATCGATAATACAAAAATCAACCACGACAAGGCGAAAATCAACTCACCCGACCAGACAATTGTTTGCTCTTCCATCAAAAAAGACAGCAGTGAGAAATATAATCCAGCAACAACAAACTGAATAAAATTTCCACTTTTCAGGCTCATGTCGGAGCAGAATTTTTTCTGATACAACGTGCCAATAGACATGCAAAACAGGGCAATGAAGCACAGTACGAATCCAAAAACAGTTCCTTCGCTCAAGGATAGTTTTTCAGAGACCACGAGAAAAACACCCAAAAGCCCGGCAACAAGTCCGACCCATTGGCGAAAAGAGATTTTTTCCCGCAACAAAACTCCGGCCAGCGCGGCGACGATCAAAGGCTGAATACCGGCAATAAGCGCAGATGTTCCGGCGGAAACACCAAGGCTAATCGCCCAAAAAACAGACCCTAAATACCCCCCATGCATCAACAGACCGGCAAAGCCGATATGCAAAATATCTTGCCAGCGCTTGGGCCATCTAGCCCCAGTCAAAAACATAAATGGTAAGAATAACAAGCTGCAAACGACAAATCGTATGGCCAGAAACGTCATGGGTTCGATATAGGGAAGCCCAAGCTTTGCCCCAATGAACCCTGTACTCCACAAAAAAACAAAGACAACTGGCATCCCTGTTATCAGTATCTTTTGTAGCGGTAATTGTTGGGAATCCGACATAATACTAATACTTGCTCTAGGGAAATTCAGTGACAGGTTTTGTCTCAACTTATAGAGTAGCGCCCGAAAGCTCAAGCCGAAGTAATTGGACACCACATGCGTATTCTCACGATATCTATTCTTGTTCTGGCAGCCTTGATCGGAGGGTATGTTTACTGGTGGAACTATGTTGCCGACCAAGCCTTGGCAGGGTTTGAAAGATGGAAACAACAGCAGCGTAATAACCAGATTGAGGTAACGCACACTCCTTTATCTGTTGAGGGGTTCCCTTATCGAGTCCATTTGACCGCTGAATCTTTTGCGCTCGAAAAGTCCGATAAAATCACCCAGCAGTCCTCTAAAATATCATCAACTGAAACTTGGGTTATTGTAGAACCGTGGAATTTTAAGCATGTGATTTTTGGAACGGAAGGCAGCATCAACATCACCTCATCTACTCCGGACAAAACACAGTCATTTGACATAAAAGCTGAGAAGGCTGTTGGTAGCGCAAGTTTCAAATCCACAGCAGAACTTGAAAGGCTTGCCCTTGATTTCGTTAAACCTGAATTTACGAGTTCTGATTATGGAAAAGGTTCGGCGGATCGCATTCAACTCCATTTGAAGCAGACGCAAGAGAAAATAAACGACACCGGTACCAGTGCACCAAAATCGACTTTCAAGGATGGTAAAATCTGGCATGTCGCCTTGCGGAGCAATCAACTTTTTATTGACCAGCTTGCCAGTTCATTATTAGGCAGCCAGATCGAAGAGCTATCTTTGTTACTCGAAACTGAAGCGACTATTGAGGATTTTACCTCTGTGGGTGGTCTTAAGAAGTGGCGCGATAACGGCGGTGCCATTGACATCCAGCAAGCAAACTTAAAATGGGGCAAGAGCCATTTTGAGGGGGACGGCACACTGACACTGGATGAAGAAAATTATCTCCTTGGCGCGTTCAGCACAAAAATACATGGGTACAACGCGCTCGTCTCAACAATCGCCAAAGCAAAAAACATGACGCCGAAAGCGACGCAAACAACAATTTATGCGTTAAATATGCTCGCAAAAACGGATGAGCAGGGAAGCCGCTTTGTAGAACTACCTCTCAGTTTTCAAGAGGGCGCGGCCTATATTGGTCCACTTAAACTGTTCAAAATAGAACCACTTTTCAAATGACAACTATTTATCGTCATGAGATGCAGAACGCCCAAAATCAGGTTCAGCTGTTTCCTGACCAGCATCAATAATTTGACGGCGAATGGCCCGGGTGCGCGAAAACATTTCAAATAGCGCATCCCCGTCATCCCAGCGGATGGATCGTTGTAACGCCGAAAGATCCTCGGTAAAGCGGCCGAGCATTTCTAAAACGGCTTCTTTGTTATTCAGAAAAACATCCCGCCACATTGTAGGATCTGAGGCGGCAATACGCGTAAAGTCACGAAAACCACCAGCTGAATATTTAATAACCTCGGAACGCGTAACCTCTTCCAGATCGTCTGCGGTCCCCACAATGTTATAGGCAATTAAATGCGGAACATGGGACGTGATTGCGAGAACGAGATCGTGATGCTTGGGATCCATTTTCTCAACATTACTGCCAAGACGCGCCCAAAAATCTGAAAGTTTTTCCAGCGCTGTTTCATCTGATTTTTCAGATGGTGTCAGAATACACCATCTATTTTCAAAAAGTTCAGCATATCCAGCTGCGGGGCCCGACTTTTCCGAACCCGCAACGGGATGACCGGCAATAAAATGAACACCCTCAGGAATATGAGGCTCAATCGTTTCGACGGCTTTCTGTTTGACAGATCCGACATCTGTTACAATGGCACCCGGAGATAAAACATCCTGTATTTCTTTGGCGATACCTTCGTAGGTTCCAATGGGCGTGCATAGAATAATCAGATCTGCATCTTTGACAGCGTCTCTGGCATGTTCATATGCTTGGTCCACCAGCTTCAGTTCAAGTGCAACACGACGTGTTTCTTTCGTTCGTGCCGATCCCACAATTTCACCAACTAAACCGTGTTTACGGGCTGCGCGGGCAATTGAAGAGCCAATCAGACCAACACCAATCAATGCAAGTTTATTGAAAAGGGGTTTTCCGTTCTCACTCATATCAACTCTCCAGAAAATCTCTCAACGCATCGATAACGGCGTGATTCTGATCATCTGTACCAATGGACATTCGCAAACATGTATCCAAACCGTATGAAGCGACATTTCGTAGGATTAATCCACGACTGTTCAGGAAGGCATCAGCATCTGCAGCTTTTTTTCCGGTGTCCGCAAAATCAATCAAAAGAAAATTACCGACACTATCGGTAACCTTTAGTCCCAAACCACGAAGGCTCTGCGTTAATATTGGAATCCATTTGTCATTGTGAAGGCATGCCTGTTCAACGAAATCCTGATCATGAACGGCGGCAATACCAACTGCCTGAGCAACGGCATTCACATTGAAGGGGCCGCGAATTCGGTGCAATACATCTATCACGGCATCTGGCCCATATGCCCAGCCTAATCGCAACGCCGACAGGCCATAAATCTTTGAAAAGGTACGCGTCATAATAACATTGTTATTCGCCGCAACCAGCTTTACACCCGCTTCATAGTCCTCTTTGCGTACATATTCGGCATAAGCTGCATCCAACACTAAAAGGATGTCTGTGTGCAATCCAGCATGCAATCTTTCAACTTCTGCCGCAGATATATAAGTTCCTGTCGGGTTATTTGGATTGGCTAGAAATAGAATTTTTGTTTTCGGTGTAACCGCTGCAAGCAAAGCATCGACATCTGTTGTCAAATTAGTTTCTGGTGCTTTAACCGGAGTTGCCCCGTTTGCCAGAGCTGCCAATTCGTATACCAAAAAACCATGCTGAGAGTATAAAACTTCATCACCGGGGCCTGCATAGGCATTGGTGATCAAGGACAGAATCTCATCAGAACCATTTCCACAAATCAGGTTTCCCGCTGGCAGATCGTGGACTTCAGCAATTGCCTTTGTTAAAGCCGTAGAGCCCCCATCTGGATAAAGGTGAAGCTTTTCTCCCATATCTTTCAATACAGCGCGTGCTTTTGGGCTGGCCCCAAGAGGCGTTTCATTGGACGAGAGTTTAGCAACAATTGGAACACCGCCGGTAGATGATTTACCTCCGACATAGGGTGTAATGTCCATAATTCCAGATTTTGGAGTTGGTAGCAGGGATGACATGTGGGTAACTTTCAGTATCGGCTATTCAGTAACTATGGGGACCGCATAGGCCCCTAAAACAACAGTTTTGATGACAGAGTCGCCGATCAGTTCGGCAAATTTTGACAATCTGGGATCTTCGCGTTTCACGAAATCCGGGACCTGGAACAAATGAAGCCAGTCTCCCTCTTCAACTGCGGGTGAGCGACTGTCAATACAATGGCCATCAAGTTTGGATTGAATGAGGAAGTCATTCAATCGGGCGCGGCTAACCTCATCTGCGGTCACGACAACAAACAAAGTTATGTCATCTCCTGAAGGTTCTGGCTCCGTTTGGCCAATCACCAATGCGTTTAAATCTTCAAAACTACCAGATGCATTTTGAACAAAAGGAAGCGCCGCCAGAATCTTGGGAACCGTATCTCCACCTTGTGCCAAATGCTCCCACCAGGTGTCTCGTTCCAAATTCATCCAAGGCAAAATACCAAGTTTTGAGGCATCAGTTGACACATCCCGCAGAACAACCGTCGGAGATTTGTGCAAAGTCATAGGTGTCGCGCTGCCAAAATGCATACGCGCCAAATCCCAATATCCAACTGATTTTTCAGGTGCCGTAATGGCAATCGAATGCGGTTTCTGCATCCGGCATACCGCTGAAATGATTTCACGCCATATGCTTGCAACAACCACATCTGATAAATCACTGGAGTGCTTGTTTAAGATCCGACGTAAAACCTGTGCTTCCCGGCCCGGCCGAAAAGCAAGCAAAGATCCATCATCTTCCTTAGCTGCAGCAATATCTTTAACGATTGCAATCCGCTGCTCCAGAACAGAGAGTAACTCCCCATCCAGTCGATCAATTTCCGCCCGAAGCTCATTAAGTTTATTATTTATTTTTGTCACGTTTCAATCCCGAAAAATGGCATCTATTGGCAAAACGCCACTAGACACGTCAATGTACTCCCCAAATCTACAGAAATCATTGACAGATATTATACAAGCGCCCTAGGGTCCGGGCTAATTAGGTAGATCCACTGAAAAATAAGGTTATGATACTACCAAATTAGCCTTAATCTTAGCTATCAGCAAAATAGCCTAAAACAAAGATTTTTCTAACTACCGTATGCGAAAAGAGTCATCGCCGTGTCAATTATCCCAACAGAAGCAAATCATCTTTCAGTGAAACTGGGGACAGAAAACCCTATGCCATTGGATTGCGGGACAATGATGAGTGACTTCACAGTCGCATACAACACCTATGGCACCCTCAACGAAGATCACAGCAATGCGATACTGGTATGTCATGCCTTGACCGGGGATCAATTTGCCGCCAGCAAGCAGCCGCTCACCGGCAAAGAAGGCTGGTGGAGTATTATGATCGGGCCCGGTAAAATTCTGGATACAGAAAAATATTTCATCGTTTGCTCAAATGTGTTGGGCGGATGCATGGGCACAACTGGCCCCAAAGACCTGAACCCGGATACAAATAAACCTTATGGAATTGAATTTCCGATTATCACGATCGGTGACATGGTCAGAGCGCAGGCGCTGCTTCAAGACTATCTGGAAATTCCAACCTGGTTTTCGGTCATCGGTGGATCAATGGGCGGAATGCAGGTTCTGCAATGGGCCAGCGATTATCCAGAAAGATGTTTTAGTGCCATTCCGATCGCAACAGCCGCAAAGCATTCCGCGCAAAACATCGCTTTCCATGAAGTTGGTCGTCAGGCCGTTATGGCTGACCCTGACTGGCTGGGCGGAAAATACCTGGAACAGGACAAAAACCCACGCGCAGGTCTGGCCGTTGCGCGCATGGCGGCGCATGTGACCTATTTATCCGAATCGGCGCTGCACCGAAAGTTTGGCCGTAACCTTCAGGATCGCGACAATCTGACATATGGTTTTGACGCCGATTTTCAGGTGGAAAGTTATTTGCGATATCAAGGGATCAACTTTGTCGATCGCTTTGACGCAAATTCATACCTTTATATAACGCGTGCGATGGATTATTTCGATTTGGCTCGGGATCACGACAATTCTTTACCTGCCGCCTTTAAAAATACCGACACGCGGTTCTGTGTTGTGTCTTTTTCCAGCGACTGGCTTTTCCCAACTACCGAAAGCAAAGATATTGTCAGAGCCCTTATTGCAGCGGCAGCAAACGTCAGCTTCGTCGAAATTGAAACAGATAAAGGTCATGACGCTTTCCTGCTGGATACCCCTGAAATGCTCCAGACCATTGGCGGCTTTTTAAGATCAACCGCCATAAGCCGGGGATTGGAACAATGATTAACAACAATACCCTCACACGCCCGCAAGACATTCGCGTTGATTTGCGATTAATCGCTGAAATGATTGAACCCAATAGTCGCGTTCTGGATGTGGGATGCGCGGATGGAACACTTCTATCGCACTTGATTGAGACAAAAGAAGTCGATGGCAGAGGTATTGAGCTCAGTCAAACTGGGGTTAACAGTTGCGTGAGCAAGGGCCTCTCAGTTGTGCAGGGGGATGCGGATGCAGATTTGTCAGACTATCCCGACAAAGGTTTTGATTATGCAATCTTAAGTCAAACCCTGCAGGCCACACACCGACCTAAACTGGTGATGGAACAACTGTTGCGGGTTGGCAAAAAAGCGGTCGTTTCTTTCCCAAATTTCGCTTATTGGCGTTGCCGCAGTTATCTGGCATTCAAAGGCCGGATGCCAATGACCAGTTCTCTTGATTACGCCTGGTACGAAACGCCGAACATCCATTTTTGTACATTGCGCGATTTCACGGTGCTTTGTGAGGATCTCAATATTACAATTGAGCAATCCATTATCGTTGCAAATTCAGGCGACATTTTAACCTGCCCGATCAATAGTAAACGTGCCAATTTCTTCGCGGCCCAATGCGTTTTCATGCTCCGCAACTAAACACATAGCTTAACCGCGAGATCTTTTATTTTCGCTTGTTGTCTGGGTTGCACCAATTGGAATTGCTGCGGGCGCGATTATTGGCCGCAGCTTTTTACGGCGCATTGGCTCTTCGGGAATAGCAAGGGTTTGCTTCTCTGCTTCAATTAAGCGTACCCCGCTAAACCGGGGCCACCATTTCTCACCAAAGCTCTCTAAAAAGCGAGATAGGCGCAGGTTTAAGCGCGATCCACTTGGTGGAAAATATAGCGCCCCCTGCACTTCATCATAGGTGAACATATTCGCCCGCAAAACTTTCCTCAATTGCTTATCTGAATAAGGAGAGCCATATCCAAAAGGCGTTTTTTCCATTCGTGACCACAATCCACCGCGTGCAGGAACTATAATCAATATTTTGCCGCTAGAGGTTAAAATCCGCCAAATTTCCTGAAGGACATCATCAATTTCAGCCGTATTTTCCAGGCCATGAACCAGTATAATGCGATCTATAGAATTATCTGGTAGTGGCAATATACTCTCCTCCGCCAAGCCAACAAGACTGGGACCACCGTGCGGCCAGTGAATTACCCCCTGCATCGCCGGCATCAATGCGATGGTTCGTTCGGTTTCACTACGGAAAGGAAAAAGGTAGGGTGTCGCATAACCTAAACCCAAGAGGCGGAAATTTGAAAGGTCTGGCCAAATATGCCGAATTTTACGCACCAGTGCTTTACGCACGGCAACGCCTAAACGTGTGTGATAAAATTTCCGCAAATCTATAACATTTGGTCGCATCATAAGCTATACTAGCAGAAAATATTCCAAGAATTAGCATAAAAGTCTGAGATCTATGAGCAAACTGGAAATTCATCAAATCCCTGTCTTAAATGACAATTATCTCTACCTTATCAAAGACACTGCAAGTGATGCGGTTGGTATTGTAGACCCAGCAGTTGCGGAAACCGTTCTGGCAAAACTGAATGAACTGGGCTGGCAACTGACACATATTCTCAACACCCATCACCATATGGATCACACGGGAGCTAATTTAGAGCTGAAAGAAAAAACAGGCTGTCAAATCGTCGGCTCAAAAAGTGATGCCAGCCGAATTCCCGGAATAGATATCTTGCTCAGCGAAGGGGATATTTTCGAGTTTGGGACGCAAAAAGCGGAAATTTTTGAAGTTTCTGGCCATACCATTGGCCATATCGCCTATTGGTTCGAAGCGTCAGACGCATTGTTCTGCGGTGATACGTTATTTGCGCTTGGCTGCGGTCGCCTGTTTGAAGGAACGCCCGCAGAAATGTGGAACAGCTTGGGTAAATTCATTAAACTGCCGGATAATACGCAAGTATATTGCGCCCATGAATATACGGAAAGCAATGCTCACTTTGCCATGACCATCGAGCCGCAAAACGGTACTCTTCGTAAAAGGTTTGATGAGATTCAGGATCTTCGCAGTCAGGGCATTCCGACGGTTCCATCCACTTTAGCGCAGGAGAAAGCAACAAATCCATTTCTTCGGCCTGACAGTCCGGACATTCAGGAAACGCTTCACATGAAAGGTGCTGATCCTGTATCCGTATTTGCAGAGATCAGAAACCGTAAAGACAATTTTTAAAACCAAAATACAGGAAGTTTTATGAAATACCTCCACACCATGGTCCGGGTCAAAGATCTGGATGCAAGCCTAGATTTTTATTGCACAAGCTTGGGATTGAAAGAAGTCAGTCGCAAAGAGGTTGAAGCGGGTCGCTTCACTTTGATTTTTTTAGCACCCGAAGGTCAGGAAGACGCACAGGTCGAGCTCACCTACAACTGGGATCCAGAAGAGTATCCGGGCGGCAGAAATTTTGGACATCTTGCCTATGAAGTAGATGACATATATGCCGCATGCCAACATATGATGGATCGCGGTGTTGTTATTAATCGTCCACCCCGTGACGGCCGAATGGCATTTGTACGCTCGCCAGACAATATTTCTGTCGAGCTTTTGCAAAAGGGTGATGCACTCGCTCCCGCAGAGCCATGGGCAAGTATGGAAAATACCGGTGAGTGGTAATATCTAATTTTATATCTTTCGGGATCGGTAAAGATCCCGAAAGATATTTATCGATCCAATCACGGCACCGATTGTAATCATAATACATCCAGCGACAAGCGGCCACGAAAACTCCGTATCGCTCAACCCCACAAGCAACAACGTCGAGAGCAAAGGCGACAGGTAAGACAAAACCCCCAAGCCTTGAATGTCCCCATGCTTCATTCCTAGATCCCAAAGGAAAAAGGCGGCACCGACGGGGCCCAGACCAAGCCCGACAACAGCAAGCCATCCCCCGACATCATCTGGAAATATTGTTTGCTCAAACAAAAGGTGACAGATCAAGGATAGGACTGCGGTGACACCGCAAAAAGTGCCGATCACATCTGTAGACACAGCTGCAAATTTTCGGCTGATTACAGAATAACTCGACCAGATAAAAGCGCATGCAAGCGCCGCCAGGTAACCGGTCATGTGATCCATATCCAAATCCAGAGCAGACCCTTTAGTGATCAATAACCCCGCGCCAACCAGACTTGTAAGGGCCCCGACAATGTGGAACCAGTACAATCGCTCTCCCGGTAGAAATGTTGAAAAAATAACGATTAGCAGGGGCCACAAATAGGCAATTAACCCCGCTTCAGCTGGCGGCGCCGATTTTAAAGCCACAAAATAAAAGAAATGATATCCAAACAGGCCGCACACCCCAAGCAGCCAGAGCTTTGGCGGCAATACGATAAAAGACAGTATGTTGTCGCCTGCAACGATCCATTTCAAAAGCGCAAAAGTAAACGCAATTCCAAATGTCATTGCCGTGAGCTGAAAAGGCGGGATCGTTCCCGTATGCACGGTAAAAAGAGCGAGCAAAGCCCAAAGCAAAATAGCAATCAATCCAAAGGAGGTTGCTTTCTTTTGAGATATTATCACGAGGGAAGCCTACGGCAGAAACTGGGTCAAAGAGCGTCGCAGGGTAGATAATTGATGTTGATTAAACAAGCGAAAAGGCATGAGCCCAGGGAAGAGCAATCATGCCTTTTCTTCAAGCCGGCATTGACAGGGCCCGACTTAATACATGTGCTGACCACCATTTATGGACAGAGTTGAACCCGTCACAAAGCCAGCATCATCAGCAACAAGGAAGCACACACCTCTGGCAATTTCACTTGCCTGTCCCAAGCGGCCAACTGGAATTTTGGCAACAATTTTTTCCAATACGGATTCAGGAACAGCCGCGACCATATCTGTATCGATATATCCCGGCGCAATTGCATTCACCGTAATGCCTTGCGAAGCGCCTTCTTGTGCCATCGCTTTGGTGAAACCATGTATGCCGGATTTGGCCGCCGCATAATTCACCTGACCATATTGTCCCGCTTGCCCGTTAATGGACCCAATATTGACAATTCGGCCAAATTTAGCGGCTCTCATATCATCAATCGTTGCCCGGCACATATTAAAGCAAGAACCAAGGTTTGTATCGATAACCGCCTGCCATTTTTCATGATCCATACGATGTAATGTTCCATCGCGTGTAATGCCGGCGTTATTCACGACGACCTCAACTGGACCAAGATCTGCTTTTACTTTTTCGATACCTGCAACACAGGCGTCAAAATCAGATACATCCCATTTATATGCAGGTATACCTGTCCGCTCTGTAAATGCTTTTGCTTTCTCATCATTGCCACCATAATTTGCGGCAACTTTGTACCCCTTTTCTGACAGCATCACGGAGATCGCTTCACCGATCCCCCGTGTACCGCCAGTTACAATTGCTACTCTCCCCATTTCACCATTTCCCCTTTTAATCCTGTTACCTTTCAACACACATCGCTATTCCCATTCCGCCGCCAATACACAGCGTCGCGAGACCTTTTTTCGCGTCCCGCTTCTGCATTTCATGCAAAAGAGTGACGAGAATTCTTGCACCAGAGGCACCAATTGGATGACCGATCGCAATTGCACCGCCGTTGACATTCACTTTTTCTGAGTTCCAGCCGAGATCTTTATTCACTGCACAGGCCTGCGCGGCAAAAGCCTCGTTCGCTTCAATTAAATCTAGATCGTCAACTGTCCAGCCGGCCTTTTCCAAGGCCATACGGCTTGCTGGAATTGGACCTGATCCCATAATTGAAGGATCTACGCCAACCTGCGCCCAAGATACAATGCGAGCAAGTGGCTTCAAACCACGTGCCTGTGCTTCTTCGCCAGTCATTAACACAACAGCCGCCGCGCCATCATTGATACCGGACGCATTGCCCGCTGTGACGCTTCCATTTTCTTTTTGAAAGGCAGTTCTTAACGCCGACAATTTTTCAACAGTTGTGCCGCCCCGGATATATTCGTCTTCTTCAACCGTCACGTCACCCTTACGACTGCTAATCGTTACGGGTACGATTTCATCCTTAAAACGGCCTTCAGATTGAGCCTTGCCAGCTTTAGCTTGCGATGCAGCGGCGAATTCATCCTGCTGCTCTCGAGTAATTTGCCATTTTGCCGCTACATTCTCAGCGGTATTTCCCATGTGATAACCGTAAAAAGCATCAATCAGACCGTCTTTCAGCATGGTATCGGTAAATTCAAGCGTTCCCATTTTCTGACCATTGCGCAAATGCGCACAGTGAGGAGCCTGGCTCATGCTTTCCTGACCGCCGGCAACGACAATTTTACTGTCCCCGTTCATCACGGCCTGAAATCCAAGCGCAACAGCCCGAAGTCCTGATCCACAAAGTTGGTTCACACCCCAAGCTGGCACTTCAACGGGAAGATCAGCACCCATAGCTGCCTGACGGGCTGGATTCTGTCCCTCACCCGCAGTGAGAATTTGACCCATAATAACTTCCGAAACATCCGCACCCGCTGTTTTGGATCGCTTAAGCGCCTCGCGTATTGCGGTTTCGCCCAGCTTGTGAGCTGAAACTGATGACAATGCTCCGTTAAATGAGCCGACTGGTGTCCGAACCGCACTTGTAATAACCACGTCCATTTAAGATCTCTCCCTTATCTGAAAACTAATTAAAATTCAAAGTTGATTGTTAATTCGTAATTTTCAGAATATTTTTTCAATAAATACGAAATAACGTTATAAATTCGCACATGCAACAATTTTTGTGCATATGCGACAAAAAAATTATAAATTTCTGATCCAATCGATCACATTCTGCCACAATCCGGCCGGAGCACCGCCGCCAACCATCATGCCAATATGCCCCGAACCCGAACTGACAATCGTCGCGTTCGGAATTTGTCGACCTAGCGCTTTAGCCGATTCAGGTGGAACGATCTTATCTGAATTCGGAATTGCAATCATCGACGGAATTGTGATCATTTCGGGACATATTGCTTTTCCGTGAACATACCAACTGCCTGCGACTGTTTTATTCTCGCCGTACCAATCATTAAAGCAAGTTTTTGCCACTTTTCGAACGAGTGGCGCCCCGTCATTTAACCAATCCTCAAGCGCTACAAACGTTGTGGCGCGAGCACTATCTTGATCAAAATGATTAAACATCGAAAACTTGTTCATACATAAGTTGGGATCCAGACTTGCAAAAAATGCCTGAATGATGTCCACGGGCAACTCGTTTAAAGAGTCCAAAACAAGAGACCATCCCTCCTCATTCTTTAAAAATGCTTTTGCGGCAGGTCCCAGATCTGCGTGAAAATCCCAAGGAGTCGCGATTGCGATAAAACTGGAAAGTTTATGCTGGCTAAATTGTACAACCGCCGTTGCCAGAGTTCCCCCCATGCAATATCCACATACATGTAAAGGCACCTCCGGAAACCGCGCTGCAGTAAAATCGATCGCCGGAACAAGAACTGATGACACATAATCATCCATGGTATAGCTGCTCTCCCGCTCTCCAGGTGCATTCCAGGCCACCAAAAGGGGCCTAATCCCCGCTTGTGAAAGCGCATCTACAAAACTTCTGTCCGGCATTAAATCCAAAATATAGGATCGGTTCACAAGAGAAGGGATCAGAAAGATAACGGGCGCATTGTCGGGCAAGCCTTTTGAACAATCCAGAAGTTGAATCTCCCCCAAAGACCAAATGACGTCATGATCACGCTGCTGCCGCCGATATGGGTGAACATGGTATTTCTGAATTCCAGACATCATGTCCAGAATCCGTTTATTACCCTCCATCGCCAGGGCGGCAGACAAATCGGTCAGCTCAAACGACTTCAGACTTTCCGTAACCTCTGCTGCTTCAGCTTTAAGCTCTGGCAACCATGGATACTTTCCTTCGCGCACCAAAGGTAATGCACCAATCGAACTTCCAAAGGTAAGCGTCGCAAGCCCCAAATGAAGCCCTAGTGGACGAGGTCCGATTCGCTGAGCAGGTTGGCTAAAAGATTTACTCATTATCAAACTTGTTCTGTGAACCCGTCACGACGTCTTCTTCCTTTGAAAGAACCGCAGCCAATTCGTTATAAGTCGCCATCATATCTGCTATTCCTGCCTCGGGATTTCGAGACATCGCGGCAACCTGTCGTTGCCACAGCTGAAAATAGCTTAGAACAGCTTTTGAAAGATCCGGGTTATTAGACATGGTTGTGAGTATAACGGGGATTGCATCAACAAACCATATCACCCCGCAGGATTAAATTTTGCGAATATGATTGCCAAATTGAAAACTGCATTGCACAATACACGCTTCGCGTCGCAGCATTAACTAAGGTGGAGCTAACTTGGTAGAAAAGAAGTCAGACACTGATACCCCTATCGTAATTAAGAAATATGCGAACCGGCGTCTATATAACACGGCCACTTCTTCCTATGTAACGTTGGATCATCTAAGTCAGATGGTCAAAGAGGGCGATGAATTTACAGTCTATGACGCGAAGACAAATGATGACATTACCCGTTCGGTTTTGACTCAAATTATTTTTGAAGAAGAAGCCAAAGGTCAGAATTTATTGCCAATCAGTTTTCTGCGGCAATTGATCCGCTATTATGGCGACAGTCTTCAGTCCATTGTGCCCGACTACCTTGATATGTCCATGCGGTCATTTACCAGCAATCAAGACAAAATGCGTGACGCCATTCCCGAGAATGTGCGGGACAATCCCATGTTTCAACAGTTTGAAGAAATGGGACGTCAAAATATGGCTATGTTCACACAAGCCATGAAAATATTCACCCCTCCCGCTTTTGGTTCAGGCTCTGGCGCACAGGAAGAGGAGCAGAGTAGTGAAGCTCCGTCGAAACCAGCTTCCAGCGAAACAACTGAAATGATGAAAGAATTAAAAGATCAATTGGCGCAAATGCAACAACGCATTGATAAGCTCAGCGACAAATAGGGCTGCGCCCAAAAAAAAGGACTAGTTGTAATATACGCGGTATATTATATTTTAGATCCTTCAATAAAAAGTGAATTGCGCGAATTACTTTTTATTAACATATTATAAACTATGTTTAATAGAGTCGCGCTAAAACCTCCAGAAAATCTGGAGTTCCGGTTACAAAAACCGAAATAAATCAATTGGATAAACAAACTAGGTTAATTGTGTCTAATGGAGCTATCGCGTTCCAGTACATATCCGGTTAATTCCTACTCTTCTGCGGCTGTTCGACAAGCAGAGGCCCAAGCCTATATCGAACAGAGAATACTTGAGCAGAAACTTGAGGAAAAGCACCAGCTCAAGAGCAGTCTTGAAAACCACGTCTCTGCAAGGCGGCGCGCCCCTTCGCTCGAACAAAATCTCCCACAAACCTCAACGGTTGAAGTGGTCTTCAAGCGTGACGAAACGCAAAAGTCGCATCCAGTTATTTCGCGGGATCCGCTTCCATTTGGGCAATCCTCATCCCTCTTCTTGGCGCAACAGATTGCACAGGATCATCCAGTTACAGATGCCTCATTGCCTGAAAGTGCTGCATCCACGCTTAACAGCCATGCTGCCGGAACACAGGCCTATCGCGACAGCCGGGATCTCACCATAAGTTTAATGGGATTTCAGGGTTTTCAAGAACGAACAGTTTAAACCACCACATGGCCTAAATCATTAGATGTGACAGGTGGCCAATCCGCGCTTTTCCAAATACTGCTGATGATAATCTTCTGCCACATAAAAGTCCGGCGCTTTAACAATTTCTGTAACGATTGGTGACGCGAAGACCCGGCGCTGCTCCAGATCTAGTTTAGAGTCTTCCGCAGCAGCTTTCTGGGCATCAGACGTATAGAAAATTGCTGATCTGTACTGTGTGCCCACATCGGGCCCCTGTCTATTCAAGGTTGTGGGATTATGGCAAGACCAGAATACATCCAGTAATTCTGCATAGGTTAATTTCTGTGGATCAAAACGAACCGCCACCACTTCGGCATGCATTGTATCTTCATAACATACCTGTTCATAGGTAGGACTGGGTGTATGTCCGCCCTGATAACCAACAGCTGTCGATATTACACCGTTCACCTGACGAAATGCGGCTTCCACACCCCAGAAGCATCCTGCTGCAAAATATGCGATTTCTGAATTTTCTGACATGTTTGTTTCCTTCGTTAAACTGACGGCGAAATATACAACTAATATAGGAGAGAATCTCAATCTTTGAATGAAAACTACTTTTCGCTCGGTAAATTTATTGTAACTGGTGCCATTATTCCTGTATATTTTGAAATTTAATGGAACCAATTTGAATTTTGCCCCGATGAAAAACGCCTATCTCGCCAACTTGTCCATTGACCGCTCTGATCCCTCACCGCTTCATCGGCAGCTATTTATCAACCTGCGAGATTGTATTCTGCAGGGAATCATTAAACCTGGAACGCGCCTGCCTTCCACGCGGCTTCTGGCACAGGATCTGGAAGTCTCTCGAAACACCGTGCTGTCAGCCTTTGATCAACTCATGGCCGAAGGGTATCTTGAAAGCCGCGTTGGTGCCGGTTCCTATATTTCCAGTCAACTTCCCGATGAGCTTCTTCATTTACAAAAGAAGGGCGTAAAAACCGCCTCAACTCCAAGGCAAATCAAATTATCAAAACAGGCGGAAGCACTCCGGCAAACGGCGAGCAACTCCCCTTATCATCAAGGACCTTTTTCACCGGGACGCCCCGAGTTAAACCAGTTTCCATTCGAAACCTGGTCAAGATTATTGGGCAAACATTGGCGACGCCCTAAACTTGAATATTTAATTGGTAATCCAATCGGCGGCGCCACGGCCCTGCGCGAAGCACTTGCAGAACATCTGGGGCAAACACGTGCTGTGAAGTGCTCACCTGATCAGGTGATTGTGTTGTCCGGTTCACAACAAGCCATTCACTTGGTCATTCGGGCCTTCGCCGAACCAAACGATCCAATTTTGATGGAAGATCCCGGCTTTCCCGGGATTAGAAATTCAATTTTAGCCGCTGGCGCTGAGCCCATATCCGTTCCCATTGATGAACAAGGGTTCCAGTTAGAGGCCGCGAAGCTACTCGCTCCAGCGGCCCGCCTTGCATGCTTATCTCCATCCCACCAGTATCCGCTCGGCCCAACAATGTCGCTGCAACGGCGGCTTGAAATATTAAACTGGGCAAAGCAGAACGACAGATTTGTTCTGGAAGACGATTACGACAGTGAATATCGATATACCGGGCGTCCGTTATCTTCGCTGCAAGGGTTAGATACAGACAACCGCGTATTATATGTGGGATCCATGAGCAAAGTCATGTTTAGCGGTCTGCGGATTGGCTATCTTGTCGTTCCAGAAGATTTGGTGAATGTATTCCTCGCCCTTCGGCGCGATATCGATGGTCATTCACCAGCCGTTGCCGAAGCCGCCCTAGCAGAGTTTATTTCTGAAGGGCACCTATCGGCCCATATTCGCCGCATGCGAACCTTGTATCAAGCCCGACAAGAAACACTGGTTTCACTATTACGGGAAAAATGTTCCGATTTTCTGACCGTTGAGCCCCAAGAATGCGGAATGCACCTTGTTGCCTTTTTAAGGCCCGATATTGCCGATAAAGAGGTTGCAGCCCTTTGCCGAAAAGAAGGGTTAATGTTGCGTGCTTTGTCTGCTTTTTATGAAGGCGAAAATCGCAAAAACGCCCTCATCATCGGGTTCGCCGGGACGGAAGAAAAGAAAATGCCAGCCCTTGTAGATCAATTGACCGCCATTTTGAACACGGTCTCCCAAAACCACAGGAAATAAATTTGCCCCGTAAAATTTTCAAAAGTTTTTTCTATACCTTCATCCTGATTTTGGGGGCCGCACAAAGTTCGTTTGCAGACAGCGCCATTGCCATGCATGGCCAGGCAAAATACGCAAATAATTTTAAAAATTTTGACTATGCAAACCCGCAAGCGCCCAAAGGCGGGCAACTTCGCCTTCCCGTCATCGGAAGCTTTGACAGCTTGCAACCTTTTTTGATCAAAGGGGTTTCAGCGGCTGGTCTGGCTATGATTTACCAATCCCTTTTAACCCGGTCAAAAGATGAACCATTCAGTCTATACGCGAACCTCGCCAAGTCTTTTGAGGTCGCCCCGGATAGATCCTGGATTCGCTTTCAGATCGACCCTCAGGCTCACTTTTCGGACGGCTCCCCGCTCACGGCATCTGATGTTGTCTTTAGCCATCAAACGTTAAAAACAAAAGGGCGGCCTAACCACCGGCAATATTATTCACGCGTAACGTCGGTCAAAATTCTTTCAGAGCACACGGTCCAGTTCAACTTCAAACCCGAAAATGTAGCGGAAATGCCGTTGATTATAGGTCTTATGCCCATCATATCGGAACGGTATTTTGAAAAGGTTCCTTTTGAAAAAGCTGGATTTGATATTCCCGTTGGCACCGGTCCCTACAAAATCGTTGCAGTAAACCCCGGACGGTCCGTTACCTACAAAAAAGATCCGAACTTCTGGGGCAAGACGAAACCTCAATTTACGGGACGTTTCAATTTTGACAGCATCAGCTTTGAATATTTCCGCGATGCCGATGTCGCTTATCAAGCCCTACTTGCGCAAGATATTGATGCCTATTTCGAAGAAGACCCCTCTAAATGGATTGAACACCAGAAAAACCAACCCGAAAACATTGCCCGGCAAACAATTGACCTCTCACTGCCCCCGCCATTTCTTGGGATCGTTTTCAACACCCGCAAAGATATTTTCGCCGATCGACGTGTGCGCAAAGCCCTGACACTCGCCTATGATTTTGAGTGGGTAAATCAAAACCTGCTTCATGGTCTTTACAAGCGAACGCAAAGCTATTTCGAAGCCAAAAATCTGAAAGCGAGCGACATGCCAAAAGGCCTTGAGCGGGATATGCTTGCGCCCTATTCCCAGTCTCTGCCGCCCCAACTTTACGACACGGCTTTCACTCTCCCACATTCTGATGGAAGTGGACGTATTCGAAGCCGCCTGATGCAAGCGAAAGCATTACTGGGAAAAGCCGGCTGGGAGAATAAGGGCTCAAAACTATTCAATCCCTCCCTCAACTCGAATTTTGAAATCGAGATGCTGCTCGTCGATCGAAAACATCTAAAGCTGGTCAGCGGTTTTAAAAAGAATTTGAAAGTACTCGGTATCGATTTGCGGATTAGACTATTGGATAGCGCAAGTTTTCAAAACCGGATTACCGATTTTGATTTTGATATGATCATTACGGAATGGGGACAAAGTTTATCCCCCGGGAATGAACAGGCCTTTTACTGGAGCAGCCATGCAGCAAACACCCCCGGCAGTCGCAACTATCCCGGCATCCAAGAACCTGCGATTGACCATCTGGTTCAGGTTATCGCTGGCGCAAAGGACCGCGAAACATTGGAAGCCGCGGTTCGCGCACTCGATCGTTGCCTGCTCTGGGGATACTATGCAATCCCCCTACACCATTCAAATCAGCAGTGGATTTACCATGCCAAATCAATTCACTTTCCAAGGAAGCCAAGCTTTTATGGCACGACGATGGATTTGTGGTGGCAGGGAACGGTTGACGATACACCGCTTAAAAGGCCATAAATGGTCATGTCTTAAACAGTTGGATTTATGAAATGCTTGCTTTGCTATCACCTGCAAAAAAACTAAATTTTGATCGGGATAATATTCCTGATTCCCATTCCGAGCTTCAATTCAAATCCGACATCTCAGAATTATTGGAGACGGCAAAGAAACAAAAATCTTCCGATTTGAAGAGACTCATGAAGATCAGTGATGATTTAAGCGAACTCAATTTCCAGCGCTTTCAATCCATGAGCTTTCCTTTCACGCCCGACAATGCAAAACAGGCGGCATATGCCTTTAACGGCGATACCTATTCCGGGCTCAACATCGAAACTCTCGAAAAGGATGATGTCGCTTTTGCACAAAAGCATGTCCGCATTCTCTCCGGTTTGTACGGGTTGGTCCGCCCCCTAGACCTTATTCAGCCCTATCGGCTTGAAATGGGGACCCGCATTGCCAATACGCGCGGTAAAAACCTTTACGATTTCTGGAACGACAAAATCGCGGCGGCCTTAAATGACGAACTTAAAACCCATGAAAGCCCCGTGATCATTAATCTGGCATCCACTGAATATTTTAAAGCCGTCCCAAAGAAAGCACTTGAATATCCCGTGATTACGCCCGTTTTCAAGGAAGTTAAAGGCAATGAAGCAAAAGTCATTGGCTTTTCAGCCAAGCGCGCCCGCGGAATGATGGCCCGATATATCAGCCTGAACCGGATCGATAATCCTGAAGCTCTTAAAGACTTTGATCTCGCCGGATATAAATTCATGCCAAAGCTCTCAACGGAAACCGAACTCCAGTTCCATCGCAAGGTTAGTTAAATCGCGCGCGATCTCTGCTTTCCCAGATTTCTTTGGCCCGTTGATCCAGATTCTCTGGGCTTTCGCTTGGATGTTTCATTTTAAGCGCAACAGATAACGTCCCGATGATACCTTTTTGAGGCACCTCCAGATCAAGCTTGCCCTGCCATAACAGCAAAATCTGATCCGGAGACAAGTCTTCCTCGCGCCACTTGTAAGTGGTATTTTCTGTCAACGCTGGCCAGACGATTTCACTAACGTCACCGTTCAAAATCGTATCCACGCGCGCTGGCTTCATTGGATTGCGCATCACTTCACCACCGCCGCCTTTGAAAATCATCGCATTTTTTTGCCCCAAAACCTGAGCTGCTTGCAAATGGCCTTCTTTATAAGGAGGATGGAAAACGCCCTGCATCTGACAGGGTGCGTTAAATGGATTTAAATCACGCGCAAAAGTATTTACCGCTGTTCGCACCCCTAAATACGGACGCAACTCGAACAACTTATCCAGCTCGGGACAAAAATTCTCTAAACCAACATATACAAGATTATTTGCGTCAAAGGCCTTTGATGCGGTTCCCAATGAGGTCGCCATCGGAATATTAAACATCGATAACGCGGGCCGTGTGGGGGCATAGCCGTCTGAGTAGCCTTCAATGCCATGCATTAAAACCTTAAATCCTTGTTCGGCCAACAAAATCGCCGCTAGAATAAACCAAGGCTGTTGACGATGCCGATCCGCATAGGATGGCCAATCAAAATCAATATCAACAGACGGCGAACCAGCGCCAAATAATTCCCTTGCCGCGGCAGCCATACCGGCGAACTCTTCTCCCGTCTCCCCTTTTCGTCTCAGCAACAACAAAAAAGCCCCAATTTGCAGGGGGTCAGCTTCCCCATTTAAAATCATTTTCATAGCAGATTTTGCTTCTGCGAAATCGAGGTGCCGCCACATATTCGGGCCTTTACCGATCGCACGCACATATTGGGCAAATGGATGGTCTTGAGACATAAAGACTCCTGCAAACTGATTTGATATTCAGGTTTAGGTAAAAACAGCCGGTTCATCAAGCTAAGGATTAACGAAAGCGCTCCATAAGTCGCTTCAGGTATTTTTTCTCAAGCTCTGGCCTGGAGGGATCCAAAAGGCGGCGTCTCAACTCATCAAGCACTTGTCGGGTGGTCGAGAGATAGGTTTTTCCGAATATTTTCAGGTCCGCGCCCTCGCGTCCACCAGACCCATTCTCAGGGACAGGACGACCCAATGGATCACGATTTTGAGATCTCCCAAGCTGGCCTTTTCCCTGACCACTCCCTGCCTGCATCATTTGCTGGGCAAGTCCTTCAATTCCACGCTGTAACTGTTCCATTGCCTGTTTCTGTGACTGCTGGGCTGCTTGACCATCTGCGCCTTCCAAAGCGCCGCGAGCTGAATTCATTGCCCGCTCTGCCTTACCAAGAGCGCCGGGAATCTTACCGTTCAATCCCATATCGCCCATGATATCACCCAACATTTGGCGGAGAGCCTCTTGCTGTTTGGCCAAGCTTTCAAGGGACTGTTTAAGCCCCTCAGGTGTTTGGACACCCCCCGAGCGCGGAGAAGATCGCATTGTTTGATCAAGCAGGGACTGCTGCTCACTCAGTAATTTATCCAATTCATTTAATGTTTGCTGCGCACCACTTTGAGAGTTGCTGGGCGCACTACCAGCAGCCTGCAGGTTTTCAAGAATATCCTGTAATTGGCTCAGCAAATCACGGGCCTGCTCTCTCGCTCCCGATTGCGCAAACTGGTCAATTTGATCCAGTATATTATTTAAATCCTGAGTGGCCATTTTCTCGCCCGGATTTTCCCCAGACTGCTGCGCTTGTTGGGATTTCGCCAGTTCATTTAAGAACGCGCTCATTGCCTGCTTAAGCTCTTCGATTAGCTTTTGAATTTCAGCGTCCGCCGCACCGCTATTTAGGGCTTCCATCAGCTTCTTTTGCGCTTCGCGAAGAGCCTGTTCTGCCAGCGTTAAATTTCCATTTTCAAACTTAAGGGCAGCTTGCCATAATAACTCTGCGGCATCGTCAATGGAGCTGTCACCTTCTTCAAAAAGCAAAATTCCCCGAGCGACCGAAACCATGAGCATCGCTCCGATATCATTTGAAATCGCTTCTGGTAACGAAGAAATAACATCCAGCGCACCAACAACGTCGATACGGTTATCCTTCGGATTTTCCATCAAATGTTTGCGTTCTGCCACAAGTGCACGCGCAACTGGGTGGCGGAATTCACGTTCTGGCAAAATCAATTTTACAATTTTGGATTTGCCTAGCTGTCCTGTCTCGTCTTTTCCCGTGACAAAAAGCTCAACAGACAATCCGGCCCAGGGATGGGCTGTTAAATCATGATAACTTTTGCTTTCTATTGTTTTGGAGCCGACAGCAAAGGGTAAAGATAGCTTTATTTCGCCCTCTTTTCCCTCGCGAACAATATGACCGTTCAATTCCAGCAAGCCATAGTCATCTTCTGCCAAAACCACCAACTGTAAAGCAGACCTGTCCGTTACATCGGGTAGCGTCAATATCCGGATAATCGGTGCCAGATCAGGAATGATATCCATATCCCAACTGGTGAGTTTTTCACCATCTTTGGTCAGGCTCCAGCGTCCAGCCTCCACTTTCTCAATGTTAATCTGGAAATTATTTCGTTCCGTTCGCTCAAACGCATACCGCTCACCGCCGTTAGTCAGTCTGGGGGGTGAATTATCACCGCCACTTAATCGGCCAATCAAGCTAGATCCTTGTGGAACGCGCAGTGTTTTGATTTTCCCCTCATCCACCTCTTGCACAGACTGACCCTGATCCTGAACAATAAGTTGGGGTGCCAGTCCAGTGTATTCGGGGGGAACCGCCCATAAGTCCATCTCGACAATCTGAACAGGCCCTTTCAGATCTGGAATAAATGCTGTTTTAAAATGCTGGAACGGATTGACGCCGCCCATCATATAACCTGACAAAACAAGCAATATCACTAACGCCCGAAGTGAATAAGGATCGCCCTTGCTCAGATTCAAACTCGGCCAAAACAGTGCAATTCGGTTTAAGGATTTTTGTTGCTGTTCAACATGCTGCGCCCAAAAGATTTCCGAGGGTGCTGGACCGTCTTCTTTCAAAACCGGGTCAGCCGCGATGGAGCGTAGCGGCCTGTGGCTAACCCTGCTTTCCCTCTCCAAGCGCGCCGCGGCATCAATGACCTGCGGAAAGCTAAATGTATCGACGAAATGCCGCAGCCCATAAAGCATTCCTGCGACCACTGCGACCAGCGCTACAACGTGAACATAAGGATTGAGATGATCCCAGACGCCCCAAAATGTCAGTGCGATAAAAATCCCGACGACGAGGAACACAGGCGATGTACTCGCCCAAATCCGTTCGAACAACAATAGCTGGCGGGCTATTAATAAACGCCACTTCAGTTGACCTGTTAGATTTTGTCCGCGTCGATCCATTCATTTCCTCTCACGGACTTAAGATAACGCATTATTTTACGTTATCCAGCCATGATGGCATCGTATCAAGTTCAAGCATTTCCGCCAAGGATGGTCTTTCACGGATCACTGCAAATTGATCTCCGTTCACCAAAACTTCCGGGACAAGCGGGCGTGTATTGTACGTAGAAGCCATTACCGCGCCATATGCACCGGCGCTTCGGAACGCAACCAAATCACCTGCTTGAACAGGAGGCAGACTTCGCCCTTTTGCAAAGGTATCGCCGGTTTCACATACAGGCCCAACAACATCTGCATCCTCAAAAACACTGTCCTTAGATGGCTCTATGATTGTGTCAATATGATGATAGCCGTCATACATGGCTGGCCGAATAAGATCGTTCATTGCTGCATCAAGAATGACAAATTTCCGTTCAGCACCCTGCTTTACATAGATAACTTCTGAAACAAGAATGCCTGCATTTCCAACAATTAACCGGCCGGGTTCAAATATCAGCTGAACACCCATATTTCCCATGGATTCCATCGCAACCGCACCATAAGACGTCGGAGTCGGCGGAACCGTTCCATCATAAGGGATACCAAGTCCACCGCCCAAATCAACCTGTGTGATTTCATGACCTTCGCTTCGAAGTTGCGTAACCAGCTCCCGCACCCGGTTAAAGGCGTTGCTAAACGGTTCAAGGTCTGTGAGCTGAGAGCCAATATGAACATCTACGCCCTGAATTTTAATGCCGGGTAATGCAGCAGCTTCCCGGTAAATTCGCGACACATCCTGCCAGGGGACCCCAAATTTATTTTCAGCTTTACCCGTTGAAATTTTAGCGTGGGTTTTGGCATCAACGTCAGGGTTCACTCGAAATGCAATCGCGGCTTCAAGTCCCAAACGTGTGGCAACTTCAGAAAGGACGCGCACCTCGGGCTCAGACTCCACGTTAAATTGATGAATGCCCGCCTTTAGCGCAGCTTCCATCTCCCAAGGTCTTTTGCCAACACCTGAAAATACTATTTTAGAAGCAGGAACACCCGCCTCCAATGCACGTCGCAACTCACCTTCCGAGACAACATCTGCACCCGCGCCAAGTTGCGCCAGTGTCCTAATGACAGCCAAATTTGAATTGGCCTTTACGGCAAAACAAACAAGCGCATTCGCGCCTTCAAATGCATTTGCAAATACATTGTAATGGCGCTCCAGCGTTGCTGTTGAATAGCAATAAAAAGGCGTTCCAACCTGCTCTGCAATTTTGGCAACTGGAATGTCTTCGGCGTAAAGTTCGCCGTTTCGGTAATTAAAATGATCCATAACCTGCGTCCCGTTCAGCCATTACTCTTACTTTGTTCACTGCCTTTTTGATAAACTGGATCGCCTTTTTTACCACACGCGGACAAACCGCATGCCAAAAAAACAACGACTAGGCAACAGGTTACGACTCTACGCATCATTTTTCTCCATCAAGCAGGGCTTTCCAGCGCGCCGCCTGTTCCGTGACATTAGAGGGCGCTGTACCACCGTAGCTAACCCGGCTCGCAACCGATTTATCCACACCCAGAACATCAAACACTTCTGAGGTGATTGTCGGTTCAACAGTCTGCATTTCCGTCAAGCTCAGATCCTCAAGCCCACAATTCTTGGTTTCTGCCAGTTTAACAAGCGCACCCGTCACATGATGTGCATTTCTAAACGGCATATCCAATGTCCGAACTAGCCAGTCAGCCAGGTCTGTCGCTGTCGCAAAGCCTGCGCCGGAGGCAGCTTTGAGAACATCCCGGTTTACGGTCAAGTCGCTGATCATGCCGGTCATCGCCGCGACGCAAAGCTGCAGGTTATCTGCTGCGTCAAAGACAGGCTCCTTATCTTCCTGCATATCCTTGCCATAGGTCATCGGCAACCCCTTCATCATCATCAGCAAAGATGTAAAGGCACCGGCACTCCGGCCAGCTTTACCGCGAATAAGCTCTGCCGCGTCCGGATTTTTCTTTTGCGGCATAATGGAAGAGCCGGTCGAAAAACTGTCCGAACATTCAACAAACCGAAACTGTGCGCTTGACCAAATTACGATCTCTTCAGCTAAACGGGATAAATGCATGGAGCAGATAGACGCAAAACCTAAAAACTCGAGTGCAAAATCCCGATCAGAGACGCCATCCAGTGAGTTCGCCGTAGGCCGGTCAAAACCAAGTTCTTTTGCCGTCATCTCCCGATCAATCGGAAATGAGGTGCCTGCGAGTGCCGCCGAGCCCAAGGGGCATTCATTCAACCGGGCACGCGCATCTGCAAGACGAGAGCGGTCCCGCGCAAACATTTCCAGATATGCCAGCATATGATGACCGAAGGTAACTGGCTGCGCCGCTTGCATATGCGTAAAGCCGGGCATGACGCTATCGGCTTCCGCGGCCGCGAGATTGACCAAGGCCACCTGCAGCGATTTCAGTTCACCATCCAGATAATCCATAGTGTCGCGAACCCAAAGCCGCATATCTGTGGCAACCTGATCATTACGCGAGCGGGCTGTATGCAAGCGCCCTGCCGCATCTCCGATTAATTCACGTAAACGGGCTTCCACATGCATGTGAATATCTTCAAGGGCAGGATCCGTTTTAAAGTTTCCAGCTTCGATCTCACGAAGAATTGTTTGCAAACCCTGTTGAATTTTTTCCCCATCTTCACTTGATATTATACCTTGGGCAATCAACATGCTTGAGTGAGCCATGGACCCGGCAATATCTTGTCTGTAAAGTCGCCTGTCAAAGTCAATGGACGCGTTGATCCGTTCCATAATTTCAGCGGGACCTTTGGCAAACCTGCCACCCCAAAGCTCATTTGCGCTCATTTTTCTGGGCTCTCTTTACGACTACTGGATTGAACAACGATGAAATACACAAAGTTAAGATCTGCTCTCATCGGCTTAGCGCTTACATTTACAGGTCTTGGGGTAGCAACTTCAACCGCTTTCTCCCAAAATCTGAATGATCTGACCGTCGGTGAGATGAAAAATGTGACTGTCGCATCCAGTCCAGAAGCCATATCTGACTTCTCCTTCATTGATGCGGCTGGAAAAACGCACAAGATTTCAGACTTCAAAGGAAAAGTTGTTCTGCTAAATTTCTGGGCAACCTGGTGCGCACCCTGCCGCGAAGAAATGCCGTCAATTGACCAGTTACAGGCAAAAATGGGATCTGATTCCTTTGAGGTTGTTGCAATCAGTCATGATCTTCAGGGCATAGAGCGGGTGACAAAATTCCTGAAAGCTCTGAACATTGAAAACTTGACCGCTTACAATGATAAAAGCTTGAAATCGGGCCGCCTAAATGGAGTGTTTGGACTACCTGCCACACTCATTTTGGATCAAGAAAGCCGGGAAGTAGCGCGAATGGTTGGCCCCGCAGAATGGGATTCGGAAGAGGCGATCAATTTGCTGAAAGCTGTTATTGAGAAAAATTAGCTTTAGGAGCCAAAAAATTTCCCGCTTCTCTCTTTCATTGATTTCATTTCGCGATCAAATTTTTCCTTTGCAGCGGGATCAACTGTCGTCGCTGAGACTTTATTTGCTTCACGCCGAAGCATAAGAGCCCTAAAGACACGTTCAACAAGCAGACTACATAGAAAAAAGAAGACCGCTTTCACAATCGTAAGCGTCATCAAGTCTATGGTCAGAGTGAAATCACCGGCATTTTGACCTGCCAGAAAATCAAAAACGAGCAATACAATCACTCCGCCAAATCCAATGAAAGCGCAGAATTTCTGACCGCCACCTGTTGTCCAAGGGAACAAAATCAAAGCAATGAATATAAGGGCGTTGGCAACAGACGCCCATAGGTCTGGAGAAAAACTCATACTGCTTTCTGACCGTTCAAGGCTTCAAGTGCAACTTCGACCATCGGGCGAAGAGCTGCCTCTTCTGGCTTGACCTTCCCCATGACCCGAATGCCTTGCATCACGCCAATCAGGAAGGAAGCGAGATCAGATGCAGAACGATGGGTAATGATTTCGCCGGATCTTTGACCCCGTTCAATCAAGAACTGAATATCACTTTCTATTTTTGCGTAATAATTTCGCAACTTAACAGCGCACTGTTCATCATATGCTGATCGCTCAACCGCCGTATTGGTTACAAAACAGCCCCTTTTTTCAGGATCTTCGAGCGTTCTATACATAAAACTATATAAATAATCTTTGAGAATTAGGATTGCATTCCCATCCTCACGAAGCGCCAGACCTCGCGTTAGCGAACTATCGGTATATTGATCCAACGCTGCCATAAACAATTTATGCTTATCGCCAAACGTATCATAGAGACTGCCGCGATTAATGCCCATGCAGTCCACAAGGTCCTGAATTGAAGTTGCTTCATAGCCACGGGCCCAAAAAGCACGCATGGCTTTCTGTAGGGCTTCTTCCCGATCAAAGCATTTTGCTCGTGGCATCGCAAATCCTAAAAATTAACTCGACGTTGAAACTGATAAATAAACGCTCACAACCCTTTATACAAGGCTTTCAGACCAACTTTATAAGTTGGAAATCTTAAGGAAACACCAAGTTCCGATTTAATTCGGGCATTACTAATTTTTTTATTGTCCGAATAAAAACTCCGCGCCATCGGACTTAGGTCAGCTGTTTCAAAATCTTGAAAAGGCGGCGGATCAATACCCAGAAGCTCTGCCGCGTAAGTCACCACCTCTTGCGGCGGCGCGGCCAAATCATCAGAAACATTATAAATACGGCCAGGATTTGGCTTCCCTATAGAGGCAGAAAGAATAGCCGCTATATCCGAGACATGGATTCTTGAGAAAACATGTCCCTTCTTTACAATTCGATGCGCTTTGCCATTTTGCAAAGAAACCATCTGATTTCGGCCCGGGCCATAGATCCCCGGCAGCCGAAAAATATGGACGGGCAATTGATGCTTTTCATAAAGACCGAGCCATTGCCCCTCTGCGGTCACCCGCCGGCGACCCCGAACACCAGATGGATTGCAATCTGTATCCTCTGTCGCGGTGCCCCCTTGAAGGTCACCATACACACCCGTCGTAGACAGATAACCGACCCATTTCAAATTTTTGAGCTTAACGAGCTTTTGAGCCAATACGGCAAAGGCAGGGTCCCCCTGATCGTCAGGGGGAACGGATAACAAAATATGCGTAATCTGATCCGCAAAATCGTCAAACTCTGCTGGCACCTGATGCCCATCAAAATGGATTGGTGTTACATGCGCCAAATCGCCCTCGAAAGCGCGCTGGGTACGAGATGTTCCCCAGACCTGCCATTCTGGATTTTGCCGGACAAGCTCCTGAGCCGTAAACCCAAATCCAACGCAGAACAAACCCGGCTTCATGTCACTAAAATCCTTTTATTTTTCTATTTTATCGCCCATACGACCCAAAATAACCGTTGCCGTTAGACTGTGCTTTTCAGAAACAGGCATCTTTGATCCGCCGCCGCTACCGCCGCTGCTTTCCATCGTACTCGAAACCCGCTGCACTGCCATATCTTTATACATCGGAGCTGGTTGAGCCGCAAAATTTGGATTGAAATTCACCATGCGAACCTGATAGGCCGCACCGCCAATTGCTTTTGATAAACGTTCAGCCTCTTCTTTTGCTTTGGCATATATCCGTTTTCGAAGGTTTGCTTTCAGTGAATTGGTTTCATCCAGTGTCGGCGAAAAGTCGACTTGCGAAACACCCATTTTAAAACCTGGACGGCTGATGCTTTCGGCTTTGTCCTGCAAACCCGCAATAGCACCCTCGGCAAGGCGTGCATTTGCGCTTACATTCCAACGATTGAGGCCTGTTTGATCCTTACTTTCCCGTGAGGACAAAATGTACCATTCGGCCTTTGGCGCCAAATTAGCCAGCGCTGCCAAAATTTCCTTTTTCAAATCATCTGCAGTTTCTTTTTGCTGCACAATATTGAAATAAACCAGAACATCGGCTGAATTTGTGGTCACCCAACCTTCTTCTTGCAAAGAGAGAACGACTTGATCTTGTATAGGGAGCGCCTGATCTGCGAAGGCAACACCAGCCATTGCAAAAAATGAAACTCCAGTCAGTGCAATACGGTTCATCATTTTTCCTTTCAAAGAAACCTCATACCTGCACTTAAGGTTTAATTGAGACTGTTTTGTGGCAATCATTACCCTAAAACCCACCCTCAAAAACTCTCTGAAGCGCAATTACCCGCCGCCTCAACATCAGGAATCACTTCAATTTCAATATCACGCGCAGACTGTGCCTCTTCTGAAACCGGCGTGATTTCAACAATAACGCCGATCTCATTCCATACAACTTGATCAACTTTTACTTATCGGCTCAAAGCAATAGATAATGAGGTACCGTGAAATTCTAATCCTCAAATATGCATAGATTATCACTTTGAACGCACTTATATGTAATCGATCAGAATACCTGAATTAGCGGATATCATGTTTCAAAAAACCCCAAACTTAACGGCTCTTCAAATTATACTATTGGCGACAGTGACGTCGCTTGTCAGCCCGAATATTGCCGCCGCCCGCGATGAAGGTGCCGAATACAAGGCCTGTATCAAACTGACGAAACATGAACCTGAGCTGGCTTTTAGCTCAGCATTAAGCTGGCGCGATAAAGGAGGTGGCTTTCCCGCCCGTCATTGCGCGGCGCTGGCCCTGATGGAAATGAAAAAATACCATCTGGCAGCAGAGCGAATGGAGAAAATTGCACAGGACATGCACAACACTGGCGATGCCCACGTTGTACCGATGTTGAGTCAGGCTGCAAACAGCTGGCTCCTTGCTGAAAATTACAGCCGGGCACAGGCTGTTGCCTCTGCGGCTCTTGAAATAGAGCCCGGTAACATTGAACTCCTAATTGATCGCAGCCGGATTTTGGCCGCAGCCGAGAATTATCAGGATGCATTCAACGATTTAGATCTTGCTTTACGCCTTGATCCAACCAGAGCGGATGCGCTCGCCTTTCGGGCCGCCGCAAGACGGCAATTGGGAGACAACGACAGGGCAATGGAGGATATTGATCTGGCACTTTCCCTTGAACCCAATTTAATCGATGGTTTGGTGGAACGAGGCATATTGTTCAGACTTGCTGGTAACTTTGATGCCGCTCGGCAAGACTGGATCAGGGTACTCGAAATCTCCCCCAACAGCCCTGCCGGGGAGACAGCACGTAAAAACATCGAGAAGCTGGAACTTGGCGACTAGCTCAAGGCGTCGTCTGACGATACCCCAAAGCTTCCGCAATGTGATGTTTGCGGATGTTTTCTGATCCGGCAAGATCCGCTAGCGTTCGGGCTACCTTCAGGACCCGGTGATAGCCGCGTGCTGATAATTTAAATTTGGAAATCGCTGACTGCATTAAAGTCTGGCTATTCGCATCCAGTGTTGCAACTCTCTCCAAGATCTCGCCTTCTGCTTCAGCATTTGTTCGAACGCGAGGCATGTTTTTCAAATCACGATATCGGTCGCGTTGGATATCTCGTGCCATTGCAACGCGCTTTGCGACAACCTCTGTTGTCTCTGACGCTGAAGGCTGAGTAAGGTCCATAGCGCTCACCTCCGGAACGTCGACAAAAATATCGATGCGATCCAGCATAGGACCAGAAATCCGTGATTTATAATCGATGCCACATTTTGGCGCACGGGAGCAGGCTCTTGTCGCATCTCCCATATAGCCGCATCGACAAGGGTTCATGGCCGCAATAAGTTGAAAACGCGCAGGATAAGTGACATGTAAATTAGCGCGTGCGATAACCGCCTTACCCGCTTCAATTGGCTGACGCAATGTTTCTAACACCTGGCGCCCGAACTCTGGCAACTCATCCAGAAAAAGTACCCCTTGATGGGCCAAGGATACTTCGCCGGGGTTTGCCCGGCGCCCACCGCCGACAATCGCCGCCACAGATGCCGAATGATGCGGGTCCCGAAAAGGCCGGTGGCGGGACAACTGCCCCCCTTTAAGCTCTCCCGCGACACTACTAATTATGCTGACTTCAAGCGCTTCTGATGCATCCAATGGCGGTAGGATCCCGGGTAAGCGTGATGCCAGCATAGATTTTCCCGACCCTGGCGGACCGCTCATTAGTAAATTATGGCCGCCAGCTGCAGCAACTTCCAACGCGCGTTTGGCGCTCTCCTGTCCTTTGATGTCTTCAAGGCGCGGGTGGATCTTGTCATCCAGCATCTGCATTCGAGTGGGAGACGATAAAACCTGACTTCCTTTAAAGTGATTAATCAGAGACAGCAGGCAATCGGGAGCGAGAATGTCCAGATCCCCCGCCCACAAAGCCTCGCTTCCATTTGCTTGCGGACATATTAGTCTCAATTGTGCGGCAACCGCATCAACCGCGGCGGGCAGGACACCTGCAACTGGATTACAACTCCCATCCAAAGACAGCTCACCAAGCGCCAAATAATCAGACATTTCCTCAACAGGTAAAATGCCCATCGCCGTTAGTAAGCCCAACGCAATGGGAAGGTCAAAATGCGCGCCTTCCTTGGGTAAATCCGCAGGCGATAAATTGACGGTAATCCGCTTGGCAGGTAAGCCAATGCCTAGTGACGTGAGCGCCGCGCGTACGCGCTCTTTACTTTCGGCAACTGATTTATCAGGAAGCCCCACAACCGTGAACGCAGGTAATCCCGCAGACATCAAAACCTGAACCATAACACGCCGTACTTCAAGGCCTTGAAACGCAACTGTTGCGATACTTGATTGCACTCTTCCCCCCACGCGAAGCTCATCAACATCTAAACTATAACATGAATTATAATTTAGATGAAAATAAATTACAGAAAACGACTTGCGTGGGGAAAAGGTTATATTTCATTCAGGAGATTTTATCTTCAATACAATCCCAAATACCGGCTTCCAACTTAACGCCATCATAGCGATTAATTTCCTGAAGTCCGGTTGGAGAGGTCACATTGATTTCTGTCATGAAATCGCCGATCACATCAATACCGACAAAAATCAGACCCTGTTCTTTCAACGACGGGCCAATAATTTCACAGATTTCCTCTTCTCTTGGCGTCAAACCTGTTTTAAGAGCCTGCCCCCCAACATGCATGTTTGAGCGACTTTCCCCTTCTTGAGGAACTCTGTTGATGGCGCCAACCGGTTTGCCATCGATCAGGATAATCCGTTTGTCACCTTTTCTGACTTCCGGCAAATACCGTTGAATAATCATAGGTTCACGATAAAACTGATTAAATAATTCATGAATTACGGTCAGATTTTCATCATCGGGTTTCAGATGGAATACCCCAGCCCCGCCATTACCGTACAAAGGCTTGATAATGATGTCTTTATGCTCAGCCCGAAATTCCTTCATCTCCTGAATATCGGATGAAATAAGGGTTGGCGGCAAAACACCATCAAAATGGGTAACGAAAATCTTCTCCGGTGCATTGCGAACACTAACCGGGTCATTCACAACAAGGGTTTTTGGATGAATGCGCTCCAACAGATGGGTTGCTGTAATATAAGACATATCAAATGGTGGATCTTGTCGCATTAAAACAACATCTGTCGTTGCCAGATCAATACGTTCCACCGAGCCAAGTGCAAAATGATTACCATGCTCCCGGCGCACTTCAAGTGGTCGTGCGCGTGCGATAATCTTGCCATCCAAAAACGACAGATCCTGCGGTCCATAATGATAAAGGGTGTGTCCACGTGCCTGTGCTTCTAAAGCCAGCACAAAAGAGCTATCTCCATTAATATCAATGGATTCAATCGGATCCATCTGTATGGCAACAGTTAGGCTCATTATTTTTTCCTGTAGTTAAAAAGTCAGATTGCACACCCACTGAACATTTAAAGTTTTCAAACGATCGTGCAAGTGATTATTGGCGTATGGGATCGTCCTTCATCACAACATGACTAATGATTTTACGAACCCCGGAAATATCTCTTGCTTGCAGATAAACCCGATCTAATTCACTTTGATTTTGAGCAATTCCCATTAAATAGACAGTGCGGTTAACGGTATCCACAGAGTAGTTAATTTGCCGGATGCTCACATCCTGAAGTAGCCGTGTTTTTAATTTAGCAGTGATCCAAGCGTCTTCAGTCGATGAGGAAAAAGAGGAATTATCTGTTATCTGCAATTCATTTAGAACGGTTTTCACCTTTTTATTTGACCATATAATCTCGATCACTTTTTGGCGAACTTCGTCTGTTGCAACATGTCCGGTTACCAATACTCGCCCTTCAACGACAGTCGTTGAGACGTTGATAAATAGACTTTCACTTTCTTTAAGAAGTTTATCCGCAATATCCAGTTTAATGCCAGCGTCATCAATTGCATCGCCAACGGAACGTTCTTCGGCAACCACGACACCAGCCGCTGCAGCCCCTCCAATTGCGATACCAATCGGGGTACATCCACTTAACAGGCCCGCGGAAAGAGCACCAATTACAACTACAATTACCCAATTCATTTTTAAACGCCTCACTGCATTATGCCGGACTATATCGTGATTTGAAAAACGATCAAAGACATAGCTGATCCCTACCAGACATTTTGTAAATGAAGCGGGCTTTTGAAAAATGATGTCACCAAAACAACATCAAACCGAAGATCATGACCTGAGTATTCAGGATGCGCCGCTATATACGCGAGCAAGGTATTTCGAATACGTCTTTGCTGGATCGGGCCAATCGCATGAAGCGCTTTTTCAACGTTTGTGCGCATTTTGACTTCGACAGCCACCACGGTGTTATTTCGAGTGACGATCAAATCAATTTCACCCGTCGGTCTGCGATAACGCTTCTGAACAAGGCGATACCCCTTGATCAGTAAAAACAATTGGGCGTATTTTTCTGCAATCAAGCCTCTTCGATGAGCTCTCCGTTTCTTTGCAAGCTGCCTTTTCTTGAACAGGGCTGTCAAACTATCGCCTCACTTTTCTGTTTTTCTCATATAAGGATGGCACTATTTTCTTGCTGCTCCAAGCAGAGAACTCCTATTATGATCACTTAATGGGGTAACGAGCTGAGAAATCAGCCTAAAAATTTTCCGGGGACGAGTTCTTTTATGGGCAAGACATACACTGCACGCAAATGTCTAACAAATTTGGCACTTATTCTGGTTCTGGGATTATTTTCGGCCTGCGAAGCAATCGGACCATTGTTGCAACCTGCCGAAGAGGCGGCTCCAGCGCAGACAAAACCGGACGAGACGGTAGCAGCTTCTACTCCGGAACCAACTTCCGAACCACTTACTGATGAAGAAACATTAGGCCCTGATACACCCCTGGAAAATCAGACCATCGATGAAAAGGGCCAATTTCAGTTTCCGGGACCACAACTCAACAGACCCGATCTGGCTCCAACCGAAAAAGCCGTTAGACTTGCAATACTGTTACCTTTGAGCGGCCCCCATCAAAAAATTGGAAATGAGCTGTTAAACGCAGCAAATATGGCACTCTTTGATCACAACAATACACAATTGCGGCTGCAACCCTACGATACAAAAGGAACGCCAGAAGGCGCTAGAGAAGCTGCGCTTGCTGCAGCAAGAGAGGGGTCGGAAATTTTCATGGGCCCCTTATTCTCTGAATCTGTTAAAGCGATCCAGCCCATTGCCCGTCAAAATAATATTAACATCCTCGCCTTCTCAACAGACGTCACTGCAGCGCAAGAAGGTGTTTATTTAATGGGGCTAACGGTTCAGCAGCAAATCGACCGTGTTCTTGAATTTTCCTATCGCCAAGGTCTGGTGAATTTTGCTGTTCTTGCCCCCCAAAATGCCTATGGGGATACTGCGGTGAGTAGTATCCAAAATACAATCCAACGGCTGGGCCTAAACCTTACCCAGCTCAGCAGATATCCGTCCAACCTGCCACCGGGATCCGAAGAATTACAGGATATTGCAAAAATAGTCGCCAATTATGAAGACCGGCAATGGCGCCTGCGTCAGGCCTTAAACCAGGTTAAAGGGAAAACGGATCCGGAATCCAAAGCAGCCTATGCCCGCCTGTCTAAGCTGGATACGCTGGGCGATGTTAATTTTGATGCCTTGATAATCCCCGAAGGCGGTCAGAAACTTCGCGAACTGGCGCCCTTGTTATCTTACTATGATGTTGATCCGACAAAAGTGAAATTTATCGGTACGGGGCTTTGGGCTGACGTCAGCTTAACAACTGAGCCTTCGCTTGTCGGCGGCTGGTTTGCCGCCCCCTCTCCTGAAGCAACAAATCAGTTTTTAGCGCGCTACAATTCAATTTACGGCTATACACCGCCAAGAATTGCCAGTCTCGCATATGACGCTTTAGCGTTATCAGGCTTATTGGCCAGAGATGAAGGTGAAGATAAATTCTCGACCGCCAAACTACAAAGTGCTGAGGGTTTCTCTGGTTACAATGGCATCTTTAGGTTTCAAAACTCTGGAATCGCGGAACGTGGTCTTGCTGTAATGCAGCTGGGTCAGGATAATTTAGAATTACTGGAAGCCGCCCCCAGCACATTTACACCTGCAATTAACTAAGCAGTTCGGCAAGGACACTATTGAGCACAAAACGCCCTCTGTCTGTTGCCCATATCTTCTGCTGATCCATATCAACAAAGCCAGCCTTGATAAGCTGGTTCAGGTTATCCGCGTCAACAAGATCCTCAAACGCGGCACCCGTTGTGTTCCGCAGATTTTCAAACCACACCCCTTCGTTCAACCGCAAACCCATCAACATAGCCTCTTCGGCTTTCTCTGTTTGATCCAAAAGGAGGGTTTCGATCTGGCGCCCATGTCCCGTTGTTTGTGTCGCTGTAAGCCAGGCTTCTGGCTTTTTAATTTGCTCCGTCGCAATTCGGCAGCCTTTGGCCAATAAACGCCCATGAGCACCCGGCCCCACACCCAGATAGCTCCCGTACCGCCAATAGGTCAAATTGTGACGACATTCATACCCGGGACGCGCATGATTTGAAATCTCATAGGCTGGATAACCGGCATTCCGGCAGATTTGCTGGGTTAAATCGAACATGTCTTCAGCAAGTTCATCCTTGGGGAGTTCAAATTCACCCCGCCTTTTCGCACCCGCAAAGCCCGTATTGGGTTCAATCGTCAGCTGATACAGCGAAATATGATCTCCAGCCAACTGCAGGGCTTTTTGCAAATCCTGTTCCCAATCCAGCAGCGTTTGATCTGGCAATGCATAGATTAAATCAAACGAGATATTCTCAAAACTCCGGCGTGCAAGCTCAATTGTGTCGATAGCTTCCGCGACAGAATGTTCCCGGCCTAAAAATTTCAAAAATCTATCCTGCAGGGATTGAATACCCATAGACAGCCGGTTCACGCCTGCACGCCGATATCCGGCAAAAGACTCGGCTTCGGCAGAAGTTGGGTTCGCTTCTAGTGAGATTTCAATATCGGGTGCGAACGTAAAATGCTTCGAAGCCCCTTCAATAAGTTGAGCAACCGCCGCTTCCGACATTAAGGACGGCGTACCCCCTCCAAAGAAAATACTCGTAACCGTTTTCAAGTCTGAACGATCTGCGAAATAAGCCAACTCCGTTAGGAGTGCCTCAATCCAAACCGACTCATCCAAATTATCCCGAACGTGGCTGTTAAAATCACAATATGGACATTTCTTTCGACAAAACGGCCAATGGAAATAAAGTCCAAACCCGGGTTCAGGGCGTTTAAGTTTTGGGGAAACAAGCATCGATCAATTGAGCAAATGCATCCGCGCGATGACTAATGGCATGTTTTTCCATGGGATCTATTTCAGCAAATGTTTGAGTGCCGCCTTTGGGAACAAAGACGGGATCATAACCAAAACCCTTGTCGCCGCGCGGGGGCCAAACGAAATTTCCCCAAACACGCCCCTCAAAACTTTCCGTATGACCATCGGGCCAAGCGAGGCAAAGAGCGCAAATAAAGGAAGATTGTGTGTTTGCTTGATCACCCAATTCATCCAGTTTATTTTTCACGCTTTGCATCGCAATCCCGAAATCTTTGCCGGGGCCCGCCCAACGGGCGGAATAAATGCCGGGGTCGCCATTTAATGCATCGACGGCAAAACCAGAATCATCGCTCAAGGAAATCTCGCCCGAGCGCTTCGCCGCTGCCAGCGCCTTGATTTTTGCGTTTGCAATAAAAGTATCGCCATCTTCGACAGGTTCAGGCAAATCAAGTTCAGCCGCAGAAACAGGTTCCACCCCATATTCAGCCAGAAGTTCCCCTATCTCGCGAACCTTCCCTTGATTGTGACTGGCGACAACCAGCTTTTTACCTGAAAACTGTCGATGCACGATTAGAGCCCCAAAGCTTTACGTTGTAGTTGGCACAGTTCTTTAACGCCTGCTTTTGCTAAATCAAACAGGGCTGTGAATTGTGTTTCAGTGAACGGATCTTCCTCCGCAGTTCCCTGAATTTCAATAATGCGTCCATCCGATGAGAGCACAAAATTGGCATCTGCCTGCGCATTGCTATCTTCTGGGTAATCCAGATCCAGCACGGGTACGCCTTTATAAATCCCGCAAGAAACAGCGGCCACTTGATGCTGCATAGGAACTTCCAGAATTTTTCCCTGTTCAACCAATGTATTAAAAGCCTGATATAAAGCCACATAAGCGCCCGTAATGGAAGCTGTCCGAGTTCCGCCATCCGCTTGAATAACGTCGCAGTCAACCGTGATCTGACGTTCGCCAAACCCTTCCATATTCACAACTGCCCGCAAAGAGCGGCCAATCAAACGCTGAATTTCAACAGTTCGACCCTGTTGTTTGCCCCGTGCGGCTTCGCGGCCCATACGCTGGCCCGTTGAGCGAGGTAACATACCATATTCCGCTGTCACCCAACCTTTTCCGGTATTGCGAAGAAAAGGCGGAACCCTTTCTTCAATGCTTGCGGTACACAAAACATGTGTATCACCTGCTTTGATCAAGCAGGAACCCTCTGCGTTTTTGGCATAACCGGGCTCCATTTCAATTTTCCGAAGTTCCCCTGCCTGTCTACCTGATGGCCGCATTCTCATACCTCAAAATTAGCGTTATTTGTGAAATTCAATCCCTTGTAACGCTTGCGCCCGATTGACGCAAGGCTCCCCCTTAACTACATTCCAA
Organism: Sneathiella sp.; assembly: GCA_034669685.1. GTDB lineage: Bacteria > Pseudomonadota > Alphaproteobacteria > Sneathiellales > Sneathiellaceae > Sneathiella. The sequence goes on from JAXMOU010000002.1 coordinate 208,965, forward strand.
AAGCTTGACCCACAAAGAATGTAGGGTTGTACCGTATTGAAAGACAGATCCTCATGCATATTCAGGAATTGAACGAACGTAGCCGTGAAATCTTCCGCAATGTTGTTGAGACTTTCCTGGAAACAGGCGAGCCCGTCGGATCTCGAACTTTATCCAAACTCAATCAAATCGGATTATCGCCCGCCTCTATTCGCAATATTATGGCCGACCTGACGGATGCCGGGCTTTTATATTCACCGCATGTATCGGCCGGTCGCCTCCCTACACAAGTGGGATTGCAGCTATTTGTTGATGGTTTACTTGAGGTTGGCAACCTGACAGAAAATGAACGGCAGGACATCAAATCACGTTGCGCGGTTGAGGGAAAGAATTTCGATGAGGTTCTTAATGAAGCCTCATCTATGCTATCGGGGTTATCAAACTGCGCCAGCCTTGTCATGGCCCCTAAAAGCGACAGTCCGGTAAAACAGATCGAGTTTATCCGTTTGGGCTTAAACAAAGGGCTTGTTATCATTGTCACCGCCGATGGACAGGTTGAAAACCGCACAATTGAGATTCCATCCGGTTTGTCAATTTCAGCTCTGCAGGAAGCCAGTAACTATCTAACCAGCAAACTGGCAGGTCGCACTTTAACGGAGGGCCGAAATTCAATTCATCAGGAATTGGCGTCGCATCAGGCGCAATTAGATGAACTTACCAGCAATCTGGTCGAATCAGGCATAGCCTCCTGGGGCGGCAAGGAAACACTGATTGTACGCGGGCATTCTAATCTGCTGCAAAACATTCAGGCACTGGAAGATCTCGACAAAATCAAACAGCTGTTTGACACCCTTGAAGCTGGCAAAGAAGGTATTAAATTACTGGAATTGGCAGAGGGGGGCGATGGTGTTCGTATTTTTATTGGGGCAGAAAACAATCTTTTCTCGCTTTCTGGGACATCAATGATTATCTCTCCTTATCAGAACAGCCGAAAACAGGTCGTGGGTGTTGTTGGGGTCATCGGGCCAACCCGATTGAATTATGCGCGCATTATCCCAATGGTAGACTACACGGCCAAAGTCATAGGTCGATTATTAGATTAAATGACGCCGAATTAGGAAACGAAAGATATGAGTAATACAAATCCAAATTCTCCAGAAAATCAGGATACGAATCCCGAAGTGGATCCGTCGGAAAATACGACTGCTGATCAAGACCAGCAGGACCTAGATGAAGCAATTATTGACGCTATGGAAAATGCGGACCAAATTCCGTCTGATGAAGCCGAACTTTCACTCGAGGAAAAACAGGCTGCTGAGATCGCGGATTTGAAAGAAAAATTACTGCGCGCCATGGCCGAAACCGAAAATATGCGCCGACGCTCGCAAAAAGACAAAGAAGATGCACTTAACTATGGCGCGACGAAATTTGCCCGCGACGTTCTGAGCATATCCGACAACCTCCGCCGGGCAATTGAGTCCGTTAAAGACGAGGATAAGGAAAACGAAACCGTGAAAACGCTACTCACTGGCGTTGAAATGACGGAATCTGAATTGCTGAGCACGCTATCAAAGCACAAAGTTCAGGTGATTGAAGCTGAAGGCAAGAAATTTGATCCAAACCTCCATCAAGCCATGTTTGAGATTGAAAACCCCGATGTTGAGCCCGGAACCATTCTTCAAGTCATGCAAGCTGGCTATGTTATCGCAGATCGTCTGCTAAGACCTTCACTGGTTGGCGTTGCCAAAGGCGGCCAGAAAAAGAATGATGCGCATATTGATCAATCCGTCTAAAATTTGACTTAGACACCAAAAACCGCAGCAAATCGCTGCGGTTTTTTTGTTTCTATTGCCGATTTCGAATGCCATCTATCGTGTAAATGATAAGCCCCAGCCAAATTAGCGAGAAAGCAATAAACTGTATTTGCGAGAAATGCTCGTCGAATACGAAAACCGCGAGAACAACCTGAATGGTTGGGGCAACATACTGCATGATCCCAACTGTCGCCAAACGAAGGCGCTGAGCACCATAGGAGAACAGGATTAACGGCACCCCTGTTACAAGTCCCGTTCCCGCCAGCAGCAAAACCGTATTCAAATCATAAAAACTGTCGCCAATCTGCCCGCCCTGCAAACCACCCGTTGAGGAAAGAAACACAAGATAGGCGATCGAAAAAGGCACTAAAATCCCGGTCTCTATCATTAAACCAACTGTTGATTCTGCCTGAACTTTTTTCCGCAACAATCCATAAAACCCAAAGGAAAATGCAAGCGCCAAAGAAACCCAAGGCAATTCACCCAGCACCACCGTCATCAAAACGACCGCACATACAGCCAGAATAATAGCCAGCGTTTGCCATCTATTCATTCGCTCCGCGAAAAAAATCATACCAAGAACAACGCTAACCAGCGGGTTTATATAATATCCCAAGCCCGCCTCAAGCACGCGATCATGTGCAATTGCCCACACAAATACAGTCCAATTCATCCCGATCAAAGCGGTGGACCCCAGAAAGATTAGCATCGTTTTGGGATCAGAAATCGCCGCCTTTAAATGTGAAAATCGGCCGGTGATTGCAACCAGAGCAAAGACTAGCACCAACGACCACAGAATCCTGTTGGCTAAAATTTCAAAAACAGGGACATGGCCCAAAGCTTTAAAATATAGCGGAAAAATTCCCCAAAGCGTAAAAGCCCCTAACGCTGCCAGCAGGCCTTTTTGATGATTGAAATCTTGAGCGGCAGACAATGGTTCCGACGGTTGATCACCTGATCTATCAGTCATGTCTCGTCCTGAATGTGGGAGTTGAGATTGCGGTAACATTCTCAGTATCAGATGCCCTAACCAACGTAAAGCAGATAGCCCCTTGTTTCTGATCCAGAAATCACGATTTATCTATTAAATTCAATGTAAAATATACGGAAAAAGATTATTTCAATCGGTCAGAGTACTTGCACTGATTTAGCTTCACACCTATATAAACGTCAGACAGTAACAGTTTAACTCCTTGGGGGTTTTTACAGTGCAATGATTGGCTGTAGAAATCTGCCAGTAAAGAAGAGGATAATATGGCAAAAGTAATCGGTATTGACTTAGGTACCACAAATTCCTGTATCGCCGTTATGGACGGTAAGGATCCACGGGTTATTGAAAACTCAGAAGGTACACGTACAACTCCTTCAATCGTCGCCTTCACTGATGACGGCAAGCTTGTCGGTCAGTCAGCTAAACGTCAGGCTGTAACCAACCCTTCAGACACTTTGTTTGCGATCAAGCGTTTGATTGGCCGTCGTTTTGACGACAAAACAACGCAAAAAGATATCGAAATGGTTCCCTACAACATTGTCAAAGCAGACAATGGCGATGCGTGGGTTGAAGCTAAGGGTGAGAAATATTCCCCAAGTCAGATTTCGGCATTTATTTTGCAAAAAATGAAAGAAACGGCTGAAGACTTCCTGGGTGAAAATGTCACGCAGGCTGTTATCACCGTACCAGCTTACTTTAATGACGCGCAGCGTCAGGCTACCAAAGACGCTGGTAAAATTGCGGGTCTGGAAGTTCTTCGGATTATCAACGAGCCTACAGCCGCTGCCCTTGCCTATGGCATGGACAAAAAAGATCAGAAAATTGCTGTTTTCGATCTGGGTGGTGGTACGTTCGACGTTTCCGTACTGGAAATCGGTGATGGCGTTTTTGAAGTTCAGTCAACCAATGGTGATACATTCCTTGGTGGTGAGGACTTTGACTTGAAATTGGTCGAATACCTCGCAGATGAATTCAAAAAAGAAAACGGCATTGACCTGCGCAGTGACAAGCTTGCTCTGCAACGTCTGAAAGAAGCTGCTGAGAAGGCAAAAATTGAATTGTCATCCTCACAGGCGACAGACGTTAATCTGCCCTTTATCACTGCAGACGCTTCTGGACCGAAGCATCTTCAGGTTAAGCTAACACGCTCACAGTTCGAAAATCTGGTCAGTGACCTGATCAAACGGACACTGCCTCCTTGCGAGAAAGCTCTGAAAGACGCGGGTCTCAAAAAAGGCGAAATCGACGAGGTTATTCTTGTCGGTGGTATGAGCCGTATGCCTAAAGTGCAGGAAATCGTGAAAGAATTCTTTGGTCGTGATCCTCATAAAGGGGTGAACCCTGATGAAGTTGTCGCGATGGGTGCTGCAATTCAGGCCGGTGTTCTTCAAGGTGACGTTAAAGACGTGTTGTTGCTGGACGTGACACCATTGTCTTTGGGTATCGAAACACTTGGCGGTGTATTCACACGTTTGATCGATCGCAATACGACTATTCCAACGAAGAAAAGCCAGACATTCTCAACTGCAGAAGACAACCAGTCTGCAGTGACAATTCGGGTCTTCCAAGGTGAGCGTGAGATGGCTGCCGACAACAAATTGCTTGGCAACTTTGATCTAACAGATATTCCGGGTGCGCCTCGCGGCGTTCCGCAAATTGAAGTGACATTTGACATCGATGCCAACGGTATTGTGAATGTATCTGCGAAAGACAAAGGAACTGGCAAGGAGCAGAAAATCCAGATCCAGGCTTCCAGCGGTCTGAACGATGACGATATCGAGCGGATGGTCAAAGACGCTGAAGAACATGCAGCGGATGATAAAGCCCGTAAAGAAAAAGTCGAAGTTCAAAATCAGGCAGATAGCCTCATCCATACTACTGAAAAAACACTTGAGGAAATGGGTGACAAGCTGGGTGACGATGTGAAGGGTCCAGTTCAATCAGCGCTTGATGAGCTGAAAGAAGTGAAAGACTCAGACAACATCGAAGACATCAAAGCCAAGATGGAAGCCCTGCAACAGGCATCAATGAAACTTGGTGAAGCCGTTTACGCTCAGTCACAGGCTGAGGGTGAAGAAGGTGGCTCTGCCGAGGCGGAAAGCACATCTGCCAGTGATGACGATGTTGTTGACGCCGACTTTGAAGAAGTCGACGACGACAAAAAAGATAAATAAGGCCGAGTAATCCTGTAACGGGTTGCACCCTTTACTTTAAACGAACCGCTCCGGCCTAAAGATTAGTCCGGGGCGGCATTTAGTTGAGTAGGACCTTATGGAAAAACGCGATTATTATGAAATCCTGGAGACGTCCCGCGACGCGGATGGCACTGTCCTAAAGAAAGCCTATCGCAAGATGGCCATGCAGTATCACCCCGATCGCAATCCAGGTGATGCCGAAGCCGAAGCCAAATTCAAAGAGTTAAACGAAGCCTACGAAGTGCTCAGTGATGAGCAAAAACGGGCTGCATACGATCAGTTTGGTCATGCCGCATTTGAAAATGGCGGTATGGGTTCTGGTGGTATGGGTGGCATGGGCGCCGGTGGATTTTCAGATATCTTTGAAGACCTCTTCGGTGATTTCATGGGTGGCCGACGTGGCGGTGGCGGCGCTGGCCAGGGCAGAGGTTCCGATCTTCGCTATAATATGGAAATCTCGCTTGAAGAAGCGTACCACGGTAAAAACACCGAAATTAAAATTCCCACATCTGTCGAATGCGATACCTGTAGTGGAACTGGTGCAGCCGAAGGCTCTTCGCCGGTTACTTGCAGTACCTGTAATGGACATGGCAAAGTTCGCGCGCAACAAGGTTTCTTTACCATTGAGCGTGGCTGCCCCACTTGCCATGGGCAAGGACGTGTCATTGAAAAGCCGTGTGAAAAATGCCGCGGTGAAGGCCGCATTCACAAAGAAAAAACACTCTCAATCGATATTCCGGCCGGTGTGGATGATGGAAATCGCATTCGCCTGTCAGGTGAAGGTGAAATGGGCCGCAGAGGCGGATCGCCCGGCGACTTGTACATTTTCCTAACGGTATCAGATCATCGCATTTTCCAACGTGATGGTCAGAACCTACATTGCCGCGTGCCAATTCCGATGACAACAGCCGCTCTGGGCGGAGATGTCGAGGTGCCGACTTTGGATGGCGCCCGGGCAAAAGTCTCCATCACGGCAGGATCTCAGTCTGGACGTAAATTCAGATTGCGCGGCAAAGGAATGCCGATCATGAATTCATCCGAAAATGGCGATATGTATATCCACACAATCGTCGAAACACCTGTGAACCTAACCAAACGACAAAAAGAACTTCTTCAGGAATTTGAAGGAGAAGGAAAAGGTGGGCACAACCCGGAAAGCGAAGGCTTTTTCTCTCGGGTAAAAGATTTTCTTGCGGATCTCAAAGAATAGAAGGTCCTCTCGCCAGTGGTATTTTTTCATGATAAACCTTTTGGCATTGAGATGGTGAATTAAGGAAAAAATCAAATGGGCGATATAAAAATCGGTATTGTCGGATGTGGCGGTCGCATGGGCAGAATGCTGGTCAAGCAGGTTACCCAAACTCAAGGCTGCCAGATATGCGGTGGAACAGAGCCCACGAATTCACCTTTTCAAGGCAATGACCTTGGCACGCTTGCCGGACTGGAACCGCTGGGCGTTGTGGTAACCGACAGCGCAGCAGATCTGTTTGAGATCGCTGACGCCGTCATTGATTTCACCTCACCCGCCGCGAGTGTCGCCCATGCCAAACTTGCGGCTCAATTTGGTAAAATTCACGTCATTGGGACAACCGGTCTGTCAAATGACGAACAGCAAGAGATTACAACGGCTGGTGAGAAAGCTGTGATCGTTCAGGGCGCGAATATGAGCCTTGGTGTAAACCTTCTCGCCCAGCTCACGAAGAAAGTTGCTGCGATTCTGGACGAAGATTTCGATATCGAAATTTTGGAAATGCACCACCATCATAAAGTTGATGCACCCTCTGGAACAGCCTTGTTGCTTGGAAAGGCAGCCGCTGAAGGGCGCGGCGTCGACCATGATACCGTCGCCGATCGGGGACGAGACGGAATTACCGGCGCGCGCAAACGAGGTGATATTGGATATGCGGTATTGCGCGGTGGAAATGTCGTTGGTGATCACACCGTAATGTTCGCCGCTGAAAATGAGATCATTGAGATTTCACACAAAGCAGGTGATCGCGCGATCTTTGCCCGTGGTGCAGTTAAAGCTGCTCTTTGGGCAAAAGAGAAACCCCTTGGTAATTACGATATGATGGATGTCTTGGGGCTGAACTAGGAAAACTGCCGATTGAGGTGGCGATACAGGGCTGCATCCAGCTCGCTCAGCACCTCCTCTCTTTCGTCGGGGATAAGAAATTTCCCAATTTCTAACGTTTCAGATCGACATTTAATCAGCAGTTTTTCGCTGTCGAGCAGAAACCGGCACCAATAAGCATCGAATTGATTGACTTGCTCTTTTCCGTTCGGCTGAAAAGCCCGAACAGTGACATGGCCATTTTCAATTTCGATCATTTCACGCTGACCACCAGATTTAAAGTTCGCCTTGAACGCCCAATAAACGAGTAACACATCAAGGCCAAAAAATCCGAACACGGGCCATGCCCCCTGCAGCAGAAAAATTAGTCCTGCAACAAAACTAATTCCGCACAAGCTGACCATCAGGATCATAAAGCCTCTTTTGCTCAAGCTTCTATATGGTTCCAGCAACAGAACAAATTTCTCATTTATGGCCTTTTCGCCTGAATGATCTTGGTTCGACATCACACCTTTCCGTATAGTCCCAATAAATGATGATTGCACAGCCTCACCAGCTATGCCAATAACAGGATCATGAAAAAAGCAGATATCGAAGAATTTTTCCGGCGGATGCAAGCCGCGAACCCCGAACCAAAGGGAGAACTGGATTATGTTAATCCGTTCACCTTACTGGTTGCCGTGGTTTTATCTGCTCAGGCAACCGATGTTGGTGTTAACAAAGCAACAGGGCCGCTTTTTGCGATTGCCGACACACCTGAGAAAATGCTGGCGCTAGGTGAAGACACGGTTCGCGACTATGTCAAATCAATTGGTCTATACAAAACCAAGGCGAAGAACGTTATTAAACTGTGTGAAGCCCTAATTCGCGATCATAACAGTGAAGTTCCCCAAACTCGGGAAGAACTGGAAAAACTTGCGGGTGTAGGCCGTAAGACAGCCAATGTTGTCTTGAACATAGCTTTTGGCCAACCCACTATCGCTGTGGATACCCATCTATTTCGCCTGGGCAATAGAACCGGTATAGCGCCGGGAAAAACCCCTTTAGAGGTTGAAAAGAAACTGGAGAAACGCATTCCCAAACAATATATGCGAGATTCTCATCACTGGATGATCCTGCACGGGCGATACATATGCAAAGCCCGCAAGCCAGAATGTCAAAAGTGTATTGTTGAGGATTTATGCAAATTCAAAGGCAAAACAACGGCTCAGTAAGCTTAACTCAGCGCCTTTATTTTCTCCAGATCAACTCGTTTAAGCTGACTTTTAAAGCAGCCTTTTAAACTCACCTGTTCTGCGGCCTTGCGATCATTCATCGCAAAGTAAGTCACCCGCAGTATATCGCTATCACTTTCCGGATAAAATACCAGATGTAAGGCACAATTTTTGGTCAGATATTGCCAAACTTCAGCGGGCTTGTCTTTTCGAAGCAAGTTTGGCTCGCCGAAAATATCCATAATCTCAGCGGATGTCTTTCCTTTTAAAACATCAACCGGTGGAACTATCATTTCAACTTCTGGCTTCGCTGACGGGCTTTGATCGTCTGGATCAGACAGTTTTGCGACAACGCTTTCTTTCTCTTTTACGTCCGTCTTGGCAACCGTTTCATCAATGACAACTGGTTTTGTCTGCGTGGTCGCTTGCGGATTTTCCGTAGTCCCACAGGCAGACAGCACAGCGACTATCGCCAGTGCACTAAAACTTCGCAACAAAATATGCTTCATGAAACACTCACAACTGACGTTCCCATGGATGAATGGACCCGCTTTTTATAAATATGGACCATAGTCGCCGTCGCGATAATTGGGACGATCAGATTGAGGATCGGTATTGTCATACAAAAAGCAATAACGACACCTGTCAGGAATACTTCCATATTGCCGATTTTGCGCAATTTATTGACAACCTTTGTGTCATGGTGGCGCACAGCAACCTGTTGAAAAAATTCTCGGCTCAACAAGTAACCGTTCAGCAAATAATAGACAAACAGATTAATCACCGGGATCAGGTAAAGCGGTAAAACTAAAATGTTAAACCCTATAATGACCGCAAAAAACTTAAGTGCATCATAAATACTGGACCATAGTGGTATGTCCCGTGAGGGTTTATCGGCTGGATAGTGTTTTAATTCTACTGCATCCGCAATGTCGTCCAAGAAAATACCGATCACCGCGCTCATTGCCAACGGGAAGATCAATAGGGCAACGACAAATGCGCCAACGCCGCTCATAACTTCAATAATGCTATTCAGCCAATCCCATTCCGTTGCCGGAATTAAACCTGCCAATTGGAAAATAACAACAAAAGCCAGAATTTGTGCGATTATGGCGAACCCAAGCGACTTGACGATTACAGATCGAAATGCCGGATCTGATAACTGAGAAATTGCCTTACTAATTGCCGATATCACGATCTTCCCCCGCAGGTAATTAATGCTCGTTTTGCTTGATGTAGGTGTTTATACAGCCAAGTGCAATCTGTTTCCACCCCACTTAGCGCGGATCAATGGGCACCATACTGGCAAAACTGTGCCGTTCCTCAAACCTTGCCGCAGCGTTCAACACCAAATCCTCCCGATGAGACGCCCCAACGATCTGAAGGCCGACCGGCAATCCACTTTTTGTAAAGCCACAAGGAATGGAAATAGCCGGACAACTGGTATTTGTAATGAGATAGGTCTGTGCGAGCCAGGCAATATAGTTGTCAAATTTCACGCCGTTCACTTCATCAATAGATCTAATTTTATGGTCAAATGGCGCCACCATAACAGTTGGTGTCAGCAAAAGATCATAGGTCTCAAAGAAGGCAGCAGCGCGATGGAATAACTGCCCCTGTTCCCGCCAAGCCCAGCCAATGTCGTCTGCTGACAATTTTAGGCCCGCTTCAATATTCCAAATAACATCCGATTTTAACTGATCCCGATTTGTTTTCAGCTTCGGTCCATGAGCGGCTGCAAATTGCGCTGCCCGCAAGATTTGGAACACATCATGCCCACCGGTAAAATCAAAACAGTTCTCTTCGACCCCTTTGGTAAAGTCCATAAATTTCCGGGCCGCGGTTTCGCAAATTTCAGCGACTTCCTTATCAATCGGGCAAAGTCCCAAATCCGGACTATAAGCTACACGCCCAAAATCATAAGGTTTAGCGATTTCATCCAGATAGGAATAAGACGGCGCAGGCAGGCTAATCGGGTCCTGTGGATGTTCTCCAACCATCATATCCAGCATCAGCGCCGTGTCCGCAACGGTTCGGCCCATCGGACCCTCAACCGACCCGACACCAAACGGCAGATTGGCAGGACCATGGGCAACACGCCCCGGAGAGGGCCTCAATCCCACAACACCTGAAAAACTGGCAGGGATGCGTAAGCTTCCACCTAAATCACTTCCTTGCGCCAACCAGACCTGACCTGCAGCCAATGTAGCCGCAGATCCCCCTGATGATCCACCTGGAGTTTTCGTCGTGTCCCATGGGTTGGTCGTAGTTCCCAAGACCTCATTAAAGGTTTGTGCGCCTGCGCCAAACTCTGGGGTATTGGCTTTAGCAACGACTACGGCACCGCGCGCTTCAAGTCGCTTGACCATCACATCAGAATAAGAGGCAATCTGGTCCGCAAAAATGGGTGAACCCAGTGTATAGCGGACACCTTCAACAGCCGTTAGGTCCTTTATCGCTATTGGCAGTCCGTGCAAGGAGCGGGACCCTGGCTCAACCCCTTCTGACATGATTTTCGCCGCATGCCTTCGCGCCCGATCAAAACAGCGGATGGGCAGTGCATTTACTGCATCGTCCGTTTCCAAAATACGAGCTTCTGACGCGTCAATCAGTTCTAGCGGGGAAACCTCACCCGACTTGAGCTTCTCTACCGCTTCAACCGCGGTTAGTTTTATTAATTCATTCATCCGATATTGATGACAAACTCCAGCACGATTGTACAGCCCCTCCTTGCGCAATTGTGTTTTATGCTTATACTCCGCCCCGCTTATTCCCACCCAGGAGATCCTATGACTAATACCAAATTTGATACGACATGCATTGGTAACGCGATCGTTGATGTCTTGAGTAAAATTGACGATGAATTTCTAGTGCGTGAAAATTTGGTCAAAAATTCCATGAATTTGATCGACGAAGCCCGCGCGGAAGATCTCTATGCGAAAATGGGGAGTGCCGTTGAAATTTCCGGCGGATCCGCTGGAAATACAGCAGCCGGTGTTGCTTCATTGGGCGGAAAAAGCAACTACATTGGTAAAGTTCGGAACGATCAGCTGGGCGACATCTTCGCCCATGATATTCGCGCAATGGGCGTAAACTTTACGACAGAGAAAAGCAATGCAGGCGCTGCCACCGCTCGCAGCTTTATTTTGGTAACGCCAGATGCGCACCGCACAATGAACACCTATCTGGGCGCCTGTGTTGAGCTTGGCCCTGACGATATTGATGCGGACACAATTGCAGCTTCCGCCGTAACATATATGGAAGGCTACCTGTGGGATCCTGAAGGAGGCAAGGCAGCTTTTCGCAAAGCTGCTGAAATTTCACATGCCGCCGAACAACGGGTATCCCTAACCCTTTCAGACAGTTTCTGTGTTGATCGGTATCGCAGCGAATTTGCTGACTTTATAAAAGACGGTGTTGATATTCTCTTTGCCAATGAAGATGAAATTAAGTCACTCTACCAGACTGATGATCTGGCCGCAGCGATTGCGGCAGTTCGCGACACAGTAGAAATCGCCTGTATCACCCGAAGCGCTGAAGGTTCTATCATTGTTCAACAGGACACAAATATTGAAATTTCAGCGGACACCACAGTAGAGGTTGTCGACACCACCGGTGCGGGGGATCTTTATGCGGCTGGTTTCCTGTTTGGATATACAAATGGCTACAGCCTTGCAGAAAGTGGAGCCATTGCGTCCATAGCCGCAGCAGAAGTGATTAGCCATATCGGCGCCCGACCTGCAACGCAATTGAAAGACCTGATCCAAACAAAGCTCAAATAGTTGTGATAGCTGGTCTTTTTCTTGACAGAACGGGCGTTTGCTAACACCCTTAACGTTCGTGAGCAGGGAAAATTCATGGCGATTGCAACAGCACCTGGACCGGCCAAAAAACCGTTTCAAAAATTTTGGAAATCAGAAAATATACGCCTGTACAGTGGATTGACGCTCATGCTTTTCCTAAGCATGCATTTAATCAATCACTCCCTTGGCTTGATTTCTCTGTCAGCAATGGAGTCGGGACGTCAGGTTTTTACCTGGATTTGGCGAAGCCCGCCGGGAACCACTCTGCTTGGGCTTGCACTTTTGGCTCATGTCATCCTGACGACGTTTCGACTTTTAAATCATCGTTCCTTTAAACGGATCCCTCCCAAAGAAATCTTGCAGATTATTTTAGGCCTCTCCATACCGCCTTTGATGATCGGCCACGTTATTGGCACCCGTATTGCCCATGAAACATTTGGTATCAACGATACTTATGCCTATGTGGTTTACTCGATCTGGGTCGCAACACCGATACAGGCTTTGCTACAAACCGCCGGACTACTTGTTGCCTGGGCTCATGGGTGTTTAGGCATCCATTTCTGGCTCCGCCTTAAACCTTGGTACGAACAATCATTTCCCTACCTGTATACGATTGCCATCATCTTGCCAATTATGGCGCTCTGTGGGTTTTTGCTTGCTGCAAATACAGTCGAAGTCCTGGCCCGCGATACAGAATGGCGAAATCAATTATTTGCGGGATTAAACCTGACACAAGATGACGTGAACTGGGCATATCAGGTCCGAAGCGTAGGTCTTAAGTCGATGATTGGCGTTCTTGCAATCCTGTTTGCCAGCCGCTTGTTCTGGTTTCAACATTTTCGCAAAGATCGCCTCATTACCATTACCTATCCAGATGACAAGAAAGTCTCTGCCCCGCCGGGTACAACCATTTTAGATATAAGTCGTCAGGGCGATATTCCCCATGCATCCGTCTGCGGGGGGCGCGGACGTTGTTCAACATGCCGTATCCGCATTAGCGCAGGTGCCGACAATCTGGATCCGCCAAGCGACGAAGAGCTTGCCGTTCTGCTGCGCGTCGGCGCATCCGAAGGAACGCGGCTTGCCTGTCAGGTTTCGGCAATGACGGATATGACGGTAATGCCCTTGTTGCCGGATCGGGCGAACCATCGACATTCATTCTCCAAACCTGCGTATCTTCAGGGTCGTGAGAAGGATATTGCCATATTATTTGCGGATCTGCGGGCGTTCACCAAATTCTCAGAATCTAAATTACCCTATGATGTTGTCTTTGTGATCAATCAGTATTTTCGTCATATGGGCGGCGCGATTGAAGGGGCTGGCGGCCACCTTGATAAATTCATTGGCGACGGGGTAATGGCCTTGTTCGGCCTTGAAGACGACACGGTAACTGCAGCTCAAAAGGCTCTCAAAGGTGCCAAAGCAATGGTTGAAGCATTGGACGCGATGAACCAAACGCTGGTATCCGATTTGGAGGAACCCTTGCGGATCGGGATTGGGATTCACATGGGTCAGACAATCATCGGAGAAATGGGGTACGGAAAAGCGACGTCTATCACAGCGATTGGCGACGCCGTCAACACGGCAAGCCGGCTGGAAGCGATGAATAAAGAATATTCAAGCCAGATCATTTTTTCTGATCGGATTGCAAAAGAGGCCGGATTTAACGGCCCCTCAGAAGAAGAAGAAGTCCTTGTGCGTGGACGAAATGAACCGCTTCATATTCACATCATTAAAGATGCAAGAAAGCTCATCCTTTAGGATTGCATGCCGCGGGCCATGCTGCCTTCTTCGATACGTTTGCCGCCCATAATATGAATATGAAAATGGGGAACAATCTGACCCGCATTTTCCCCGTTATTTGTCAGCATCCGATATCCGCTTTCATGGACACCCAGACCACGTGCGATCTCACCAACTTTGGCGAAGAAATTCCCAATTTCTGCAGCGCCTGCATTTGCCGCAAAATCATCCATATCTATGTATTCGCCTTTGGGAATAACCAGAACGTGAATAGGTGTTTTGGGTGCGATGTCATTGAAAGCAAGAATGTTTTCATCCTCGTACACCGTATTGTTCGGGATTTCACCTCGTAAGATCTTGGCAAAAATATTTTCGTTATCATACGCCATTCTTAATTACCCCTCATCTTTTCGCGATGCTTTTTCATCCAGACCGGACAGGCCTTCGCGTTCCGCAAGTTTGGTGTAAATCTCTTCGGGACTAACACCGGCGTTCGACCATAAAACAAACATATGATAAATCAAATCTGCGCTTTCAGATATGATTTCATCTCGATTATCCAACGCGCCCGCCAAGGCAAGTTCCACCCCTTCTTCACCAACCTTTTGCGCTATTTTCTTCGCGCCTTTAGCATAAAGACTGGCTGTATACGAACTGTCTGAAGCCGCGGACTTGCGGGAAGCAATCGTTTCATACAGACGATCAAGTATCTCTGTCTGGGATGTCATATCGCCTCCTTTATAATCTCACAGGAATGCCAGCGTCGCGCATAGCCTCTTTCGCTTCGTGGATCGTATGCTCGCCGAAGTGAAAAATAGAGGCGGCCAGAACTGCTGTTGCATGACCATCTCGAATACCTTCGGCCAAATGAGCCAGAGTGCCCACGCCGCCCGAAGCAATCACCGGAATGCGAACGGCATCCGCAATGGCCCGTGTAAGTTCAATATTGAACCCAGAGCGTGTTCCGTCGCGATCCATTGACGTTAGCAAAATTTCACCTGCGCCGAAGTCTGCCATTTTCTTCGCCCACTCAACGGCGTCAATGCCAGTTGGCTCGCGTCCACCGTGCGTGAAAATTTCAAATTTATCGGGCCCAGTTTGTTTCGCGTCAATTGCAACAACAATACACTGATTGCCAAATTTCTGAGCGGCTTCACGAACAAACTCAGGGTTTGTCACCGCCGCTGTGTTAATCGAAACCTTATCGGCACCTGCCAGTAAAAGCTTGCGCACATCTTCAACAGTGCGAACGCCGCCGCCAACTGTCAGCGGCATAAAACACTGCTCCGCTGTCCGCCGGACAACGTCATAGATCGTCTCCCTATTATCTGAACTTGCCGTAATATCCAGAAAACACAGCTCATCCGCCCCCTGTGCATCATAGACGCGTGCCTGCTCCACAGGATCTCCTGCATCTATGAGGTCAACAAAGTTCACGCCTTTCACAACCCGGCCATCTTTAACGTCCAGACAAGGTATTACCCGCGCTTTAAGCATTCGCCTGTTCCACCAATTTAAGTGCTTCCACTGGATCTATCCGACCATCATACAAGGCGCGACCGATAATAACACCCTCGATACCGCTGCTCTGAACCGCCAAAAGATCAACGATATCTTTAATGGAGGCGACACCGCCGGACGCAATAACTGGAATACTGATTTGTTGCGCCAACTGCTTTGTGGCCTCTACATTGACCCCCTGCAACGCGCCATCGCGATCAATATCCGTATAGATTATCGCCTCAACGCCCGCATCTTCAAACTTTCGCGCCAAGTCCAACGCAGACGTCTCACTGGTCTCGGCCCAGCCCTCGACAGCAACCATTCCATCACGCGCATCTATCCCAACGGCCACTTGCCCCGGAAAGGCTTTACAGGCCGACTTCACAATTTCCGGATCGCGAAGGGCGATCGTCCCTAGGATAACCCGGCCAACGCCTTTGCTGAGCCACATTTCGATAGTCGCAAGGTCGCGAATGCCGCCGCCCAGTTGCGAAGGTACATCCGTTGCGGCCAGAATACGCTCAACCGCAGAAGCATTAACGGGCTTTCCTTCAAACGCACCGTTCAGGTCAACCAGATGAATTCTCTTAAACCCTGCATCTTTAAAGGCTTTTGCCTGTGCCCCTGGATCATTGTTAAACACCGTTGCTGCGTCCATCTCACCGCGAAGCAACCGCACACAATTTCCATCTTTTAAATCAATAGCCGGGTACAAATTCATAACTTAACGACCTCCTCAAGGTCTTTGGTGTAATAGTAACCGTTCACAAACTCACTACCATTCCACGCATATTTTTCCTTTACAGCCCACTTTGTAAAGCCGCTGTTTTCTATCAAAGAAATGGCTGCTTTCTGCGTTTCCCGCACGTCTACATCCAAAATTTTAAAGTTTTTCTTTTTGGCAGATTGCACCAACACTTCAAGCAGCCCAATCGCAAGCCCGTGACCCCGGGCGTAGGGCGCAATAAAGAATGTTGTAATGCTGGCCGCATGTGCACTGGCTTCATTATTCCCAAACGGTTTGACTAATTGAGCTGAACCAACGATCCGGCCTTCAAATCGCGCACAATAAAGTTCACGCATTGGCATGGCGACAACGCCCCGCCAGAACGCCTTCTGCTTTGATCTCTCGGGCGGTGTCAGCCAGCCGAAACCGTTGCCATCCAAGATTGCTTCATCAACAGCAATACATAAATCGTCTAGGTCACGGTCTGAAATCTCTTCCATAAGCTCGATGACCGGCTGAAGAATAGGTCGTTGTTTCTCATCCATGGAACTACCTCTCAGGGACGCCATTTTAGAAAATTTGAAATCAGTTGAAGTCCGGCGGTTTGACTTTTCTCCGGATGAAACTGCGTTCCAATCATGTTATCGCGGCCGATTATTGCGGTAACGCGACCACCATAATTTACAGTTGCCAATACATGTTCTGGTTTGCTCGTCATCACGTGATAACTATGCACGAAATAAACATGATCGCCATGCGTCAATCCGTTCAATAACGCATGATCACCTTGCACTTCCAGCTCGTTCCAGCCCATGTGGGGAATTTTCAAACTCGGGTCATCCAGTTCAAGTGCTGTGACCGAACCTTCAATCCAGTTCAGCCCTTCTGTTTCCCCATACTCAAGGCTTCGAGTAGCCATCAGTTGCATGCCAACACAGATACCGAAAAAAGGAACGGCGCGCTTTAAAACGGCCTCTTCAATTGCCTCGCGCATTCCGGAAACCGCGTCAAGGCCATTGTGGCAATCGCGAAATGCGCCAACGCCCGGCAATACAATCCGATCTGCCTTGGCAGCAACGTCTGGATCACTTGTGACCAAGACTTCATGATTCAGTCCTTCATCTTTAACACACCGCTCAAATGCTTTGGCGGCAGAGCGCAGGTTTCCTGAACCATAGTCAATAATTGTAATCATCTTAAAGTCCCAGCGCGGAGAGACTATGTCACCGCAAATTCACAAAATGGCTTTTCGTCGATGGGGAAGAAAACGACAGAGTTAAGGCTAGCCGCCCAAGACGCCTTTTGTTGAAGGCACCACATCACTTCTACGCGGATCAATTTCAACCGCATCCCGCAAAGATCGGGCCAATGCCTTGAAACAGCTTTCAACAATATGATGATTATTCTCACCATAAAGATTTTCCACATGCAGTGTTATACCCGCACAACCGGCGAAGGCCTGGAACCATTCCTTAAACAGTTCCGTGTCCATATCACCCAATTTATCACGGGTAAAATCCACCTTCCAAACCAGATATGGCCGGTTTGATATATCAAGGGAAACGCGGGTCAGGGTTTCATCCATCGGAATATGCGCCGATGCATATCTGCGAATACCTTTCAGGTCACCAAGTGCTTTGGCAAAAGCCTGTCCGATGGCGATACCCGTGTCTTCCGTGGTGTGATGAAAATCAATATGCAGATCGCCTTTTGCTCTGACTTTAAGATCAATCAAGCTATGACGAGACAACTGCTCCAGCATATGATCGAGGAAGCCTATGCCTGTCTCTACATCATAACTGCCAGTGCCATCCAAATCGAGCCAAACCTCGATATCGGTTTCGTTTGTTGTCCGCGTTACACGACCTTCACGCATCTGCCTTCCTTCCACGGAGTGACAAAAATTAATCTAATGCCGTGGATATAGCAGTTGTTGCCCTTAAATCCAAGAAAAGACGCAATAATCTGCCGCTTACGGTGCCAGAATAGATATTAAGGTCGAATTCAGGCGCTTTTTTTCAGTTATTGTGAACCGGTCATGGCAGGCGAACTATTTTTTACAGCCGACAGTTGCCGCTCTGCGCAGTTCATCGCAAATTCAAGTCTTTCGGACAGTTCCCAATTTTGGTCCTGCTTTGCGTCTACCTGAAGATACGCCAGAATATCAAACGTCGCTTTGAGATTATTGGCTTTCTCATCACTTGGGCTTGGGGCAACTTCGTTCGAATGCATTAGTTTCTCCTTTGAGTTCTTCTTTAGTTTTTTCAATGCTAAGTCGACGTTAGCCGTGCCAAACTGTGAAAATTCTGTATGCTCCTCACAGCGGAATTAGGCTGTCGCTCTTGACCCGGACCAGAAAATGGTTACATCGTCAGTCTGAAATCATCTTACAAGTTGGAAACAGAAATCTATGTCTGAACAACCAAAAAGCTGGCGCGGCACGACTATCCTATCGATCCGAAAAGGGGACAAAGTTGTAATCGCGGGCGACGGTCAGGTCTCGCTGGGACAAACCGTAATTAAGGGAAACGCCCGTAAAGTGCGCCGTATCGGTGCTGGCGGCAATGTTATCGTTGGCTTTGCTGGCGCAACCGCAGATGCCTTTACTTTATTTGAAAGGCTCGAAGCCAAGTTAGAGCAACACCCCGGGAATCTCACACGGGCCTGCGTTGAACTTGCCAAAGACTGGCGGACCGATAAATATCTGCGGCGGCTTGAAGCCATGATGGCTGTGGTGGACAAAGATGTTTCGTTAATCCTTACCGGGAACGGCGACGTTCTGGAACCCGAAGATGGTATTATTGCCATCGGCTCTGGTGGAAACTACGCCTTATCTGCCGCACGCGCACTTATTGATATCGACGATTTGGATGCAGAAGCCATCGCCCGAAAAGCGATGGGAATTGCCGCCGACATCTGCGTATACACAAACGAAAACCTGACTGTAGAGAGTATTTAACATGGCCAATCTAAGCCCTCGGGAAATTGTATATGAGCTCGATCGCCATATTGTTGGTCAACAGGATGCAAAGCGATCTGTTGCCATTGCCCTTCGAAATCGCTGGCGCCGTCAACAGCTAGCTGAAGACATGCGCGACGAAGTTCTTCCCAAAAATATATTGATGATTGGCCCAACAGGTGTTGGTAAGACCGAAATATCACGCCGGCTGGCTAAACTTGCGAATGCCCCTTTCCTTAAAGTGGAAGCCACAAAATTCACCGAAGTGGGTTATGTTGGACGCGATGTAGAGCAAATCATCCGCGATCTTATGGAAATCGCCATTGGTATGGTCCGCGAGCAACAACGCAAAGAAGTCCTCGCCAAAGCTGAACTCGCCGCAGAAGAGCGCGTCCTTGACGCCCTTGTGGGTGAAGGCGCCACGGCTGAAACCCGGCAAAAATTCCGCAAAATGCTCCGCGAAGGGCAATTGGATGATAAAGAAATCGAACTCAATCTGATAGACACCGGCAGCGGTGGCATGCCGACATTTGAAATACCCGGTATGCCCGGCGCTCAAATGGGCATGCTCAATCTAAACGATATTCTGGGTAAAATGGGACCTCAAAGAACCAAACCCAAGAAAATGAAAGTTGCCGATAGCTATAAAGTCCTCACAGATGAAGAGAGCGACAAACTGCTTGACGATGATAGTGTGGTTCGGGACGCAATTTCTCTGGTTGAAAACCACGCAATTGTCTTTCTGGATGAAATTGACAAAATCTGTGCGAGAAGCGACCGTCAGGGCGCCGACGTCAGCCGCGAAGGTGTCCAACGTGACTTACTTCCGTTGATCGAAGGTACAATCGTTTCAACAAAATATGGAACTGTGCATACAGATCATATTCTGTTTGTTGCCTCAGGGGCTTTTCATATTGCAAAACCTTCTGATTTGCTCCCTGAACTTCAGGGTCGTCTGCCAATTCGGGTTGAACTTGCGCCTCTTACCAAAGAGGATTTCAAACAAATTCTGACCGAACCACAAGCAAGTCTGATCAAGCAGTATATTGCCCTGCTCGCAACAGAAGAAGTCACACTTTCCTTTACAGATGATGCGATTGATGAAATCGCTGGTATCTCTGCAGATGTTAACGCCTCAGTTGAAAATATTGGAGCGCGGCGCCTGCACACCATTCTTGAAAAGGTATTGGAAGACATCAGCTTTGCTGCATCCGACAGTGCAGGCACCGAAATTGTCATCGACGCTAAATATGTCAATGAACATCTTGGCGGCTTCACCACCGATTCTGACCTATCAAAGTTTATTCTCTAAAAAAGATTGGGCGAAAAAGGTGCTTTTCCTTTTTTCGCCCAAACAATCACATACCATTAACGCCCGTATTTAGAATTGCTTAACAATCTGGGCTTAATCTTTCCTTCCACAAATTTAATCTGGTTGGAAAGTACCTGAATTATGAAAGTCCTCAGTGAAGAAGAAGTCGAAGCGCAATACGAAAGAGAAGCCTTGGATGAGGCGAGAGATGTCGTAAATAGCTTGGAACTTAGGATGCAGCAAATTAGAGGCGGCACGTTAAATCCAGAAGAAGCCGCAACTCTGCTCGCTCAGGATGCCTCCAATCTTCGCCTGAAAGTCAAGGCAATCAACCTACCAGGACTGACCCCGCTCAGTCATCGGCTGGATGAATACCTGTCACAAGCAAAGCAAATTACGCAAAAGCACCTGGACGATCTTCAACGCTTTAGCGATCGAATTAGCTCCATACTTGATGGTGAAGCACTTCCCACCGAAGAATTGGCAGAGGTTATTCGTAAACTGCCGCATAAAAGCACCTTCGATGTTGCTGATGTGTCTGTTACTGATACCGAAGTTACACTGATCATGCCACAACGCACCGCTGCCAAAGTTGTCGAGCGCGAGCTTGCTGCTTGTGGATATCGGGTTTCAACAGTTTTGGATCCCATTGAAGCCTTTCAGATCGTGCTGGAAACCCGGCCAGATCTAATCATTACAACAGCTATTATGCCCCGGTTATCTGGCATTGATTTCGCGTGTGCGTTAGCATCCATGCCTGTCACAAAACAAATTCCAGTAGCCGTACTGACCAGCCTGGAGCCAAACCACCCCGACCTTAAAGCACTGCCGATGAATGTCGGTATAATCCGTAGAGGCGCTCAGTTTGGGATAGATTTGGCAGATACATTGCAACGCTTTGGCATTACCTAATCAACGGCCTTTGAATTCGGGTGAGCGTTTCTCAGCAAGCGCTGCCCGACCTTCAATAAAATCCTCTGATTGCAAGCATCGAATTTGTGCCTCGCGGGCGGTCGCGGTATCCAGCGTTCCCCGCGCGATATGATTAAACGTTGATTTCATACCCGACAAACTTAAAGGGGCCAGTCCCTTAAGAGTTTGGATAAGCTCCGAAACCCTGGCATCCAAATCTTCTTCTTCAACCAGATAATCAATAAAGCCAATAGCCTTTAGCTCTTCACCTTCCATGGTCTCCAGCGCCAGGAATAAGCGTTTTGAGGGGCCTAGTCCCAGCCGCGAGACCGCTCTTGCCATTCCAGTATGGTGGTAATGAATGCCTATTTTTGCGGGTGGAATGAAACATTTAAGACTGGGGCTACCGACGCGAAAATCACAGGCCAGGGCCAAGTCGGTTCCACCGCCGTAAACGCCCCCATTTAACCGGCAAATCACCGGAACTGGGAAGTTTTCAATGGCATTTGATAAATTTTCCAAAGGATTGTCTGCAAAATCATACTCTCCCAGTCCGCCAAGGTTCGCGCCTGCGCAAAAGCTTTTACCCTCTCCAGTTAAAACCATAACCCGCAAATCGGTATTCAACGCCGCATCATTCAAATACTCTGTTAGCTCTGCCATTTCTTCGGGGTTGAGAACATTATGCTGTTTTGGTTTTGTGAGTGTGACGGTTAAAACTGCGTCTTGGATCTTAGTTGTGTAAAATGATCCCATGGGTCTTGGGTCCTTGTTTTTATGATTTCTATATTTCTAGCACAGCCAGCCACCGCTTGACAAAAACTGCTTCAGTTTCTACCAAGTTGGCACTGAATTTCTTGGAAGGCGTTACGGTCATGAATTTTCGATTGCTGAGGATGGGACTTAACACGCTGTTGGGTCTTAAAAAGCAGGGGTTTTTTATTCCCTACCGCTATGCAGATACGCTACCAGCCTCCGAAAAACGAAATATATATCCAGAAATTCTGATCCACATGCGGAAACTTGATCCCGGATTTCGAGATTTCCTTACCCTTATCGCCTCGTATAAAAATAACTTCGATACCTTCGGCAGCAAGCCTCCCCCTTATCCCCGGTGGGAGCAGGACTGGTTCCCTCGTCTGGACGGGGCAGCAGCTTACGCAATGGTGCGATCAGAAAAGCCAAAGCGGATTATCGAGATTGGATCCGGCCATTCAACACGCTTCATGATGCAGGCCGTTCTGGACGAAAACCTGTCCACAAGGATAACGGCAATCGATCCTGCCCCGCGCGCGGATATCAGCAAACTCCCCATCACACTTCACAATGATATTGTCCAGAATGTAGATGCTGAAATATTCTCAGAGCTTGAGGCCGGTGACATATTGTTTATCGATAGTAGCCATATTGCCATGCCGGGAACGGATGTTGATTATCTCTTTCTCAACATTCTACCCTCACTCCCCAAAGGCGTTATTGTCCATATTCATGATATTTTCCTGCCTCATGATTACCCTTTAAATTGGGAGTGGCGCGGATATAACGAGCAGCAAGTCGTGGCTCCGCTGTTATCCGGTGGATATGACGTTCTATTTTCCAGTGCATATGCCGCGCGGTACCTATCGGATCACATCGCTAAAATGAAGCTTGATACACTACACTTAAGTGAGGGTGCTTTTGAAACCAGTCTTTGGATTCGAAAGAAGTTCTGACATTATATTGACTATATGTGACTGTCCTTTCAATACGTTTCAGGCATAATTAGCTGATGAAATTACCGCGTAAAATTCAGCTATTGGGTGAGCCTGTTTCGGGCAGTCTACCCACTCGGGTACAACGGGCTATTCGAAAACAACAGGATCAATCAGAGATCCTGATTGCCTGTGTACAACTACTGCTTATTTTGATCTTCGGCGCCTTGTATGCCCTGTCTCCGAAAACTTTTTCGCAAGACAGCATGTTTGCGCCCGTTCCCTACGCACTCGCAGGATATCTGGTTTTTACAGTTATTCGTCTAATATGGGCAGTTAAATGGCGCTTGCCCGGCTGGGCTTTATCTTTGTCTGTCATCGCAGACATGATTCTGCTCATGTTCCTGATCTGGAGTTTCCATATCCAGTATCAACAGCCACCATCCTTCTACCTCAAGGCACCAACGCTACTATATGTGTTTATTTTCATTGCACTAAGGGCATTGCGGTTTGATACACGGTATGTGGCACTCGCTGGTGTTACAGCATCAATAGGGTGGATTATTCTTGTTGGATATGCAGTGCAATATAGTGGCGGCATGGATGTTATTACCCGCGATTATGTTCTCTACACGATGTCTCACCAAATTTTGTTGGGCGCAGAATTTGACAAAATAATCAGCATTCTGATCGTAACCGTGGTCTTGGTCCTTGTTATTGGCCGCGCCAGACGCCTGCTTATAAATTCCGTAACACAAGCAACCGCCGCCGAAGATCTATCGCGGTTCTTCAGTCCAGAAATTGCTGAACAGATTACCCGGGCGGAAAGCTGGATAGAGCCCGGAACCGGTCAAACCAGAAATGCCAGCATCCTGCATTGTGACCTTCAAGGGTTCACCCGCCTGTCGATGGAGAGACCGGCGAATGAAGTTATTTCTATCCTGACCGAATATCAGGCCCGAATGGTACCGATCATTCAACGAAATGGCGGCACCATCGACAAATTTTTAGGAGACGGGATTTTAGCAACTTTCGGCGCGGCGGTCGAAACAAACCTGTACGCGGCAAACTGCCTGAGAGCGCTTGAAGAACTGACAAACGAAGCCGAACTATGGCGGCAACACTGTAAAAATACAGGCAAGCCGCCCCAGATTATTCGTTTCACCGCCGCATCAGGGCCCATTATTTTCGGGGCTGTCGGCGACGAAAGTCGGCTGGAATATACGGTTATCGGTGAGCCTGTAAATATTGCTGCCAAATTGGATAAACATGCAAAGGAAGAACAGGCCGAAGCTGTTGTCACACTTGACTGCCTAGAGACCGCGATGGCGCAGGGTTATACGCTTAAAATGACCAGTGAAATTCGAAGTGCACGTCATGTCGGCGGCGTCACAGGATTAATCGATCTGGTCATCTTAAAGCGTTAAGAACACCTATTTATAAGGGTCCGCAGCATCGCGCAGACCATCCCCTAAAAAGTTGAACGCCAATACGACAATGATCACCGGAACAACCGGATACATTAGCCATGGCGTTGTCGCAACGGCGTTAATGTTCGTCGTTTCGTTCAACAGCACCCCCCAGGAGGTAATTGGCGGCCGAAGACCGAGCCCTAAAAAGGACAGCGCCGTTTCCCCCAGGATCATACTCGGCACAGCCAAGCTGGCACTGGCAATCAAATGCGATGCGAAAGAGGGCAGCAGATGCCGCCCAATAATCCGCGAGGGACTGGCTCCCATCAGTTGCGCTGAAGTCGTGAAGTCTTCTTCGCGCAGCGATAAAAACTTCGATCGCACTGCTCTGGCCAAGCCGGGCCAATCCAACAATCCCAATATAATGGTCAATCCAAAAAACACCCATATGGGCGACCAAGTAACGGGAAGCGCCGCGGACAAGGCAAGCCATAGCGGAAGTTGGGGCAGGGATTTCAGCAGTTCAATTGTCCGCTGAATGATATTATCAATCCATCCACCGTAATATCCGGATATCCCCCCCAGAATAATACCAAGGGTGAAACTAATGATAATCCCGATCAAACCAATGGTCAGAGAAATACGCGTGCCATAGATAATTCGGGACAGGATATCCCGGCCAAGGCGATCTGTACCAAGCCAGAAGAAACTGGCACGGCGCTGATCATCTGGACATACCAGATGCAGATCCGATTTAAACAGGCCCCACATATTATATTCATCGCCGCGACAGAAATACCGCAGTGTATAAATCCGATTTTTATCTATGCGATATTCACGTTGCAACGTATCCAGATTAAGTCGCTGCCGGTAGCCATAAACAAAGGGAGCCCTAAGCTCGCCCTCATGAAAAATATGGATGGATTGCGGCGGCGCAAAAATAAACTTTGTATTGCGGCTGTGCAATTCATAGGGCGCCAAAAATTCTGTAAATGCGATAGACAGATAAAAAACCAGCAATACCAGTCCGCTGAAAACAGCGAGACGATGGCGGCAGAATTTCCACCACATCATCTTCCACTGCGAAGCTAGATAATATTTTTCCTGTTCAGGAGAGAGCTGCTCGATTGTCTGCGGATCAAACGGCTCCTCAGAATGCCAATGCTCAAGGGGCAAATCTCGTGAATTACCGCGATCGCTCATTTCGTTGCCCCCCCACTCAGCCGAATTCTGGGATCCAGTGCCGCCAGCAATAAGTCGGACACGAACACTCCGATAACCGTCAGAAGGGCAAGAAACATCAAAAACGATCCCGCAAGATACTGATCTTGGCTACGCAGCGCATCAAGCAGCATGGGGCCCGCTGTTGGGAGGCTTAGAACCGCGCTCACAATCACCGATCCAGAAATAACATCTGGCAGCAAATTACCAATATCTGCAATGAACGGATTCAAGGACATTCTGATCGGGTATTTAATCAAAGTTTTCAGGCGTGGTACGCCCTTGGCTTTTGCCGTCGTGACATATTGCTTTTGCAACTCGTCAAGGAGGTTTGCGCGCAACCTGCGGATCATTGCAGCCGTTCCGCTAGTTCCAATAACGATCACCGGAATTATCATATGATCCAAAATGGACTTTACCTTGCCCCAACTCCACGGTTGATCAAGATATTTCTCGTCCATCAGCCCACCAATTGACAAGCCGAAATAGTAGTTTGCGTAATATAGCAAGACCATGGCTAACAGAAAATTAGGTGTCGCCAAACCTAAATATCCGACCAATGTAAAGCCATAATCGCCAATCGAATATTGCCGGGTTGCTGAATAAACACCGATGGGAAACGCAACCAAATATATAAAAATAACGGTTGAGAAATTAATCACGAATGTCAGCAGCATTCGATCCCCAAGAACCTCTTTGACCGGTAAGTCATAGGCAAAACTATGCCCCCAGTCTCCCTGCAATAGGCCTGAAAATCCATTCGGCCCCGGCCAAAACCCCATCCAGATTGCATATTGTTCGATCAACGGTTTATCCAGCGAATACTGTTCCCGCAAAAAGGTAATTTTAGCCGCAGCGCTGGCGCTTTCCCCTTGCGATTTCAACTCCTGCAATTGATTTGATAGATAATCGCCCGGAGGGAGCTGAATAATAATAAAAGTCAAAATACTGACAATCAGCAAGGTTGGGAACATGACCAGCAGTCGCTGAATGAAATAGCTGAACATTCCCTACTCCTCTGACTTCTGGTCACTGAAGAAAAACAGGTCCGGGTGATACATCCCAAAATGTGCGCCTGGATCCCAACTGAAAATCGCGGACTTTGGAACATTCTTCAATACATTCTTGACGACGATTGGCTGAAGTATGCCGCTAACGACCCCAATTGTATATTGCTGGTCCGCATGAATACTTAACATTTCTTTCCAGATTTCTGTGCGCTCTAAATCATTCGAAGAAATCTTCCACTGCTGATACAGCTCGTTCAGTCGCTGAACCTTCGGCATATCAACCGGTTCACCCGATTGTCCTTTGGTTTCATAATACTGACCCCATTTGGGCCATTGATAACTAATCTGTGTTGTCGTTGCCAAATGGGCCGGGCTGGACGTTGGGGTCGGGATTCCATTTTCAAGTCCGCTCCACACAGACATAACCGTTTCGCCCGCAAAAATCCGATTTCTAAAAACCGCTCGCTGGGAAGGTTTGGTATAAAGTGCGACTCCAATTTCCCGCCAGGAGTCTCGAATAAGTTCTAACACATCTGTTTGTTCTGTGCGTTCACCCGCGGTTTCAACGATAATCGATAATGGTTCACCATTTTCCATCAACCGGATGCCGTTTTCATTTCTAGCTGTTAGCCCTATCTGGTCCAGCAGTTCATTTGCCTTTTCAAAATTTAACGAGGCCCATTCCGTTCTAAATCTGTCTTCAAAAAGCGCACTCTGCTCCTGCACCGTATTGTTGCCTTCTTTGGCAAGACCAAAAAACAAGACATCGTTCACTTCTTCGCGGTCAATACCCAAGGATAAAGCCCGCCTGAAACGAACGTCGCGATTAAGTTTGCGCCATACGGGATCATTAACATTCAGATTTGGGAACAGGGCAAATTGCGATCCCTGCACGGTTGGCCAGAGTAGAGTCTGATATTGTGACCGCTTTTCATTGGCCTTCAAAAAAGTCGCATCCTGTAATTTTAAAGCACGAACCTGCAAGTCCACGTCACCAGACGCGGCTTTCGCTGAAATCAGCTTTGGCTCGGACACGGACAAGACCACTCTGTTTACATAGGGGAGCTGCCGGCCTTGCAGATCAACCCGATGGAAATAAGGATTCCGCTTGCCCACAAACCGATTAGCCGGTGCAAATGTCGAATTCACCCAAGGCTGTAACGAGGGCAGTTCCGGGTTGTCAAATTTGTAGAGATTATCAAGCCGGTTATGCTTAGACGCCCATGACTTAAACTTGATCTGTTGGATCTTGCTCATCTTGGACTTATCAACATACTTATTGTGATACGGTTTGAGATAATGTGAAGGTCGATAAATAATAAGTGGCGCTGCATTCGCCAGCAGACCTAAAAAGTCAGGGTTCGGTTGCGACCATTCATATCGAACCGTTAATTCATCGGGAAAAGTAACCTTTGGAGGCTCACCATTTACCAGCAAAGAGGCTGGCGGACCTGTTGGGGAGAGTTTGCGGTTATTGGCAACATCTTCCCACCAATAGCGAAAATCTTCCGAGGTAAAAGGCGCGCCATCAGACCAGCGGTGATTTTTCCGCAGCTTGAAAGTAAAGATCCGGTTATCTTCGATTTCATAATCTTTCAAAATATCAGGAACAATTTGCAGATCCGGCGTATAGATAACCAAACGGGCATAGCCATAAACAAACAAAAGCTTCACGTCAGAGGCATTCCCGATCAGACTGTTAATCGTTCCGCCGTATTTGCCGAGAACCTGTCCCTCATACAGAGGTGCAACCATAGGATCATCTGGAAGGCGCTCCTCTACAGGCGGTAGATTCCCAGTTTTAACATCCGCCTCCAGCATGGGAACTTCGGGAATAGCCATCACGACCTTCATGCCCATAAAAATGGCGAACAGACTGATCATGGTGATATTCATCAGACGCCAAAACCGGTTCATGAGTTCAGTTCCTCCACAGAAGTGTCTTTGTGAACCCGCACAAAATGCTCGTCCCCAATATCCAGCATCAAAGGTTCGCTATCATCATCAATTGTAAAAGGCGCGTCCCATTCAGACGGAATTGAGGCTTTCTCAGAGACAAGGTGATCAAAATCCAGTTTATGCTCTGGGTTGGGTTCTGGGACTGCCGCTAACAACCGCTTTGTATAAGGATGAATGGGGTTTTTAAACAAAACTTCTTTGGGTGCTGTTTCAACCAACCGGCCCTGACACATAACAGCAATTCGATCTGCAATATAATCCACAACGGCCAGATTGTGGGAGATAAAGAGATATGTCAGTCCTAATTCCTTCTGTAAATCTTTCAGCAAATTCAAAATTTGAGCCTGAATGGATACATCCAAAGCAGATACAGGTTCATCGCAAATCAACAAGTCCGGCTTGAGGGCCAAAGCCCGCGCAATTCCAATCCGTTGTCGTTGCCCGCCCGAAAATGAATGAGGGTAGCGCCGAAGGAACCGAACATCCAAACCAACCAGATTCATCAGTTCCTTAACTGTTTCCTCTCGTTCTTTCTGAGTGCCAATTTTGTGAATAACCAAAGGTTCTGAAATAATATCAAAAACGGTCATTCTAGGGTTTAGGGATGAGAAAGGGTCTTGGAAAATAAACTGAACTTTACTGCGATAATCAAAAAGCTCTTTATTGTTCAAAGATAGAACATCAAGGTCCCGACCCCGATCGTTATATGTGACCGATCCTTCGGTGGTTCCGATTGCCCTCAAAATCATTTTTGACAGCGTTGTCTTTCCGCATCCGGACTCGCCCACAAGACCCAAGCACTCACCGGGCCGAATGAAAAAGCTGACATGATCTACAGCTTTTACCTTTCCGCCGGATTTACTGCCAATAATTGTTGTTTTACGCGTTACAAATTCTTTCGTGAGGTTTTTGACCTCTAAAATTGGCTTTTCACGGCTAACGCTCATATCTCTGGGGTTTGCCTGGGCCAGGAATTTGCTGTTCTTATCGCGATTAATTTCTCGAATAGGTGTCAGTCTTTCCCCATCCTTCATATCAAAACGCGGAACCGCCTTTAACAAAGCTCTCAGGTAAGGGTGCCGTGGATCTGCAAATATATCGTTGAGGGTTCCCTGCTCCATGATTTTTCCATGATACATCACCACAACTTCATCCGCCATACTGGCCACAACACCAAGGTCATGCGTGATCAGTAGAATTGCCATTCCCAGTTTTTTCTGCAATTTCTGCATCAAATCCAGAATTTGAGCCTGTATCGTTACATCAAGCGCGGTCGTTGGTTCATCCGCGATCAACAAAGCAGGATTGCATATCATCGCCATTGCAATCATCGCTCTTTGCCGCAATCCCCCTGACAGTTCAAACGGGTACGTATCAACAGCGGCTTCAGGGTTTGGAAAGCCTACTAACCGCAGCATATCAACGGTAATTTCCAGTCCTTCGGCCTTGCTTTTCTTATGGTGTAAATGTAGGGCCTCAGAAATCTGGTTTCCAATGGTATGCAAAGGAGACAACGAAGTCATTGGCTCTTGGAAAATGATTGTAATCCGTCCGCCCCGAATTTCGCGCATCTCTCGGCTATCGGGCTTTAGCTTCGCTATATCGTAAAAATTACCGGGTTTTTTGGGGTCAAAGAATAAGATTTCACCATCTGTGATGTGAGCGGCTTTTGGCAAAATAGACATGATCGCTTGGCTAATAACCGACTTGCCAGATCCTGACTCGCCCACCAGCGCGACAGTTTTTCCCATAGGAACACGGAAAGTGACTCCCTCAACTGCCTTCACAACTCCTTCAGCAACCCTGAATTCAACTTTCAGGTCACGAACCAACAATACATTGGACATCAGCTCTTGTTTCCCCAATCATGGGCATGCTGATATCCGGACACGTCATCTTCAATCCCCAGTGCATGCATATTTTGGATCGTTAGAGGGTCCAACGTCAGTCCCCTTTTTTTTGCATTTAACGCACAGATACCGACAAGATCCCAAAAATCAGTGATGGTTGACTCTACCCTCAATCTTTTCCCCCTGCCTTTGAGCTTAAGTTGCATCCAACCGTTTTCCCCATCTCTCCGCGTCGAGAAATAGGACAGTTTGATCTCTTCCAGCTCATCCCAAAGCATTACTTTCTCACCAGGCCCCAATGCCTGTATCGCCGAGTTATCCAAAATGAATTTCATCTGGCTATGGCGATATGCCCGTATCCCATAAAGCAGGAAAAGGCAGAAAAAAAATCCCAATATTGAAACAATGACAGATGATGGCCCGAACAACAAGAGGGGAACGCCCGTAAACAATATTCCAAGGCCCATTTGCCAATATTCCTTTCTGACAATTGATCTGGGATAGGAAAAAGTTTTGGGCATTTTAAACGTATCAAGCTACAGGCAGGTCATCGGGATCTGATATTTCTTCAATCAGGGCTATAGCTCCCCGAAGTGTCAGAAATCTTACCGCATCATGACATTGAAGCGCAGAAAGAAGTTTGAAGCTCATCTCCCATAGCGCAGCATCAAACATTAAATGATGAGTTAAATACCCCGTAGGCTCCAAGGGGTCGACCCGCCCCAATCTCCGATCAACGAGATGCCCGACAACGTCATCAAGGATCTGCGCCTCTTCAAGACTACTCCGATTTCCGCGCCAATTCACCGGATCTACATGCGTATTCACTTCGGCAAAGTTGGGAAAAGGGGCTGCTTTGTTCCGGGGCTTGAATCTGGATATACCAACAAACCCCATGCCCGGAAGTACTTGCAGACACTCTTCAGAGATCCTATTCCAAGGCGGGACAAGAAAAGGGAAAAAATCATCTGCAAACAGGTCCTGCAGTCGGCTTTTTCCAAGTTGTAACTCAGTGGTTATTTCAGCAAGGGGGCGCTCATCTGGAAATTCAGATTTTTTGTCCCCTGCCCTAGCATAAGATTTGTGCGTGACGCCATGTTGAACCAGCTCGCACCCCTCAAGGTCATCAGCGATATGCGGATCCACGTTATCCGGTACAACCGCCAGAGTGAGCGGAATGTCCAGATGCGCGCGCATGTGCAGCAAATGATCCAAAGCTTCAGTTGGTTCATTCAAGTCATCATCGCGCCACCAAAATGTCGCGACCCGGCCATCCGATTGCCAGATATCCAATTCATCTTTTAAGGCGCTCCAGCTACTCACCCGCGCACCGCCAACCATTTTTTCAACAACGCCACCGTTGTTTCACCGCCTGTAACATCAATTTGGGCACTTGAAGGTGGTCCCGCAAAAGCAGCGTCCACCTTCTCTGCCAATTTTGAGGCTGTCAGACCTTCTTCATCCGCAATCTGCAAAACTCCCTTACGCGCCAAAAGTTCGGCTCTCATGGTCTGTTCCGTCTCCACGCCCCCGGCATAGGGCACAATAACAGCCCGACATTTGGCATGTAAAATTTCCATAACCGTATTGTATCCGCCTTGACTGATGGAAAGTGCGCAATTCATCAGTAAGGTTGTAAAATCTTTGCGCGCTCGTTCGATAATCACACCCTCGCTGGCAAGTGCCTGCAGCTCTTCAAAAATCTCCTGTTCAACGGTTGACCCAACCATCAAACGCCAGGTTTTGTCCTTCAATACACTCAAACTTCGCGCCGAAATTGCGGTCTTTAGCAGATCTGTACCAACAGCGCCGCCACCGCTGGAGACAATCACTTCATCATGGCCGGGGGCGCCCACGCCACCTTTTTCCCCTGAACGATCAACAACATAACCTGTGTAAAAAATCTGATCTTTAATAACTTCTGTATGGGGGAAGGTTCGATCCAAAGAAATGAGACCCGGATCACCATGCACCATGACTTTATCAAAGTAGGTTTTCACTAAATCGAGCATTTCATCATTCCGCCCTGGTTTCGTTTGTGCCACCAGAATATCCCTGACAGATGAAATGATCAGTGGCGGCTTTTCTTCTGATTTTGCGGCCTTGAGCAAAGGTAGCAGCTCAAACCGCATTTGACGTCGGCCAAATGGAAATAACTCGGTGATCAAAATATCTGGCTTCACCTCGTTATATATTTTCAAAAGCCGTGCTGCGCGCATGTCTCGCCAACTGTCGTCAATGGCCCGCCCGTCTTCATCAACCAATTGCTTGAAAAATAAATCCGTCGCCCGCGTTGCTGGCAACTGTTCAAGTTTGGCGCCGCCCAGATCAACGGCTATTTCATGCCCGCCAGAGACAACGGTAACATCAAATCCACCGCGCATCAGATTGCGCGTTAAGGTGGCGGTACGCCTTAAATGTCCTATTCCCAACAGATGTTGCACATAAAACAGAATTTTCGGTGACGACGACATGTTAATTTTTCCGGCTCAAATCTATATTCACTTGTGATGCGTGCGGCAATCCGTTCTGATCCACCATAAACAGATGGGCTTTATCCCATTGAAATGTCACAGGTGATTTATCTGTCATATCCCAATTATAGGCTAATGATTTCATCGCCCGAATAACACCTTTATGTGTAACCGCGATCGTTGGTCTATTCAGCTCTTGAAGCAATGTGCAAACGCGCTGTTGGACATCATAGGGACTTTCCCCGCCGGGAGGACACATATGTACCCCCTTCGCTTCATTGAGTATCATTGCCTGCCCATATTTAGCCCGTAGCTCTTTAATCTGAAAACCTTCCCAATCGCCGAAATCCATTTCGATGAGGCGATCATCAACTTCAGGAGAAGAACATCCAAGCAATTGTGCTGTTTCAATTGCTCGTTTCAGCGGACTTGTCAGCCAATGATATTGCGAAAACTCAGCCGGAATGCAAAGCTCTTTAAGTTCAGAACATCCCATATCTGACAGTTCAATATCCCGCCGACCTTGCAATCGCTTTTGCAAATTCCATTCTGTTTTTCCATGGCGGACAAGCAATAATGGGATCATTTTACAAGCTCCCATAAATGAGATTTCAAAATCTCAGCAGCGTGATCGAGGCTCCGCTCATTAAATACAAAGTTACGTGCCGAAACTGACAGGCCGGTTAAGCGATCTGAATTATCCATCATGTAATCAACCTGCCTTGCCATCTCTTGCATATCCGCTTCTTCAACTAAAACGCCACTCACACCGTTTTCAACCACATCGGGAACGCCCCGAATTCGGCCAGCAATAACAGGAGTGCCAGCGCGACCTGCTTCTAAAAACGCCATTCCAAACGCTTCCCCGCAAGCGGGCCAAACATACAAATCTGCTGCAGCATAAATAGCTTGCAACTCTTCCCCCTGCTGCAAGCCTGTATAAATAATTCGATCCCCAAATTCCGCAAATAACGCTTTAACGGCCAGCACGCTGTCACCATCACCAACGACAACCAACTGCCAATTCCTGTGCTGCAAATGCGACAGCATCTCAGACAACTGCGTATAGGAATTCAGTTTATCGCCTGGCCGCATCATCGCAACACACAAAAGCGTAAACTGATCATGCGAGGCCCCAAATCGGGCGATTATCTTCTTTCCTTGTTCCTGATCCGAAACAATATTTTCAGTTTCGATAAATGGCGGCAAATGTACAAGTGTATCACGGCCCCCCAGCAAGTCCTGTAAACAGTTACCATCCAGACGCGTCATATGAAAAACTTTATCAGCCGCCGTTATGGCAGAAGCTGCCGCCGCATATCCTTCAGCCCATTTGCCGAACCGTTGTTTCGGTGCATGACTGGCCTCTGCAATACAATAAGGAATATCAAGGGCTTTGCACACCACCGGACCTATCCAGTCTGGCGCTTTATGATAAATGTGATATGTGAACCAGAGCTTTGGGCGCTCGTTTGCCGGCAAAGCTTTACAGTGGGATATAATTCTGGCCGCTTCTTCCTCAGCGCTCTTTCGAATAGACAGCTGTTTGACGGGATCTCCGTTTTTCTCGTAACTGCGAAATTCCGATATCAGCTCTGGATCGAACCCCGCTCCCTTCAACGCGCCCATGAAAAGCTGCCCCATTCGGCGATCGCCCGATGGGATGGGATGGGCCGGTGATTTCATGGGAGCGTAGAAGGCAATCTTCATCCCACATCACCTTTTTTTGGCAATTTATGCGACAGCTTTCCAATCCAGCTTTGTGCGTCAAAATTTTCACGCAACTTCAAGTCACCGGCTTCAGCAAACTGTTGACGCATCTCTGGAGATTTTATTAATTTCGCCAGCTCCGCCGCCAAATCTTCTGGGCTTCTTTGCGGAACAAGCAAACCTGTTTCGTTCTGCTGGATCAATTCAGGTATTGCTGAAACCTCTGTAGACACAATGGCGGCTTTTTGACTTTGCGCCTCCATTAAGACATTGGGCAATCCATCCCGATCGCCATCCGCTGCAATCCGACTAGCCAGCACAAAAATATCAGCGTCTTTCATGGCCTGAAGCACCGTTTCCTGAGGTTGAGCTCCCTGCCACTGAATATGCTCATCGATCCCCAACTCTTTCGCTTGTGCTTTGAGTGACGATAACAGGGACCCTCCCCCAATATGCGTAAACTCCCAATTCAAATCTTTAGGCAAAAGAGAAAAGGCGACAAGCAAGTCATCATAACCTTTTTTTGTCACAGCCCGCCCAACCGATAAAATTTTGACCGGATCAGCGGCATTCTGCCCATTTCGTCTATGCGATTTTCCAGCAATTACCGGAAACCGGTCCAAATCAAGACCATGGTACAAAAGCTCAACCTTGCCAGGCTCAGCAGCCAGATTCTGTAGATATGAGACGTTAAAAGACGTGCAGGTAACAAGCCACGAGACATCGTCCAATTTTTCAGTGAGCTCCCATTGCGGCGAGGTATAGATATCTTTTGCATGCGCTGAACAGCTCCAGGGCAAATGATGCATAAAGGCGCAGTAGCGCGCGACTGACGCTGGCGTATGAAGAAAATGCGCATATATCTGAACGGTTTCGGCAGGAAGTTCCGCCGCAAGTACCAGCGCCTGACCAAATCGCCGTATTCGGTTTGAACTCTTGTCCCGAATTAAATCTTTCCACCACACTGAAACAGCGTGTTTATATCCCGGCAGTTTCCGCGCCTTCCACCAAGCTTTGAGCACGCGCAAGGGTTCCTGATAAAGATATTCCGGCAAATAAGTGACTGGCGCAACAATTTCATCATGAACCGGGTGGGTCGTATGGTCGGTTGGATGGCGCAACGAAATTAAATGGAGCTTATGTCCTCTTTTTTCCAGTGCCCTTAACTCTTGCGCTATAAATGTTTCCGAAAGGCGGGGATACCCTTTCAAAACGACGGTAACAACCGGGATCACTTTATTTTGTTGAAGCATAGGACGTTTAATTGCCATTTAATGAAAATATTGTAGTAAGGACTGTAGTGGCGAATTACAACCTTTCAATCCAAATCAACAAGTGAGCTGAAGCACACCATTTTTCAAAAAGAAATTTCGATTGAATTTGACCCTTGCCGGACTTGGGTTAAATGTGAAAAAGTAACATCAAGCTTCAGAAAAAGACTTGTGTGAAAATGGCGCGGCAGGATGGGTTAGACTGCATGGAACATAGTATTTACAAATACATACTGCGTCATAGCAAGAAGCAACAGCTGATTTTGTTGCTTCTATCTTGCGCTTCTTTTCCCTTTCTTTATTACTATCTCGAACTCCCCAAAATTATAATTGACCAAGCAATTCAGGCAAAAGATATCATCTTCCCCGTTGAATTCATGGGTTTTTCCATTGATCAGGAAGAGTTTCTATATGTTACGGTCGTCGCATTTCTGATCTTGGTGATCATAAACCAAACCTTCAAATATGTGATTAACGTTTATCAGGGGATAACCGGAGAGCGCATGCTCCGGCGGCTGCGCTATGAGCTGTATAGCCGAATAATGCGTTTCCCGCTGCCCACCTTCAGAAAGAAAAGCTCCGGCGAACTTATTCCTATGATCACCGCTGAAGTCGAACCACTGGGCGGTTTTATCGGCGAAGCGTTTGTTCTTCCTGCCTTTCAAGGGGGATATCTTGTCGTCATTATGGCCTTTTTGCTGGTTCAAAATGTCTATATGGCATTGGCCGCAATAGCGCTGTATCCGCTTCAGGCTTATTTCATTCCGAAAATGCAGCGGAAGGTAAATCTACTGGGTAAAGAGCGGGTTCAACGCGTTCGGGTTCTCTCTGACAAAATAGGTGAGACAGTTTCCGGCATTCAGGAAATTCATGTTCATGATACCTCCAATTACATGCGGGCCGATTTCACCAATCAATTGGGCCGTATTTATTTCATCCGCTACCGCATCTATCTGCTGAAATTTGTGATCAAGTTTCTGAATAATTTTATTCAACAGCTTGGCCCTTTTTTCTTCTATGCCATTGGCGGAACGATGGTCATCGCGGGCAATTTAGAAATTGGAACGCTGGTTGCCGCCATCACCGCGCATAAAGAAATGGCTGCGCCTTGGAAAGAACTACTCGCCTATTATCAGCGACGCGAAGATGCGCGAATTAAATATGAACAGGTTGTCGAACAGTTTGAACCTGTTGGCCTTCGTGAAGATAATCATCAAGGCGACGAACCATCACCGTTGCCGCATTTACAAGGGGAACTTGTCGGTACAAATCTAATCCTGTCTGACGATACAGGGTCGGCCCAGCTGGAAGGTCTCAACATTCGTATCGACCTCAGCCAGAAAATTGCGCTGGTTGGCCCCGCAGGATCCGGCCGCGAAGCGCTCACTAAAATTCTGGCGCGTCTAATTGACCCCGATAAAGGGAAACTGTCTGTCGGCGATATTGATCTACTCACCGCCCCGCAAGCAATTTCCGGCCGCCGGATCTCATATCTTGGCCAATCGGGATATGTTTTTAATACGACAATCGGCGATAATCTGTTTTATGGCTTAAAGCACCGCCCCTTGAATGAACTCGAAATCGAAGACGAGGACGAACTCGATTTTCTAGAGCGGGATAAGCCTGAAATCGAATTAACTGGAAACAGCCCCTTTAATATTCGCGATGACTGGAACGATTATGAAAATGCGGGGGTCGCAGATATAAATGAACTTGATGTTCGTGCCATCGACGTCCTGCAAATGGTTCAACTGGGTGACGATGTATATCAATTTGGGCTTCGCAGTACCCTTGACCCGGATGAGGACACCGAAACAGCCGACCTGATTTTGGATGCCCGCCGATTATTCTTTGAAAAATTGGAAGCGGATCCTGCGCTTAAAAATCTGGTAGAGGCGTTTGAACAAGACAAATACAACACCAATGCGACATTGGGTGAAAACCTGCTGTTCGGAACACCCGTCGGCAATAATTTTGATATGGAACGGCTCGCTGAAAACACCTACGTACAAAAAGTAATTGCAGAGGCGAACCTAACCGATGCTTTCCTCAGAATGGGGTATCAAGTTGCAACCCTGATGGTAGAGTTGTTTGCGGACCTGCCGCCCGATCATGAATTCTTCCAACAATATGGCTTTATATCCTCTGAAGAGTTGCCCGAATATCAAGCAATTCTCTCCCGCGTAAACCCGGATAATCTGGATCAGTTGCGTGAAGAAGATCGACTGCGCTTTATGTCACTTCCCTTCAAAGTGATCCCATCTCGCCACCGACTGGGCGTGATTACTGATGAGATACAAGAGAAAATTGTACTAGCTCGCAAACAGTTTGTGGATCATTTGCCTAACTCTCTTAAAGGCAGCATCGGATTTTTCCATGCCGACAGCTATAATGCTGCCGCTAATATTCAGGATAATATTCTGTTCGGTAAAATCGCCTATGGATACGCACAGGCCAATGAGAAGATTGGCGCGCTTCTGGCGAAAGTTGTCGCTGAAATGGACTTGAAGCGATCGATTATTAAAGTAGGGCTCAATTTTAACGTTGGATCTGGCGGCGCCCGATTAAATGAAAATCAGCGCCAAAAACTCTGCATTGCCCGCGCAATTATCAAAAAACCAGACTTTTTAGTCATTAATCAGGCAACTGCTTCATTGGATAATCGAACCCAACAGTGCATAGTCGAAAGTCTACTGTCTGAATTTGATGGTAGAGGTGTAATTTGGTCTTTGGAAAAACCTGAAATGGCCTATCTTTTTGATCAAGTGTTACTGATTAACTCAGGTGTAATCGTTGACAAAGGCAGTTTTAGTGAGCTCCAAGACCGAAGCGAACAATTCAGAATGCTTGTCAACTAACGCATAGAAACAGGAGAATAAGAAAGTGAGCTTAAGAGAAGAGGTAGAAACGCTTCGGCAAATTCCCCTATTTGCAAAAGTTGACCCATCTAAAATCAAATTACTCGCTTTCACCTCAGAGCGCTTAACCTTTCATCAGGGTGATATCCTCTGTCAGCAGGGCGAAATGGGTGACGCTGCCTATGTGATCATCAGTGGTAAAGCTGACGTTGTTGTTGATACGCCGACGGGCCCGATCACCGTTGCAACCATGCAGAAAAATGACGTTGTTGGCGAAATTGCAATTTTGATCAACATACCCAGAACCGCGACCATTCAGGCCGCCTCTGAACTGACCACACTCCGTATCACCAAAGATCTTTTCCTCAGAACCATTACCGAATTTCCTGAAATGTCAGTGGAAATGATGCGTGTTTTGGCAGAGAGACTGGTTCGCACAACCGAAGAACTTCAAAAAGCAAAAGAAATGCTTCGAAAAGAAACCGGTAAAGAAGACTAATTTTAGTTTTTTTGAGATTCTTTTTATAAGTGAAAGATATTTAATTTGCTGTTCAAAAGCTGGCTGTCAGCCGCCACCGTTTATAAAGATCCGCGTGTTCTTGCGATCCTCTTTTTGGGCTTCTCCTCTGGTCTTCCACTTGCCTTAACCGGAACCACTCTCTCTTTATGGCTCCGTGAAGAAGGTCTGACGCTGACATCTATCGGCCTCCTTGCGAATGTGGCAACACCTTACGCTCTCAAGTTCCTTTGGGCCCCTCTTGTGGATAAGATGCCCATCCCCATCCTGAGTAAATTACTTGGCAGGCGGCGGGGCTGGATGGTTCTCACGCAGATCTGCCTGATCCTGTCCATACTCGGCCTGGGCAGTACAAATCCGGCAGAGCAAATCGAATTAACAGCCCTTTTCGCTTTCTTGATCGCCTTTTCTTCTGCCAGTCAGGACATTGTTATCGACGCGTATCGCGTGGAAATAAGTGACGAGAAAAGCATGGCAGCTGGCGCCGCCGCCATTGTTTTTGGCTATCGTATCGGCATGCTCGTTTCAGGAGCTGGGGCGCTATATCTTGCTTCAAGTATGAGCTGGCAGGCGACTTTTTCAATTATGGCGTCACTCATCCTCATTGGGATCATCACCATATTGATTGCCGGTGAACCCAAGCTTAGAACCCAGCCTACTGACGCGCAAGAAACAGCGAATAGCATTGCTGGTACAAATTATGTGAAATGGGTCCGCGAAGCCGTTATTGACCCCTTTGCTGAATTTCTCACCCGCCCCGGATGGCTGCCCATCTTACTCTTCGTGATGTTCTACAAATTTGGCGATAGCCTTGCTGGCGTCATGAGCACACCTTTCTTTTACGATTTGGGTTTCACAAAAATTGAAATCGCAAATGTCAGTAAAATTTACGGGACTGCCGCAACCTTTATTGGGCTTGCGATCGGCGGATGGCTAATGGCTGCAACCGGCCTTTACAAAACTCTGTGGATTTGCGGATTTTTACAACTCTCCTCAAACCTTATGTATGCCCTGCAAGCGTTGGCTGGGAATGATGTTGGTGTCCTTGCATTCACCGTTGGTATTGAAAATCTGGCGGGCGGTATGGGCACCGCAGCATTTGTTGCCTATCTTTCCAGTCTTTGTAATGTTGCGTTTACCGCTACACAATACGCACTGCTATCATCATTCATGGCGACAGCCCGCATTTGGTTCTCATCGCCCGGCGGTTGGTTGGCTGAAAATTTAGGTTGGGTTGAGTTTTTTCTACTGACAACCGTGGCGGCCGTGCCGGGCATGCTGCTATTATGGTGGCTCACACGTCCCGGGCAATTGACCCGCTATGAAGAGACGTAAACCAGAAAAAAGAGATCCGTAAAAAATGGATCCAGGGGGGAAAAATGAATATCGCAAATATTTTGAGCCGAACAGCCCGAACGTTTGCAAGTTTACCAGCGCTTGCACACGGCACTGAAATAGTTGCCGATTACAGGCAGTTTGACAATTCTGCTGCTGCCCTTGCTGGCGCTCTCCGGGGAAAGTACAACCTACAAAAAGGCGATCGGGTCGCCCTGATCATGAAAAACCACCCGCAATACTGGATTGCGCTTTTTGCCGTTTGGCGAGCTGGCCTTGTCGCAGTACCCGTAAATGCAAAACTCCATATCACTGAATTTCAATATATTCTGGAAAATTCTGAAAGTCGCCTTTGTATCACCACACCTGAACTGGGCGATCAATTGGCAAACATCAAAAACGCCCCGCCAATCTTGAATATTTCGGATCCGGAATATCCAGCGCTACTCAACCATGCACCGCTTGCCCTAACCGAAAGCGCGCCGGATGATCTTGCCTGGTTATTTTATACCTCCGGCACAACGGGAAAGCCGAAAGGCGCAATGATCAGTCATCGTAATCTGCTCTGCGCCATTACAAGTTACTTCTCAGACGTTACCAGCATTAATCCCGGTGACGCGGTTATTCATTCCGCGCCGCAAACCCATGGGTCGGGCCTCTATGGACTGCCTCTAATTGCCAAGGGCGGCATTCAGGTCACGCCTTTAAGCGGTGGCTTTGATCCGATAGAAACAGTTGAACTGATTGAACATTATCCTGGCTCCTGCTTTTTCTTCGCGCCCACGATGATCCACCGGCTGGTGAACTCCGGCGCGCTAGCAGGCAGAGATACAAGCAACCTTAAACTCATCGTTTATGGCGGCGGCCCCATGTATGAAGCGGATATTCGCACTGCATTGGATGCAATCGGCCCCAAATTCTGCCAGATATATGGACAGGGAGAGGCTCCCATGACCATAACGGTGCTCTCTCAATGGGAACTGGCCCAAAACTCAGATCATCCAAGGCGCTCTGAACGGCTGGCATCCGTTGGGGTCGAACGCACAGATGTTGAAGTGCGTATTGTTGATGAGAACGGAGAAAACACACCTATGGGGGAAGTGGGTGAGATCATTGTTCGCGGCGACGTGGTTATGCTCGGTTATTGGCAGAATGAAACCGCAACCCAAGAGACCATCAGGGACGGCTGGCTACACACCGGTGACATGGGTTGTATCGATCAGGATGGTTTTATTACCCTCAAAGATCGCTCAAAAGATCTGATTATTTCTGGGGGCACAAATATTTACCCCCGGGAAATTGAAGAAGTCCTCCTCACACATCCGAGCATTGACGAAGTGTCTATTGTTGGTCGCCCACACCCTGAATGGGGTGAAGAAGTGGTCGCCTTTATTGCCTTTAAAGCAGGAAAAGCTGTTGATGCCCGTGAGCTCGATCAATTCTGTATCGACCATATGGCCCGTTTCAAGCGCCCCAAAGAATACATCTTTAAAACGGAACTGCCTAAAAACAACTACGGTAAAATTCTGAAAACCGAACTTCGGCAGGAACTATAAGCTTATAGGCTACGCGCGGCTTGGAACTGTAGATGCTGCTTCACCGCCGGCCATTC
Source organism: Sneathiella sp. (assembly GCA_034669685.1). Classification (GTDB taxonomy): domain Bacteria; phylum Pseudomonadota; class Alphaproteobacteria; order Sneathiellales; family Sneathiellaceae; genus Sneathiella. The sequence goes on from JAXMOU010000002.1 coordinate 251,111, forward strand.
ACTGTTCAGAATACTATAGACGCAAGTGTCTCGCAGGGAACCTGAGGGCATAATCGAGTGATTGCGCAAAATACCATCTAATTTTGCCCCCAATCCCTCGATCGCAGCCCTGCTTTGCTTGTTAAAGAAATGGGTTCGAAACTCCACCGCTATACAATTCCAGTCTTCAAACGCATGGGTCAGCATCAAGAGTTTACATTTGCGATTTATACCTGTTCGTTGCATAGATTTGGCATACCACGTACTGCCAATTTCCACCCGGCGATTGACTTTATCTGCATTCATAAAGGTCGTCATGCCAATCGCACGGCCCGAATGTTTATCAACGATTGTAAAGGGCAGCATACTCCCGGCAGCTTGCAAGGCCAGCCTCCGGTCGATTTCGGCAGCCATATCCGCTGGTTTTGGGATCATCGTATACCAAAGTTTCCAAAGCTCACCGTCATTTGCGGCGGCAGCAAGTTCCCGCTCATGCGCTGTTTCAAGGGGGACGAGTTCAACAAGTTCGTCTAATAAAGTAACCGGCGATAACCAAGACATAATGCACCTCTAAAGTCGTTCTGACGTCCTAGATATGCTGAAACTTTCCCAAGCAAAAGAACCAATCTGAAGAGTTGGTTAGAGCCACAAACAAAAACGGCCACCCTAAGGGGTGGCCGCATCGTTAAGTTCAATATTGCTATTAATGTCCGGCTTCATGTGCAGCAAGCGCAGCCATATTCACCAAATCAGACACGGTTGCACCAATTGGGATAATTTGAACAGGCTTGCTCAAACCAACCATCAACGGTCCAATCACCTCTGTCTCACCCAGAACCGGCATTAATTTAGACGTGATATGGGCAGAATGCAGGCCAGGCATTACCAGCACATTGGCTGGTCCTGACAGGCGGCAGAACGGATACAGCGCCATAATATCGGGATTAAGGGCCACATCCGCAGACATTTCACCATCATATTCAAAATCAAGCTCTTCCTGATTTAACAGACGAACTGCCTCACGGACCTGTTCAGATGTTTCATGGGCAGGATTACCAAAATTCGAATAAGACAACAACGCAACGCGAGGCTCATGCCCCAACCGGCGCGCAACTTCGGCGGCCTGTTTGGTGATTTTCACAAGATCTTTCGCATCGGGTAGCGTTGTCACGGCGGTATCTGCCAAAAAGACCGTTCGATCCCGACCAACCGCAATTGAAACACCAATTGGCTGCTGCCCCTCTTTGGGGTCAATCACCTTGATAATTTCTTTATATGAGACCGAGAAACGACGCGTTACGCCAGTCACCATCGCATCGGCATCGCCGTTCGCAACCATACTCGCGCCGAAGATGTTCCGATCCCGGTTCACCAAACGGACGCAATCGCGATACAAATAGCCTTTGCGCTGCAAACGACCATACAGGAAGTCATAGTATCTTTCCCGGTCGTCCATTTCATACGCATTGTAAATTTCGAGCTCGTCATCGATTTCAATGCCGATTTCCGCCATTGTTTCCCGAACAACTTCACGGCGCCCGATCAAAACCGGTACACCATAGCCCGCTTTCTTAAACTCAATCGCAGCCCGGATAACTTTCTCTTCTTCGCCCTCAGCAAAGATGACCCGGCGCGGATTGGCCCGGACTTCATCCATAATCAATTGCAGGGAACCTGCAGTTGGATCAAGACGTGCCCGCAGCTCGTTTCGATATGCAGCTTCATCCACAATTGGTTTGCGCGCAACACCGCTATCCATCGCCGCTTTTGCAACTGCTGTTGGTACGTGGCTAATCAAACGGGGGTCGAAGGGGACCGGAATAATATAGTTCGGACCATATACCGGACGATTTCCTTTATAGGCCGCCGCCACTTCATCAGGCACATCTTCACGGGCCAGTTCAGCTAAGGCTTCCGCCGCTGCAATTTTCATCTCTTCGTTAATTGTTGTTGCCCGAACATCCAGCGCCCCGCGGAAGATATAAGGGAAGCCCAACACGTTATTGACCTGATTTGGATAGTCAGAACGGCCTGTTGCCACAATCGCGTCACCGCGAACTTCTGCAATATCTTCAGGGCGAATTTCAGGGTCAGGGTTCGCCATGGCAAAAATGATCGGCTTGGCAGCCATATCTTTCACCATTTGCTTGGTCACCGCATCCTTAACCGAAAGGCCGAGGAAAATATCTGCGCCGACCATGGCTTCTTCAAGAGTGCGTGCCTCAGTGTCAACCGCATGCGCAGATTTCCACTGGTTCATACCATCTTCACGGCCTTGATAAATGACACCTTTCGTATCACAAAGAATAGCGTTGTTATGGGGTAGTCCCATCGCTTTGATCAATTCCAAGCACGCAATTGCCGCCGCGCCTGCGCCGTTCACAACAACTTTGACATCCTTGATATCACGGTTTGTCAAATCCAAGGCGTTGATCACACCGGCCGCACAAATAATCGCTGTACCGTGCTGATCGTCATGAAAAACAGGAATATCCATCAGTTCGCGAAGGCGCTGTTCAATAATAAAGCACTCAGGCGCTTTAATATCTTCCAGGTTGATCCCGCCAAAGCTGGGACCCATCAAGCGAACACAATTGACAATTTCGTCAACATCTTCTGTATCCAGTTCAAGATCAAAACAGTCCAGATCGGCAAAGCGTTTAAACAGAACCGCTTTTCCTTCCATGACAGGCTTTGATCCCAGTGCGCCGAGATTCCCAAGCCCCAGAACTGCGGTACCATTTGAAATAACCGCGACCCGGTTTCCCTTGGTTGTGTAATCATAAACACAATCAGGGTTTTCGGCGATCGCCAAACAGGGTGCCGCAACACCCGGGGAATAAGCTAATGATAGATCTTGCTGTGTTGCGACGGCTTTCGTTGCAACAATTTCAAGCTTTCCAGGCTTACCTTGCGCATGATAGCGAAGCGCCTCGTCATATTGGCTGGAATCTCGTTTGTCACTCATCTTGCTGCTTCCTCGGCATTTAATTTTATGCGATCTGCCTTACACTGCAAATTAATTGACAAAGCTGTTGGCAAAACCGGCTTGTATGATAGTTTTCCTTCATGCCTACAGTAGTCAAATCAAACTCGCAACCGAATAAGTCAGTAACCCCCATGATGGAACAGTATCTATCCATCAAGGCGGCCCATGCTGACAGTCTCCTTTTCTATCGAATGGGGGACTTTTATGAGCTGTTTTTCGAAGATGCCGTCAAAGCCTCCAAGGCTTTAGATATTGCCCTCACAAAACGGGGAAAACACGATGGGGATGACATTCCCATGTGCGGTGTTCCCGTTCATTCAGCAGATGGATATTTACAACGGCTCATCCGCAAAGGATTTAGAGTAGCCGTCGCAGAACAAACGGAAAGCCCTGCTGAAGCCAAAAAACGGGGCTCTAAATCTGTTGTTGCAAGAGATGTGGTCCGCCTTGTCACGCCGGGTACAATTACCGAAGACAGTTTGCTTGACGCCCGAGCTCACAATTTTCTGGTTGCCCTTGCCCGCGCGGGTAAAAGTTACGCCTTGTCCTGGCTCGATATGTCCACCGGTGAATTTCACGTTTGCAACACTGCACTTGATGATATTCCAACACAGTTATCGCGGTTAAGTCCGGGCGAAATATTGGTACCAGACAAATGGTTTGATGAGGCCAACCTGCAACCCGTACTTGCGGAATGGAATAGTCAATTAACGCCTCTTCCCACGGTTCGTTTTGATAGCAAAAGCGGTGAACGCCGGTTAATGGAGATATTTTCCGTTTCAGCACTGGATGCTTTTGGACAGTTTCACCGCTCCGAGCTTGCCGCTTGCGGTGCCTTGGTCGATTATGTGGAATTGACGCAAAAAGGGAAATTTCCCCTTATAAAACCCCCTGTGCAGCAATCCAATTCCGACGTAATGGCAATTGATGGCGCAACACGCCGGAATCTGGAACTGACCAAATCAATGAGCGGCGACCGACAGGGCAGTCTGCTTGCAACGATTGATCGCACGATTACAGGCGCTGGCGCCCGAAAACTATCGGCAGATATTTCAAGCCCCCTCACCAATATTAACGATATTCAGCATCGGTTGAATATGGTGACATATTTTGCGTCAGATAACACACGCCGTGAAAAGCTAAGGGATATATTGCGAAAATGCCCTGACATGGAGCGGGCTTTAACCCGCCTGACCCTTGGGCGGGGTGGCCCAAGAGACATGGCAGCCGTTCGCGATGGTTTGGCAGAAACAGCGAATATTCGAGCAGTCCTTGGTCACAAAGAGCTGGATGAACCTGTAGAGGGTATTGTCAACGCATCCGACCAACTGGGCTTTCATGCTGAACTTGTCGATGACCTGAAAAAGGCACTCGCCCCGGATTTACCTTTACTCGCACGCGATGGCGGTTTTATTGCAAAAGGGTATCGGATCGACTTGGATGAGCTTAAAACACTTCGTGATGAAAGCCGCCGGCACATTGCCAATCTGCAAGCTCAATATGCGGCCGATACCAAAGTATCTGCGCTCAAGATCAAACATAACAATGTACTTGGCTATTTCATCGAAATCACACCGCGATTTGCCGATAATATGGGGGAGGGATATATCCACCGCCAAACTATGGCCAATGCAATCCGCTACACAACAGTTGAACTTGGTGAACTTGAAGATAAAATTTCACGGGCCGCAGATAGAGCCGTTGCCCTAGAAATGCAGTTGTTTGACCAGTTGCTCGACAAGATTACAAACTGGGGAACAAAAATACTAGCCGCAGCAGAAGCAATGGCCATTCTGGACGTTGCGGCAAGTCATGCCGATCTTGCCATAGACAAAATCTACGTTCGCCCGAAAGTCGACGACAGCCTGACCTTTGATATCAAAGGTGGCCGTCATCCTGTTGTTGAAGAGGCCCTATTGCTTGGCAATGATGGAAATTTTATCGCCAACGATTGCAATTTAAATAACGAAAACCGTCTTTGGCTGCTCACAGGCCCCAACATGGCCGGTAAAAGTACTTTTCTGCGCCAGAATGCTGTTATTGCGATTCTCGCGCAAATCGGTGCCTATGTCCCTGCGACATTTGCCCATATCGGTATTGTAGACCGATTGTTTAGCCGGGTTGGCGCTGCAGACGATTTGGCACGCGGGCGGTCCACCTTTATGGTCGAAATGGTTGAAACCGCGTCCATTTTGAACCAATCAACTGAACGCGCGTTGGTTATTCTGGATGAAATTGGCCGAGGGACAGCCACTTTTGACGGTCTGTCAATTGCCTGGGCCACTGTCGAGCATCTTCACGATATCAATAAATGCCGCGGGTTGTTTGCAACCCACTATCATGAACTCACAGCGCTTTCAGAAAAGCTCCCCACCCTATCCAACCATAGTATGAAAGTCCGGGAATGGCAGGGCGATGTGATCTTTCTGCATGAAGTGGGCGCCGGTTCGGCAGATCGTTCGTACGGTATTCAGGTGGCGAAACTTGCGGGGCTGCCCAAGGCGGTTATTGTCCGCGCGGAAGCCGTTCTGACCTATTTGCAGGAAAAAGACCAGGGCAAAGGCGCTCGTAAACTCGTGGATGATTTGCCGCTATTTGCAAATGTCGTTGAAAAAATAACACCCACGGAGATACCCACCGTTTCATCGGTCGTAGAAGATAAACTTGCGGCCAGCAGCATCGATGATTTATCACCGCGGGAGGCTTTAGCTCTTTTATATGAACTGAAAGATATGATCGAGGAAACCTAACAAGATCTCGGGGTGACAGCTTGATCATCTGCCGTTAATCTAGTCCACAATAACAAAAAAATATAAGGGGAAACCATGTTTGATCTCACAGGTAAAAATGTTCTCATCACCGGCTCCAGCAAAGGAATTGGTAAAGCAATTGCACACCAGATGGCCTTGCAAGGAGCCAAAGTCACCATTTCCAGTCGGAAAGAAGACATTTGCGAAGAAGTCGCAAAAGAAATTAATGACAGCCTCCCAGAGGGATGTGCGGGGGGTGCCGTTGTCATTCCCTGCAACATTAATTCCAAGGAAAGCCTGCAAAATCTGGTTGATCAGACCCATGAAAAACTGGGCCAGATTGATGTGCTGGTATGTAACGCGGCCCTGAACCCTTACTATGGCCCCTCTTCAGGTATCCCTGACGATGCATTCGATAAAATCATGTCCGCAAACATCAAATCCAATCACTGGCTATGCAATATGGTCCTGCCAGAGATGAAAGCGCGCAAGGATGGCGCGATTATCATTGTATCATCAATTGGTGGATTGCGTGGCTCATCCGTGCTGGGCGCTTACAGCATTTCCAAGGCCGCTGATATGCAGTTGGTGCGGAACCTTGCCGTTGAACATGGCGCAGACAATATTCGGGTCAACGCTATTGCTCCGGGCTTAATCAAAACTGATTTTGCGCGCGCCCTTTGGGAAGATCCAGATACATTGAAACGCGCTACTTCCAGATCACCCCTGCAGCGGATTGGCCTGCCAGAAGAAATCGCAGGTGCCGCCATTCTCATGGCCTCTAAAGCGGGAACGTTTCTCACGGGTCAAACAATTACCATCGATGGCGGTCAAACGATCACATAACACAAATTTCGAACAAGCCGGTGTTATGGCCGGCTTGTTCGAAATCATCCGACCAGCCCTAAGCTTCGAGCCATAAATCTCTGATCAAGCCCGCCGCGACGATATACATCATTACCGCCACCAGCAGATCAATTACCCGTGCACCCATTGGATGCCGCATTAGGGGCGCTAAAATTTTGGCCCCATAAGCGATGAGAAAAAACCAGACGAATGAGGTGACCACAGCCCCGGCCACAAAATAAAGTCGGGTGAAAAAGGGATAGGTAGCTGCGATCCCTCCCAAAAGAATAACCGTATCGAGATAAACATGAGGATTAAGCAGACTAAACGCCAAGGTCATCATGATCGCCCGCTTTAAGCTGGAAACGGGCGGCTCCTGCTGCAAGGCATTACCCCTCTTGAGCGCAAAAACGCGATAAAGCGACAAACTGCCATATAAAATCAGAAATGCAGCACCGCCAACCGTTGCAATCGTAATGGCCAATGGGAATGTCGCGATTAAAGATCCCAAACCCAGCGCCCCAAAAACAATAAGGCTGGCGTCGATTGAGGACGCGACAAACGCAACAGCAAACACCTGATCGCGCGCAAGCCCCTGCCGGATAACGAACATATTTTGCGCGCCAATTGCGATAATCAGTGCTCCGCCTAATAAGGAGCCATTAACAAGTGCTGTGATATACATGAAGCCACTTAACAATTAAGTCTCAGGAAGGGAGGGTGAACCGGCTACCAACCTGTGTTATACAGTTTGCCAAAAGCCATAGCAACCAGCTGGCCAGTCAATGGAGATCGAAACTCTGTGTTAAGAAAAATACCTAATCGACGTGAAATAATTGACCGCAAACAAGTCGTTGCGGATATCACGGAAATTGCGGAATCTTATCCGCCAGAGAGCGTGGATTTCAGAAATGCCATTCTGAAAAAAATGAAATCAACTTTGGCACATGGTCAAGATGTTATCAAAAACCGGTTCATGCAGAGCAATAAGGGAAGGCCTTCCATGTATGCTCAGGCCTTTCTCGTCGATCAGGTTATTCGCACCATTTATGACGTCGCAACCAACTATGTCTATCCGCTCAGCAATCCAACATCTCAGGAAAGACTTTCGCTTGTTGCTGTCGGGGGATATGGACGGGGTGAGCTTGCGCCTCAGTCTGATGTGGATCTGTTGTTTCTATTTCCCTACAAACAAACCCCATGGTCGGAGCAGATTATTGAATATTGTCTCTATATGCTGTGGGATCTGGGGCTTAAAGTTGGACATGCCACGCGAAGCCCCGACGAATGTATTCGTTTGGCAAAAAAAGACATCACCATTCAGACCGCACTTCTTGAAGCGCGTTATTTGTGGGGAGATCAGGAACTAGCCGCCGAAATGCGCGCCAAATTTATGTCAGAAATCATTCCCTCTAACGGACGCGCATTTATTGATGCAAAACTCCATGAACGGGACGAGCGGCATAAAAAGTTTGGTAATTCTCGATATGTGGTTGAACCCAATATCAAAGAAGGAAAAGGCGGATTGCGCGATTTGCAAACCCTCTTCTGGATTGCCAAATTTATCTACAGCACGATGGACATATCCGAACTTCAGGCCCGAGGTGTTTTTACCGAAGCTGAACGCAAGCGATTTACCAAAGCGTCAAACTTCCTTCGGACCGTGCGATGCCATTTGCATTATCTAACGAAGCGGCCTGAAGAACGCCTAACTTTTGATGTTCAGACAGAACTTGCCAATCTCCTTGGATACACCGATCACGCAGGGGCTTTGGGTGTTGAACGGTTTATGAAGCATTATTTTCTGGTAGCCAAAGACGTTGGAGATCTCACCCGGATTTTCTGCGCCAATCTGGAAGCGGAACAGCAAAAGAAAAGCCGCCTGCCAATTCCAACGTTTGGCTTGCTACGCCGTAAACTGGACGGCTTTCTGGTTGAAGGCGGCCGCCTAAATATCCAATCCGATGAAGATTTTAAAGAAGATCCACTGAAAATTCTGGGACTATTCCACCTCGCCCAGCAAAAGGATCTGGATGTACACCCAAATGCGCTCCGCCTTATTCGGCAAAGTTCCAAACTGATCAACAAAAAGCTCAGAAGCACACCGGAGGCAAACCGGATGTTTATGGAAATGCTTACATCACGCAAAGACCCACAAACAACGCTTCGACGTCTCAGTGAAGCAGGTGTTTTGGGCCGATTTATTCCAGACTTTGGCCGTGTCGTCGCGCAAATGCAGCATGATATGTATCATGTCTACACAGTGGATGAGCATACCATACGGGCCATTGGTATTCTGTCCCAGATTGAAGATGGCCTTTTGGCTAACGAGCATCCACTTAGCCATCGGATTATGCCCAAAATATTGTCGCGTGCTATCCTATATGTGGCCGTGTTCCTTCACGATATAGCAAAGGGCCGCGGCGGCGATCATTCCGTTCTGGGAGCCGGCGTTGCTGAAAAGCTGTGCCCCCGCCTTGGTATGTCCGCGTCCGAGACCGAGACGGTTGCCTGGCTGGTAAAGTACCATCTACTGCTCAGCAATACCGCCTTTAAACGCGATGTATCCGATCCTAAAACCGTTGAAGATTTTGTTCAAATCGTCCAAAGCCCAGAGCGCCTTAAACTTCTGCTGGTCCTCACCGTTGTTGATATCCGCGCGGTCGGACCAAATGTCTGGAATGGCTGGAAAGGTCAATTGCTTCGCGAACTTTATTACGCTAGCGAAACGGCTTTAACAGGGGGCCATGTTTCCGAAGGACGTGCTGAACGGGCGCGGCAAAAGAAAGAAGCTCTTCGAGACAGCCTGAAGACCTGGCCCAAAAAGAAGGTTGAAGGGCATTTGGAGCGGTTTTACGAGTCCTATTGGGTGGCCAATAGTCTTGAGACACAAAAAGCGCACGCAGAACTGATCGACAAGGCCATTAGTGAAAAAGCTCCGCTCACGATTGATGCGAAAAGCGATCCTTTCCGCGATGTAACCGAGGTTACTGTTTACACGCCCGATCACCCCGGATTATTTGCCCGGATTGCGGCTGCGATGTCAATTGCCGCGGCCAATATTGTGGATGCCAAAATTCAGACCACAACGGACGGAATGGCACTGGATACATTCTTTATTCAGGATGCAGAAGATAGCGCCTTTGATCAAAGCAATAGGATTGCCAAGTTAAAACGCGTCATCGAAGATACCCTTAAAGGCGAGATCAAAGCCCGTCAGGAACTTAAGCAACGAAGTTCAAATACCCTGCCCAGCCGGACACGGGTGTTTAAGGCGCCCTCATCCGTCCTTGTCAATAATGTCGCGTCGAATATTCACACCGTTATTGAAGTTCGGGGCCGGGATCGTTCGGGCTTACTGGCTGATTTGACCAGAGCCCTCTTTGAGCTTTCACTTTCTGTCTCTTCCGCTCATATTTCGACCTTTGGCGAGCGTGTCGTCGACGTTTTCTATGTCAAAGATATGTTTGGCCTCAAAATTACCAACAATGTAAAGATAAATGCGATTGAACAAAAGTTGATTGAAGCATTGGATAACACCGAAACATCCAAGAAAGAGAAAGCAGATAGTTAGTTCAAATGCAGTTTATCTGGGGGAAAGAAAGATTTCAGCCACTAAAGGCTAAGCCGTGACTCTGTTTCGATCAGTTGCAACGGTTGGCGGGTTTACAATGGCCAGCCGGATCTTGGGGTTCATTCGCGATATTTTGATGGCAACCGCCTTAGGCGCGGGACCGATTACGGATGCTTTCGTAATTGCATTCCGCCTGCCCAACATGTTTCGGCGACTTGTCGCAGAAGGGGCGTTTTCTGCAGCCTTTATCCCGTTATTCTCGCGAGAATTGAAAGAAAACCCAAAAGAAGTCGCCCTGGAATTTGCCTCTCATGCGCTTGGCTTTCTAACCGGTTTTCTCATAATTTTCTCAGCCCTGTTCATGTTATTCATGCCCTTTCTAATGCAATATCTGGCACCGGGTTTTGATGTTGGTGGTGAACGTTTCGAGCGGGCGGTCATATACACCCGCATTACTTTCCCCTACCTCACCGCCATGGCCATTGTGGCATTACTCGGCGGAGTGCTAAATGCCCTGTATAAGTTCGCAGCCATGTCCGCGGCGCCTATTTTACTTAATATAATTCTGATATCGGGATTAGTGTTTCAGCTATCCAACCCTATTTATGATCCAGGAATTATCCTGTCCGCAGGCGTCACCATTGCAGGAGTGGCGCAGGTCATTTATCTGGTGATTGCCTGTAAACGTGAAGCTGCACTGCCGCCTTTGAAATGGCCGCGAATGGATAAAAAGGTCAAACGGCTGATATGGCTAATGCTGCCGGGTCTGCTTGGCGCCGGTGTATTACAAATCAACATTCTGGTCGGTACCATTATCGCGTCTTTGCTCGCCACTGGGTCCATGTCCTACCTGTACTATGCCGATCGCCTGTATCAACTGCCGCTCGGCGTGATCGGTATTGCAGTTGGCACCGCCTTATTGCCAATGCTGTCGCGCCAGTTACGCGCCGGTGATGATAAGCCCGCGACATATACAATGAACCGCGCTGTGGAACTTTCCATGCTATTTACGCTGCCTGCGGCAGTCGCTTTGATGACAATTGACGTTCCCATCATTTCGACACTGTTTGAACATGGTGCCTTTGATGCCATGACAACCTTGAACACGGCAAACACACTCGTGGCCTTTGCCAGTGGATTACCGGCATATGTACTCACCAAAGTATATGCACCGGGCTTTTTTGCGCGCGAAGATACAACGACTCCGGTTGTTATCGGCGTTGCGGCGATGGTCATTAATATTATACTCAGCTTGGCGCTGATCGACACATTTGCCCATGTGGGCATTGCAATTGCGACTTCGTGCGCAGCTTGGATGAACGCGGCCACACTCTTCACTTTGCTGGTTATACGGGGTCACTATCAAATGGATAAGCGTGTTGTCTTGCGGACCATCAGCATGGTTGTCGCCTCGGCCATGATGGGCCTTGTACTTTGGGTCCTGCAATCTGCGCTTTCTGACTTACTCACGAGTGAAAAATTGCTGAGCAAAGCAACAGGTCTTGCTATTCTCATTGCAAGCGGTGGTCTCATATATGGCATTCTGGCTTTACTTTTGGGTGCAGCCAAACTGTCGGACCTTAAAGCCATGGTGAAGCGCCGCGCAGCTTCATAAGTTATTGACGCATGCGGCGCACCCTGCAATAACCCTCATTCCCTTTTTCTCCAGCCTGGCCGACCTCTCTTCCTGAGGGTTGATTTTCCAGGCCCGTGTCCAAAGCGTGAGGAGCGTTTTAATGTCTCGTATTTTTTCTGGCGTACAGCCAACCGGTAATCTCCATCTTGGCAACTATCTGGGTGCCATTCGCAATTTTGTTCGTTTGCAAGATAACTACGAATGTATTTATTGTGCAGTTGATATGCATGCGATCACTGTCTGGCAGGACCCGGCAGAACTGCGTAGTAATATTCGCGAAGTCGCTGCAGCCTATCTTGCTTCAGGAGTCGACCCTAAAAAATCTATTATTTTTGCGCAAAGTAGTGTGCATGCGCATGCCGAACTTGCCTGGATTTTTAACTGTGTTGCCCGTATCGGCTGGTTGAACCGCATGACTCAGTTCAAAGAAAAAGCGGGTAAGAACCGTGAAAACGCCTCTTTGGGCCTCTATGCATATCCCTCGTTAATGGCTGCTGATATTCTCGCCTATAAGGCCACGCACGTCCCCGTGGGTGAAGATCAGAAACAGCATCTGGAATTAACCCGTGATATTGCCCAGAAATTCAACAACGACTATGGGACCGAAACATTCCCATTGGTTGAACCTCTTATTTTTGGGGAAGCCACCCGTGTGATGTCTCTTCGCGATGGATCGAAGAAAATGTCCAAATCAGATCCGAGCGATTACTCTCGTATCACGTTGACGGATGGCCCCGATGAGATTTCGCAAAAGCTTAGAAAAGCGCGGACTGATCCGGAACCACTTCCTGAAAAGGTCGAAGATTTAGCAGATCGTCCGGAAGCTTCTAATCTAATCGGCATTTATGCGGCACTTGCGGATATGACAAAGGCAGAAGTTCTCGCTGAATATGCTGGATCACAGTTTTCGACCTTTAAACCAGCGCTAACAGAGCTTGCAGTTGAAAAATTCGGCCCCATTGGTGCTGAGATGAAACGATTGATGGCAGATCCAGGTTATGTAGATTCTGTCCTGCACGAAGGTGCCGTACGCGCGAGTGCTATTGCAGATCCGATTATTAAAGAAGTTAAAGAAACTGTCGGATTCATTGTAAGCTAATCAGCAGTTGTGACGCGAGACTTGTAACAACTCGCGTCACAACCTACATTTCAAACAGATCTAAGCAGCGCAAGAGGAATTAGCGATGAGTGAAATTGGAACCGGAGGCGCAGCGCCAAAAGGTCGGCGTATCAATATCCAAGGTCACTTAAGCAAAATTATCCTTATCCTGCTGGCAGGCCTGTTTATCTATTATATTGTTGGGATGCTGTGGATTCATAAAATCGATGATGATTTGAAATTCACACCCGCAGAGGCCAACCTTACCAAAGGGGGCAGCCGTGCTGTTGAAGTCGCTTCAGGTCTGATAGACCGTGAAATTAATCAGCACAGATGGACCTCAAATGATCCGTTCTTCATGCCTTCTGCGCTTTTGGACAATATGCCCAATTACCAACAAGGCATTATTTCTGCGCTCGCGCGGTTTAGTTTTGAACTGGCCGATCAGCTAGGCCGAACACGTGGCTCAAGCCAAACGGATACAGATCTTCAGGCCGCTGCTGGCCTCTTGCAATATGCAGGTGATGTCTGGAGCTGGGATCCGACGGTTTCACTGTTGCCAACTGCTTCTTCAGAAAAACAATATGAGAAAGCTCGGAAAGCCCTGATTTCTTATAATCAACGACTTGCCGAAGGCCGGGCCGTATTTGAAAAACGCGGTGACAATCTACAGGCAACTATTGATCGCATTGCCCTTGATATCGGCTCTTCCACAGCGGTCATTGATACGCATATAGCCGAAAAGTCAGGTGCCTATATCGATTTTGAAGCAGATGATCTATTTTATGGCTTTAAAGGTCAGGCTTATGCTTACTACATGATCCTGTCAGCCCTATCCCAGGATTTCGAAGGTCTTATCCGCGAGCGAGAATTGGGCAATGCCTGGTCACAAATGCTGGCGAGTTTCAGATCCGTTGTTGAACTGGACCCTTATGTCATTTCAAATGCGAAAAACGATGGCCAACTCTTCCCCAACCACCTAGCCGTGCAGGGGTTTTATATCTTGCGTGCCCGCACGCAGCTCCGTGAAATCAGCAACATTCTCTTGAAATAATCTTGATCTTGGTGTCAGGTAATTTCTGGAGGAAATAATTTTGGAGACTTCATGAGCGATGAAGCCCCTTCGCCAGCTCGGCGAAATAAATTTTTGGTTGTCGTAGATGATACACCCGAGTGTAAATCTGCAATCCGATTTGCCTGCCGGCGTGCCTGGCATGTTGGCGGCGGTGTGGTTTTACTCAAAGTCATCGAACCCCCCGATTTTCAACATTGGATGGGCGTTGAGCAGGTCATGCGCGAAGAAGCCCGCACGACCGCAGAAGAACTACTTCAACAGTTGGCTGAAGAAATTCGCAAAGACACCAACATCATTCCCGAATTTGCGATCCGCGACGGTTATATCAAAGATGAACTGCTTGCTTTGATCGAAGCAGATCCAGATATCCGTATTCTGGTTTTAGCCGCCTCTCCCGACTCCGGGGGACCTGGACCGCTTGTGAAAAATCTTGTTGGGGAAATGTCTGGAACATTCGCAATTCCCATAACTGTCGTGCCTGGTAATATGAGCAACAGTCAATTGGACGCCGTAACATAAGATGCAGAATCGATTCCGATAATTTTAGCTAAATTTTAAAATCGTATTTTTACGGACTTTTTGCTAACCCGTTGACTCTAAAACTGAACTTCAGCACTTGAATTCTGGCTTGCAATTAACAAATTCTTAATACATATTCTGCCTCGATTTGAGGCTTAAAGACGTTTATTCGCTATATTTACACAGTATTTAGTGGCTTCCATAGTTTGCACATACTGAATATAGTGATATAATCAGGGTCGATACAAAACGAATTTGTGTAACACTGGACAAATATGCGCCAACTAACCACGGCTTTAAAATCAAGCAAGATCGCGACACTAGTCGCTGTATCTGTGCTCGCAGGCTATATGGTAACCCTTGGGAACCCAGGTAGCTTTCTGTCTGTTTTTCAAGCAAAACCAGCAGGTGATTTTGACGACAATCTCACAGACAGTGGCAAACTGGCACAACTTGGTGTTCCGCTGCCAATGCAAAAACCAGACAGCTTGCCTAAGGTGGCGCAGCCCTTCCAAATCACTGTCGTCTCTCTTAAAGATAGTTTGGCGGCGCATGAGTTTGATTTGAACTCTATTCGCGAAGGCGCTTCAGTTCCAAGATATTTCGTCGAACATTTGCCGTCTGACATTTTGGAAGTTGAAAATGTTCGTCTTCGAAAACAGGTTTTTTTATCTGTTACGCTTCCGTTGGTCCTGAAAGTAAACGAAAATATTCGCTCTAACCGACAACAGCTGATCAAGTTAATT
The DNA here is from genome assembly GCA_034669685.1 of Sneathiella sp. GTDB lineage: Bacteria > Pseudomonadota > Alphaproteobacteria > Sneathiellales > Sneathiellaceae > Sneathiella. The sequence goes on from JAXMOU010000002.1 coordinate 266,324, forward strand.
GATAAAGAAGTAAATGGTGAGCCATTTAGTGCTACCGAGCAGGGATGGCTGGATAAAATTGCAAAGCGCTATAACAGTAGTGCGGACAACCTGGAAAACCTGCTTTTACATATGGACGCAATACCGGTTTCACTTGCACTTGCCCAAAGTATTGAAGAGTCAGGCTGGGGCACTTCAAGATTTGCCCGCAACGGAAACGCGTTATTCGGCCAACGCGTCTGGTCCGCAGGTCATGGACTGGTTCCCCATGAACGCGATTCAGATGAAAGCTATGAGGTTAGAGCCTTTCAACGCTTGGAGCAGTCCATTCGCTCTTACGCCCTCAACCTCAACCGCCATCCTGCCTACGATGAATTTCGCAAGCAAAGAGCCCAGTTGCGCGAAGATAATGAAACACTGGATGGCTTGAAACTGGCTGAGACGCTAACCCCATATTCCGAGCGGGGAGAAGACTATGTCCAGGCGTTGCAATCCCTCATTGAGGCCAATAATTTGACCGATTTTGATCAAGTCAAATTATCGCCAGAACGTGTCGCTCAGATTTTTAGTCCAGCCAGTAATTGATCTGCGGCTGATACCGCAAGACTAGTCTCAGACGCACAGACTAGGAAATCAAACCCTTCATCAAAAAGCCGTTGCGTCTCCTCTACCCCGCTAGAGATAGTCCCAAGCCATTTACCGCTTGCCTTGATCTTGTCACGTGCAAGTTCAAACTGGGCTTTGACTTCAGGGTCATCAAACTGCCCTAGTTTTCCAATACTGCCAGATAAATCGTAGGGTCCAATAAAGAGCATATCCACGCCATCAATAGCGGCAATCTCTTCGATATTCTGCACAGCTTGTGCTGTTTCAATTTGGCACATAACAACCAAGTTATCTTCAAACTGATCAAGATACGCTGCATTCAGGCGACCGTATCGAGTTGCATGCGTTGCACTTAATCCAGCACCCCGAAATCCCTTGGGTGGAAATAGACATGCATTCACTGCCAACTGAGCTTCTTCTGCTGTATTCACACATGGAAACATGATTCCTTCCATACCAGCATCCAGTGCCTTTTTGACAGCAATCGGATCATTCCAAGGGATCCGCATAAATGCACTTGTATCGCCTGCGAAACGAATTGCGCGATGCTGATCTACCGCGGCACCCGGACTCCCTGGGCCATGTTCCTGATCAATAATAATGGCATCAAAATCACATCCGCCAATAACCTCTGCCATATCCGTTGAAGAAGTGAACAACCACGAACCTGTTGTTTTCTTTCCGGCCTTGAGTTGTTTCTTCAAGCGTCCAAGGTAATTCATGAAACTCTACTTTCTAGGAATGTAAAATAAGGAACCGAACCAGCGAAAACGGCTATCTGGCCCGGGCAGAGTACAGTTGATACGTCCACGTCCCGGTTTATAAGGATGCGTTAGGCGAATTTCCACACGCCCCGACCCAATCATTTCAATTGGTACTGATCCGCCAGATTGATTGGAAGAATAACAGCTAAGCTGCTCAATGTTGGAATATTCCTCATCAAGGGTAAAGCCAAATGCAGGGGGATTTTTTCTTAGAATATTGTCTGTTGGTATGACATTTTTGACGCGAAGCGGCAAAGCGTTAGCAGCCAGTTTAAGGCGCCCAATACTGCCGTAATTTTCGCTCATTGCAAATCTGGGGTAGGCAAACCTGTCGTGGCCTGCATACATAACACCCGATTGCTGGCCAAAGGCGGCCTTGAACCCCATTTCTTCGATTGTATTTTTAATAGCTGTTCCGTATTCGCCATAAGGATAAGCGAATAATGCCGGGATAAACCCCAAATGCTCTTCAAACTTACGATTGGCGGTTGTGATCTCTTCAGCAACCTGCTTTTGGTCTAATCGCGGTAAATGGGCGTGCGTATCGGTATGATGTCCGACAAACACGCCTTGTTCAGCCATTTCCTGAAGTTGGGCCCATGACATATAATCTCCAGCGCCGCCATCCAGATGCGCCGTTGACGCAAAAACGGTAAAAGGCAGACCTGCCTTTTTAAGAACGGGCCAGGCTTTTTCATAAACAGACAAATAAGCATCATCGATAGTTAGGGCCACTGTCCGTTCCGGAAGCGGCTCGCCCATTTCTATCATCTCTACGATACGACCGAGTGGAAGCACTGTGTATCTGGCGGAACTCAGTTCATTTATATGTTCTTGAAATTTCTCAATTGAAATATTCGTTGACGGATATTTTTCCTCATCAAACCGGTGATACATGATCACACTAGCCCAATCTGCCGCTTCAGCAGTGGCCATTGCCTGAACAAGCATTCCTGCGAGAAAAATACTTTTCATAAATTTCGATTTTATACTCATTACAAAATGCCCCGAATACTGACTTAGCTTAGTTCACAACTTATCCCATCATCCGCGTTTGTGCAGCAAGATCTGACAATGTCGGAAACCGTCTTGGTTTAAATAGCTGATAATGCCACCACTCATTGCGATAAAAATCCCATCCTGCCGCAGTCATAAACCCCAACAACAATGCCCTGTTTCGTTGCGCCACCGGCGTAATATCAAGAGCCCCATGGTGAGACGTTTGTGTCATTGCATCAAAATCGGTTCCCATCTCCAGCTCCTCACCGCGCTCGTCGACCAAGGTCAAATCGATAGCCGCCCCGCGAGCATGCGGGGAACCGCTACTCGGCGGCGCTAAATAATTTGGATTGGGCGTATGATCCCACAATGCCTGAACGGCCTCAGTGGGTCTAAACCCATCAAACAGTTTAAACCGATACCCTGATGCATCCGCAAGATCAATTGCACGTTTGAGTAAAACCGTCGCCTCTTCGTTTAAAAAGCAAGCGGCCGTTTTATAAATTGGCGCTCCCGTAAAATTGTTTGAGCTTGCATATCTCAGATCAAGTATAACGCCGAACTCTTCTTCCGTAATTTCTACCAGCTTCATGATTTACACTTCAGACTAAACTTTATTTCATTCAAATAAATTTATACCAGACTCGAAAAAAACTTTATGTTACTAGCTGCTACAGAAATGGAGCCTACTCGTACATGGCAGCTAAGGCAATGAAGATACTCGCAATCGATACCGCGTTAAATGCTTGTTCTGTTGCCATTACAGATGGCCCTGAAACACTGGCGTTTAATCATGAAATCAGATCACGAGGGCATGCAGAAACCCTGTTGCCTCTTATTCGCTCGTTAATGTCTGATGCAAAACTATCTTTTGCCGATTTAGATCTGATCGCCGTTACAGTCGGCCCTGGAACCTTTACAGGCCTTCGAATTGGCCTCTCTGCCGCCCGCGGGATCGCCCTTGCCGCAACAAAGCCATGCGTTGGCGTTACCACCCTCGAGAGTTTAGCTGCAAGCGTTGACGCGCGCACAGCCGAACAAAAGGTAATTGTGCCGGCAATTGATGCCCGCCGACAGGAAGTCTACCTTCAATCTTTTAAATATGGGACCGACCCATATTTTCCAGCAGCTATCTCTGCGCCGATAGCCTCTCCGATCACTGAGGCATCAGCTCATTTACCCAGCCAGCCCCTTCTCCTTCTTGGAAACGGAGCTCCACTCCTTGAGCAATCTGGAGTCCTTGGAGGCTACAGCTTCAAGATCCTTGATCTGGAACCAAACCCAGATGCGCGGCTTATTGCCCAGATAGCTGCCAGCCGCGCGAGTACCGTAAAGGTCGGCGTTCCACCCGCGCCTCTTTACCTTCGCTCTCCCGATGCTAAGTTACCTGGTGGATTGGAGTTATCGTCAAAAACATGATTTTTACACACGAGTTTCTCAATAATACCAGTGCTGCACCTATCCTTGCCGAACTTCATTTGGCATGCTTTAAAAAACCGTGGGATACCGAATCCTTTACAAAATTGCTGTCCCTAAACGGAACTATCGCACAAATAATTCTGACCGATTCAATTCCGATCGGATTTGCCTTGTACCAAACAACGGATACGGAAGCAGAAATCTTAACACTTGGAATTTTACCACCGCTACGTAAAAAAAATGCCGGATCGGTGTTACTCTCCAAGGGAAAACAACATCTGGCCTATAACGGTATCAAGCGGATCTTTCTGGAAGTTTCACAGACAAATATTGCAGCGCAAAAGTTATATGGAAATGCTGGGTTCAAGGAAGTCGGCATACGCAAAAATTACTACACTGAGGGCGACGTAAAATCTGATGCTCTTTTACTGGAATTAATTTTATAGATTTAGAATCTACGCAATATCTACGCCATACATTTACAGAAATTTGTACAAATAGCTTTTGTAAAATTACCTAGAACCTACAACTTGTAAGTACAGGTACAGTTATAATTAGAGTACAAATGCCTCTTTTTTTTAGCACGCCTCTTTTTTATTGTGACTGTATTGCACATATAAGCACCATGCACTATAAATCAGCACCTAATTAATGGAGGGTCCCAGAAAGTGTCTGATAAAGTTGAAAAGATGGAGCTACTTGCTCTTACAACAGATATCGTGACTTCACATTTATCGCGTAATGCTGTTGAAGCCAGCGAGATTTCAAGTCTAATTCGGGATGTCTATTCAACATTGGCGAATGTCGGAACTTCAGAGCCCGTAAATGATCGCCCGCAACCAGCGATATCCGTCCGCAAATCCATTCAACCAGATTATATTATCTGTCTTGAGGATGGCAAAAAATTGAAAATGTTAAAACGGCACTTGAAGACCGCTTATAACATGTCTCCAGAAGAATACCGTCAACGCTGGGGTCTGCCATCTGATTACCCAATGGTCGCGCCAAATTATGCGAACCAGAGACGTAATCTGGCCAAGAAAATTGGTTTGGGAACCCGCCGCAAAAAAACCGCGGCTAGTTGATTTTTCTTTACTGGCACCCGCCGATATTACGGTATAGACTGGTCTTAAATAATTTTCTAATAGGTAGGTAAGACTCGAATGTCATCTAGAGTTGAACAATTATGTATCGACAAAGGACTTCGTATGACAGGACAGCGCCGTGTGATCGCACGCGTATTGTCTGAATCAGAAGACCACCCTGACGCAGAAATGGTATATAAGCGGGCAGTTGAAGTTGATAATACAATCAGCATATCAACCGTTTATCGCACGGTAAGAATGTTCGAAGAAAACGGGATTCTCGAACGTCATGATTTTGGAGATGGCCGGGCGCGTTATGAGGAGGTCTCTGACCACCACCACGATCACCTGATTAATATTGAAACCGGACAGGTTATTGAATTTACCAGTGAAAAGATCGAAATGCTGCAAAATGCCGTTGCCGAAGAGCTCGGCTTTGATCTTGTAGATCACCGGTTAGAGCTTTATGGCAAACCTAAAAAGGGGCAGAATCAAAAAGCCGTTACACCTGAAGAATCTGTTGTTAATATAAGACATACGTCGCTGCAGAAAAAAGATCTGTAATGTGCATCTCTCTTGAGTAAGAAGTATTATCCGTTATGAGCCAAATTCGTGCGGTGCTAGTCATATGCCTTATTGTCCTTTGGACATTAGTCCTCATACCTCCTCATCTCATTTTAAGAGCGATCTTCCCCTCAAAACGGTATGATTTACCACAACTCTATCACAAGGGAATCGCGCGGCTTCTACGGCTCAAGATTGTTATCTCAGGAACCCCTTCCTCTGCAAAGCCCACCTTATTTATAATCAATCACATTTCCTGGCTTGATATCCCCGTGGTTGGAAGCCTTCTCAAAGGAAGTTTCGTCGCCAAGGAAGAAGTCGCACGTTATCCCTTTGTTGGTTATGCGGCGACCATGCAGGATACAATTTTTATTGCGCGCACGCGGCCCTCTGTTCGCGATCATAAAGATGGAATGAAGGAACACCTTGAGAAGGGCGATAATATATTCCTGTTTCCAGAAGGCACTTCTTCAAATGGATTTGTGCTTCACGATTTTAAAAGCGCGTATTTTGCGCTTGCTGAGCAGCAACCCGACGAGACACCTCTCATTGTACAGCCTGTAACACTCGCCTATAGCAAGATGGACCGTATGTATATGAGCCGAAGTCTAATGAAAAAAATTGCCTGGGTTGGAGATGAAGAACTTGTCGGCCATGTATGGGCTTTCCTGAATTCTGGGCGTGTTACGGCTGAATTACGTTTTCATTCTCCCGTCACAATTGACGCCTACGATTCTCGAAAGACAATGGCGATTGAATGTCGCCAACGCATTGCAGAAGGCCTTTCCCGGGCAATGACCCAAAGATCTGAACCAGAAATCAGGTGAATTTTGACTTTTTACATCAATTTCTTCATTCTTGAACAGTTACCTGTTAAAAGACGCGGCTTGAAGGCGATATTCAATTCATCGCATAAATCCGATACCACAGTAAAAGTGGTCAGTGAGGACCTGTGACCAAGAAGCTTTATATTTCGACATATGGCTGCCAGATGAACGTGTACGATTCAGCGCGCATGGCCGATATTCTCTCTCCATTGGGCTATAGCCTAACTCAAGAGCCCAAACATGCGGATATGGCAATTTTAAACACTTGCCATATCAGAGAAAAAGCGTCTGAAAAGACCTTTTCCGAGCTCGGGCGTCTGCGCAATATGCGCGCTGCCAAAGAGGCAAAGGGTGATGGCGATATGCTGATTGCAGTGGCGGGATGTGTCGCGCAGGCAGAAGGCTCTGAAATCATGAAAAGGGCTCCATATGTCAGTATGGTTTTCGGCCCTCAATCCTATCATAAACTTCCTGAAATGCTGGCCGAGGCGGCCCGTGGTTCAGGGCAGGTTCTAGATACGGATTTCCCGGTTGAGCCCAAATTCGACTATCTGCCCGATGAAGCCATTGATAAAAACCTCAGCGCGTTCCTGACGGTTCAGGAAGGATGTGACAAGTTTTGTGCTTTTTGTGTTGTTCCTTATACACGCGGCGCAGAATTTTCTCGAAAATCGGCAGATATTATCGATGAAGCGAAGCGCATGATTGATGGCGGCACGAAGGAAATCACGCTGCTTGGTCAAAATGTAAACGCTTTCCATGGTTTAGGACCTAATGGCAAAGCAAACTCGCTTGCAGATTTAATCCATCAATTAGCAGAAGTCGATGGATTGGAGCGCTTGCGTTATACCACATCACACCCGCTTGAGATGACGGAAGAGTTGTGTCAGGCACACCGTGATGTCGATATTCTAATGCCCTATTTACATTTACCTGTGCAGGCCGGATCAGATCGTATTCTGGACGCCATGAACCGCCGCCATACCGGGGAACAATATCGGCGCATTATTGAGAAACTTAGAAAATATAGACCCGATCTAGCCCTATCCGGTGATTTCATTGTTGGTTTCCCCGGTGAAACCGAGCAGGACTTTGAAGATACACTGCAGTTGGTGCGTGACGTTGAATATGCACAAGCCTATAGCTTCAAATATAGCCCCCGCCCGGGCACGCCTGCGGCTGCGCTTGAAAGCCAGATGGTTCCTGAAGAGGTAAAATCAGAACGCCTGCAACGGCTTCAGGCGCTATTGAATGAGCAACAACTTCGATTTAACCGATCCTTCGAAGGAAAAACAATTCCTGTTTTGCTTGAACGCGAAGGTAAAAAAGACGGTCAGTTGATTGGTCGCAGCCCATTTATGCAATCTGTTTTTCTGCAATCTCCGCCCCACCGCATTGGACGCATTGCAGAGGTTACCATTGAAGAAGGGAACGCCAATTCCCTACGCGGAAGATTAAAACCCGGCGACGCTAAAGACGCGGCCTAATACAAGGAGAGAAAGTGTCCAATCCGACTTCTGATGAGAATGTACCAAAACCACCTAAAGAAAAAGTCATAATGGTGGAATTTGAAGATAACCACTTATTGGCCCAGCTTGTAGGCGAACACGACCGGTATTTGGCCCGAATTGAACAAGGATTGAACGTTTCAGTTACCCCCCGCGGCAATAAAATGGCGATCACGGGTCCCTCTCATGCACGCCTTGTTACCAAACAGGTTCTTGAAGATCTGTATGAGCGTCTCAAAGGCGGCCTTGATGTAACCGAAGGCGAAGTCGACGCGGCCATTCGTATGGCAAATGACGCGCCTCCACTTGAAGGGAAACGGGCCTCCGTCGCTGAAAAAGCCTCGATGATCGTTACCAAACGGCGCCACATTACCCCAAGATCCACAAATCAGGGGCATTATGTAAATTCGCTCCGCAACCACGAGCTTGTATTTGGACTGGGTCCTGCAGGTACCGGTAAAACTTATCTGGCCGTTGCAAACGCGGTTTCATTGCTAATTGAAAGCAAGGTTGATCGTATTATTCTTGCACGACCTGCGGTTGAAGCTGGTGAAAAGCTGGGTTTCTTGCCGGGTGATATGCGCGATAAAATCGACCCCTACCTGCGCCCTCTTTATGACGCCCTTTATGACATGCTCCCAGCAGAGGAAGTCGTTAGCCGTCTGGAGAATGGCGAAATTGAAGTGGCCGCTCTTGCATTCATGCGCGGCCGTACGCTTTCCAATGCCGCGATTATTCTGGATGAAGCGCAGAATACAACGCCTGTACAGATGAAAATGCTCTTAACCCGAATGGGCGAAAATTCCTCCATGGCTGTTACGGGAGACTTATCGCAGATCGACCTTCCTTTAGGGGTCCCTTCTGGTTTGAAAGAGGCCGTTCGGATTCTTCGAGGCGTTAAAGGAATTGATGTGATTGATTTCGGCGAGTCAGACGTTGTTCGGCATCCTCTAGTTACCCGCATTGTTCGTGCATATGGCGAACATGACCGCGAAAAGAAACTCAATCTGGAAATCAAACGTCAACAGAAGGAGAGCGCGGAAAATTCGTAATGGGCTTCAACCCTGAGCAATTTCGCCGCCACCGCCCCTGTGTCTCAAAAAGATGTGAATTCAAGTAACTTGACCAAGAGCTTTGAAAATTGTGAAGCCATTGTCACTGTTTCGGAGGGAAGTTGGCTAAATTGGCCCTCTGATCTTGCCGAACTGTCCAATGCACTCCTTAAACAAGTACTCACTCACGAGCAATCGGACGGAAAGATTGAAATTAACGGCACGGATAACCAAGTGGAGGTAAGCTTTCTATTTACCACTGATACCGAAGTTCAATTACTCAACAAAAATTTCCGAAACAAAGATCAACCAACCAATGTTTTGTCCTTTCCAGATACTGAATTAACCTCAGAAAACCTCAAATCCGCCTTGATGTTTGGCGAGCCTTTATCGCTTGGGGATATTGCTTTGGCAGAAGACACAATCTTGAAAGAAGCTATTGCGCAGAAAAAAACTGCTATTGATCACCTAACTCATCTAATTCTTCACGGAATTTTACATTTGTTAGGTTATGATCATGTAGTGGATAGTGAAGCCGAGCAAATGGAACAGTATGAAATAAAGTTACTTGCGGAACTTGGAATTCAAAACCCGTATATATAAAATTTGAAAAGGAACTGACAGTCAACGCGACCATGAGTGAAGATATTAGTAAAAACGATACCCAATTGGATCAACTGGATGCCATAGCACCAGACGAACAAACTGGCCTTTTTCAACGTCTCGCCAAAGCTTTTGGGATTGGTTCGCAAGCTGACAGCACCGTCCGCTCAACCCTTGAAGAACTGATCGAAGAACATGACGACCCAGAACAGGAAATCAATCCTGCCGAACGGGCGATGCTTACAAATATTCTTGGAATCGGCGATATCGATATCAGTGATGTGATGGTTCCGCGCGCAGACATCGAAGCCATCGATGCCAATATTTCGCTTGATCAAGTTGTTGCCCGTTTTGCTGAAACAAGCCATTCACGACTGCCTGTGTACGAAGACAGCCTAGATAATGTTGTTGGCATGTTCCACATCAAGGATCTGATTAATTTCTGGGGAAATCCTGAAGGCGCCGAATGGCAGAACTTCCGAAGAGAAATTCTATTCGTTCCGCCGTCCATGTCCGTTCAGGACCTGCTTCTAAAAATGCGCGCCACACATATTCATATGGCCACAGTTGTTGATGAATATGGCGGAATTGATGGTCTGGTGACCATTGAAGACCTTGTTGAAGAAATCGTCGGCGACATTGAAGACGAGCATGACGAACAGGAAGGCCCTCTTATTTTTGTCGCAGGAAATGGTACAATTGAAGCCGATGCGCGTGCGCAGATAACGGATTTGGAGGATCTTCTGGAAATTGACCTCCTTCCCGAAGAAGAAGATGAAGATGTAGACACGGTTGGCGGTCTCGTTTTTCAACTTGCTGGACGCATTCCCGTTCGCGGTGAAATCGTTCCGCATGAAAGCGGCCTTGATTTTGAAATTTCGGATGCGGATCCTCGAAAAGTTAAACGTGTCCGAATTCGCCGCCGTCCTGAATTGCTCGCCGAAGCAGAATGACTGCGATCAACATCGACCTTCCTTCCCTGGCGTTTTGGAAAAAGGCCCTTGTGGCCTTCGTTTTGGGCGGTTTGCTGGCAGCGACCCTAGCTCCCGTTCACGCGATTTTTATTCTCCCCATCAGTTTATCCGGTCTGTTAATTTTAGAACGGCGTTGCCACAGTAAATGGCAGTCTTTTTTCATCGGATGGTGGTTTGGCTGGGGGTATTTTATTGCCGGGCTATACTGGATTGGTGTTGCCTTTACAATCGATGCAAATGCCCATGCCGCCCTTATTCCAGTTCCAACCCTTATTCTGCCAGCCTGTTTAGCAATATTCTTTGGGTTGGCGACTGTTTTCACACGTATTCTGCGGGTACAGGGTCTTGTCAAAATACTCGCCTTTGCCAGCATCTGGACCCTGCTCGAATATATTCGAGGTATCTTGTTCACAGGGTTTCCGTGGAATCTCCTCGGTTATGCCTGGGGCGATATTCTGCCGATTATGCAATCAGTTGCATTCATCGGAATCTATGGCCTTACATTCCTCACTGTGCTGATAAGTTCCGTGCCGTCTCTTCTGGCGGATAGTGAAATCTCCAGACGCCGCAAGAATACTTATGTTTTAGGCGACTGTTTGTTGCTACTGGCCATTTTTGGGATTGGTTTTGCAAGACTGCAGGCCCCGGCCCAAGCCCCAATTGCGAACAGTGCCGTGCGCATCGTGCAACCCAACAATGATCAAAAAGATAAATGGAAATCAGAAACACGCTTCACCCATGTGCAGCGTCTGAAAAGTTTCAGTCAACAAAATGGAAAGCCTCATCGGCTACTAATTTGGCCTGAAACTGCTGTTCCGTTCTTCATAACAACCGATGACCGAATTCGGAGTTATCTCCAGCAAATTGTTCCAAAAGGCGGTGCGATTATTACAGGTGCACCGCGCAAAGATCCCAATGCGCGCCGGTACTGGAACAGCGTTCAGGCACTCGATGAAAATGGTGCTATTCTTGGTATTTATGACAAGCGACATTTGCTGCCCTATGGAGAATATTTACCTCTTCGGCCATTTTTGAAAGCTTCGGGGATTGCCGCCCTTATTCCGGCCCTCGATACGATGTCAGATTTCTCATTTCCAGATCCAGGGTCAAAAAACGTGATGTCTATTCTGGACCTCCCTCCCTTTAGAACCCTGATTTGCTACGAGGTGACTTTTCCGTGGGAAGTACGCGGTACAGACCATTTCGAATGGATATTGAACGTGACGAACGACGCCTGGTTTGGCAACACTTCTGGACCCTATCAGCATTTTGTGATCAGCAAAACACGCGCCATCGAACAGGGAGTATCCTTAATTCGATCCGCGAATAAAGGGGTCTCAGCAATTGTGGATGGATATGGACGCATTCAACAACAAATTAGTCCAACGGAGGAAGGGATTCTCGATGGGAATATCCCCTCAGCGTTGGAGAATAGAACCCTGTATAGTAGATTCGGTGAAATAATACCTTTAGTGCTATGTTTCCTATCACTTGTCCCTGCCTTGATAAGGCGCTTTGGATCCAAAACAGCTTGATTTTATCATTATTAAACCGAATAAAAGTAAAATATAATACCCGTCCTTGGCTGTTAATGGTTCTTTAAATCAACTAGAATATGTTCCGTCGGCAAAAGAGGGGAATAAACATGTCACACCATCCTGTGGACGTTCATGTTGGAAATAAGTTAAGGGAACGCCGAAATTTCCTGCGCATTAGTCAGGAAAAACTTGGACGCGACCTTGGACTAACCTTCCAGCAAATTCAAAAATATGAAAAAGGTGCCAATCGTGTAGGTGCCAGTCGGCTTTATGAAATTAGTCAACTATTGCAGGTGCCTGCAGCTTACTTTTTTGAAGATATGCCGAGCGATATCCGGCTTGCAAATGGCCAAATAGCTGAGGGAGATCAAGGTTTTATCGCACATCCGATCGATAAACGCGAAACCCAACAGCTAACGCGCGCCTTTTACAGTATAACAAACCCGGAAACCCGAAAACGAATACTGGAATTGATTAAAGCAATCGGTGACAATGACACCAGTCTAGCGGATTAATACCTACTATTTACTTGACCTTAAGAAAGTCGTCGCTAGATTGCAGACTCTGATAATCAATTTGCGGAACCTATGAGTTCGCAGCAATCACTGATAAGAAAGTCGAGACTGACATTGCAAAAATCCAATTATTTATTCACGAGTGAATCGGTGTCCGAAGGGCATCCCGATAAAGTTTGCGATCGCATTTCTGATGCCATTGTCGATCTATATCTGTCACATGATCCGTTTTCACGTGTTGCCTGTGAAACCCTAACCACAACAAACCGGATTGTCCTTGCCGGTGAAGTTCGAGGCCCAGCCTCCATCACCAAAGGCATGATAGAAGATGTGGCGCGGAATGCGGTCAAGGAAATCGGTTATGAGCAAGACGGCTTCCATTGGCAAAATGCCGCCGTTGACATCTTCCTGCATGAACAGTCTGTTGATATTGCCCAAGGCGTAGATGCGGCTGGCAATAAAGATGAAGGTGCGGGCGATCAGGGTATTATGTTTGGATATGCGGTGAACGAAACTGACGTATTGATGCCAGCGCCGATATACTACTCTCATAAAATTCTGAAATCCCTTGCCGAGGCACGGCATTCTGGCGCAGAAGCAATTTTAGGCCCTGACTCAAAAAGCCAAGTCACGCTAGCATATGAAAACGGTAAACCGGTTCGTGCAACTTCAGTCGTTGTTTCTACACAACATAATGATGGCGTTGAACCAGAAGAAGTCCGTGAAGTAGTTCGTAAATATGTCCAAAGCACTTTGCCTGAAGGCTGGATGTGCCCCGAGGACGAGTTTTATGTTAATCCAACTGGAAAATTTGTCATTGGTGGCCCCGACGGCGATGCGGGATTAACTGGCCGTAAGATTATTGTCGACACATATGGCGGTGCAGCCCCCCATGGCGGCGGCGCTTTTTCAGGGAAAGATCCAACCAAAGTTGATCGATCTGCAGCTTACGCATCCCGATATCTTGCCAAAAATGTCGTGGCAGCCGGTCTTGCAGAAAAATGCTGCATTCAGGTTTCCTACGCGATCGGTGTTTCCAAACCACTGTCTCTGTATGTCGATCTTTATGGGACTGGAACTGTCGATGAAGATCGTCTGGCAAAAGCATTGACACAGGCTATGGATTTAAGCCCCCGCGGAATTCGCGAACATCTAAATCTTAACCGTCCCATTTACAAGCGGACTGCAGCTTACGGTCATTTTGGCCGTATCCCTGATGAAGATGGTGGATTTTCGTGGGAAAAAACCGATTTGGTTGATGAATTGAAATCTTTACTTAAATAAAATCTCAATGAGCGATAGCGAAAATCACCGGAAGCGGATCCTTTATGGTCGCCGGCGCGGGAAGGCCTTGCGTAAAAATCAACAACGACTGGTTGATGAGCTTTTACCAAGGCTTTCAGTTCCAATAACCGATAGCCCCTTAAATCTGGACAGCTTGTTTAACAGCAAAGCTCAAGAATTCTGGCTGGAGATCGGCTTCGGTGCCGGTGAGCATTTGGCATGGCAGGCTGAACATCACCCCAACGTGGGTATCATTGGCTGCGAGCCTTTCTTAAATGGAGTTGCCGTCTTACTCGCAAAGTTGGAAACTCTTGGCTGCGAGAATGTGAGAATTCACAATGAAGCTGCCGAGTTGCTTCTGGAAAAACTGCCCGAAGCATCTTTGGACAAAGCCTTCTTGTTGTTTGCAGACCCGTGGCCAAAATCAACACATCAAAAACGGCGATTCGTTTCCGATAAAAACATTGAAGCGCTGGCACGGGTTCTAAAAGACAATTCCATTCTACGCGTTGGGACAGATCACACAGATTATGGCGCATGGATTTTGCATCATTTTCTCGCATCTGATCAATTCGAATGGGAAGCCTCTCAGCCACAGGATTGGCTAAAAAGAGGGGAAGACTGGCCTCAAACCCGCTATGAAGCGAAAGCCCTTAAAGAAGGACGCAATTCAGTCTACTACCGATTTAAGCGAAAAGCACGGCAGTGAGTGAATATAAACTCAAGAAAAAACTTGGCTTTGCCTTCGCTTTGGCTATTATAGCCCTAAATTAGTGCTGTTCGCTTACCGTTAGGATAAGCTGTTTGAACGGTGGGCCTCTGGTCCGCTGTTTTTGTTTATGGGGCTTTTTAAATTTATCTGACCTGAATTTCAGGCCTTGAATTATGAAAGAGACAATCGTTGGATCCAACTGTTAAAATTACAGATCTGATTGAACCGACATTGGAAAGTATGGGCTTTGACCTGATACGGGTTAGCTATACTGGCGGTGATCATCCCGTTTTGCAGATTATGGCTGAGAAAGAAGATGGAACAATGACCATCGAAGGCTGCGAAGAAGTCAGTCATGCCGTTTCAGCAATCTTGGATGTCGAAGACCCTTTACCAGACGCTTATCATCTGGAAGTCTCTTCGCCCGGTATCGACAGACCCCTAACCCGCCTCAAAGATTTCGAAAAATGGGCTGGGTTTGAAGCGAAAGTGGAATTACAGGAAGCGGTAGAAGGCCAGCGCAGATACCGTGGTAAACTATTAGGTGTCGAGAACGAAAATATTTTGGTTCTTGATAGTGCTGGAGATAAGTGGGAGTTGCCTTTCGTAGATTTGCGAAAAGCAAAGCTGGTATTAACAGACGAGTTGATTGCGGCAAGTCAAAGCAACAACAAATCTTGATTAAGAGCTATTGGACGGAATTGAAGTCATGGAATCGGCTGCAAGCTTAAATCGACTGGAACTGCTGCAAGTTGCGGATGCGGTTGCTAGAGAAAAATTAATTGACCGGGATATTGTTCTGGAAGCGATGGAAGAAGCTATCCAGAAAGCTGCCCGCGCAAAATACGGTCATGAGAATGACATTCGTGCCAACATCAATCGTGGGACGGGTGAAATTCGTCTTGCGCGCGTTCGTGAAGTTGTCGAAGAAGTTGAAAACGAAGCAACTCAAGTCACACAGGCTCAGGCAGAAACAGAAGTTCCAGGTAGCCAGGTCGGAGATCTACTAACGGACCCGTTACCGCCAATTGACTTTGGACGTATTGCCGCGCAAACCGCCAAACAGGTTATTGTGCAGAAAGTTCGCGAAGCAGAACGTGAACGCCAGTTCGAAGAATATAAAGATCGTATCGGCGATATTATCAACGGCATCGTCAAACGTGTCGAATATGGCAATGTCACTGTTGATCTTGGAAAAGCTGATGCCGTGGTTCGCCGCGACGAACTTTTGCCCCGCGAAACATTCCGTCAGGGAGATCGCATTCGGGCATATATTTTTGATGTTCGCCGCGAACAACGGGGTCCCCAAATTTTCCTCTCGCGTAGCCATCCACAATTTATGGCCAAACTGTTTACGCAGGAAGTCCCGGAAATTTATGACGGCGTCATTGAAATCAAGGCTGTAGCCCGCGACCCTGGTAGTCGCGCCAAATTTGCAGTAACCTCTAATGATCCGAGTGTGGATCCTGTTGGTGCCTGTGTTGGTATGCGCGGTGCCCGCGTTCAGGCTGTTGTCAACGAGCTGCAAGGCGAGAAAATTGACATTATTCCTTGGTCACCAGATCAAGCGAGCTTCATTGTAAACGCCCTTGCCCCGGCTGAAGTTGCCAAAGTGGTCTTGGACGAAGAAGCAAACCGCATCGAAGTTGTCGTGCCAGATGATCAGCTTTCTCTTGCGATTGGTCGTCGGGGTCAGAATGTAAGACTTGCGACCCAGTTGTCGGGTTGGGATATTGATATCTTGACCGAAGAAGAAGAGTCCAATCGTCGTCAGGCTGAGTTTGTTGAACGCACCAACAACTTCATGCAAGCCCTTGATGTGGACGAGACTATTGCTCAACTGCTGACAACCGAAGGGTTTACATCAATTGAAGAGCTCACGTTTACGGAAGTCTCTGAAATTGCTGAAATCGAAGGATTTGATGAAGAAGTTGCTGAGGAGTTGATCCGCCGGGCTCAAGAGTTTATTGAAAGCTTCAATAAAGAAATGGAAGAGAAATTCCATGCTCTGGGCGTTAGCGAGGAGATTGGCAATATTGAAGGCATGACCCCAGCAATGTCTGTCGCTCTTGGTGAAGCTGGTGTTAAGACACTGGATGATCTTGCGGACCTCTCTGGAGATGAGTTGGTGAATGCTGAAGATGGTATTTTGAAAGCATTCCCGCTTACACTCGATCAGGCTAATGAAATCGTTATGACAGCGCGCGCGCATTGGTTTGAAGAGGAAGAAGCTGAAGGTGACGACACCGAAACAAGCTAAACCCGCCAACACGCGGAAGCAAACGGATGTTCCTGAACGAAAATGCATAGCAAGCGGTCAGATTCGTCCAAAAGATGAACTGCTTCGGTTTGTTATATCGCCTGAGGGATTGGTTGTCTTGGATATCAAGCAAACTCTTCCCGGACGGGGCATTTGGGTAAGCTGCAGCAGAGAAGATGTTGAATTGGCTCAGAAAAAAGGCCTGTTCGCACGATCTGCAAAGCGAAAAGTAGATGTGCCTGATACCCTTTCGAATATGATCGAAAAGGTTCTGGCAGATAAATGTTTGAGTATGCTTGGTCTTGGCCGCAAAAGTGGGTTATTAAAAACTGGCTTTGCCAAGGTAGAAGCATCTTTAAAAGCTGGAAAAGCTGCTGTATTGATATCAGCTTATGACAGCGCAACAGATGGTCGACAGAAACTGCAACGTCAGGCTAGAGGCCTGCCGCTGATTGAAATGTTCAGCATTGCAGAATTAAGTCAAGCGCTTGGGCAGGAGAATTCTGTTCATGTGTCTATGGTCCGCGCAGGACTGACTGATAAGTTTTTGGTTGAAGTTTCAAGGCTCTCGGGCTTTAGAAATTTTAACAATGTAGGTGAAAGAACCGGGTCGGAGTAGGAATGACTGATACAAACGACAAGGGTGGGCGCAAATCGCTTAGCCTGAACAAACCGCTGGAAATGAAAAAAAGTGCCGGTGACAGCGGACAGGTTCGTCAAAATATTAGCCACGGTCGATCGAAGACTGTGCAGGTAGAGGTGCGCAAAAAACGTGGTGCAGCACCAGCGGCGAGCACGCCCAAAGCAACCGTAGCGCCTAGCGCAAAGCCAGCGGCTAAGAAAACGCTGAGCGTCAACAAAAACGCATCAGGCGGCAAGTCTTCGCCAACAGATGGGCGCGTTCTTACGAATAATGAGAAAAGCGCTCGCGCTGCCGCTTTGCAATCTGCGACACAGCAACGCGAAGAGCAGGAAAGAGAAGCCGCAATTCTTGCCGAACAGCAACGCAAGCTTGCTGCCGAAGAAGAAGCACGGCAGAAAATCCTCGATAAGGAACGCAAAGAACAGGAACGGGTTACAAAACGTCGCTCTCCTGAAGAGCGTCAACGCGCCGAAGAAGAAGAAGCCAAGCGTTTGCTGGCTGAAGCTGCAGCAACAAAAGAAGAGCAAGCAGCTCGCCACCGCGAAAAAACCAAAGCTCAGGCACCTGCAGAGGAGGCCAAGCGCAAACAGCAACCACGGGCTGAAAAGCCAACCAACCGATCTAACACTGACAGCACCAATACAGGCGGTGATGTTGAAGATACAGGTCGGGACCGCACAGGTGTCCGCAAAAAAGTTGCTAAGCCAGCCCGGGCTGATGACCGTCCGCAGCCAGTACGCCGCGTAACAAACGAGCCGCGCCGTCGCTCAGGTCGTCTGTCTATTGGGGATGCGCTCAATGATCGCGGTCCAAAACAACGTTCTCTTGCCTCTATTAAACGGGCGCGTAGAAAACAGCAGATGCAACCCGAAGACTTGCCGCAAAAGGTATATCGGGAAGTTACAATTCCAGAAGCCATCTCGGTTCAAGAACTGGCCAACCGTATGTCCGAGCGGGTCGTTGATGTTGTCAAAGCGTTGATGAAGCTTGGCATTATGGCAACACCACTTCAGACAATTGACTCTGAAACTGCTGAACTGATCGTTTCTGATCTGGGCCATACACCTAAATTGGTTGCCGCTTCCGATGTTGAAATCGGCTTGGGCGGTGAAGATGAAGATGATCCCACGCTGCTTATTCCGCGTGCACCTGTTGTTGCGATTATGGGCCATGTTGACCATGGTAAAACATCTTTGCTTGATGCCATGCGTAAAACAGATGTTGCTGCTGGTGAAGCAGGAGGTATTACCCAGCATATTGGTGCTTATCAGGTCACGATGAAAACCGGGGACACAATTACGTTCCTTGATACACCAGGCCATGAAGCCTTTACGGCAATGCGGATGCGCGGCGCACGGGTTACAGATATTGTGATCCTGGTTGTTGCAGCAGATGACAGTGTGATGCCTCAGACTATTGAAGCAATCAAACATGCAAAAGCCGCTGAAGTGCCTATCATTATCGCAATTAACAAATGCGACAAGCCAGGTGCTGATCCGAACAAGGTTCGCCAGGAACTGCTTCAACACGAAATCTTCGTTGAAGATATGGGCGGTGATGTCCTTTCTGTGGAAGTCTCTGCGATCAAAGGAACGGGTCTGGATAAACTGCAGGAAGCAATCATGCTTCAGTCAGAAATTCTGGAACTACGGGCCAATCCCGATCGAAGCGCACAAGGTTCTGTTGTCGAAGCCAAAATCGAAACGGGCCGCGGCATGGTCGCCACTGTACTTGTTAAACGTGGTACATTAAAAATTGGCGATAACTTTGTTGCTGGTCCTGCATTCGGTAAAGTCCGGGCATTGCTTGATTTCCGTGGAAATCAGGTCGAAGAAGCTGGACCGTCTGTACCTGTAGAGGTTCTGGGCATTCAGGGAACACCTGAAGCGGGTGATGAATTCGTTGTTACAGAGAACGAAGCACAAGCCCGTGAAATTGCCGAGTATCGCCAACAGGTTGCTAAAGACAAGAAAGTTACTGCAACGGCTCGCGGTACAATCGAGCAGATGTTCACCGCGATCCAGGAAGGAACTGCGGATGAATTGCCTGTGGTTATCAAGGCCGATGTTCAGGGTTCTGCCGAAGCAATCACAACAGCTCTTGAGAAACTCGCAACTGACGAAGTGAAAGTAAACGTACTGCTCTCTGCAGTTGGCGGTATTACTGAATCAGATATCAATCTTGCAGCGGCTTCCAATGCGATGATCATCGCCTTCAACACACGTGCCAATGTTCAGGCCCGTGAAGGAGCGGCAGCCAAAGGAATTGATATTCAGTATTATTCAGTCATCTATAACGTGATTGATGATATCAGGGCCATGTTGTCTGGCATGCTTGCCCCAACACTTCGTGAAGACTTCCTTGGATACGCTGAAATTCGTGAAGTGTTTAACATCACGAAAGTTGGTAAAATTGGGGGTTGTATGGTTACCGAGGGTACCGTTAAACGTGGTGCGAAGGTGAGGTTGTTACGCGATGACGTGGTGATTCACGAAGGTACACTGGCAACGCTTAAACGCTTCAAGGATGAAGTCAAAGAAGTTAAAAACGGCATGGAATGTGGTATGGCGTTCGAAAACTACCATGACATTCAGGTCGGCGATTTCATCGAGTGTTTTGAAGTTGTGGAAGTTGCACGCGAGCTCTAAGCCCCGCAACTCTCGAGTAAATTAATTTTAAGTGCAGGAGCGTTATCGCTCCTGCCTTTTTTGCTTACAAAGGCTTCTTATGTCTACTCAGAAACGATCCAGCAAAACAGCCAGCAAACGCCAACTGCGTGTTGGTGAACAGCTGCGTCATATCATTTCAGAAGTCCTCGCCGAGGGAAATATCCACGATCCGGATCTGACGAATACCTCTATCACTGTGACGGAGGTTCAGCCGAGTCCGGATATGCGAAATGCGACCGTGTATATTGTTCCACTGGGCGGCGAAAATGAAACGACCATTTTAAAAGCATTGAATAGGTCGACTGGCTTTATTCAATCCGAGATGGCTTCTCACCTTTCGATGAAGTTCACCCCTCGACTGGCTTTCAAGAAAGATACATCTTTTGATTATGGGGATCATATTGATGCTCTTATCAAACGAACAAGCAAGGCGGTAGACCCGCAGACGGATGATCTGGACACCGACGGACAGTAAGCTATGGCGCGGCGTAAAAAGGGTAACCCAATTCATGGTTGGCTGAACATTGACAAGCCTGAGGGAATGACCTCGGCAACAGTTGTCAACATTGTCAAACGGATCACCACTGCCCAAAAAGCCGGGCATGCAGGAACACTAGATCCCTTTGCAACCGGTATCTTGCCAATTGCATTGGGTGAAGCAACAAAGACTGTCCCCTATATTGTCGATGATATCAAAGAATATGCCTTCACTGCGCGTTGGGGTGAAAAACGAGATACAGATGATCTGGACGGCGATGTAACTGAAACCTCAGATTACCGACCTACCGAAAAAGAGATTCTATCCATACTTCCCCTGTTTACCGGCTCGATTATTCAGACACCACCGATTTACTCCGCGATTAAAATCAAAGGTGAGCGTGCCTATAAACTGGCCCGGGCGGGGGAAGAGGTTGAGATCCCTCAAAGAGAGGTTGAAATTTACTCTTTAACCCTTGAAAACATTATAGATTCCGATCACGCAGCCTTTAAAGTGACCTGCTCAAAAGGCACCTATATTCGGGCATTGGCAAGAGACTTGGCCGTGAAACTGGGAGGGGTGGCACACTTGTCACAGCTCAGGCGCACAAAAGTGGGCCCTTTTTTAGAGAAAAGTGCGATTTCACTGGATAAGTTGGAAAAGCTGTGGCAGTGTCCGGCGGAATTTGAGGACCTGCTTCCACTGACGACCGCGCTGGACGACATCCCGGCGGTGGCCATATCGGAAACTCAGGCTTTACGCGTGAGGCACGGCAACGACGTGGCGGTTCCAAATACAGCAGATGGTATCGTCTGCGCAATGGATCGGGAACAGCCGGTGTCAATTTCCAAGGTGGAAAATGGCATTTTGTTTCCAGTTCGCGTTTTTAATATTTGAAAATGGAGTTTACCGATGTCGATTAGTGCTGAAAAAAAAGCAGAATTGATCAAGGAATTTGCTACTACTGAAGGTGACACAGGCTCTCCTGAAGTGCAAATCGCTATTCTTACAACCCGTATTTCCAACCTGACTGGCCATTTTAAAGATCACAAAAAAGACGTACATTCACGTCGTGGTCTGCTAAGCCTTGTTAGCAAGCGCCGTCGTTTGCTGGATTACTTGAAAAAGAACAGTGAAGAGCGTTACCAGACTACAATTAAACGTCTTGGTATCCGTAAGTAATGACCCTTGCCAGCTCCCCTTTTGGGGTGCTGGACGTTTCCAACGCCGGTTCTGCCTCGGTCAATTTTGCCCGAAGTTTCCGGCGTTTGGTGTTTCTGGAGTTTTTTCAGAAATTGTAAGTTAAAAATGAAGATATGATTGTCAGTGCATAGGGCACTGAATTGACGCGGGGCGGCATAGGGCCTAACCGCTTTGGAAGGAAGAAAAATGTTTGAAGTACATCGCAAAGAAGTGATGTGGGGCGGACGTCCGCTCGTTATGGAAACAGGTAAAGTCGCGCGCCAAGCAGACGGCGCCATCATGATTACCTACGGAGGCACACAAGTACTTTGTACGGCTGTAGCCGCCAAATCTGAAAAACCAGGCATGGATTTTTTCCCCATGACTGTAAACTATCAGGAAAAAGCATATGCTGCCGGTAAAATTCCAGGCGGCTTTTTTAAACGTGAAGGTCGCCCGAGCGAAAAAGAAACTCTTGTTTCTCGCCTCATTGACCGTCCGCTTCGCCCTTCATTCGTGAGTGGCTTTAAGCACGAAACACAAATTATCTGTACAGTTCTGGCACATGATCTGGAAAATGACCCAGATGTAATTGCACTTATCGGCGCATCCGCGGCACTGACGATTTCTGGCATTCCATTTATGGGCCCGGTTGCGGCAGCACGCGTAGGTATGATTGAGGGCGAATATGTATTGAACCCAACATCAGAGCAAATGGCTGACACAAACCTTGATCTGGTTATTGCCGGAACAAGTGAAGCTGTTTTGATGATTGAATCAGAAGCATCCGAACTTAGCGAAGAGCAAATGCTAGGCGCCGTGATGTTCGGTCACAGAGAATTCCAGCCCGTTATCGATGCTATCATTGAACTGGCTGAAGCCTGTGCCAAAGAGCCTTGGGATTTCCAACCTGCTGAAGTAGACGCAGATCTGGAAGCCAAAGTGAAATCAGCTGCAGAAGCGGCCCTGATCGAAGCTTACAAGGTTCAGGTTAAACAGGATCGCGCTGAACAGGTTAGTGCTGCGAAGAAAGCTGCACTGGAAGGCCTGGATGAAGAAGAAGCGAGTGCTGCCGGCGGTATCTTGAAGAAAATCGAGAAGAAAATCGTTCGTGGTAACATCATTTCGACTGGTAAACGTATCGATGGACGCGACACCAAAACTGTTCGGCCGATTGTTGCTGAAGTTGGTGCACTACCGCGCGCACATGGATCCGCCCTGTTTACACGTGGCGAGACACAAGCCCTTGTTGTAACGACACTGGGTACTGGTCAAGATGAACAGATCGTCGATGCACTCGAAGGAGAGTATCGCGAAAACTTCATGCTCCACTACAACTTCCCTCCTTATTCTGTAGGTGAAGCGGGTCGGGTTGGATTTACAAGCCGCCGCGAAGTGGGTCATGGTAAATTGGCATGGCGTGCAGTTCATCCATTGCTGCCAGGTAAAGAAACATTCCCGTATACTTTGCGGGTTGTCTCCGAAGTAACAGAGTCTAACGGCTCCTCTTCAATGGCAACTGTTTGCGGAACCTCTCTTGCGCTGATGGATGCAGGTGTTCCTTTGAAGTCACCTGTAGCCGGTATCGCAATGGGTCTTATCCTGGAAGAAGACGGTCAGTTTGCTGTTCTTTCAGATATTCTTGGTGATGAAGATCATCTGGGTGACATGGACTTTAAAGTTGCCGGTACGGAAAATGGCATCACATCTTTGCAGATGGATATCAAAATCTCCGGCATCACTGAAGAAATCATGCGTCAGGCGTTGGCTCAGGCAACCGAAGGTCGTCTGCATATTCTTGATGAAATGGGTAAAGCGATTGACGCTGCTCGCGACGGTGTTCGTGATGGTGCTCCTCGAATTACGCAGCTCAGCGTTGCTAAAGACAAGATCCGTGACATCATCGGTACTGGCGGTAAAGTTATTCGCGAAATTTGCGAAACAACTGGTGCAAAGATTGATATTGACGATGACGGAACTGTTAAAGTTGCGGCGACAACAACTGAATCTGCGGACGCAGCTGTAAATTGGATCAAATCTATCGTTGATGATCCGGAAGTAGGTGTTACATATACAGGTAAGGTCGTTAAAGTTGTCGACTTTGGTGCATTTGTAAACTTCTTCGGCAACCGTGACGGTCTGGTACATATTTCTGAACTTGCGCCAAGCCGCGTTGCCAAAGTGACAGATATTGTCAACGAAGGTGACGAGGTCCGCGTTAAAGTTCTTGAAATTGATGGCCGCGGTAAAGTTCGACTATCGATCAAAGCCGTTCTTGCGGATGAAGAAAGCACTAAAGAATCTGGCGATAGTTCCGCCGAAGACTAAGTGCATACCTTTTCGCAGAGGCGGCATCTTTGTTGATTGCCGCCTCTGTTTATGTTTACTGCTTGGTGTTATGCTTACTTTGCGCTAAATGGTAACTGGTAAAGAACTCGTACTAGGGATTGTGTTGTGAAGTCACTAAATGCCATTTTAATGTCGGGGAAAGAAGTCCTTCCTGTAATAGAGGGCGGTAAGGGTATTGCTGTCTCTTCTGGTCAAAGCTCAGGAGCGTGGGCCGCTGCAGGCGGTGTCGCAACCTTTTCCGGCGTAAATGCAGATAGCTATGATGAAAATGGAGATCTAATTCCACAGATCTATCATGGCAGAACTCGCCGCGAACGGCATGACGAACTCGTTGCCTACGGAATTGCTGGCGGTATCGCACAAGCTCAGATCGCCCACGAACTTTCAAATGGCCAGGGCGCCATCCACATGAACGTCCTATGGGAAATGGGCGGTGCAGAGCGTATTTTGCATGGCGTACTTGAAGGCGCCAAAGGCCTGATCAATGGGATTACATGCGGGGCTGGTATGCCCTACCGCGTGGCCCAGATCGCTGCTGATTATAAAGTTCATTACTATCCTATTATCTCCTCCGCCCGTGCCTTTCGGGCTCTTTGGAAGCGTGCCTATCATAAATTCTCTGAGTGGCTTGGGGGCGTCGTTTATGAAGACCCCTGGCTCGCCGGAGGTCATAACGGCCTGAGCAACTCAGAAGATCCGCTAAAGCCAGAGGATCCGTATCCTCGGGTAGCTGCGCTTCGAAAAATTATGAATGAAATGGGCCTGCACAACACCCCAATTATTATGGCTGGTGGCGTATGGCATATCGAAGACTGGGAACACTGGCTCGATAACCCCGAGATTGGCCCGATTGCGTTTCAATTCGGTACACGTCCGCTATTGACCAAAGAAAGCCCGATCTCTGACGCCTGGAAGAAAAAACTGGGCACTCTTAAAAAAGGCGACGTATTCTTAAATCGTTTCAGCCCGACAGGTTTTTGGTCATCTGCTGTTAGCAATGATTTTCTGGATGAGCTCAAAGCGCGTTCCGATCGTCAGGTTGCCTTCTCTAACGAGCCTGTTGGCGCACATACAGCGGCTTTCAGCATGGGTGCGCGCAAGCGGGAAGTGTTCCTAACTGCAGAAGATAAAGAAAATGCAGATAAATGGGTCGAGGCAGGATTTGATCAGGTCATGAAAACACCTGATTCCACAATGATATTTGTGGATAAAGAAAAAATGCAGGAAATTCGTAAAGACCAAGTGGATTGCATGGGCTGCCTGTCGCATTGCAGCTTCTCAAACTGGGCGGAAACTGAAAGCGGAAACACTGGGCGCAAAGCAGACCCACGAAGCTTCTGTATTCAGAAAACCCTTCAGGATGTCATTCATTCAGATTCAAACGTGAACAATAACCTCATGTTTGCAGGACATGCGGCTTATCGTTTCGCAACCGATCCATTTTATGCAAATGGCTTTGTTCCGACTGTTAAGGAATTGGTCGACCGTATTATGACCGGAAAATAATATAAGAAATTCGCGGTATAGGTTTGATCATGATCGTTAATAGCCCTATATGACTTCAATAGGGAAAACAAACAAATGTGTGTAAAGAAATGTCGCAAAAACCGACGGCCATTGAAGAGAAGTTGAAACATGCCCAGCTGCGCCCTACTCGGCAAAGGCTGGCATTGGCCGAGTTGCTATTTACCGGCGGTCACCGACATGTCACTGCCGAGCAGCTTCATACCCAAGCAGTGAAAAACGGCGTTAAAATTTCTCTCGCGACAATTTATAACAACCTCCATCAATTCAGAAATGCCGGTATTTTACGTGAGGTGAATGTCGATTCTGGAAAATCATATTTTGATACCAATATCTCGGATCATCACCATTACTATTTTGAAGATGAAGGCCGCCTTGAAGATATTCCTGCGCAAACCCTACATCTCGACAATCTCCCCCTCCTGCCGACAGGACGCCGCGTCTGCGCTGTAGACGTTATCGTACGCATTGCAAAAGACTGAGCAGAGTCGCGGAATTCCTCTTTAGAAGAATTCTAATAAATTGACAAAACGACTTTAATCCACATATTGTTTATTTACGTTTTTCTAATAAAGCGTTCTGAGCTAAATCAATAATTGGAGGAGTGTCGATGTCTTTAAAAGGAAGCAAAACAGAGCAAAACCTTAAAGACGCTTTTGCAGGCGAATCCCAAGCGAACCGCCGGTACCTTTATTTTGCGCAAAAAGCTGATATTGAAGGGTATAATGACGTCTCAACGGTTTTCCGTTCTACGGCAGAGGGCGAAACGGGCCATGCGCATGGACACCTTGAGTATCTGGAAGAAGCGGGTGATCCGGCAACAGGCCTGCCTATTGGATCCACTTCGAACAACCTGAAATCTGCAATTGCCGGGGAAACTCATGAATATACTGACATGTATCCTGGCATGGCTAAAACTGCCCGTGAAGAAGGACACGATGAAATCGCGGATTGGTTTGAAACTTTAGCCAAGGCCGAAAAAAGTCATGCTGGCCGGTTTCAAAAAGCACTGGACGAATTGAGCTGACTTAACCGGGAATATAGATCCAACTATATTCCCAGTCTTTTCCACCAGCACCATTCTCGGAGGCAGCCCAATGCGCGAAGGTAGCCTTGATGCACCGACACGTCATCCTATTGACTGGAATAACCCTGACTTCTACGACGAAGCCCTGCTTGACGAAGAATTACGTCGTGTCTTCGACATTTGCCATGGCTGCAGACGGTGTTTTAACCTGTGCGATTCTTTTCCCAGGCTGTTTGATTTAATTGACGCTTCTGCAACGGAAGAATTGGATTCTGTTGCGTCAGCAGACTTTAAACCCGTGGTTGATGCCTGTACGCTTTGCGACATGTGTTATATGACCAAGTGCCCATACGTTCCTCCGCACGCATTTAACCTCGATTTTCCACATCTGATGCTCAGATACAGAGCGGTCGAGCAAAAAAATGGAAAAACGGGCTTTGTTCCTGGCCAGCTTGCGCAAACAGATCGAAACGGATCATTGGCAAAATATGTCGCGCCCGTTGCCAACTGGGCGACAAACCGACAGAACAGCACAACCCGCGGAATTATGGAGAAAACACTCTCTATTCATAAAGACGCTGATCTACCAAAATACCACACCAGAACCTTGAAAGATCTGAGCCAGGCAGATCCAGTAACGCCCGATCCTGCTGCCCCCGCATTTGGCCGAAAAGTCGTTATTTATGCGACATGTTTTGGTAATTTCAATAACCCCGATATTGGGCAGGCAACCCGCAAAGTCCTTGCCAAAAACGGCGTGGAAACAGAGGTCATATATCCTGGTTGCTGCGGCATGCCACTTCTGGAACAGGGCGATATTCAAGCTGTCGCCGATAATGCAAAACACGTCTCAACTGAACTATGTAACTGGATCGATAAAGGCTATGACGTTATTGCGCTGGTATCTTCTTGTGCACTCATGCTTAAATTCGAATGGCCGCTCATCCTGCCCGATAATGAAAACATCCAAAAACTGGCCAAGGCTAGCTTCGATGTCAGCGAGTATATCGTTGATATTTCCAAAACTGAAGGAATTGCGGATGGACTAACCCCGCTCAGCGGTTCGGTTTCAATGCATCTTGCCTGCCATGCACGTGCGCAGAACATGGGCGCAAAAGGGGCAGAAATGCTCCGGCTCATTCCAGATACACGTATCGCTGTTGTGGAACGATGCTCGGGTCATGGGGGATCCTGGGGCATCATGAAAGAGAATTTTGAAACCGCGCTAAAAGTTGGCAAAACGGCTGCAAAAAACGTTCTAAAATCAGGTGCACCCCATATTGCTTCAGAATGCCCGCTTGCGGCCGAGCATTTGATGCAAGGTATTGAAAAACAGGATGCTGATGCCGCCAAAACAATAACAACCTCTCATCCCATTCAGCTAATGGCGAAATCCTACGGATTGTCATAAAGGAAGACCAATGACCAATAGATCTCGCCACAAAATTGATCGGTCCGATATTTTAACGATCGCTGAGTACGAAAAGCTACGCAAAGAAAATAAGCGAAAGTTAATCGCCATAAAGCGGGACCGGCGTGTACCTGTTGGGCCTCATGCGACCTTTTACTTTGAAAATTATGACACCATGTGGTCGCAGATCCATGAAATGCTTTATATTGAGCGCGGCGGCGAAGCTCAGATCGAGGACGAACTTTCAGCCTACAATCCCCTAATCCCGCAAGGTGATGAATTTGTCGCGACATTTATGATTGAAGTTGACGACCCTGTTCAACGGGAACGCATTTTATATGCGCTTGGGCACGTCGAAGACAAAATCTACCTCTCAATTGATGGCGAAAAATCCCACGCAGTACCGGAAATGGATATTGAAAGAACGACAGCAGAGGGCAAAACTTCCGCTATACATTTTTTGCATTTTCCCCTGTCACAGCGCCAAAAAGACCTTATTCAGCAGGAAAACACTGACATCATACTGGAGGTTGCACATGAAAGTTATGGCCATATGGCACGTTTGAGCGAAGCAAATAGGCGCTCACTCATTGGTGACCTTAACCTCTAGCGAACTTTTTCGTTCTCAAGAACACCATAAAAATCACTCGTTCTCAACCATCCTTTATTACCTGCAATTTCGACCTGGCACCAATGCCCGTCACATTCAAGCAGTCGCCCCTGAACCCCGGGATCAGCAAGAAGAATCACACTACTTTCCTCCATCGGCTCTTCAAAAAGCGGGTGCTGCTCACCGATAATGAGGATGGTTCGCCGGTTAGAGAGTAGGCTTGAGTGAATCCAGCCGGTTTCCCCTTCAACATCACGGACTTGCCGCCAGAGTTCATATTCAGCAATCACTTCTACAGGCCAACCACTTCGTACATAAACCCATGAAATCGGGTATCTTTTACCAGGCCCTACACGCACATTCACTTTTGAAGAAGCCAGCGAAACAAAGCGGGGCACTGGCGTATTGGCCGCCTCGGACACTGAGAGTTCCACAAAATTCAGGGAAAACCCAATAACCAACACCGCTGCCAACCGACCGATCGCCTGAAAAATCACAATTTCACCCTCTATCTATAAAAAATGCGTGCATCTTTATGCCGTGTGAGGGGCTAAAGGGTCAAGAAGACAAAAAAAGCATCGAACCCTGCAGCACATAATTGTTTCTATGAGCGCGATCTGCTAGAAAAATGAGAAGGTTAAAATTAAAAGAGACCCGTACAGAGAGGCCTCACATGTCAGGTGCACAAAAAAAGAAACCCGTAGTTGTTGTCACACGCAAACTTCCGGATGCAATTGAAACCCGGATGATGGAGTTGTTTGACACGCGTCTCAACCATGATGACAAGCCTTTAAGCCAGTCAGAGCTTATTGAAGCGGTCAAAGTTGCAGACGTACTTGTCCCAACAGTGACGGATAAGATTGATCTTGGCGTCTTAAGCCAGACGAACCCAAACCTGAAACTAATTGCCAGTTTTGGAACCGGTGTCGATCATATTGATCTGGCAACTGCCCGTCAGCGGAACATTACAGTTACAAACACGCCAGGCGTTCTGACAGAAGATACAGCTGATATGACAATGGCCCTGATTATGGCCGTGCCGCGCCGCCTGACAGAGGGCGAGCGTATGATGCGAAGCGGCGAGTGGACCGGCTGGTCCCCAACCGGAATGCTGGGTCACAGAATTTGGGGGAAACGCCTGGGCATTGTCGGTATGGGCCGCATTGGTCAAGCTGTTGCAAGACGTGCAAAAGCATTTGGCCTGTCGATCCATTATCATAACCGCAACAAGCTCCCCGAATATGTCGAGGAAGAGCTGGAAGCAACCTATTGGGAAAGCCTGGACCAAATGTTGGCACGCATGGATATCGTATCCATCAACTGCCCGCATACGCCCGGAACATTCCATTTGCTCAATGCGCGCCGGTTGAAGCTGCTTCAAAAGCACGCCTATGTTGTCAATACATCGCGCGGTGAAGTTGTTGATGAAAATGCCTTAACCCGCATGCTGCGCGGCGGCGATATTGCCGGGGCGGGGCTGGATGTGTTTGAACATGAACCTGCGGTCAATCCAAAACTGATGGAACTTGATAATGTCATTTTGCTCCCGCATATGGGATCAGCAACGATTGAAGGCCGGATCGATATGGGCGAGAAAGTGATTATCAACATCAAAACCTTTACAGATGGTCATACGCCTCCCGATCGCGTTTTGGCGGCGATGCTCTAATTATAGATTGGGCCCGCGATGAGCGGGCCTTTTTTACATTATGCTGAATATTACGCCCGAAATACAAATTAACGAGGACGAACTGGAAGAGAGTTTTGTTCGCTCCTCTGGCCCCGGTGGACAGAATGTCAACAAAGTCTCCACCAGTGTGCAGCTGCGCTTTGATGCTAAATCAAGTGATAGTATTTCGGATTACGTATTCAATCGCCTTCGAACAATTGCCAGCCACTTAATGACCAAAGATGGCGTTATCATCATCATTGCCGATAGCCACCGCCTGCAAAGTCGAAACCGTGACGATGCCCGCCAGCGCCTTAGCGATTTAATCCAGCAAGCTGCCTTTCGCCCCAAAAGACGCATTGCAACAAAACCAAGCCGTGCAGCTAAAGCCCGCCGCGTGGAGGCGAAAAAACAACGCGGCGCCACCAAAAAAACACGTGGGCGGGTTACGAAGTCAGATTTTTAACCTCGGCCCCGATAAGGTGGCACACCCTGATCTGGGATCCAGACCCCGTCAGGAGCTGCACCAGTTTGATAAAAGACATCAATGGGAATACCCCCGCGAGGATACCAGTAGCCGCCAATGCGGAGCCATTTTGGCGACAGCAATTCAACCAGCCTTTTCGCAATTGATACAGTGCAGTCCTCATGAAAGGCACCGTGATTTCGAAATGATCCTAAGAATAATTTGAGCGACTTGCTCTCAACCAGATACGCGCCTGGGATATAATCGATCACCAGATGTGCAAAATCTGGCTGACCCGTCATAGGGCAAAGGGATGTAAATTCTGGCGCCACAAACCTGACCACATAATCTGTGCCGGCTTGAGGGTTGGAAACCTTTTCCAAAACCGCATCTTCAGGGGAGGCAGGGAGTTCAGTAGCTGTCCCCAGTTGTTGTAAATTTTGATAAATGTTTTCTTCGCTCATCCGTAAAATCCGCAATGCCGTTATTTCCAAATTGTCGCCATGCGAAACTTAAACCCTTTCACAGCACACAGCGCAATAAAAAACGGCGGTCTCATTGAGACCGC
Organism: Sneathiella sp.; assembly: GCA_034669685.1. Lineage (GTDB taxonomy): Bacteria > Pseudomonadota > Alphaproteobacteria > Sneathiellales > Sneathiellaceae > Sneathiella. The sequence goes on from JAXMOU010000002.1 coordinate 297,609, forward strand.
CGTTAAACTTGGAAGTTTTGAATTCTTATGCGCTAGCAGCAGCTTTACGCTTGCGCCATCCAAGGAAGCCCATCAATGCCATGCCGGCACCATATAGTGGAAGAGCTGCTGGAAGTGGAACTGCAGAAACTTCGATGTTTGCAAATTCAAACGCATTTCTTTCGTAAGAGAAGAATTGAATCTTATCAAACATTACGTCTGTCAGGATCGTTACAACCGCAAAACCTGAACCTTGTGGTGCTGGAATATCAAGAACTTGTTGTCCAACAACATTGTCAACTTCTGTATTACCGTTGAAAAACTTGATTTCATTGTAGGTATCAACTGAACCCCACATAAAAGTCAGCGAGTTCATTAAAGATCCCAAAGCGTATGTCGCAGACGAATATTTTGAAACCGATGAATACACACTGTCTTCAAGACCAGCAACTGTATCCCAAGGCGAACGGCGATCTGAGGCTGAACCCGATACATTATTATAAACCGTTCCGGTTACTGGAGCTGCAATTGGATTTGCAATAGCAACGAGCGGAGCATCCGTCGTAGCTGTTACTGTTGCGGCTTGTGCTGAAGATGCAAAAAGAACTGCTGCACCGGCGACACAAAAAAGTGTTTTCAATAGTGATTTCATGATTAAGCTACCCCTAATCCCCAAAAAAATGTGTAGAGACGCAAAAAACATCGCCTCGGTATGAACAGGTTTTCGCATGACCGAACATGTCCGTCAATTCGATTTGCATGGAAATTAGTAAAATTTTAACTAATTGTGCCCTATTTACCTAATATGAGGGATAGAGTCGTTGTTTTGTTAACCATAATATATAGTTAACGCCACCAAAAACCCCGAATCGCTAGCCTATCCCTTGCAGAATCAGCAACCAGGCAGAAATACTCAATACGCCCAACACCGTACTTTGCAGCACTGTGTTCGCAGCAACATCGGTTGATCTGTTATAGAATGTCGCGAAAATATAGACGTTCAAGCCCGAAGGCATCGCCGCGGTCAAAACTGCGACCCGAACAAGATCCAAACTCAAACCAAAAATATAATAAGTAAAAATCAATGCGATCAGCGGATGGATAACCAGCTTTAACAGGCTTGAGATAAGCGCCTGCCCCCAGCTCTCTCGCAATTTATATTGAACCAGCGCCCCGCCCAACCCAAAGAGCGCTGCAGGTAAAACTGCCGTTGCCATCATTTTGGTCGCATCATCTATAATGTGCGGCAGCGTTACTCCCGACAAATTTGTCAAAATACCTAAACTGATCCCGATAAGCAGAGGATTGCGAAGAACTCGTAACAGGGATTGGCCAATGGCTTTGCCCAGCGGCTCGCCATCCCGGCGGGCAATTTCCATCACGATCATGCCAAAACTCATCAAAAGCGGTGCATGAAACCCGACAATGGCAAACAACAGAGGCAAAGCATCATCGCCATATGCCCGCTGTATGATGGGAAGCCCTAGAAGAACTGTATTGGTAAAATAGGCAGAAAAGCCAACCGCGACTGACTCGCCTGCCCGGCGCTTGAATAAGTAACGTGCAACCGCAAACGAAATGGCGAAACAAATGAAGGCGCCAATATAAAAAGAAAATAGGTATTTTGGATTAAAGGTAGAACCAAAATCCACGCGCAACATCGCCTGAAACAATAGGCAAGGTGTCGCAAAGTTATTCACAAAGCCAATCAGACCCCCGACACCGACTTCGGGATACAACTTTAAACGAACACTTACATATCCCAGCGCAACAAGCGCAAACACCGGGCCAATAACGCTGAGAACTGTGAACATACTACTTAATCTGCCTAATTTTTAGCTCAGCTTTAATGTGCCTCACCCCAGTTGTCACCGATGCCGGCATCGACTATGAGCGGTACAGACATTTCAATTGCAGGTGCCGCTGCATTTTCCATGACCTGCTGAATTAGAGACGAAGTCTCCTCAGCTTCACTTGCTGGAACCTCAAAAATCAACTCGTCATGGACCTGAAGTAACATTTTAGCGCCAAGTCCCGCCGAATTCAGCTCACCCGGCAAACGGATCATCGCCCGCTTGATAATGTCCGCAGCGGACCCCTGAATAGGGGCATTAATCGCTGCCCGTTCAGAGAAGCTCCGCCGCGCACCATTTTTATCGCTAATACCGGGCAAATGCACTTTGCGGCCAAATATAGTTTGGACATACCCGTTATCGCGGCAGAATTCCTTCGTCTGTTCCATATAATGACGAATACCCGGGTACTGAGCAAAGTAAGCTTCGATATAACCTTGTGCCTTTGTTCGCGACACATCTAACTGCCGGGCAAGTCCAAAGGCACTAATGCCATAGATAATACCAAAGTTAATGGCTTTGGCCGATCGCCGCATCATCGGATCCATGCCCTCCAGCGGTATCCCAAATACCTGAGATGCCGTTTTGGCATGAATATCAATACCTTCAGCAAAGGCATCTTTCAAACTTTCGATATTGGCAATATGCGCCAATATCCGTAATTCGATCTGTGAATAGTCTGCACTAATAAGCTTGTGGTCTTTTTCAGCGATAAATGCTTTACGAAGCTTCCGCCCTTCATCTGAGCGAATTGGAATATTCTGCAAATTCGGCTCACTGGAGGCCAACCTTCCTGTCGCCGCAGCAGCCAGACTGAAAGAGGTATGAATACGCCCCGTACGCGCATTGACCTGTGCCTGCAGGGCATCTGTATAGGTGCTTTTTAATTTTGACAGCTGGCGCCAGTCCAATACTTTTTGCGCCAATTCCACCCCATCTGCGGCAAGCGTTTCAAGAACATTCACATCTGTCGTATATGCCCCGTTCTTACCTTTTTTACCGCCTTCAATTCCCATTTTATCAAACAGAATTTCCCCAAGCTGCTTGGGAGATCCAACATTGAATTCCTCGCCCGCAAGCTCATGAATTTCCCGAACGAAACTATCCATTCGCTCCCCAAAATCTTCGGACAGCCGGCTCAAAAATGGAATGTCCACCTTAATTCCATTTTGTTCCATATCCGAAATGACAGGAATTAAAGGTCGCTCGATTGTTTCATACAATCGAGTCACTTTTTTCCGGAAAAGATTGGGTTTTAAAACTTTATGCAGGCGAAGTGTAATATCTGCATCTTCGGCTGCATATTCTGTCGCTTTATCAATTGGAACTTCAGCAAAGCTAATCTGTGACTTACCTGTACCGGCAATTTCCTTAAAGGGGATTGGCGCGATATCAAAATGCAATTTTGACAGCTCATCCATACCATGTCCGTGCAATCCTGCATCCAGACAATAGGAAAGCAGCATTGTATCGTCGACAGGGTAAATTTGAATGCCTTCATTGGCCAAAATGGTCATATCGTATTTAATATTCTGACCAATTTTCAAAACACCGGAATCTTCCAGTAACGGTTTTAGCGCCGCAATAACATCCGCTTTATTAAGCTGATCGAGGTCTCCGGTTTCTGAGGCTGAATCAGCATCCGCACCAAAATCAAATCCGCCTTGCGCTGCTGGCTTGCGGTGGCCAACGGGAATATAACAGGCAGTCCCCGGCTCAACACTTAAAGATATTCCGACAAGCTCTGCTGCCATCGCATTTAAACTGGTCGTTTCCGTATCAACGGCAACCTGCCCTGCAGATTGTGCTTTCTCGATCCAATCGGTCAATTCTTCAAGCGTTGTAACCGTTGTGTATTTTTTTTCGATGGATGATAGATCTACTGTATTTGAAAATTCCGTTTTTGGCGTATTTGTATCCGCCTTTACCGTCGGCATTGATACGGTAAATTCACTCCCGTAAAAGCTAGCGACCCGGCTGCTGAGCTGACGAAATTCATTTGTTTTCAAAAAATCAGTCAAAACCTGCGCGTCGGGATCCTGAATATTCAAGTCCTTCACGTTAATATCAAGTTCCACATCATCTTTCAGACGCACAAGATCGCGGCTAACCCGCGCCATATCTGCATGCTCAAGCAGTTTCTCGCGGCGGCCCTTTTGAGGAATTTCCCCAGCGCGCTCAAGAAGCGTATCCAAATCGCCATATTCATTAATTAAAAGCGCTGCTGTTTTAATGCCTATGCCTGGAACGCCCGGTACGTTGTCCACACTATCGCCAGCTAGGGATTGAATATCGACAACTTTTTCCGGTCCGACTCCAAATTTTTCATGTACCTGTTCAACGCCGACAGATACATTCTTCATGGGATCAAGCATTGTGACGGGCCCGCCCACCAACTGCATCAAATCTTTATCAGAAGAGACAATCACGCATTCCATATCCTGCTCACGCGCTTGCCGCGCGTATGTGGCAATAATATCGTCTGCCTCAAAGCCTGCTTTTTCAATAGCCGGAACATTAAACGCCCGTGTCGCTTCGCGAACCAGGGGAAACTGCGGAATTAAATCTTCGGGGGGCGCATCACGATTGGCTTTATACTCGGGATAGATCTCTGTTCTGAAGGTTTTACGGCTTGTATCAAAAATAACAGCGAGATGACTAACACGTGCGTCCCGCTGCGTATCCTGAATAAGCTTGAACAGCATATTTGAAAAGCCAAGGACCGCGCCTGTTGGCGTTCCATCGGATCTTGTAATTGGTCCTCGCCCGCGGATCATGGCAAAATAGGCCCTGAAAATATATCCAGATCCATCCACAAGATAAACGCGATGCTTTTGATTAGGATCGCCCGTTACATCGGCTTCCTTCATTATTGTCCCCTCTTAAAGGCTAATTGATCAGCGAACGCTTAATGCGCGTCGGAAATCTTTGCACCTTCTTTGAGCACAAACCGGTGACCACAATAGGGACAATCTACAAAATGCTTGTCGCCCAGATTCAGATATACTCGAGGGTGACCAAGAGCGCCTTTGCCCCCGTCACAATGCACTTTAAGAGTTTCCACTTCGCTTCTTTCTGGTGCGCTCATAACCCGTTTCGCTTTCTCTTTTGGTCCATGATACTTGCAACTGGGACCCAGAGGGATTAAATCAATCCCCTGCGACCCAACAATCTGGGTCGGATGATATCGAATGCCCATGCTTTCGCAAGACGAAATGCACCAAAACTTTTAACTAGCAGCAGGTTTCCCCTAAATGTCCGCAGCTCCCGCCTTATCCAACCTTTCTGAAAATGCCCTTGAAGTTCGCAATTTGCGAAAAGTCTACAAAGGAAAAGGCAAAGTTGCCGATAAGGAAGCCTTGAAAGGAATCTCCCTTGATGTTCCGCGCGGATCATTTTTTGGCTTACTTGGGCCAAATGGTGCCGGCAAATCGACATTGATCAACATATTGGCTGGTTTGGTCAATAAAACCTCTGGCACAGCCAATATATGCGGATATGACATTAATTCAGATATGAGACTGGCGCGAAGAGCCCTGGGTGTGGTGCCTCAAGAACTCAATCTCGATGCCTTCTTTTCGGCCCGCGAAGTTATGGAGTTTCAGGCTGGCATGTATGGTGTGCCAAAATCTGAACGTCGCACTGCAGAAATATTGGAAGCCATGGGGCTGTCTGACAAAGCCGACAGTTATGCACGCACATTGTCGGGGGGTATGCGAAGACGTTTACTTGTTGCGAAAGCTATGGTTCACAGACCTCAGGTCCTTATTCTAGATGAACCAACAGCAGGTGTGGACATCGAACTGCGTCAGCAGCTTTGGGAATATATCCGCAAACTGAATGCGGCGGGTACAACCATTATTCTGACCACTCATTATCTTGAGGAAGCAGAAGAGCTTTGCGATGAAATCGCCATTATCAATCATGGTGAGGTTGTCGCCTGCGAGCCCACTGAGAAATTACTGTCCAAACTGGATGCGAAGACAATTACAATTGTGCTGGATCGCGATATTGAGTCTATTCCAGCTGCCTTGCAACAGTTCAACCCCTCCCTTTCCCATGGTCGCCGCCTGGCAATCCAGTATCGTCCGAGTGAAGCAGATATTGGTCAAATTCTAAGCGCAATTGCGGAAAGTGATTTGGGTATCAAAGATCTGACAACCGAAGAGCCCGACCTTGAAGATGCCTTTTTACAAATGACATCAAGCAAAGCAAAATAGGTCCCAAATTATTTTTTCTGGCATATACCAGCCAACCCATGCCATATTGTGGGCCTTCAAACAATAATCCGGACGGCTCCACGTGAGATCAAGACCGGAGAAAATGAGTAGGTATCACATGTCGACAACATTATATTCAGGTGGGCTCGTTTTTGATGGAACTGGCCCCCTCAAAGAGAATTACGCAGTTCTGGTAGAGGGCGACACCGTTAAAGATGTAGCGCCGGCGGAAAAATACGCGGATTATCAGGGCGAAAAAGTAGACACAACTGGCGGTACACTGATGCCGGGGATTGCTGACTGCCACGTCCATCTTGTGTATCGCGGCGAAGCAAACCCCCATGCCGGTCTTGAAGGTGCAAACCCGGCAGAAGTTGCTCTGCGGGTCTTGGAAAATGCACAAACCTCCCTAAAATCCGGCATTACAGCAGTCCGGGACTGCGGTGGCCGTGACTATCTTGAATTCCCAATCCGTGACGCCTGCAATGAAGGCCGATTTGTCGGCCCCAGCATCATGGCCTCAGGTAAAATGATCTGTATGACAGGTGGCCATGGCAACCGCACAGGTCGTATTGCCGATGGATGTGATGAAGTCGTAAAAGCCGTTCGTGAGCAAGTCCATGCAGGCAGCGACCTGATTAAGATTATGGCGACTGGCGGCGTAATGACAAAAGGCGTTGATCCTGAAGATGCCCATTATTCCGCAGAAGAAATGAAGGCCGGCGTTCACGAAGCCAAGCGGTTCCACAAATCGTCCGCTTCACATGCGCAGGGTGCTGAAGGCATCATGAACGCGGTTATGGCAGGTATCACGTCAATTGAACATGGTATTTTCATGGATCAGGAATGCCTGGATGCGATGATGGAGCGGGGCACATACCTTGTCCCCACTTTGGCGGCTGTAAAAAACATCATCAACAACAAAGAAAAGGGAATTCCTGACTATGTTGTCGATAAAGCTCTGCGGGTGTACGATCGCCATCAGGAAAGCTTTAAAATGTTCTATAAAGCAGGCGGTAAAATTGCCATGGGTACAGATGCGGGTACGCCGTTTAATATCCATGGTAAAAATGCACTTGAACTTGCGTATATGGTTGACTGCGGAATGAGCTCAATTGATAGCCTGCGAAGTGCAACATCTATTAGCCACGCTTGCATGCAATATGAAGATCGCGGTCAGATCAAAGAAGGCTTTAAAGCTGATCTTTTGATTGTGAACGGGAACCCTGAAGCCGATATTATGATGGCAGCAGATTCTGTGAACCACAGGATGGTCATTAAAAACGGTAAAACTGTTACCCTTTAAAAAATAATTCTGCTCTCTTTTTTAATTAAACCGGCCTGAAATTCAGGCCGGTTTTTTTATGGCCTTTTCCCAAACCTGACCTAAATAAATACTACGGAGTGAATAGTCAGAAAGGAGATTGCTATGGGAATGAGCAGAGACATGGTTCGCACCGCTGAACGAAAGCAGCGGTTTTGGCAAAGAATTCAGCGAGAAAGAGCATTGTCCGGCGAACAATTCACGGACCACGCACATGAATATGCCCGAATTTTAGACAATAAACGCACACATTTCAGGCACCTTGCAAAAATAAATCAAATGAAAAGAATCGCATCTAAATAAAAATTATCGCTGATTAAGTACAGATCATAAAACTTAAAATCATCGATTAGACAACATAATTAATTCATGTTACGGTAACTCCATTATAAATAGAATTCGGATAACATGAACTCTTTTAAAGGTCTTCTAGCGCCGTATAATCAGGGCGATTATTTTTGTGAATTACTTGGTCTTTCGAATGGGGAGTCCGTAAATCCAAAAGCGCTTAAATCAATTATCGGGCGGCTTGACAAACTCAACCTCAAAGCACTTCGCAAGCGGGCATCTGCTGCTGAACGGGAGTTGTATAATCTAGGCATTACCTTCACTGTTTATACGGACTCGCAGGCTATTGACCGGATACTTCCGTTTGACGTTGTGCCCCGGGTCATCTCGGCCGAAGATTTTGACACTATTGATCGCGGCGTAAAACAGCGGGTCGCTGCTATTAATGCCTTCCTAAAAGACATTTACCACGATCAAAAAATCATCAAGGACGGAATAGTTCCAAAGCACCTTGTCGTTGGAAATGAAAATTACTGCAAAAAGATGGAAGGTGTCGACATACCGGGTGATACCTATGTCCATATATGCGGAATTGATATCGTTCGGGACATTGATGGCAAATTCAAAGTGCTGGAAGATAACGCCAGAACACCTTCAGGTGTATCCTATGTTGTTGAAAACCGCCATTTGATGCTGAGAACTTTCCCTGATCTCTTTAAAGGTGTTGGCGTTAAGCGGGTCTCTGATTACGGATTACGCCTCTATCAAGCACTGGCAGATGTCGCACCCAAGGGGGCAACTGAAGATCCGACAATTGTTCTGCTTTCTCCTGGTGTTTATAACTCCGCCTATTTTGAACATGTCTTTATCGCCCGTGAAATGGGCGTCCCCCTTGTTGAGGGCGGCGACCTGATGACGGAAAACAACATCGTCTACATGAAAACCGCTGGTGGTCAGGAACGGGTAGACGTGATTTACCGCCGAATTGGTGATGATTTTCTTGACCCGAAAGCTTTCCGCAAAGACAGTATGCTCGGCGTTCCCGGACTCTTTGAAGCCTATAAACGCGGTAATGTTACGCTTGCAAATGCAATCGGAACCGGCGTTGCAGATGACAAAGCCATATACGCCTATATGCCACGCATAATTAAATATTATCTGGATGAAGAGGCCATTTTGGATAACGTAGATACGTTTATCTGCGGTGAAGAAGAAGGTCTTAAATATACGTTGGATAACATTGACAAGCTGGTCGTAAAACCTGTTGGCGAAGCAGGTGGCTATGGGGTTCTGGTTGGCCCGCGCGCCACAAAAGCTGAACTGGATCAACGGCGGCAGGAATTGAAAGACGATCCTTCAAATTATATTTCACAACCCGTCGTCGGACTTTCCGTATGTCCGACACTCGTTCAAAATGGAATCGAACCGCGACATGTAGATCTACGGCCTTTTGCTGTTACAGGTAAAAGCACCTGGGTACTCCCCGGCGGATTAACACGTGTTGCACTCACCAAAGGCTCACTCATCGTAAACTCCTCACAAGGAGGCGGATCAAAGGATACCTGGGTTCTTGAAAAATAGTCTGCTCGCTCGATTTGCACAAAATACTTTTTGGCTCGCCCGTTATGTGGAAAGAGCCGATAGTCTCGCACGTCTACTTGAAGTTACAGAAACGCATTCAAGAGATGAACACGGTGATCAGGATTGGGAACTTATTCTGGAAGTGAACGGTGATGTTGCCCAGTTTAAAAAACGATACAAGAAGGTCACTGCCGCAGATGTCATCCGATTTTATTCAATCGATCGTGAAAACTCAGGTTCGCTTGTAAATTCGGTTGCTTTTGCGCGCGAAAACGCCCGATCCCTGCGGCATTTGATCAGCACAGAGATGTGGTCTCAGATTAATGTAATGCACAGTACTGTCGGGGTTCTCAAAAATAAAGACATCCAAGCACGCCGATTGGCGGGTCTCTGCGCCACCATTAAAGAAAGCTGTCAGGCCCACACGGGTATTACGGAAGCAACACTTTACCGCGATCAGGCCTATTATTTTTATTGGATAGGTAAGATGGTGGAGCGCGCCGATCAGGCGTCTCGCATACTGGATGTTGGTTTTTCCCGGTCCAAAAAACTGGGCTATAAAGACGAGAATGCCGGCGAAAACCTCTCACACTGGACAGGCTTGTTGCGGTCCATTGGCGGTTATCAGGCTTATCGGCGCACGCATCCGATCCGATTGCGGGCTCAAGAGGTTACAGGATTTATATTATTAAATGACGCCTTCCCGCGATCTGTCATGTATTGCATTAAGGAAACACGCGAGTATATGGCTGAGCTGATTGACCAGCATGGTGTGGAGACTGCCAAAGACGCTTTGATAACCCTGAAGGACATTGAAAAGCAATTATCTGAGGTAGATATTCATAAGTTGATCGACTCCGATCTGCATGAATTTGCCGACACTCTGCAACAACAACTGACCACTTTCACTCAGGCGCTTGCAGAAGGTTGTTTCGGGAAGAGCTAACCGGGATAAACAACATGCAAACATTGCGTATCCGACACCATACTGAGTATCGGTACAATCAGCCTGTGAGCTTTGGAGAGCATCGGCTGATGTTCAGACCGCGCGATAGTCATGACCTTCGCCATATTTCGAGTGAATTATCCATTTCTCCCTCTGCCGAAATTCGCTGGCATCATGATGTTTTTAGCAACTCAATAGCAATCGCCGAATTCAAACAACCGTCCGATACACTTTCCTTAAAAAGTGAGGTTGTTGTAGACCATTACGGGCTTGAAAAAACCGAATTTCCAATTGATGAGCGCGCACAAATTCTGCCATTTGCCTATTCCTCAGAGGAAGTAGGTGATCTTGCACGCACCAATGAGCGGCATTACCCCGATCCACTTCGGTTCATTGATCAATGGGCGCGCATGTATCTGGTGCAGGGAAATTATGAAACCCATAAGGTTCTGGCAGCCATCACCCATGCTATTGGTTCAACATTTGAGTATGTGACACGACCGGAAGAAGGAACGCAAACGCCACACGAAACGCTTCAGGTTCGGCGGGGAACCTGCCGGGATTTTGCTTTATTAATGATAGAAGCCGCCAGATCTTTGGGGCTCGCGGCCCGATTTGTAACCGGATATCTCTATGACCCTCAGGAAGGCACCGCTGATCGATTACTCGGTACCGGCGCCACCCATGCCTGGGCGCAAATTTTTCTGCCTGGTGCCGGCTGGATCGAATATGATCCAACCAATGGCATCATCGGCGGCGCAAATCTCATCCGTGTGGCGGTTACCCGGGACCCCTCACAAGCGATTGTAGTTCGCGGAAGTTATTTCGGTCCCCCCAATGCCTTTATGGATATGAATATCACTGTCGATGTGGAGCGACTTTAAACCTCTCGGCTACCGAATGCGGGCATCGGCGGGATTCGCTTGAAGGCCGTCCGCAAGGCATGGCCCCAACGTTTCTGAATTTCCTTTAAGTACAGATCATCTTCTTCAATCACCCGGCAAATATTCACTTCAAACGCATCCCGGCGAACGGTCAATACATCCAGTGGCGGGCCTACGGAAATGTTGGATCGCAGGGTAGAATCCATTGAAATAAGCGCAAGCTTTACCGCATCTTCCAACCCGAGATCAAATCGAACCACACGATCCAAGATGGGTTTTCCATATTTTGTCTCCCCAATCTGGAAATAAGGCGTTTGTTCAGTCGCTTCGATGAAATTCCCCGCCGCATAAATATGAAACAGACGAAGGCCTCCGCCCTTAATCTGACCGCCGAGTAAAAACACCGAGTTAAATGCAACGCCCTGCTGACGAAGGGCATCGCCATCTTCTATTTCAATCTGTCGCAAAGCTTTGCCAACCAGTCGAGCGGCATCCCGCATGCTTTTAACGGTGTACATCGTGACAGGTTCACCGTCCTCATCAACGTCAACCCCCTCAGTGATTATATCAACAACAGCTTGAGTCACGGCAAGATTACCCGCGGTCGACATTGAGATGACACGCTCGCCGGGCTTTTCCCAAACCGTCAATTTTCGAAAAACCGAGATATGATCAACGCCAGCATTGGTCCGCGAGTCCGCGACCATTACCAAACCTTCATCCAAGACCATACCAACACAATATGTCATCCAAATACTCCGGAGAAAAAGGGACAACCCAAGTCACATCCCAACAGCAGCATTACATATCAGATTCTATGACTTTGAGAAGCAACATCCACATTTTAAGCTTAACCACGCTAATTTTTTGTAAAGACTTTGGCATTGCGCTTTAACCAGAGGTGCGCTATAGGATGACCCCTTACGCACCCGTAGCTCAGCTGGATAGAGCGCTGCCCTCCGAAGGCAGAGGTCACACGTTCGAATCGTGTCGGGTGCGCCAATCTTTTTCACACCGATATCTTGGAAAATTACAAATTCTAGTAGGACCTAGGTAGATCAAGTGCATTCTCAGCAAGGTAATTCAAGATCATTTGAGGGCTAATTGGTGCCAGCCGGTGAATAAGACATTCCCGTAAATAGCGTTCCACGTGAAACTCTTTGGCATATCCCATCCCCCCATGGGTCATGACTGCATTCGTACAGGCCTTAAACGCTGCTTCGGCCGCCAAATACTTTGCCGCGTTGGCTTGCAATCCGCATTCTTCCCCACTGTCATACATACGGGCAGCGGTAAAGGCCATAAGATTAGCCGCTTCGAGCTCTGCCCAGGATTCTGCAAGTGGATGTTGAATGGATTGATTTTGACCAATGGGGCGCCCAAATACCACACGCTCACGGGCGTATTTTGTGGCCTTTGTAAGCGCCGCTCTTCCCAGACCAACCATAGAGGCCGCAATCAAAATTCTTTCGGCATTGAGTCCATGAAGAAGATAGCGAAACCCTTTTCCTTCTTCACCAATCAGATCTGATTTTGGAATTGGCAGATCGTCGATAAACATTTCGTTTGAATCCACACATTTGCGGCCCATCTTCTCAATCGGTCGAATATCGACATAATCGCGGTTTAAATCTGTGTAAAACAACGACAATCCATCAATCGGGCGTCTGGTCTCTGCTTCCGGTTTCGTGCGCGCAATCAACAACATCTTATTGGCACGGAGTGCAGTTGAAGTCCAAATTTTCTCGCCTCGGACAATATAATTTTCACCCACCAAAGTTGCTCGCGTTTTTAGGCGCGTCGTATCCAATCCCGTATTTGGTTCGGTTACAGCAAAACAAGCCACGTCTTCACGCTTGATAATGGGCGGCAACCATTTTCTTTTTTGCGCTTCCGTCCCAAAGATGACAACCGGATTTAAACCAAAGATACCAATAATTAGTGCTGCAAACCCAGCATTTGCTGCGCCAGATTCAGTAATTGCCTGCCCCAGAACGGCGGCGTCCGTGATGCCAAGCCCGCTTCCACCATATTCTTCGGGCATTGCGATACCCATAAACCCCTCATCAACTATTGCACGGCAAAAGTCTTCGGGAAATATTCCATCTGTATCGCGGGCCAGCCAATAGTTATCATCAAATTTTGAACAAACGCGTAATACACTTTGCCTGATCTGTTCCTGTTCAGGTGTCAACACAACGCTCATTCAACTTTCCCCCATAGTAATTTTAAAACCTTTTGTGTTCATTCCAAAATCGCCGATTAATGTCACTAAACTTGAAAACTCACCATTGAGAGTTGGGCAGGAAAAGAGACAGAGCGGGAAAAATAACAATCAAGGCAAAAACCAACAGATCAATGACCAGAAAGTTCATAACTCCCCGAAAAATTGAGTGAACAGGCAGGAGTTTGCCCACCACACTGCTAATCACAAACACATTAAGTCCCACCGGTGGCGTGATTAATCCAATCTCAAGTAATTTAATAACGACGACACCAAACCAGATCAAATCCAGCCCCATTCCTTCAATCAGCGGAATGACGAATGGCAAAGTCAGCAACATGATACCCAGAGGGTCCAGAAACATGCCCATGACAAGATACAAAAGGACAATCAACAACAGGATTCCCCAGTCTGACATTTGAAAATAGTCAACGAGGCCAAGAACCTCTTTCGTCAATCCTGTCAAAGAAACAAATGCCACAAACATCTTTGCCGAGACGGCAATAAAGAAAATGGATGCGCTTTGAATTGCCGTATCTTTCATGGCAATCACAAACTTATCCCAACTCAATTTCCGGGTCAGCACTCCATAAAGAAGCGCAAAGGACATACAGACTGCGGCCGCCTCTGTCGCCGTAAAGATGCCGCTATAAATACCACCAATGATAATCAGGAAAAGCATTAAAGCAGGCCAGGCCCGAGCTGTCGCCATCCATCTGTCCTTAAACGAATATGTGTCCTCTGGTATGGGCCCGTCTTCAGGTTTGAACCGGCACCACAGATATATCACCAACATAAATCCCAACAGTGAAAGCAATCCCGGAATAACACCTGCCATAAAAAGTTTGCTGACTGATGTTTCCGTGAATAAACCATACATAATGAATAAGACGCTCGGAGGTATTAATGATCCCAGCGTACCCCCGACAGCGATGGTCGAGGTTGCAAGGGTTTTGCCATATCCAAATCGCATCATTTCAGGAATACAAATTCTTCCCATGGCAGAAGCGCATGCCAAACTCGAACCTGAAATTGCTGAAAATCCACCACAGCCGATTACAGAAGCCATGGCAAGTCCGCCAGGAAGACGCGACAACCAGACACGGACCGCATAGTAAATTTCTGTTGTAATTTGTGAATGATATGCAATCTGTCCGAGTGCTATGAATAACGGCACCATACTTAAAGGATAGGAATGCAAAAACTCAAAAACATTTGAGGAAATAAGGGCTAACGTAGGATAGAGTGCCCGCGCAAAAGTGAACTCATCACCTGACTTAAAGCCAAAATACAAAAATGTGCAGATGATTGCCAATCCCGCCATGGCAAATCCAATAGGAACCCGAAGCGCAATGAGAATTAGCGCAATGGGAAAGCCAATTATTCCGATCAAGGAAGCATCCATTATTGACTTCCTTTGTTCGAGATCGCGTCGCTGTTATTCGGCTTCGATATCGCCGACCAGAAGTCGGACCAAACAAGGGCAATCAAACGAAGAATAAACAGTGTGTAACCCACCGTAAAAATCGCTCTACCGGGCCATTCAGGTAATTCCAGATCACCAAAAAAATAGGCTTCGTCTTCCACAACACTCGCTAGTTCGACGCCCCCCCCATATAGAATGGGGCTTAACGCGCAAAGCCCGATTACAACGCTAAACAGATTAAGCCAGGGCTGAACCCGATCCGGAAAAAACGTGGTAACAACCTCAACCATAATATGGGAACGAGTCGCGGTAACATAGGCAAGCGGAAGCACCACAGCTGCGACCATTAATTCCCGAACAAGTATAGTTGAATCCGGTATGGCCCAGCCAAACATTGTTCGCGTAACGACGGAAACCGTAATTACGCCACCCATAATCAAAATGGCTATGATGGAGAGCATGACGGAAAAGCTCTCCAAGCGAGCCAAAAACTTAGGACCAGGATACGATTCTGGCGTCTCTATCTTGTCCATGGATAGCCTCTGGTTTTCCGTTCTTCATCATATTTAAGAAGAAGGGTTTGAAACTCACTGATCAAGCGATCACCATCAACTCCAAGTTCCTTGGATTTAGCTTTCCAGTCATCAAGATAGGGAGCACTTGCAGAAATCAATTTTTGACGTTCTGTTTCAGCCAGCGTGCTGACGTTGGATTTAATCCCATCAATACCGGCTTCCAGATCCTTTAGCGCTGTTTTATTCTCGTCCGAGATCGTTCGCGTATAGCGATCGATCATATCAATCGATAGCTTTTCAATGATCTCTTTATGCTCTGCTGAGAGACTTTCCCATACATCTTTGTTCATTGAGACGGACAAAGCAGTCAACGCCCCCCAATTTAGGATTGTTACTTCGTTGGCAACTTCTTGAAGTTTAAAGGATGGAATTGCATAAGAGTAAATCTGCGTGCAATCAATAAGGCCGGAATCGAGCGCCTGATAGGCCTTATAAACAGAGATACTAACAGGTATCGCCCCAAGGTCTTTAAAGACTTTCCCATAAACACCAATACCACGGACCTTCTTGCCTTTAATATCTTCAACCGTTTTGATCGCCATATTTTTGCAAACCAGCTGAATTTCAGTCGTGGTCATATTGACAATATGCTTCAAGTTCAAAGCATCGAACTCCTTCTTCATATCCTCATTCGTTGTGACCAATTCCTGCATTGCTCGCGTCAAAACCCAGGGATCTGAATAATCTGTGGGATAATCACCTAATGTATATGCGTGTTGAAGTTTAGGGTTATATAATCCGATTAAGAAACCCATATCAGCGGCTCCAGCTCCAACCCCTTTAGCGGCTGCTTTTGCTTTTAAAAGAGACCCCCCCCAATGTAAATCCATCGACAATTCGCCGTTAGTTCGTGCTTTTAATTCGTCTGCAAACCAAATGACGGCCTCTGCTCTTGCCCCCCGATTAGAACTGGCATCCGTATAGATCAAAACTTTGTTCGCCAGCGCAGGCGATGCTAGCCCCAAACAAAGGAAAACAGTTGCAATAATTCTCATACCTAACTGATGAAATTTCATTTTCTACCCCCGCTAAATTGATTTTTATTTTGTTCGATGACACCTTCACTTTTTTATCAAGCCTTGTCGCAAAACCGTTGGTCTCTGTACTGACGATCTTTATTTTCTGCCCGAAACCATTACGCGACCTACTTCAGATCTAGTTGTGAGTATTGGCAGCTTTATAAACGTGCCAAAACACTACTCAGAAAACTTAAAGTCTTACTGATTCTAAAAATTGAGAAATTACTTTGGATTCAAAATAACAAGAGGCTGTTACTTGATGTTTTTCAGTCCGTTAATTAACAAATTACCATAAATGGCAATATTCTCCTGATATGACACCCAGAAAACGCCTCAGAAATTTCGTTTTTCCCCCAATTTTATTATTGAATTCGAATTTTCGAATTTCCTTATTTAAAGGGAGTATAGGAGTCTGATAAATTTAGTGTCAATATTTTTCTTAATTAAGAAATAAGTTCGAATATACGAACACGAACTTCAACAACCTGAGACAGCTCGTAATTTATAACTGGCGAGACATCATCAATGTCGCGCCGCAATATCTGTTATCGCCAAAATACTGGAGCTACCCTTTTTAAAGGCGGCAAGTGTGCTCTCGTTGCGACTGACTTTTGTTGCGCCACACTTGGTTCTACTAGACACAACCCTCCGTTCAATCGGACGCAAAATAGCTGCAAACCTCCGCTAATCCAAAATGACTAATGGGCAAGTAGCTAAATAAATCAGCATAGCAAGATAAACTATTTACAGTTTGGCCAAGCAAGCCATCCGAAAGTAGCCAGTCTCTTACTGCCCCGCGAAAAGACGTTATTCTACCCTTAGCCAAAACTAGCCTATGATTTTAGAGCAAAGACTTAACCGGTCTGAAGCGCACGGGCCACTGCAGCAAAGAAGGCATCGTCATTGATTTCCAGCCGATCTTTATAACCTGGTTTAGCTCTCGCGCTCGCCAAAACCACCACCAAATTTTCAGCAGGGTTGACGTGAATATACTGCCCATAGATGCCTTCGGCCTGAAAGCAACCTTTCAGGATCGGATCCGGCAGTTCTGGAATCCACCACATGTACCCATAGGGGAATTTTTTTTCGCCCACGACCAAGGGTTTCGTCGCTTGTGCACACCAGCCCTCTGGAAGTAAAGATTGTTCCCCCACTCGACCCTGCTCTAAAAAGAACTGGCCAAACCGGGCATAGTCACGCAGCGCCGCATTCATGCCACTGCCCGATATGCCCATACCCCCATCTTCGCTTTCCACCCACCACCGTGCATCAAACTCCATCCCGATTTTGGACCAAAGTCGGCTGGACATATAATCAACTATATTTTCGCCTGTGGCGGCCTCCAAAACGGCGCTGAGGAGATAGGATTCCCCTGTGTTATATTGACTGCGGATACCAGGAGCCATGTCAGCTTCAAGGCTCGCCATGAACTTCACGATACCTCCTTTCGTCCAGGTTTTCTGCACATCCAGGAGCTGCCGACGGGCAGAATTTGGATTACGGTAGGTTTCATCCCAACTAACGCCCGAAGTCATTTGCAGCAATTGGCGAATTGTCACCCGGGCATAAGGGCTATCGCCTAATGAAATATATTTGGACAACGGATCTTCCAGCGAAGAAATGGCACCTTCGGCCAATGCAAACCCGGTCAATGTTGAGGCAAAGGATTTTGCGACGGAGCAGGAATTCCAAAGCGTATCGGGAGTAACACCTCTTTGATAAGTCTCAAATGCCAACTGACCGTCTTTTAGAATAACAAGGCCGTCGACCAAGTTCGTCGCCATAAAATCATAGAGATCATACACTCGGTCATTACTTTTAATTTCAAGCTCAGGGAGGCCGCCCGGAAGGGGATCAAACTGCCGAGGTGTTGGGGATTTATGTAGTGTTCGCGTTGGGAACCATCCATGGTTTTGCGTCATCACAAACTGCATTTCGTCAGGCATTAATCGACCGTCAAAAAAGCGCATCATTTGTTCAGTTTTTTTTGGGGGCTGGCTCATCTAAAATTCTCTTTCGCGGTATTATTTAAGTAGGTGACACCATAACAAAATGGCCGTCTGAGACCTCACGGAATTGGCGCTCGGGTGGCTCATAGTTCGAAGGACGAATGGCGCTACCAAGCTCCTTGACTTGAAGTTGGCGGTTTTTAAGCTTTTTTTCTGGATCAGGCACAGGAACAGAGGCGAGCAAGCTATTCGTGTAAGCATGTTGCGGATTGCGAAAGACTGCGTCACGCGGACCGATTTCAACAATTTCACCTAAATACATCACAGCGACCCGGTGACTAACGCGTTCGATCACGGCCATATCATGCGAGATGAAAAGATAAGCCAATTTGAGTTTTTGCTGCAGGTCGAGCATCAGGTTGATGATTTGTGCCTGAATGGAGACATCAAGCGCGGATACAGCTTCGTCAGCAATCATCACGGATGGATTCAGGGCCAAGCTACGGGCAATGCAAATACGCTGCCGTTGACCGCCCGAAAATTCCTGTGGATAGCGGTGACGCATTTCTGGAGTCAGTCCAACTTGAATCATCAAATCAGATACGCGCTGATCAATCTCAGCTGCCGAGGCAAACTTATTAACGCGCATAGGCGTGGCAATTGAGGTGCCAATAGTTTTGCGTGGGTTGAGGCTGGAATAAGGGTCTTGGAATACCATTTGAATGTCTTGGAAAATAGCGTTCCGTTCTTTGCCATTGGCTTCTAGGATCGAACGGCCTTTCACGCGCACGTCGCCAGAGGTCGCGGTGTTTAAGCCCATAATAGTGCGGCCAATGGTCGATTTGCCGCAACCGGATTCACCAACAAGTCCAAGTGTTTCTCCGGGTTGCAGGCAAAATGATACATTCTCTACGGCATGCACAGCCCCTTTGCTAGCGCGCAAAAACCCACCGCCCAAAGGGTAACGCATCACTAGGTTTCGCAGCTCCAAAGCCGGCTCTCCGCCTTCGGTCACTGTACTTGGCAATTCTTCTGGATGAGTTTGGACGCCCGTCAAACGGTCGACAATTGGAAAGGCCCGCGGGGTCACTGTTCCGCGCATTTCCCCTAGCCGAGGCATCGCAGCTAACAACGCCTTGGTATAACTATGTTGAGGCGTCCGAAACACATCGGTTGTTGGTTGGGTTTCAATATGTTCACCCGCACACATCACCATGGTCCGTTCCGCAACGTTAGCGACAACACCAAGATCGTGGGTAATGAACAAAATTGATGTCCCCATGTCTTTTTGGATCTCTGCAATCAGATTAAGTATCTGAGCTTGGATCGTCACATCCAACGCAGTAGTGGGTTCATCTGCAATCAACAATTTGGGCTGACACGCCAGTGCCATGGCGATCATCACGCGTTGCCGCATTCCCCCGGAAAAATTATGAGGGTACTCGTTAATCCGGGATTTCGCGTTAGGAATTCGCACCCGTTCGAGAAGTTCAACCGACTCAACCATGGCCGCACTTTTGCTCATTCCACGGTGCAGCATAAGTGTTTCTGAAATCTGATATCCAATTGTACGCACCGGATTGAGGCTCGTCATCGGTTCCTGAAAAATCATCGAAATATCCGCGCCCCGAATCTTTTGCATTTCAGGTTCAGACAGGGTCAGAAGATCTCGGCCTTGAAAGGTAATTGACCCTTCCAGCTTGCTTTTGCTTGGATCAAGCAATCGCATGATAGACATTGCCGACACACTTTTTCCTGACCCAGATTCACCGACAAGCGCAAGGGTTTCTCCAGCTGCGATCTCAAAACTGATGTTGTTTACAACGGATTTGAAACCGCCTTTTTCTGGAAAAAAGACGGACAAATTTTCGACTTTCAGGAGAGGTTCACTCATGGATGAATGCCTTGATGTGTGATCCAGATGGTCTTGATCTGTTGGTACTGCGCCATCGCTTCAACTCCATTGTCACGGGCCAAAGATCCGGACTTACGATACCCACCGAACGGGGTTTTGATATCCCCTTCAGAGAACCCGTTCACGGCAACGGTGCCGCAAGCTAGACGACGGGCAAAATGAAATGCCAAATCAATGTCTTTGGTAAATACCGTCGCATGAAGCCCATATTCCGTGTCATTTGCAAGTGCCAACGCTTCTTCATGGCTATCAACAGGCAGGACTCCCAGCACTGGACCAAAAATCTCTTCTTCGGCGATTTTCATTTTGGCAGTTACATCCCCAAAGAGACTTGGCGCCAGATAGTTACCTGAGGTAGGCAAAGAGAAGTCCTCTGAACTTAATAACTGAGTGGCCCCCTGCGCAACGCCGCTCTTAACATAGTGTAAAACCCTATTGCGCTGTGCGGCACTGATCATTGGCCCCATTTCAGTCAATGGATCCAGCGGATTACCAATGCGTATCTTTTTTACCCGATCAATCAGTCGATGAGTAAACTCGTCTTGGCGAGAACGCGCAATGATTTGACGCATATTGGCAGAACAATTCTGTCCAGCGTTCCAGAAGGCAGCGTTCACGGCATCATCAATTAATTCATTTGTTATTTCGGCATCATCAAGGATGATCAACGGGCTTTTCCCGCCCATTTCCAAACCAACGGTCTTTAGATTGCTGGTGGCTGCGTATTGCAAAAACAAGCGCCCAACATCTGTTGATCCAGTGAAGGTTACCGCATCAATACCCGAATGTTGGCCAATTAAACTACCAGTCGTTTCCCCGGGTCCGGTGACGACGTTCAACACCCCCGGTGGCAAACCGGCCTCAAGCGCCAGTTCGCCAAGGCGAATGGTTGTCAGGGCTGTTTCTTCAGCCGGCTTTACAACAACAGAACAGCCACTCGCCAGCGCCGGGGCAAGTTTCCATGCCGCCATTAGAAGCGGGAAATTCCAAGGTAGAACAACCCCGACAACACCAATCGGTTCTTTCACAATTAAAGCCGTTGTGCTGCCATCTGTTGGCGCTATCCGATCAAAGCTTTTGTCAATCAACTCGGCGTACCACTGAAAAATATTTGGGACCTCAGTACCGATTTCATGCACGCAATCACGTATAGGTTTTCCACTTTCGAGGCTTTCCATAACAGCGAGTGACGTTGCCTCACGGCGAATAAGATCGGCAAGTTTCAACAAAACTTCTTTGCGCGCTTCTGGTGAAATTCTTGCCCAAACCCCGTCTTGAAAACTGCGCTGCGCAGCGACAACCGCAAGGTCGATATCTTCGCTGCCACAATGAGGCAAGCTTGCCAGAAAGCTGTTCGTGGCCGGATTGTGCGTTTCATAAGAGGAACCATTAATAGCGGCTTTTCGTTCACCATCGATAATAGTGAATTCAGGAAATGTCAGCGATTGGGCTATCTCTTCGAATTGAGATTTAGTGTATTCGGTCATCATATACTCGATATATTGCTTACTAAATTGTGCCGTATGGCCGCCCGTAGGTTCGGTTTATAAAACGTGCGGATGAGAATGGTTTCAGATCAACTGAGTTGTGCGCCCCCGTCAGAACATCTGCGATTGTTTTTCCGACGGCAGGACCGAGCCCGAAACCGTGGCCCGAAAACCCCGTAGCAATGGCCAGCCCTTTAGTCTTGGAAGATAGGTCAATGACCGGCAGTGCATCTGGCATGACATCGATATACCCGGCCCAAGATTGTTGAATCCGCGGGGGCGCCAGGCCAAATATGTTGGTGAATAAGGTTTGCGCCTTATGAATTCTTTGCTTGTTTACCGCAATTTCCGGCGCACGTGGACGTACGTTGCGTTGGCTACTGGATAATGTGGCCCGATTATAGAGATCTTCAAAAAACGGTTTGCCAAATTTTAAGGCAAATCCTTTGGAGTTGCGCTTCAGTTCCGTTAGAAAATAACTGCTGCTGCGAAATGAATCCAACGTAATGTCAATATCTGCGCCTGAGTCTGTGGCCAACACACAGGTTCCGTCCGCTCTTTGACGCAGCCCTAAACCCATGCCCACAAAACACGGTAGCTTTAGATCTGCGATGGGTTCGCTCAACGCGACAGTACTGCGGACTGTCTTCTGGGGAAGCGGCGGGAGAAGCCCGCGTAAAAGTCGGTGACTGGTTGCACCTGCGGTGCAGATAACGGTGGTGGTCGCGATTCTGCCGCGCTCTGTAAGAACCCCACAGACTGAACCTCCCTGGGTGTCAATTCGTTCAACACCACAATTTTCCAGTAGAATTACGCCTTCACGTTGCGCGGCATCAGCAAAAGCTATCGTTGTCGCCACAGGTTCGGCCTGTCCGTCATTTTCGGTAATGATCGCACCGTGGCTGTTGGACTCCACCATCGGAAAACGGTGCTGAAGTTCTTTCTGGCTTAATAATTGCGCGTCCGCATTCAGATCTTCACAATCCCTTTGCCATTGTTCATATGAAGCCCGCTCCTGTTCAGATTCAGCCAGAAACATGCATCCCGATTTACGCCATTGAATGTCATGACCTAACTGGGCCGACAGGTCTGGCCATAAGGACAGGGCCAGATTGGCCAAAGGCATTTCTAACGGATCCCGGCAGAGCTTACGCACGAACCCCCAGTTCCGACCAGATTGCTGGAATGCAATCCGACCGCGATCAATCAGAATTACACTCAAGCCTTTCTGGGCCAGGTACCAAGCCGTACTGGACCCCATGATGCCTGCGCCAATTACAATAACGTCTGCTGACTTCGGCAATGGGGTGTTTTGCGCATTTGCCGAAAAAGCTTCGGGATTGGCAAGATAGGGAAATGGGTCAGTCATCAGAATTCAACAGCGCATCCATGTCCATTTCGACACAAATTTCTGAATCAAAAAGCCCGACATTAAGCGTTGTGCAGGCCGGGTTGATTCCACGAAATGTTTCCGCGTAAGTATCCATGATTGTATCATAATCTTCAGCGCGCGCTATATAGATGCGTACGCGCACAATATCAGCAAGTGTACCATTTACCTGAGCAAGAGCCGCGGCTGCATTGCGGAATAATTGCTCGGTCTGCGCCTTGGCTCCGGGTTCTAATGTATCTGTAGCGTAGTCAAACCCGGTTGTACCTGATAAACGGAACTGCCTACCAGTCACCACCGCCCTAGAGTAACTTTGCTGTTGTTCGAAATCACTGCCCGAGAAAATGTTTCTGCGTTTCGCGTTATCGTTGATTACCTGTACCATGGATGAGCCTTTCATTTATGCTAGTCCAAAGTATCTGGTTTAAAATCGCATCCGTCGATTTCATAAATTTTGGACCTCTTTGCGAAAATTAGCATCGCCCGGATACGCGACTTTTTTTCCCCGCATTCCAGCCCTAGAAGACACCAAACAACAAATTTGCTCCGGTAATGGAATTTATTCGAATCGACTTACGGGTGGCCGCGATGTTGAATTAAGCGTGAGTTCATTTTGGTAAAGCGTGGGACAAAGAAAAGGAATGAGATGCAAGTAGACTTTATTATTATCGGTGGCGGCATGGCCGGTGCATCAGCGGCTTACTTTTTATCCCAATCAGGTTCAGTTGTTCTTTTAGAGCAAGAAAAGCATTTTGGAGAACATAGCTCTGGGCGAACTGCGGGTTTGTTTACAACAGGAATTTCCGCAGCAACCATGCGCGCTCTATCAGGCGTAAGCCGAGCGTTTTTTAAGGAACCACCTGCTGATTTGGAAGTCGGCTCACTGATTGAACCACGCGGAAGTCTGACCGTCGGACCCTCCAGCAAACAAGCTCAACTTGAAACCTTGTGTTCAAGAGTTCAACAGGCCGGTGGGTCTGCTGCCATGCTGGATCGAAATGCTGCACTTGATTTATTTCCAGCGTTACGCCCCGACCTGTTTGATATAGCTGCCTATGAAGAAGATGCATACGACATTGATGTGAACTCTCTGCTTCAGGGATATTTGAAAGCGGCCCGCAAGAACAATGCCCAAACCCTTTCTGAATGTGCGGTAGAGAGCATCACACGTGTTAATTCGCAATGGGAAGTTCAATGTAAAAAGGGTCATTTCACGGCGCCTATCCTCGTCAACGCTGCGGGCGGCTGGGCTGATATCATCAATAATTTAGCAGGTGTCACGCCGGTTGGCATCACGCCTTACAAAAGAACGGCCTTCACCTTTAATCTCTTACCCAATCAACAAGGGGCTGATTGGCCCATGGTGTCGAGCACTGATTTTAATTGGTACGTTAAGCCCGAGCAGGGATGCTTTATGGGCTCCCCGTCCGACGCCGTGCCAGTGACCCCGGGTGAGGTCTATTCTGACGATATGGATGTGGCGCAAGGGGCTTATAACATTGAAGCCGCGACAACATTAAAAGTTGGCCGCCCTATTGGGACATGGGCAGGCATGCGCACCTACGTAAAAGACCGAAATCCAATCTGTGGCATGCGCAAAGACGCTTCAGGTTTCATCATTTTAGCCGGACAGGGCGGTTGCGGTGTC
Organism: Sneathiella sp.; assembly: GCA_034669685.1. Classification (GTDB taxonomy): domain Bacteria; phylum Pseudomonadota; class Alphaproteobacteria; order Sneathiellales; family Sneathiellaceae; genus Sneathiella. The sequence continues at coordinate 322,317 of JAXMOU010000002.1, forward strand.
CTGACATCACCTGCCCTTGGACAGGCGGTAAAAGCTGTCGCATTGGGCCAAGATTTACCCGATACGTTTTTGTCTGCCGACCTAAGCATTGATGCACTGTCACCAGAACGGGCCAGTTTAAAATAATAGAACCATAATTCAACAAGGCTCGAGTCTTTCATAACATCGAGCCCAACAAAACAGGGGACTACAATGGACAACTTTACCAAACGATCGTTCTTGAAACTGAGCGCTTCAAGCGCTGCATTGGCCATCGCGCCGGGATTGATAACTTCGTCAGCCTTCGCTGCCGGTAAACCGGACGCGCCCAAGGGGCAAGTAATTGCAGGGTTATCTCAGGAACCGACGGTCTTTCATCCGCTGATGCCTGGAAAAGAGGTGGATCGTGGTGTTTGGTGGCAGTTGTTTTCGACCTTGTGGTTTGTCGATGACAAAGGAACTTTAGTTCCAGATTTGGCAATTGAGGTTCCTAGCGTTGAAAATGGCGGGCTATCAGAGGATGGCTTGAGTTGGAAGGTTAAGCTCAGAAAAGACGTTACTTGGCATGATGGGACACCGTTCACCGCACAGGATGTGAAATTTAGTCTTGAACTCATAAACAATCCTGATTTCCGTGCGGGCAGCCGAATAGGCCATTCATTATTGAAAAACATAACCGTTGTTGCTGATGATGAAATTCATTGGCAAACGAGCGAAGTCTTTTCCCCCTATATCTCACTGTTAGCCCAGACCTTTATTGTGCCAAAGCACATTCTTGCAGATCTACCAGATCCTAATAAATCTGACTTCAACATGGCGCCTATCGGAACAGGGGCGTTTAAATGGGGAAAACGGAGCGCTGGTGACCATTTGCTGCTTGAAGCGAATAAAAACTATCATGGAGAAGGACCATTTTTGGAACGTGTTGTATTCAAGTACATCCCTGACCAAACAGTCCAATACACACAGTTTAGCTCAGGTGAAATCGACTACATCGGTCTGAATGGTATTCAGACGGCATTTGAGGAAGATGCTAAAAAACTTGACGGTGTCACGATCAATGCAGCCCCCCTTGCGTTCATTGAGTATATAGCACTGAATTTAGAATTTGGCCCTTTCAAAGACCTGGCCGTACGACAGGCGCTTTACATGGGCATGAACAAACAGGCCCGCATTGATATAATTTATAAGGGCCGCCCAATTGGTGCTGAATCTTATGTGCCGCGTGGACATTGGGCATATAAGGATGACTTGCCAGCACATGTTTATGATTCTGAGGGTGCAAAAGCCATTTTGGATAAAGCGGGCTGGATCCCAGGCCCAGATGGCGTACGTGTCAAAGACGGTATGCGCCTTGCGTTTACAACATCCACAACAGTTGGGTCAAAATCTCGCGAACAGGCACAACAGTTCTTGCAGCAGAATTGGGCTGAAATTGGCGCAGAAATGACCATTAACAACATGCCAGGGGCCGTACTTTGGGGTGATTTTTGGCAGAAGTCTCAGTTTGACAGCGTCATGGTTGCCTCGACATTTGTCAGAGGCGGGGATCCCGATGTCACAGCACGTTTTTCCAAAAAAGCTATTCCGGCCAAAGGTGGCAGTGGTAACAACAACTACCAATACCAAGATGATGAAATGGAAGAATTGCTGGTCGCTGGAACGAGAGAGTATGATCAAGAAAAGCGTAAGGTTATTTATCACCGCATTCAGGAGAAGGTTCGTGAAGAGCTGATCTTCCTTCCTGTCCAACAATCTGTAATTGTTGAAGGCACTAAGGAAGACTTGATTGGTCACACTCCCAATATCAACAGCACGTCCAATGCTTGGAACATGCGGACATGGTACTGGACAACGTAAATCTGAGCTGAGGATTTTACATGGCAAATTATCTATTGCGTAGAAGTTGGCAGTCTCTCATCTTATTGCTCCTGGTATCATTCATTGGATTTGGTGTTCTTCATCTAGCTCCCGGTGGGCCGTTATCACAGTTTGTGCCTTCGGCTGGCATGGCTCAGGAAGATATCGATAGAATAACCCATCAGATGGGTCTCGACCGATCTTTTGCGGTTCAATATCTTGAATGGCTGCGCTTGATGGTTTCCGGAGATTGGGGCAATTCTTATCGGGACGGAATTTCCGTCCTGAGCAAGATCGCCTCTCACATCCGGCCAACTTTGGAGCTCATGGTGATTTCCACGGTCCTCGCGGCACTCATCGGTTGCGGGATCGGGGTATGGGGGGCTGTGCGGCGTTATTCCGTAATGGATGTTTTGTCCTCAGTAGGGGCGATGTTCGCCCTTTCCATTCCGACCTTTTGGTTCGGGTTGATGGCAATTTACTTCTTTGCGCTTGAACTCAGTTGGTTTCCAGTTGGAAGCCGGACGACAATTGGAGACGGTTCAGTACCAGATATTCTATATCATCTGGTATTGCCCGTTTCCGTATTGGCCCTTGTTGAAACCGCTGTTTGGGCACAATTTATGCGCTCAGCCATGCTAGAAGCCTTGCAGCAAGATTACATTCGAACGGCCAAAGCCAAAGGTTTGTCCGAGCGTAAAGTGATCTGGTCTCATGCCATCCGCAATGCGTTGCTGCCAATGATCACACTTGTTGGTCTGCAGTTCCCTATTCTATTGGGCGGCGCACTTGTGGCCGAGACCGTTTTTTCGTGGCCGGGTATGGGACGGTTGTTCATGGATTCACTTGAATACCGAGATTACCCCGTCGTCATGGGCATTCTAATCCTATCCGCCATTATGACAATGCTCGGCTCTCTTATTGCAGACATCCTTTATGTCGTCGCTGATCCTAGAATTCGGGTGAATTGAAATGACCTTACTTACCACGACGAGTTCCATAGATGACAGTCTCACAAAACCGCCGGGATTTTGGACAACCTTCAGACGAAATCGCCTTGCGTTTTTGGGCCTTATCATCATTTCCACAATGGTATTGCTGTCATTTATAGGGCCGATTTTTAACCCGTATGATCCCGACTATATCGACATTCTAAATACGCTTTCTGCGCCGCTTTCTGCAGGGCATATACTTGGAACGGATGAGCTTGGACGGGACGTTCTGGCAAGGCTCATGTTTGGTGGGCAAATTTCCTTGGGGATAGGTTTGGCTGCTATGGCACTGTCGGTAATCCTGGGCACAGCTGTGGGGATGATTGCCGGTTATCGGGGTGGGATAATCGGCGCGGTCTTAATGCGCCTTGTAGATGCCGTTATGGCTTTTCCGACGATATTTCTGATTTTGGCATTGGCCTTGCTCATCAATCCGGGCATCGTCTCGACAACCCTGCTGATTGCGTTCACATCGTGGATGTCAGTGGCTCGCCTTGTTGAAGGGCAATTTCGATCTCTACGGAATGCCGAATATGCTGCTGCTGCTCGTACAATGGGGGTGTCAGAATTCCGTATCATGATATCGGAACTGCTTCCAAACGCGTTTGGTCCAATTATTGTGATCGCAACGCTGAATGTTGCCCGCGCGATCTTGCTGGAATCCTATGTCAGCTATCTGGGCTATGGTATCCAGGCGCCCATTGCCAGTTGGGGAAATATGCTAAACAATTCACAGCTGTATTTAACGTCTGCGCCTTGGTTGGCGATCCTTCCTGGCTTGGCCATCACGCTAACAGTAACAAGTTTTAACTTTATTGGGGAAGGCCTGCGTAGTACCCTTGAGCCTAACCGTTGATCAAAAATATCACAGATAAGGTATTCATATGCAACGCAAACTCCCCTCATTAAATGCGATGCGTTATTTTGAAGTCGTGGCGTCTCTGGGAAGCGTCAAGAAAGCGTCTCAATTACTGAATGTCAGCGAAAGCGCTATCAGCCGCCAGGTTCGGATACTGGAAGAGCAGCTTAATACCGAACTCTTTGATCGCACAAACAGCGGTTTGGAAATCACTGTTGATGGGGCCCGCATTGCGCGCACCATCAAAGAGGCCTTTGATCATATCGAAGGGGTAATTGCGCCGCTGCAGCAAAATAAGGATGTCGTCACGCTGCGGGTCATTCCAACATTTGCCTTGCGTTGGTTATTTCCAAGGCTGCGCAGATTTCACGAAAAACACCCAACAATTCAAATTGTCGTGCAAACTCGGCTTGACGACATGACCGTAGATGAGCCGCAGGCGGATCTTGGGGTGCGGTATGGACTGGGAGACTTTCCTCATGATTACGCGATGGAGCTGTACCAAGAATGGATCGCGCCCGTCTGTACGCCTGCCTATTTTGAGCGACGCAATATTGTAAACGGCTTCCAAGAGGCGATGTTACTTCATCCGCTACCCGATCGTCAGGATTGGCACACGTGGAGCGAGAAAAGCGGCATCAATAGTCAGGCCGTTGGAGGACTGGATTTTGATGCTCTCGATATGGCGCTTAGTGCCGCAGAAGCCGGAATCGGGGTCGCTATGGCAGATGTGGTGCTTGCCAATCAGGCCCTTGCGGATGGACATCTGAGACTTTCTACAGAACAGGCCGTGCCCACAGGAGTATCTTATTATCTCGTGCGGCGCCCTGAATTAAAGAAACGCCGTCAGGTCAGTATTTTTCAGGAGTGGCTAATGGAGGAGACTAAGGAAGCACGTTCCATAGTCCGTTCATACGCCCAGGCGAAAAAGTAAACTCATCATCCGGGTTAATGGAGACAAACACCATGAAGATCGCCTTGTGGCAAACACAACCAATCCATGATGCCGATCGCGCTCTTCTGGAACTTGCGCGCATATGTGAACAGGCCTCGGCAGCTGGAGCGAGCATTGTCTTAACACCGGAGATGATGCTCGGTGGGTATAATATTGGCCCGGGTGCAGTTCGTGCCTTGGCAGATCAAGCAGGCGTTTTCAGTGATAAAGTCAGTGAAATTGCAAAAAAATACCAGATTGCTATCGCCGTGGGTATGGCCGTTCCTAAAGACAACAAACCCTTTAATGCTGTTGTTTTGATTGACCGCAGTGGCTGTGAAATAGGGCGATATCACAAAACTCATTTATATGGCGAGACCGACGCAAAACAATTCTCTGCCGGTCACTCTCTTGCGCCGCTGGTTCAACTACATAACTGGAAAATCGGGTTTGCCATTTGTTATGATATTGAATTTCCAGAAGTGGCGCGCAGCCTTGCCTTGCAAGGGGCCGATCTAATCCTCGTACCCACTGCGAATATGGAACCATACGATACTATACCCTCTCGCATTGTGCCCGCGCGAGCTGAAGAAAATGGTCTATTCATCGCTTATGCAAATTATGTTGGGGCAGAGGAACCCTATAAATATTGTGGATTATCCTGCGTTTGCAACCGATCCGGCAACGATTTGGCACGCGCAAGCGGCACAGCGCCTGACCTAATCTTTGCTGACCTGGACGACAGCAATTTTCCCGAACAAAACCACCTCAGAGATCGGCGTATGGATCTCTATACTCTATCAAAAAGTAGTGCTTCTAAATGAAAAAAACATCTGTTTTCGGACCCGACTTCCCCTTCGCCTACGACGATTGGATTACCAACCCGGCAGGGCTCGGCCATTTGCCTGAGACGTCTCACGGTGCCAAAGTCGCGATCATCGGATCCGGGGCCGCCGGGATCATCGCTGGTTATGAGCTGATGAAGCTAGGTGCCCATCCGATCGTGTTTGAATCCGGACAATTTGGTGGACGGCTGCGGTCACAACCCTTCGAAGGCGCGGAAGATGTTATTGCCGAACTGGGTGGAATGCGCTTCCCCGTCTCGTCGTCAGGATTTTACCATTATATCGACATGCTGGGTATCGAGAGTAAGCCCTTTCCCAATCCCTTGACCCCAGCAGCCGGATCTACCGTGATCGACCTGTTGGGCAAGACATATTATGCCGAAACGCTTGCAGACCTGCCGCCAATTTTTCAAGAAGTTGCCAACGCTTATGACAGTGCATTGGAAAGTGGTGCGAATTTTTCTGCCTTAAAACAGGCAATCCAGGATCGAGATCCTGCCCGAATTAAAGAAATTTGGGATCCCATTGTTAAGAAATGGGACGAACGAACTTTTTATGATTTTATAACGTCATCTGAAGCATTCCAGTCTCTGTCATTTCATCACCGGGAAATTTTTGGTCAAGTTGGGTTTGGAACCGGTGGCTGGGATTCTGATTTTTCCAACTCAATGTTGGAAATTCTTCGGGTGAACGTCACTGAGTGCGATGAAAACCAGCGCTACATGGTGGGCGGTGTTGAGCAAATGCCACGTAAGCTTTGGACACATCCAGCACAAAAAATAGTACATTGGCCCAACGGCACAACACTGGCTGAACTCAACAATGGTTCTACCCGCCCTGGCGTTAGAAAAATAAGCCGCACAGACAGTGGAAAGTTCGACGTAACTGACCAGTGGAAACGGACAGAGCAATTTGATGCCGTTCTGGTTACCTGTCAAAGTCACCTTCTATCGACCGCTATCGACACAGAGGAAAGTCTGTTCTCGCAGGAACTCTGGATGGCTTTGGATCGAACCCGGTACATGCAGTCTGCAAAGACATTCGTAATGGTTGATCGACCCCTCTGGAAAGATAAAGACCCTCAAACAGGCAATGATAAAATGTCGATGACGCTCACGGATAGAATGACTCGCGGCACCTATCTCTTTGATAATGGGCCCCATAAACCATCGGTGATTTGCCTTAGCTATTCTTGGATGACGGATGCCCTTAAAGTCCTCCCGCTTCCTGTTGAAGAACGAGTTGAGTTGGCTTTATCATCACTGGCAAAAACTTACCCTAATGTAGATATTCGCTCGCATATCCTGGGCGACCCAATTACCGTTAGTTGGGAAGATGATGCTAATTTTCTTGGGGCATTTAAGGGCGCGCTCCCTGGGCACTACCGTTATAATCATCGTATGTTCCGCCACTTTATGCAGGAAGAATTACCCCAAGAAGAGCGCGGGATATTCTTAGCTGGCGATGGCATAAGTTGGACGCCGGCATGGGTAGAGGGCGCTGTACAAACATCTTTGAATGCAGTCGCTGGGATTATCCGTCATCTGGGCGGAGGATTTCATCCAGAAAATCCGTCTCCATGTGACCTTTACCCAAAATGGGGCCCAATAAAGCTGGACGAATAGAAGCTCTTAAGCCCAAATGGCGTATGTTCAGTAAAATGAATATGTAAGAAATTTCAGTGAATAGACAGGACGTTCATACGACCTGTCTATTTAATCGATAAAGTTTTGATGTCTCTATTCGAAAATTCGGCCCTGTTAATCTGAGTCCGAATTCATTAAATCTAAAATTCGCTGGGCAATGATGCCTTTTTTCAGCATCAGCTCTTGCATTATAGAGTAATGGTTTTTCCCGTTGATCTCCTGATGATAAAGATCCGAGCAATAGCCTTTTATTTTGGAAGCATAATCGTCGCTTTGTCGGCGCAATTCTGGCAACTCCTGCGCTCCCGCGAACAAAACAACCTTCTTGTTTTCAACCGACATAACATTGACCGGACTGAGTTCAATGATTTCCCTCGGCGTTAGCTGCAGTTTTTCATTCAGATAGCATTTTGAAATGGGGTCTAAATCGAATATGCCGCTTATGGAAACAATACCTTTGATATTCTTGTGATTGGCAGAGATTGCCGATAGATGCCCACCCGCAGACCAGCCGCCCAGATAAACCTTATTTATATCAAAATCGAGATCCGCCGCGGACACGACAAGATAGTCAATCGCTGCCTGAATTTCAGTTACAATTTGGCTCAGGGAGGCATCAGGAGCGAGTGTATAACCTATGGTCGCGACATTTATATTTTCGGCGCACAAGCCCTCTGACACAAAAGCAAACATCTCTTTGTTGTTTCGTTGCCAATACCCACCGTGCACAAATATAAACAAACCCTGACCGGAAACGGGTGCCTTAAAAAAATCTATTCTGTTATTCGGCTCTGGGCCATATCGAAGATCAAGAACAGCATTTTCAAGGGCCCGTAGCTCATCGCTTTTGGCAACCCAGTTTTCCATTTGCTCAGCGCTATCCACAACGGCATCTGTATTATTATATCCGGCATCAAGTTCTTCTCTCGTCATATCCCGATAAACAATCTTAACGGCCTCGAGATTGTCCGACGTTTCATCTCCGTCATACATGGACGCTCACTTTCTTATTATTCTGCTGGACAATGTGACTGCGGAGCTGACTGCCCACGTGCCGTCTTAAATCATTGAATTCAATTGATGAGGGATCTCTGGGCCGGGTCAGGTCCAAAGCAAGGTCCGTATCGATATGCCCCGGACCCGCGCCCATTACAACAATCCGATCAGACAAAATGACTGCTTCTTCGACTGAATGCGTAACAAAAATGACTGTGAGATTTGTCTTTTCCCATATCTCAAGCAACTCATCCTGTAATTTTGCGCGGGTAAGCGCATCTAGGGCCGCAAAGGGCTCGTCCATCAACAAAATGTCAGCATCATTCGCAAGCACCCGGGCGATCGCAACGCGCTGCTTCATGCCGCCGGACAAGGTGTTTGGATACTGGTTTGCGAACTGTGTCAGACCCACCATCTCCATATATTTTTCGGTAATGGCTTTTGTCTCCGCCTTACTCACACCGCGGTGCTTTGGACCGAACGCAATATTATCAGCGACGCTCAACCATGGGAAAAGCGCGTAATCCTGAAAAACCACTCCGCGGTCTGGCCCCGGTTCCTTAATATCTGAACCATATATCTGGGCGCTTCCAGATGTCAGGGTTTCAAACCCGCCGATAATGCGCAGCAATGTTGATTTACCGCACCCGGACGCCCCTAAAAGACATATAAACTCACCTTTCCTGACGTTTAGATTAATATCATGCAGTGCCTTTACATCCCCCGTTTTGGAATGAAAGGTCTTGTCCAAATTTGAAATTGAAAGAATGGGCAGGCCGGAGCTGGATTTCCCTGATTGAGATGTATTAGGCATGGTGCTGGGGGCTCCACTTCAAAAGATAATTGTTTAGCAACACGATTAATCTGTCTGACACAAAGCCAGTAATGCCGATTATGATCATGCCTGTAATGACAAGATCTGTGCGCGAGAGCGTTCTGCCGTCCATAATCACCGCGCCCAAGCCTTCGGGCACACCGGTCATTTCACCAACAACAATCAATATCCACGCAAAGCCAAGACCAAGCCGTAACCCGTTGAATATTTGAGGGGTTGCTGCGGGCAACACGACTGATCGGAAAAGTTGCGATCCCTTGCAGCCGAGCATGGCCGCAGATTCAAATAATTTATTGTCGACTGATTTAACGCCAAAAATTGTATTGAGAAGGATTGGGTAGAATGCGCCCAAGAATACAAGGAATATTGCTGATTTTGGCCCCAGACCGAAAAAGATCATCGAAAGCGGCAACCAGGCAGTAACCGGAACAGGCCTGAGCAGGGAAAGCGTTGGATCAAGCATGGTTTGCAAAAACCGAAACCGGCCAATCATAAGGCCAAGGGGTACTGCGATTGCAACCGCCAGAAAAAAGCCGCCATATACTCTTTGAATTGAGACCCAGAAATGGACCGGTAAAGAGGCGCTGAAAGCATCATCATATACGCCGCCAAATGCAAAATCCCACATCATGACTGCGACTTGAGAGGGAAGCGGTATAAGCCGGGTTTCACTGACAATAACGCCAACATGCCACGCGAGAAGAAGGAAAACCGGGAAGATGGCCCCAAGGGCCACCTTCGTGAGTTTACCCTTCATATTCTGAAACACAAATCCGCTTTTATCAGTTTTAGCTGGTAAATTTTTCTCGGACTTTTGATTGAGAGAAAGGTCTAGAGTCATCGTTAATTATTCTGCTTCAATTGCTTTAACGAAAGAGGGGTCAATGAAAGTTGTATAGTCTGGCAATTGACGGATTTGTTTTTTATCCAGCATCTGAGTGCCATAGTAATTTGCCTGTTCGATGAATTTGTCATCGATTTTCCAAGTTAATTCAACGTTCGGAGCTGCTTTTTCAATTGAAGCTTTTGTCTGGCCCAATTTTTCCATTGCGACCTTAACGAACTCATCCCGATTGCTCATGGCATATTCAGTTGCCTGCATGTGAACTTTTAACAGGGTGGCGAGAAATTCAGCATTTTCATCAATATTTTCCTGACGTGTTGTCAGAACCATATTTAAAGAACCGGTTGGCGTTGAATAGGGATACTCAACGATTTTGCCAACGCCTTTTGCAAGACTAATTCCAGGACCCGGTTCCGCACCTACATAGGCGTCGAGATCGCCGCGTTCCAGTGCGGATGCCATGTCGCTAAACGAGACGCGGATTGGCTGGATGTCTTTAATTGACATACCTTCCGCTGCCAAGCGATCGAGAATAACAACTTCCTGAGTGGAACCTGGCCAAATGCCGACTTTTTTCCCAGCAAGGTCTTTAATTGAATTAATCGGTGAGTCGACACCTGCAACGACAGCCATCCCGCGATTACAGGCAGCCCCGACAACCACCACAGGCTCACCAGCAGCTGCTCCAAGTGTTGCCGCAGCAAGCCCGTAGATTCCCATATCTACCGTGCCGGTAACAACGGCGTTTTTACCATCCGTTGGACTTTCAAACGGAATCACTTCGATCTTAATGCCGTCCGGAACAAATTTTTCGTAAAAATACGGTGTGATTCCGTGGATCAATTTCAAGGTGCCGATTTTGACGACTCGATCTTCTGCATGCGAGGCTGTTGGCATTAACGGCAGAGCGACTGTAGACAAGCAGACCGCAGCAAGACCAAGGAATAAACGACGTGAATATGACATTATAAAAGCTCCTGGGGGATAGTAAGATGACATTGTGACTAATCAGGAGGTTATTTGAGAGAAATTATTTAGTAAAATTTATTCTTTAAATTGCCAGCATAAATATATTTAATACTGAAATGGAAAAAACACTCGACCCAAAATTACTGCAATCTTTTATTCTGCTTGTTGAAACGGGCAGCATTTCCGAAACCGCCAGAAGAGTGGGACGCACTCAACCGGCCGTAACCCTGCAGATTCAACGCCTTGAAATGATGATCGGAACCAAACTGTTTTCAACAGTTGGTCGCCGGTTTGTCTTAACGTCTGAAGGTGAACTGTTACTTGGATATGCGCGCACAATATTACGGCTCCAGAATGAAGTGCATGCTAGACTCAGTGCACCAAAATTAAGCGGAAAAGTGATTTTAGGCGTCCCCGATCTATATGCGGCGTCGCTCTTTCCCCGCATTTTATCCAGTTTCTTTGCAGCTTATCCAAATGTTGAAATTGATTTTCGCAGCCTGCTTTCCGGGCCGCTGATGTCTCAGATTTCAAAAAAGGAGATTGATCTTGCTGTTGTGACCGGAATGCGCGCATTTCCAGATGGACAGGTTATCGGGGAGGAACAATTGGTTTGGGTCACGGCTGATACGGATTCTCCATTCAATATTGATCCGTTGCCACTGGCAATGCTTCCCCCCGGGAATGTCTTTCGGGATATCGCACTGGATGCATTACAGTCAATCGGACGAAAATGGAAAATACTATTGATCAGCGAAGGGATGGCAGGCTTACAAGCAGCTGTCATGAGCCGGAATGTTGTGAGCGTCATCGCAAAAAGTGCGGTCACACCCGGCATGCGAATTTTAGGGAAAGCGGAAAGTTTCCCCCCTTTATCCAGTGTTCAGGTCGTACTCTACCGTTCGGGCCGGGATAACCCGGCTGCAGACGCCTTAGCGGAAATGATTGGCGGCAACTTTGCCGGATCCAGCGGACATCGTTTTCATGATCGAACCCAGGCGGGTAGTGGCTCTTATTGAGGTTCAATCCAACAGGTTTTCTGCGTCTTTGATCACTTATGGTTCAACCTCACCGTATTGCCGACGGCGCATCAAAAAAATCTGACAGCACCTAAATCTAACGTTACGGCGTTTCGTGCCCCCCGGAAGACAAGAAAAAAGCCAACCCGCTATGCGAATTGGCTTTTTTCAAATTTAAGGGCAGATGAACTGCCTTTAAGCAAAATTATTTTGCTTGCAGATTAACTGCAGAAGATTTACCGCGTGCCTGATCCACTTCAAGATCGTAACCGATTGTATCACCTTCGTTCAAGCCGTTCAGGCCTGCACGTTCAACAGCACTGATGTGAACAAAAACGTCCGCACCGCCGTCATTTGGCGCAATAAATCCGTAACCTTTAGTTCCGTTGAACCATTTCACTGTACCTGTAGTCATTTTGATCGTTCCTTATGTCTGATCGTTTTTCGTCAAGATTGACGATTCTGTTTGCCGCCTTGCGACGACGTGTTTCTTTGTGTTGAACCAATATTTCCAAGCATCCGCTTAACACCCGCCATCGGTTCTGATGCACCGGCATTGCGGTCTCTGACAGGATTGGAATTAGCACCTTTGGCCACGACTTTTTTACGGCGCGCCTTTGGCGAAGAATTTGCATTTGCATTGCGCGGTGGCCGATTGCCATTGCGCCGTGAAGGACCTCTTGGAGGTGCTTTCACAGGAGCGGCCGCCTGTAACGGCTCGCCCACACATTCAAGGCTGTTTCCAATGAGTTTTTCAATGCTGCGCAGCAAGTCCTGCTCGGTCGGATCACATAATGTGATTGCCTGACCACTGCGGCCTGCTCTGGCGGTCCGGCCAATTCGGTGAACATAGGCTTCCGCAACCTGGGGCAACTCGTAATTTACAACAAGCGAGACATCATCAATGTCAATTCCGCGTGCTGCAATATCTGTTGCCACCAAAATACTGGTGCTACCCTTTTTAAAGGCAGCAAGTGTGCGCTCACGTTGCGACTGGCTTTTGTTGCCGTGAATTGCCGCTGCAGAAAGGCCTGCACCTTCCAAATGACGCGTTACTTTATCTGCACCGCGTTTGGTTCTGGTAAACACAATCGCCCGTTCAATCGCTTTGTCTGACAAAATGTCGGTCAAAACTGATCGTTTCATAGGTGAGGTTACATGGCGAACAGATTGGCTGATACGTTCAATCGGACGTGAAATGGCTGCAACAGCAATTTCCACGGGATTTTTTTGAAAATCAAGCGCCAGCTTCCGAATTTGAGGTGGCATTGTTGCCGACATCATCACAGTTTGCCGTTTGGCGGGCACTTTACTCATGATTTTGCGAATGGCAGGCATAAAGCCAAGGTCCAGCATCTGGTCAGCTTCATCAAGCACGACAGTTGTCGTTTGCGAGAGCTGAATAACACCGGCGCTCATATGATCAAGCAAACGGCCAGGCGTTGCGACAACGATATCCACACCTGGGGCCAGGGCCCTGATCTGTGGTTTTGGTTTCACGCCACCGACAACGACGGCGACTGAAACTTTCATGAATTTTGAGTAATTACGGATGTTATCCGCGATTTGGGCAGCCAGTTCGCGCGTTGGCGTCATAATCAGCACACGACAATTCTTTGGTGCTGTTTTTCCGTCCATTTTTGCGAGCTGATGCAATGCAGGTAAGACAAAGGATGCTGTCTTGCCAGTGCCCGTTTGGGCAATTCCAAGCACATCATTACCTGCCAGCATGGCGGGAATAACTTCGGCCTGAATAGGGGTGGGAGTGGAATAGCCTTCGTCTGCTACTGCGCGAAGGAGTGACTCGGCAAGGCCGAGCTCGTTAAACTTATTCAAGTAGTCTCTTTCATATGCCCACTTCAAATTGCAACTTTATCTGCAATCAAAATTGACATTTTAGTTCTGGAAGCTTGCGTAGATGAGCTGCCGTTTTTGCTATCTGATCCAAGCGGATCTTTCTGGCAATCATCAATACGACTTATTGCAAGAATTCTGCGCCGTTGACGATATAATTACCATCCACGCCCGGCGCAAGTGGGTGCATATGCGCACAAGTTGAACACAATAGCAACATAAAACTTCTCTTGTTCATTTGACAGATGGGCTCTGTATGAGTATCAAGCATCATCTCCATGGGGGAGTAGCCTCTTTCTTTAGAAAGATTTGTGTCAACATACTCGGCGTTGCCGTGGCACAAGTGACCATACCGGTTTGGCAAGACCTATGGCTGTCTCGATCAACTCAGGGAGTTGGCTGATCGGGCTGCCGTATTCTTTGCCAACTCCCATGATGGTCATAAACAAATGCAACAGCTTTCAGTCATTTTCATTACAGTTTTCCTTGCTGAATTGGGGGATAAAACCCAACTCGCCACCATGCTATTTGCTACAGATAAGCAACATAGCCCGTATTTGATCTTCCTCGCAGCTTCGTTGGCGCTTGTCGCTTCTACGGCAATAGCTGTGATTTTGGGAACTGTCGCAGAAAAATACCTGACAATGATCCCGCTTAATCTCATTGCCGGCATCGGGTTCGTTGTTATCGGGATATGGACCATCTGGGGACACTTTATGGCAACCTAGACAGGAGAACCTGTGCTGCAAATTTGCGACACTAATTTGACTAAATACAGGTTGATTCTTATAGGTAATAACGTTTTTAGTTATACTTCTTAAACAATTTCCAGTTTAATATATGAATAGACTTCATATTTGAATCTCGTAATTTATACGGGACTGGAGATGCAGATATTCTAAAATTGACGTTGGCAATTGGGCTTTGTCTTCTAAATTCGCTGATCTATAGCAAAGCGGCTCGTGCTGAAGCAGCAGTTGACCTACATATTATGTTATCCACTATTCCCCCACTCGTTATGCAAAATGAGAAGGGGAAAAGTGGCGCACTTTGGGATTTGGCGCAAGAACTAGAGGTTCGACTTAATCGCACCAACACCAAAACGAACTCCCTGCGGGTCGATACACAGATTCTTCCCTGGAATCGTGCTTATGGCAAACTTCAAAAATCACCAAATGTCGTAATGCTGCAAATGGCCCGGACAAAAGCCCGTGAGAAACAATTTCACTGGATTGCTGAAACCGGAAACCTCTCGTTCGCATTTATTTCGCGCACAAAACCGGCGGTCAACTCGCTTTCTGAAGCTCTGAACAAGAAATCAATTGCAGTGTACCGAGGAAGTCGCTTGGAACAATTTCTCAGGCAAATGAATTTTGATGCGAACCTCCGTCCGACAAATAATAGTCAAATGAGTGCCCGCTTGCTGGAGGCAGGCCGCGTCGAGGCTTGGTATGCCTCCGTTCAGGAAGCCCTTTGGCTTCACAAACTGGGGACTTTAAAATCAAAACCTGTGATCGGCACAGCTATTTTCAACACGCCGATCTGGGCAGTGACTTCTTTAAGGACAGAACCAAAAGCAGTTGAGCGCATTAAGGCGACCCTTAAAAATATCGAAAGTGATGGCCGCCTTCAGGAAATCTATACCCAATACGGGCTCACCCTGCACAAGCCACGCAGTAGCTAATAATCTGCTTCTGAAATCTGCAGAATACATTTTCCATCAACTTGACGGGCCAGAACAGCGTCCAGCGCCTCGTGAAATGTATCAAGAGTATAAGTCGCCCCAATGTCCGGACGAATATGACCTGCTGCATACAAATCAAGAACGCCTTTGATCATTTTATCCACGGTTTGAACATGGTCGGCGCGATCGACACCGGGGGCCCAGCCGTAATAATGCCCCATGTTAAAGCCCATCACGGATGCGTTTTTAAGCAGCAAACGGTTGGCGGGAACATCCGGTATTGTACCAGAGGCATATCCAATTGTTAAAAGACGGCCTTCGGAGGCAAGAGAGCGGATGGATTGAAGCGTCGCGTCGCCGCCAATACTGTCATAAACCACATCGACACCAACGCCATCGGTAATTTTCAGAACGGCTTCCCGAAAATCTTGCGCGCGGTGGTCAATTACATGATCAGCACCATGATCCTTGGCCGTTTTGCAATGCGATTCTCCGCCTGCAACCGCAATAACCGTTGCGCCGAGTGCTTTACCAATTTCCACGGCGGCCAAACCAACACCACCAGCCGCTCCCAACACCATCAATGTTTCACCGGCCATCAGTTTAGCCCGCAGCACCAGCGCCCCATAGGATGTGGTATAAGAGGTAATCATTGTAGCAGCGTCTTCAAACGAAGCCTCATCAGGTATTTTATGACAGCAGATGTCGCGCACTTTATTATACCCGGCGCAAGCACCGCTATCGACGTTGCACATCACCCGATCTCCGACTTTGACGCGCGTGACATTCGGACCAACGGCATACACAACCCCAGCAGATTCGCTGCCCGGAATGTAAGGAAGAGGGGCTTTTCGCTGATATTTACCCTGAATATTGAGGGACATCGCAAAACTGATCCCCGCGGCCCTGTTCTGAGTTACAACTTCACCTGGCCCCGGGATCGGAATATCCAGATTTTCCAGAACGGCTTTTTCGTGATGATGGCCAAATTCATGAACAACGATGGCACGCATTTTTTGATCTCCTTGTCACCGATAACGGCTCTGAGCTTTTTTCTTGTACTATAACCTGTCGCGCCCTTTGGGCAACCACTTTGAAAAATTCACATGTCGGCGTAATGCATAATACAATGAACAACAGCGGTTCCGGTACCATTGGTGCGATATCCATGGATCTGGTCTGCTGGAAACCGCAACGTCTCTCCCTCGCTCAGCTCCTGCCAATGCCCATTGATTTGAATTGAAATATTTCCTTTCAGTACCGAAATGAATTCGGTGACCCCTATCTGATGTGGCTCTGAAAGGCGTTCATAATTTTCAGGAAAGGTAATTTCAAACCACTCAAACCCCAACTCGGGCTGAAAGGGTTGAAGGACAGCAACAACCATGCCGTCTTCTGCTAGCGGCTTTCGCGTGAGATTAGCGTTGATAAGGGCGACCTTTGCCTCCAGCGGCTCGGAATTATTTACAAGCCGCGAAAAGGAAGTATCAAACCCCGTTGCGATTTTCCAAAGGGTTGCGATCGTTGGACTGCTCTCGCCGCGTTCAATCTGACCCAGCATGGCTTTACTAACCCCGCTTTTCAAGGAAGCTTCTGACAGGCTCCACCCTTTTTGCTGTCTCAACATTTTGAGGTTTTGCGGTAAATACTGGGATGGATTACTCAAGTATGGCCTCACAAATTTAGGCTGTACGTTATAGCGCACAAAAGGTATGATCCGTTCATTGTACGTTATAACGCACACAACTAAAAGCCAAATTCACCTGCTGAAAGCACCCCAAATGTTTAGATTTTTTGCAATTCCCTATATCACATCTG
Organism: Sneathiella sp.; assembly: GCA_034669685.1. Taxonomy (GTDB): domain Bacteria; phylum Pseudomonadota; class Alphaproteobacteria; order Sneathiellales; family Sneathiellaceae; genus Sneathiella. Next base: position 339,451 of record JAXMOU010000002.1, read on the forward strand.
GTTTTGTTGCTGTTCTCATTGGCTATACCAGCGCGGCCGCCATTGTGTACCAGGCCGCCATTGCCAGCGGCGCCGATGCCGACAAGACCGCAAGCTGGATGTGGGCTGTGGGTATTGGCATGGGACTTTCAGGTATCCTTCTGTCGCTGAAATACCGCGCGCCGATCATTATTGCTTGGTCAACTCCGGGCGCGGCGCTCCTCGTAACCAGCCTCCCCGGCATTCCAATGGGGGATGCTGTCGGAGCTTTTTTATTCAGCTCACTTCTGTTGACGCTTTGCGGCGTTACTGGCTGGTTTGAAAAGATCATGAAGCTGGTCCCTGTTCAAATTGCCAATGCCATGCTGGCTGGGGTTTTGCTCCAATTTGCGCTTAATGCCTTCACGGCTTTGCGTACCGATATAGGACTTGTTGGGATCATGATCCTCACCTATCTGGTCGCTAAACGGTATCTGCCGCGCTATGGCATTCCAATAACCTTTCTAATCGGTACCTTATACGCCTTTTTCACCGGCCATTTAGGTCAGCAAATTCCTCCTTTGGACATGACTTTACCTGTCTGGACCACACCCACATTTTCCCTATCCGTCCTGTTGGGAGTCGGCCTGCCGCTATTTATTGTTACCATGGCTTCTCAAAACATTCCGGGTCTTGCCGTGCTCAGGGCCCATGGATATCAAACACCGGCATCCCCGCTGATTACCTGGAGCGGGATAACCGGGCTTTTACTTGCGCCTTTTGGTGGGTTTGCGTTTAATCTGGCTGCGATCACAGCCGCCATCTGCATGGGCAAGGAGATTGATCCCGACCCGCAAAAGCGATACCTAGCAGCAATCTGGGCAGGGGTTTTCTATATTCTTGTAGGATTGTTTGGGGGAACTGTGACGGCTTTGTTTAGCATCTTTCCGACCGAATTGATCATGGCCATTGCGGGACTTGCCCTGATGGGAACAATATCAAATGCACTGACCGGTGCCCTTACGTCCGATGAAACGCGCGAAGCGGCTTTTTTCACCTTTGTCATTACGGTATCGGGCGTAACGCTATTTACAGTTGGGGCTCCCTTTTGGGGCTTACTGGTAGGTCTGGCAATCCACGCTTTCAACAGTTACCGGAAATCATAGCAAACAGACGCAGGGTCAAATCTTTAATTGCGCCCAAAAGCGTTCATGCAGGAAATACATCACAAAGGCGGTTGTCGTCATGACAAACGTCATTGCCCCCGCCTGCATCAGTGACCCTGTAAAAAACCACGAGATCAGCAAACTGCTCACCAGGCCGAGAAGTTGCCAACTCACTGCTTTCAATAATGATTTTCGTTTTGAATCTTGCATGGCCCTGTTATGGAGGAAACGCCTAAGGGGATCAACGCGTGACTTATCTACTAAATTCTATATTATGGATTATGATCTGTATAATAGATTAAATTCCATCAAATGGATTTATATTTCTAATATGTTGAAAATGAAAAATGGATAAAAGAGATCGAGCCAACTTATTTCGGCGCAACCTGTTATCTGCTTTAGATACGGCAGGCTTGAAACAGTCACAACTTGCTGACCAAGCCGGTATTGATCGCTCGACTCTGGGTCAGCTTTTAAATGAGAAAGAACCCCGCCTCCCCAACGGTCACACATTGGCCGAGGTCGCTGGGGTTCTTGGGGTGAGTTCGGACTGGTTACTCGGCCTTAGTCAGGAGGCCCAGCCAGTGACAACCTTTCTGGATGGCGCCCTGAATTTTACACCCAGCACCGCCCGCGCACCCATGGATTCCAATCTTGAAGAGTGGCATATGGAAGCCGCCGGTTATAAAATCCGGCATATTCCAAGTACCTTGCCAGATATGCTGAAAACCCAGGACGTTCTGCGTTATGAGTATCGGGACTTTACGCTTAAAACCGGGGATCAGGCGATCACGGAACGGGACCAGCGCCAAACCTATGCCCGCCTACCCGACACAGAAATGGAAATCTGCATTCCGGTTCAACGTTTTACCCAGTTTGCAGAAGGATCCCACATCTGGTCAGAACTGGACGAAGAGGTGCGGCGAACCCAGATCGATTATATGGCTAAACTAACCGACGAACTCTATCCGCGCGTTCGAATTTATGGATTTGATCTTAGAACCCATTATTCTGTTCCAATTGGGGTATTTGGCCCAATTCGCGCTGTCATCTATATTGGACAAGGGTATTTTGTGCTGAACACGACAGGTCATATCAGATCACTCGCTCGCCATTTTGATGAACTTGTCCGCAACGCAACCGTTCAGGCTCATGAAATGTCACAATGGATGCGAAATCATCTTTAAAAAATCACGCTTAAGACAAAGGGAAGTGAAATGGATTTAGGAATTTCTGGCAAAACGGCCATCGTATGCGCGTCTTCAAAGGGACTTGGCCGCGCCTGCGCGATGGCTTTAGCGGCCGAAGGGGTTCACGTCATCATTAATGGCCGAAACGCAGACAGACTTGAAAAAACTGCGGGTGAGATTCGCCAAAATGCGACCCATTCAGCGACCGTGACAACAGTCGCCTGCGACGTCACAACTGAAGAGGGGCGCAGCGCATTGCTTGAAGCCTGCCCCTCGCCAGATATTCTGGTGAATAATGCCGGTGGCCCGCCTCCGGGTAATTTTCGTGACTGGGACCGCGATGACTGGATTGCGGCGCTGGACGCCAACATGCTGGCCCCCGTTTTGCTGATCAAGGCGGTTGTTGATGGCATGATCGATCGCAAATTTGGCCGGATCGTCAATATCACGTCGGCCGCTGTGAAATCACCAATTGCCATATTGGGCCTTTCAAATGGCGCCCGCACCGGACTAACGGGTTTCGTTGCAGGCACCTCCCGTGAGGTTGCGGCTAACGGTGTGACGATTAACAACCTGCTACCGGGACCTTTTGAGACGGACAGATTATCTTCAAACCTTGAGCTAACCGCACAGAAAAATGGGCGCAGCTTGGAGGAAGAGCGTAAAATTCGTATGGCCGCCAACCCAACCGGTCGTTTTGGTGACCCCGCAGAATTTGGGGCGGCTTGCGCGTTTCTGTGTAGTACAAAAGCCGGATTTATCACGGGCCAAAACCTGCTGATGGACGGCGGTGCTTTTCCGGGAACGATGTAAATATTTCATATCAAGGTGGTTTCAAAAACCACCTTGCTTACCGGCCTGTAAAATTAGGTTTTCGCTTTTCGGCAAAGGCTGCCAAACCTTCCATCCGATCTTCGGTTTTGGAATGCTCTGCGTTTAATTCCAGCTCTGAAATCAAAGCGGTTTCAAGGGGTTGCTTTAGCCCCTCATCAACCATCTGTTTCATCCGCCGAAGTCCAGTTGGACTTTTCCCGGCCAGCTGTGCCAGTTGCTTTTGCAGCTCAGTTTCCAGCTGATCATCCGCAACCACCCAATTGACAAGCCCCCAGTTCATAAGCTGCTCAGCCATTAGAAAATCACCGCTGTAAATCATCTGCTTTGCCCGGGTCGGACCGATTTTACGGGGAAGCCGCGCGGAGCTTCCACCACCTGGAACCAATCCATAATTTGCATGTGCATCCCCAAGCTTTGCACTTTTTGCCGCAATCACAAGGTCGCAAGCCAAAACCAGCTCCAACCCGCCAGCAAGGGCTAGGCCATTAACCACAGCAATCACGGGGGTGGGAAAAGCTTCGATTTTCAGCAGCAGTATGCGCAAACGATCCAAAAACTGGTAATTAGCGTCAACGCCGCCTTCGGCACTAATGCGATCTTTTGCCGATTTTAAGTCCACGCCAGCGCAAAAGGCACGGCCTGCGCCAGTGATAGACAAGGCTGTCAGACTCTCCCGCGCGTCATATGCATCCAAAACAGCTGTCAGTTCGTCAATCATTTCGGCTGAGATACTATTAAGTGCATCTGGCCGATTGAGTGTCACCGACACATGATGACCATGGTCCACAACGGCGATTGTATTATAGGGCATGCCTTCACCTTTATTATTTTTGATTTTTTTAAAGGCTACACCGGGCGTGAAGGTCTGTAAAGCGAGTGGCGTTAGGGTTTCGCCGTAATGCCAGGATCGTCAAAACGATAAAACTCAGCATTCGGATTTGGATTAATGACCTCAATATTCTGACAGGCGCTCAGTAAAATCATACTGATCAATATAGCGACATAACGCATGATTATCTCTCCTTACCGGTCTTACTAGCGTATTTTATATATATGCGAGTTTGTTTACCTGCTTTCAATGAGAAAAGGGAATCAGCGAAGATTCGGCCTCTTCAAGCACAATTTCCGGTTCTGTAAGCCCCTTCGCTACTAAAATATTACACAAGATATGTACAAATGGCCGTTTGTGGCCACAATTTCACGGCTTTGACACGATTTCGTAATCTAGTTTTTGTAGCTTCTCACTGTATTTTATTGACAATTTTGTCGATAAACTCAAATATTCAAAGACGTGTTACATTCGATATGACTTACCTGGCTATTCAAATAATTGATCGGCTAATTCGTCCCCTGCCGATGTGAACGTTATATATGCTGCATTTCAATGGGTGATTTGCGGCGTCGCATCGCTAAGGAGACTACGATGGCTACCGGTACAGTAAAATGGTTTAATGCAACAAAAGGTTATGGCTTTATTGAGCCTGATGATGGTTCAGCTGACGCTTTTGTTCATATTTCAGCAGTTGAAAAAGCAGGTCTGACTACTCTTGCAGAAGGCGCGAAAGTTTCTTTCGAACTCGTTCCTGGCCGCAACGGTAAATCTTCTGCAGAACAGCTCGCTGTTACTGACTAATAAGACTACGCCTCCAACTTCGGTTGGAGGCATTCTCCTTCGGGACGCACCTTCTCCCCCCTTCCTCCAAATCCATAAACTTCGTTTGTTGTAAATCCATATGCTTGAATTTAAGCAGGGTTTAATGAATGATGCATGCTAATAAAAACGCATATGTCACAACAAAAAATCTTGGAGGAAATATCAATGTCAGTCACGAAACTGATGAAATGCCTGTCTGTGGCCGCCATAGCTGGCTCTCTTTTGGCCGGAACCAGCGCTATTGCGGAAACCCGCGTTACCTATAAATCAGCAAAAAGCTCTTCATCCTATTACCAAATGGCCGTACAAATTGCCGAAGCCATGAAGGCAGGTTCAAACGGCGATATTATTCTCACCGTCGAAGAAAGTCAGGGCTCTGTTCAAAATGTGATGGAAGCCGCCGTTCGTCCCGGCAATTACGTTTTTACCACACCTCCCGCTCTGGTTCGTCTGGCTGGCGCTGGAAAAGCCATGTTCAAGGATAAGCAAAATCCAAAATTTGCAGATATTCGCGCCCTGTTTCCAATCCCCTCGCTCACCATGCATTTTGTGACCCGCCAAGATAGCGGTATCAATTCTTTCGCCGACCTTGAAGGTAAAAATATTCTGATTGGTAAAGGCTCTTTTGGCGCGCGTGAAGGTGCCAAATATCTGAAACTCTTTGGCTTGGAAGGCAAAGTTGAGCTTGCAAATGTTGAACTTTCCAACGCAGTTCCAGCTCTTAAAAACAAACAAATCGATGGCTTTGTAACCGCCGGCTCATACCCCGCGCCCAATGTCATTGAAGCGGCGGCTGGTACGGGCATTAAAGTTCTGTCCCTCAATGAAGAGCAAATTGCAAAAACCAAACGCACCCGGCTTGTAATCCCTGCGGGAACATACGCCGGTATTGACAGTGATATCGTAACAACATCCTTGCCAGTGGTTGCCTACACCACGACAAACATGGATAATGCAACTGCATATGAGCTAACCAAAACCTACTGGCAGCAAAAAGAAAAAATGGGCGCTGATCACGCATGGTGGAAAGGCGTCACAACCGACATGCTGTCAAACATTGATGGCAAAATCCATCCGGGGGCTCTTAAATATTACAGGGAAAAAGGCGTCGCAGTTCCTGCGTCTGCACAATAACTTTTTTCTGGAGTACAGTTTATGGCGGCACCGGCGCGTTTTATTTGGATGGTCCTTGGTGCCGTCTCTATCTGTTTTCATCTCGGCCTGATTTTTTCAGGTCTGGTTCCCAATTTACTCTCTCGCCCGCTGCATATGGCACTGGCGCTTCCGTGGGTTTTCCTTTTTACCGCTAAATCCAAACCCGATATCATCTCTGGGTCCCTTTTCACGCTTGCGGGACTAGGCGCCAGTTTATATGTGGCCTTAAACGAAAGCGCCCTCTCTGATCAATATGGTTTCCTGACCAGCAACTTGCAGATAGCGGTCGGATTTACACTTCTATTTGTTACCCTGGAAATGGCACGGCGAGCGGTCGGCTGGCCGCTGCCCATGGTCACCCTATGTGCACTGCTCTATGGTTTCTTCGGTCAATATTTACCGGGTGAGTTTGGTCACCCCGGCATTCCTCTCTCCAGCTTTTTAGGAAATCTTACAATTGCTGAAGGCGGTCTTTGGGGCAGTTTAACGGGTGTTTCCGTCTCCATTGTCGCGATTTTTGTCATTATGGGCGCTGTGCTCAACGCAGGCGAAGCCGGGCGGGGATTTATGAACCTGGCTTCCGCAGCAGCTGGCAACCTTAAAGGAGGCGCGGCGAAGGTTTCTACATTATCCTCTGCACTATTTGGGTCCATATCAGGGTCCGCCTCTGCCAATGTCGCCTCTACCGGAGCCATCACCCTGCCTGCGATGACACGGTTGGGTTATCCCAAAGCTTTTGCTGGCGCGGTTGAGGCCGTTGCCTCTTCCGGTGGACAAATTATGCCCCCATTAATGGGCGCGGGGGCGTTCGTGATGGTCGAGCTGACAGGCGTTCCCTATACCGGAATTATGGCAGCCGCTTTATTGCCCGCGGTCCTGTATTTTCTAACCGTTTGGGTCGGCATTAACGCTTTCGCCCGGCGATATGATCTCAAAGGATTGCCCGCAGATCAACAACCCGCGCGAAGAGATGTCTGGATCACCACAGGCTTCTTTGCAATCCCATTTCTAGTTCTTCTGGAACGGATGTTCATTGGGGGCATGACCCCTCAATACGCGGCCTGCGTTGCTATTCTTGTGGCTTTTGTCCTGCTTTTCATAAATGGGCAGCTTAAATTTAGCTTAACCGAGACCGCCGACCGGCTGGTGAATGTTTGCCTGACAGCTGGAAAGCAAATCTCGATGATCGCCGCAATTATTCTGTGCGCGTCCCTGATTATCGGAGTTCTTGGCGCAACTGGACTGGGCGTTAAAATCACCTCCTTGATCTTATCAGGCTCGGGTCAAATGTTGTGGCCCGCGCTTCTTTTAACAGCCGCGGCTTGCCTGATTCTTGGGATGGAAGTTCCGACAACTGCCGCCTATGTCATATGCATATCGGTTGCAGGGCCCGCCCTTCAAACGCTTGGCCTCGCACCCCTTCAGGCCCATTTATTTGTCTTTTGGTTTGCCCTTTTATCCACAATTACACCGCCGGTTTGCGGGGCTGTTTTTATTGCCGCCGGTATGGTTGGTGAAAACTGGCTTAAAGTATCCATGTACGCCATGGCACTTGGGCTGGGGCTATATATCATTCCGCTGGCATTAATCGCCAATCCCGGACTTATCGGCCTCGCGGAAAATCCCGGATTGGCGGTTATCGCCTTTCTAAAAGTGGGAGTTGGGTTAACTCTCATTTCCTACGGTGTAATCGCGCCCCTGCAGGTAGTCCTGCGTCTGCTGATGAGCTGCGCAGGCTTTGCCGTTATTTTCTTCCTATGACCGAAGCCTTTGGCCTATTTCTTTCCGGCTTGCTCTCGGCAACCCTTCTGCCGGGCTCTTCAGAGGCCTTACTAATTGCGCTGCTTATTGAAAATCCGAATAGCCCATCACAGTTCATCATTTCCGTAACTGTTGGAAACATACTCGGGTCCGTTATCAATTGGTACTTGGGGCGATATCTGATCCATTTTCAATCTCGAAAATGGTTTCCGGTGAAAGAGCGGGATATGCACAAAGCCCAGAAATGGTATTCTAAATTTGGGGTATGGTCTCTTTTACTCGCCTGGCTCCCGATCATTGGGGATCCATTGACGTTGATTGCTGGCCTTCTGGGTGTCCGGCTCGGGCCTTTTCTTTTGCTCGTCTCTCTTGGCAAATTTGCCCGCTATATGGTCATTGGCGCAACAACACTGGCGTGGATCTAACAAGGTCCAGCAACTTAGGCCAGACCTTGTTAGCAATTTCAATCAGGCGACAATTTTCCTAAACCGTTCATTGATCAGAACTTCAGCATCTTTGACAATACGATGCACCAGCTCTTCAACGCTTGGAATATCATTGATCAATCCAATGCACATACCGGCAGACCAAACACCCGCCTCTTCATCACCAGTTTCATAAACCAGCCGTCCTTTTTGACCACTGGCAATGGGGCCGATTTCATCGATGCCCTTACCCTCAGCCTCCATTGCCACCACTTTCTGAGAAACAGAGTTGGTAAACATCCGCGAAGTGTTGCGCAGGCTTCTGAAGATCAAAGTTGTTTGCAGCTCATCAGCTGATACAATTTTTTGCTTAATAGACTCGTGAATAGGCGCTTCCTTTGTTGCCATAAAGCGCGTGCCCATATTGATGCCATCAGCGCCCAAGGCTATTGCTGCGGCAAGTCCGCGGCCATCAGCAAAACCGCCAGAAGCCAAAATTGGAATATCAATCTGATCCGCCGCCCGGGGGATCAGGATCAGACCCGGTGTATCGTCTTCACCTGGATGCCCTGCACATTCAAATCCATCAATGCTAATCGCATCTACACCAATTTTTTGAGCAGATAACCCATGCCGTACAGACGTGCATTTGTGGATCACCTTAATTCCAGCCGCTTTCAATTTGGGCATATGCGCTTTGGGATTGTTCCCGGCAGTTTCAACAATTTTAACGCCAGACTGCACAATGGCATCCATATATTCATCATATGGAATGGGCCGAAGGCTGGGCAAAATAGTGAAATTCACGGCAAAGGGTTTGTCGGTCATGTCCTTTACGCGGCCAATCTCTTTCGTCAAATCTTCGGGTGTTGGCTGCGTTAAAGCTGTCAAGCAACCCAACGCACCTGCATTGGCAACAGCCGCGACAAGCTCAGCTCTTCCGACCCATTGCATACCGCCTTGTACGATTGGATGTTCAACACCAAAGGCTTCAGTGAATCTTGTTTTCATTATTATTGTTCCTAAAGTTTTATGATTGCCAAAAGTTAATTTACCGCCCCCTTTGCCGCAAGTGTTTTCCATACGTCAGCTTAAAATAACTACATAACTAGTTTTATAGTTGTATTTAGTTTAAAAAGGCGTATGGTCAGATTATGGACACAATAGAAATCGCAAAATCGCTGGCAGAGCTTGGCAATGAAACCCGTTTGGACGTCTTCAGGCTACTGGTCAAAGCGGAACCCAATGGACTGACGATTGGAGAAATCGCCAGCCGCCTTGATCTGGCCGCATCAACCCTTGCCTTTCATTTGAAGGGGCTTGTTTCAGCCGATCTTGTGACACAGGCCAAGCAAGGACGCTCCGTCGTTTGCCGGGCAAATCTAAATCGTATCAATTCAATTGTAGAAATCCTGCAAGCTGAATGTTGCCGTGATGCAAAGGAATGCCGCCATGACTGATCTCTCGCAATCCAAACAACCCGGTTGCTGCCCCGCGGGACCACCTGTGAACTCAGACCTGTTTGCCCATATTAGGGCAGCCTTTAAAAAGTTGAGCACGCCTGTTTGGGGCGCTTTACTGGCGCTGGCTTTAATATTGATCTTTGCCCCTGATGATATGGGAAAGCATCTGCTGTTCACGGTTAATAGCCTAATTTCCATTGCGCCGTTTCTGCTGCTATCGATCGCCACCGCCGCCTATCTTAAGGCCACTGGTGCTGATCAGATTGTCGCGTCAGCCTTTGAAGGAAGCCCCGTCAGATCCATTGCGATTGCCTCTTTATTTGGGGCTTTATCCCCTTTTTGTTCCTGCGGTGTCATTCCGCTGGTTGCCGCCCTTCTGGCAAGTGGCGTTCCCTTTGCACCGGTCTTAGCGTTTTGTATCGCTTCGCCGCTCATGGACCCGGAAATGTTCATTCTCACCGCGGCAGAACTGGGAACCGATTTTGCGCTCGTCAAGACAGCCGCCGCAATTGGTCTGGGGCTTTTTGCTGGCTACACAACGCTTGCGCTCGGCAAAACGGGAATGCTCGAAAATGGCTTAAAAGACATTGCCATTCCCCGCTGTGGCGCGCCAAAAGCTGAAAAATCCGATGTTCACTGGAAATTCTGGACGTCACCGACCCGCAAGGCTGAATTTGCATCAGAAGGCTGGAAATCCTTCTCCTTTCTGGGACGGTGGCTCGCCTTTGCCTTTTTGCTTGAAGGGATCATGATCAGCTATATCCCATCAGAAAATATTGCGACATTCCTTGGGAATGAAAACAGTTATTCAGTTTTGCTTGCAGCCGTTATTGGCGTTCCCGCCTACCTGAACGGTTACGCCGCCATTCCGCTTATTGGCGGCCTTATGGATCTTGGAATGTCACCCGCAACCGCCTTAACCTTTGTTCTGGCTGGCGGCGCAACCTGTATCCCGGCGGCAGTTGGCATTTGGTCTTTGTTAAAGCCGAAACTTTTTACACTGTATCTCGGGTTTGCATTTTTCGGATCTGTGCTCGCAGGCCTCATATATAAAATCATACTTAATTAGGCCTCACCTAACGTTTCCTCTGGACAAAAGTTCTATACTTAGTACTTTTGATAAAAATAATAATCCATGAGGGAACGGGATGGCATCAGAAACATCGGATATAATCCGGATTGCCAATTGCAGTGGCTTTTACGGCGATAAACTCAATGCAGCAAACGAAATGGTCGAAGGCGGCCCAATTGACGTTCTAACCGGTGACTATCTGGCAGAACTGACCATGTCCATTCTGTTTGCAAAAAAACGTAAAAAACCATCTGAGGGATATGTCGCAACCTTCCTCAAACAAGTTCGGCAGGTTCTGACAACATGCCTTGAGAATAACATCAAAATTGTCAGTAATGCCGGAGGCCTCAACCCCAAAGGCATGGCCGAAGCCATTGAAGAGATTGCCCGCGAACTGGGCGTCAGTTGCAAGGTCGCCTATATCGATGGGGATGACCTGACCAATCGCCTGACAGAGCTTATGCAAGCGGGCGAGACCTTTACAAATATTGATACGAAGGCAAAACTAGGCGACAGCACGTTAAAACCGGCTACTGCGAACGCCTATCTGGGGGGATGGGGCATTAAAGAAGCTCTCGATCAGGGTGCGGATATTGTGATTGCCCCGCGGGTGACCGATGCCGCTGTTGTCCTTGGCCCTGCCGCCTGGAAATTTAACTGGAAACGAAACGATTATGACGCCCTTGCCGGTGCCGTTGCTGCGGGACATCTTATTGAATGCGGAACGCAGGTTTGCGGCGGGAACTACTCTTTTTTTGAAGAAGTTCCCAGCTTTCATAACGTTGGATATCCTATTGCGGAAATTGAACGGGATGGCAGCTTCACAATTACCAAACACCCGGGTACAGGCGGCCTTGTGTCCGTCGGCACCGTCACGGCACAGCTACTCTATGAAATCAATGATCCGGCCTATAAAAACCCAGATGTTATTAGCCATTTTGATACTTTGAAAATCACGCAGGTCGGCGCGGACCGGGTGCGTATCTCTGATTGCAAAGGCAGTGCCCCCCCCAAAGACCATAAAGTCTGTTTCAATATCATGGGTGGTTTTAAAAACAGCATGGAACTAATCCTGACCGGTTTGGATATTGAAAAGAAGGCCGATATCTTTACCAGCACTTTATTTGAACTGGTCGGTGGCAAAGATAAATTTGAAGAAGTATCCATCGATTTAATCCGCTCTGACAAGGAAGATGCAACGCGAAACGAAGAGGCCTTTGCCAGTTTGCGCATTGCGGTTAAATCTTCGGACGCCAACCTCGTCGGCCGTATCTTTTCTGCCAAAATTATTGAACTCGCCCTCGCCAATTATCCAGGGTTTACGGGCCGCACAGCCCCCGGCGCTGGAGGTCCCTATGTCGTTCACTGGCCCGCACTGATCAGCAGCAAACATATCCGCGAATATGTCCATCTGAACGGAACGACCACGGAAATTGTGCCCACCAGCCAACTGGAAACGGGCGAATTTGAAACTCAAAAGCTTGCTGTCACAATTGAGGCTGATCCAACCGGGCCGGATCAGGAAATTGCCTTTGGTCGTGTTTTCGGTACACGATCGGGCGACAAGGGCGGCGCTGCAAATATTGGGATCTGGGCGAAAGACGATCCCGCATATGCCTGGCTCTACCATCACATGACACCCACAAAGCTTAAAGAACTGATGCCAGACGTCGCCGCCTTCACTGTTGAGCGGTTTGAGCTGCCCAATATCAAGGCGCTCAATTTCATGATTTACGGAATTCTGGGAGAAGGGGTTGCTGCAAACGATCGAATTGATGGGCAAGCCAAAACCATGGGAGAATATCTCCGCTCTCGAAAACTGAATCTGCCAAAAGCAATTATAGATCAGGGAGGGTTTTAAACATGTCTGAGACCCCGTCCGAACTCACACTTGAAGGTCTGACGTTCACCACTCTTGACCTTCAGCTAAGCAACTATGTCCTGACCATCACACTGAATCGCCCTGAACGAAAAAACGCGATCAACCCGACAATGAGCAATGAGCTGATATATGCGTTTGATTACGCCAAGCAGTCCCGTGAAGTTCGGGTAGTTATACTGGCGGCGCGTGGCGACATTTTCTGCGCCGGGGGCGACCTAAGATCCATGAGTGGCGGCGAAGCTGGGCCGCAATCGAACGTGCCCAAACGCGGAGAGACCGATGACATCTCATTGCGCCTTCGTCATTTAAACAAACCGGTCATCGCAAAAATTCAAGGGCCCGTTCTGGCCGGAGCTTTATTGCTTGTGTGTAACGCCACCCACGCCTATGCCGCCCGGGATGCCTATTTTTCGGCCCCAGAAATCAAGCGGGGAATTTGGCCCTTTATGGTCATGGCTGGCCTGTTCCGAGTAATGAATAAACGACAGGGACTTGATTTCATTATGCGAGGCGCCCCTCTATCCAGTGCAGAGGCTTGCGCCACCGGCTTGATCACCAAAGTTGTGGAAGCCAATGAACTGGACCATACTGTTGATCAGATCGCAAACGAACTGGCGTCCCTTGCGCCCACAACCATGCAACTGGGCCTGGCCGCTTTCAATGAGCAGGAAGACATGGCATTTGATCCTGCGCTGCCCTACCTGCGGTCCCAACTGGACGCCTGCCTCAAAAGCGCGGATGCAAAAGAGGGCATTAATGCGTTCCTAGAAAAAAGAGAGCCTGACTGGACCTGATGCCCAAAACAAGCGCTGTATATTCCGAACGGATCTCCCTTTATCTGAAGGTTGCAAACATTTTGCGCAGTCGTATCGTCAAAGGGGAATGGCGCGCTGGGGATCGCCTACCGAATATCATGGCCCTTTGCGATGAATTTAATGTCGGGCGTATTACCGTGCGTCAGGCGTTAAAACTGCTCGTCGATGAAGGATTGATCGATAGCCGGCGAGGCCGCGGAACATTTGTCTCTGCCAGCCTGCCAGATACCCATCCAAAACAGGCAATAGTCGATGATCTAAAAGGGGTTTCTCAGAATATCAAAATTCTGGACATCAGCGCCGCACGACCTTTACCGGCTAACCTGCTGGGCGTTTACAAAAGTGCAGGAAATTACATCCGCGTTCGTAAATTACGCTATAATAAAAAGACTCCATACTGCGTGATGGATATCTATGTAACCGAAAATCTTTTCAACGAGTTTCCCAAAGAAGCGCTTTCAAAACAAACAATTGCTTCATTAATTCATCAATATTCAAAAGATCCGATTGCGAGCGCCAAACAAATTCTCGGGATTAATATTGCCGACTACGAAACGGCAGATCTTCTGGATTGCCAGATGTCCGCACCAGTGGCTGAATTTGATCGCTACTTTGTCGATGCACATAACCAGCTTATTTCGCGGGGACATTATCTTTATCGCGGTGATCTGTTCTATATGGAAACCGAACATTTAGGAGACCCAGTTTCAGATAATCCAACGGGATGGTTACCCGATGTGAAATCCGAACACCCATAAAAAAAGCCCGATCCATTGACCGGGCTTTTTCACCATTTTGAAAATTACCTATGCGGCGCGAACGTCCGTCAGGAAGCCTTCGATATCCGATTTTAGTTTCTGTGAAAGACTATCAAGGCGGGATGCGGCAGATTGAACTTCTTCTGCGGCGGCACCCGTTTCTCCTGCCTTTTCAGACACAGTTCCAATTTTCATGGACACTTGATTTGTACCGTTGGAAGCTTCCTGTACATTGCGTGAAATTTCATTCGTCGCTGCACTCTGCTCCTCAATTGCCGAAGATATTCCGACAGTTGATTGACGGATACTGGTAATCACATTGTCAATGTTGCCGATGGCAGAAACCGCACTATCTGTCGCGGACTGCATGTCGTTGATCTGCTGCGCAATCTCTTCTGTTGCACGCGCGGTCTGATTAGCAAGGCTTTTCACTTCAGATGCCACAACGGCAAAGCCTTTACCAGCGTCCCCGGCACGGGCAGCCTCGATTGTCGCATTTAGCGCCAGCAGGTTCGTTTGACCCGCAATGTCATTGATCATGTCGACCACTTCGCTAATTTTCTTGGCTGTTTCAGCAAGCATTGAAACAGATGTTGTACTGTTGCTCGCTTCGACAACAGCTTTTTCTGAAACTTCGTTTGCCTGTTGAACCTGACGGCTAATCTCGTTGATAGACGAGGTCAGTTCTTCTGCTGCAGATGCAACCGTTTGAACGTTGCGAGATGCTTCGCTGGATGCAGACGCCACACCTTCAGCAAGCTCTTGTGAAGTGCCAGCCGTTGTACTCATTGAATCAGCGGTTGATTGAAGTTCACGTGTCGCCAAGGAGACCGTCGCCAGAACTTCAGAAACTTCTTGTTCGAAATGCTGAATAAGATTGGATACACGATCTGCACGTGCCTGCTTTTCAGCATTTTCACGTTGCTCACGATCACGCTCTTCGGCAGCGCGGCGCTCTTCAGCAGCGCGGGCAGCCTCTTCGCGCTTCGCTTCCTCTTCTGCATGAAGTTTCGCTTCAGCCTGAAGGCGTTGCTGCTCAATGGCATTTTCCTTAAACACAAGAACGGCCCGGGCCATTTCGCCAATTTCATTCTTGTCTTCTGCTGAAGGAATTTCGACTTGATTGTTACCGCCAGAAAGTTCCGTCATCGCACCAGTTAAAGCCTGAATGGGTTGACGAATCATACGGGTAACCAACAAAGTGATGGCACCAGCGATAATCAGGGCAAAAACACTAATTCCGATAAACTGTTGAACGGCTGCTTCGCCATCACTAACGGCTTGTTGATACTTAGCAACGCTATCCGCCTGCCATATCTTCACAAGCTCATCGATAGTTTTATACAGGACATTAAATTTTTCATCCGCACCGATCATCATCACGACGGCCGTACTACCATCTACTTCAGTCATATCCACAACATTTACAGCTTCAACACTATAGTTTTTCAGCTGTAGCTGCAGTTTCTCCAGAAGCTCGATTTCGCTTTCCGTATACTCACCATTAGCAATAAAATCGACCAAACTCTGATTTGCGCCTTTAAGATAAGTCAGCAATTCTTTGCGAAGTTTCGCCAACTGCTCTTCATCTACGCCAGCGCCCATCTGGGAAATAAGACGGAACAGATTTCCGTTAAAACCTTGCAGGTTACTTTGAAAACGGAGGGCGGCTGCATTCTTGACTTCAGCCTGTGTATTCAGTTCTTCCATCGTCGACAGTTTTTTATGGCTATCAGAGATAGACAGAGTCCCGAGCACAATTAACGCCAACACAAAAATTGCTGGTGAAATGAACAACTTTTTCGAGATACTTAAGTTACGTAAGTTCATCCTAACTTCCTTCTTGGGCCAAACAATCAACCGGATTTCCCTATAGTTTTCTTCTAATTAGATAATCCGTCGGAGATACTCAGCTCACATGAATACTAAAATTACTTAATAACCTAAATAAACGTTCAGTTATTAAGGCTTCCCTAACAAAGCACAGCAAATCTCCAAAATAGGAAAAATTTGTACTGCTTTTTCTATTTATGAAGGAAGCCTTTAGGCCGCACTGCGATTTTGAATAGCATTCAGGATCACAACAGGATCCTGCAGACGCCTGATGTCGGCGAACAGCCCTCCAGTGGGGTCATAGGTGCGGCTCAGCAGTTTGATCCATTGTTTTAACCGGCCCGTGCGCCGTTGATCGCTGCCCATGGCAAGCAGTAAATCATTATACCGAAGCAAATGATCCATAATCTCGGTCCATAAAAACTTGTCATGGACCTCCCCTTTAATCTCCCGCGCCAGGCTTGGCCGCGCGATCGCGCCGCGACCAAACATAAATTCTGTGCATCCGCTAATGTCCCGGCAGGCTTCAAAATCCGCAGGGGTCCACATTTCGCCATTTGCGACGACCCGAATCTTAAGAGCTTGTCTAATCGGTGCCAAATATTCCCAATGCGCTGGTGGCTTGTAGCCTTCCAGCTTTGTCCGCGCATGTACCGTTAGTTTCTCGGCGCCCGCATCCTCAACCGCATGTGCGTTTTCCAGATAGAGCGATTTATCCATATACCCCAACCGCATTTTTGCGCTGACCGGGATGTGATCGGGAACAGCCCGGCGAACAGCTGAGACAATATCGTTCAATCGCGTGGGCCATTGCAGCAAGGTCGCTCCAGCGTCTCGTTTATTCACCGTTTTCGCAGGACAGCCAAAGTTCAAATCGATTCCGGGGGCACCAAGGCCGACAACTTGTTCTGCACTCTCTGCAAGCAAGCTGGCATCCCCGCCCATCAACTGGACATGAACAGGCACACCCGCAGCAGTTTTTCCACCGTTTTCCAGTTCTGGACAAAGCCGGTAGAAAACAGAGGCAGGAAGTAGCTGGCTGCTGACCCGAACAAATTCCGAGACACACAAATCAAACCCGCCAATGCGGGTCATGATATCTCTCATATATTCGTCAACCACCCCTTCCATCGGGGCAAGTGTCACCGTCATTGCACTAAAACCGTTTATTATAAATGCTACACATTGTGTATTTGGGCACGCTTACTAACATATTTTTTGCAAAGAGGGTTTCATTAATTGAGTTGTCATAAATTAATGTTAAATAGAAAGAGAATAAAAAAGATATACACGTCAAGCGGTGGCCATAGGGGTCACTGGAAGGAATAAAATTATGAGCGGATTTCTGACAAACACTACGTCAGGACACGGCGGAGCGACAAATCTCACCGAATATACAACGGCTGAAGACGCACTCAACGCCATCGAGACAATTTACAACGACAACATTTCCAAGATTAAAGACCGGTTTGCCTCATTTACCGAAGGCGACAAAACCAGCCCCCTGGACATCGCCTACTACCCCTATCTGGGACTGGAAATCGATGCACAGGACATTAACCTGTCCGGTAAGCTGGCCTATGGTAATTTGCATTCAGCCGGTGTCTTTGGAACAACACTCACAAACCCCGACCTTTTTAGAAGTTATTATCTGGAACAGATCGAGCTTCTGATCAACAATCACAACAAACCAGTTGTCGTCGGATTAAGTGACAGACCGATACCGCTTCCATTTGTCATCGAGAAAGCTTCATCAGATGTATCTGGTGCCGATGTTCGTACCCTGCAATCGATCTTTCCCATGCCAGATCTGGCCAATATAAACGATTCCATTGCCAACGGAACGCATCAACCAATACCAAGCGATCCAATGCCGCTTTCTTTGTTTCCTGCAGAAAGAGTTGATTATTCACTGCTGCGATTGTCCCATTATACAGGGACTTCGCCCAAACATTTTCAGCGTTTTGTGCTCTTTACCAATTATCAGCGCTATGTGGATGAATTTATCGAATTTGGAAGAGATCAGGTTCAGAATGGATCCGAATACAGAGCCTTTGTAGAGCCGGGCAATGTCATCACAAAAAATCCAAACATACCAGGTGAAGAGGTTCAGGGCGGCGAAGCTCCCCGCCATCTCCCCCAAATGCCCGCCTACCATCTGGTTGGGGAACAGCATGAAGGGATCACACTTGTCAATATTGGGGTGGGCCCTTCAAACGCGAAAACCATCACAGATCATGTGGCTGTTTTGCGCCCTCATTGCTGGTTAATGGTCGGACATTGCGGCGGACTTCGGCGAACCCAGAGTTTGGGTGATTATGTCCTTGCCCATGCCTATGTGCGCGAAGACCATGTGCTGGATGACGATGTTCATCCATCGGTTCCATTGCCTGCGATTGCCGAAATTCAGGTTGCACTAACCGACGCTGTGGCCGCTGCGTCACAAGGTGTCTCAAATCGTGCGCAGTTAAAAGAACATTTCAGAACCGGAACGGTTTATACGACCGATGACCGCGATTGGGAGCTACGCCACAAAGAACTGGCGCAACGCTTTAATCAGAACAAGGCCATTGCCATTGATATGGAATCAGCAACAATCGCCGCAAATGGATTTCGCTTCCGCGTTCCTTATGGCACCTTGCTCTGTGTGTCCGATAAACCGCTGCACGGAGAGATAAAACTCCCTGGAATGGCGAACAAATTCTATCAGGACCGCACTGCCAAACATTTACGAATTGGTATAGAAACGTTGCGTATGCTGCGCGACAATGGAATTGAAAGCATGCATTCGCGCAAACTGCGTAGCTTTGACGAACCGGCCTTTCGTTAGGTCCCGACGGCAGTAATATGGGGCAGGATCACTTGGGCCAACCGCGCGCACAGGGTTGGGGAGAGATCGTGTCCCATTCCCGAAATCGCTTCAAAGTGACTGCCCGGAATATGATCCGCGACGTCTTTTCCGCAGGCAAGCGGCACCAGCGGATCATCTGTTCCGTGAATTACCAACGCCGGAGCTGTTATCGTTTTGAGCAATGCCCGGCGTGAGCGAGCGGCCAGAACGGCAGCATATTGGCGCATATACCCCATGGGGCTGTAACTTCGATCAATGCAGGCTTCAATATGTGCTTTTAACTCTGAGCGGGGCCACCTGAAGCCGGGGCTTCCAATCACATCATTGACCTTCAATCCAAACTCAACAATATCCGCCTTTTGCTGACTTTGCGGGGCGCTTGCCAAAATAGTCGCGGCCTCTTGCCGGGGGCCCGGCAGGGACTGATCCGAAGAAGACGACATTATGGAGGTGAGGCTTAAAACCTGATCTGGATACTTAGCGGCCACCAACTGGGCAATCATACCGCCCATGGACATCCCCACTATATGAGCGGGTCCAACGTCTAGTACTTTCAGCAAACTTGCCACATCAGCAGCCATATCTTCTAGCTGATAGGGAACAAAGGGATTTTGGCCCATCATTTTCGCCGACAGGATCGACTGTAAATCCACAAACCCCTTATTATCCAGTTTTTGCGATAACCCGATATCGCGATTGTCGAACCGAATAACCTGAAAACCTGCGGCGACAAGTGCGTCGCAAAAAGAAACTGGCCAGTCAATGAGCTGAAAGCCCAGACCTGCAATCAATATTATGGCCGGGTCTGTCTCTCGGCCATGTCGATCAACCATCAGTTTCATCGAATTACAGGTCACTACTGGCATATTTACTCCAACAAAAATAATGATTTAACCAACTCATATGTGATCTCAAGATCACGAATTAAGCAACAAAAAAGCGGGCTGAAAACCCGCTTTTAAATTTCTTATGGTCGATCTGAATTTAGGTGGATGATTTGATCCAGGCTTCAATCTGACCTTTTGGAGAGGCGCCAACTTTCGTACCGGCAACTTCACCATCTTTAAACAGCATCAATGTTGGAATGCCGCGAACCCCATATTTTGTTGGGATATTCGGATTTTCATCAATATTGATTTTAGCAACCGTCAATTCGCCGGCCATTTCACTGGAAAGTTCCTCCAAAGACGGAGCGATCGTTTTACATGGACCACACCATTCAGCCCAGAAATCAACCAGTACCAGCCCATTATTTTTTAAAACATCTTCGTCAAAAGATGCATCTGTTACATTTGTCGTGGCCATAATGTCCTCAATCCTGACAAAAATTAAAGCGCCCACACATGTGAGTTTATGCTCTTCTCATAATGGATAATTACGTATCCCTAGCGGTTTCGTCAAGTGATCGTCACCACATCATGTGTCGAACAGGGTCATCAAATGGGGGCCATCAGTCCATAACAGGCCGCATTTAATACGTTTTTCGGGATACATCTTTTTAAGCGCATCGTGATAAATTGCCATCTGTCGCACATAAACCTCTGGCACATCCTCTCGCAATCGGGGGGAGGGTCGGTTTGTCTTGTAATCCACAATCAGGATTTCATCTTTCCCAATCAGCAGACGGTCAATTTGTCCCGACATGATCCGATCCCCCATCAAACCGGTCAACGGAACCTCTGCGCGGCTTTCTGGTCCAAAGATATCGCCAAATTCAGGATGCTCCAAAACCGCTAGTGTTTCCTGCAAAATCTGGCGTTGCTGATTTTCAGATAATCCGTGGGCCGCTCTGGCCAGCCATTTAGAGGCCACATCAGCCCGCGCTTCCCTGGCAACGGTCGGCAAGCTTTCCAGCAATCGATGGATGAGGATCCCCCGGTGAAAACGGTGCCCATCGTCACTGCCAAGCGGCGAGCGAACGGCAGGCTCCTCTTCTTCGCGAGAGGGGGTGAGCGGTTGCGGCGGAAAAGGTTCTGCGGCAGGATGCTGCCAAACCCACTCTGGCAGAGAGGGAATCTGAGGAAGCGGTGTCTTTACCGCCATATCCGCATCTACGGAAACCCCTTCGCCGCTTGATCGCCGCCGGGCAATATCGCCAAAGGGCAATTTTACTTCTTCGATTTCAAGAGGCTGCTCCGAACTGAATGCGGCATCGATCAGATCATACCAACAGCCTTCCGGCCGCTTGTTTTTATTCTCCCAGCCACACACATAAATCCGATCTTCCGCGCGGGTCAGGGCCACATACAACAACCGTTTTTTCTCATCTTCCGTTTGCCCGTTGAGTGCAGCGCGCGCCTTCAGCGAATAACTGTCAAAGTTTTCCTTCTTGATGGGCCAGATGGGCGCTGGAATCTCAGCTTCGCTCCAGATAACCTTGCCATAGCTTTGATCCCGTCCGCCTTGACAGGTGTCGGGTAGAAAGACGATCGGCGCCTGCAATCCCTTGGATCCATGAACGGTCAGAATTCGAACTTCATTTTTTTCCTGCTCCATATCCCGCTTGATCTCAGCACCACCGGCCTGCAGCCAGTGAAGGAAACTTTGAAGGGATGTAGCCTCGCTG
The DNA here is from genome assembly GCA_034669685.1 of Sneathiella sp. Lineage (GTDB taxonomy): Bacteria > Pseudomonadota > Alphaproteobacteria > Sneathiellales > Sneathiellaceae > Sneathiella. The sequence goes on from JAXMOU010000002.1 coordinate 360,834, forward strand.
CGTTGATAGGCGAGCGCCAGTGAGAGAAATTCCTCTACCGGATCCAGCGCCTCTTCACCCAACCGGGCGAGAATTTTCTCCCGGCCCCTTTCCCGCCCTAAAATCTCAGCGAAAAATTCATAGACTGGTACGAAATCAGCCCGGCCCAGCTGGGATTTTAAAAACCCAACCGCTTCACCAAATTTTCCAATCGCGCCGTTATAATCCTGAAGCGCCGACCAAAGGCTACCGCTGCGACCATAAGCCAATTCGAACAATTCGTTGTCATCACAGCCAACAAAGGGTCCTTTCAGAATAATCGCCAAATTCAAGTCATCATCCGGCAAGAGCACAAATTTCGCGAGCGCCACCAAATCCATCACCGCAAGCTGCTCTGTCAGTTGCATACGGTCTGCCCCTGCAACTGGAACCCCGCCTTGTTTGAGGGCGCGAACCAGTTCCGTAAACAGGCTATTGCGGCGCTGCACCAAAATCATAATATCTTTGGGCTCTATGGCCCGGCCTTTGGCCGCCAATATTTCGCCGCTATCGAGCCAACACCGGATTTGCTGGGCAATATTTTTGGCAAGTTGGGCTGCTGGGCTAACGTTTAAACCCTGATCCACCGGGATTTCCCAAGGGTCGCTTTCCTCTTCCGCATTGGGTCTGACAATAGGCCATATTTCTGTGAAACCAGCCTGACCAATCCGGTGAACATGATGCCGAATTTCTTCAGCGCCTGCGGTAAGTCCCTGCCTTGCCGTCGCCGGGGCAAAGGTTTCATCGACCAAGGACAAAACCGCATGGGTGGAGCGAAAGGACAGGTCCATCGGAACCTTCTTCCACTGTTTTTGCGCTGCCAATGCTTTTGTCTCAAAAAGCTGGCGCATATGCTCAAACGCGGCCGGATCAGCGCCCTGAAACGAATAAATGGACTGTTTTTCATCTCCCACAACAAATACAGTCCGGCCGTGATCCCGCGCGCTATCGCCACTGAAAAACTCTTCTGTCAGCGCATTGATCACTTCCCACTGCTCGGGACTGGTATCCTGTGCTTCATCCACCAGAATATGATCAATACCACCGTCCAGCTTGAACATCACCCAAGGCGTTACATCCACTTTTCGAAGAAGATCCCGGGTAATCAGGATCAAGTCATCAAAATCAAGGGCACCGCGGCGGGTCTTCTCCCGCTCATATTCGCTCAACAGCCGCTCTGCCAGCTTCAACATGGCCATTGTTGAAGCAAAGACCCGGACGCGCCGGCGGCCCTCCTGTACCTGCAACAATCTATCTGCTTCGGCGTGCATCGCTTCGTGGATGTCGCCCATATGTTTAACCGCTGTCGCAGAAGCCAGATAACTGTCCGATTTCACGTCACCTGTTTGCTTCAAAAACGCACCCACATAATGATCAAACAGGGCCTGTCGTTCGTTCGGCGCGGCAAGCCAGCGCTCCATAAGATGCGCATTTCCCTGATCTCGTTTACCGCCGTTCAATAATGCTTCAACCGCGCCCCGCAGGCCCACCCCATTAAAGCTATGCTCCGCGCAGGCTGCATCCATTATCTCGGCTTCTGTCAAATCCGGATCAACGTCAATCAATTGGGCGATATGTTGTTTTGCTCCTTGCAAGCCTTCATAGCTTTTCAAAAATCGCTTCAACCGCCCTCGCCGCGAACTCAGGCTTTGCATTAGCTGGGCAAAATCCTGTTCGGTCACCTTCTCGCTGACCAAGCGCAGCGCGGCTTCTAGCGCGCGATCATCTCCATCTCGCGTTGCGACCAGCAATCGATCCCGCGCGACCTCCATCATTTCGGATGCGGTACGATCATCCAGTTCCTGAAAATTGGGTGATATGCCCGCTTCCAGTGGAAACCGCCCTAAAATGGACCCGCAAAAGGAATGGATCGTCTGGATTTTGATACCGCCAGGGGCGTCCAAAACGCTCGCAAATAGCTGGCGCGCCCGAATAAGCTCCTCAGCAGAGGGGGCTGACCCTCTCAGCTCTGTAATTGAGTCAATTAAATCGTCATTACTCATCACCGACCAGGTTCCGAGCGTTTTATTTAACCGATTAGCCATCTCCGCCGCCGCAGCCTTGGTAAAGGTAATGCATAAAATACGCTCCGGGGCTGTCCCAGCCAGCATCAGCCGCAGGGTTCGATCCACCAGAACCCGTGTTTTACCCGACCCAGCCGAGGCTGACACCCATGCGGAAATGTTCGGATCGGCCGCCTGCTGCTGGGCTTTAATGCCGGCAAGAGTTAAATCACTCATCCTGCCCTCCAGACCATTCTTTCAACCGGGCCAGATGTTCATAATCATTATAGGGATCTACAAAATCGGGTCTTGGCCGGGTTAAATACGGGGTGGCTTCCTTGTCAAACTGCGCGATCAAGCGCTGCAATCCATCAAATGCCTGCGCCGCCAGTTCACCAACCGCCACCTTCTTCGACGCGGGCCGGGCTTCGCCCGCCGGATCACTTCCATTCAGCCGCACATACAGCAGTTCAATCACCGTTAAGCCGGTCAGGCCTTCGAACGCGCCCCTCTCAAGCATGGCAGCCTCCAGCGCCAACTGCGGGGAAATACCTGTCTCCACCTGCTTTGCTGAGGGCACCGAGCCGGTTTTATAATCAATAATCGAAATTTCATGGGTTTGGTTTTGATCGATGCGATCCGCCGTTCCCGATAAGGTAAAGGGCCCAAAGGGAGCATTTAAATTCAGCTCACCCTTGCATTCCAAAAGCAGTGGTTGAAAAAGCTGCCGCCGTTCCTGTTCAAATTCAATAAACCAGCGGGCAATTCGTTCAAAACGGGGCCACCAAAAAGCCCAAACCGCCGGGTAGGATAAAATATCGGCAAAAGCATCCTCACCAAAGGCCAGTAATTTATCATAGGCGTCTTGAGGGAGTTCCTTTGGATAGGCCGCGACAAATTTCTCAAGCGCTTCATGTATAAATGTCCCGCGCTCGGCGCCGCCCGGGGCTTCACCAATTTCATCCAAAGGACGTAATTTTAAAATAGCGTCGGCAAAGATCGAATAGGGGTCGCGGATCCATTTTTCAATTCGCGTCACCGAAAGCCGCCTTGGCCGGGCATGAAGCGGTGGGGTTGGCCTTGGCGCACCGATGGGCGTAATTTTGTCAGGTTTATCCAGCAGTTCCTGCCAACTGATCCATTGTTCCGTCTGCTGATTAATCAGACTTTGATTGTTTTTTTTAAGGAGCGTTTCAAGTCGCAGTAGCCAGCGACTGGGCACCGTTGGGGCGCCATCTATCTTCTCAGCCCGGGTCAAAACCACTTTTTGAGCGCAAAAAGCCTGCTGAAAATCATGAGCTGACAAGCCAATTTTCTTTTCCGGAAGCGGTAAGTTAAAATCCTGGCGCATCGGACGGCTCATCCATGGATCGCCGGCCTGTTCTGGTGGCCAAACCCCTTTGTTCAGCCCTCCCAAAATCATCAAGTCCGCGCGCTGCAAGCGCCCTTCAATCGGTCCCCATATTTGCAATCTGGGATGCTGCCCATACCGGCTTCGCACCATCCGGCCAACCATTAGATTATCCAGTAAGTCTGGCCAACTTCCCCCATTGATATCACCGGCAATATCACTGGCCCGTAATAACTCTGAAATAAAATCAGCCGCACTCTCGCCAAAATGCCCACGCCACAAATCCGCATCCTCTGCGCCCTCTGGAGTGGAAAGCCTTTCCGCAAAGCTCACATGCGCTTTTAAGAGCGCCTGAAACGAAACCTCCCGCTGCCTGCCAAGGGCGGCAAATTCATCAGCAAGTTCGCAAAAGGTTTGAAACCACTGCTGCAGATCGCTTGAAATTTTTTCTTTTTCGGCAAGCCCTGCGACAATTGCAACTAATCCCTCAAGCCCCTCTGCTGGGCGGGGCCCGCGCAAGGCAACCTTTTCAAATTCCCGAACAAGCGACCGAAACCGGCTTTTGACATACCCCATCGATGCATAGGGGTGTTTCAGAACCGCCAGAACCGCCAAGGGGTCAAATCGCTCTGCAATCATCCGCCCGGTGAGCCGTAAAAAGACCCCCGGCGGTGATTGATCAAGGCTCGCGCCCGCACTGTCATCCACTTCAATGTCCCAGCGCCGAAGCTCAGCACTGACCCGGCGGGACAAATCCCGATCCGGTGTGACCAGCGCCGCCGTTTTGGTCGGCGTATTCAACACTTCACGCATCATCAGCGCGATCACCTGCGCCTCACCCTGGGCGCTGCTACACTCAATCAAGCTCACATCGCCCAGCTCAGACACATCCGGAACCCTGACTTTCTGCCAAGCCTCGGTCGTATTTGCGGGCCGCAATGTTTCTGACAAAAACTGCGCACGGATACTTTGGCAGGTACGAGCTGCCTCATCTGTCAAATCTTGAACATCCGCACGCTCTATTCCGATCAGGCGCAGAAGACGTGCCAAACCATATTGGGGGTGGCTCGGCTCCTCCTGAACGGATTGCCAGCTCGGCTCATCCAGATTCCGGTCCAATCCGGGTAAAACGACCGCCCCCTTCGGCAGGGTCGCGACAACAGACAGCAAAGCAGCTGTTGCTGGAATAGAGCCGGTTGATCCCACCGCATATACCGGCTTTGTTGGCGGCGATTTCTGCCATTCTTCAATCTGAAACCGCAACAACAAATCCCGCCGCCGTGCAGGATCAATGGCGCCCTCCGCATCCAGCAAGGTGGGCCAAACTTCACTGATAATCGTCAAAAACTCGAGCGTAATCTGCCAATGCTCGGCATATTCCGCCGGGACAAGATTTTGCAAATCATTCAGATCCAGCCCCTCTGTCTGCACCTGATCCAGCAATCGCGATAATTCCAGCGCCAGGCTGGCTGCTTTAGCGTAATCATGCGATTCCGGGTCTTTTTGTGCAATGAGCTGGGCCAGCAGAAGCTGACGGCGCAGCCCGTCAATAGCCGGAGGCAGATCCAGCGCATTGGCCTGATCCCCGCTCATACCGCCTTCCAGCGCCAATTCGTCTTCGTCCACATCTCCAAGGGGGCGCATACGTGGCAACAAAAGCGGTTGGCCCTTTGTCTCGCGAAGAAATGCGTTTTGAAGCGCACGAGCAGCCCGGCGTGTCGTGGTCAGGATAGTGACATCCCCAAGAGCCCCCAGATCATCTGCATATGTTTCAATCAAGTGGCGGGCAAAACAATCGACAAACGAATATTCCGGCGGAATATTGAAAACAGTTGCAGTTGATGAAGGCAGATCACTCACTCGCTTTCAAAATCCCTTCTGCATCTTTCAACGCGTCCTCGGTTCCCACATGCAGCCAAATTCCGTCATGAACATATCCGAACAAACGCCCCGCAGCCTCGGCTTTGTCAAATAGCAGGTTCATTGAAAATGCGCCTTCAGGAACCCCATCAAACAAGTCTGGATTGACAATTTGCACGCCTGCGAAAATATACGGTGCTGCTGCACCTGCCTCAGGGCGTTGCAATTGACCATCTGCCATCAGGATATAATCACCTTTCCCATCATACCCCGTAGCCTTTTCTTTTGGTTGCAGCAAAAGCAGGATGTCCATCTGATCAGCGTCCCAGGCATTAACCAGCTGTTTCAGGGAGCTTTGATCTTTGTTTTGAATGATCACGTCGGAATTCAAAACAGCAAAAGGTTGATCACCTAGCAGCGGAAGCGCTTTCTGTACGCCGCCACCTGTCTCTAAAAGCTGGCCGCGCTCATCTGACAAATCGATCTGCAAATCTGAAATCTGCTGCACATGGGCTTCAATCTGATCCGCTAAATAGTGACAGTTGACAGCAACCTTCTGAAGGCCAGCACCCCGCACCAGATCAAGGCTATAATCTATCAACGCCCGTCCATTGACCTGTATCAGCGGCTTTGGGGTTGTATCGGTGAGCGGTCGCAGGCGCCGCCCCAAACCAGCAGCCAACACCATCGCCCGCGAAATTTTTTGTGTCACAAACGCACCTCAATCGCGCTGTTACCCAGCGTCACCTTAATCCAATGACGTAATGCGACAAGATCGGGATGGGCAAGATTAACATTTAGATGCCCGATCATTCGCGGCATGAACTTTGTATATCTGTTTTTATTCTGCTGTTTTGCCAAACGGGTAAAAATTCCCATAATCCGCAAACATCTATGGGCGCCCAGAACCGCAAAGCTTCGGCGAAAGGCTTTCTCATCACATTTTGTTTCGGATACGTAATAATCAATCAGATTACTGGCCATTTGCGGGGAGACAAATCTTCGCGCATCCTGAAGTAAAGAGGCCAGATCATAAGCCGCCGGGCCGGTCATGGCATCCTGATAATCCAGCAAACCCAATCGGGACAATCCCTTTCTCTCAGGCAGGAAAACTAAGTTCTCCGCGTGAAAATCACGGTGTAAAAACACCTCAGGGCTTTCCTCTACATATTCAAGTAACCCTCGCCAGATTTGCTGAAAAAAGAACCGGGCATTATTGGGAAGCGGCTCGCCGAGGATTTCAGGGACATACCAGTCCAGAAATACCGCATTTTGATCCAGAACATAGCTTTGGGAAAAATAGGGAAGCTCTAGAGGCTTTTCCTGCCGCGTTAAATCAATGAGAAAATCAACAGCAAGACGATATAGTTCTTCTTCGCGTTTCGGGTTTTCGCGCAGCAGATGTGTAAACAGATTGTCTCCGAAATCCTCCAGCAACAGCAAACCATTTGCAGTATCTTTTTCAAGAATACGCGGCGCGCTATAGCTGAAATCATGCAGGATATCGGTAACTTTCAAAAACGTCTCAATACTAGAAGTATCAGGATCGATCATTAAAATCGCACGGTCCTCCGCGCGTGATATCCGCTCGTAGCTACGGGTGGACGCGTCACCGGCCAGCTTCGTGCGTGTCGCACCAAACCAACCTGTATTTTTTAGAAACCCGTCAATGGATGTGCTCATGCTTGCCGACCCGGTTCAAATGTTTGAAGCCTGTTTTTCCAAATGCCACTGCCCTGAATTTGTATATGACGCTCCGTATCCGACCCCTTTTGCGGAATTGTCAGGGTAACGTTCAAAACATCTTTGGGCGCGAGATCTTCCAATTTTTGAACCCATTCCATCACAGTTATCGCCTGATCATAGGCATCTTCGATATCCAGCTCCCAAACCTCTTCAGGGTCCTCCAGCCGGTAAAAGTCATAATGATATATCGGCCCTTTTGGGCATTCATATGTCAACAGCAGATTAAACGTCGGACTGGGTACCTCAATATCCGCGCCACACAGGCTGCGAATAAGAGCACGGGCAAACGCTGTCTTGCCGGCGCCAAGCGTGCCATTCAAGGTCACAACGTCACCCGGCTCCAGATAAGGTGCCAGACGTTTTGCAAAGGCAATTGTTTGCGCTTCCGAGGCTATCTCACAGCCAATATCAAGAGTGTCGCTCATACTATATTCTATCTGGGTTTTTCATCTAGGCAGAGGTCCTTTGGAAGCTGACAATAGAATGTCGTTCCGACCTTCTCCTTGGATTCCAGCGCGACTGAACCGCCATGCATTTCAACAAAGCTTTTCACCAACGACAGACCAATTCCTGCGCCTGCATTCTCCTGCGTGGTGACCCCCTTGGCGAAGCGCTCAAAAATATGGGCCTGAACATCTTCGGATATTCCAATGCCGGTATCAATAACCTTGATCAATAGGCCCTTATCATTGCGAACGGCTTCAAGTTTTACATGCCCGCCGGGCTCCGTGAATTTGATTGAATTACTAAATAAATTGAAAATGACCTGCTTGATCCGGCGTTCATCCAACGATGCCCATCCCAGATCATCTGAAATTTCAAAATCAATGTGGATCCGTCGTTTACGCGCCCGATCATGCACCATTGTCACCACATTGGCGAGCAAGGCATGCACATCAACAGGCTCCAGTTCCAGTTCAATCTTACCAGCCTGAATATTGGCCATATCCAGAATATCATTGATCAGATGCAGAAGATGATTGGAGCTGTCCAGAATACCTTGCCCATACTCGGCTTGCTTGGCATTTAGCTGCCCAAAAAACTGCTTAACCAGAATCTCGCCAAAACCAATGATGGTATTCAATGGGGTTCGCAGTTCGTGACTGACACTGGCGACAAATTCGGTTTTCATTTTATCGGCGGCCTGAAGCGCATCATTGCGCTCGGTCAGGAAGCGTTCAATTTTCAGCTGATCGGTCACATCCACATAGGTATAAAGCACATTCCCATCGGGCAGCGGAACCCGGTTATAATTCACAATCCGCCCTGAAGGTTGATCAAGCTGACCTGAAAAAGCGTCTCTGCGCGTCACATTTGCAATATAACGGTCCCGAAGATCCGTATTTTTATCCATGTTCCACATCGTGAAGATTTTATCGATCAAAATCGAAATGTGCATATCCTCTTCAAGCATTCCCTGCGGCATTCCCCAAACATCGGAGAAACCGGCATTGAAGAGTTTCAGACGCGCATCCGCGCCAAAAACAGCAACCCCTTCATAGAGGTTATCGAGGGTTGCCCGCTGCACAGCCGTTTGGGTATTGCGCGCGCGCTCCAGAATAACTTTATCTGTGACATCCTCGAACATGAAAAAGAGCCCGCCCATGGAATGCGGCGCAATCACAGTTCTCAGCATGGTCTCATCGGGCAGTTGAACCAGCTCTTCCTGCGCGCTGATCAGATTTGTAAATAATGCTTTTCGCTTGGCCTTATAGGCCGAAAAATCGGCCTGCTCGGGCAATCGGCGAAGTTCCCGCTGCTTATCAAGCACTTCAAGGATCGTCGGCTTTTCATCCAGAAATGAGTCGCTTAATTTCCATAATTTTGCGTAGGTCTGATTGTAGAAGGTAAGTCGCAAATCAGGTCCATAGATGGCAATCGCCGTCGTGATGCTCTCCATCACACTTTCCTGCCCGCGAATATGCTCGTTCATGTCCGCTGCCATTTTTTCTTCGCGCGACACATCTTCAGCAAAACCGGCAAGCTGATTTTCAAATTCAAGCGGGACTTCATGGATTCTAAAATTAAATAGATCCCCGCCCACGACATATCGGCGCAGCTCCGTTTGGGGGGACATGGTAATTCTTGCTTTCGCAGCAAGTTTACGCGCCTGATCTGGTTCGCGGTTCGAAGCAAGTTCGGACACATCGCCTAATGAATTTGGCGGACCCACAATATTTTCATATTTTTTATTGTACCAGACAATGCGGGACTGCTGATCCCGCCGCCAGATCGGAAAGGGGGCTGCGTTAAGCAGATCAACAAAATCATCTCTTTCGGTTCGCGTATCCATCAATGTGGATTTAAGGCTTAAGGTTTCTTTCTCCTTCGCCTCTTTTTCGAGCCGATTTCGCGCCAACTCTTCTTCTAATAACAACAATCGTTCGGAAAGACGGTCAGATTGTGACAGGAGTGCCAGAGCTTTTCGCCGCATGACAAAAAGCGCCATTCCCAAAATAATGACAACTAAGACTGTCAGCCAGATAATGACTAGCTCGGTAGATGAATAATCTATCGCCATTGCAAAATGCCTAAAGCTTCTCCTCCCTCGCCGCAGTGACTGACCCACTATGTCACCTTCGGCTCCCTATCATCCAGAGTTATCAAAAAATACACAACAAAGACAATGTTTTAAGCAATTGCAGCCAAAGAAACACAAAAAAGGCTGACAAAATCACCTGTCAGCCTTTTCAAATGTGGTATTCGCTATTTATTAGTAGCGATAATGATCTGGTTTAAAGGGTCCAGTTTGCTTCACACCAATGTAATCTGCCTGCGCAGAAGACAGGGTTGTCAATTCAACACCCAGTTTCGCCAGATGCAAGACAGCAACTTTCTCGTCCAGATGCTTGGGCAAAACATAAACTTCGTTCTTATAGTTTTCAGAACGTTCCCAAAGTTCGATCTGGGCCAGAACCTGATTTGTAAAAGATGCTGACATCACGAAGCTTGGGTGACCGGTTGCACAGCCGAGGTTGACCAAACGGCCTTCTGCCAGAAGGATGATCCGCTTTCCATCCGGAAATTCGACTTCATCAACCTGTGGCTTCACATTGTGCCATGGGTAATTGCGCAGCGCTTCGATCTGAATTTCAGAATCAAAATGGCCAATATTACAAACAATTGCGCGGTCTTTCATCGCCCGCATATGCTCAATTGTAATCACGTCAATATTGCCGGTTGTTGTAACGAAGATATCACCAAGAGCAGCCGCATTGTCCATGGTGACAACCTGATATCCTTCCATGGACGCTTGAAGCGCACAAATCGGATCGATCTCGGTCACCAGAACACGTGCACCTTGCGAGCGCAAAGACGCAGCAGAACCTTTACCAACATCCCCATAACCAGCAACAACTGCAACCTTGCCAGCGACCATAACGTCTGTCGCCCGCTTAACTCCATCCACAAGGCTTTCACGGCAGCCATACAGATTGTCAAACTTGGATTTTGTCACACTGTCATTCACGTTAATCGCAGGAACTTTCAAAGTTCCGGCTTTCGCCATTTCATACAAACGATGAACGCCAGTCGTGGTTTCTTCAGACAGACCTTTTACGTCTTTCAGATATTCTGGGTATTTTTCATGCATAATCTGTGTCAGATCACCGCCATCATCCAAAATAAGATTTGGACGCCAGCCATTTGGACCATCAATCGTTGCCTCAATGCACCACCAGAATTCCTCGTCGTTCATGCCTTTCCAGGCAAAAACCGGAATGCCCGCAGCTGCAATCGCAGCAGCAGCCTGATCTTGAGTCGAAAAGATGTTGCATGACGACCAGCGAACTTCTGCACCCAGGTCAATCAAGGTTTCGATCAATACGGCTGTTTGAATGGTCATATGCAGGCAGCCTGCAATCCGCGCCCCTTTTAGAGGCTTGTTCTTGCCGAACTCTTCACGTAACGCCATCAGACCTGGCATTTCTGTTTCAGCAATTGTAATTTCTTTGCGGCCCCAGTCTGCAAGAGACAGATCAGCAACCTTGAAATCTTCTGAAGTTGACATTGGATACCTTTTCCTTTTGAAAAACTTAAGCGAAAGCTCCTTTCAATGGAAAAGGACTCGCTTTTCATGGAAGGTTGTATATCAGACCCCATCACAGGAATCAAGAAATACATAAAGACATCTTTATATCATGATTGCTTAATAAGTCAGGAGGTGCTTTCGTCGTCCTGATCTTCGCCGAACTTATCGCCAACCAGCGCCTCTAACGCCGACAACGCTTCTTCGGCTTCATCACCGCTCACGGATATGTTAATGGCAGAGCCTTTTGAGGCCGCCAGCATCATTAATCCCATAATTGAAGTGCCGGACACATTGTTTTCGTCCTTGGTCACAATCACGCTGGCATCAAAGCTTTCCGCGCATTTAACAAATTTCGCTGCCGCCCGTGCATGTAAGCCGCGCCTGTTTCCAATCATCAATGTTTTATGAAGTGTTTTGCTCATTCGCGACTTGGGTCCAAATTCAGGATTTATTGGCGAGCAAATGTGAGGCGACGTTAATATATTTCCGGCCCGACTCTTGTGCGGCAGTAACCGCTTTTTCCATATCATCTTCGCCGCGGACACTCGCAAGCTTGATTAGCATGGGAAGATTTATACCCGCAATCACTTCAACACTTGCCTTATCCATCACGGAAATTGCCAGATTTGAAGGCGTGCCCCCAAACATATCCGTCAACAAAATCACGCCGGAACCGGTTTCAACTTCTGCAACCGCTTTCAATATGTCATCGCGGCGCTGTTCCATATCATCATCTGGTCCGATAGAAATCGCGCGCACCTGATCCTGTGGCCCGACCACATGCTCGGTTGCGGCAACAAACTCTTCTGCAAGCCGCCCATGCGTAACCAATACCATTCCAATCATTACAAACGCCTCTAGTAAATCACCAATCACTAAACCTTATTCAAGGTCCCGATGCACAAGTTGGGTAAAATACCCGTTTTTTTCCATATGGTCATGAATATTTTCTGCAACACAAACTGACCGATGCCGCCCACCTGTACACCCGATTGCAATCGTAAGATAGGATTTTCCTTCTGCCTGATATCTGGGCATTAAGGTCGCCAGCATGTTTTTTAGCTGATCCAAAAAGGGCGCAAACGCCTCATCCTTTGCAATGTATGCAACCACATCAGCGTCCTGACCTGTTTTTGCACGCAAGCTTTCATCATAAAACGGATTTTTCAAAAACCGCATATCAAAGACAAGATCGGCCTCTCGCGGCAGGCCTTTTTTAAAAGAAAAAGACAGAATCGTCGTCGTGAGCGACGGCATTTCGCCCAAACTAAAGCGTTTAATCAGCTGATGGCGTAAATCTGGAAGGGCCAGCAAGGTGGTATCAATACAAAGGTCCGCCCGCTCTTTCAGGGCCCTAAAAAAGGTCCTTTCGGCTTTAATTCCATCTGCAACCGGTCGGTCACTGGCCAACGGATGCTTGCGGCGGGTTTCGGTAAATCGTCGTTGCAGGACACCGCTATCGCATTCCAGAAACAGCAGCTCCACCCCGCTATGTGTTTCAGCTTTCAGGCGTTCAATAATATCAATCAGTTTGTCCGCGTTAAATCCACGCGTTCGGGTATCCACGCCAACTGCAATGTTCAGCCCGCCCTCTTTGCTGATTTCCATCACAAGCGGGGATAACAGGGAGAGTGGGATATTATCCGCAACTTCCCATCCCAAATCTTCAAACTGCTTTAAAGCTGTGGATTTTCCGGCTCCGGAATAACCAGTGATCAGAACAATCCTTGTCTGTTCCGCGCTCATTGCCCCTACTTTCACCATACAGAATTTTGCGATCCCTATTGCACCGGCACAGGGGGCCATATCTGACGCAGCTGGTCAAGCGCCAAAGTAATTCGCGCCGGCGCCGATGCGGTTTGGGAATCCACTTGCATCAAGGGAATCTGACAATCTCCAATGGACAGCCATTGTTGCTGTTCAGGGAGCCTTTCAATAATGTCTTTTGACACGAGATCACAGGCAAGTGCGACCTGAACCCCAGAAATATGGGGGATTTTTATCAACCCCAAACCCCTGACTTCGATCATCCCGGCAATGGTTTGCGGCGCATGCGCCCAGATCTTGCCGCTCAGTTCCTGCAATTCGACATAATCATCGCTCACCAACTGTGCACCATTCGCAATCAACCGCAGGGCCAAGTCAGATTTACCCGCGCCTGACGGGCCGCGCAACAGAACAGCAGCTTTACCAATCGCGATAACAGAGGCGTGCATTTTTTCCATGCTTCAACCTGACAATCTTAACTGCCGCTGTCAATTGGGTGACTTACTTGGGCAGACGAAACGAAAAACGCGCGCCAATAATATCACCATCCGCATTCAACCGGTTAGAAGCGCGAATTGTTCCGCCATGCGCATCCACAATCAATCGTGAAATGCTCAATCCCAAACCTGAATGCTGGCCAAAGCTTTCCCCTTTAGGACGCTCTGTATAAAAGCGGCTAAAGATCGCTTCCAGTTTATTGGCTGGAATACCCGGCCCCTGATCCTCAACATCCACCTGAACCCATCCATGTCCGTGCGTATCATGATCTTCAAAGACCCGGACCAGAACGCGGCCATTTTGCGGGGAGAAAGAAATCGCATTTTCAATCAGGTTTCGCAGCACCTGACCCAAACGGCCCGGAACACCATCAACCGTAATATCACGCGAAGACACCTCCACTTCAACGTTCACATTATATCGGGCGCGATCTCCAACATACATATCGACAACACCGTCGATCACCTCAACTATCTTGAAGCTTTCCCCTTCAGTGCGGGAAAGTTCGGCATCCAGTCGACTGGCTGAGGAAATATCCGTAATCAGGCGATCCAGCCGCTTAACATCACTGGAAATAACCTCCTGCAATCGCCGGCGTGTATCTTCGTCTTTTACCCGTTCAAATGTATCGATTGCAGTCCCAAGTGAGGTCAGGGGATTTTTAAGTTCGTGGGCCACATCAGCGGCAAAAGCCTCAATTGCGTCCATTCGATCATATAACGCTTCCGTCATCTGCCTGAATGAGGTGGACAGATCTCCAATTTCATCCTGACGGTCCGAAAAGTCCGGCATATCAATTCGCCGCCCAACGCCCAAGCGCACTTTATCCGCCGCTTCAGCCATATCATGAACCGGCCGCGCAATCGTTCGCGCCAGATAAAGCGAGAGCAGCAGCGTAATCACCACGGTAATTGAAAATACGGTCAAGGTTGTGGTCTGTGCGGATCGCACAGCCTCGTCAATGGCGTGGCCGTCCTCAACCAGCATTAAAACACCTAAAATACGCTTGAACCCTTGTACCGGGATGGCAGCCGTAAGCATTAAACGCCCATCTGTCGTCTGGCGAATAACCGTACTAATTTCCCCCGTCAGCGCACTTTCGACTTCTGAAAAATCAGCGGCAGAAATAGATCGCTTCTCGGGAAACAGGGGATAATCCTGAGAGACGGGAATAAAACTCGCTAAAAAATCATAGGTGTTTTCATAGAATTTCTGAAACCCGTTCCGCTGATCCGGTGGGGGTAGCGGCTCCAGAATAATTTGACGTCCAGCCGATATCAGCACCCGACTATCCGCGATCAAATCGCCTTCGCGGTCAAACAGACGCGCCGGTGTTTTTGTGACAACCGACAAGCGGCGCATCACACGCCTGATATTGCGGCTATCCAGATTAAAATAACTTGACCCACCTGTGGTAAAACTCATTTCGCTCAACGCGGCTTCGCCAAGCGCTCCCGCGATCATTCGGCCGTTGGTGGTCAAGGCCTGCAGGCGGGCATCAATCAACCCGGATCGAAACTGATCCAGATAGAGAATTCCGCCCAGTAAAAAAGCGATCGAAAACAGGTTAATCGCCATAATCCGGCGACTCAAGGATGAAAACGGTGCCCAGTTTCGTTTTTTCCGGATAGAAGACTGCTTTCCCGTCAACCGCTTGTTTGAGGGCGCTTCTCTTTCTTTAACGGGTGCAGCACTCTGCTCTGCAGCCAATTCGTCTGGCGATTTCAACCCGCTCACGTTAATTCCTTCCCCCTGACAGGGCACCTACTTGTCTTTAAATCGATACCCAACGCCATACAGGGTTTCAATGGCAGAAAATTCAGGGTCGGACATTCTGATTTTTTTGCGCAATCGCTTAATGTGACTGTCAATCGTACGATCATCCACATAAATATTATCGTCATACGCCGCATCCATCAACTGATCACGACTTTTAACATGACCCGGGCGATGGGCCAACGCATGGAGTAACATAAATTCCGTCACGGTCAGTGTTACCTCTTTCTCATCCCAGAAACAGGCGTGGCGAACACTATCCAGTTTTAACCGGCCGCGCACAAGAACGTCTTCTTCAGAGGTTTCTTCCGTGCTGGACTTGGCTTTATGACGCCGCAACACGGTTCTAATCCGCTCCACCAGCAGGCGTTGGGAAAATGGTTTTTTGACATAATCATCTGCCCCCATTTTCAGACCCAGAAACTCATCGATTTCATCATCTTTGGATGTGAGGAAAATCACCGGCAGGTCAGAATTGCGGCGTAATCGGTTGAGCATCTCCATACCGTCCATACGCGGCATTTTAATGTCCAATACAGCCAGGTCAGGAGGATTGTCCTGAAATGACTCAAGCGCTTCTTCGCCATCTGAAAATTTCGAAACCGAAAAACCTTCGGACTCCAACAGAATTGAAACTGTTGTCAGAACATTCAGGTCATCATCAACTAGTGCAATTTTAGTCGTCACAACGACCCCCTTTTCTCCATGTTATTGCCATAATAAGAAACTTACATCCTTAATACCATCCTGCATTTGGCACAAATGTGGCAGGATAAGGGTTTATCCAAGACTTTTGCCTTATTTGCGCTTCTTTGCATTTTATGAATCCGCGGAACTGAAAATTCAAATATGCGCATATTTGAAATCTGACCCCTTGGTCAACAAATGACAATCAATAGGAAAACTTGGTTAATTGATTTCATAATTGTTCATAATGGAAAGCAAATGAAACCACTGCGAAACAATCGAAAAAAAATTTCACTTTTTTGACAATTTCATTACGCAATTCCTTGCGAAGGCTCTGCCACCTCCTTATCCTTTTTACCATAATCAATAAAAAATCAGTCATTTTAATTCGTCAATATTGGAGAGGCGCATTGGAAAAAAAGGGAACTCTAATTAGTTCTTTTGGTCTTGAGAACCAGGGACTAAGTGGTGTGGGTGCAGCATATTGGAATTTATCGGCTCCAGCACTTTATGCTGAAGCATTAAAAAGAGATGAAGCCAGCCTTTCTGAAGGGGGCGCACTCGTTGCGATAACAGGGCAGCATACTGGTCGATCAGCAAACGATAAATTTATTGTTCAAGAACCCTCCAGTGAAGACAACATCTGGTGGGGAAAAGTGAACAAGCCTTTCGAGGGCAGTAAATTTGACGGCCTGCATAAAAAGATGATTTCGCATCTGAAAGGCCGTGACGTGTTTGTTCAGGATTGTTTTGCAGGCGCGGATACGGGACATCGGTTGCCAGTTCGCATTATTACCGAATGTGCTTGGCATAATCTGTTTGCCCGCAACATGTTCATTCAGCCAACAGATGAAAAGCTGAAAGATTTTGAGCCTGAATTTACAATCTTGCAATGTCCCTCCTTCGAGGCCGACCCTGCTGTTGATGGTACGCGCTCTGAAGTCTTTGTCTTGGCAAATTTCGCTGAGAAAATGGTGATAATTGGCGGCACATCTTATGCTGGCGAGATCAAGAAATCTGTTTTCTCCATTCTGAACTACCTTCTGCCGGAAAAAGGCGTTCTGCCTATGCATTGCTCCGTCAATGTCAGCAGCAAGAATGACAGTGCCGTGTTCTTTGGCCTGTCCGGAACGGGAAAAACAACCCTGTCTGCGGATGCCAGCCGGATGTTGATCGGTGACGACGAACATGGTTGGGGCGATGAAGGTGTCTTTAACTTTGAAGGCGGTTGTTATGCAAAGGTGATCAACCTTTCCAAAGAAGCCGAGCCTGAAATCTATGAGACAACCCGCCGCTTTGGAACGGTTCTTGAAAATGTTGTGATGGATGAAAAAGGTCGACTTGATCTGGACGACAATCGCTATACGGAAAATACCCGTGCGTCCTATCCCATCAATTTCATCCCCAATGCCAGTGAAACCGGCATTGCCGGTAACCCCAAAAATGTCATTATGCTCACTGCTGATGCTTTTGGTGTTTTACCGCCGATTTCAAAATTAACCCCTGAACAGGCCATGTACCACTTCCTGTCAGGCTATACAGCGAAACTGGCTGGAACTGAAAAAGGCCTTGGAAATGAGCCACAGGCCACTTTCTCAACCTGTTTTGGGGCGCCGTTCATGCCGCGTCATCCTTCCGTTTACGCCAAACTGCTAGGCGAGAAAATTGCCAAACACGGTGTTAATTGCTGGTTGGTCAATACCGGTTGGACCGGCGGCGCCTATGGCACGGGTCATCGCATGCCAATCGGTCATACCCGCTCTTTGGTCAATGCCGCGCTGGATGGCACTCTTGCAAATGTTGACTTTGACAAAGATCCGTTCTTCGGACTTGCCATTCCAAAATCCTGCGAGGGTGTTCCCAGCGAAATCCTAAACCCGCGCAATACATGGGATGACAAAGACGCTTATGACAAACAAGCCGCGCATCTGGTTAATTTGTTCATCGAAAACTTCGAACAATTTACCGATTATGTAAACGCAGATGTAATGAGTTCAGCGCCCAAAAGCGCCTAAAAAATAACAATAATAAAAACAACGACTAAAGACTTACCCCGCTCATTTGAGCGGGGTTTCTTTATTTCTGAGGGTGCAATTGACGTCCCGATCGGCTAACACTTAAGCCTCAACTCCAAAGGAGAGAATATGCGTGACGCCGTGATTTTTGACATGGATGGTCTGATGCTCGATACAGAGCGGATTGCGAAATGGACCTTTATTGAAACCTGCACCGACTTTGATCTCGCCTTTGATGAAGCTGTTTATGCAAGCTGCATTGGCGGTAATCTGACCCGTACGATTGAAATCCTCGAAAACCATTTCACTGAATTTAACCGCACTGAATTTTTGGGTCACTGGAACGAAAAATATGTCGAGAATGCCATTTTAAAACCGGTCCCCGTCAAAAACGGGGTCAAAGCGTTTCTGACCTATTTGAAAGATTCAGGTATTCCCTGCGCTGTTGCCTCTTCCACGCCCGAAGTAAATGCACTTCGCAAACTGGAAAACGCAGGCCTGCTGGAATTCTTCAGTGCGCTGGCCTTTGGCGATCAGGTGAAAGACAGCAAGCCGCATCCAGAAATATATCTAACCGCCGCCGCCCGCCTGAATATAGATCCAGCGCGCTGTGCTGCCCTTGAAGATTCCGATAACGGCGTTCGCGCTGCTGTCAGTGCAAAAATGCTGGTGTTTCAGGTACCCGATCTATTACCCCCTTCAGATGCGGTTTTATCCCTTGGCCATCACGTTGTTCCAACGGTTGGACATGTTCATCAACATTTCCTAGACCACACCAGTTCCTGAAGTTAAGTGAAACCAGATTTCATTTTTTCTGGCTGACGTCTCGTAACATTGCTAGAGAATAAAAAAATTAAATTCGCTCGGCCCATTGGGCTTTCCTCATCAAGGCGTCTCAAACATGTGGACAATATCGCTCTCTATCCTGCCAATTTTCCTTCTCCTTATTTTAGGATACGGGTTACGGCGCATCAATTTTCCCGGCGATAATTTTTGGCCCCTCGCTGACAAGGTAACCTATTGGGTTCTCTTCCCCGCCCTGCTCTTTTACCGGACCACAACGGCGCCGCTGGGCGGTGAGATTGTTGGCACCTACGCGCTGGCTTTGATGGGCGCCTTGTCCATATGCGCGTTAATTGCAGTGCTAACGACCAAGTTTCTCAAGCTAAGCAACCGCTTGGGTGGATCCCTTTTCCAGGGGGCAACGCGGCATAATACATTTATTGCCTTTGCCACCGCGGATATGCTGTTTGGCAGTGACGGGCTTTTACTGGCAGCAGTTGCAACGTCAATTTTGGTGCCGCCAACCAATCTGTTCTGTGTCAGTGCGCTGGTCAGTTATCAGGGAAATGAAGATGGGCGCTTGAAACGTCGATTGCTACAGGAATTACTGCGAAACCCACTTCTTTTGGGGATTGCGGCGGGCGTGACCCTTAACCTGACCGGTATCGGTCCCCTTCCCGTTATCCATGACATGGCTGATATTTTATCAAACGCAGCATTGCCATTCGCATTGCTTTGCGTTGGTGCGGGCTTGCATATTCAAACCATGCGCGCAGAAATGACATCCGTCATTGTTGCCTCTGCTGGAAAGCTGGTTATTTTTCCGGCTGTGATGCTGGGAGTAATATTACTAACCGGGCTTGATGGAATTGCTGCTGTGGTCCTGCTGATATATGGCGCTGTACCAACCGCCAGCTCGGGCTATGCGCTTGCCAAACAACTGGGCAGTGACGCCGAAGCAATGGCTGCAATTATCACAATTCAAACCCTGCTCTCAATTGTAACCTTGCCGGTAACGGTCGCGCTGGCATCCTACTATTTCTTATAACTCATCCGATTTTTGTAATCGAAGGGGATGCACCGCAGAGTGGGCAGGCCGGATCCGGTTTAACCCGAACCTTTCGAAATTCGGTGTAAAGTGCATCATAAATCAACAACTGGCCGGACATGCTTTCCCCTATGTCCAGCAACTCTTTCAATACCTCGACAGCCTGCAAAGATCCCATTGTTCCGGCTAATGCCCCCAAAACTCCGGCTTCACCGCAAGTTCGCGCCACATCAGGTGGCGGGGGCGCTGGAAAAATACAGCGATAGCAGGGATTAGGGTCTCCCAAATAGGCTTTATAGGTTGAAAGCTGCCCTTCGAATTGCAACATAGCCGCTGATACCAAGGGTTTTTTCAGGAAAAAGCAGGCATCGTTAATGAGAAAACGTGTCTCGAAATTATCCGATCCATCTGCAATTAAATCATAATCAGCAAACAGGCTTTCAACATTTTCAGCGGTTAATCGTTTCGCATGCGGTACGACTTTGATATCTGGATTAATTTCCGCCACGGCGTTTTGGATACTCAACACCTTTTCCGTGCCAATATCCGCAACCCCATGTGCGATTTGCCGCTGCAAGTTTGACAGATCCACATGATCATCATCAACAACACCAATGGTGCCAACACCTGCGGCGGCCAGATATAAAACCAACGGCGAGCCGAGGCCCCCCGCCCCGACGACCAGCACCTTGGAATTCAGCAGTTTTTGCTGTCCCATGCCCCCCACTTCGCGAAGCACGATGTGGCGGGCATAGCGATCAAGCTGATCATCGGAAAGAGGCATAGCTTAAATTCCGTCAAACAAAGCGGTTGTTAAATACCGTTCAGCAAAGGAGGGAATAATAACCACAATATTTTTACCCGCCATCTCAGGACGTTCGGCAACTTCCAAGGCTGCTGCAAGGGCCGCGCCTGATGAAATACCCGCCGGAATACCTTCTTCACGGGCCAGCGCCCGCGAGGTTTCAAACGCGGTTTCATTGCCAATGGTCAAAACTTCATCAATCAGGCTCTCATCCAGGTTTTTGGGCGAGAATCCAGCGCCAATTCCCTGAATTTTATGAGGGCCCGGCTGACCGCCTGACAAGACAGGGCTATCTTCTGGCTCCACGGCCACAATTTTAATGTCTTTGCGATGTCCTTTAAGGATCGTACCGACACCGGTTAGGGTTCCGCCGGTTCCAACGCCCATAATCACAACGTCAACTTTGCCGTCTGTATCTGTCCAGATTTCTTCGGCTGTTGTAACTTTATGGACCGCCGGGTTCGCTGGGTTTTCGAACTGCTGCGGAATAATGGCGTTTTTATCTTCCGCCACCATTTCATTTGCCCGGGCAATCGCGCCGTTCATTCCTTTAGCTGCTTCTGTCAGCTCAAGTTTAGCGCCGAGGAATTTCAGCATTTTACGGCGTTCAACCGACATGCTTTCAGGCATCACAAGCGTCAGGTCATATCCCTTGGCAGCGCAAACAAACGCCAAACCAATTCCCGTATTACCGGATGTGGGCTCAATGATCTTCGTATCTGCATTAATTTTTCCAGCTTCTTCCAGCGCTTCAATCATCGCCAGTGAAATCCGGTCTTTAACAGAAGCCAGTGGATTATAGAATTCAAGCTTCAGGAGAATATTCGCCTTAATGCCCCGCTCGGCCGCGAAACGGTTGATCCGAACCAGTGGGGTGCTCCCGATTGTGTCCAGAATACTGTCGTAAATTTGTCCTCTTGGCGCGTTTTTTTTCATCGCTTGCTCCACTTCAATCTGTTGTTGGACCCGAATTGGTCCGTTATCCCTTTTGGTCGAACTCGTACCTAAATGTTAAAATCAGTTGTGGGGGTGTTTGCGGCCCCACTGCAATCTTCGTCTGCGCGGCTGCACAAATCTTCTAGGGTGACATTGTCCAACTGCTTCAGCATGGCATCCTGTGCGTCAATCCAAAGCGGTCCCACAACTTTCTGCCCTATTTCCGAAGAGAAGATCTGAACGTCCCCTTCGGCTTCATCGGCCGCGCTAATTACCCGAACAATATCGCCCGCCGTAATCCGCCGACGCTCTCGCGCCAGTCGGTAGCCACCGCGCGGCCCTCGCACACCCTTTAAAATACCAGCATGTACAAGCTGTTGCATAACCTGCTCCAGATAGCGCTGGGGAATGCCCTGACGGCGGGTAATTTCCTTGGATTGAACCGGATCGGGACGCGCATTAAAGGCGATATCCACAACCGCCTCCAGCGCATACAACATTTTCTTTGGCAAATGTAACATGATCTATCCTTAACCTGTTGCAACGCCGGTTGAGCCAAAGCCCCCAGTGCCGCGAGCCGTCTCGTCAAGGGTCTCGACCTCTGACCAAATACCGCGTGTAACCGGCGCTATAACCATCTGCGCAATACGGTCGCCGCGTTCGATGACAAAATCCTCATCCCCCAGATTGATCAGAATGACCCCCACTTCACCGCGATAATCCGCATCAATGGTTCCCGGTGTATTGGGCAGCGAAATCCCTTTTTTCAACGCCAGCCCGGATCTGGGACGAATTTGCGCTTCAAAACCCACAGGCAACGCCATTTTAAAACCACTGGGAACCAGCGCCCGTGCGCCCGGCTTAATTGTCATCGGTTCAGAAACCGCCGCCCGTATATCCATTCCAGCGCTTCCTTCCGTCTCATAAGAGGGAAGCGGAATGTCCCGGCCATGCTCCAGCCGGGTAATCTGTAACTCAACATCTGACATCTTTATGTTTCCTGAAAATAATCAGCAACGCGATCCGCCAACGTTTTGGCAACCTCGCTCTTGCTCATGCGGGGCCATTCTTCAACGCCCTGTATTTGAATAAGATGGACCTGATTATCGTCCCCACCAAAAGTACCCGTGCCGGGGCTAACATCATTGGCAACGATCCAATCACATTTCTTGCGGGCCCGTTTTGCGGTCCCATTATCGACAACCTGCTGGGTTTCAGCAGCAAACCCCACTATCAGCTTGGGCCGTCCGTCGGTCATCTGACTGATCGTGGCAAGAATATCTGGGTTTTCAGCAAGCGATAAATCAGGCAGCGCCCCATCCTGTTTTTTCACCTTCTGATCCGATGCATTCGCCACGCGCCAATCGGCAACGGCTGCTGCAAAAATGGCCGCATCTGCGGGTAATGCAGCCTGTGTTGCCGCCAGCATTTCTGAGGCACTTTCCACATCTACGCGCAGAACCCCGCGCGGACAGTCCAGCCGGGTTGGACCCGATACCAAGGTCACTTCTGCGCCCAATTCTGCCAGGCTCTCTGCAATGGCATAACCCTGCTTGCCAGATGATCTGTTGGCAATATAGCGCACCGGATCAATCGGCTCATGAGTGGGCCCCGCCGTTACAACAATCTTGCGCCCTTTCAGGGGCTGGTTCTGGCTTTTGCGAAAAAAAGCCTCAATCTCTTCGGCAAGCTGGGTCGGCTCTGACATTCGTCCGGGGCCAAACTCACCGCAGGCCATATCGCCTTCATCCGGTCCCACCAAAGCAACCCCATCGGCTTTCAATTGCGCCAGGTTTCGCTGGGTCGCGGCATGTTCCCACATCCGCACATTCATCGCCGGGGCGATCATGACGGGTTTGTCCGTCGCCAAAAGCGTTGTCGTCGCTAGATCTGTTGCCAGCCCATTGGCCATTTTTGCCATTAAATCCGCCGTCGCAGGGGCGACAACAACCAAATCACTGCTGCGGGAAAGCTCGATATGGCCCATCTCGGTTTCATCGGTCAGCGAAAACAGTTCGGTGAAAACTTTTTCCCCCGACAATGCAGCAACAGAGAGCGGCGTGACAAATTCTTCGGCGGCTTTTGTCAAAATAACGCGGGAACGAATCCCCCGTTTACTCAGTTGACGGATCAACTCCAGACACTTATAGGCCGCGATCCCGCCGCCAATGATGAGTAGTACTGATTTTTGTGAAGACACGAGAGGTCCGCCTATTTTACCCAAAATTTATGTGAATAAAATAGTAACCGTAATATTTTTGTGCAAGGTCTAAATTTACAAATATGGATTTAAAGGCAAAGCAGCAGATAAAACAGCCCAACACCCAAGGCCGCGCCTGCAACGAATGACCAACCGTTTTGACTGGCGCTCCGATTACGCGCCTCGCGGCGTTCTTTTTGCGAATCCACCAGATAGTCCGCGTTTTCTTCAATACGGCTCAGCAGGCGTTCTGTTTTATTGACCAGTTCAGGTAATTTCCGCGCAAAATTCAAACCGTCATTTACAATCTGCGCGGCTTTTGCCTCTGGCCCCATATTTTCCCGCATCCAACTTTCGACCGTTGGATAGGAAACTTCCCAAAAATTAACCGCCGGGTTCATGCTTTGCGCAACCCCCTCTGCGGTCACCATTGTTTTTTGCAACAACAAAAGCTGCGGCTGTGTTTCCATCTCAAATGTTTCGGTGATCTGAAACAGTTGAACCAAAAGCCGTGCAATGGAAATCTCGCTGACCGGTTTTCCCAAAATCGGCTCACCGATTGAGCGGCAGGCTTGCGTGAACGCATCCATGGATTTGTTGGGCGGCACATATCCCGCCTCAAAATGGACTTCGGCGGCCCGGCGATAATCCCCGATCAAAAAGGCATATAACATCTCGGCCATGAACAAACGGGTCTGACGGTCCATACGGCCCATTATGCCGAAATCCACCGCAATCAACTGGCCTTCGGCATTCACAAACAGATTGCCCTGATGCATGTCCGCATGGAAAAAGCCATCCCGCAAAACCTGATGCAAAAAGACGCGAATAACATTGGCTGAAATCTGCTCCATATCATGGCCAGCCTCAACCAGTGCATCGCGATTGGACAGACTAATACCATCGA
The DNA here is from genome assembly GCA_034669685.1 of Sneathiella sp. Taxonomy (GTDB): domain Bacteria; phylum Pseudomonadota; class Alphaproteobacteria; order Sneathiellales; family Sneathiellaceae; genus Sneathiella. The sequence continues at coordinate 385,264 of JAXMOU010000002.1, forward strand.
TCTGGCTTTGGGTCATGACCCGCTTACCAGTCCGCTGCCAATCGATGGTCGGAACATCGAAATCCGGATCATCAGCAAAATTTTCGCCCATTTCAGCGGCCGCAGCCGCTTCAAGCCGCAAATCCATTTCCAGCGACACGGACTGCTCCAGAATTTCCACCATTTTTCGAAGGCGCAAACGGCGAAACGACGGTTGAAACCGCTCGGCCATATCGGCAATCCAGAAAAACAGCTTTAAATCCCGCTGAAACGCTTCTTCGATACCGGGGCGCAAAACCTTGACCGCGACCTTGGTTAGGATAACTTCGCTTGCCTCCGGGTCTTCCTCGGTTGGCGCGGGAATACGCTCTTCGGTCTGGGCAAAATGCACTTGCGCTATGGACGCCGCGGCAACCGGTGTCTGATCAAACTCGACATATAGATCTTCGAGCTTGCGGCCCAATTCAAATTCAATTGTCTCCTTTGCCTCTTCAAAAGAGAAAGGCGGTAATTTATCGCGTAAATTTCCCAGATCCTGCGTAACCTCTTCACCCAACAGGTCAGAGCGAACAGACAAGGCCTGTCCAAGCTTAATAAAGCTGGGTCCCAGCTCCTGAAGCGCCTGCGCCAATCGCTCACCGCGCCGCAAATGTTTGGACGATTTAGCTCCAATGGCAAACAAGGGCAGCAAAAGCAGCGCCATTTTTATATGCAGCGGGGCTCTCTCAAGTTCATTGACCATGAAAAGGGCATCATGCTGCGCCAAGATGCGCAAAACGCGAAGCAGGCGGAGAAAATTATGAACGCTTTTGAACAAGAAAGTCTCCTAAAGCCGCCAGGCAGAATGAATAGCGGCAATTCCGCCAGAAAGGCTTCTATATTTAACCTGCCCCAAGCCCGCCTCTTCGATCATTTGTTTGAAGGTGTCTGCATCTGGGAATTTTCGAATACTTTCAACAAGATACTGATAGGATTCGCGATCATTTGCGACCATACCGCCAATAGTGGGCAGTATATTAAAAGAGTAAAAGTCGTAAAATTCTCTCAAGACCGGCAACGTAACCTTGCTAAATTCCAAGCACATAAAACGCCCACCGGGTTTGAGCACCCGCCGCGCTTCACGCAGCGCCGCCGGGATATCGGTCACATTGCGAATACCAAAAGCAATTGTATAAGCGTCAAAAGATTTATCCGGCGCGGGCAGGGACATCGCGTCACCGTTCACCCATTGGTATCCCTTCAGGCGCCCCTGATCAATCGCCCGGTCCTGACCCACGGATAACATGGCATGATTAATATCAAGCACAGTTGCCTGGCCATTCCCCTCGATGCGATCCATAAATTTAAAGGAAATATCGCCCGTGCCGCCCGCCACATCCAACAAATGCTGACCGGGACGGGGGTTCAGCCAGTCGATCATGGCCGTTTTCCAAAGCCGATGAACGCCCGCGCTCATCAAATCATTCATCAGATCATAATTTTCGGCAACACTGTCGAAAACGCCGCGGACCATTCCCGCTTTTTCACCTACAGGAACGTCTTTAAAACCAAAATGCGTCGTTTCAGCATTTTCAGAGCTTTTTTCCGGATCATTGGGTGCCGGATTTTTGGGTGTTTGTGCTGTTGCCATTCTAATCCCCAAGCGGCTGATAAAATTTCACGACTGTTTTGCTCAAAATAAGACCATAGCGCAAGTCTCTATTTAGGTCTAATGTCGCGACATGCCAGAATTACCTGAAGTAGAAACCGTCGCAAGAGGCTTGGAGCAGGCACTTGTGGGCGATAAATTTACCAAGATCACGCTCCGCCGTCCAAATTTGCGATTTCCCTTTGCCCCTGATTTTTGCGAAAAACTGACCGGCAAAACAATCTCATCAATTGGCAGGCGGGCCAAATATCTGTTGCTGACACTGGACGATGGAACCGTTTTAATCGGCCATCTGGGCATGTCAGGCAGTTTTCGCATTGAACAAACCGCGGGAACGGCACTGGATAAGCATGATCACATTATTTTTGAATCCGCCAAGGGCGCACGCGTGCGCTATCATGATCCCCGGCGTTTTGGCTTTATGCTTCTGACCCATGAAAGGGAAATTGCGACGCATCCCCAGCTTAAAGACATTGGGCCGGAACCACTTGGCAATGAATTCAGCGGTCCTGTGTTGGAAGCGGCCCTGAGCAATCGAAAAGGCCCCATCAAAACGGCTATTCTGGATCAAAAGGTCGTGGCTGGTGTTGGCAATATATATGCCTGTGAAGCTTTGTTCAGATCAAGAATCTCTCCGCTTCGAATTGCCAATACGGTACGCGGTGCTCGCGCGGAACGGTTGGCCAATGCAATCCGGGACGTGCTGAGCGATGCCATTCTATCTGGCGGGTCAACGCTTCGCAATTACAGCCATACCGACGGCGAGCTTGGATATTTTCAGCATAAATTCAACGTATATGCCCATGAAAGCGAGCCCTGTCCGACAACCAACTGTAAAAGCACAATTAAACGTATTGTCCAAGGGGGGCGATCTACCTTCTATTGCTCAAACTGCCAGCGCTGAGAATTTGAAATCTTGCGCGAAATCATCTAAATCACTGGACATGACAGAGGGCGCAACCATAATGGCGCCACAAATTCAACACCCTGCTTTCATCTATGCTGACACAAAAAATGAAGGACAGGGCTAACGTTCAAAACGGGAGCTTTTCATGGCTTATAATAATATTCTTGTTGAAACACACGGAGAGGTTGGCCTCATCCGTTTGAACCGCCCACAGGCACTGAACGCCTTATGTCAGGAACTGACCGAAGAAATGGGCGAGGCACTCAAAAAATTCGAATCCGATGACGAAATCGGCGCGATTGTCATTACCGGTTCTGAAAAAGCATTTGCTGCCGGCGCTGATATCAAGGAAATGAAAGATCGCACTTTCATGGATGTCTATAAGTCTGATTTTATCACGGCCACATGGGAAGAAGTTCCCAATTGCCGCAAGCCTGTTATTGCAGCGGTTGCTGGTTTTGCCTTGGGCGGCGGCTGTGAACTGGCCATGATGTGCGACTTCATCATTTGCGCAGATAACGCCAAATTTGGACAACCCGAAATCAAACTGGGAACGATTCCCGGCGCGGGCGGCACACAACGCCTGACCCGTTTTGTTGGCAAATCAAAGGCAATGGACATGTGCCTAACCGGCCGCATGATGGACGCAGAAGAGGCGGAACGCTCTGGTTTGGTAAGCCGTGTTGTTCCTTTAGATGACCTGGAAGACGAAGCCCTGAAAGTGGCCGCGACCATCGCCAAGATGTCTCGCCCGATCACAATGATCTGCAAGGAAAGTGTCAACAAGGCCTATGAAACCACCCTGCGGGAGGGAATCAAGTTCGAACGACGGGTCTTTCATTCGACTTTTGCAACAGATGACCAGAAAGAAGGCATGGCCGCATTTGCAGAAAAGCGCTCTCCATCCTTCAAAAACAAGTAAATTACCTTCTATTTTCCTGAGAAGGCGCTGCTTTTTCAGGAAAAATCATAAAAATTGCCATTTCTGTTCGATTTATTGGATTCTCCTGTTGACGGCAGAAACATGGCTGGCTATAACCCGGCTTCCGAAATTCGAAGCTAATGTACAGGATTGTCATGGCGCATCATAAATCAGCTCTTAAGCGCATCCGGCAGACAGACGCACGTACCGAACGTAATCGTGCCCGCCGTAGCCGCATTCGCACTTTTGTTAAAAAAGTGGAAACCGCGATCACTGCAGGTGATCAAACTGTTGCAAACGAAGCTCTTCGTGTCGCTCAGTCAGAACTTGCCCGCGGTGTTACGAAAGGTATTTTGAAAGAAAATACTGCCTCTCGTAAGATTTCACGTTTGAATTCACGTGTGAAAGCACTGTCTGCTTAACGTAAGACACACAATTGAGAATCAAGCCGTTCCCCAATCGGGTCGACGGCTTTTTTTTCGTCTTATTCGGGTAATTGATGGCACGGATCTAAACTTCAAATTTGCTACATATTTTAACTTTTACTTTGTTTTTTCTTGAAACAACTACATCTAGTAGGTCAAGAATTTCTTACATCTATAATCATCTTTATTTTCGATAAATGTTGTTTGCCTCTCTTGCATCTGTGGATAAGTTGCGATTAAATCCCTCTCAATTGGGAGTACAAACAGACATTTGATAGCGACGTTACAATTTGGAAAACGGGGTTCACTCCATCATTCCAAATGAAGGTAGAGCTGTAGTAAATTAGATCGTACTTTTCGCGTTGTCATTTTCACGTTTTTCGGGATCTACCCAGCCTTGCAAGGTAATTTGCAGGTCAGGGAGGTCTTGATCCCATAGCATTATTTAAGACGAGGAAGGCCCATACTCTAATGGCAACAACGGCAACTGGCGCAGGTGCAAATCAATATACGGGTGATGTAACACCACGGGAAGCGTGGGACATGCTTGAAAGCAAGGATGGATCCGTTCTGGTTGATGTTCGCACAAATGCGGAATGGGCCTATGTGGGACTACCTGATCTGTCTTCCCTGAATAAAGACTGCCATCTTGCGTCTTGGGTCCTATTTCCCGACATGTCCCCAAATCCGGCGTTTTTGTCTCGGCTGGCCGAAATTCAACCCGATAAATCCAAACCGGTTCTGTTTCTGTGTCGTTCAGGCGTCCGGTCTATTGCAGCAGCGATTGCCGCGACCAGCGCGGGCTATCAGCAATGCTACAATATCCTGGAAGGATTTGAGGGCAATCATGATCATCTGGGACACCGGGGTTCTGTTGGCGGTTGGAAATTCCATAATCTGGATTGGAAACAGAATTAATCATGGCAACAAACGGCTCAGCAAATATTCAATCCGCTGAATTTACCGAGGTATGGGGCAAAGTCCGCGAGCGTCTTCGCACAGAATATGGGGAAGCGACTTTCAACTCATGGCTCAAAAACATTGACCTTGAAAAAGTTTCCAATGGCCATGTGACCATGTCCCTGCCCACAAAATTTCTCCGTGACTGGGTCATTAACAATTACGCCAATCGAATTCGCCAGGTCTGGTGCAATGAACATGACGATATCCAATCCATCGATATCCATGTGAAAGAAGCGCCAATTGCACCGGTTGCAAACCAGCAACATGAGTTTACACCTGTCGACAACCGAAACGGCAATGCTGCACCAGCAAGCTCGGCTCCGGGTGCGGATCGTCAACAAAACCTGAAAGCACAGCTAGACCCACGGTTTACATTTGAAAATTTTGTCGTGGGTAAATCCAATGAACTGGCCCACGCTGCTGCGCGCCGCGTGGCAGAGGCATCGGATAATATTCCGTTCAATCCGCTTTATATCTATGGCGGTGTTGGATTGGGTAAAACCCATCTCATGCATGCCATTGGCCACGCAATTGCGGAAAACTGCCCAGAAAAGAAAGTCCTCTACCTTTCAGCGGAAAAATTCATGTTCCGCTTCATCAGCGCGCTTCGCTATAAAGATACAATGAATTTCAAAGAGCAGTTCCGCTCGGTCGATGTTCTGATGATTGACGACGTGCAGTTTATTTCGGGCAAAGAATCCACACAGGAAGAATTTTTCCACACGTTCAATGCGCTGGTTGATCAAAACCACCAAATCATTATTTCCGGGGATCGGTCCCCCACCGATCTGGAAGGCATGGAAGAGCGGATGCGCTCTCGTCTCGGATGGGGACTGGTTGCCGATATCCATCCAACTGATTATGAATTGCGCCTCGGCATTCTTCAGTCAAAGGTTGAACAGGCCAAAATCTCCATTGATCCGCGAATTCTGGAATTTCTAGCCCATCGCATTACGTCAAACGTTCGCGAGCTAGAAGGCGCACTCAACCGTGTTCTGGCCTATTCTGACCTCGTGGGTCGGGCGGTGACACTGGAAAGCACCCAAGAGGTCCTCAGGGACCTGCTCAGGGCCAATGACCGACGCACTACAATCGAAGAAATTCAAAAACGGGTCGCTGAACATTTCAATATCCGGATGTCTGACATGCACTCTGCCCGCCGGGCGCGCGCAGTTGCCCGGCCCCGGCAAGTGGCCATGTATCTGGCCAAACAGCTGACCAGTCGATCGCTTCCTGAAATCGGTCGCAAATTTGGCGGACGGGATCATACGACCGTCATGCATGCCGTTCGAAAAATTGACGAACTGCGCGAAGGCGATACCTCCCTTGCCGAGGATATCGATTTACTACGACGGATGCTGGAAAACTAAAGCATTCCAGTCACTTAAAAGATCCTGATCAGCCTCCTGCCGATCAGGACTTTCCCCGCAAAAAACAAGCCGAATTCCTTGGGCAAGCGACAATCTATCTGATATAGTGTGACGCTCGTTGCCGGATTGGTGTGTACGATGCCCAAAGAGTCGGATTCATTTTTTTGAATCAACTCTTTAACAGATACGCTCTAATTCCGGACAAGGGAGATAATAGTTGATGTTGAACACCAAAATCAGGCATTATGGTGGTTCATCCTTGGGGAATTTCTGAAAGCCTAGTCGAGCCAATGAAACTAACAATTGAACGCAGTACCTTGCTGAGTGCCCTTAATCATGTACAGAGCGTGGTTGAACGCCGCAATACCATTCCTATTCTGTCCAATATTCTGCTCAACGCAGAGGGTGGTACGCTTGGTTTAATCGCAACCGATCTGGATCTTGCCATTAATGAACAGGTCCCGGCGGATATTCAAACGCCTGGTGCCATAACAGCGCCCGCTCATCTGCTCTACGACATTGTCCGGAAACTTCCTGACGGGTCTCAGATTGAACTGGATTATCAAAGCGCCGATGGCCGTCTGACGGTTCGTGCAGGCCGCTCGCAATTTGCGCTTTCCTGCCTGCCAAAAGATGATTTCCCTATTATGGAAACGGGCGAACTGCCAAATAATTTCACCCTTTCCACAAATGAGCTGAAACGACTGATCGATAAAACCCGTTTCGCCATTTCAACCGAAGAAACCCGCTATTATCTAAACGGTGTTTATTTACACGCCGCAGAAAACGATGGAATTCCGGTTCTGCGCGCTGTTGCAACAGACGGTCACCGTCTCGCCCGCGTCGAAACACCGCTACCGGCAAATGCCGATAAAATTCCGGGCGTTATCATACCGCGTAAAGCTGTGAACGAGCTTCGCAAGCTCATCGATGACGCCGAAGGCGATGTCAGCATTTCTCTATCTGATAACCGCGTATGCTTCACCTTTGGAGGCTCAATTCTAACCTCCAAACTCATTGACGGTACATTCCCTGACTATGAGCGGGTCATTCCAACGGGCAATGACAAAGTGCTCGAACTGGACGGGAAAACATTCGCGCAGGCCGTAGACCGCGTATCAACGGTCTCCACTGAAAAATCACGCGCGATTAAACTGACGCTTTCCACCGACATGGTTACCTTGTCGGCAACGGGAACCGATAGTGGAAGCGCGACCGAAGAACTGGCTGCCAGCTATTCTTCCGGTGATCTTGAAATTGGATTTAATTCCAAATATTTGCTGGACATTACAGGACAAATTGAAGGCGATAATGCCCATTTCGTTCTGGCTGATGCCCAGTCTCCAACGATTGTGAAAGATGGAACTGACGACGGCGCACTTTATGTCTTAATGCCCATGCGGGTTTGATCGTTGCGCTGGAGGACCCCAATGGTGGGTAAGTCCGATAGGAGCTATTTTTGATCCCTCTCGCACTCACGCGGCTGGTTTTAACTGATTTTCGCAATTACGATTATCTAAAGCTGGAAACCGATACGCGTCCTGTTGTTTTAACCGGACCCAATGGAAGCGGAAAAACCAATTTGCTGGAAGCCATTTCTTTTTTATCGCCTGGGCGGGGATTACGCCGCGCCCGACTGCAGGAGATTGAAAAGGCAGACGGCAAAGGCGGTTGGGCTGTGGCCTCTATCGTGTGTGATAACGGAATGGAACATAAACTGGGAACCGGCCTTATCTCCAGATCCGTCGGTGACGAAAAACAGGAAAGGCGATCTGTGCGTATCGACGGACAGACAAACCTGAGAGCAACCGATTTTGGGAGTTTACTATCCGTTGGTTGGCTCACACCGCAGATGGACCGACTTTTTCAGGAAGGCGCCGGAGGACGGCGCCGGTTTTTGGATCGTCTGACTTACGGATTTGATCCTGCCCATGCCAAACGCACGACAACATTTGAGAAAATCATGCGCGAAAGAAACCGCCTGCTCAAAGAAAGTCGATTTGACCGCGCCTGGCTTGCCACTCTGGAACATCAACTGGCGGAACAGGCAATCGCTATTTTCGCCGCGAGAAAAGAGACAACACTTCGCCTCAATCAGGCGATGCTGGATGAAGAGGAAAAATCAGCCTCCCGTCAAAATGCAGCTTTTCCAAAAGCCCACATGACGGTGGAAGGCGAATTTGAAGAAATGATGGAAGGGTTGTCCGCGTTAGCAGCCGAGGACCTATATCGGGAAAGGCTGGAAAAACGGCGTGCCCTTGATGCCAAAGCAGGCAGTACGACTTACGGCCCCCACCGGGCCGATTTGTCCGTTTTTCATCGCGAAAAAGAACAAAAAGCCGCTTTATGTTCCACTGGGGAGCAAAAGGCGCTTTTAATTTCAATAATCCTTGCCGATGCGCGTCTACAGGCTGGATTACAAGGCAAAGCACCGGTATTATTACTGGATGAAATTACGGCCCATCTGGACCAGAAAAGACGCATGGCTCTGTTTGATGAAATCGCCGCTTTAAAAATGCAGGCGTGGATGACAGGAACCGACAAATTGCTATTCTCTGAGCTGGAAGAGCGAGCACAATTTTTTGCAGTCGAAGCCGGCCGGGTTACTCCAGCCAGCGTTTGCTGAAAATAAGGGAAGTTACGTATGAGTGAAGATCAAATTGCCGCAGATGCATATGGCGCAGATTCCATCAAGGTTCTTAAAGGACTGGATGCGGTTCGCAAACGTCCGGGCATGTATATCGGGGATACCGATGACGGATCCGGGCTGCACCATATGGTCTATGAGGTGGTTGATAATGCGATCGATGAAGCTTTAGCAGGGCATTGCGACCTTGTATATGTTGCCCTTAACAGCAATGGATCCGTTACGGTTCGCGACAACGGCCGCGGCATTCCCGTGGATATCCACGAAGAGGAAGGCATTTCGGCCGCCGAAGTGATTATGACCCAGCTCCATGCGGGTGGTAAATTTGATTCAAACTCCTATAAAGTTTCGGGCGGCCTGCACGGCGTGGGTGTTTCGGTTGTGAACGCCCTGTCTGTTCGTCTGGACATGAAAATCTGGCGAAATGGCAAAGTCCATGAAATCAGCTTTGCCCATGGCGATGCCACTGGCCGTCTTGAAATTACCGGTGACGCTCCCATGAGAGAAGGCACCGAAAGACCTTTAACCGGAACTGAAATTACCTTCTTTCCATCAGCTGAAACCTTCACAAATATCAATTTTGATTTCGGCACTCTGGAACATCGCTTGCGCGAATTGGCATTCCTCAATTCCGGGGTCTATATCCAGATCAATGATTTCCGCTCTGCCGAGCCTGCAACAACAGATTTGCATTATGAAGGCGGTATTTCTGAATTTGTGCGATATCTCGATCGCTCCAAAACACCGCTTATTCCCGACACCATTAATTTCGAAGCCGAGCGTGAAGGCGTTGGTGTTGAAGTGTCTTTGGAATGGAACGACAGCTATCATGAAAATGTGCTGTGTTTCACCAATAACATTCCACAGCGCGATGGCGGAACCCATCTGGCCGGTTTCCGTGCGGCTCTGACCCGTACAATTAACAAATATGCTGCCAGCTCGGGTATTTCGAAAAAAGAAAAAGCTTCAATTACGGGCGATGATGCCCGTGAGGGTCTGACTTGCGTCGTATCTGCCAAGGTTCCCGATCCGAAATTCTCCTCGCAGACGAAAGACAAGCTGGTTTCCAGTGAAGTGCGCCCCATTGTGGAAAGCACCGTCAATGAAGGTTTGGATCAATGGTTTGAAGAGCATCCCAGAGAAGCCCAGATCATTATTTCCAAAATCTTTGAAGCCGCCGCAGCGCGTGAGGCCGCCCGAAAAGCACGGGAATTGACCCGCCGCAAGGGGGCACTGGATATTTCAAGCCTGCCCGGCAAGCTTGCTGATTGCCAGTCCAAAGATCCGGTTGTTTCTGAACTCTTCCTGGTGGAGGGTGACAGTGCGGGCGGATCGGCCAAACAGGGCCGGGATCGTCATAATCAGGCTGTTCTGCCGCTACGTGGTAAAATCCTGAACGTGGAACGGGCGCGGTTCGACCGAATGCTATCCTCGCAGGAAATTGGAACAATTATCACCGCACTTGGCACCGGGATTGGCGCGGAAGAATTTAATATTGAAAAAGCCCGCTACCATAAAATCATCATCATGACCGATGCGGACGTGGATGGCTCTCATATCCGCACCCTGCTTTTGACCTTCTTCTATCGTCAAATGCCAGAACTAATAGAAAAAGGCTATCTCTACATCGCGCAGCCACCGCTCTACAAAGTGGCGCGCGGGAAATCTTCCGTATATCTCAAAGATGAGACCGCCATGGAGGAATATTTGATCGAGCAGGGGCTGGAAGATGCGGTTCTCACCCTTGCAAGCGGTGAACAGCGCTCCGGTCAGGATTTGCTGCAGCTGGTCAATAATGCGCGTCATTGCCGTGACCTGATTAACAATATCGCCCGTCAGCACACCAAAGCCATTCTCGAACAGGTGGCCATTGCTGGGGCACTGAATGATGAATTGCTAAGTGATCCCGAAAAGGGACCCAAAGCAGCTGCTTTCGTAGCCGAACGTCTGGATGCCATGTCGTCAGAGACCGAGCGTGGTTGGGTTGGCGAGATTCTTCCCGATTTCAGCCTGAAATTCTCCCGCGAAGTTCGCGGTGTGACAGAAGTTCAACTGGTCGATACCAACATGATTCATTCATCCGAAGGCAACCGCCTGGATCAGATGAAAGATCAGCTACAGGAAACTTATGTAAAACAATGTAGCTTCACTTACAAAGACAAAACCCAGAAAATTAACTCTCCCGTTGAACTGCTAGACGCGGTGCTGGCAATTGGCCGCAAGGGCTTGTCAATGCAGCGTTATAAGGGTCTTGGTGAAATGAACCCTGAACAACTTTGGGAAACTACTCTTGATTCAGAAGCCCGTACACTGCTACAGGTTAAAGTTAATCACGGAGATGAGGCTGATGAAGTCTTTTCAACGTTAATGGGTGACGTGGTGGAACCCCGCCGCGACTTTATTCAGTCAAATGCCCTTAAAGTCCGCGTATTGGACACGTAAATGAGTATTGATAACGAAATTTTCACTTTTTTTATAAAGACTTGATGCTTTTAGAAACGGACGCGCCACATGAAGTTTTCATCAACACTCTGCCTTGCAATCGCATCTTGCCTGGCATCTGCAACAGTTTCCGCCAGTTCACTGTCAAAAGAAACCCAATCAGACGCAGAATATATGATGCGTAAAGTTGTCGAAGATATTCATGAACGCAAACTCAATTCGATCGTTACCGACGTCACTTTGGATAAATCAATCCATGTTGTGGGCCGCGCAATCAAATTCATTCCAGCGCGTACAGACAACAAAACAGGGGAAGTTTTCGCCTGTGCCCGTGTTTCCCTGAATGCAAAAATCAGTGAAGGCAAAAAAGTCTCTGCGAAAATCAAGCGTACGGATGAAATTTGCACAGGTCAGAAATCAGGCTCTGTGAAATACGTGGCAAATATTCACTAAACTCCTATTTTCTTGTTTCCTCTTACCCTCGGACAACTTATTTTTGCCGTAAACATGCAGCAGGGTCGCCCTGACTGAACATGCCATTATAGGTAAATTTGATTGCGTCCATGAAAAAACCAACGACCAGAGGGCAAGGGAAAAAAGGTTCTGCAAAGAAACCTGTGGCGTCTTACGAGCAGCGGCAACCGCCTAAACGCGCCACAAAACCCAAAGCAGCAAAAGCCCGCCCTAAGGCAGCCAAAAGCGCCAAACCGGCAAAAGCCGCAAAGAGCACTGGGAGCAATACCCGCCTTAGCGGAATCATTTCAGGGCTTTTTAACTGGGGCGGAACGGCTTTATTGTGGGGTATTCTGTTTGTCGGCATCGTTATGGGCTATTTTGCTTATACCCTGCCCAGCATCTCCGGCATTGACGTTGTCGAAAAGCGTCCCTCCATTGTCCTGAAATCTGAAGATGGGCAGCAATTTGCCACCTACGGCGACCTATATGGCCGTATGCTCACCCCCAAACAGATACCTGCGGTGATGAAAGAGGCGGTTCTGGCCACTGAAGATGCTCATTTCTACCAGCATTTTGGCATTAACCCGATCAGCCTTGTCCGGGCCATGTGGCGCAATTATCAAGCCGGTCATGTGGTTGAAGGCGGTAGCACGATCACCCAGCAGCTGGCCAAAAATCTTTTTCTAACACCCGAACGTAGCCTGCAGCGGAAAATACGAGAGGTTTTGCTCGCTTTCTGGCTGGAAGCCAATTACGAGAAGGAAGAAATTCTTGCGCTCTACCTAAACCGAATGTATTTCGGGTCCGGAACGTTTGGTATTGACGCAGCAACGCGCAAATATTTCACCAAAGATATTTCCAAACTCTCAACAACCGAAGCCGCCATGCTCGCCGGGCTGCTCAAAGCCCCTTCCTACTACGCACCGACAGTGAACCTCAAACGTGCGCAGCAACGCTCAACGGTTGTTTTACGCCGTATGCAGGCCGTTGGGTATCTAAGCGAAAGCGAAGCTGACAAACTCGTTAAAAACCCCGCGGTCCTGCGCCATGCGGGCCGAAATTTTAAAAATGTCCGGTATTTCTCCGACTGGGCGGTTGGTGAAGTACGATCCTACGTCGGGCGCACCGATGATGATTTGGAAGTCATTACCAGCCTTGACTTAGCCCTGCAAAAGCAGGCCGAAAAGGCAATTGAAACCCAGCTTGCAAAAAGCGGAACTAAATATAACGTTTCGCAAGCCGCATTGGTTGCCATGAGCCCGGAGGGAGAAGTTCGCGCCATGGTGGGCGGCCGAAGCTATAGTAACTCCTCTTTTAACCGGGCCACATCCGCGCACCGCCAACCCGGGTCCGTTTTTAAAACGGTCGTCTATACAGCCGGGTTTGAAAATGGACGGAGCCCGTCAGATGTTTATGTGGATGGGCCAATCAATATCAAGGGATGGAAGCCTGAAAATTACACCCGTCGCTACCTTGGAAAAGTTACCCTGCGTGACGCCTTTGCCAAATCCATCAATACCGTCGCAATTAAGCTGAGCGAGGACATTGGACGGCGCAATGTCGCGGTAATGGCAGCAAAGCTGGGTTTGGGCGGCGATATGCCGACCCACCCCTCGATTTCCCTTGGCACCAGCGAAGTGACCCTGCTGGATATGAGCGCGGCCTATGCTGTCCTTGCCAATGGCGGCAATAGTGTCCTTCCCTTTGCGGTTCTGGAAATTCGCAATAAAAAGGGAGAGGTTTTGTATAAACGCCAGCGCGCAAATTCCAACCGTCTGATCAGTGGGTCAACGGTGAATAAAATGCGCGATATAATGACCGCCACCATTACGGAGGGAACCGGCAGATCGGCAAATCCAGGTTTCGCCGCTGCGGGCAAAACCGGTACTACGCAGGATTACCGGGACGCCTGGTTTATCGGCTTTACGCCCAATCTTGTAGCGGGGGTCTGGTTTGGCAATGACAATGGCAGTGCGACCCGCAAAGTAACAGGCAGTAACCTGCCTTCCTACGCCTGGAAAGATTTCATGAAAGGCGCACTTGGCAAGCAATCACATCCAGCCTTTGCCGTTGTGGCCGAAAAATCCGATGAAAGCCAACAAAGCATCTGGGATCGCATTGTACAAACCTTCAGTTCACCGGGACCTTCAGAGACAACCCCAGCAAGCCGCAAACGAAACTACCCCTACGATGACGATATGAGGCCCTAGCTCACAATCCGCTCAGCAATTCAGCGCCTGCCCGCGTCAGAATTTCATCAATCGGCGCATCTTCAGGTAGCGCCCCGTATACTTGGCCGCCGCCGTGGCCAAGGCGTGTTTCGGCAAAACAGTCCGCGATCGCAGCGGGCGCATTTCGGTGCATTAACGATGCTTGTATAATTTTGGCCATCTGCTCGGTAAACCAGCGGGCTCTCGCTTCGCCGACCTTGCCCGCTTGAAGGGCTCCGATCACAGCTTCAAGCGCCTGATCATAATCGGGGTGCCAGCCTTTATCGCGGGATAGGTCGCCCAACACCGCTTCAAAGGCGTCTTTTTCGCGGGATATTGCCCGAAGCACATCCAGACACATCACATTTCCCGAGCCCTCCCAAATGCTGTTGACCGGGCTTTCCCGATACAGCCGCCCAAGGGGGCTTTCCTCCACATACCCAGAACCGCCATGACATTCCATCGTCTCATAAACAAAATTCGGCGCCCGTTTACAGACCCAGTATTTCCCAATGGCCGTTACGATCCTTTTGTAGCCATCTTCAACCGGATTTTGGCCGGTGCGATCAAAGCTTCCGGCAACCCGCATCATGACCTGCGCCGCGGCTTCACTTTCCATAGCCAGATCCGCCAGCAGGTATCGCATGAGGGGCTGATCAATTAAACGTTTTTGAAATGCCCGCCGATGGGACACATGATATAGCGCAAGAACCAGTCCCGCCCGCATCAAGGCCGCCGAACCCATAATGCAAAATAGCCGCGTATGCTGGACCATTTCGATAATAGTCGGAACGCCGCGCCCTTCAGGGCCCACCATAACTGCATGGGCATTGATAAACTCCATTTCGCTGGAGGCATTGGACTTATTACCCACTTTATCTTTCAGGCGCTGAATAAATAGGGCATTTCTGCTGCCATCGGGTTTCCACCGGGGCAAATAGAAACAGGTTATGCCTGCCTCCGTTTGCGCCAGTGTCAAAAATGCATCCGACATGGGTGCCGAACAAAACCATTTATGGCCATTTAAAAGGTAGGCCGCGCCGGGCCCCGTATCAGACCCCGCAGGGACTGCCTGGGTACTATTGGCCCGAACATCTGATCCCCCCTGCTTTTCTGTCATAAACATACCCATCGTCATGCCTGTCTTCTCCCAGACCGGGATAGAGCGCTTGTCGTAGACGTCAGATAACAACAACTCTTTTAGAGGACCACGGACCGTTTCTGCGGCCCCAAGTGCCGGATATACCGCATAGGTCATCGCCATCGGGCAGGAAACGCCGCCCTCCGTTTGGTTAAACAGGTAAGCAAGGGCCATTTGCGCCGCATGGGCACCGGCCTTTCCTTCATTTGCCCAGGCAAAATTGTGAACCCGCCCTTTAATCGCTTTTTGCATCAATTCATGATAAGCTGGATGGAATTCCACTTCGTTCAGACGGCGCCCATAGGGATCGAACGGTTTAATCTCTGGCGGATGTTTATCGGCCTGACGCGCCAAATCCCGGGTTTCAAATGCGCCCATAACCCCGCCAAACGTCTGAATATGATCCATCGCCCAATCAGCCTGTTCACGGCTGATCATTTCCCGCAAAGCAGGGTCAATATCCACGTAATTCAAATCCAGCAGGGCCGGGGGCTGGTTTTCAACGTCATGGGTGGGTAGACCGGTCATGGGTGCGCGCGGAGACATTGGGAATTCCTATTTTTGATCTATTCTTCCCTTAATTTGACGCAGAAAGAGCAGACCATCAAGCTTGTCCTAAGGGAAAGGATGTAAATTAATTCATCACTTTGCAGCGTGCGCAGGGTCTGGGCTATCTACTTTCAACCGGCAACACAGAAATGCAAAAAATGCCATTGTTAATACAGCGACTACCATCGGCATCTGGGATTCATCAAAAAAATGCGCAACCAGAAATCCAGAAAATGCAGCAAGTCCAAGCAGCATACAGCCCGCCATCGCGGCTGCAGCCCCTGCTTTTTCAGGAAACGGATGAATAGCGGCCGCTTGTGACTGCGGCATCACCATCCCCACCCCCAGATTATAGATAACCATGGGAAGGACAATGGCGAGTGGGTGCAGAATATCCAATAAGGTCAACCCCATCAAAATCGAGCCCCCGATCAGCGGAAAAGCAGTTCCAAATCGCAACGCTGCTTCCAAGCCAAATCGACGCGTAATCTGCGGACCAACCAATGTTCCGGCAATAAACCCAACGACAACAAACCCAAAATAATACCCAAATTTGTCAACCGGGACATTCAACAAATGAATAAGCACATAGGAAGAGGCGGAAATGTAACTGAAGAAACCGGCAAAACAAAATGCGCCAGTGAGTGCATATCCCATAAAGACAGGTGTCGTTAAAAGCGTTTTATAGTTTTTGATAATTTGAGCAGGCTGTGTTGCCCGGTGGTCCTTTAAATTCAGGGATTCCTTGATAAAAAACAGTATGATCACAGCGATGAAACAACCATAGATTGCCTGAGCATCAAAAACAGCATCCCACCCATAATGAACCGTCAAATATCCACCAAAGACCGGCGCAATTACAGGAGCAACCCCCATAAAACTGCCCATCAGGGACAATTTTCGCGCCGCATCTTCACGCTCGAATAAATCACGCACCATTGCTCGCGGGATAACGATACCCGTACATACTCCGACGCTTTGAAGAAAACGGGCAACCATCAGCGTCTCAATAGAGCTTGCATGTCCCGCCATAAAACTGGCGATCGAGAAAACCAACAGGCCCGAGATAAGTACTTTTTTGCGCCCAAAACGATCAGACAGCGGCCCCACAAAGAGCTGGACAGCCGCCAGCCCGATCATAAATACACTTAAAGTCCATTGAACAATGGAGGCGGAAACCTGAAAAACCTGACCGAGAAGCGGAAAGCTGGGCAGGTACATATCTGTTGCCAGCGGCCCAAGGGCAACTGCCATCGATAAAACCAGCGTAAACCAGACACTTTTCTTTGGAATATAGAGCATTCACCCATAATTTCGTTAATCAAGAACGAAAATATATATGATACTCTAATTAGTTGCATTATATTTATGGAATCTGCCAGCATTTTTTTTCATCCACGTTCGCGCGGATTTTGAATCTGGATATATCTGCTGCACAAGCGCCCAAAACTCCGGCCCGTGGTTCATATGTTGTAAATGGGCGATTTCATGAGCGACCACATAGCGCAAAATTGGTTCAGGCATTAAATACAGGCGCCATGAAAAATTGAGGTTCCCCTCAGAGGAACAGCTCCCCCAACGGCTTTTCTGATCCCGCACCGATAACCGTGCAAAAGACAGACCCGCCTGATCCGCAAAATAAGCGGCTTCATCCAAAAGTTTCGCCCGGGCCTGCTTCTTTAGCCAGTCTCTCAGCCGGCGGGGCAAATGCGCCTCACTTCCTGAAACATTGATCTGGCCATCCTCCGCCCATACGCCGCGCCGTGCATCCGGTCTATGGCAGATGACATGATCCTCGCCCAGTAATGGAATAACCGCGCCAGCCTGAAACAAAACAGGTGCTTCAACTTTTTTAAAAACCTGTTCAAGCCAATCCACCTCGGCTTTTAAAAAATGGAGTCCAGCCTGCTCTTTCACGCGGGGCGGTAATATAACCTCCACCACACCAGAGCTTCTGATTTTGAGTTTAAGCCGCCGGGCCTTGGCATTTCTGACCATTTTAACAGGCACTTCGCGACCGCTTTTGGGGAGTGTGAAGCGTGAAATTAGTTCAGGCTTTGGTGCCTGGGATTTTTTCCAGTTAAAAATCAGGAAAAATCCTCCTCAGGCCATTTCACAATATGATCTTCCAAATCACCTGCTTTTCGCTCGGAAATCACCCGGCCGCGCGCAGAAATACCCGCCTCATGAACGGTATCTGCTGAACCAGAGACCAACGGATGCCACCAGGATAGAGTTTTACCTTCAGATAACCGCCGATAGGCGCAGGTTTTGGGCATCCAGGATAACTGCGGAACAAGTTTGGGGGTCATGGTTACACAGTCGGGCACAAGTCGCGCCCGATCAGGGTAATTCATACACTGGCAATTGCCCAAATCGAGCTGCCGGCAGGCAACATCCGTATAGGCAATTTCAAGCGTATCTTCATCTTCAAGCTTCAGCAGACAGCATTTTGCGCAGCCATCGCATAAAGATTCCCATTGCTCAAGTGTCATTTCCTCAAGCGGAATGGTTTCCCAAAAGGGTTTTTGCATTCTCAATAGACCCAGACTTATTCAGTTCAAGCCTATTTATCATGCTTTCTGATGAATTTGCCAATACGCGGTGCAATAAATTCTCTAAATTTTGATCCGTTGAACACGCCATAGTGACCAACACCTTTTTGCTCATAGTGTTCTTTAAGGCCATCTTTAAGGTTCACACAGATGTCTTGCGCAGCAACCGTCTGGCCGATCCCTGAAATATCGTCCAGCTCACCTTCAACGGTCATCAACGCTGTTTTCTCAATCGCGCCTGTATCAACCAAGCGGTTTTTGCGATACATCATTTCGCCTTTGGCAAGACTTTGCTTCTGGAAAACAGTTTCAATTGTCTGCAGGTAATATTCCGCGCTCAAATCCATGACAGCGTTATACTCTGAATAAAACTGACGATGTTTTTCTGCATTGTCGCCATCGCCTTCAACCAGATGCTCAAACTGCTGGATATGTGCATCCATATGCCGGTCCAAGTTCATGGATACAAAACCGCCAAGTTGCAAGAACCCGGGGTACACACGTCTGAAAGCGCCTGGATGACCAACTGGAACCCGATAAATCACCGTCCGCTCAAACCACTCCAGCGAATGATCCGTGGCCAGCTTGCAGGGCACTGTTGGATTGCGGCGCGTATCAATAGGGCTTCCCATCAAAGTCATGGAGCGCGGCGTATTCGGATCTTTATCTTCTGACATCAACGCAACAGCGGCCAGCACCGGTACACCCGGCTGACAAACAGCCATGACATGGGTATCTGGGCCCAAAACACCCATAAATTCACGCAGGTAATCGATATAATCGTCAAGATCGAAACCACCCTCAAGCAGCGGAACATCAGATGCATCGCGCCAGTCCGTAATATAAACATCGTGATCTGGCAACATGGCCTCGACCGTGCCGCGCAGCAATGTTGCATAGTGACCTGACAACGGCGCGACCATTAAAATCTTGGGATCTTTTCGCTTGGTGTCGCGCTTAAACTGCTTCAATTGACCGAAAGGAAGGCGGTGCACAATTTGTTCTGTAACCGAAACGGGTTTGTCGTCAATTATCGTTTCTAAAATGCCAAAAGCCGGTTTCCCGTGATACTGCGTTGTCTCGGCAAATAGATCATACGCTGCCGCTAAAGTGCGGACTTGCGGGGTTTCTGACAAGGGGTTGAATACACTTCGCAACATTTGAGACTGAAATTGTGCGGCCATTCGAACGGGCGACATCGCCAGTCTCTGCAACTCACTAAAATGATAAAGCATTCAACTTTTCCTAACCAAACGGAGAAAAACATATAACCTTGAGCTTAAGCTTACGCTCATTTTCGCTGCATTGCAACATAACTCGTTTTTGCGCAAATTTTGGCGTACTTATTGCCAGTGCTAGCATCCTGCTGCTAGACTGATACAAACGATTATATATGAGGATTCCCTATGATCCGGTTAATTTGCGCAACCCTTCTATTTGCAGCGCTCTCTTTGAACGCAAATGCAGCATCTCTATTTGGAGAGAATGAAGTATTTGATGCAGCCGCGCAAAACGATGTTGAGGGCGTAGAAGGGTATCTGCTCAAAGGTGAGAATGTAAATATTCGCGACAGCTCGAAAGTTCCACTGATTAGCCGGGCCGCAGAAGCAGGATCCACCCGCGTTGTTGAAACCCTGATCAAAAACCGGGCGAATGTGAACCTGACAGATCGGATCGGAAATTCAACCTTGCTATATGCCTGCGCGCAAGGTCACGTGGATGTGGTCGAAGTTTTGCTCAAAGCTGGCGCAAAGCCGGATGATGCAAACACCAGAGGGGAGACCCCTTTGATTAAGGCCACTCAGGAAGGGTATATTGATATTGTAAAACTGCTCCTGCAATATAAAGCAGATAAAGAGCAGACCGACTTTACGGGTCGTACGGCACTGGATCATGCCGTTGAACACCGGCGGCGCAATATCGAAAAACTGCTCCGCCGGGATTAAAGGTCTTTAAATTAAGGTGCTTCGGCAGTTTTCAAAGCATCTTTCAAAGCATTAGAGGCGGTGTTATCCACGCTCCGCAAAACAACAATATTCCGGGCTGTAACAGGTTTGCCATAGTAAGCTGCCTGCCAGTCATCTTTGGCGTCCAGCACAGACCCTTCAACGGAGGCGCCGATAAACAGACCGGCTGTTTTCGCGAATGAGAACACATCAACATCCATATTTGTTGTACTGGATGCCCCGATATTCTTACCCATCGGACCAACAGCAGCACTTAAATCGCCGCCCAGTTTCACCTGATTTTCAATAATCGCGTCCAAGCCTTTTTCCGTCATGATAACCAGAACAAGCTCTTTGGCCTCTGCGCCAATTTGCAGACCAACACTGGCCTGACCCATTGTATAAAAGGCGGGTGAACTCCAGCTTCCCTGATCGTTACGTCCCAGCAAAACACCAACACCGCCAGCGCCGCCAACAATAAAGCCCGCTTTCAGAAAATTAGGAAAGACAACGACACCTTTTGCCACTGCCAGCAATTTACGAAACTGCTGCATCTCAGACTGATTTGTCATTGCCTCAACCGTCAATTTCGCTTTATCGACGAGTTGTTGCTGCTCGCTGCTGGCTGCAGCCTGGTGTATCGGTAATACGGTAATTGCCAAGGCTGCCAAGCCTAGAAACACATGATGTACGGCTTTAAATTTTCTTAGCACTATTTTATCCCCCTGAAGGAGTTGATATCTTAAAACAACCCAATCTATTCTGTCTGTGCAGTATCGCCTGTCCTTGCCTTCTTGTACATAGGCCAGCGTCTGCCCACGACAGCGATGATCGAGATATCCGTTGCAATTTGGACTCAAACACATAAATGTGACCTAATTAAGAGTCTGCAATCGCTTCTGGAGGATAGGGTCCGTGCTCAAAAAAAGTGAACAAGGCAACGATACAGGCGAAAAACGACCCCATCATCACGGAAAACGATTTAAAAACCTGCCCAATCCCGGCCATATCAAAGCGACCCGCAAAACCTATCTGTCATTTGTCTGGCGCATGCTGGGCTATAGCCGTGAAGTCGTTGACATCCCCGATGGCCACGTGATCGAGCAAAAAGAAGCCGCCCGGCAAATGCAGGACCTTCATGAAACTGATAATGACTGCCTGACCTGGCTTGGGCAGGCCTGTTTCCTTATCCGTCTGAACGGGAAACTGATTTTAACCGACCCCTATTTGTCCAGTCATGCCTCTCCTTCAACGCTGGCGGGGCCCAAACGGTTTGTTGATCCAGGCCTTCATCTGGACGATCTGCCGGACATCGACTATCTGGTGCTTTCCCACAATCACTATGACCATCTGGATAGCCGGACAATTCGCAAATTGCGCCGTAAAACTAATATGACTGTGATTGTGCCGCTCCGCTTGGGCAAATATTTTAAAAAACGCGGTTTCAATCGCGTTATTGAAATGGACTGGTGGGATAGTTTCACTGAAGACGGACTGATCATTCATGCGCTGCCCTCCCAGCACTGGTCCAAGCGCACCCCTTTTGATCGCAATAAAAGTCTCTGGGCCTCCTTTGCACTGCAGGGCGCCGACACCAAAATCTATTTCACTGGCGATACGGGCTACGCCCCCCTGTTCAAGGATATCGGAACCCAATACGGTCCCTTTGATTACACTTTGGTCGGGATCGGTGCTTATGAGCCACGGGCGATTATGAAACCGCACCACACAAACCCCGAAGAAGCCGTCGCTATTGGCAAGGATGTGAATAGCCAGACGCTGGTCGGGATGCATTGGGGTACGGTTCGCCTCACCGATGAGCCTTTGTTTGAACCCCCCGGTCGCTTCTTGCAAGCCGCAGCACAAGCAGGGTATGATGCTGAAAATACTTGGATTATGAGCATTGGCGAGAGCAGGGGCCTTAACAGGATTTAAGCCCACTGCCTGGGTATCACATATATGGCATTTACAACGCTTCTGGGCGAAGAAACGGATGAACGCAATATCCTGAGCGCCTCTCGGGGCGTGCGTCTTCAGTCCCTTGTTTATATTCGCTGGCTCGCTGTTTTAGGGCAGGCGTTTGCGCTGCTTCTGGTGCATGTGTTTCTAAATTATCACCTGCCAATTTTGCCCGCATCCCTGCTTGTTGGCTCCAGCGCCCTGCTCAATATTCTGGTCACCATTAGTTCGCGCCCCTCGACCCGGCTTTCGGATCGCGGGGCGATCCTTTATCTATTTTATGACGCCTTGCAATTGACCGGGTTGCTGTATCTAACTGGCGGTCTCACCAACCCCTTTTCAATCCTGTTTCTGGTGCCTGTCACCATTTCTGCAACCAATCTATCCTTTAAAGGAACTTTGTTTCTGGGCTTTACGACAATTGCGGCCATTACAGTGCTCGGCCTTTTTTATCAGCCCTTACCGCTTCCAGCCGGGGAAATTCAACTTTCCAGCACCTATATTTTCGCCATCTGGTCTGCGCTTGTTCTGGGAACAGTTTTCCTGTCTGTCTATGCCTGGCGTATTTCTTCGGACAGTGAACGCATGACGGAAGCGCTAACAGCCGCCCGTTTTGCGCTTGCCAAAGAACAACAACTATCAGCCATTGGCGGGATCGCGGCGGCGGCAGCTCATGAACTGGGCACGCCGCTCAACACGATCCTTTTGGTCTCCGAAGAGCTATCCCGGGAATTTCCCGCGGACAGTGATTATGCAGAAGATGCGAAACTGCTTTATGATCAGGCTCGCAAATGCGCTGAAGTTCTTGAGCAACTCTCAACCAAACCCGATACCAGCCGCTTTATGCAAACCGACGCCCATCACAATTATCTGCCTTTGCAAAGCCTGATGGAGCTCATCTCGGAAAAGCAGCATAATCCCGCAACCCAGATCAAAATTATCTCAAATGGGGATCCACAAACCCAACCTCGCCTTTTTGCGACCCCCGAGCTTCAGTATGGGCTGGGCAATTTAATCAGCAATGCCGTTGAATTTGCCAAATCCACAGTTGTGATCACTTTAAATTGGACCGACAAGCGGGTGGAAGTTGTTATTGAAGACGATGGCCGCGGGTTTAGCGATGAAATCCTCGACAATCTGGGAGAGCCATATACCTCCAGCCGGGCGGGAAATGGGGGAATGGGTCTTGGGGTTTTCATCTCCAATATGTTGATCAAGCATTCAGGCGGTCACCTGACTTTTGGCAATTCAGAAAAAAAGGGCGCGCGGGTTACAATTGAATGGCCCCGCAGCCGCCTTGAAAAAGCGAACCCCTACCTATAATGTTATTTTGATGGCTGAACATTTGCGAACGGGATCGATGGGATCGCTTTCGCTGGAGTATTTGGGTGATGGATGAGAAACGTCTGCTAATTGTGGATGACGACGGTGTGTTCCTAAACCGTCTCGGTCGGTCGATGGAGCGCAATGGCTTTACACCAACGCTCGCCAACAGCGTTGAAGAGGGCATCAAATTGGCCGCAACCTGTGATCCGCAGTATGCGGTTGTCGATCTGCGCCTTGAAGATGGCAGCGGTCTTGAAGTGGTGGAGGCGATCCGCGCGAATAGCCCTGATGCCCGAATTGTCATGCTGACCGGATATGGCAACATTGCCTCGGCAGTTGCGGCGGTAAAGGCCGGTGCCATTGATTATCTCGCCAAACCGGCAAATGTGAATGACATCGTCAATGCCCTGTACGCCCGCGACGGCGAAAAACCAGAGCCCCCCGAAAACCCCATGTCAGCAGATCGCGTGCGGTGGGAACATATCCAGCGCGTTTATGAACTGTGCGATCACAATATGTCTGAAACAGCCCGCCGGTTGAACATGCACCGCCGGACCCTTCAACGCATTATGGCCAAACGGTCGCCGCAATAAATGTCTGCAGACACCAATCACCATCTCACATGCGATGAAGCCTACGCTGCTCTTCAAAAAATCAAAACAGACAGCATTGATCTGATCATTGCCGATCCCCCCTATAACCTTGGGAAAAACTACGGCAACAATGTGGATTTGAAAGAACGGGCGGAATATCACCGCTTTACATCAGACTGGCTGAACGAGGCAAAACGGGCTTTAAAACCCGGGGGATCATTATTTTGTTTCATGGGGGTCAAATATATTGCCCGGCTTTACGTCACACTTGAAGAAGAGCTTGGTCTAAACCCACAAGGCTGGATTACCTGGCATTACACACAGGGCATAGGCCGCAAACGCGGATTTTCCCCAAGGCACGAAGATATTCTGTGGTTTTCAAAAGGGCCGAAGGCAACTTTTAATCTTGATGAGGTGCGCATTCCGCAAAAATATTATCGCAAACGCAATAATATGAGCGGGGCAAATCCCGGGGATGTTTGGCAGTTCAGTCATGTTCACTATTGCGCCGCAGAACGTCTTCCCCATCCTACTCAAAAACCCGAAGCGTTAATAGAGCGGATCATTTGCGCCGCATCCACCCCCGGCGATACCGTTCTTGATCCCTTTCTGGGCAGTGGAACGACCGCACGCGTCGCGCAGGTTCTGGGCCGAAATTCCATCGGCTTTGATATTAATCCAGACTATGTGGCAATGAGTTTACAGCGACTTGAAGAGCCCTTCGAAGGCTTTGACAGTATTGATCCACGAAAGGACCGTGCGCCCAAGGATCAACCCGTACCTTCTGAAGGCTGAATACGAATAAGGCGACCCAAAAAGGGGCCGCCAAATCTATGTTGTTCTTTGTCCGGTCAACAAACAAATACAAATTACTCGACTGGTAAACAACAGGGTACGCTACTGATAAACAACTGGGTACACTACTCTTTTACGCGGGCCGAGCTCAGACCCTTATACGCTACGCTTACGCCCAACCCATCCAAGGAGCAGAATGCCTGCCGCATACAGCGGAAGAGCTGCGGGCAAAGGAACTGCAGAAACATTCAGGTTAGCAAATTCAAAGGAGTCGCCGGATGATTGAAAAACAATTTCATCAAACAGAGCGGCCACAATTGCGATCTGGACAAAACCGGACGATGCTGGTGCACCGCCGCCAATCACTTGGTTGCCAGTCAAATAATCAATTTGAACACCATCTTTTTTGAACAAAATAGTATTAAACGTATCGACTGATCCCCAAAGGAAGCTGATTTCAGTCAAATCTGTATCAAATTTATAAGACGCTACTCCACCGCTGCGTACAGCTGTATAGGCTGCGCCATAATTGGAAGTGCCTTCCCAAGGTGATCTGTAATAAAGGTTCGGATCAGAAGCCGTTTCACCCTGCAAAACATTACCAGTTGTGCTGTCCGCTGCTGGCATGGCCACAACGGTTAGAGGCTCATTGAAGTTTAGGCTAAATGTTGCGGAGCGTGCAGACTGTGCACTGACAACAGTTAGGATAAAAACGCCAATAACTAATTTGAAAACGCTATTCATAATCTTGATTTCCTGATCAACGGGATATGATTTACTTTTTAAACTACACGATACTGACTGTTCTTCTGGGGGCCAGTATTAACACCTTTTAGTAAGTCGCAAGAAAGAATTTTTAGTTCATTTTTATTCAATTTTTATCTAATACTGGCAACCCTTTGCTTTTCCGCCATTTTTGCCTCCTATAGAGGTAAGCAATTAATTTTTATGAAGAATTTTGTTAAGGTTAATTTTTTGTAAATTGATTTCCTCTATACCTCAAATGAGGTATGAAAATTTTAGCTAAAAAAACGAATCACTTTTCTTCAAATGGTTTTAAAAGTCATTCACGCATAAACGAAAGGTTCAATTAAGCTTTCAGATATAGGTTCGAACGCTTGAAGGACAAAAGGGATCGGGGGCACCGCTGTGCGGGTATTATTTCTACATAACAACTTTCCAGCGCAATATCGGCATGTCGCGCGCAAACTGGCTGAGAATAAAAAGAACCAGATTGTGTTTGCCTCGCACCGGGCTGTTGAAAAAATCCCTGGGGTCATAAATCTCAAATACCAACCGCACCGGAAAGCCCGCGCCGACACACATCATTATCTCCGGTCAACAGAAACAGCCGTCATTAACGGACAATCCCTGTTCCGGGCCTGCATTGATCTCAAGAAAAAAGGCTTTCAGCCGGACATCATTTGCGCCCATTCGGGCTGGGGCCCTTCGCTATATGTGAAAGACCTTTTTCCAAATGCCAAACTGCTCAGTTATTTTGAATGGTATTATCATGCGCTGGGATCAGACGCTGATTTTCTTAAAGACAGTAACATCAGTTTCGATGATCAGTCGCGCATTCGGACCAAAAATCTTCCGGTATTGATGGATCTGGCCCATTGTGACTGGGGGCAGGTGCCCACACAATTTCAACAATCCCAATTCCCCGAAGTGTTTAAATCCAAATTATCGGTTATCCACGACGGTGTTGACACGACCTTCTTTAAACCGGCTCCCGAGGCAAAATTAAAGCTGGCCAATCTGGATCTGTCCCATGCTGATGAGATCTTAACCTACGCCACCCGCGGAATGGAGCCTTACCGTGGCTTTCCTGAATTTATGCGCGCGGCCGCCCGCCTTCAAAAAGAACGGCCGGGCCTGCATATTGTCGTCGTCGGAGAAGACCGCGTTGCCTACGGCAAAAAACTGCCCGAAGGGGAAAGCTGGAAAGGCCGGATGCTGCAAGAGCTGGATTTTGATGAAAGCCGCCTGCATTTCACCGGCCTGCTGCCGTACAACGAATACGTCAAGGTGCTACAGGCTTCAACCGTTCAGGCCTACTTAACAGTTCCCTTCGTCCTGTCCTGGTCTCTTATAGAAACCCTTGCCTGCGGCGCCCTTGTTGTCGCCTCCAATACCGAACCGGTCCATGAAGTGATTAAGGATGAAGAAACCGGCTTTTTAGCAGACTTCTTTGATCACGATGCCTTTGCCGATCGCATTGCCTATGTGCTGGATAACCACAGGGAACTGGGTCACGTGCGCAGCGCTGCCCGAAAATTTGTCCTCAACAATTACGCGCTTAAAGATCTATTACCGCGCCATATTCGTCTGATTAAGGACGTTGCTAGCGGTCACATTCCCCCGCGTGAGGGAACGCTTGGCTAAAGCCGATCGATCACAGACCGAACTGCACAATTGCATGAACCCCCAAGTTCCAGTATTACCCTTAAAGACACAGGCGCAAACGAAGGAACACATATCTTGGATTTTCAAACTTATTTCAATGAAGAGTTAGAGGATCACGCAACTGTATTGGCCAAAACCCGCGCCGACCTTATGGAACCTTTTCTCCAGATGCTCGATATCTGGACCAATTGCGCCGCAAATGGCGGAAAAATTCTGTTTTTTGGCAATGGTGGCAGCGCCGCCGATGCTCAGCATTTATCCGCAGAACTTGTTGTTCGCTTTATCAGCGACCGCGCACCGATCGCCGCCATTGCGCTGAACACCGACACGTCCGCTTTAACTGCAGGGGCCAATGATCTGGGCTATGATCAGGTTTTCGCCCGTCAAATCGATGCGCTGGGAAAACCGGGCGACGTCGCTGTTGGTCTGACAACTTCCGGAACCAGTCCCAACGTAGTCGAAGCTTTGAAAATGGCCCGAAACAAGGGACTCGCGACAACCGCCTTGACCGGAAAAGACGGCGGCTTGATGCCCCATTTGGCCGACACGGTTCTGATCGTCCCGGCAAATTCAACCCGGCGAATTCAGGAAATGCATATTACCCTTGGGCATATGCTGTGCGGCGCGCTGGAACAGCGCCTGAAACTAATCTGAGGCAAATATGGATTTAACAAAGCTTGCAGGTCTGATCACGCGGTTTAAAGACATTCATGTGCTATGTCTGGGCGATATCATGCTCGATCGCTTCACCTATGGATCTGCGGGGCGGATTTCCCCCGAAGCCCCCATTCCGGTCTTAAGCATTTCCCATCAACAATCCATGCTGGGCGGTGCGGGTAACGTGGTTCGCAACGTATTGTCGCTGGGGGGATCTGCAACTTTAATCGCGGTTACCGGGGACGACGACGCTGGCGAGGAAATTCAAACCCTGTTGGCAGAAGAGCCGCGCCTGACCAACGCGCTGGTGAGCTCTGGTCGCCGCCCCACAACGGTGAAAACCCGCTTTATCGCAGATGGTCAGCAACTTTTGCGCGCCGATGCCGAAGTCACCCATGATATTGCCAAAGATACCGCCGCCAAAATACTAAAAGCTTTTGAAGAAGCGCTTGAAGCTGCCGATGTGGTGATTTTATCTGACTATGCCAAAGGAGTATTGTCTGATCAGGTCCTTAAAGCCGCCATTGATCTGGCGGTAAACGCCGGTGTTCCCGTCATTGCCGACCCAAAATCTACTGATTTCAACCGCTATAAAGGCGTAACGCTACTAACCCCAAATCGCAAAGAAATGGCCGCGGCCAGCGGTCTTTCCTGCGAAACCAACACTGATGTGGAACAGGCTGGGCGCAAAATGCTTGAATCTGCGGCAATCGACGCACTGCTTATAACACGTTCCGAAGCCGGAATGAGTTTGATCGCGCGCGGCGATATCACGCATATCCCGGCGCAAGCCCGCGAAGTTTTTGACGTATCAGGCGCTGGAGATAGTGTCATTGCCTGCCTCTCGCTTGCTGTTGGGGCCGGGGCCGCCAAATCAGAGGCCGCTTTTCTGGCTAATCTGTCGGGTAGTATCGTTGTTGCCAAAACCGGCACCGCCGCCGTCACCACGGATGAACTGAGCGCCGCGCTGCACAGCGCTGAAGTTCGAACGGCCGATAACAAAATCTCTTCCCTGCATCATGCGAAATCCATCATTGATGGCTGGCGGGCCCGCGGGCTGAAAGTTGGCTTTACCAACGGCTGTTTTGATCTGGTTCATCCCGGTCATATTTCCCTGATCGGGCAGGCCCGCGCTGAATGTGACCGGCTTATCGTTGGTTTGAATACTGACGATAGCATTCGCCGCCTCAAGGGCCCGGACAGACCTGCCACCAATGAAACCTCCCGCGCGATTGTTCTGGCCAGCCTTGAAGATGTGGCGCTGGTTATCCCTTTTGCGGAAGATACCCCCCTCAACCTGATTGAAACTTTAAAGCCGGATGTCCTGGTAAAAGGCGCCGATTATACCGTTGAAACCGTTGTTGGCGCTGACATTGTGCAAGCCTATGGCGGGCGGGTTTTTCTAGCCGAACTCAAAGAAGGGTTCAGCACCACAGGAACGATTCAGCGACTTCTTGAAATTGATCGAAAAAAGGATGGCTAACATGTCTCGGCGTGTCCTCGTAACCGGCGGTGCCGGATTTATCGGCTCTAACATTATCGCGGCTCTGTCTGAACGCGGTGATGACGTCATTGTCTGCGACTGGCTGGAAAGCGGCGATAAATGGAAAAACCTCGCCTCTCATATGGTGAGCGATTTCATCGATCCAGATCACATGCAGGACTGGCTGGACACAAACCCGGCTTTGGATGCGGTTATTCACATGGGCGCGATCTCCGCGACCACGGAAACCGATGGCGATCTGATCCTCAAACGAAATTTTCGCCCCACCAAAGCCCTATGGGACTGGTGCCAACGTCAAAACGTCAGCTTCATTTATGCATCTTCAGCGGCAACTTACGGCGATGGGGACGCGGGTTTCGATGATAATCAAAGCGCTGAAGCGCTGGCAAACCTCAAACCACTGAACCTTTATGGGTATAGCAAGCACGCTTTTGATAAATTTGTGGCCCTGACCGAAAAGAACGGCGGCCCAACCCCACCGCAGTGGGCGGGCCTTAAATTCTTCAATGTATATGGCCCCAACGAATATCATAAAGGCAATATGAAAAGCGTAATTGCCCAAAGCTATCCCATGGTTGCAAACGGGGAGCCGGTAACGCTGTTCAAATCCCACAATCCTGATTATGAGGATGGCGGACAGCTTCGCGACTTTGTCTATGTCAAAGATTGCGTCAAAGTTATTCTATGGCTTTTGGATAATCCAGATGTCAGCGGGCTGTTTAATTTGGGCACAGGCAGCGCCCGCAGCTTCAAGGATCTGGCGCTGGCCACCTTTAAAGCCGCAGGCAAATCACCGGATATTCAATATATTGATACCCCCGTTAGTATCCGGGATAAGTATCAGTATTTTACCGAAGCCAATATGCAAAAACTCAAAAAAGCGGGCTATGGCGGAAACTTTTATTCCCTCGAAGATGGGATTGCCGACTATGTTCAAACCTATCTGGCGAAAGACGATCCGTATCTTTAATCCTCACTTAGATGTGATCCATTGTGCCTGTCCTTAAACCTTTACCTCAGGCAGGCTTCACGGGATCTCAATAAAAAAGACGGAGCCGCGCCGCCGTGACGCCAGTTTTTAAATCTCTATTTATAATCATAGGTTTAATATTAGTTTCTGGCCCTTTGCAGGCGGCCCCTGAGGCGGTTCTAATCGATAAATGGACCGCCCATAATCCGGCCAGCACCCAGCAGGTTGATCACAGCTCCTTCGATTTACTTCTCAGTAAATACCGGTTTATGGGCGAGGATGGGATCGCCCGTTTTGCTTACGGCAAAGTCTCTTCTGCGGATAAAGCAAGTCTGGATCAGTATCTCAATCAGCTTGCGCAAACATCTGTCTCTAATCTGAACCGAAAAGAGCAGTTTGCTTTTTGGGTTAATCTGTATAACAGCCTGACCATACGGGTTATTCTGGATCATTATCCTGTGGACAGCATTCGGCAGATCAACATTTCGCCCGGCCTTTTCTCCACCGGACCGTGGGGCGCCGAACTTATCACCATTGAAGGCAGCGCCCTTTCCCTCGATAACATCGAACATGGCATTATTCGCCCCCTCTGGAGGGATCCCCGCGCACATTATGTCCTGAACTGCGCATCGCTGGGATGCCCGAACCTTCCCCAAAAGGCGCTCACGGGCACCACGCTTGAAGCGGTCCTTACCCGTGCCGCTAAAACCTTCGTCAATCATCCCCGCGCGGCGCGGCTTCACGGTGAAAAGCTTCAGGTCTCCAGCATCTATAACTGGTTTTCAGATGATTTTGGGGCGACAGATGCGGCCATCATCACGCACTTAAAGACTTATGCCGCACCTAAGCTGAAAAAGGCACTTGGGTCAATTGAGGCAATTGACGGTGATTTCTATGACTGGCAGCTAAATCAGTAAGTTTTAACTTATATTTGTATTTTCTTGTATATGCTACTTTAATGCGCTTATAGTTCTTAAAGTTTCGTGTGAGATTGGGTTTTAAGAGGGGGTAAGCATGACCAATCTGCAAGAATGCCAAATGGATGAAAATAAGGTCGATATCCTTCTATTTGAAGCCAACGCACTGGCGACCTATCTGGCGCGACAGGGAAATGTTCTCGCCGCAGATACCAGCAACACACATCTTGATTTTTTGACTGCGCTCAGCAAACTGGAATGCGAAAATTCTGCCGCCAACTGGATCGAATTACAAAACTGCTACGCAAAAGTCACCGCCATAACATACGCAGATAATGCTGTGAACGGTCACACAATTGTCGAAACACATGACGCCACGTCAGGCTGGCGAAATGCGCAAACCATTACCAGATTCAGGCCCGCGTTCATTGGGTTTAGCCTTTTTATCATGGCTATTCTTCTCGAAATTTTTAAATCCTGGGTCCTGGCCCTGCAAGCTGACCCGATCGGCCTCTCTGAATTTGAGCAGTTTGTCTCCGGACATGGGAAAATTGCCATTGTTTTCTTGGTAGGGGCCGTTTGGGGCGGGATTGGTTCCTGTATTTTTTTAATGAAACGCATTTCCGACAAGTTATTTGCACAAGCCTATGACAGCGCCAAGGTTCGCGGGGACGTGACCCGTATCTTTTTGGGATCCATGCTGGGCGTTTGCGTATTGCTTCTCTTCTTTCCTGAACTCTCTGAAAGCTCTACTGATCTGGGGGATGTCAAAATTGGCCCTGCTGCTACCGCTTTTGTCGCTGGTCTCGGGGTTAAGCCTGTCTATGCCGCATTTGAAACGCTCAGCGAGGAGCTTGCGGTGCGTCTGGGCAAAACCCGTCCCGCCAAAAAAGAGGTTTAACACCGCCGTTTCTGTTGACCGCCGCACAAATGTTCCTATTATGTTCTTTTTGAGGTGGTGAGGATATCAAATGATAAAAGGCAGTTGCTGTTGTGGCGCGGTTAAATTTGAACTTCTGGAAACGCCCTCAATGATGGGAACCTGTCATTGTTCCAGATGCCGGAAAGTCGGCGCCAGTACCCTTATTTTTACAAAAAAAGATCATTTTCACCTGACCCAGGGCGAAGATATGATCCAGTTTTATCAACCCGAACCCGGCTATCAATATATCCGCAGTTTTTGCAAAAAATGCGGAACGGCATTGGGTGAAATTGGATCGAGCAGCGACAGCTTTCCCATTCCGGCCAATATTTTAGATGATGATCCGGGAATTTCAGTTCAATTTCATGAATTTACAGCCGAAAAACCGAATTGGTATCAAATTTGCGATGATGCCAAGCAGTTCGACCATCACCCTTTTACAGAGTGAGCGATCCCACCTCAGAAAAGCGAAGTCGCCGTTACGGATTGCGACAATCGAAATGCAGCTTGCCGGGCAAAGCGTAACGTCACGTTTTTCCGCCTTGCGGCGTTTAATTTAAAATCCACGCTGGGACGGATTATTTCCGCGTGAAAATCATCGGCAATGATCAACCCCTGATCGGCGGGCAGCAAATCCGTTGGAAAATCTTCGGAAACGGCAAAATAAAAACTGTCGCAAAATTCAAGATATTCAGGCCATTTGGTATCTGCCCGAAAATCTGCAGGGCCGCTTTTCACCTCGGCAATCAGGATATGCCCTTTATCATTGATGCCCATTACATCAACCCGGCGGCGAATGCGCAGATTCACTTCGCACATGCTGGCATATCCCATACTTTCGAACAGGGCTTGCACGGATTTGGCAAGGCGAACCCCGGTATCTGAACGATCCGCGCTCATGATCGGGTAGGGGTCGAGCTTTTTAGATATTCCAGCATTTCTGCCAGTCGCGGCTCCGATAAATTTCGAATTTCCCGCGACAATAAATTGGCATACTCCGTCGCGGTGGGCGATAATCCGCTGGTATCCAGTGTAACTTTGGGGTGCGAGAGCGCGGCCAGAGCATGCAGTTCCTCGGCCTCATCCCAGATAATATTGAAATAGGAACAAATCTGCTCAACCAGCGACCAGGAAGGCTGCCCGCGGTGCCCATGCTCCAGCGCAGACAAATAGGCAGAGCTGATCTGCAAATCTTCCGCCATTTTTTTCAGCGAAACACTTTGGGCTTTTCGAAGCGCACGAACTTTTACGCCAAAAGGGGTCATCTCAGTCTCTCATCTCTGTTCGGCTTCGTCTCAGCAGGACATAAAGCGCGCCTTCACCCCCGTGTCGGGGCTGGGCCGTTCTAAAATCCAGAACCAGCTTGCGCAGATCCGGCTCCATCAGCCAGCGGGGAACCTCCTCACGCAGGATGCCTTTACGCCCGCCGCCCATATAGACGTCATCTTCCGCCTTGCCAGCCGACGATCCTTTACCTGTAATCACCAAAACACATCGGCTGCCTTTGCGGTGAGCGCTGTGAATAAAGCTGCGCAGTCGTGTGTGGGCCTGTTTGCGGGTGAAGCCATGTAGATCCACACGGCCCTCAATCTCCATTTTGCCGCGCCGCAATTTTTCAGAACTTTTCCGGTCTAGTCCAGCCACATTGCTGCGAGCGGATATGTCTTTAAGTTCTTGCGATAAATCAGAAAAAGGCAATCTGGCGCCAGCGCCCTCGGCCGATGAACTCATCAGGCGCACGCGGCGCTTCTTGGAAGAGGCGGCGTTTCCCGTAGCGGCAGCATGCGGCGGAAGGGGGTTTGCCCCATCGACACGCGCACCATCTTTAAAGGGAACATAGCGGTTACTGGAAAGGGGCATAACCCGGCTGGTTACATGCTGCCAGATATGCTTATCCTCAGCGCTCAGTTCTTTGGATCCTGAACCGGAAGACTTCCCCTTGCCCGTATTCTTTCCGCTCTTATTTGCCATCACCCACCAAAATCACATGCAGGCTTTTGGGGCCATGCGCCCCCATGATCAAGCGCTGTTCAATATCCGCCGTTCGTGACGGACCCGAAATAAGATTAATGGTCCGCGGCATCCCCGATCTAACGGTTTTCTTTCGCAGCAGATCCCACGCTTCTTCGTATGAGCCGCGTAAATCCTTTACGTTCAACACTACAATATGGTTTTCCGGCAGGAAATTAACCGTGGACGGCGTATCTTTTCCCGATGCCATCATCAGGGTTCCGCTCTCAGCAATCGCTGAAAAAGCGGGCGACAGTCCCACTTCATCTTCTTCTGCGCCGGCGCCTTTGACAATTTCCAAGGTTGGCACCTTGTCCCAGTCCAGCCCTGATACGCTTTTAGCAGGGCTCACCTTAACCCGGCTGGGCAGGTTTTTCGCCGCCAGATAGGCCTGAACACGCTCTGGAATTTCAGAAGCATCCGCCACCCGCTCAACGCTGGTCAGCAGGGCTTCCATTTTTTCCGTAAACAGGACGACCTGCTCATCAAGCGGGATCTGGCCGCGTTTGGGCACCAGATTACGCGCATGGGCTTCAATGCGGGCAGCAAGGATATTCTGTTGTTTTTTATCCAGCGGCCCGCGATTTTTCTGGCTGCGGATCCGCCCGAGTATTTTCTCCCGTCCGTTCATGATCAGCCCTCCCGCCTCTGTTTTTTCTGCCATTGATCCATAAAGGTGGATCCTTGGGGTGCCGGCAAGTCGCGCACCCGTGTCCAGCCATTGCTAAAGGGAAGCTTTTTAAGCCGTCCCTTATCGCCCGCCACCTTGGTCAGGATCAGCGCCGCAATTTTCGTCACCTGCCGGTAGAGAGTTGGCCGTTTAGCAAAGAAACCCCAAAGTTCAATCCCCCAACGATCAGGCTTGGGCGCAATCTGCTGCTCAAACGCCTGTTCACGCCAGTGCCGCAGAATTTTGGGCAATGGTATGCGCACCGGACAAACTTCCTCGCAGCGCCCACAAAAACTGGACGCATTGGGTAGATGCAGCGCCTCTTCCAAACCGACCATCTGCGGGTTCAGTGCCGCGCCAATAGGTCCCGGATAAACCCAGCCATAGCTGTGACCGCCCACGGCATGATACACCGGACAATGGTTCATACAGGCCCCGCAGCGAATGCAGCGCAGCAATTCTTCCAGCTCCGTGCCGATCATTTCACTACGCCCACCGTCGAGCAAAATCACATGAAAATTCTCAGGCCCGTCAATATCCTTGGACCGCTTGGGACCGGTGGAAAAAGTCGTATAAACCGACATTTCCTGACCCGTGGCCGAGCGCGCCAGCACCCGCATTACCGTGCTCACATCTTCAAGCGTCGGGATCACTTTTTCAAGGCTGGCCACCACAATATGGGTTTTGGGCAGGGACTGGGTTAAATCGCCGTTACCCTCATTGGTGACAATCACGGTCGAGCCGGTCTCCGCCACCAGAAAGTTTGCCCCGGTGATCCCCACATCGGCCACCACATATTTATGGCGAAGAATGGCCCGGGCTTCCCCAACCAGCTTTTCCGCGTCTTCCTCTCGGTCTTTATAGCCATATTTCTGATGATGTTCGTGGAAAAGCTCGGTCACCTGATCCTTGGTTTTATGAACCGCCGGGCCGATGATATGGCTGGGCGGCTCGTCCGCCAGCTGAATAATATATTCGCCAAGGTCCGTCTCAATCGGCTCGATGCCTTCAGATTCCAGAAATTTATTCAGCGCAATTTCTTCCGTGATCATGGATTTACCCTTGGTCACGGTTTTCGCGCCCGCATCCCGGCAAATCTTCAATACGGCTTCGCGCGCATCCTTCGGTGTTGCACACCAATGTACATGACCGCCCTGTTTGGTCACCTGATCATCAAAATATTCCAGATAATAATCCAGATTTTCCAAAACATGGTTTTTGATATCCCGCGCCTGATCGCGTAAATCTTCAAATTCCGGCAAGGCGTCTGCCGCCTCGCTTCTTTTGGTGGTGAAACCCTCTTTGACCCGCGCCAATGCTTCCCGCAGATCTTTATCCTGCATGGCATCGTGGGCGTTTTCCTTGAATTGGCGGCTTGTGACTTTCATCAGCGTTCCTCCCCAATACCCGGCTCAGACCCCATACCCGCCAGTATTTCAGCAATATGCAGGACCTTTTTCTCATGTCCTTTGCGATATAGTCGCCCGGCAATATTCATCAGACAGCCCAGATCACCAGCGGCAATCACATCAGCGCCCGTTGCCAGCAAATTATCGATTTTACGGTCGACCATTTCTTCGGAAATTTCGGAATATTTAATACAGAAAGTCCCGCCAAAGCCGCAGCAAGCTTCCCGGTCTTCTGCCTCCACAAGCTCCAGATCCTTAACCCCCTGCATCAGCGCACGCGGTTGATCCTTCACCTTCATTTCCCGCAGGTTGGAACAGCTATCGTGATAGGTTACCTTATGATCAAAGGTCACATCATCGACCGAGAACCCCCGCACATCTTTCAAAAATGACACCAATTCAAATGTGCGCGCGGATAATTCCTGCGCTTCCAAAAGCAAATCGGGATCATCGGCAAAGAGTTCGGGATAATGTTTCTTGATCATTCCGGCGCAGGACCCGGACGGCGCAATCACATATTTAAATCCCTTGAATGCCTGAATGACATCGCGGGCGATTTGCTTTGTTGTGCGCCTGTCCCCTGAATTATAGGCGGGCTGCCCACAGCAGGTTTGCGCGTCGGGCACCACCACCTTGCAACCTGTCTGCTCCAGCAGCTTAACCGTTGCAAACCCGACCGATGGCCGATTGATATCGACCAAGCAGGTGACAAACAGCGCCACTTCAATTTTTTCAGTGCCATTGACCATCTAAATTTCTCCCAAGCTCATTGGAAGAACTATAAACATTTCAAAGGCCCTTAGCCAGTAAGCTTAAGACAAGTTTTTCGAGATTTTTTGGGCAGCAATTTCTTTGGGAAGCAAAATCCAGTACTGGCCTTCACTTTTCATCCCGCCCGCACGGCTATAGGCCTCGTCGCCATGCCCCCAGAACACATCACCGCGCACGGGTCCGCGAATGGCACCACCTGTATCCTGTGCCATCAATAAATGGTGAAACGCCTGGCTTTGTGTCGATCCCGGATCGCTAAAGACTTCGGTTTCCAGCCAGATCGGAACGCCCAGCGGCATAAATTTCCGGTCCACCGCCAATGACCGCCTTGGGGTTAGTTCCACCCCTTGCGCGCCAATGGGGCCTGATGTTTTAAGTTCGCGGAAAAAGATATAGGACGCATTTTCCTGCATCAGCGCATCCGCCTTGTCAGGATGGGTATCCAACCAGTCTCGAATGGCCTGCATGGACATATCTTCGCGTGCGACCGAACCGTTCTCGATTAAAGTCCGTCCGATCGCATAATAAGGATGCCCATTTTGCGCAGCATATCCCACGCGCAGCGCGCTACCATCATCCAGCTCCACATAACCAGACCCCTGAATGTGCAAAAAGAACGCATCAACAGCGCTATCCACCCAAACGATTTCCAGATCCCGGTTTGCCAGGGCGCCGCCGTCAATTTCTTTGCGGTCTGCAAATGGGAAAAGCTCGCCATTTTTAACAAGTCCAGCAATTCGCTGCCCTTTTAAGCTGTCGCGAAACCGGCCCAGATGAACCATCACCAATTCTTCGGGCCGCAAATAAAGGGGGGTTTTGTATTTTTCAGACTTTACCCGGCTGCCTTTAAGACTGGCCTCATAATAACCAGTGAATAATCCCTCACTGCTGTCATTATTGCGCACCTGAACCGGCACAAAATTTTTCTCTAAAAAGCTGCGGATCACGGCAGTATCAGGGACAAGCGCCAAAGCTTCTGCGCACAGCGCTTTCCACTCTCCGGCGGTTCCTGCCAGACCATCAGCCCCTAAAGACCGGTCATCGGGGAGCTGCGCAATTTTCTCGCAGGATTTATGAAGGGCAGGGAGGAATTCATCCAGTTGATCGTCCTGCCAACCAGAAAGTTCGCCAAAATCAGAGGGAACAAGGACAAGACGATCCTCTTTTTGCGCTTGCGCGCCCCAAAAATACCAAATGCCCCCGGCAACAAGAGCGATCACAATGATCCCTGCAAGGATCAGGATCCGTTTTGATCTTAACACGACGCGGCCCCCTGGCGCTTTAGATTAATCTGCGCTTTTCGTTGTAATCAAAAGCCAGTTTGGATTACGGGATTTCAATTTACGGGCAAATGTCCAAAGCTCTCGAACCCGATGCGGATGTGGATCACCACTGGTAACAACACCCTCTTCGTTCTTGGTCATGGAAATCATTTCGGATTCAAAACGGATCGTCACTTCCGCTTCTTTTCCATTCAGTTCAGCGGCGGTAATCTCGGACGATACAATATCCAGAATATCCGTTGTCATCACTTCACCCGCCAGATTACGGGCATCAATGGCATCGACAAAACTTTTGTAAACATCTTCTGACAGCAAATCTTCCAACGTCTTGCGATCCCCATTTGCAAAGGCAAGCACGATGGTTTCATAGGCCATTTCGGCTTGACCGGGAAAGGCATCAGGATTGAAGCTATTGTCCGTTTCGTGAATTTGCCGCAAAGTTGCCGCCAGCGGTGTGTTGGAAATTGGCAGCGGTTTTCGCGGCTTGATATCAATATCATCGTTCAGGGGAACGATATTGTCACCGTTCTCATCTGTTGGGCCATCAACGGGCTTGTTATACCGTTTGCGTGGTACATCTGGCACGTCTTCACGAGGTGATTGTTCGTGACCCATACGGCGACCCAAAACGCTTCGCAGCCTCAAAAAAATGAACGCTGCGACCATCACCAGTAGAATTATGTCGAGAAACTCAAACCCGTTGCTCATGATTAATTATTCATACCTATTCACAAAATGACTCAAAAGAGTTGCTTATTTATCAAAGGTTAGCCCGTTACCAGACCTAGGTCTAGCGGGATATTTTGCCTTGAACTCTAATTTCCTGCTAATAAGTACATAGAAACTCTTATAAGGATAAACAAGCTTGCCCCTTTTGTTTTTTGCCATTCTCATCGGTATTCCCATTGCCGAAATATATGCTTTCATCGAAGTGGGAGGTGAAATTGGCGCGCTAAACACCATCGCCCTGACCATTTTAACCGCCGTAATCGGCATGGCCTTGCTGCGATATCAAGGACTTTCGGTTCTCACACAAGCCCAAACGCGGCTGAATGCGGGGCAATCACCGGTGCGTGAAATCCTGAACGGCGTGCTGCTCGCTCTGGCCGGTTTATTTTTATTAATTCCCGGATTTGTCACCGATACAATGGGTTTTCTGCTCTTCCTTCCTCCGCTTCGAAATCTTGTCGCGACGAAATTAGCTGGAACCAGCCGGTTTGTTCGCTCTGAAAACGTGTTTTCTGAACAAAGTGAAAGCCCGTATCGAAGCTCCCCCATAATCGAAGGGGAATATTCTGTTGTCGAAGAAGTGGAAGAAATTTCAGACAAGCCCCGCAACGAAGGCAGCCCTTGGTCAAAAAATCACGATAAATAAGCATAGCTATTGCTTGTGAGGCCTGCCAATACATGCTAGCCAAAGGGCAAATTACAGCAGATGCCAAACAACTCTCCGGGAGATTATTCAAAAATGGCTGAAAATGACGTGGAAACAGGCGCCCCTGAAACGGCGGCTGCCGAAGAAACACCGATCCTTTCCATCATTACTCAATATGTCAAAGACATGTCGTTCGAAAACCCGAACGCCCCTGCCAGCTTAAACCCTGAGCTGTCCCAGCCAACGGTTGAACTGGGCATTAATGTTCAGGCAAAAGCCCTGACCGCTGAAAATTATGAAATTGAACTGCGCATTCAGGCAACTGCCAAGCATGAAGATAAAACAGCTTTCATAATCGAGCTGGTATATGGCGGTCTGTTCCTGATCAAGAACTTCCCACCCGAAGCGCTTGAAATGGTCTGCATGATCGAATGCCCGCGCCTGATCTTTCCTTTTGCACGCCGGGTTGTCTCTGATGCATCCCGCGACGGTGGTTTCTCGCCGCTGCAACTTGATCCAATTGATTTTGCGGGTCTTTTCCAGGCACATAAAGCCCAGGAAATGCAGAAAAACACAGCCGGTAACGCTTAACCGCAGACCATCGGTTCCCCAATTAAAAAAGCCCCGTTTTCAAGCGGGGCTTTTTTGCATCTTTTATCTATTCCAGACCGGATCAGTAAGCTTTTCCAAAAAGGCCGCATGGGCTGCCAATTCTTCATCGCTTGCACTGTGCGGTCTTGGCGGACGGATTTTCGATTTTTGAAAATTCTGATCCTCGCCGCCTTTATCGGCGGCCAGCGATAAACCTGTCTGGCGGCCACCGCGCAGTTCCAGATAAACCTCGGCCAGCAACTCCGCATCCAGAAGCGCACCATGTTTGGTTCGGGCAGAGTTATCGATTTTAAACCGGCGGCACAGGGCGTCCAGATTGGCCTGCGCGCCCGGGAACATCCGCCGCGCCATCGCCACCGTATCAATAGACCGGCTCATGGGCAGGGGTTTCCGTTTCAGGCGGATCAGCTCGGCATTGATAAACTTCATATCAAATTCGGCGTTATGGATGACCAGATTTGACGAGCCAATAAATTTCAGAAACCCATCAATTTCCTTGGCCATAACATTATGTTGCTTCAAAAATTCTTCGCTCAGGCCATGAACTTTGAACGCCGCTTCGGGCATATCCCGCTCGGGGTTGATATACACATGAAAAACCCGGCCCGTTGCCATAAAATTTTCAAGCTCAACACACCCAATTTCAACAATTCGATCCCCCGATGACGGATCAAATCCAGTTGTCTCAGTATCCAGGGCTATTTCACGCATTTTTAAATTCTACTCTCAAGTCGCGGATCAAGTCTGTCACCTGTTGCCGGGTTTCAGCCTCACTGCAGCCCGTATCAATCACATGATGGGCCCGCTCGCGTTTTTGTGCATCGGGAAGCTGACGGGACAGGATTTGGTCAAATTTTTCCGGGTGCATGTCATCTCTGGCCAGAACCCGCTCTTTTTGTAAATGACCCGGTGCGCTGACCACAACGATTTTGTCAAAATTTTCTTCCCCGCCGGTCTCAAAAATAAGCGGCACATCCAAAACCACCATATCATGGCCCTCGGCTTCCGCTTTTTCCAGAAATTGAGCGCGGTGGGCGCCAACCATGGGGTGAACAATGCGCTCCAGTTTTTTAATGGCCGCGTCATCCCCAACCACAAGCTTACTCAGCGTTGGCCGGTCAACCCGCCCGTCAATAATTGCCTCAGGGAAAACCGCGCCAATGGGTTCAACCGCAGAACCCCCTTTTTGATAAAATTTATGAATTTCCGCGTCCACGTTATAAACGGGAATATCTTCAGCGGCGAACATTTTGCCAACGGTTGATTTTCCCATCCCGATAGAACCGGTCAGACCTATTATTTTTATACTCATTTTTATTCGTCCCCGTTCAGCCCCTGTAATACGAACGCGCGAAGGGCGTCATCTACCTCTGGTTTAACCCCAAACCAGGCTTCAAATCCAGCCTTGGCCTGATGCAGTAACATCCCAAGCCCGTCAATGGCAATATGCCCGCGGTCTCTGGCTGCTTTCAATAAATCTGTCTCCAGAGGGGTATAGACAATATCCGTAACAACGGTGCCAGCTTTCAACGCTTTTAATGAAATTTCTAAAGGCGGCTGGCCGCGCATCCCAAGGCTGGTGGTGTTTACAATCAGATCCGCGGTTGAAACCAGCGCATCGCGCTTTTCCCAATCGGCAACTTCAATGGGTATATTCTGCATGACTTTTGCCAGATCTTCGGCCCGCGCCTGCGTCCGGTTAGACAGCAGAATTTTGCTAAATCCCATCTGGGCCAGCGCGTATAAAATGGCCCGCGCCGCGCCGCCCGCGCCAAGGACCAGCGCCGTCCCGCCCTTAAACCGCTCTAAATCAATCTCACCCGCCAGATTATCGGTAAAACCAATACCATCCGTATTGCGCCCAAATAGCTGGTCGTCCGCGCCCACAACAACTGTATTCACCGCGCCTATTTCAGCGGCAGCACTTTCCAAGACATCTACCTGATCAACAATTGTCTCTTTTAATGGAATGGTCAGGTTACAGCCCCTGAATACATCGCCCTTTGCTGCGCAGTCCCGCTTCAGGCTTTCAATCGTCTGCATCAAGGTT
The DNA here is from genome assembly GCA_034669685.1 of Sneathiella sp. GTDB lineage: Bacteria > Pseudomonadota > Alphaproteobacteria > Sneathiellales > Sneathiellaceae > Sneathiella. The sequence continues at coordinate 427,656 of JAXMOU010000002.1, forward strand.
TCGGGTTTCACTTCCCATGCCACATAGGAGGCATCCAGATCATATTTTTTGATCCAGTATCCATGAAGGCGGGGGGAGAGGGAGTGGGAGATCGGAAATCCCATAACACCAGCGCACAACGTCATGATTTTACAATCCCATGTCCACGTAAAAAATCGATCAGCGGGAGGAGCGGCAAGCCCAGTATTGAGAAGAAATCCCCATCTACTTTATTAAAAAGCTGCGCGCCCAAACCTTCAAGCTGATACGCCCCGACAGAGAATAAAATCTCCTCGCCCGCTTCTTTAAGATAATCATCGAGGAATTCATCGCTGAATTTTCGCATCTGCAGGCTTGCTGTATTGCTGTAATGCCAGATAATCGTGCTGGTTTTTGCAACGCAGACCGCATTTTGAAGCTGATGGGTTTTGCCGCGCAAACTGCTTAAATGAGCGCGGGCGTGGCTCATATCGGGGGGTTTATCAAACCAGATCCCATTGCATTCCAGCATTTGATCCGCGCCAATGACCAAATGATTTGGAAAATCGCGCGAGATTTTCAACGCTTTCAACTCTGCCAGTGCAATTGCCGTCTCAAGTGCACTTGCACCAGCGGCCTGCAGGGAATGTTTCAGCTCGCTTTCATCCACAGTGGCAGCAATGGTGTGAAATTCCAGCCCGGCATTTTCCAAAAGCATCTGCCGTGACTTGCTCGCAGAAGCCAGTATTAACTCAACGTCAGCTGTCGCGCTCATTAAAGGGTACTTTCTTCTGGTTTGGCATGTCGTTTATTATAAAGCATGACAATTTGCGCGGCGGTCTCTTCAACGGATCTACGGGTTACATCAATCACGGGCCAGCCATGTTTGGTACAAAGTTTCCGCGCCTGCAAAACTTCATCCTTGATCCGTTCCACGTCCACATAATCGGTTTCATTGGTCTCGTTCAACGACAACAAACGATTTCGGCGAATTTGCGACAAGCGATCGGGACTGGTTGTCAGACCCACGATAAAGGGCTTTTTAAGTTCGAACAATTGCGGCGGCATGGGGCAGCCAACGACAATGGGAATATTGGCCGTCTTAATGCCCCGGTGGGATAAATAAAAGGATGTGGGCGTCTTGGACGTTCTGGAAACGCCGATCAAGACAATATCCGCATCTTCCAGTCCGTCGGGCATTTGGCCATCATCATGGGCCATCGTGTAATTGAGGGATTCAATCCGGGCAAAATACTGCTGATCCAGCATATGCTGGCGGCCCGGCAGACCGCGGCTTTTCTGTCCCAAATATTGCGATAAAGAGGCCATCACCGGATCAAGGATCGAAACACAGGGCACTTTTGCTTTTCGGCAGCCTTTTTCAAGCGCCGCTCGCAGCTCTTTATTGACCAGCGTAAACAGCACAAGACCCGGATTTTTACGAATGGAATCAAGGATATCATCAATCTGGCGAATGGTGCGGGTCATGGACCAGACATGTTCTACCGGATGCGAGGCTTCAAACTGAACCAGCGCCGCCTTTGTAATCGATTGAATTGTTTCGCCAGTTGAATCTGACACCAGATGAAGATGTAAATCAGGCATTTTTATTGATCCTGTCTGGCCTGTGAATAATGTGAATAACAGGGATAACATGCCACTTGGCGGACTTCCAGAAACTTTACTCATGTTCATACATGTGTTTGCCGTGCTTCTGTGCACGTATGGACAAGTCCAAACAGCCCTTTTGAATAATGGGGACAACTTATTTCAAAACCGGAATTTTCGACTTATCCCCATAATCCCCACTTTTAAAGTGAACCTGAAACGCCCTTTTACCGTATCTATCCCCAAAGCCCCAAAACCCGAATTTTTTCCACAAAATATCAATTAAGGCTGTGAAAAAACATGCATCCCCGTTATTCACAGGGATAAACAACTACTACCACCTATTATTTAAATAGATATATAGGAAGGGATAACTTTTTTCAGGAAGGCAAGACCGTGTCCTCATCGTCCCCAAAGAGATTTTTAAAAGCACTGAACAAAGAAAAATTGGACCGTCCGCCGTTCTGGTTGATGCGTCAGGCAGGTCGCTACCTTCCTGAATATCGCCAGACCCGTGCCGACGCCGGTTCGTTTCTAGATCTTTGCTATAACCCGGCAAAAGCAGAAGAAGTTACCCTTCAACCATTGCGCCGATACGATATGGATGCAGCCATTTTATTCGCTGATATTCTCCTAATTCCTGATGCTTTGGGACAGCCATTGGCCTACAAGGAAGGCGAGGGGCCTGTTTTAGAGCCTGTTCGCTCGGCAAAAGAAGTTTCAAAGCTCAATTTTGACAATTTGCATAATCGTTTAAACCCCGTCTACGAGACCGTAAATCGGTTGAGTGGCTCCATACCCTCTCATTGTTCGTTAATCGGCTTTGCGGGGGCTCCCTGGACCGTGGCGACCTATATGGTGGAGGGAAAGGGATCCAAAGATTACGTTGAGACAAAGAAATGGGCTTATAGCGATCCAGAAGGCTTTGATCAGCTAATTGATCTGCTGGTTCAGGCAACGATCGAATATCTGCTCAAACAAATCTCAGCCGGCGCCGAGGCTGTTCAGATTTTCGATACCTGGGCCGGGGTTTTGCCAGATGATAAATTTGATCGCTGGGTCATTCAGCCAACGGCGAAAATTATCAAGGCCATTCGCGCTGTTCATCCGGGCTTTCCTGTGATTGGCTTTCCAAAAGGGGTCGGGGGCAATATCCTTGATTTCGTTGAAAAAACCGAGGTTACCGCTGTTAGTCTGGATACTTCCGCCTCACTGAGCTGGGCGGCTCAAAATATTCAACCCAAAGCCGTAGTTCAGGGCAATCTGGATCCGATCCTTTTGGTCGCCGGGGGATCTGCCATGGTCGATCGCATCCATCATATTCTCGAAACCCTGTCGGGCGGTCCTCATATTTTCAATCTGGGTCACGGCATTATTCCGCAAACCCCGCCTGAAAATGTTGCCTTGCTGGCAGAAACTGTTCGAAACTGGAAAAAATAGGGGCCAACTTCATGGCAAAAAAAGCGATTGTTCTGTTTAATCTCGGCGGCCCGGACAGTCCCGATGCGATTGAACCCTTTTTGTTTAATCTGTTTAACGATCCGGCCATTATTCGGTTGCCGAAATTCTTTCGCTATCTGATTGCCAAACTGATTTCCAAACGCCGCGGGCCCACAGCGCGGGAAATTTACGCTCATTTAGGCGGAAAATCACCTATTTTGGAACAAACAGACGCACAAGCGGCGGCCCTTGAAGTCGCCCTTGCCGGGGAAAGTGACGATTTTCAGGTCTTCATCGCCATGCGGTATTGGCATCCCCGGGCGGCTGAGACATTGGCGAAAGTCAAAGCCTATGATCCCGATGAAGTGATTTTACTGCCGCTGTATCCGCAGTTTTCAACAACAACAACAGCCTCTTCGCTTAAAGAATGGCAATCCCTGTCGAAAAAAGCCGGTTTGACCGTTCCCGTTTCGACAATTTGTTGTTATCCCGCTGAAAATGGCTTTGTCGAGGCCTATACAAATCTGATTTTGGACAAATTAAAAGATTTTCCAGGCGATATGCCAAAATTGCTATTTTCAGCCCACGGTCTGCCTAAAAAAATTGTGGATGCGGGCGATCCGTATCCCGATCAGGTGGAAAAAACCGTGGCGGCCATTATTGCGAAATTGAACCGGCCGGATCTGGATCATCAAATTAGTTATCAAAGCCGGGTTGGACCGCTGGAATGGATTGGACCCGATACCGAAGAGGAAATAAAGCAAGCCGGGGCTTTGGGTCAGTCTTTGCTGGTTATTCCTGTCGCGTTTGTCTCGGAACATTCTGAAACATTGGTCGAGCTGGATATTGAATATGGCGCGGTTGCCAAGGAAGCCGGGGTCAAAACCTATCAGCGTGTGCCAACTGTTGGCTCTCATGATAAATTCATTGAAGGGCTTGCAGATCTTGTCAAAAATAGAAAAACGGGCGAGATTATGAGCAATGAAGGTGGGATTATCTGTCCAGCTGGCGCAATTGGCTGTGTGCGTTACGCAGCTTCTTAAATCAAGGTCGGGGTAGGGGTAATGCAAGATTTTTTAAGTGAATATTATCTTTGGATTAAAGCATTTCATATCATTTCCGTGATCGCCTGGATGGCGGGAATGCTCTATTTGCCGCGCCTTTTTATCTATCATTGCGACGCAGAAACCGGCTCAGTTCAGTCAGAAACCTTCAAGGTAATGGAACGCCGCCTGCTGCGCGGCATTATCAACCCAGCGATGATTATGAGCTTTGTTTTTGGCGGTTTACTGCTCAGCATTCCGGGGATTGTTGATTGGTCTTCTGGCTGGATCTGGGTCAAGCTGGCCAGCATTGTGATGATGGGGGCGTTTCACGGTGAACTTTCCCGCTGGCGCAAAGCTTTTGAAGCCGATCAAAATCAGAAATCTGCCAGATTTTATAGGTTCGCAAATGAGTTTCCGACGGTTTTAATGATAATCATTGTTATCATGGTCGTTACGAAACCGTTTTAATCCTGAAAATATGCATATTCGAGCGAAAATGCGTTTTAAGCTGTTGACTTAAATTGGATATGCTGGCATTTCTTTATCTCAACCGGTCGCATCCTTCGCAACCGGGACCTGAGACTTAATCCAATCAGTCCCAATAAACGAGCAGATTGATCGCTCTCAAAGCGCCTTACTTCCCAATAAAGTAAAATCAACTGACATTTTCGTAATCATATCCTTTAATAATCCTCAAGGATTTACATGAACCTTCAAGAACTTAAAAAGAAAACTCCACCTGAAATCCTGGCCGCTGCTGAAGCGCTGGATATTGAAAATGCCTCTACAATGCGAAAACAGGAACTGCTGTTTGCCATTCTCAAGAGTGAGGCCGAAAATGGGGAAGAGATCACCGGGGGCGGTGTCCTCGAAATTTTGCAAGATGGGTTTGGCTTTCTGCGCTCTCCCGATGCAAACTATCTGGCGGGTCCTGATGACATTTATGTCTCCCCAAGCCAGATCCGTAAATTTTCACTGCGAACAGGCGACACAGTAGAGGGCGAAATCCGAAGCCCCAAAGACGGCGAACGATATTTTGCCCTTCTGAAAGTTCAGCAGATCAATTTTGAAGATCCTGAACGCGCCCGTCACAAAATCAACTTTGACAACCTCACACCCCTTTATCCAGATGAACGCATTCAACTGGAAACACCAGATCCCACGACTGTTATTAGCTCAGCCCGTGTTATTGATCTGGTCTCACCACAAGGTAAAGGCCAGCGCGCCCTGATCGTGGCGCCGCCTAGAACCGGTAAAACCGTTCTCCTTCAAAATATTGCAAATTCCATCACAACCAATAACCCGGAAGTTTACCTGATCGTTCTGCTGATCGATGAACGTCCTGAGGAAGTGACCGATATGAAGCGGTCTGTGAACGGTGAAGTGGTGTCCTCTACATTTGATGAACCGGCCTCTCGTCATGTTCAGGTGGCTGAAATGGTCATCGAAAAAGCCAAACGTCTGGTAGAGCATAAACGGGATGTTGTGATCCTGCTCGACAGTATCACCCGTCTGGCCCGTGCCTATAATACGGTTGTTCCCTCTAGCGGTAAGGTTTTGACCGGTGGTGTGGATGCCAACGCCCTGCAGCGGCCAAAACGTTTCTTTGGTGCTGCCCGTAATATCGAAGAAGGCGGATCACTGACAATTGTGGCCACTGCGCTGATCGATACGGGCTCGCGCATGGACGAAGTGATCTTTGAAGAATTTAAAGGCACAGGTAACTCTGAAATTATTCTGGATCGTAAATTGTCTGACAAGCGGGTCTTCCCAGCGATCGACATTACGAAATCAGGTACCCGTAAAGAAGAGCTGCTGGTGGATAAAGCCACCTTGCAGAAAATGTGGGTGCTGCGCCGTATCCTCAATCCAATGGGCACAACCGATGCCATGGAATTCCTGCTCGATAAACTTCGCGGCAGCAAAACCAATGATGATTTCTTCGACTCTATGAACACCTGATCATCAGATAAATTATCTGTTTTTATAAAGCGCTGCCTGAAAGGGCGGCGCTTTTTTATTCGGGGGCTGGCAATTACCTGAACCTATATAAGAATTTAAAGGTTATCATATATAATGACATATGTTATTACTTGTATAGACCATTGAAAAAACGGGTATTTTAAAGCTGATAAAAAAAGACCTTGATCCATTTGAAACCAAGCTTCGAAAGACAGGAAGCGCAGCCGGAGTAACAATTCCGGCGGAATTTCTGCGGCATTTGAGCTATGAAATTGGGGATACCTTGCGGGTTACTGTGGATGGGGATGGCTTGTTAATTCGAAAAATTGATCCGGAATTTGATGGTTTTATGGAGCTCTATGATCAGATCGAAAATCACTATAAGCCTGCTTTAAAGCGGTTGTTTAAATAAAGGCGGATCTGATGCATTTACCCACACGTTCTGTCATTCGGGAAGTTTACCGCAAACAGATGGCAACCTTTGGGGATCCCACGTGCGAAATTGACGATGTTAAAATCGGTGCTGCTTTGGCCTGGCCGCGAATGATGGTAACGACAAAAAAACATGAAGATCCATTTGAAGTCGTCTTGTCCCTGTTCACCAGCATTCTGTCTGAACAACCTGCTTCGAAAGGAAATGCGGCATTGGCAATCAGCCTTGTTATTCTAACGCTGCGCCGAAATGGATTGATGCTGGATATCTCGAACGAGGACATCATGCAGCTGTTTAGCAAATTGGGTAAGGGCGAGTTTTCTGAAAAATCCCTGATTGAATTCTTTCGTCTTAAATCCATACCCCTCATAAGCTGACAATTTAAAACTTGCTGTAATTTTGGGATTTATTAGGCGTAAATTTTAGTAATAATGTATGTAATTACATATGTTAAATAACTGAATTTACATGTCTTTACAAATAGGCCTGATATTTGTCTTTGAATTTCCCAAGCTTCTTCAATTACCTAAAAAAAGGCGGATTTGCCCGGTTTATCTTTCCAATAAAACCATTAATCCTATTTTTTTCGACCGGTTTTCTGATCTACCGCGTTTGATACATACCTAGATAGGAGAGGTGTAAAATGAAGAAACTTATTTTAGTTGCTTGTTTGCTATGTACGGCCGGCATTGCAGAGGCAAGTTCAAATCGACATGATCATCATGGGTCTAACAACAGGCAAATGGTTCAGGCGGTTATCAACACGTCTTTGGGTGTTTTGCAAGTTCGCCCCAGAAGCAGCCAGATTAATATCGTTATCATCAATACCCCTCCAGCCAGACAAGTTTATCATTTCCATAAACGGCCGGTCGTTTCAGTCGTGCATTTTAAAAACCATAAGGGAAACCGGAAAAAAGGATGGAATAAACACCATCATCATTCCCATAAGGTGAAAAATCATCGCTCGAAAGTGCACTATACCCCCTATTATTACAATTAATGCGCTTTAGCCTGTTAATTTAGGCCACCTTTGAGTCCAATTCTTGCTTCGCTGCCTTTTGTTATAAATTTCCATTTTATGGGAAAAGGCCGGGGAGGGTCTGATTTTCAGATTCAAAAGATCTTCCACCCCGTGCGGAGCGAGAATTTCAATTTGATTATTGTTCAGCCGGGCAGCAATGGCTGTTGCCGTTTCTGGCCAGTGGAAAAGGGCGTCACTGATACTGGTGTAGTGGGGGTCATTATTGCGCAGATGCATTCGGGCCTGATTTCGAACTGACCAGGGAAAATCCGGCGCCATTTTGAACAAACGATCTTCGATCTGTTTTTCGGATTTAACATCCGTTTCCTGAGGATCAAAATAAATAACATCAATATCACTTGTCGGCTGCAGCACGACGGGAAGGTGATGAAGATGATCCCAAATGGCATTTCGAATTAGTCCGGCGCCAATCCAGCAATTATCAATTTCCAGCTTTGAAACTGTTTTGAGCAGTGGATAGACGAGCGGTTCATTTTTCAAAAATTGAATGATGTCTTGCTGGCTTTTCATAAGGCAAAGGCTAGTTCCGGGCCGCATAAATTAACAGACTTAAAAATCAGCGACGGTCCTGTCGCTTTTGAGGGGTATCGAAATAATCTGCTTAAAATACGTAGATTTTTAAAGGAAAATTTTAGTAATAATGTATGTAATTACATTTATTAAATATTTGATTTAAAATAGTAATTTTTAACCTCTTTAAATAAATTTATTCGTCTCTGGATAAACTCATAAAAAAACACCCTCCATTTAGAAGGGTGTTTTTCTGCTTTTATTTGCGGATTTTTACAGCGTGAAAACCGTTGAACCAGTTGTTTTTCGGCCTTCCAAATCTTCATGGGCCTTGGCTGCTTCTGATAAATGATACCGCTGACCGATGTTGATTTTTAATGTCCCATCGGCAACCAGTGCCATCATATCTGCTGCTGATTTTTCAAGATCAGGGCGCTTGGCATTATAGGTCATTAAGGTTGGACGCGTAACATATAGCGAACCTTTTGCTGCCAGAATTCCCAAATCCACATCTTTGACAGGGCCTGTCGCATTACCATAAGTGACCATCAGGCCGCGCGGCTGAAGACAATCAAGTGAGCCTTCAAATGTATCCTTGCCAATACTGTCATAGACAACCGGAACACCTTGACCATCTGTGATCTCCATAACGCGTTTTTGGAAATCTTCAGTGCGATAGTTGATCGTATGATCACAGCCATGGGCTTTGGCAAGAGCGGCTTTTTCTTCAGAACCAACCGTTCCGATGACCGTTGCTCCAATATGTTTTGCCCATTGGCAGGCGATCAGACCAACCCCGCCAGCGGCGGCATGGAACAGGATGGTATCGCCTTGTTTCACGTGAAACGTCCGCTGCAGAAGATATTCAACGGTCATACCCTGCAACATCATGGCAGCAGCGGTTTCATCGGAAATGCTATCGGGAATTTGAATCAGGTTATCTTCAGGCATAACCCGTTCTTCAGAATAGGCACCGATTGGACGGCCAGCATAGGCAACGCGATCGCCAACTTTGACATATTTCACGCCTTCCCCGATTTCTTCAATAATTCCGACGGCTTCCATACCGGGAATACCGGGCAGGGGGCTGGGATACAGGCCTGTGCGGAAATAAACATCGATGTAATTCAGACCAACTGCTGAATGTTTAATTCGAACTTCGCCGGCGCCGGGTTTACCGACCTCGACATCAGACCATTTCATAACTTCTGGTCCGCCAAATTCGCTAAATGTGATTGCTTTTGTCATTTTCGTCCCTTTTTGAGATTACGCGCCCGTAAACCTGTTTTATATCAATTATAGATCTAGTGATTGCTGCTGCGGTGGGAGGGCATTTTCCAAAATTAGAAGCTTTTTCTTGGTCTCAACGCCGCCATCACCTGAAAAACCGCCGATTTCTTTACCGGCTGCCAGCACCCTGTGACAGGGGATGATAATCGGGATTGGATTAAGCCCGCAAGCATTTCCCACCGGCTGGGCTGCACTATTCAGCTCTTTAGCAATATCGCCATAGGTTCGGGTTTCGCCGCCGGGTATGGCTTTCATGGCAAAGCAGACGGATTTCTGAAAATCCGATCCTGGTGGGTTAAGGGGCAAATCGAAATCCAGTCGCTTTCCGTCAAAATAATCGTTTAGCTGATCGACGGCCTCAAGCAAAAGTGGTGTTTCTTCCTGCCATTCGGCCGGAACCCAGCCCCAATCGAGGGAAATGATAGCACCCTCTTCTTCTGTAACGGTTAGATCTCCCACCGGGCTATGCATACTTAATTGCGCCATCAGGCATCCTCTCCTTCCAGAATTTGCCGAAATGCAACCGGGTTATTGGCGGGCAGGGAACAGACAGGCCCGGTACAGACATAGGCGGTTGCCTTATCCTCAACCCGGCTTTTTCCCTTGGCGGGATGGTCAAAGGGCAGATTTTCCGTATCCGAAATGATATTGACCACTTTATTGGCAAAGCTGAAGTTTTTCAGCTCTTTCAGCAGGTCCTGAACATCGCTATCAGATCGATTTCCAACGATAATAATCTGTTTTCCTTCGATCAGTGTTTCAAAATTGTTGAGGAAGGTTGCCAGCGGGAAGAAGTTTCGGCCCAGCTCCACTGAGAAGGTTCGAATAATGTCCGTTGCTTTTTCAAACTCTTGGCGCTCACCGGTCAGGTAATGTAATTTTGCCAGAACTTCCAAAATTGTGCCATTGCCCGATGGGACTGCATTATCAAATGCGGACTTGCTGCGAACGATCAGGGCTTCTGCATCATCGGCTGTTTGGAAATAGCCACCGTTCTTATCCCAGAAATGGGTATTTAGAATGGAAACCCAGAGTTTCGCCCGTTCCAGATAAAAATTACGTCCGGTAATTTCATACAGAACAAGGGCTGCCCGGCTCATATTGGCGTAATCTTCCAATATACCCGTATGTTTGGCCTGGCCCAAACGGTAGCTGTGATACAGGCGGCCATCTTCCGCCATGGAATGGGTTGAAATGGCTGTGAAAGCGTTTTCGGCCTGTTCGATCCAGTGAACTTCATCAAAATAGGCACCGGCCTTGGCAAGCGAGGCGATCATCAATCCGTTCCAATCGGTCAGGATTTTGTCATCAAGACCGGGGGCAATGCGCTCTTCGCGTTTTTTCCGGAGTTTTAATCGAAGCGCACAGAGGGCTGTTTCCGTATCGGGATCCAGTGTGGTGGGGTAGTTAAGGCGGTTCAGAATATTACTGCCTTCCCAATTTCCATCCTCTTCCATCCCATAAATCTCGGCAAATTGCGCGGCTTCTTCGCCCAGAACTGCGTTGATTTCCTCAACGTCCCAGACATAGAATTTTCCCTCAACGCCTTCACTATCCGCATCAATGGTCGACGAGAAGCCGCCGTTTTCGCCGATCATTTCGCGTAAAACCCAGTCAACAGTCTCGTAAATTCGATCTTTGAACAGCTCGCTTTTATTCTCCTGATGGACAAGTACAAGCAGATCCAGGATCAGGGCGTTGTCATAAAGCATCTTCTCGAAATGGGGGACAAGCCATTCAGCATCCGTCGAATATCGCGCATATCCGCCGCCCAGATGATCATAAATTCCGCCTTGCGACATATGGGTGAGGGCTTTGACCACAATTTCTGATAGCGCTTCGTGTCCTGTGCGAATGTAGCTGCGCCATAGATTTTCAAGAACATAGGTTTGCGGGAATTTGGGCGCGGACCCGATCCCGCCATGTTCTAAATCGGCTTCTTCTGAATAGCGCGCGGCGATCCGGTCGAGGACTTCAATAGTCAATTTTGGCCGATCACCTTCAGGGACGCTGTTATGATTTTTAAGCGCGGCACGTAAAATATCGCGGTTTTTGGTGACTTTTTCCGGTTCGTTCTGGAAAATACCGGATACGGATTCCAATACATGGATAAAGCCGGGCCGCCCATAGGCGGTTTCTTTGGGGAAATAGGTTCCCCCCCAGAAAGGCTCTCCTTTTGAGCTGAGGAACATGGTCAAAGGCCAACCGCCCTGTTCGCCCAAAAGGGCCAGGGCAGTTTGATAGATATTATCAATGTCGGGGCGCTCTTCGCGGTCAACTTTGATGTTAATAAACAAATCGTTCATAACCGCGGCAACTTCTGGATCTTCAAAGCTTTCATGGGCCATAACATGACACCAGTGGCAAGCTGCATAACCCACGCTCAGCAGAATGGGTTTGCCCTCACGCTTTGCCTGTTCCAGGGCTTCTGGCCCCCACGGCTGCCAGTGGACCGGATTGTCTTTATGTTGCAGCAAATATGGGCTTGTTTCCTGATCCAGGACATTTCGCATGATTATTTCCACTATTTTTGGTGAAATCCATCCATCTGATTGATCCACCTGAGTTTTTCACTTACCCTCTCTATCGTTCTCTTGCGAACAATACAAGGAGTCGCATCCATGAAGATTAACGTTGATATTGAGTGTACGCCAGAAGAAGCAAGGAAATTTTTCGGTCTTCCCGATGTTGAACCCATGCAACAGGCCCTGATGCAGGAAATGCAGAAGAAAATGATGGAAAATATCAACAATCTGGACGCCGAGAATATGATGAAAAACTGGCTGCCTGCCAGTATGAAGGGGTTGGACCAGATGCAAAATATGTTCTGGAACTCTTTCAACACGGAAAAACCTGAAAAGAAATAGTCTGGGTCTTGAATTAAGTCATGGATACAATTTTCGCTACCGCCAGCGGTCGGGGGCGGGCGGGTGTTGCGGTTGTCCGCATCTCTGGCCCTGATGCTATCACGGTTCTTGAAAGACTGACCGATAAGCCACGTCCGAAAAACCGGATGGCATCGGTTCGGGAAATCTGGTCCCTTGATCGGTCTTTCCTGATCGATGAAGCGTTGGTACTTGTCTTTGAAGGGCCGGGCAGTTTTACCGGTGAAGATGTGCTTGAGATCCATTTGCACGGCGGCCCTGTCTTGATTTCCACTTTATTTGCCGAAATTGCGCAAATTTCAGGTCTTCGGGCGGCGGATCCCGGGGAATTCACCCGCCGGGCCTTTGAACATGGCCGCCTGGATCTCACCGAAGCGGAAGGGATCGGCGATCTGGTCAATGCAGAGACCCACGCCCAGCATCAACAAGCCCTGCGCCAGATGCGCGGTGCGCTTGGAAAGGTTTATAACGATTGGCGCGACGAACTGATCGGCAGTCTGGCTCATCTGGAAGCGGATATTGATTTCCCGGATGAGGATTTACCCGATGGCGTGGCCAAAGCCATCGCCCCGCGCATTAAAGCGTTGCGGCAGGAGATGGAAGCTCATCTGGAAGATGGTCACCGCGGGGAGAAAATCCGTGAAGGGCTGGATGTGGTCATTCTGGGCGCGCCTAATATTGGAAAATCCAGCCTTCTCAATAAGTTAGCCCGGCGCGACGCGGCAATTGTATCGGAGCAGGCGGGCACCACCCGTGACATTGTTGAGGTTCATTTGGATCTGGCTGGCTATCCTGTTACCATTGCAGATACAGCGGGTATTCGGGAGGCCACTGATTTGGTAGAGCGCGAAGGGGTTCGGCGTGCCCGTGCCCGCGCGGAAGCGGCGGACATTCTGATTTTTATGACCGATGCTGCTGACGGGCCAGATGCTCCTGTTGAATTTCCGGATCTTTTGGATCCTTCGGGATATCGCCTATATAATAAAGCCGATCTGACGGGCGCGATGAGCGATTTGTCCAGCGATCCCCGTCATTTTGTATTGTCCGTGAAAACGGAAACCGGGCTTGATCGATTTCTGACCCAGCTTGAAAAAGATGTTGTGGATCGCTTAGATGTTTCTGGCGCGCCGTCACTAACCCGGGTGCGGCATCGCCGCGCGCTTGAAGATTGCGTGGCGGCTTTAACGCGTTTTAATATTGCCCCAGATCCAGAACTCGCCGCTGAAGACGTCCGCCTTGCGGTGCGGGCACTGGGTCGAATCACAGGGCGGGTTGATGTGGAAGATATTCTGGACGTGGTTTTTGGGGATTTCTGTATCGGGAAATAAATAACTTAACCCGTGTTTCACGTGAAACATGTGACAATGGTAGCGGATCGGTTAAAGCTTTTCAGTATTGTTTTGACATTTGAATTTTAACTCATAAATTGGCGCACATGACTGTATATGATGTAATCGTAATTGGGGGCGGACACGCAGGCTGCGAGGCGGCTGCGGCGTCGGCACGCATGGGCGCGAAGACCCTTTTACTGACCCACAAACTGGACACCATCGGTGCCATGTCCTGTAACCCCGCTATTGGTGGATTGGGTAAAGGACATCTGGTGCGTGAAATCGATGCCATGGACGGGGTGATGGGGCGCGTTGCTGATGCGGCCGGAATTCAGTTTCGGTTATTGAACCGGCGAAAGGGGCCCGCTGTTCAGGGCCCACGCGCACAATCGGATCGTAAACTTTATAAAGCCGCGATGCAGGCGACCCTTGCCGATCAGGAAAACCTGACGATTAAAGCCGCGGCGGTTGAGGATTTAACCGTTGTCGATGGCGCGGTCACCGGCGTTATCACGGCAGATGGCACTGAAATCCCTTGCGGGAAAGTTATTCTGACAACTGGAACTTTTTTACGCGGCCTGATCCACATGGGAGAGACGAAAATCCCGGCGGGCCGTATTGGCGATGATCCGGCGAATGGTCTTTCCGTTACATTGGAGCGGGCGGGATTTGAACTGGGCCGTTTGAAAACCGGAACGCCTGCGCGGCTGGATGGTAAAACCATCAACTGGTCAGTGCTTGAAGAACAGCCTGGTGATGAAGTGCCCGTTCCTTTTTCTTTTTTGACAACGGAAATTACGACCCCTCAAATTCCCTGTCACATTACCTATACGACAGAAGCCACTCATCAGGTGATCCGCGATAACCTTCATCGCGCGCCGATGTATTCAGGTCAGATCGAAGGGACGGGGCCACGCTACTGTCCGTCGATTGAAGACAAAGTCGTTCGTTTTGCGGATAAGACAAGTCATCAGATCTTTTTGGAGCCAGAAGGTCTGGATGTGGATACGATTTATCCCAATGGCATGTCCACATCTTTACCTGCTGATGTGCAGGTCCAGTTCCTTCGTTCGATCCCTGGACTTGAAAAGGTTGAATTTTATCAGCCTGGTTATGCTATTGAATATGATTTCGTTGATCCGCGGGAGCTGCGCCATACGCTTGAAACCCGGCGTCTGAAAAACCTGTATCTGGCGGGTCAAATTAACGGAACCACCGGATATGAAGAAGCCGCGGCCCAAGGATTGCTGGCCGGGATCAACGCCGCGCGCGCCGCAGGCGGTGAGGGGGCTTTCATTCTGGATAGGGCCGATGCCTATATGGGTGTGATGATTGATGATCTGGTTACGCGCGGCACGAAAGAGCCGTATCGCATGTTCACATCTCGTGCTGAATATCGATTGATCCTGCGCGCGGATAATGCGGATAGCCGCCTGACCGGCTTGGGCATGGATATTGGGGTTGTCGGCTCCGAGCGCGCGCAGGCCTTTTTAAAGAAACAGTCGTTGCTGGCGGAGGCGCACGCGCTCTTTGATAGCCTTAATATGACCCCAAATGAAGCCAAGGCGAAGGGACTGAAAGTTAATCAGGATGGGGTCCGGCGCAGTGCATCTGACTTGCTGGCTTATCCCGATATTGATCTGGAGATGATTGGAGCGATTTGGCCAGAAACGAAAGCCTATTCAAAAGATATTCTGGAGCAGGTTTCAATCGACGCTCAGTATAAGGGATATCTGGAACGTCAGAAGGCGGACATTCGCGAGTTTCGTAAAGACGAAGCACTGATCCTGCCAACCAATTTGGATTATACCAAGGTCGGCGGGCTATCGGCTGAAGTGACCCAGAAGCTCAATGACACACGTCCTGATACCTTGGGGCAGGCGGCCCGGATTTCCGGTGTAACGCCAGCGGCGCTAACCGCACTTCTTTCCTATGTCAAACGGGGCGATCACCGCAAGATCGCCGGATAACCTCTTAATATGGATAAACAGGCATTTCAAAAGTTGACCGGTGTTTCACGTGAAACATTGGAGAAACTGCAAATTTATGTGGACCTGCTAAACAAGTGGCAAAAAGCCATAAATCTTGTCAGCAAGTCAACGCTCCCTGAAGTTTGGGAGCGGCATATTCTGGATAGCTATCAACTACTCGAACATGCACCCACCGATAAAAAAGTTTGGGTTGATTTGGGAAGCGGGGCCGGGTTTCCCGCTTTGGTCGTCGCAATTGCCTCAAATTTTGAGGTGCATGTGGTGGAAAGCGATCGGCGAAAATGTCAGTTTATGCGCGAAGTTTCACGTGAAACATCTGCCAACGTGACCATCCATACCAAAAGAATTGAAGCCTTGGAGCCCTTTCCAGCGGATATTATTTCTGCCAGAGCACTGGCTGCGCTTGAAAAACTGCTTGAAATGTCGCATCCCTTTGCGCATGAAAATACAACATATTTCTATTTAAAGGGACAAGATGTAGATGCGGAATTGACCAATGCCGCAAAATGTTGGAGAATGAGCGCACTTAAACACCCAAGTTTATCCAGTTCTGAGGGCTGCATTCTTCAATTGAAAGATGTCCGCCCACTTTAGTCAGGGGGCATTATGGAAGAGCTTCGTATCGTCGGATCTTCGCGGATACTTGCTATCGCTAATCAAAAAGGCGGCGTTGGTAAAACCACAACGGCCATCAACTTGGCAACAGCATTGGCTGCTGTTGGTAAAACTGTTCTTATTATTGATATTGACCCCCAAGGGAATGCCAGTACCGGGTTGGGAGTTGACCGCTTTCATCGGGAAAAGAATGTATATGACGTGCTGATGGGCCGTCTTTCCATGCAGGAAGCAATTTGCCAGAGCGTTATTCCAAATCTGGATTTGGTTCCCTCTACCTCTGATTTGACCGGGGCAGAGCTGGAATTGATCGAGATGGACCGCCGCAGTCACCGTTTGGTGGAGGCATTAGCACCGATTAAGTCAAAATACGATTATATTCTGATTGATTGCCCGCCATCTTTGAACCTGTTGACACTGAACGCGTTGGTTGCGGTTCAATCGGTTATTGTCCCACTGCAGTGCGAGTTTTTTGCGCTTGAGGGTTTGAGCCTGTTGATTAAAACCATCGAACGCGTCCGCGGAACATTGAACCCAACACTGGAAATTCAGGGTGTGGTCTTGACAATGTTTGACAAGCGGAACAGGTTATCAGATCAGGTGGCACAGGATGTTCGCGATTATCTGGGGGATAAGGTTTATGAGACCGTAATCCCAAGAAATGTGCGGGTTTCAGAGGCACCAAGTCATGGAAAACCAGCGTTAATCTATGATTATCGTTGTGCCGGTAGCCAGGCGTATATCAAACTGGCAAGTGAAGTTATTCGGCGTGAAAAGCGTCTTTTTGCAGCCTGACAATAGTGGTTGAACTGAATGTCTGACGAAGCAGGAAAAAAGAAATTGGGACGTGGCCTTTCTGCCCTTTTGGGTGATGATGTTGCTGCGGATTATTCGGAATTGGATCGAATTCGGACCTCGAAAGAGGTGCCGGTGGATCAATTGCATCCAAGTCCGTTTCAGCCACGGCAACTGTGGAATCAGGAAGCGCTTGAAAGTCTGGCTGATTCCATTGCTGATAAAGGAATTTTGCAGCCGATTTTGGTGCGCCGGGACCCATCTGGAAATGGTACATTTGAAATTATTGCCGGTGAACGCCGCTGGCGGGCGGCACAAATCGCCCAACTTCATGAAGTTCCGGTTATTATCAAAGACCTGAGCGACGTTGACAGTCTTGAAATTGCGATTATTGAGAATATTCAACGGGAAGATTTATCTCCGATTGAAGAAGCCGAAGGGTACAAGCGTCTCATTAATGAATATGACTACACGCAGGACCAGCTTGCCAAGCAATTAGGCAAAAGCCGATCACATATCGCAAATACAATGCGGTTATTGGGCTTGCCCGAAAATGTGCAGGATCTGGTTAATCATGGCGAGCTCAGTTCAGGGGCGGCCCGTGCTATTTTGATGTCGGACAATCCAACGGGACTCGCCCGAAAAGTCATTATTGAGGGGCTGTCGGTCCGCGAAATCGAAAAAATAGTGAGCAAAAAACCCTCAATTAGAGCGAGCTCAGCGTCCCAGAGTACGAAAGATCAGGATACGCGCGCTCTGGAGGGGGATTTATCTGCGGCAATTGGCATGCCTGTGACCATTTCACACAAGCAATCGGGCACCGGACAGATCTCGATCAGCTATTCACATTTGGATCAGCTTGATGATATTTGCAGACGTCTTACCCGTATGACAAGCAATGAACTTATCGAAGAAGATGACTTCGAAGGCGATGCTGATACGGCTTTGGATGAAGATTTCTAATTAAAATCAATATCTTAACGACTTCTATTTGCCATTGAGACCCGCAGTAGTGCCCGGCGACATAATGTTTCCGCGGGCGACCCTGTTTTTTTACATTCAATCTCTGCCTGCAGGATAATTTCCAGACACTGTGCAAAGTGCCGGGCAGGGCGGCGACCGATTTGAGACTGCGCCTTTTGTTGATTGAAAGGTGCAATCCCCGCTTTCTTTACAGCAATATTGAGCGGTGTTCCATTTTCGGTGAGCGCAGCGGCTTTGTGGAGCTGTTTCAACTGCCCTTGTGCCAACCGTAAAAAGGTAATAGCGGATTCGCCGCCAAAGAAAGCGCGTTCAATTGTTTTTTCTAAAAGTGGTAGATTTCCAAGCAGAGTTGCATCGATAACATCAAAGATACTTTCCGTGGAACTATCGCCGACAATGGCACGAACTTCATCCAGCGTTAGCGGAGACTTGTCCGCGCCTTTAAAAAGCACCAGCTTGTCCAGCTCCTGCCGTGAAATGGCGCGATCGCTTCCCAGTGAACTTCGAAGATATTCCTGAACGTCAGATGCAGAGGAAATACCCGCGGTGTTTAAAACTTCCGTAATCAGGGAGGAGATATCCTGCGCCTTGTCATGGTAACAGGCAATTGTAACGCCATCTTTTAAGGCACCAACGGCTTTTACGAGCGCAGCCGTCTTTTTGATATCGCCCGCTTCCATCACAAATAAGGTATTAGTGAAGTCCGCATCTAAAACTTGTGTGATAACTTTGGCATGAGCGTTTGTTATACCGCGAAGCCGAACGACACGCATTCCGCCCATCATGGAAATCGCCTCGATTTCATCGCGAAGCCGGGCCGGGTCGCCGTCCAGATTTTGGGCCTCAATCTCTGAATAACAGAACGGGTCATCCAGTGTTTCAAGTGCTGTTAAGGCCAGTTTCTTTCCATATTCCCGAATGAGGCCGTCATCCTGACCATAAACCAGAAAGACATGAAGCTTCGGGTCCGGAGATTTCAGAAAGCTGTTCAGTTGAGCTGCCCTGAATTCCATTACATGCTACCGGGACAAGAAGACGGACAACTGCCGGTGGATTTCTTCAGATATCACAAGTGCGGATCGTTTTTGTGCGTTCTTTTGTGCCGCCAGGTTTGCAAAATCTGAATCAACGATATTGTACGAGGAAACCGACTGTGCCGTTCCCTTATAAAGTACCTGTTTTCCGGTAGAATCAAACAGCGTATATCTTGCCTGCAGGGTCAAATTATAACGGTTTGTCGAATCCGATTTATCGATAGCAAGTCCCTGTTTTAATTCAGATAAAGTAACTTTAAGCTGATACAGGGCACGGGCAGGGACGCCTTTTGGACTGACCTTATCCAAAAGGCTGTTTCGAACAATTTGACCTGTTCGCCCTTCAATTGGCAGTACATATGTCTGTTCCAGTGCAACCGTGACATTCGCATTCTGGGTTTGCCGACCATAAAGGGGCTGGAACCCGCAGGATGCCAGTAAAAATAGAATAGAAAAAATTGACAAGGTTCTAAATAACAATATTCACAATCCGATTTGGAACAACGATGACTTTCCGAATAGGGGCATCTGCGATGGCGCGTTTAACGCTTTCATCAGCAAGTGCCAGTTCTTCAACCTTAGCTTTATCCTCATCTTTGGCAACTTCGATTGTTGCCCGAAGTTTACCCTTCACCTGAACGGCAATCGTCACTGTATTATCAACGGTCAAGTCCGTAATAACAGTGGGCCAGGGGCTATCTGCCAAAATGGTGGTATGGCCCAACATTTCCCACAGCTCTTCCGCCAGATGGGGCATCATTGGCCCAACAAGAGCGGTCATGGTTTCCATGGCTTCGCGGAGCGCCCAAGCACCGTCAGTTCCGCTGCATTTAAAATCACCCAACGCCTTCATAAATTCATAAATCCGGGCAATCGCGGTATTGAAATGTAGTTTTTCAATACTGTCGGTGACGCTGGCGAGGGTTTTATGGGTTTCCCGGCGAAGGCTTAACGCTGCATCGGAAAATTCAGTGGGGGCTTCGCTATTGATCGCGGCGGATTTATCCAGATTTTCAACAACAAAGCGGTACAACCGTTGCTTAAAACGCCAAGCGCCGGTGGCGCCGGCATCGGTCCATTCCATATCCCGATCTGGCGGGCTGTCGGAGAGGACGAACCAGCGCGCGGCATCAGCGCCGAACTTGTCAATAATTTCGGCTGGATCGACAACATTCTTTTTGGATTTAGACATCTTTTCGACGCCGCCGATCACAACTTTTTCCCCGGTTTCTATATGAACAGGATCACCGGCGTCATTTGTGATGACATCCTGCGGTAATAACCATTCACCGGATTCGCTGCGATAGGTTTCGTGTGTCACCATTCCTTGGGTAAACAGGCCCGCAAAAGGCTCATCATACCCAACGGCGCCAGTTACTTTCATCGCCCGAGAGAAAAAGCGTGAATAGAGCAGATGCAAAATAGCATGCTCAATCCCGCCAATATACTGATCCACGGGGAGCCAGTAGTCGACATCTTCGCGGGTTACAGCTGCGTCGCTGCGCGGTGAGCAGAAGCGGGCAAAATACCAGGAGCTGTCAACGAACGTATCCATTGTATCGGTTTCGCGAATAGCGTCCTTGCCGCAAGAGGGACATTTCGTGTTTTTCCAAGTCGGATGATGATCCAGTGGATTACCCGGCTTGTCAAAAGTGACATCTTCAGGCAGTTCAATGGGCAGGTTTTCAGGTTTTTCAGGAACCGTGCCGCATGCCTCGCAATGGACAACTGGAATGGGGCAACCCCAATAGCGTTGCCGCGACAGGCCCCAGTCGCGCAAGCGATAATTAATTGTTTCGGAGCCGATTTCCAATGTTTCCAGTTTGGAGATTGCCGCTTTTTTCGCAGCCTCCACATCCAGTCCATTAAGGAATTCGGAATTGATAATTTCGCCGGGCCCAATATAGGGGCCTTCGGTCAGTGGGCCGGTTTCTCCGTCTGGTCCGGCAACAACCCGGTTAATTTGCAAACCGTATTTGGTGGCAAACTCAAAATCCCGTTGGTCGTGACCTGGGCAGCCGAAAATGGCGCCAGTGCCATAATCCATCAGCACAAAATTGGCCACGTAAATAGGCAGTTTCTTACCTTCTATAAACGGATGGTCGGTTGTAAGCCCGGTATCGACGCCTTTTTTCTCCGCTTTTTCAATGGCTTCTTCGCTGGTGCCCATGCGATGACATTCAGCTACAAATTCCGCGACTTTCGGATTATCGATAGCCAGTTTCTGGGTAAGCGGATGATCGGCCGCGACAGCCATAAAGCTCGCGCCATAAAGTGTGTCCGGGCGGGTCGTGTAAATTTCCAGATGATCAGGCGTGTCCGTAATCTTAAAATTAACGCGCGCGCCGCTTGATTTTCCGATCCAGTTTTCCTGCATCAGGCGAACCCGGTCTGGCCAGCGATCCAGATCTTTCAGGCCATCGAGCAACTCTTCGCTATAGTCAGAGATGCGGAACATCCACTGGTTCAATTTTCGTTTTTCAACAAGCGCCCCTGAGCGCCAGCCTTTACCGTCGATAACCTGTTCGTTGGCAAGAACGGTCATGTCAACGGGATCCCAGTTGACCCAGCTTTCTTTGCGGTACACCAGTTCTTTATCAAGGAAGTCGAGGAAGAGCTGTTGCTGCTTGCCATAATAGCCAGGATGACAGGTTGCCAGCTCCTTGCTCCAATCCAGGGAAAGTCCCATGGATTTCAGCTCTTTTCGCATATTGGCGATGTTGGCATAGGTCCATTCAGCCGGATGGATTTTTTTGTCGCGAGCCGCGTTTTCAGCTGGAAGGCCGAACGCATCCCAACCCATGGGGTGCAGTACATTAAAGCCGCGCGCGCGCTTAAATCGGGCGACAACATCACCCATTGTATAGTTTCTCACATGCCCGATATGGATATTCCCTGAAGGGTAGGGAAACATTTCCAATACATAGTATTTGGGCCGGGACAAATCGGTCCGGGTTTCAAAGGTCTGATTGGTTTCCCAAGTTGATTGCCATTTGGCCTCAACTTCTCTGGCGTTGTAGCGGGACATGCGTATGGGGTCCGTTTTTCTTAAATTATACTATAAGGATTCTGAAGTCGGGTTTTGGCCCGCTTATTGACCTTCGCGGGCAATGCGTAATTCACGCGCCCGGCGGAGGATGGAATTCTCCAGATTTGTGATGGTTTTTGGAGTCAGTTGAACCGGGATCCAGTTGTTGGTGGAATCCAGGTTCTGTTTAAAGGCGGAAACCCGAATTCCGTCTGCCCGCAGGCGCCGGTCGAGAATATACACAGTTACTTTAAAGCGCTCGCCAGGGGATTCGACCGGTGTGTACCAATCCGTGATAATCACGCCGCCAAACGGATCGGCTGAGCTCAAGGGCATAAAGGAAAGCGTGTCCAATGACGCACGCCACAAATAGCTGTTCACGCCAATACCACTGCCGGTTTGATCTTCCTGCAGGGATTTTCCGCCTCCCAGTATGCCGCCTTCACCAAAGATGGTATCCCGCTCTTTGGGTTTACCTGCAGGGAAAACCTGACCGGAGGGGCCGGATTCGGGGAAGGATGAGTCCGTTCCCAAATTGCTGCTACAGGCCGTCAGGGCCATCAAGCCCAGAACAGAAGCTATTTTCAATAGGTTACTGCGATCAAAACTTCGCGAAATCATCCCGGCGTTTCCCTTAATATGTCTCAAGCATAAGGATCGGTGATTTAACAAAATTTCCGGTCCCTTTACAAAGTGGCGCCAGTCTAAAGCAGGTTCAGGGGAACGACAACAACTGAAACCGGGCAAAACGGGAGTTTCTTATGAAATTCAGCAATAAACACTAAATATGGGATATAGACGCCCTTTAAACACATATTGTTGCGGTTTTTTGCATATTAGTGGTGCGATGAGCATGGGGTGCATTTCATAAGTTGTGACTTTTTCAGCACAGTAGAGGCAAAAGACTAAATTCACCAAGAGCCTACCGCTTGACCGTAGAGGCAATAAAGCCCTTTACTGTGCGTGGCTAACAAGGTCACCGTGCCTTGTGTCGTTTATTTCAATCTATTTCTCTAGCTTTCATGAGCGGAGGGGAGACACAATGAAAAAAGTAATCTTGGGCACAACAGCTTTGGTAGCTGCAAGTGCACTCACAGCAGGTACTGCTTCTTCTGCTGAAAAAATCAAACTCGGCCTTGGTGGCTACCTGCAGTCTTCATTTGTTGTAGCTGACTACGACAGTGGCGACCAGCTTCCAACAAACATCCGTCATGAAGGCGAAGTTTTCTTCACAGGTTCAACAACTCTGGACAACGGCCTGACATTTGGTGTGAACATCCAGCTTGAAGCCCGTACAACTGGCGACCAGGTTGACGAAACATACATGTATGTTGACGGTTCTTTCGGTCGTATCCTGTTCGGTTCTGAGAACTCAGCATCTTACCTGATGCATTATGCGTCTCCAGATCCAGTTCCAGCTTGGGGCCTGAACTCTCCAAATGCTGACGCTTCTGGCTTTGGCATTAACCCATCTACATACACAAACGACGTAAGTGACGCTGACAAGCTTACATACTTCACACCTCGTTTCGGTGGCTTCCAGTTCGGTGTTTCTTATACACCAGACGCTGACTGGGAAACTGGTACAGGCGATTCACCTTACGGTGTAATTAAAGATGAAGATGATGCAGATGAAGCTTATTCATTCGGTGCAAACTTTGTTAAGAAATTGGGTTCTGTTGATCTAGCCGCTTCTTTGGGCTGGGAACACACAGAAAGCACAACAGCTGAAGATCAAGACGAATACAACATTGGTGTAAATGTTGGTGTTGCTGGCTTCACAATCGGTGCTGCATATAAATTGACAGACAACGACGGTAACGTTGATGACGAAGAGCGTCATGACTATAACGTTGGTGTTTCTTATGGTATGGGTCCATGGAGCGTTGGCATCCAGTATGCTGGTGTTGATCTTGACGATGCATCAGACGGCCATGCAGATATCTTCGTTCTCGGCGGTAAATACACACTTGGCCCAGGAATCACAGCATTCGGTGGTATCCAGTACTGGTCAACTGAAGACGATCTTGAAAGCTTAACTGTTGGTGATGAAGCCACAGTATTCTTCTTGGGTACAGCTCTGTCCTTCTAATCTTAGAAGAGCAAAGCCGATCTAATCGGAATTGGAAGGGGTGGACCAAAGTCCACCCCTTTTTTATTGAAGACCGCCCCTCTTTTCCCCTACATTAGCCAGAGTTTAGAGGGAGTTTTTTATGGGCGGCATTGTTTGGCTGGCATCTTATCCAAAATCGGGAAATACGTGGGTTCGATCTTTTCTGCAGAACTTGATTGTGAACCCGTCCTCATCTGTTCATATTAATGAATTATCGCAGTTTGCTTACGGCGATGGTCAGAAATTCTGGTATGAGCGGGCAGCCGGAGGATCTCTTGCAGGGATGAGTCCGGAAGCTGTTATGGCTTTAACGCCCAAAGCACATGATCTGATGACAAAATCCCGCCCACAATCGGTGTTTGTGAAAACCCATAATAGTTTAAGCCAAAACTGGGGGGTTCCCTATATCACAGCCGAAGCAACAGTTGGCGCGATCCATATTATTCGAAACCCGCTCGATGTTGTGATTAGTTTGGCCCACCATTTTGGCTTTTCCATCGATGAAGCCATTGCGTTTATGAATAATCCGGATGCCCAGACACCCGAAGATGATTATAAGCTTTCGCAATTTTACGGGACATGGTCCAATCATACGCAAAGCTGGCAAAAGTTTAATCCCCAATATATTCATCGGGTTCGTTACGAAGATTTACTGTTGAAGCCGGGCCCCTCATTCGGTGCGATTGCCAAATTTCTGGGTATAAAGCCACCCAAAAATATTTTGAACAAAGCCATAAAAAACGCATCCTTTAAAACCTTGCAGGCGCAGGAAAAAAAGGACGGTTTTCTAGAAAAATCGGACAAAGCAGATATGTTTTTCCGTTCTGGTAAATCAGGAGCCTGGAAAACAACCTTGAGTGCCGCTCAGGTGAAGCGACTGGTTGAGGTGCATCACGACAAAATGCAGGAATTTGGATATATGAAAGGGGTTGCCGTCTAGATGGGATCAATTGTCTGGCTGGCCTCTTATCCAAAATCGGGTAACACTTGGGTTCGAATGCTGCTCAATAACTACTTTCTGGGCGATGTTGAGCGCCAGAATTTAAATAGTCTGGATTTATCGACATTTGGCGGCTCCAGCAAAAGCTCTTACCGTCAGATTACGGATCAGGATGTGGATGCGCTATCTGATGCGGAAATAATGGGGCTAACTGCAAAAGCCCACGGTTTTATCGCAGGGCAGCAAGAAGGTACGGTTTTTGTGAAGACCCATAATTTGCTGTCTAATTTACATGGAATTCCGCTGGTTACGCCAGCCGTTACCCGTGGGGCCATCTATATTGTGCGAAACCCGCTGGACACAGTCATTTCGGTTGCGGATCATTTTGGCCTGTCTTTAGATAAAGCCATTGATTTTTTGAACAATCATAATGCCAGTACGGCACCGAATGAGACGATGGTTCGGCAAATCTTTTGTTCCTGGTCGGAAAATGTTCGAAGCTGGACGGCGCGGCCGCCTTTTCCGATTTGGACAGTACGCTATGAGGATCTGCACAGCGATACAGAAAAAGTGATGACGGCGTTATTGCGATTTCTGGGCGCTGATATTGATCCAAAGAAAGTACAGCGATCCATCAAGCAATCGTCGTTTAAAGCGTTGAAGTCGATGGAAAAGCGCGATGGGTTTACGGAGAAATCACAGCATAGCAAAGCTTTTTTCCGAAGCGGTAAAACCGGGCAATGGAAATCAAAATTATCTGAAGCGCAGATTCAGAGATTGGTCATTCCCAACCGCGTTCAGATGCAGCGATTTGGCTACCTGCCCAAAGGGGGTTAGCGCAAAGGTCTTCTATTCGAATAGGGAAATCGCGCCAAAGCCGCTAAATCCACAGTTTGAGATCTGAGTGAAGCGTGCTGGTGTAATGCCGCCGAGGGCAAAGATGGGTAGGCTGCTGCGGCGCAATGCGGCAGCGGCGCGCACAGCGCCCAAAGTGCGGGCGCCGGGGTGGCTGCGGGTGGCGTATACCGGCGAGAGGAAGGCAAGGTCCGCACCAAGCCGCCTGGCGGCCAGAAGTGATCGTTCTGAGTGGCAGGCGACGCTGAACAAAAGACATGGATACGTCGCTTGAAGGCGAGGGAGCCGTGATTTGAGTGCCTCCGGCAAATGAACCCCGTTTGCACCGACGCGATAGGCAAGCATAGCATCCGCGGCAATAAATAATGGCAGATTTCTGGATTTGCACAGCCTGGAGAGATCCATCGCCAATGCCGTGCGGTTTTGATGGCCGTAGTGCCTGAATAGCACCGCAGTACCGCTGGGCAGGCGCGAGATGACGTCCCGCGGATCGGGAGTGCGGGCTTCATCCGTAAAATAAAAAGCCATGGGAAGATTCATAACCGGACCATATCACCGGGTGCGCAGAGCCATCAAAAGGTTTTTTTAGCGCGCTGTTTCTGCTATTGGCTAAAGGGGAATAGTGGAGCGCAGCGGAAAGATAGTTTTATGAGCGATGTGGCATCAAATTTAGCGGATATAAAGGCCCGAATTGAAAAGCGGGCCCGTAAATGGGGGCAGGATCCAAAAAAGGTACGCCTGATTGCAGTTTCCAAGCAGCAGCCGCTGGAGCGGGTGATTGCGGCGCTGGACGCAGGGCATCGGGTGTTTGGCGAGAACCGTGTGCAGGAGGCCCAGGGCAAATGGCCGGAATTTCGGGAAAAATATTCAGGGATTGAGTTACATCTGATCGGGCCGCTGCAAAGTAATAAAGCCGCAGACGCGGTGGCGCTTTTTGATGTCATTCAGACCGTTGACCGGCCCAAGATTGCCGCGGCGCTGGCCAAAGAGATGGCAAAATCAGGTAAAAATATCCCCGTTTATATTCAGGTAAACATTGGCGCGGAAGAACAGAAAGCCGGCATCGCCATTGAAGAAGCGGATGCCTTTATCAAAGAATGCCGGGAGGTGCATAAGCTGGATGTGGCCGGGTTAATGTGTATTCCGCCAGCTGATCAGCAACCCGCACCGTTTTTTGCGCTGCTGGATAAAATTGCAAACCGAAACGGGCTGGAAAAACTGTCCATGGGAATGAGCAGCGATTTTGAATATGCCGTTCAGTTTGGCGCCCATTATGTGCGCGTCGGAACCGGCGTTTTTGGTGAGCGCGGCGCGGCGAAGTCCGCCTAAACGGTCGCCCGGCTGGACAGCCAGTTTTGAATTGTGCCCCGGCGCCGTAAAATATTGCCCACAACAATGACCGTTAAGGTTAGTGCTGCAAGCTCGGTCAGGGGTGCGGCATACCAGATCCCTATTTCGCCAACCAGATATGGCAGGAAGAGGATTGTCGGCAGACTGATCACATAGATTTTGGTGAGACTGAGCAGAGCCGCCCGCCGGGCATCGCCCACGGCCTGAAAGAAGCCTGGAAACAGGATAAGTGGGCCAAAAAGCAGGTATAGCGCGGCAATATAGGGGAGAATTCGCGCCGTTTCCGCCATGACCGGTACGCTATCGACAAAGATACCGGCAATTTCAGCGGGGAAGCTGATAAAGAGGGTTTGCAACGTTGCGCAGTACAGGAAAGAGACGGTAACCGCAATTTTCAAACAGCTTAAAGCCCGGCCAAACTGATGAGCGCCCATATTATTTCCGACAATTGCCTGCTGCGCGAGGGTGATGCCCAACAGGGGCATGTATCCAAATGTTAAAAGCCGGGTGATAATGCCGTAGGCAGCAACGCTGACTTCATAAGTATCGGCATTCCATACCTGAATTTGTAAAATCGTTGCCCCGGTCACCGCAGATACACCGACATAGGTCAGGCTGATCGGCGCGCCCAGCGACAGAAATTTTTGCCAGTTTAATGTCAGGTTGGGCAATCCGGAAAACCGAAAGCGTGAGGTATCTTTGCGTTTGTATAGATAGATCAGCACAATGATTACAGAAGTTGCCTGCGCCAGAGCCGTTCCGTAGGCTGTTCCGGCGACACCCATATCCAGCTTAGCGATCAGAATGTAGTTGAAAACACCGTTCAGAAGATTGGCAACGATTGTCATCAAGGCCATAAAAGCAAGATGGCCCTGACAGCGGAGCGCATCGGACAACAGGACGATCATAAAGAAAACAGGGCTATAAAAGATTGTCAGGGATAAATAGATATCGCCCATTTCAGCCAGC
The DNA here is from genome assembly GCA_034669685.1 of Sneathiella sp. Classification (GTDB taxonomy): domain Bacteria; phylum Pseudomonadota; class Alphaproteobacteria; order Sneathiellales; family Sneathiellaceae; genus Sneathiella. The sequence continues at coordinate 455,835 of JAXMOU010000002.1, forward strand.
TCAGCAGACCCATTGGCAATTTTTAGAACCAGATCAGGCCCCCAAATCTGGTAGAGCAGGATCAACAAGGCGCAAATAACTACAGAGAGAACCGCAGCGCTGGTCAGGGAGCGTTCGCCCATTTCCTTTTCTCCCGCGCCATAATAGCGAGCGAAGACACTGGAAAAACCCGAAGAGACCAGCGTGCCAAGCGCGATGATCATCATGAACAGGGGAAACACCATTGTCACAGCTGATAGGGCTTCGGGGCCAATAAAGCGGCCAATGAACCAGCCATCGACGACCGTATAAAGTCCGTTGCTAAAACTGACGAGGATAATGGGCGCTGCCGTTTTGGCAAAAAGCGCGCCCATGGGCGTTGTCAGATACATGTTATCGGTTGCAGAAGGCGAGTCGGTCATGAGGGTAATCTTTGCAGGCGGGACTTATAGACGCATGAATTTGTAACCAGAGAATACAATCAGATTAGTCAGATGACATGCGGAAGTTATGTATCAGCCGGGAATAATGTTAATTTCTGTGTCCTTGCTTACACATGTCAGGACATCCAGAAGGTCTTGTAAAGACAAGGCGATACAACCTTCGGTCCCGCTATAGTCCGGGCGGGCCACATGCATGAAAATACAGCTGCCGCGGCCGGGAATGGGTGGGTCATCATTATGGCCCAGAATGACAATCACATCATACACATGGTCATCGCGCATCAGAAGCTCGTGGCTGGCCTCGAAAGGCAGGCTGACCCTGCGGTTATATTCGGGATGAGAAGGGTCATCGCACCAGCCCTGCGTAGCCGTAATTTCAAGGGGATCAAAGCTGCACTCAGGTTTGGAAATCCGGTCGGAACGGTAATATACGGCGCGGATGGGAAAGGTGCCAAGCGGTGTTGCGTTATCCCCCTCAACCTTATTGTGGGTAACACCGGTTTTGCCAAGAGCGCAAGGGTAGCTTTTACCTGAAAGAGTCAGCGTGCCCATATGGTCTTTATCTGCTTTTACTTGTATATGCATGTGAAGCATGTATTCCTGTTACTTACCAAATTTCTCAACTACCAATTTTCGCCAAAAAAGTATCCCCATGTCTACTAAACCACAAACCGCCGATTTTGTTGCGCTTTTTATGCTCTCTTTGTTGTGGAGTTCTAGCTTTCTGTTCATCAAAATTGCCGTCCAAACCATAACGCCGTCAACGGTTGCGGCGGGGCGTATTTTCATTGCTGCCCTTGCGCTTTATTTGATTATGCGCTTGCGAGGAGCTCGGCTGCCCATGGACCGCCGGAGCTGGTTTTTTTTCCTGGTGATCGGGATCATTGGAAATGTGTTGCCCTTTAACATGATCAGTTGGGCCCAGGTCACTGTTGATAGTTCGATCGCGTCTATTCTTATTGGAACAGCCCCGCTGATCGGGTTTGTTCTGGGACATCTTTTAACCGAAGATGAAAAGCTGACGGCAGATCGGGTGTTTGGTGTTTCGGTAGGGTTCGTCGGCCTGATCGTTCTAATCGGGCCTGATGCCATCTTGCGGCTTGGGACCAATGCCATTAGCCAGTTTGCGATTGTCGCGGGTGCCACCTGTTATGTGACGTCGGGGTTTATTACGCGGCATATGCCTGCGATGGATCCGATCGCGCGTGCGGCCGGGGTGTTAATTGTTGCGAGTGTCATTGCCGTTCCAATTGCATTGATCAATGATGCGCCGTGGACATTGACCCCGGATATTGGGTCGGTGCTTGCGCTCCTTGTTTTGGGATTGTTTCCAACGGCCTTGGCAACTTTAATTCTGTTTTTTGTAATTATGCGCGCGGGCGCGACGTTTGTTGCGCTGAACAATTACCTGAACCCGGTATTGGGTGTGTTGTGGGGATATCTGTTTGCGCGTGAGATCCCGACGGTGCAAACTTACGCAGGGCTTTGCCTGATCCTTGGCGGAATGATTTTCACGCAGTTAAAGCTGTCCAGATTTATGGTGAAACCCGGCCAATAAGACTTCAACTTAGCGGGTCGCTTCATTTCCAAAGTTATAATAAGACTTCTGCGATAAAGCGGCGATATCAGCCCCTCGGTCATAGGATTGCAGGGCTTGGGAGCGATTTGCGGGTGTAATCTCGCTGACAAAATCCAGCTTTTCGGTATTTTGTGGCCTTTTCGGTTCTACTGCTGCGGCGGGGGCTGCCTGATTAAAGCTGCTAATGATGCGGGCCAATTGATCAGAGGTAAGGTTATCCCCTTGTTGATCGCGAATTTTCTCGATGGTTTTATGGACATTTGCTGCTGGGCTGTTTTTCCATTCCAGTCCCATAGCCAGTGTCGGAGACGCTGCCATTTTGGAATCTGCTGCTTTTAGGGCCGCCGGTTCAATAGAGGCAGGTTTTTCCTGAGGTGCTTTGTTCAGGGCCGCAGGCAGGATAACAGGAATTTGCGGTGCTGCGGGTGCCGATGAGACAGCTGCCGTATTTGCCGCGGGTTGGGGTTGCGCGGTCGCGGCAGGTTCAACCGCCTTGGCGACCTGAACGGGATCTGTGGTGATGTCATCATCGCTGAACATGGCAACCACATGTTCGCCCATATCCTTGCCGGTTTGGGCTTCGATCGCTGAATTGACGATGGAAGCCGCAAGGCCAATGCCGCCGCCAAAAATGCCGCCGCCAATCATGCGGGCGCCAGCGCTCAACTCGTCGCCAGTTATTTCTCGGTATAGCGTTGAAATAATCGGAATATGCTGAAGCGGGTTGATGATATCCAGAAAATCGTCAAAGCCAAATCCATCCTCGCCGAACATGGAAAACTCTTCCCCGTCTTTGGTAGGGGCTTTGGCATCGGCAGTTGTCGCCGCCTTTGGGGTCGAACTTCCCTCCGCCGGGCCATAATGGATGGTTGCGCCGCCTTCATGCAGGCGGTCCATATAAGCATAGGGGTTTTCAGAAAGGGCACCAACTGACATCACTCTTCTCCTTCGCCCTTTTTAAAGCAAAGACCATGCCAGTGTTAGTTGGTTGTATTTGCTCGCGTTTTTGGCGAGGCAAGGTTCAAGATGTGCTGGGTTTGGGAAGAAATTGCCGCATCCCCGGAAAAAGCTGACCTTTACAGATAATGGCCGCTTTTTTTCCGCTTTGTCGCCAGGTACAGTTCGTTATGGGTGTTTGAGGGGAACTTGTGAGACACCCGTTCCACAACAGTGATGCCGGAATTTTCCATGCCTTTGATCTTTTCAGGGTTATTGGTCATCAGCCGGACAGATTTAAATCCCATGTGGCGCAGCATTTCAGCGGCGGGCCTAAAAATCCGCTCATCCGCATCAAAACCCAGTCGTTCATTGGCATCAATGGTATCAAACCCGTCACTTTGCAGTTTGTAGGCACGTAACTTGTTGATCAGGCCAATACCGCGACCCTCCTGCGCTAGATAGAGAAGGACACCGCCGCCCTCATCGGCGATTGCCTTGATTGCACCGCGAAGCTGCTCACCGCAATCACATTTCAAAGACCCGACAAGATCACCGGTAAAACATTCGGAGTGAAGGCGGGCCAGCACGGGTTCATGGCGGTTTGGATCGCCAATGATAATGGCAAGATGTTCGATCCCTCCATCAATGGGGCGGAAAGCCTGAATTTTTGTTTTCTCTGAAGCTTGCAGGGGGACTTCGGCAATGGCGACGGGGATTAGTTGGGCCGCCGCTTGATCATCATAATTGAGAATTTCATCTACTGTGACGCTCAGAAGGTCTTCGGTTTTCTTTAAGGTGTCAATTTTTGCGCTGTCCAGTGGGCAGACAAGCGTCGAAGGTAGCAATCGTCCCAGTTTTGCAAGCTTTATGCTGGCGGCGAAAGTTGATGGGACCGCACCCTTGATGCGATTGAACGGGCCGCGAAAAGGCTGATCCAGATCATGTGTTGCATCGGCAAGGGCACGCAGCAGATCGGTTTTCATCCAATCGTCAATTTCAACAAGGATTGTGTCATCGCCCGTGGGTTTGATATGCAGGACATTCGCCCGATGGGCCGTGAGCGCCAGTGCCGCAACTTCGCCGCTTAGGCTTTCCAGTTGATCTTTGGCCGCTTTGAAAGCCACCTCTGTTGATAGAATGAGGGCCGCGCTGGTGTCATCATGTACAATCACACAGTTGGCACGGCGAAGATCAGCAATGGCACGATCAACGTTTCTAAGAATTCGGTTCTGGTCTGAAAGCGGTTTGGCGTTTGTCATAGGTCTGGGTACCGGTAACGGAGTGTTTTCATTGGTTTTAGCAGGCAGGCGTGTCTTTTACCAATTGTAAAAGCGCAATTGTATCATCTGAACCTAATTGTTGGCGGCGCTCTTTAGGCTTTATCTTGAAACGGATAGATGCTCGCGTTTGGTCACATCTGTGTGAAGGGGTGTGCTTATACTGTGATATTCGCTTGAATAGCGCTAAAGGGTTCTAATCTATATGCTTGAACAGACCACCGACCGGGGTCTAAGCTGAGAGATGTGCTTATAGGGAGTTAGCCATGTCAGGGACAAAAAAAATTCTTTTAGTGGATGATGACGAAAATTTACGTCAGACACTTGCAGAGCAATTGGATTTGCACGAAGAATTTGAAACCCATCAGGCTGCGACGGCCAAAGCCGGGCTGGAGCAGATTAAAGGTAATCATTTTGATTTGATTTTACTGGATGTGGGCTTGCCTGATATGGATGGCCGGGAAGCGTGCAAGATTTTACGCCGGGCTGGTTCGCGGGCGCCGGTGATCATGCTAACCGCGCAGGATAGCGACAGCGATCAGATCCTCGGACTTGAATCGGGGGCAAATGATTATGTGTCCAAGCCGTTTCGAATTGGCGTTTTACTGGCCCGGATCCGCGCCCAACTCCGCCAGCACGAACAAAGCGAGGATGCGGTTTTTGCCATTGGGCCGTATAGTTTTCAGCCTGCGAAGAAGCTGCTTTTGAACGAAGCAAAAGAGGAAAAAATCCGGTTGACGGAAAAAGAGACCTCTATCTTGAAATATCTCTACCGATCTGGCCACAAGGTGGTTTCCCGGGATATCCTGCTCAATGAGGTTTGGGGATATAATGCAGGCGTGACAACCCATACGCTGGAGACGCATATTTACCGTTTGCGCCAGAAAATCGAAGAAGATCCATCATCAGCCGCAATTTTGGTGACTGAAACCGGTGGGTATCGGCTCGCCCCGTAACGGCTATCCGTTGGTGCGCAGCACCTGACCGGCCAAATACAGGCTGCCAGAAATGAGCAGGCGGCAAGGGGTTCGCATTAAAAGTGGCATGAGCATATCCACGGCCTCTTCAACGGTGGGGGCTGTGTCGCAATTGATCCCTGCATTTCGGCCAATTTCAGCAAGGGTATTTTCGGGCGTTGACGCCTCTTCCCCCAGGATGGGCACCATAATGGCCTTGTCGATAACGGGCTGCAGATAGCGATAGTAGGAAAGCTGATCTTTGGTATTCAGCATTCCCGACACCAGATAGGTGGGAATGTCATCATCCGCTTGCCAATCCCTGAAACATTTAGCGATTTGCTCGCCCGCAGCGGCGTTGTGACCGCCATCAAGCCAGATCTGGGTAGAGGTGGGTACGCGGCGCACAAGGTTGCCCCGTGTAAGGCGCTGCATGCGTGCAGGCCATTCTACTGCGGCCAGTCCCTGAGTGATGTGATCTTTGGTTATTTTGAACTGAGGCAGATTTTCAAGAACGGCGAGCGCAGTACCCGCATTCGGGATCTGATGCGGCCCGTTCAGGGCGGGCAGGGGGTAAATACCGCTTAAATTGCCGCCATCATATTGCCAGCTGGCGCTGTCCGTCCGCTGGCAGGACCAGTTTTCCCCATGTGCGTAAGGGGTTGCCTCCATGAGGCGGGCTTTTTCCTGCAGGACGCTTGAAACGACATCGGGCTGCGGGCCAAAGATGGCGGGGGCACCAGATTTGATAATTCCGGCTTTCTCGCCTGCGATACCGCCAAGGTCGCTGCCCAGAAACTGTTCATGGTCATGGCTGACGGGGGTGATGGCAACAGCGGCAGGATGATCGATTACATTTGTGGCATCCAGACGGCCGCCGAGGCCTGTTTCCAGTAGCAGCACATCGGCCGGTGTTTCGCTAAAAGCCTTAAAAGCTGCGGCGGTTGTGACCTCAAAATAGGTGATGGGGTCGGGGCCATTGGTCTCTTCGCAGGTGAGAAGATATTCTGATAATTTCGGCTCCGAAACAACCTCACCGGCCAGAACAATACGTTCGGCAAAGCGCACCAGATGCGGCGACGTATACATATGGACCCGATATCCTGCGGCTTCGAGAATTGCGCGGAGATAGGCCAGCAGGGAGCCCTTGCCATTGGTGCCTGCCACATGAATAACCGGCGGCAGTTTTTGCTCGGGGTGGTCAAGCTTGGCAAGGATCTGGTACATGCGATCCAAAGACAGGTCGATAACCTTGGGATGCAACGCCATCAGGCGCTTGAGGATCACATCACTATGACGATCGGGCAAGGGGCTCTGCCTTATTTTTTGGGGTCAGCTTTAGGCGCTTTTTCAGGCGCTGGGGCTTCTTTGCTGGTTTCTTTTACAGCCGCCTCGACCACTTTGGCAGGTTTTGCAGGCTTTTTTTCCACCTTTTTAAGCTTGTTCGAAGTCAGATCCACAAGGCGGCAAAGGGTTTCGCGCATTTCATGGCGGTGAACAACCATATCCAGCATGCCTTTTTCCAGCAGGAATTCAGCGCGCTGGAAGCCTTCGGGCAGTTTCTCGCGGATGGTTTCTTCGATAACGCGGGGACCCGCAAAGCAGATCAGGGCACCGGGCTCTGAAATCTGAATATCGCCCAACATGGCATAGGACGCGGTTACGCCGCCTGTTGTGGGGTCTGTCAGCACGACGATAAAGGGCAAACGCGCCTCTTTCAGGCGCTGGATTGCAACGGTGGTTCGTGGCATCTGCATCAGGGACAGAATACCCTCTTGCATACGGGCGCCGCCAGCGGCTGCAAACAGGATTAAAGGGGCTTTTTGGAGCGTCGCCAGTTTGGCGGCGGCAATAATCGCCTCCCCAACAGCCATGCCAAGGGAGCCGCCCATGAAATTAAAATTCTGAACCGCTATGACGGCTGAATTTCCGGCCAGCTTGCCATGGGCCACAATCATCGCATCGCGGTCACCGGTTTTGCTGCGCGCCTCTTTCAGGCGGTCGAGATATTTCTTGGAATCGCGGAATTTAAGAGGGTCAACCTGAACTTCTGGAAGTTCAATAACATCATATTTAGCATCGTCGAATAAGGCATCGAAGCGTTCTGTCGGACCAACACGCATGTGATGTTCGCAGTGACCGCAGACATTCTGGCTTGCTGCAAGTTCGCTGTGAAAAAGCATCTGTCCACATTCGGGACATTTAACCCAGAGATTGTCCGGGGTCTCACTTGATTTAGTGAGGTTGCGGATTTTGGGAAGAACTTTGTTCGTCAGCCAATTCATGAAAAGATCCTGTTCTTATTTAGAAACGCTCTGCACACCGGCAGAGAGTTCGGACGCCAGCGCCAGTAGGCTGGTGACGGCTTCGTCTTTGGTTTTGGCATTTGCCACACATTCCACAAGGGCACTGCCAACAACGGCGCCATCGGCAACTTTAGCAATGTCAGCGGCCTGTTCGCGGGTTCGAATACCAAAACCGACGGCCACGGGCAAATCGGTTGCGTCCTTGATCCGCTTCAGGGCAATAGCCACATCGCTGGCTTTTGGCGCTGCGGCGCCCGTTGTACCAGCAATGGAGACATAATAGAGGAAACCCGAGCTGTTGTTCAAGACGGATGGCAAACGTTTGTCATCTGTCGTCGGGGTTGCCAGACGAATGAAGTTGATACCGCCGGCTTGCGCGGGCAGGCATAATTCATCGTCTTCTTCGGAGGGCAGGTCGACCACAATCAGACCATCAACCCCTGCTTTTTTCGCGTCCACAAGGAATTTATCAACGCCATAACTATAAATAGGGTTGTAATAACCCATCAGAACAATCGGGGTATCATCGTTATTTTCGCGGAATTTGGCAATCATCGCCAAGGTGGATTTCAGCGTGGTGCCCGAAGCCAGCGCGCGCAGGCCAGCTTGCTGAATTGCCGGGCCATCGGCCATTGGGTCGGTGAAGGGCATGCCAATTTCGATAATATCGGCACCCGCGCCGGGCAGGCCTTCGATAATACGCAAAGAGGTTTCCAGATCAGGATCCCCGGCCATGACAAAGCTGATAAAAGCCGCGCGGCCCTGATCTTTGAGAGCCGCAAAGCGACGGTCGATACGGGTTTCCATTAAAGCTCTACTCCCAGAACATCAGCAACTGTGAAGATATCCTTGTCGCCCCGGCCCGACAGATTGACCACGATAATATGGTCTTTTGGCAAATCAGGAGCGTAATGTTTTAAATAGGCAAGCGCATGGCTTGATTCCAGTGCCGGGATAATACCTTCAAGCTTACAGCACAGCTGGAAGGCTTCCATGGCTTCGTCATCCGTGGCGCTGACGTAATTCACGCGGCCCACGTCATTGAGCCAGGCATGTTCAGGGCCAATACCCGGATAATCCAGACCGGCGGAGATGGAATGGGCCTCAATAATCTGGCCATCATCATCTTGCAGCAAATAGGTCCGGTTTCCGTGTAGAACGCCCGGACGTCCGCCTTTTAACGACGCGGCATGTTTGTCCGTATCAAGACCGTGACCGGCCGCTTCGACGCCATAAATCTTGATGCCTTCTTCATCAAGGAAAGGATGGAACAGCCCCATGGCGTTTGAACCACCGCCAATACAGGCGAGCAGGGTATCTGGCAGACGGCCTTCGGCCTGCATGATCTGGCTGCGCACTTCCTCGCCGATGACATTTTGGAAATCGCGAACCAGTGTCGGGTAGGGATGCGGCCCGGCAACGGTGCCAATAATGTAGAAGGTATCTTCCACATTGGTCACCCAGTCGCGAAGCGCTTCGTTCATGGCATCTTTCAAGGTGCGTGAGCCTGAGGTAACAGGCACAACTTCGGCGCCCATCAGTTTCATGCGAAAGACATTGGGTTTCTGGCGCTCAATATCGGTTTCGCCCATGTAAATGGTGCAAGGCAAACCAAAGCGTGCAGCAACCGTGGCCGTTGCCACCCCATGCTGGCCCGCGCCTGTTTCAGCGATGATCCGTTTTTTACCCATGCGAAGGGCGAGCAGGATCTGCCCCATGCAGTTGTTGATTTTATGCGCGCCGGTGTGGTTTAGATCTTCGCGTTTAAGATAGATCTTGGCACCGCCAAAGTGATCGGTCAGGCGCTCGGCAAAATACAGCGGACTTTCGCGGCCCACGTAATGCTTGAGCAGGCCGTTCAGTTGTTTGGCAAATTCAGGATCTTTTTTAGCGGCTTCATAGGCGCCATCAAGTTCCAGAATGAGCGGCATAAGGGTTTCAGCGACAAATTGTCCGCCAAAGATACCGAAATGCCCAGCTTCATCAGGGCCTGCGCGAAATGTATTTAACTGCGTCATAGGTTATCCAATTCAACCTTCAATTTTTATATGGTGAACCGTTTTCAGGAACCGTGCAATTTCATCAAGGTCTTTAACCCCTGGTTTTTGCTCGACACCCGATGATGTATCCACCGAAGTTGCACCACTGATCCGTACCGCCTCCTGAACATTGTCTGCGGTTAAGCCGCCCGCCAGCATCCAAGGAAGCGCAAACTGCTTTACCGCCAGCATGGTCCAGTCAAAACTGAGCCCGTTGCCGCCGGGAAGTGCATCCTTCATGCTTTTAGGGGCTTTTGCATCAAACAGCAACATGTCCGATACAGTTTCGTAAGCTTTTGCCCGTTCCAGATCCTCCGGCGCAGCGATTGCCAGCGCTTTCATCACCGGAATACCAAAGGTTTTTCTAATTTCCGCAACCCGCGCCGGGGTTTCACTGCCATGAAGCTGGATCAGGTCGAGTTTTATGTGATCACTAACGGTACGCAGGAGATCTTCGTCCGGATCAACAAAAAGTCCCACAAGCTTAACAGAAGCAGGGAGATCCGTAAAAAGAGCAGCGGCCTCGGCCGGGGTAACCGCGCGGGGGCTTTTGGGGAAAAAGACAGCGCCGACGTAAGCCGCGCCATTTTCCACCGCAGCATCCACGGATGCGCGGGTTTTTAAGCCGCAGATTTTTGCGCTGACAGGGGCCATATCAGTTCAGGCTTTCCAAAATCGCCGTGAGGGCGGCAGGTGGATTTTCAGCGGCATTGATCGGGCGGCCAATGACCAGACAATCTGCGCCGTCGCCAAGGGCTTCAGCCGGTGTTTTAACGCGTTTCTGGTCCCCATGGTCACTACCTGCGGGCCGGATACCAGGAACGACAAGCTTGAAATCAGGGCCGCATTCGGCGCGAAGGGCAGCAATTTCAAGGGGGCTGCAAATAACACCATCCGCGCCATTTTCCTGCGCCAGATGGGCAAGGCGGCGAACCTGATCAGCTGTTGTGTCTGTAACGCCGGTGGCTTTGAGGTCCGCATCATCCATGCTGGTTAAGACCGTAACGGCTAAAATCCAGGGGGCAGCGTCAAATTCTGACGCGGCATCGGCTGCAGCCCGGATCATGGCGGGTCCACCGCAGGCATGAATAGTCATCATATTCGGGGACAGCATTTTAGTTGCTGCGCGCACCGCACCGGCGACTGTATTGGGAATATCGTGAAATTTCAGATCGAGAAACAACGGAATATCGGACCCGACCACATCAAGGATGCCTTGCGGGCCGAAGCTGGTGAAAAATTCTTTGCCAAGCTTGATGCCACCGGTCAGGTTTTGAATGTCGCTTGCAAGCGCGCATGCTGCTGCCAGATCGTTTGTATCGATCGCAGTTAGAACCGGATTTTTGGGGGCAAGGCGTGTCATGTTTTTGTCCAGGTCAGGTTCGATTTGAAAGAAAAGCAGTGGATAATAGCCTTTTTTGTCCGAAAGTGAAGCGATAGAACCGTATTTTGTTAATTTTCGTCTTTATAAGAAGAATCAACACTACGGCGCCTTCTTTTTCGCCTTTTCCGCTCTTTCTTTTTCAATATGGGCAGTCATTTCGGTAAATTTTTGGCGGGAGTAGGTTTCGCTCGTGACCTGAAAGCGGGAAAAGCGATCCATCCGAAAATGCCGTATATCTTTTCGAAGCTCACACCAGGCGACCAGCAGTTGGATATTTTCAAAAAAGACAATCAACAAAGGACAAAGGGTTCGTGTTGTTGCCCGGTTGTCTAGCGTTAGATAATCGGTTTCGGCTTTTAGATGCTGACGGATGGCGCGGCGCACCTCTGGCATGGCGACCTTAATGGCAGGGCCGGTACCCTCTGCGCGGTGGATGATATGGCGAAGCGATGAGAGAAGCGATTGCCGGTCTTTGGGCAGGACCGCCCCGATTTTCACCAGAACATCTTCGGCGGCACGCTGAATTTCCGTATCGCCGTTCGCCCGAACCCATTCTGCGCCCAGCAGGATGGCGTCGATTTCTTCTTCGGAGAACATCAAGGGCGGTAAATCATATCCTCCTTGCAGCAAATACCCGGTCCCGCGCTCTCCCAAAATCGGGACGTGATTTTTCATCAGATCCTGAATATCGCGGTAGATGGTGCGAACCGACACTTCAAGCTCGGTCGCGATGATATCCGCCGTTATGGCGCTTGATCGGCGCTGAAGAATTTGGATGATCTGAAACAGTCTGTCAGCCCGGCGCATATTCTCTCCTGGAATCCCAGATTTGGCGGTGCTCAGTCGTTATGTGGTTACGGCCGAAATTATTACTGACAGTATGCTGTCAGTAGGGGGGTGTTATCAATAACTTTCAAAGTCTAATTGAGGGATGGAAAATGGAAGACAGATTAACGGTTCATGGGTTTCCGCCGGTTTTTGAAATGCAGCTCAGTCCCTTTGGACTTAAGCTGGAAACCTGGCTGCGAATGATTGATCAGCCCTATGATATGAAATGGTCGTTCACCAAAATGGGACCAAAGAAGACGGTACCATTTGTTGTTTTGGATGGAAGTCCGCTTGGCGATAGCGAGCTTATTATTCAGCAGATTTGCGCCCGCAGTGGTCGAGATCCTGACAGTCACCTGACGCAGGAAGCCCGAAAACAGAGTCTGTTTATCCGGCGGATGGTTGAAGAACATTTTTATTATATTCTGGTCTATTCTCGTTGGCAGGATGCGGCTATATGGCCTGAATTTAGTCGGCAGGTGTTTGCATCGCTTCCCTTTCCGTTGCGCCCATTGATTAAATCCCGCGCCCAGAAAGCGGTGATGGGGATGTTATATGCGCAAGGGATATCGCGGCATTCACCAGATGAGATTTATGCCAAAGCTGTCACCGACCTTGAATGTTTGTCGGTTGAACTGGGCGCCCGTTCTTTTATGGTGGGGGATAAACCAACGGTTGCCGATGCATCCGTTTATGGGCATTTGGCAAATGTGCTGTATCAGCCCCTGCAGTCGCGGCTTGGCGATGAACTTCGGAAATTTCAGAATTTATGCGATTATTGTGATCGGTTAAAAGCGCTGTATTGGCCTGAGGCGAAATATGGCGGCGGCGAAGGGGCGCAGTTTCGCCCCGGTGATGTAACCGCGTTCAGTGCGCTGAAGTCTGCTTAGGTTTTGCAAGTTTGAGCAAATGCTCGGCGTCTTGACTAATGGCGTCACTTTGGGCCGCCTGTTCTTTTTTCAGGCGGTCCAGTTCGGCCTGCAGGCGAATAACTTCCTGTTTATGGGCGCGGTTTGCACTGCGGGCCTTGCCATCCGCAATCCATGTTCGGATGGATCCGAGCAGGACGCCGATGAAGCCCCCTGCTAAAATCAGGATAAACAGCGGCAGGTCCAGCTCAAAGGGAAGTGGATAGAGCGAAAAGACAACAGAGTCTTTGTTGCCAATGCTCAAAACAATGACGGCCAGTCCAAGAAGGACGATGAAGAGCCAAGAAAAAAGTTTCACAGGACTACCTTGCGATTAGATAAGGAGGTTACTTTACGTCCTTATTTAGATTTTCGCGCATCTCTTTTCCACATTTAAAATAGGGGACCAGCTTGGCATCGACAGATACCTGCTCGCCAGTACGTGGATTGCGGCCAACGCGCGGGGCCCGTTCTTTCGTTGAAAACGCACCAAATCCCCTGAGTTCTACCCGGTCGCCATTGGCGAGGGCATCGGACATGGTGTCAAAGATCGTTGTGACAATACGCTCCACATCACGTTGAAAAAGGTGAGGATTTTTTTCTGCGATGAGTGCAATAAGTTCCGACTTGATCATCCTGAAATGCCCCTAATAAGTAGAACCAGATTTGTGGTCTAAACATGTTTAATTAAATTTTGTCTAATTAGGGTGCCAAAGAGAAACCAGTCCGTCAAGTGTAAGTCGTTCTGATATAACGCTTTTCCCTAGGATTCCTTGAATTAGTTCACCAATGACCCCTTTTGGCTCGCTATAATCGGCTGTAATCAGCGGTAGAGAGGCGGGAATCTGTTTATTTGATTCCAGCCATATACGTGCTTCTTCGATACCCCCCAGCTCATCAATCAGCCCGGCGTGCAGTGCTGATTTGCCAATTAACACGCGGCCATCGGCAATATCGCGCGCTTCGGCTTCGGACAGGGGCCGGTTTTTCGTGACCAGATCGATAAACCAGTCATGCGTGGCCGTCACCATATCCTGAAGGTTTTGACGGCCTTTGGCCGATAACGGTTTAAAGGGAGAAGGCTCCCCCTTGATGCCGCCAGAGGTGATGGCATCGGATGTTACGCCAATTTTGCCCATCAGTTCAGAAAATTCCGTTAGCTGGACAATTACGCCAATAGATCCGGTGATGGAGCTTTCGCCTGCAAAGATTCGCTCTCCGGCAAGTGCGGTCATATAGCCGCCAGAGGCGCCCACTGTACCGATTACGGTCACAACGGGTTTCTTGGCAGATAGTTTTTTCAAAGATTTATAAAGCCGCTCGCTGCCATAAGTGGAGCCACCGGGGCTATTGATATAGACAATAAGGGCTTTGGCCTGATCGTTTTTGGCAATGTCCTGAATGACGCTTTGGCGGCGGTCATTTTCCATGATGACATTATCAACCACAAGCCGGGCGACATGTTCATCATTTCGATCTGGCCCAAATTTAACGGCGGCGATTACGATGACGGCGATGACACCAACAACCGCAAGGATTCGCCAAAAAAACAGGCGCCGCTTCAAGCGGCGCCTGTCGAGTATCAAATCGGTATCAGTGGACATGTTGTCTCCAGCAATCCTTAAACATCACATTCACCTTTTCGATTTTTTCAGTCGTCTTATTCGTCAGAGCCTTCTGCTTTACGCATAGCGGCACCAAGGATGTCGCCAAGTGAAGCACCTGCGTCGGAAGAGCCGTATTGTGCAACAGCCTGTTTCTCTTCAGCAACTTCTTTGGCTTTGATGGACAAGGAAACTTTCCGTGTCTTGTTGTCGATGGACGTGATTTTCGCATCCAGCTTGTCGCCAACCGCGAAACGGTCAGGACGTTGCTCGCCGCGATCACGGCTTAGGTCACCTTTACGGATGAAGCCTGTAACACCTTCAGCAACTTCAACATCAACACCTGCGTCCTGAATTGCAGTAACAGTACAAGTTACGACTGCACCTTTTTTCATTTCAGCAGCGCCAGCAAACGGATCTTCGCTCATTTGCTTGATACCGAGGCTAATGCGTTCTTTCTCGATGTCGATGTCCAGAACCTTGGCAGAAACTTCATCACCTTTGTTGAAGCTCTGAATGGCTTTTTCGCCAGGCTCGTTCCAGTCGATGTCAGACATGTGAACCATGCCATCAACGTCATTTTCAAGACCAACGAACAGACCAAATTCAGTGATGTTTTTCACTTCACCTTTAATGGTGCTGCCAACAGGTGTTGTTTCAGCGAATTTCTCCCATGGATTGTCCAGGCACTGTTTCAGGCCAAGGCTGATCCGACGGCGAGATTCGTCCACTTCCAGAACCATGACTTCAACTTCTTGCGAAGTAGACACGATTTTGCCTGGGTGTACGTTTTTCTTAGTCCAGCTCATTTCAGAAACATGGACCAAACCTTCGACACCTGGCTCAAGCTCAACAAATGCACCGTAATCGGTGATGTTTGTAACCCGGCCAGTGAATTTAGCCTGCAGTGGGTATTTGGCTTCGAGGCTATCCCAAGGATCTGTCTGTAGCTGTTTCATGCCCAGGCTGATGCGCTGAGTGTCTTTATTCAGGCGAATAACCTGAACCTGAACAGTTTCACCAATCGTCAGAGCTTCGGATGGGTGGTTTACCCGGCGCCATGCAATGTCAGTCACATGCAACAGACCGTCTACGCCGCCAAGGTCAACAAACGCACCGTAATCGGTGATGTTTTTAACCACACCCTCAAGTGTCTGGCCTTCTTCAAGTGTACCGATAAGTTCGGCGCGAGCTTCCGCACGGCTCTCTTCCAGAACAGCACGACGAGAAACAACGATGTTGCCCCGACGGCGATCCATTTTCAGGATCTGGAATGGCTGTGGGATGCCTTTCAGTGGTGCGATGTCGCGAACTGGGCGAACGTCAACCTGGCTGCCTGGCAAGAAGGCCACAGCGCCGGAAAGGTCAACTGTAAAGCCGCCTTTAACACGTCCGAAGATGATACCGTCAACGCGCTCATTGGCATCGAAAGCAACTTCGAGTTTTTCCCAAGCTTCTTCGCGGCGGGCTTTGTCACGAGACAAAACAGCTTCGCCAACTGAATTTTCAATGCGTTCCAGGAAAACTTCGACAGTGTCGCCGACTTTCAGGTCAGATTCCTGTCCTGGAGCTGCAAATTCTTTCAAAGGCACGCGGCCTTCGGATTTCAGGCCGACATCGATGATTGCAAAATCATTTTCGATGCTGACAACGTTACCTTTTAGTACTGTGCCTTCGAGGCTATCGCTCGTCCCGTAGGACTCTTCGAGCATTGCTGCAAAATCTTCGATTGCGGGCATGCCTTCTTCGGCAAGATTGGTGTTGGACATATTTTGTATTCCTCAATTGATCCTTATCAGGCCAAACCGGGTTACCGGCGGATCGATGGCCACTTGTTTTCCAGTTATCCATTGCACGCTTGGAAAACGCCTGTTTAAAAGACCTTAGCGTGGGCAAGGTCGCTCAATTCTGTTTGCTTGGATTAACGCGCAATTTGGGCGTCAATGATCTCGCAGGCAGTTTTAAGTGCCGCTTCTATATCTAATTTTGATGTATCAAGCAAGTGGGCGTCTTTCGCAGATATCAGCGGGGCGTTTTCCCGGCCACTATCGCGGGCGTCGCGGGCCTTCAGATCTGAGAGAACTTCTTCAAAACTCAGGGTTTGGCCCTTGGCCACCAGCTCATCAAAGCGCCGCTTTGCGCGGACCTCGGCGGCGGCGGTTATAAACAGCTTAACATCGGCATCCGGACAGACGACTGTACCGATGTCGCGACCGTCCAAAACCGCACCAGGCTTGGCTTTCGCGACATTTCGCTGATAATCCAGCAAGGCATTTCGAACCTCTTGAATGACCGCAACACTGGACGCGGCATTGCCGGTTTTCTCGTCGCGAAGGCGGGGATCGGCCAGGTCAATTTCGCCCACATCCGCCGCCGCGGCAATGGCCGCTTCAGGGTTGCCCGGGTCTTGACCCCGATTGAGCACCAAAAGGCCTACGGCGCGATAAAGGGCGCCTGTATCCAGATACTTAAGCCCATATTTGTCAGCGATTCGCCGCGCAAGTGTTCCCTTGCCCGCAGCAACCGGACCGTCAACAGCAATAATCATTTGGTCGCTCCCGTGCCAATTTTTGCGCCAAGCCCGTTCATAAGATCGGTAAAACCGGGGAAGCTTGTTTCCATCACCGACCCATCATCCACGGTAACCGGTTGCTCGGATGCCATGCCCATCACCAGAAATGACATGGCGATGCGGTGATCCAGATGGGTTTGAACGGTGGCCCCGCCTTTGGGCGGCACGGCGCGTCCATGAACTATGAGGCCGTCGTCCAATTCTTCGATTTTCACGCCGCAGGCCTTTAGGCCCTCAGCCATGACGGAAATGCGATCGCTTTCCTTGACCCGCAGTTCTTCGAGGCCGCGCATGGTTGTCGGGCCGTGGGCAAAAGCGGCGACAACAAACAGAATGGGATATTCGTCGATCATGGAAATAGCCCGCTCTGGCGGGACAGTTATGCCCTGAAGCAGGCCGCCTTTAACCGTGATATCGCCAACCTGTTCACCGCCCTGCGTGCGAAGGTTGCTAATGACGATATCCGCGCCCATCTCGCCCAGTGTTTCAAACAGGCCATCGCGCAAGGGATTAAGACCGACATTTTCGATGAAAATTTCAGAGCCGGGCAGGATTGCTGCAGCGGCCGCCAGAAAGGCAGCGGATGAGGGATCGCCCGGCACCAGAATATCCGCGGCTTTCAGGTCTTGCTGACCGGAATAGGTAATGGTGCGTGCGCCATCTTCCGCCGCGACAACTGATATTTCGGCACCGAAATGACGTAGCATATTTTCCGTATGATCGCGGGTGGGTTTGGGCTCGATGACCGTTGTCTCGCCCGGTGTGTCCAGTGCAGCAAGTAGAATACAGGATTTCACCTGCGCAGAGGCAACGGGCAATTCATAGGTGATGGGCATCAGATCATGGCCCGTTACACACAGCGGAAAACGGGCGTTTGAGCGACTGGTAATTTCCGCGCCCATCTGCATGAGCGGATCGGCGACGCGTTTCATCGGCCGTTTGTGCAGGGAGGCATCGCCTGAAAAGAAGGTGTTAAAGGGTGCATTTGCCACAAGCCCCATCAAAAGACGAGCGGCAGTTCCGGAATTTCCCATATCCAGAACATCGTTCGGTTCACTGAGCGAGCCGACGCCAACGCCCTGAACCAGCCAATCACCGTTTTTATCTTTTTCAATTCGCGCGCCCAGTTTTCGCATGGCTTCAGCGGTGCAGAGAACGTCTTCGCCCTCCAGCAATCCAGTGACACGGGTCTGGCCCAGTGCCAGTGAGCCGAGGATCAACGAGCGGTGCGAGATGGACTTATCGCCCGGAACTGTCACACGGCCATGCAAGGGGCCGCTGGCGTGGGAGGTAACCGGGCCGGTTTTCAATTGTTCAGATGTCATTAAGTTCGGTTGCCGTCTTGCATAAAAATTGGGCAAGATCTGATTAGGTGTTGAAAATAATCCCGTTTTTAACAAGCTTTTAAACTTTTGTCACATATTCGTATGTGTAAGGTGCAAGAAACTTTTGACACGCGTTGTTGTTTCTGGCAAACGAGCAAAAATTCATTGAGTTTTTTTCCATTAATTCGGTGTGAGGAAAAAATGGCAAAACCGGAGTGGGGTGCAAAGCACCGCTGTACTTCTTGTGGCAAGTCTTTTTATGACATGTTGCGAAAACCGATAACTTGTCCGTCTTGTGGTGCGGAACATGTTCCTGAAAAACTTCTGAAGCCCGGTAAGGCGGTTGCAGAGGATCCAAAGCCAAAAGCCAAGGCCAAGGTTGTCAAAGCTGTTGTTGATGACGATGATGACAGTGAAGAAGAGAACGTTAGCCGGCTGCTGGATGATGATGAGATTCTGGCGGAAGAGGATATCGATCTGGATGATGACGATGATGATTCAGATCTGGGTGTTGTTGTCCGTCCGTCCAAGGATGACGACCTCTAAAAGCTGAAATTGAAATATTCGCGGGGCTGACTGAACTTTTGACTTGAATTTGGTAAAAGTTCAGCTTAGTTTCCGCGGGCTGAAGACACAGGTGTCTTCATTTGTGGGGCCATAGCTCAGTTGGGAGAGCGCTTGGATGGCATTCAAGAGGTCGTCGGTTCGATCCCGTCTGGCTCCACCAGAATTTTAAAAAGCCTCGGCAGCAATGCCGGGGCTTTTTTTGTTTTGAATGGGCAAGAGATGATTATACAAATTTGGTTAATACTCTCTTTCAAAGTAGGCTGACTTCATAGGTTGCCTTTTTGGCGGTTCTTTTAATATCAAAATTTTTGTCATATCTTTTAGAATGCGTCGCACAATTCAGCCAAGTTATGTATGCCCAATACACGAGTCGCTTACTTCACTTGATATAAAGCCATCTCAAATAAAGTAATAAAAAGAAGGCGTATTCTGACTAGTTGCATGGAAAAGCTTCACGGAGAGAATTTGATAACGTGACGATTGGAGGTAAATTGAGTGTGTCCGGTGAATTTTTCAAATGTACCATCCATAACTTAACAATTTGAGCTGTAGTGATATCGTCTGTTAGACAGCCTCTTAAAACTATTGAGAGAAATTTTGCATTGTTTCTAAAAGCGATTCTAACGGAGTTCTGGTATTCAGCATTTATAATTCTGCGCTCTGTCAAATGCGCGGCGTAATTCGTTCCGTGTAAGTAACCTTGGACATATCCAACACATTGTTTCTCTTCGGACCATGTGTTGTTGCACAAATCTAACCAGTACTTGCTTTTGGCCATGTCTTCGGCGCTTGCTGCATTCGCATTTGCAAGCAGTAGTGCTATGACAAAAAGGTATTTCATGGGACTCTCCTCTCGCTTTCGTACCTTCAAGAGGCTATCATAGCGAGAACTAAAGTGCGAATAGCACTATCAAATGAATGTGATGTGGCGAATTTGGAAGCGTTGATGGCGATACGTGAGCACCCGGTCAGAGGGTCATTAGTAATGGTGGATTTTAATCAAGGTTTTAAAAAGCCAGAGATGATTAAGCTAAGACCTGCTATAGTTCTTTCTCCAAAAATTAGAAGTCGTCCCCAATTATGTACAATTGTTGCTTTGAGCACTACGTCACCTAATAAGATTATGCCTTATCATACCTTGATAACAGTGCCATTCGAGCTTCCTCAGAAGCTTCGCCCAGATATGTGGGTAAAGGGAGATATGGTTAATGCTGTAGGGTTTCATCGGATCGATTTACTTCGCTTAAGCAAAAAAAGAGACGGCAAGAGAGAGTATCAGGTAACATCATTACAAGAAGAACAGATGCAACACGTATTTAGGTGTGTGTTGCATGGAATGGGTCTATCAAGATTGACAAAGTGTCTATAAGACACTAAGTAGATGGTGATAGCGGCTCTACTCTTGTTATCCGCGACTAAGACCCTACCAAGGGCCACTGGCCACAGGAATGAAAGCAAATTCTCGGACCAGTGCAGAAATCTAAGGCCCCACATTGTTGGGGCCTTTTCTTTGATTTTAGTAGTAGTTTAGTCGTCGACTTAAATATCAACACTCTTTTTTGAAATATGGTGATATTTTTTCAAGTAGAAAATTGAAATGTTCACAAGTTTTGATGCAGGAACTTGTAGTTATTGGGTGATGTTATAGACTAATTGTAGATATAGATTTCGGAGATACCCATGGCTCATGATCACGATCATAATGATCCCCCGTCCGATACTGTTTTGCGGGTAAAAGCGCTGGAGAGTTTGCTGGTTGATAAAGGACTTGTGGATCCTAAAACACTGGACGCGCTGGTGGATCGGTATGAGACGCGGATCGGGCCCCAGAATGGCAAGGCAGTGGTGGCGAAGGCCTGGAGTGATCCAGATTATCGCAAACGGCTTTTGGCAGATGGTACGTCGGCGATTGCCGAGATGGGGTATTCCGGCGCGGGCGGGGAGACCATTATCGCGCTAGAGAATACGGATAAAATTCACAATGTGGTGGTTTGCACCTTGTGCTCCTGCTATCCGTGGCCGGTTTTGGGCTTGCCCCCGGTCTGGTATAAGTCTGCACCCTACCGTTCGCGCGTCGTGCGGGAGCCCCGAAAAGTACTGGAAGAATTTGGCACGCAGATCCCGGCCGATGTGGAAGTGCGGGTCTGGGACAGTACAGCGGAAACCCGCTATCTGGTCATTCCAAAGCGCCCCGCAGGTAGCGAGGGAATGAGCGAGGCGGAACTGATGGACTTGGTTAGCCGTGACAGCATGATCGGTGTTTGCGAAGCGAAAAGTCCGGAGCAGGGGGAGGCAGCCTGATGGATGGAGTTCATGACATGGGCGGCATGCATAACATGGGCCCGATTGAAATCGACAGGGAAGAAGATCCGGTTTTTCACGGGGAGTGGGAGAAGCGGATTTTTGCGATTAACAATGCCATTGGGACCCTCAAAATTCGGTCAATTGATGAGTCCCGACATGCGCGCGAGCGCATGAAACCCGGGCTTTACATGACCAGCAGTTATTATCAGATCTGGCTGGATGGGCTGGAGCGTATTCTGTCGGAAAAAGGGCTGTTTAGCCGCGATGAACTTGCCGGTAAAATTCCACTGCAGCCAGTGACGGTCGCCCATGGCCCCACGATGACACCCGATCAGGTGGATGAGCGCATGGACAAAGGCGGATATTTCTACCGCGAAGAGGGAAAGTCCGCCCGTTTCAAGATCGGTGATTTGGTTCGGGGGCGGAACATTCATCCAGAAGGGCACACCCGTCTGCCCCGTTATGCGCGCGGTAAACAGGGTGAAGTGATTGCGGATTATGGAATACAGGTGTTTGCAGACAGCAACGCCCATGGGGATGAAAATCCGCAGCATTTATACTGTGTGCGCTTTTCATCTACGGAACTTTGGGGCGCAGACGGGACTGAGGGGGATTATATTCATATTGATTTATGGGATGACCATCTGGAGGCCGCGACGTGAGCGAGATCGATCAGGCACTGGCAGATATGCCCATCCCCAAAGATGATGAGGGGCCTATATTTGAAGAGCCCTGGCAGGCGCAGGCCTTTGCCATAACGGTGCAGATGCATAAAGCCGGTCATTTTAGCTGGAGCGAATGGGCGGATTTATTTGGCGCCGAAATCGCCGCGGCGACAAAAGAAGGGCGCGGCTGCGGGAATGAAGATTATTATCTGTGCTGGCTCGCCGCTCTTGAAAAAATACTGGCTGAGAAGGCTTTGATCAGCCCCGATCAACGGGCGCTGCGTAAAGAAGCGTGGTTGCATGCTCACTTGCATACGGCGCACGGCGAGCCGGTTGTTCTTGATCCGGCGGGCGATACGCCTTAAATGGTGGCTAACCACAGTTATAGATTGGATAAAAGTGTGACCGACGCAAATTCATTTGCCATGCCAGACATGGAAACCAAAGAAAAGCTGGATAAGGCTGCCAAAATTATCACCGATCATATGGATCTAGCGTTGCAGGAATGCACTGAAGCCGGACTTGAGCGTGATTTTTTTAACGCAGGCGTTGTTGCGACGCTAATGCAGGCGATGGAAACAAGCCTTGGTGGTTCTGCTGCCGTTGCCGGCGCCTTGCACCAGATGGCGGAAATGGCGGCGCATCAAGCAGAACAGGAAGCGGGCAACGCGAACTGATCCGCTGCTGGGTTGAGAGTTGAAAAAAAGGCGCCTTTCGGCGCCTTTTTACGTTAGTTTGGTGTATGAATTGGCAAGTTCAACAAGGCCCGGCGGCGAAGCCACTGGCTGGGCCGATAGCGTTCTTCACCCGTAATGCGTTGAAGCTGTTCCAGAATTTCGAGCGTGTTAGAAACACCCAGATGTTCGGCCAGCTCCACAGAACCGCGTGGATAGTTCAGGCCTAATTTCATGCCCATATCAATATCTTCGGGGCTGGCAATACCGATCTGTGCCATTTCAGATCCCAAGTTAGCGATCATCGCCTGCATCCGCTGAGCAACGAAGCCCGGGCTATCCTTAATCCGGGTTACTTTATTGGTGACCTGTTTCAGTGCTGACATCACAGAATTGACAGTATCATCATTCGCGCCCGGTGCCGTCATCACAGTGGCATGTAGATAAATGCCCGTTAGCATATCAATGGCAACGGTACGCTTTGGATCCAGTTTCAGACGCGCGCAGACACTGGTGCAATCTTCGCCAACGGGAGCAATCAGGATCGGAGACTTGCCATCATCGGATTTAAGCATGCTAATGCCAAGGTCGCGCAGCAACTGTTCAAACTGGCCTGCCCCTTCCGGAATATAGGCGCTTTTAGCTGCAGGTACTTTGGCGATTGGGGTTTCAGCTGGATAGATGATTTGCCCGTCATCTGTATAGTTATAAAAACCAGCTTTAGTTTTACGACCCAGACGGCCCGCTTCCATCATGCTTTCATGAATGGGGCTTGAGGACAGGCGTTTATCGTAAAAATAACCGCTGTAGATGATTTGGCTAACCGGGAAATTGACATCAATACCGGTCAGGTCCGCCAGTTCAAACGGGCCCATACGGAACCCGCAGGCATCGCGCATGATGGCATCAACTTCATGCGGTTCTGCAATACCTTCTGCTGCAAGGCGCATCGCCTCGGTGGTGTAAGCGCGTCCGCCCAGATTAACCAGAAAGCCCGGTGCGTCTTTGACTACAACCGGTACGCGGCCCATGCGTTTACCGATCACGCTCAATGCCTCTGTGGTTTCGAGAGTTGTATCGGTTGCGTTGATCACCTCGACCAGCTTCATCAGCGGAACCGGGTTAAAGAAGTGAAGTCCGGCGATCCGGCCTTTGTGCGTGCAGGTTGATGCGATGGAGGAGATTCGAATACTGGAGGTATTCGACGCAATAATTGTCTCTTCGCTGACAATTTCTTCGATTTGCTGGAAGACTTTTTGTTTGATCGCCAGATTTTCCACGATGGCTTCAACGACCAGATCGCAGGATTTTAAATCTTCGAGTTGTGCGGCAGCAATTAGGTTGCCTTTGGCGCTGTCGCCTTCTTCGGCAGTCATGCGGCCTTTTTCAACAGATCGGTCGATCATACCAGAAATGAAGTCGCAGGCTTTTTGCGCCGCGCCGTCAGCTGTGTCAAAGATGATGGCTTTCATGCCACCAGTTACAGAAACTTGTGCGATCCCGCGGCCCATGGCACCTGCGCCAATAACCCCGACCGTAAGGCCATCTTTATTTGGATCTATACTCATTGATATGCTCCGGTTCTTTTGTTGCTTTTCTTAAATTTAACAGATTTTGAGCAGAGAATTTTGAAACTCGCCATTTGGCACCTTGATGAAGGTCCAAAGGCAACCTACATTAAAGCATGAGACAGCGCCATAGTGGGCTGTAAAAGAAGTGCCAGTTTTGGGCTTCTCTCAACAACTCGCTCAAATGAGGAGAGATTAACGTGTCAACAATGTCTGTATTTAACAGCCCTTTGTTACTGGGTTTTGACAGGTTTGAGCATATGCTTGAACAACTCGCCAAATCGAGTGGTGAAGGATACCCCCCCTATAATATCGAGCAAACCTCTGATAGCGAGCTTAGAATAACTTTGGCTGTTGCCGGTTTTTTTAAGGAAGATTTGCAGATAACACTGGAACAAAACCAACTAATCATTCATGGTAAGCAGAATGAAGATACGGGGCGGGTTTATATTCATCGAGGTATTGCTGCTCGTCAGTTCAAACGCAAGTTTGTATTGGCAGAAGGTGTTCAGGTAACGGGCGCTGAGATGGATAACGGCCTACTTCACATTGATTTACGATTGCCAATTCAGAAGCAGGATATCAAGCAGATTGAGATCAATGACAGGAACGGCGGTCAAAATATTAAAACTATTGGCACAAATAAAGACTCTGAATAACTCGGAATGATTTGGTCAGTAACAGGAGTTAAGTAATGCAGTATCAGGAAGCAACATTGCGCCAAATCAGCCCGGCAGCGCTTGCAGTTCTGGGATCTATGGACACCGCATATGTAAGACGTGTCGAAGAAGAAGGAACTGTTCTCTACGCTATTTATTCAGCAGATGGACAGCGTCTTGGCGAGGAAGAATCACCAGAAGTTGCGCTGGTAATCGCGAAACAGAATGATCTGGATGCTTTTCTGGTCTGTTAATAAACAGACCAGATCTTAAAATTGGATTTCCGGCAGCGCCTTATTGTACGATAATTTGAGCGCTGTCTTCAAACGTCTCCCCCGTGAGGCGTTTTATTTTGACTTTTCCCTTATAGCTTCCAGACATCCAGCCCTGAGCGGGCTTTTTCACCCCAATGAAAAGTGTCCGGCTGATGGAATTGGTGCCCATCGGTTTTGTGGTATGGGTTTTTAGACGATTCCCCGAGGGGTCCATGATTTCAATCGTGACCTTGTCTCCTTTTTGGCTCCCAATATAGTAAGTCCAGAAGAAGAGTGTCGGTGCACGCAGATCAAGATCTTCCTGACGCTTTTGGCCGGTTTCCAGATCTTTACGATCTTCGGGGCGTTGTTCTGAAAAGCCGGTGTTCACAAAAAAGGTGGGCTTATAAGGCATTTGTGCCAGCGCAGCTTCACTCCAGTAGGTGCGTTCAACGGTGCCACACTCTGTGCTTTTTTCCAATCCTGTGAAGGGATCGAGCCGGGTATTTTTATGGCGTAATTCAAAATGTAAATGAGGAAAGTCGGTTAATCCAGACATACCAATATAGCCCAGGATTTGCCCTTTAGAGACGCGCTGCCCTTTATTGACAACGATGGAACCCTTTTTCAAATGGGCGTAAAAAGTGTTCCAGCCTTTTCCATGGTGCAGGATCACAACATTTCCAAGACCCTGGGCATAGACTTCGCGTTGCTTGTCTTTTGAATAGTCGCTGAAATACTGATCCGGAACCCCTTTTCGCAGGTTGAACACTTCGCCATCGGCTGCCGCCAGGACGGGAACACCCTTTTCCATCTGTTTCAAAGTACGAATGCGAATATCAGTTCCGGTATGCCGGTCATAGGTCAGCGAACCACATTTGAGGTCTGCGGCACCGGGACCTTCTTGCAGGTCCACATAATGCTGGACCTCACAATCCAGACCGATCGTGCATTTTACGGGGAAATCCAGAACCGGGGGACGGTTTTGCTGAGCGTTTGCAATTCCGCAAAATCCGGCGACCAGGATCAGGAGTACTTTTGGTAAGTGCCAAACAATCGTCATTTATTGTTTTTTCCTTATGAAGTGCGATAGATGCTGTGTAACAGGTCACAGATTTTGAAAATGTGCACTAATTCACATTTTCATCACTTTATGCTGTAACCGTATCGTCGGTTAGTACAGCAAACAGGGCATCCGCATCTTGGGTGCCGCGTAACCGCTCACATCTGTCTGCATTGCGCAGCGTACGTGATACCCGCGCCAGCGCCTTCAGATGATCTGCGCCGCCTTCCTGAGGGGCGAGAAGAAGGAAAACAAGGTCAACAGGCATGTCGTCCATGGCATCATAGTCAATGCCTGTTTCCAGTCGCGCAAAGAATCCCTGGACTTTATCCAGAGATTCTAATTTGCCGTGTGGGATCGCAATTCCTTGACCGACACCTGTTGTGCCCAGTCGCTCCCGTTCAATGAGAACGTTCAGGATTTCCCGCTCATCGACATTGATTTGCGCGGCTGCTCGCCGCGATAGCTCCTGCAAAGCCTGTTTTTTACTGGTTGCTTTAATATCCGTAAAAACAGTTTCAGGGCTGATAAGATCAGCTATTTCCATGAGTCTCTACTTGTTGCCTATCGCGGGTATATAAGGATTAAAAATCCAAAGTCAGCTACTTTTTTCCAATTTTGGATCAATCCAGCCGATATTACCATCTGGCCGACGATATACAACATTAAGTCCTTTCGTTCCAGAGTTGTGGAACATCATTGCTGGCAAATTCGCCAGGTCCATGCGCATCACAGCCTCACCAACAGAACAATCTGGAATATGTTCATTGCTCTCGGCAATGATCAAAGGATGCCATTCCCCATCTGGGGTGCTCTCCGGTTCCGGCTCGTCTGTTTCCGCGGCAAGGATATAAGATTGAGCGGCCATCATTTCCTTGGCCTTCACCCGCTCCTTGCTGTGATGATCTTTGAGCCGTCTTTTATATCTTCTGAGCTGTTTGTCAATCCGTTCGCATGCTGCGTCAAAGCAGCTATGTGCATCTGCGTTTACGGCGGAGGCGGCAACAGTGATGCCAGAACTTAGGTGAACTGTACATTCAACGTGGAAATCATGCCCCCGGCGACTGAGTGTGACTTGCGCATCTGTCGCGTTATCAAAATACTTTGATACCCGTTCATTTAACGTATCCTCCACATATTCGGTAAGAGCGGCTCCGACGTCGACTTGTTTTCCATTGACAATCACATGCATATTTTGACCCAATTCTTTAAAGTGATACTTAGGACAATCGTTTTTCTAATCGCGAAAACGATTGTATTTTGGGCTGATTCGATCAGCTAAAAACCTTTTCCATGTTGGTCATGCAGTAAGGTGGTTCCATTTTCCAAGCTCCTTTTTATCAGGTAGTGAGTAGTTTTTTTTGTCTCCTGCGTTCAACTGATGAAGGGATTTTCAAGGCGTCCCGGTATTTGGCGACGGTCCGCCGAGCAATATCAATTCCCTCCCGTTTCATCAGTTCAACGATCTTGTCATCTGACAGGATCGCATTTGGTTTTTCTTCATCAACAAGCTGTTTGAGTTTGAATTTAACGGACTCTGCTGCATGTTGATCGCCGCCGCCCGTTGAATTAATGGCTGATGTGAAGAAATACTTAAGTTCAAACACCCCATTAGGTGTGGCCATATATTTATTGGCCGTTACCCGACTAACCGTGCTTTCATGCATTTCAATTGCATCTGCAATGGCTTTGAGGTTCAGAGGTCGTAGTTGTGAGATGCCATAGCGGAAAAAGCTTTCCTGCTGGCGGACCAGTTCGGTCGCGACTTTAAGGATCGTGTTTGCCCGTTGATCGAGAGATTTGACCAGCCAATTGGCAGTATTGAGACATTCTGAGACAAAGTCTTTCTCCTGTTTTTTCAATCCCTTACCTGATATTTGGGCATAATATCGGTTGTTTACAAGGACTTTTGGCAGGGTTTCACTATTTAGTTCAATATTCCAGGTTCCATCGCGGTTTTCGCTGATGTAGACATCGGGAATAATGGTCGCTGCCAGCTCAGAACCAAACTGCAAGCCGGGCTTTGGATCGAGTGCGCGAATTTCACTGATCATGTCCGTGAGGTCTTCCTGATCAACGCCGCAAATTTGCATCAGGCCTTTCATATCGCGCTTGGCCAGTAGCTCCAGATTGTCCAGAAATTTCTGAATTGCCGGATCGAGCCGGTTTTTTTCTTTGAGCTGAAGCGCCAGACAGTCGGCCAGATCGCGGGCAAAGACACCCGCGGGTTCAAACTCTCTCAATACGGACAAGGCATCAGTGACCAATTCAACCTCACATCCCAGGGTCTGGCTGATCTCTTCAGGATCGTGCAGGAGGTAGCCTGTCTCGGAAACCAGATCAATCAGGTAGGCGGCAACAAATTTGGTTGCTACAGGTAAATTTAGGGTCTGTAATTGCGCAGTCAAATGATCCTGAAGAGATAAATCTTCGGTGAGGTTATCTTCAAAGGAATAATCAGAATAGGCCGTGTTATTGCTGGCACTACCCGAACCCGCGAGATAGTCAGAGGAGCCATCAATTGCAGTGACCGTTTCAGGACCTTCTGTCAGGCTGTCGTTGGTGTAATCATTATCATAGTCGACATCCATCGGATTATCAGCCGAGGAGGTCTCTGCCGCACTGCCTTCGGTGAGGGAGAGGTCTTTTAATCCGTCATTATCGGGGGTTTCAACGCCAAAGCCTTCGGTATCATCGCGGACGGTATCGCTGGGTGTATCGGTTTGAATGTCCGCATCCCCGCGTTCGAGCAGCGGATTTTTTTCAAGCTCTTGCTCAACAAAAGCTGCAAGATCCAAATTGGATAATTGAAGCAGCTTTATCGCTTGCTGCAGCTGCGGAGTCATTACAAGTTGCTGACTCTGCCGTATTTCCAATCTGGGGGCTAACGCCATAATCTCTCCCGGTTTTCCCTGATCTTACACGATTATTGCAAATCAAAGGTTAAAACGGTCTCCTAAATACACACGTCTTACACCTTCATCTTCAATAATTTCAGATGGGCTTCCCTCCATGATCACATGACCGTCATTTAGAATGTAGGCGCGGTCAATTATCTCAAGTGTTTCGCGGACATTATGCTCTGTGATCAAGACGCCAATGCCACGTTCCTTTAGATGTGAAATTAAGTCCCTGATATCACCGACCGCGATTGGATCAATCCCGGCAAATGGTTCATCAAGCATGATGTAACCTGGCTTTCCCGCCAGGGCGCGGGCGATTTCTACGCGGCGCCGCTCTCCGCCCGACAGGGCAATTGCCGGTGTGCGGCGCAAATGGGTAATGGAAAATTCTGCCAGCAATTCTTCGAGCGTGTTTTCCCGTTTCTCGCGGATCGGTTCGATCAATTCAAGTACGGATCGGATATTCTGTTCAACAGACAACCCTCTGAAAATAGAGGCTTCCTGCGGCAAATAACCAACGCCAAGACGGGCCCGTCGATACATGGGCAGATGTGTTACATCGACTCCATCAAGTGAAATCGAGCCGTAATCTGCACTCAGCAGGCCGGAAATAATATAGAAGCAGGTTGTTTTGCCTGCGCCGTTGGGGCCCAGCAGTCCGACCGCTTCGCCGCGGTGCACTGTGACATCAACTCCGCGCAGCACGGGCCGTTTTTTAAAGGATTTGCCGATATTTCGGGCAGAAAGGCCCGTGTTTTCGGCAATTAGCCGAGGCCCTTTTTCTTCTGCGGTTTCTATATCTGACATTTATCCCACCAACTTTTAGTTTTTCTTCTGAGGAACGAAGATTCCGCGAACACGTCCGCTGCTGTTCCCGGTTCCCGTTCCTTCGATTTTACTGCGACCAGAGACCAGGTCCAGCACCATCTTTTGTCCCTTTAGAACACTCTGTCCCTGTGTTAATACCACATTTCCCTGAAGATTAATCTGTTTATTCAAAACATCATAAGTCCCCGTATCTCCCTGCGCTGTTTCGCGAGGACTGGAGAGAAAAACATCGCCAGTGGCATCAATTTTCCGGATTTTGGGAGCCTCTTCGCCGCCGCTTGTTTTTGGAGCGTCCTTGTTATTGGAATAAAAGACCTGCAGTCGGTTGGCTTTAAGGCGGATATCGCCCTGGATAACCTGAACATTCCCGGCAAAAGTGGCGATTTGTTTTTCCTGCTGAACCTCAAGTGAATCTGCCAGTATTTCAATTGGCTGATCCGTATCGAACCCACTGCCTGACAATGCAGACTGTGCGCCAGCGGCCAATGGATAGATAATCAAGGCTGCTGAAATCAGGGCGGCCTTGAGGGCGCTGAAGAGGGGTGCTTTAATTTTCATGTGCTCTGCGAACCTTATGGATACAGCGTCATTTTTACATTTCCCTCGAACTTTAGCGTACCTGTTAGCTGGTTGGCAACAAAGCTATCAGCCGAGAGCTCTCCAAGGGGACCATGTCCTTTCAGGCCGTCGGGGCTCAAAACACGTTTTTCCTGAAGCCGAACACGGGCACTTTTGGCATTAATCTGGTTGCCATCGTCAGAGAAAATTTCAACACCGCCAACCAGATCCAGGGTTTCTGCGTCCGGATCGAGCCAGCCTTTGGGCGCTGATACGGAAAACCATTGTCCATTTGTCAGGGTAATATCTGCCTGCAGATTAATCAGCTCTATGCGCCGCTCATCAACGCTTTGCTGCGTGGCGCTATCGGCGGTGACCATATATTGCTGGTTACCCTGATCGCTGGAGAGGAAGCGGGGTTTGGTCATGGTCAGTTTCTGATGGCTATCCGCAATATTCAGATATTCCAGCGTGATTTTGTCATCATCGGGTTTTAGGCCCGGAATAATGAAGGCGGCCCCAATCAACATAATGGCGAGGGTGGGGAGCATCCATTTCATGACCGAGACAAAGCGCGTATGCCGCCCGGTTAAAAGCGCATGGCGGCGAAATTCATCTTCGCGTGCGTTGATTAAACGTGTCTTTTCCAGATCTGGCGCCACAGCGGTGTCAGATTTTTCTGGGGAATTGAGGGGCTCGCTCATGCGTTACATCACGCCGGCGCGCAAACAGTCATGCACACTTAATATGCCAACGGGCACGTTATTTTCAGCAACAAGTAGACAGGTAATACCGTTAATCCCTTTGCTGTTCATTTGCGATAACGCTTCAGCCGCCAGTGATTTGGGACTAATGGTTTGCGGATTTTTGGTCATAACCGCACTGGCCGTTTTGCTTAAAAGATCGCTGCCCAGATGACGACGAAGGTCACCATCGGTAATCACCCCGCTTAAGGTGCCATCTCGGCCAAGAATGCCAACGGTCCCAAAACCTTTGGAGGTCATTTCCAAAAGCGTATCCTGCATGAGGGCGTCTTCGGAAATAAGGGGCACGGCATCGCCCTTGTGCATAAGGTCGCTGACCTTGATCAGAGAGCCGCCCAGCTTACCGCCGGGATGAAAGACATGAAACTGATCCGCGGAGAAACCTTTTCGTTCCAGCAAAGCAACGGCAAGGGCATCGCCCAGCGCCAAAGTAAGCGTGGTTGAGGTTGTCGGCGCCAGACCAATGGAGCAGGCCTCAGGCGCGTCGGGCAGAATTAAAGCCACATCGCTGCGCCGGGCCAAAGTACTGTCGGCTTTACCCACAATACCAATGAGCGGGATATTGAACCGCCGGGTGTAGGCAATGATATCTGATAATTCTTTTGTGCTGCCCGAGTTGGACAGGCAAATCACCACATCGTCCGTCATGACCATGCCCAGATCACCGTGGCTGGCTTCACCGGGGTGGACAAAATGCGATGGCGTTCCGGTCGATGCTAAGGTAGCGGCAATTTTTTTGCCGATATGACCGCTTTTCCCCATACCAGAAATAACCACGCGGCCTTTCGCCGCGCTGATCAAATCCAAAGCCTTCACAAATTCCCCATTGAGTGACTGTTGAAGCGCGATCAGGGCGTCCGCTTCGATTTGAAGAACCCTCCGGGCAGAGGCCAGATCAGGGTTTTCACTTGCAGCTGGTGCCGTGGCATCGTTGGGACTGGTCATAAGTATTTATCGCTACACATTCTATCACACAAAGCAGGCGAAAGGTTTTTCGACTGATCTGCTTGGAATATAGGCAATATCCGGGTTATCCACAAGAGTAGAAGGTACAGCCCAATTGCCCAGATTATTACGAATGGGCGAAAATGTCCGTATCGTCCCAACCGATCAGGTCCAGCTCTGCGCGTGCGGGCAGAAAATCAAAACATTTCTGCGCAATTTCAGTGCGCCCTTCGCGGGCCAGCATGTCATCGAGGATTTCTTTTAAACGGTGTAAGTAGAGGACGTCAGAGGCAGCATATTCTTGTTGCGCAGCTGTGAGTTCAGCCGCGCCCCAATCAGAACTTTGTTGCTGTTTGGACAGATCGACGCCGATCAATTCCTGACACAGGTTTTTCAAACCATGACGATCCGTATAGGTGCGGATAAGGCGTGAAGCGATTTTTGTGCAGTAAACGGGAGCGCAGGTCACGCCCAGATAATGCTGGAGAACCGCAATATCAAACCGGCCAAAATGAAAAAGTTTCAGGCGGTCAGGATCCCCTAGCTGCCGCACCAGATTAGGCGCGTCATAGGTTTTGCCATCAAATTTCACCAGATGCGCATCCCCATCCCCGGCGGATAGCTGAACAACACAAAGACGGTCGCGATGCGGGTTTAGACCCATGGTTTCAGAGTCGATCGCAATTGATGCGCCAAGGTCAACATCATCGGGGAGGTCGTTGTGGTGGAGATAAATGGTCATATGCGTTCCTGAGATCTGTAATGTTGACCGGATATTACGGCTCAGGCCCGCTCGGATCAACTAGCAATATGTGCGCTGAGTTGAAGCGGGTCGGGAAATGTGTTTCGGCAGGAAATCTCGAGTAGTTTTCGCCAGATGGTCTGTGAAACAATTCCAACCTCTTCCGCGCGGCGGCGAATGAGGTACAGGTGAGATTTACGCGGCGCAAACCCTTGAATATTAAGCGGTACCAGTTCGCCGCTTGCCAGTTCGTCGTGGATTAAATGTTCAGGAATACCGCCCCATCCCATCCCGGCCAGTAAAATTTCCTTCTTGGCGGCGAAATCAGAGACTGTCCACTGAAAGGCGCCGGGCAGTAGATCCCGGCTTTGCGTATTTCTGCCGCGACTGCTATCCGCGACTACAATCTGCGTGAAGCTTTGCATATCACTGATGGTTTTCATATGCGGGCTTGTCGCAGGTTCAAAGTCTTTATGGGCAACCGGTAAAATGGTGACTTCGGAAAAAGGGACTGCCTCTACTTTGTCGGCAGGGACGCCGTCCATGGTGGCAATGATCATGTTGGCGTTATCTTGAAATAATCGCTCAATTGTGCCGCCCATGCTTTCGCGGGCGAGACGAATATGTGTGCCCGGAAATTCTTTGCGAATTGTGTCAATAACGGACAGCAGGGGCGTTAGTGGATAGGTGGCGGTCACGGCCAAGAACACCTGAGCCTCCTCGCTGGCATTGAGGCAGCGCACATGACCATCCAGTGCTTGCATCTGTTGAATAACACGCAAGGCCTGCCGGTAGAAAACCTCTCCCTCTGGGGTAAGTTTTGGCCGGTATTGTGCCCGGGATAGCAAGGTTATATCGATCTCTTGTTCCAGTTTTTTAAGCATATGGCTTAGGGCAGACTGGGATTTGTTCAATCGCTCCGCCGCAGCGCGAAAGGTGCCTTCGGTGACAATTGTGTGCAGGGTTAATAGTTGATCAAAGGTCATGGGATGTTCCTGCCTGAAAAAGATGATCAACTATACTCATCATTATTATGAAAAAACAATATTATTAATTCATTGATATCACTCTTAAGTTCTCCTTTGTAATCGTTAATTCAGTGATTAAAGGAAATTGTCCAAATGAAATTGTTTTATAAACCCGGTGCGTGTTCGCTTGCTTCCCACATCATCTTGAATGAAGTCGGGGTCGCGTTTGAGATTGAAAAAGTTGATACAGCCGCAGGCAAGACTGAAACGGGACGTGACTTTAAAACCATGAACCCAAAAGGATATGTGCCCGCATTGGAATTGGATGAGCAGACCATTTTGACAGAAGGACCCAGCATACTGCAATTCCTTGCTGATCGTCATCCAGAAGCAAACCTGATCGGCGAGCCAGGTACTGTTGAGCGTTCGCGTGTTGTTGAGTATCTAAACTATGTGGGCTCCGAGTTCCACAAGGCTTTCTCGCCACTGTTCAAGCCAACCTCAACAGATGCTGACAAAGAAGCCGCGCGGGCGTTGGTTGCCAGCAAGTTGGATTATGTCGAGACGTTGCTTGGCGGAAAAGACTATTTGATGGGCGCCCAATTCACCATTGCAGATGCCTATTTATCGGTTGTTTGTAACTGGACAAATTTTGTTGGTGTTGATCTGGAAAATTGGCCAAATGTGAAAGCCTATGTTGGGCGTGTGTTTGCAAGACCTGCGGTTCAAAAAGCACTCAAAGCTGAAGGGTTGGCCTAATGTCCCTTGATACTGACTTTCACCCTTTGTTGACAGTGATGGCAGCTTATTTCGAAGGGCTTTATCAGGCGGATCCAGATATTTTGGCGCCCCTTTTTCACGAAGATGCGCGATATGTGAACGCCACGGATGGGGATTATATGAATTTCTCCAAGGCTGAATATCTTGCGGTTGTTGCAGGGCGGGACGCCCCCGCAGTACTGGGCGAAACCCGCCGGGATGAGATCGTATCCATCGAAATAGGTGAGGGGCCCATGGCCTTTGTTACGGCGCGGATGCAAATGATGGGACGGCAGTATCAGGATTTCCTCTCTTTTCAAAAAACCAGTGAGGGATGGCAAATTCAAGCCAAAGTTTTTACCTATCATCTAACTTAAGGGAGCGATCATGCCTTATGTAAATATTCGAGTTACGCAAGAAGGGGGACCCGCGGGAAAAGGTCCCTCAGCGGCACAAAAAGCAGAATTGATCAAAGGAACCACTGAATTGTTGCAGCGTGTTTTGGATAAGGATCCCGCGACAACATTTGTGGTGATTGATGAAGTCCCGCTTGAAAACTGGGGCGCGGCGGGCTTGCAGGTGGCCCAGTATCGCGCCTTGAAAGCGGCGGAAAGCCAGAATTGAGCGAAAGGGCGCTGGATAAAACCGGCGCCCTTTTTTCTTGACGCCCGGCATAGCCCATGATGTTTTCAGACAATGAATATCTATAAAAATATTTTAAGCGACCGGGGCTCCAAATATGCGGTCGCAGGGGCATCGGTCCGCAGCCGGAAGGAAGCCCAGGATGTCCTTAAGCTATTGAAGAAAGATAAGAAATTTGCCAAAGCAACTCACAATACTTGGGCGGTTATCCTAAGCGACGAGGGGCCGATTAAAAATGATGATGGCGAGGGCGGCGCGGGGCAGATCATCCTGCAAATGCTGGAAGGCAACAATATCACCGATCACATGATCATCGTCACGCGCTGGTTCGGCGGCACAAAACTGGGCGGCGATCGGTTTCGCCGCGTGCAGGATTGTGTGCGCTATTATTTGGGTGAGATGAAGTAATATTGGTGCTCGCCAGAAAGCCTTGACTAAACAGAACAATTACAAATAATAGTTGTGTTTGTTTTGCTGTTATTCGACCGCCGCCTAATTAAGGATAAAAGGCCATTATTAAATTTATTGATCGTTATATAAATAGATCCAAGTTTCTCTTATTGGTAACTCTGGGCGGGTTGGTGTTACTTCTCCTAATTTACCCAGGCATATTTTTTTTCGAACGTATTGGCCACCTAAACAGTAATCCACAAGCAACATACTTCGGTACCCCTAAAATCAAAAAAAGCCATATTTACACTTTCGATGACGTTACTTTTCGATTACTGGGAGTAAGAATGGCGGAAACATCACAAATGTGCATCCGTCAATCCGGCAAGCAATTTACCTGCGCGATAAGTGGAAATGAAAAAGTTGCTGAGTTTGTCCAAGGGCGAAACATTGAGTGTTTTGAATTATTTCGAGATCGCCGAAATTCTGCTGTTGGTCACTGTTACATTGGCGAGGAAAATTTAGCAGCGAGGCTTGTTTTAGAAGGGTGGTTGATTGCAGATCGAGACTTCACATTAATGTATTTACCAGAAGAATATTATTCGCGATTACTGTCCCGCGGTCTTTGGAAGCACTATCAGAAGCATCCATTAGATTATATTCAGGACAGAAAAAACCTTTTAAGTAAAATGCTAGGAGATCCTCGATTGCAAAAGATGCTGAAGGATTTAACGAGTGAAGATGTTAAGCCAAAATAACGGTTGGTTCAGCTAGCTAAATGCGATTTATGTTCTTATTGGCTTATAGCAAGAAGCCAATTAACTCTTAGGTTATGTCTTCGACAATAATTTCGCGGGTGATGTTGGCGGCCTGGCCGATCATAACGGATGCTGAACAGTATTTTTCGGCCGATAGATCAACGGCGCGTTCCACCTTCTCCATGGACAGGTTTTTCCCTGTTACCGTATAGATCATGTGAATATCGGTGAAGACTTTGGGTTCCGTATCCGCGCGTGTGCCGCTGACATCAACTATGCAGTCCACAACATCCTGCCGGGATTTTTTGAGGATATGAACCACATCGATACCTGAACAACCTGCCAGACTGAGAAGAAGGAGTTCCATGGGGCTATTGCCAAGGCGTTGTTCGCCGCCAGAACCATCCATAATCAGGCCATGGCCCTGTTCATTTTTGCCGATAAACCGGTAGCCCTCTACCCACTTTGCCTGAACCTTCATGGTGTAAATCCATTTGCCTGAATTAATATGCCGTGACCCTACAGATTTTTGCAAAAATCTGCAATTGAGGAAAATGCGACGCCCTCATAGAATTTTCTATCTCAGGATTGAGCGGGGCCGCCTTATTTATCTAAAAATTGTTCCGCATCGCTTTTGGGCGGGAAAATGACCGTGACACTGGTTCCCACGCCCAACTGGCTTTTCAATTGCAACTTGCCGCCATGAAGCTGCATCAGGATTTGCGCGATAGACAGTCCGAGGCCGAGGCCTTCGTGGGCATTGAGATGACTTTGGCGGATCTGGCTAAATTTCTGAAGCACTGTTTCCAGATGCTCTTCGGCGATACCGATACCGGTATCGCGTACTGTGATGGCGGTGGCCCCATTGATATCCACCTCAACAGCCAAGGTAATTTCACCGCCGCTTTCGGTAAATTTAATCGCGTTATCCATTAAATTCAGGACGATTTGGCGAACCCGAACCGGATCAGCATATAGGGGTGGCATGCCTTCTGGAATGGATTTAACGAAATTGAGTTTTTGAAGCTGTAGTTTCTCCAGCTCCATCCGGATGCAGTCTTCCAGCAGATAAGTCAGATCAAATTCTTCTGGCGTGATCTGAAATTTCCCAGATTCAATTCGTGCCACATCAAGCATATCTGTCACCAAGCGAAGTAGATGTTGGCCCGAGCGGCTGATATGTCCTGCGTAGTCGAGATATTGGGCGCTCAAAGGGCCAAGAACCTGCTTGACCATCATGTCAGAGAAACCGTTGATGGCATTGAGAGGAGTTCTAAGCTCATGGCTCATATTGGAGAGAAAGCTGTTTTTGGCCTCGTTGGCGGCAACCAGTTTTTCAAATGCTATTTTGAGTTCCGTTTCCTTGGATTTCTGAAGTGTCATGTCGGCGGCCAACGTCACGCGCCCGCCGTCCGGGGTTTCGGCTTCACGATAGAGATACCAGCCATTATTTCGTTCAATTTCAAATGTTTCACCCGGACTATAGTGTCGCTGCATCCGCTCACGAATATAATCCTGTTCCTGTCCGATGGCATTTACGAGTTCACCGGAATAAGCATCCGCTCGAACCAGTTCGACAAAGGAGACGCCGGGTTTGAGGATCTTTTGAGCGGCGGTAGAGAGATGTTTTAGGTAAGCATCGTTCCAGATCACAGCCTGATCCCGATTATCAAAAATGGCCACGCTATCGTTCATGGACCAGATCGCTTTGGCCAGTCCTTCGTTCTGTGTGATGCTCGCGTTGACGCGAAATGCCAGAATTGCCGCATAAAACACGAGTAAAAGCAGGATAGCATACTGACCTAAATATACGGAAAGGATCAATCCCATCGCGTTGAGAATATCATGACCGCCCGCCAGGACCAGGGTAAGCACTCCCATAATGATTAACCAGCGTCCGGGAACCTTGTTGATCAGCACATCGCGCACTTCAATGAAGCAGGAAATGGAAACGACGAGCAGATGGAGGCCAAGGGCATATATCAGCTCAATCGGCAGACCTTTAGGCCAGAATATCACACAGAGTGAAATGACCGTGGCCTGAAACATGATCAATCGCGACAGGAAAAGACTGAGTTTTCGGATGTTAATCTGGTGAATAAATTCATATGTCAGGGCAATTAAAAACGCACCGCTTATATATCCTATTCGTTCATCCCAGTGATAGGGCATGGCGGGCAAGAGGACAAGCAGCGCTGCATTTGATGTCATCACATATACGGCCGCCGTAAATGACATGACATAAAGAACAAAATAGGCTTTTTCCCGAAAGCGGCCTATATGCAAGGTGACCATGAATACCCCCAGACAAATCAGGGCGCCGCTT
Organism: Sneathiella sp.; assembly: GCA_034669685.1. GTDB lineage: Bacteria > Pseudomonadota > Alphaproteobacteria > Sneathiellales > Sneathiellaceae > Sneathiella. Next base: position 494,311 of record JAXMOU010000002.1, read on the forward strand.
AGAAAGAAATCCTGAAACAAATCGGCAATATGTGTGATGTACTGATCGCTTTCAGGGCCGATTGAAAAAGAATTGAAAAAACCGCCTCCCGCGTAGCTGGTATAGTTTGACACATGCACAAGAATTTCAATCTCACCTTGTGCGTCTTTGAGGCTGGCGTATTCGCGGGCGATATGGGCAACGCTGTTATCGGATGTTGTGGCAGGCTCACCTGCCTGCATCCAGAGCTTCCCGTTGATATAGACCCGGTAGGCATCCTGAACCCGCTTCAAATAAAAGGCGAGGTCCGTTGGTTTTTCAGGCAATAGAATTTTCAGGCGATAGGTGGCATATCCATATTTACCAAGGGTTTCCGTCCCCTGTTGGGACCCGAGCCAGGTTCCAGGGACCTGTTCATACGTAAAATTGTCTGGTTTATCCGCTTGTTGCGTTGGTTCGAGGAATTGGTTCCAGTAGAATTCCCATTCGCCTTCAAGTTCCAGTTTGCCATGGTCGGCGAAATCCCAACTTTTAAGATCGAGAACTCCTTTTTGAGCCTTAGGGCTATCATGAGATGCCATCGCCTGAAGACTGAAAGGGCAGCATAAAAGTATGGCGAACGCCACCCGCCATACGACTTTTCGAATTAGAAATGACATTATTACTTCAACCGTACACACTAGAACGTATTTATGTCTCAAATTCTAAATTAGAGGGTCTTAAATAACAATTTCTATTTGAGGGCCAGTAAAAACATCTGAATGTTGTTTGGTTCAGTCTTCGCGTTTATGCCGCAAAAGTTATAGACCAAGATCTGTGAGGCCAGGGTGATCATCAGGTCTACGCCCCAATGGCCAGAAGAATTTTCGGTCACCCTCGCCAATGGGCAGGTCATTGATACTGGCAATTCGGCGCTGCATCAGCCCGTCGGCGCGAAATTCCCAATTTTCATTGCCATAGGATCGAAACCAGTTGTTGTCGTGATCGCGCCATTCGTAGGCAAATCGAACGGCAATGCGATTTCCGGTAAATGCCCAAAGCTCTTTGATTAATCTGTAATCCAGCTCGCGTTCCCACTTGCGGGTTAGCAGGGCTTCAACTTTTTCGCGGCCAGTGACAAATTCCGAACGGTTTCGCCATTGGCTATCCTCGGTGTAGGCCAAGGCGATTTTAGCAGGGTCGCGTGTGTTCCAGCCATCTTCTGCAGCTCGAACTTTTTGGCGGGCAGTTTCTTCGGTGAAGGGGGGAAGTGGGGGTCGGCTCATGGGGGGCTCCAACAGTTTGGGTTAATTTTAAATAGAGGAAGTTTAAAAGGGGGTGCGTATTGCGCAGGTCGGGGTCGGCACTGAAGCGCAGACCCCGGCAGCTGTTTATGCAGCGCTTTGGGTGTCAGCAGCCCATTTGTTTGAGGCGAATGCGTCATCCAGCGGCGTTTGCGCAATATGGTTCGTGTAGTTCGACATGACTTTAAGGCTGGTGCCAAGGATAACCTCAAGGACAGTTTGTTTGGTGTAACCAGCGGCGATGAATTCTTCGATCTCACTTTCGTCTGGCCATCCGCGTTTTTCATTCACAATAGCTGTGAAATGACGCAGGGCTTCAAGTTTGGGGTCGGCAAGCGGTGTATTGTTTCGCAGCCCCTCAATAACGTCTGCGGGCACGCCGGACATTTTCGAAATAGTCGTATGGGCAGCCATGCAGTAGGTGCAGTCATTCAGACGATTATTCGTCATCAGTATTATCTGACGTTCGGTCTCGGACAGGGCTGCTTTGTCAAAAATGCCAGCCAGAGTCATGTAGCCTTCAAGAAGTGCGGGGGCGCCTGCCATGTTAGCGAGCAGGTTGGGCACGAAAGAGTAGGTATGTTTAGCGACCTGTAAAAGCTGTTTTGACGCTTCGGGGGCCGTGTCAATTGTGTGTGTGGTGAACTGTGTCATGGAATTACTCCTTTTTAATAAAGTGGTGAAGGGGGTCTCCGACCACCTAAGTAGGGGGAATTTGGTGATCGGAGATATTTGCGCCGGAACTAGAGGGGACTAAACGGCGCATAAAAGGGATTATTTAACGGCTGCGGCCTCGATCGTGGTGATAGCTGTCCGGGGGTCAGCAACGCGGCTTGCGATCATGCCAAAATTGATCATGGCGGCTTCATATCCATCAAAATCAGGATCAGCTCGTCCACTGGCCGTTGTCTGAGCGCTGTCATAAGCAGTTGAAACGGGAATTTTGGCTGCGGTTGCAGGCGTAAAGATACGGGCACGGATTGCTTTTCCAAAAGTGAATTTCAATCGAGTTTTCATTTCTATCTCCATCCTGGTTTTAGCCGAAATCACCGAAGGTTTACTGATCGGTACATCTTGTGTTTCTATAAATGTACTGATCGGTACTATTGGTCAAGTGTTTTTTTCATGGATAAGTTCTGGAATGTCGAAAAATATAAATAAATCACTGATTTTAAATAATAAAAATTTTTCCCTTGCTATACAAAAAAGGAAATATTATGTACAGATCAGTAAGTATAGGAGTGTAAAATGAGGCCAAGTAAGCGAAACGAACTCGTTCAAAAGGCGCTGGAAGTGTTTTATCGGAATGGATTTCACGCGACAGGCATGGACATGCTTGTTGGTCAGACCGGTATTTCCAAGACGTCAATGTACAAGCATTTTCGAACCAAAGAGGATTTGATCATTGCTGTACTGCGTCTGCGGGATGAGCATTTTCGAAACTGGCTTTACCGCCGCATGGAAGAGTTGGCCGATACACCAGAGCAACAATTGATCGTCATGTTTGACGCCTTGGAAGAGTGGTTTGACGAGGCCGGGTTTAAAGGTTGTATGTTTGTGAAGGCCTCCTCAGAATATCAGGATACCAGCCACCCTATTCATCAACAGTCGGCCGATCATAAACGCCTGCTGGAAAGGCATGTGATTGAACTGGCGAAAAAAGCTAATCTGGTGAACCCAGAGGCGGTCGCACGTCAGTTACTGCTTCTTAAGGAAGGGGCGATCGTAACGGCGCATTTGGCGCATACAAAAAACCCGGCGCAGGACGCAAAAGCTGCCGCAATTTTGCTTGTTGATCGGCATAGCCATTAGCTTTTTCGCCTGCACCAATTTGCGCTTTCCCTAGAGTCCCTTGACCCAGCGAAAGGCGCGCTTCAGTTCTGCGGTACCATTGCTTTCATACCACCGGCCATGGGCTAGAATGATTCTTTCCGGTTGCCAGTCTAATAGGGTTTGAATGGTGGCTCTTAAAGAGGCGTGCCGCCCCCAGTAACTGAGCCTGAGATCAATGGGTAGTTTACCGTCTGGATCGTAGTTTCCGGCAAGTTTGATCAGAAATCGGAGGATTGGGGAGCGGATTTTCCTACCTTCGAAATTTTCAATGAGATCAGCAAGGATCAATGTGCGGGAGGGTTTATGAAAGAAAACGACTTCTTCCAGAAACCGGCTACCATGTACAATGAGCTGGTTGAGATCCAGATCCCAAATGGGATCTGCTACTTCTGCAAGATCCCGATCGAAGGTCCAGCCCTGTTTCTGTGCGGCTTTCCGCGCCCCGGGGGATGCCCATTTGACAGCGGTGGGGTAAATCTCACCCCATTTGCCGATCCACCAGTAATGTATTTTGTTGGGAGAGATCAAATGTTCAACCACACCCAGCTGATCAATCTCTGCTTTCAATTTTTCGGTAAGTTCAATGGGGGAGTGAATAAATAGGCCGCCAGATGCCAAGCGGATCACTGTCATTCGTGTTGGAAAAGGCACCCCCTTGAAGGTGATCAACGGCCCGTCAGCAATCCAGATATTCTCGTCAACTGGTTTTAACGTCTGTTGTGGCTTATACGTGTCCAAAACGATCCTCCTATGAATAGAAGGGTTATTTTGAACACTCTATGAAAAGCAGACAATAGTTTCCAAAAAGGTTGGTACTTAGGTCACAATTTAGGGAAGTGCCATGTAGATTTCAGTCCCCTTCAAATGATACCCGAAAGCATGTCAGGAATTAGCTTGCGAGAGATTGGCACGCAGGGGAGAAGTTGAACTTGCGTTTCTATACGACAGCGATGGGCAGATGCCGAAGGATATCACCGCGAACATCTGCCCAGCCATTGGAGGGTTTAATAAGTTATTGTCTTTATTCGGGATTCCGAATTCCGAGAGGACCCCTGAAAAAGTCACCGTTTCGTGCCGGTTTTATGACCTTAACAGGCTTTTGCGCTGTAAATAGATGATCCAAAGACCACAAACCCGGCCCTTGGCGCATGATGGTTAAAGAGAGAGCCATCCATCCAAGATGGGTCGAGAGGAAAGCGTCTGGGTAGACAAATATCTGTATAACCAGGGTCATCATGAGCAGTCCCGCGGCCGCAAACCGTGTGGCAAAGCCGAAGAACAGCATCAGCGGCAGGATATGTTCCGCATATGTTGCAAGGGGCACCAGAAAATCAACCGAGAAGAAGGGCAGGTTATACTCTTCTTCAAACAGGTAATATGTGCTGTCGCTAATGGTCAGAAAATCCGTGACTTTTGTCCGGGCGGATACCCAGAATATTCCGGCAAGCCCAAAACGCAGGGTTAGCTTGACCAGACTGTCTGGAATTTTTGACATCAACCCATTAAAGCGGGCTGTCGTCGTGTAGATAAAGCTATTGATATTCATTTTGCTAATTCTCCATTCTCTGGGTCGCCAACGCTCAGAAAACCCAGGTTTATGTATTTGACAAAAGTCCCGATCATTAAGGTAGCTTGTTGTTCATCGTCCATTTTCTGTAGGCCATTTATAAAAGGCGTATCTTCATTGACGGTGTAAAGGCTCTCTTGTTCCGGATCCGGAATAATTACTTGGTGGAGTTCACTATTCGCGTACCAGACAGCAATAGTCTCTCCGTTCCATTGACGGACTGGTTCAGGCTCTTTCTGTTGGTGGTGTGCCCAAATAGTTCCTATGGGATAAGGCGATTTGAGCAGAGTTGCCCCAGCAGTAAATCTCGCCGGAAGATGGAGCGCCTGAACGATGTCGTCTTCGGTAGAAATAAGACGGGATGGCGAAGCCGCTTTCCGCTCAGCGACAGATCTGGCCCATTCCAGCCGCGCTATGTCGGGCAAATAGGGAACTTGACCAACAGGTTCGAAATTTTCCAAAAAGTCGGCAAAGTCTTGCCCATATTGCGCTAACAGAGGACTGACCGGCGGAAACCGTTTTGCAAATTCCTCTGCCAGAGCATTGAAAAAGTCAGTCCCTACCAGTTTTTTTGCAACTGGAAACACCTCTCCCAGCACGTCAATCAGCCGCGAAAAATAGTTGCTTCTATAGATGTTGAACCGGCTTCCCAAGTTGACAACATCGCTGGGCGCGATCGCCTCTGGATTTCGTATTGCATTGGCAAAGTCTTCTCTCATTGGGGACGCTCCTGTACCGAAGTGATTAAACGTTGGGCGTGGGCGACCTCTTGAAGAAGGCTATCGAGCGGTGGAACGTTGTTGTCGCGCTCAATCAGCGTGGGGCGCGGACCGATCATGGAAAGAAGTTCGTTGTATAAGGCCCAGACGGCCTCAACGACTTCCATTCCATGTGTGTCCAGAAAAAACGGATTGCCGTTGTCATCTTCAGCCGGCTCATGACCGGCCAGGTGAATTTCGCCAACGGCTTCAAGGGGGATGCGAGACAGCCAGTCGGTTGTCTGCCAGCCATGGTTTTGTGCAGAGACATAGAGATTGTTCACATCAAGGAGAAGGCCGCAGGAGGTTAAATGTACAAGCTCCGCGATAAAGTCCGCTTCAGGGAGGGTATCGGACTCAAAGCGGACATAGCTCGCCGGATTCTCAATCAGCATGCGCCTGCCGAGGACCTGCTGAACCCGGTTGATACGATCGGCCAGATGATACAGGCTGCGTTTGTTATAGGGGATTGGCAGCAGGTCGTTGAAATAGACGCCTTGGTGGCTTGACCACGCAAGATGCTCAGAAAAAGAGGCAGGCTGAATGGTATCTATCAGAAATTTCAGGCCTTCAAGGTGATCCTGATTAAGGGGATCTTCGCCGCCGAGGGATAGCACCACGCCGTGAATGGAAATGGGCCAGATTTTTGAAATGTCCTTGAGCAACTCCAGGCCCGGGCCATTATCCATGAAGTTTTCGGCATGGATTTCCAAAAAATTTATAGAATCGGAATTGGTGCGAAGCTCAGAAAGATATTCTCGCTTCAAACCAATCCCGACACCAATTGGCAGCCTCGACCAGTCGGCGGGAGCGGGGCTAAGGTGACCAGTATTTAAAGGCATGCCAATCATTGCTATTTTCCTACTTCCTTATACTCCTGAAGTTGGCCGTAGCCTGTTGGGGAGCTTGGGGATTCAATGGTTGTGCAAGTTCCTTTTGGGACTAGTTTCCAGGCATTCCCCTGATAATCCTTTTTAGAGCTGCCTGCGCAGGATGTGCCGGGGCCGGCCGCACAATCGTTGTAACCCGCCAAAGAAATGCCGAAACACTTCTCTTTTTGCTCGCGCGCTTCAGTAGGGGGCGCCACCAGAAGACCGCTAGAGACAGTGGCGAGGGCTGCTGAAATGATGATCGTTTTCTTAATGGACATACTGAAATCCTTTTCGTTTCAAAGTTTGATCAGGCGCGGTCGGTCAGAAAAAGACCGACCGCAGCGGTAGTCGCGAGATTATTTTAGCGATGCAGGTGTCAGGTGTTTGAGCTCTGGCCAGTTGTCGTTGGCCTGATCAATGTTGCCCTCAAGGTTACGCTGCCAGGCGACAGAGACGTCTTTGTTGACGTTGAGGTAGAGTTTGCCGTCGACGATTTTCCAGACATTCGGATCACCATCCAGCTTTTTGCCAAGTGCGACACCCATTGCACAGAAACCACCAAATTCAGGGAGGTAGCGGTCTGGGTTTGCAACAAATGTTTTCATGTTTTCGGCGCTAGAAAAATAGTAAGTACCGCCGGTATGCTGAACAGCGAATTTTCTCATTCCTTTTTCTGGGGCACCTGAAGTGAAGTAGGCAACCGGATCATAGCCGTGTAGAGCCAGGAATTGTTCATCAGTATTTACGGCAGATGTCGCGTTCTCGACAACGGCGTAACTTGGGGTGCTGAAGGTGATTGCAGTTGCTGCCAGGGTAAGGCCGATTGCAGTCAGTGCTGAACGTCTCGTCAATTTAGTCATTTTTATATCTCCAGTTTCAAAATCAGTTTTAGGGTCTGAAGCTAACGCGAGTTGTTTCGTCATTGCGTCGGATGAACCCCCATTTCCTGAAGAACTAAGTTCACAGTTAAAACATTGAACGGGGCTTCTCGATCCTGTTAGACATCAACATAAGGTTAACCGATCAGTAAACGATAAATAATAAAGGTTTACTAACTTGTCAATGTTATGACGGAAAAAAATTTGGAAAATGAACTTTTTTCTCGGAAAGCATTGCAAAAATTGTTTATTTTCTGCAGTTTAGTAGGAGAAAATTTTTTATAAGAGTGAAACCATTCTGTAAGTGTGTGGTTGAATGGAGTGAAATGCGATGAGTGCTTCCAAGCGGGATGAGCTGGTACAGAGAGCTTTAAAAACCTTCTACCAAGGCGGCTTCCACGCCATCGGTATGGACAAGCTTGCCAAAGAAACGGGCGTCTCAAAGACAGCGATGTATAAACATTTCAGAACCAAAGAGGAGCTGATACTTGCAACATTGAGGTTGCGAGATGAACAGTTTCGGAACTGGCTGATGCGTCGTGTGGATGAGTTGGCTAGTGAGCCCAAAGCACGTTTGCTGGCTATTTTTGATGCTCTGGGGGAATGGTTTCAGGAGCCAGATTTCAAAAGCTGTATGTTTATCAAGGCCTCTTCAGAATACCAGGATCGTGCAAGCCCCATTCACGCCACGTCAGCAGAGCATAAGAGGCTGTTGAGGACTTATTTCACCGATTTGGCGAGGGAAGCGGGGGCGAATGATCCCGACCGGCTGGGATGTGATCTCCTTATTGTAAAGGAAGGCGCGATTGTCTTGGCCCATCTGTTTGCACCTGACAAACTGGCCCGGGATGCGAAGCGCACCGCAGAGCGAGTTATTGAGGCTGAATTTGCCAGCAAATGATCTGTTGAATAGAGGCGCTTGCGGGTCATACCCCATGTAGATCACATTTTTAAGAGAGTTGGTGTCCTGGTGGAATAAGCGGCAGATGTCATTTTTGGGCTTTGAAAGACGGTTCAGCTTGGCGCAATGCCAATTCTTCTTCCCGCCAACGTTGCCAGCGGCGCCGAAGTTCACCTGAACGCAGCCCGATCGGCTCATTAGTAATTTCTGCGAATTGAACTCGGTCAGTGCGAAAATGACGAAATTCTTGACGAAGTTCGCACCAACCAATGAGCAGCCGGCTGGTTTCGGCATAACCCAGAGTGACCGGCCAAACCACGCGGTCAGTCGTCGCCCCTTCGGCAGAGCAGTAGATGAGCCGCAGCTTGCGCCCTTCGCGGATGGATTGCCGAAAACTGGCGGCAAGCGTATCTGAGGGTTCGCTCTGCAAAGACTGTCTCGCGGTAACGCTTGGTTCGACAATAAAGGGCCGCAGGTTTTCAGGGATGGACGCGGTTATTTTTGCAATCAGGTCGCGCGCGGCATTGGCAAGCGGGCGATCGGAATGGGCGGATACCCATTGTGCGCCCAATACGACCGCTTCAATTTCATCTGCGGTTAGCATGAGTGGTGGCATGTCATAGCTTTGGTCAAGCACGTAACCGAACCCTGCTTCGCCATCAATCGGCACCCGCTGACCGATGAGATCGGCGATATCACGGTAGACGGTGCGCTTCGAAACCTCCAGTTCCTCAGCGATTGCGGCCGCCGTCAGCGGCCGCTGTGAACGACGCAAGATCTGGATGATCTGAAACAACCGGTCTGCTCGGCGCATTGGTACTGACTCCTGCTGCCATAACGGTGGCAACAGCATTATGCGACAAGCCAATTATCAAGACCACAAAAAACACCTCTGACAAAAATGGGAATAAAATGAAACTCGCATCAGTCCGACTCATCGCCGCCGATATCACGCAAATGGTCACTTTTTATGAGATGATCCTTGGCCTCAATGCCGAATGGCTCGCCCCGGTTTTTGCCGAAATTGTTGCGCCCGGCGCAACGCTGGCGATCGGCGCATCTGAAACTGTCGCCCTTTGGAAAGAGGGCAGCGGTGAGGCTGGGGCAAACCGCACGGCTTATTTGGAATTCCAAGTTGAAGACATCGACGCCGAATTTGAGCGACTGAAAGAAAAGGTGAAACTGGTGCACGGTATCAAGACGATGCCTTGGGGCAATAAAACTTTCCAATTCCGTGATCCCGAGGGTACTGCGGTATCGTTTTATGCGCCCGAAACCGAGGCAGCAAAGGCACGCTTCGCTTCGCGATAATCATTCCCTCCAGATTGAGAGCACAACACCCCAAAAAAAAGAGCGCTCTACTTTTAAAAGATAGAGCGCTCTCATCTGCGGTTAGTTTGAAAGATGCTTGCCGATTAATTCAAGCCGTATCCTTCTGGAAGCTTGCTGTAAATCTCAGCATTCATCCGCGCAATAAATGCGTCTCGGTCGCCATCAGTTTCTTTGACGATAGTGGACCACTTAGCGATAAGTTCGTTTAATTTGGCCACTTTTTCTTCTGCATCTGCAATGCCGTGCTTAGTTTTGGCATTTTCAATAATCGCAGCAACATCGCCAGCTGCGAAATCAGTTTTATCTTTTTTCATCTCATCGGAAGGTTCAATCAGCTCGACTTTGTGCTCTTTTAGCTGTGAGATAACATCTTTGTCGGTTTCTATATATTGCATCGTCGTATCAACACCAGCACGAGCCGCTTCGCCAACGATAAAGGATCTTTGCTCTTCACTAAGATCCGCCCAGAAATCTCTGTTCATTGTCAATAGAGACAGCGAATGGTAGGTGCCCAGGTTCAACATTGTGACATATTCGGCCGTATCCCAAAGCGCGTAAGAGCGCAGAGCTCCTGGTGCCTGGATTGCGATATCAAGCGCACCTTTGTCTAAACCTTCAAACATTTCGGAAGATGGCATATTAACCTGAATGCCACCAACTGCATCTGCCCAACGGGACCACAAACTGCCGGGGACACGCATCTTTTTTCCGGCCAGATCAGCTGTGGAGCGGATCGGCATTTTCGAAATTATTCTGTAGGGTGAGGTGGAATAGGTACCCATGTAAACAACATTTGCTTTTTTATACTCATCCAAGCATTCGGTGCAATGCAACAGATTGTATTCCGTTGCGGCCGCCATTGCAGTCAAACTATTTGGTGTGGAAAGCCCCATGTCTGCGACAAGCTGTGCGTTCGGAAATTCTGCAGGAAAATATGTCATCGCCAGCATGCCCATATTGGCAATGCCATCACCGATACCTGGTAGAGCAGGTTTAGCACCTAAAAGAGCGCCACCTTCGAAACTTTTGACTGAAAAGCCCGCGCCTTTCATCTTCTCTATCAAGGGCTGATATCCGCCGACAATAACCGGATGCTTAGGGCTAATCCAATTGCTGATGGTGACATTTGTGTCTGCAACAGCCTGGCCGGCCAATAAGAAGCTGACAGCCGCAGCCGCCATTATTCGTTTGTTGATTTTCATTATAATTACTCCCTAGTGGTTGGTTTGCGCATTTATTTGCGCGGGGACTTTGTTTGATAGGAGCGTCATTTCTGATACTCCCTCATGAACCTGAAGTTAGCTTCCTAAATATTCGGGTAGCCATAATACGATTTGGGGAAAGCCAATGAGCATCGCGATGACAATGAAATCCATTGCAACGAACCAAACGACGCCCTTGAAAATACTCTGAATGGGGACCGAATCCCCAACTATTCCCTTGACTACAAAGACGTTTAGGCCCACCGGCGGTGTGATAAATCCGATCTCCAAAAACTTGGCCATCAAAATACCAAACCAGATCAGATTAATGTCGCGAACCTCAAGCACGGGTAGCAAGATGGGGATTGTCAACAGCATGATCCCGATAGGATCAAGCAACATGCCCAACAAGACTAAAATCAAAGAAATAATTAAGACCACCTGCAGCTGCGAATATTCAGGTGAGGCGATGAGATCAGCAATGATTTCCGTGGTTCCGGCGAGGGCGAAGAAACGCGTTAGCAATTGCGCACCAATGGCAATTATGAAAATGGAAGCCGTGGTGAGCAATGTTTCTTTAACAGCTTGGAAGAAAATAGGCACATTTAGCGACCGCTTGGCCAGAGCAATAATTAAGGAGAGTGCTGCTCCAACCGCTCCTGCTTCTGTCGGTGTAAAAAGACCACTAAATAGACCGCCGAAAACACCAAGGATCAAGGTGACAACAGGCCAGGTGTCTTTGGCTGCATAAATTCGTTTCGCTAACGTAATATTTTCCCGGACGGGAGGCGCTAATTTTGGATTTAGCCATGACCGGACGATTACCATAATTGAGTAAAAGACCGCAGTCATAATTCCGGGAATAAGAGCGGCCATGAAAAGTTGTGAGATGGACTCCTCAACGAAAACCCCATAAATAATCAAAAGGATTGACGGTGGAATCATGGAACCGATTGTCCCTGCCGCGGCGATCGTTCCCGTGGCCAACCCCTTATCGTAATTCGCTTTTAACATTTCTGGAACGGCAATACGTCCCATTGCTGCGGTGCAGGCGAGGCTGGATCCTGTAACAGCAGCGAATAACGACGATCCATAAATACTGGCAACGGAAAGACCACCTGGAAGCCAAGATAGCCAAAGTCGGGCCATTCGGAAAAGCCCTGTCGTCAAGCCACCGTGATAGCAAATATAACCCATCAACAAGAACATGGGGATAGAGCTAAGCGTCCAGTGAGCGGTGAAGTCGTAGGGTATTTGCGCGACCATGCCAATGGCCGCAGACTTTCCTAAAATCAGATATATTCCGATAATTGCAACACTGCACAGCGTAACCCCGATCGGAACTCGGAGAAAAATAAAGAGAAGTAGCGCCCCAATTCCGATGAAGCCGATTGCTTCGTTAGTCAGTTCCACGGCTAATTACTCCGAACTCTAAGATATTGAAAGACTGGGGGATAATCATGTTGAACCCGTAACTCAAATGGATGTTCCTGAAACCGGATCATCTGGATTGTGGGCGGATTGCTCCTCCTCCAAAAGATCAGCGTCCGCGTTGAACAGAAGGAAAATGGCGTGAAGGAGTTTCAAAACCAATAAAGCCAACGCGAGTCCGCATCCGATAGGCACCAAAAAGCGGCTTTGCCAGATAGAAACCGAATAGGAGCCCATAATGAATTCGCCAACATTGTATTTTTTTATAGCGACATTCCAGCTGCTGGTGGTCAGCAACCAGAATAGAAAGATACCAAAACAGTAGCTAAGAATATCAAGGCAACGCTTCATCACTCTCGAAAGATGAGTGTAGATGAGATCCACCCGTATATTGCCGCCAACGAATTCAACGGCGGCAAATGGCAGAAAAACCACAGCAACCATGAAATAGTTAGACACCATTTCCAAGGTGATTGGGACAGGACTGTTAAATAAAATCTTACCGACAACGTCCAGGGAGACCTGCACCATCATTGTCACCAATGCTATAGCTGCAACTACAAGTAAGGCTCGATTAAGCCATGAAATTACAAGCATCGCGCGCTGATGATATTTTAAAATTGCCGTTTTATTTTTACTGGGAGCTTCACCCATGTAAAAAATTCCTTCCCATTCTTTGAATTAATATCCGTCAAGTTTGCGCCATTAATTAATTATTCTTAGGCAAACTCGTTATCAGGAAATATCCAGATTAGATTTCTTGTGCATGTAAGCTCGAATTTTTGTCTCGAACAGACTCAACACATAAAATATTTATTAATTTTTTTAAAACTCAGCCATATAGAGTTGCTTTAGTCAAGTTAAAACGTGTCTTTTTCTGGTGATCAGGGTGACATAAGAAATTCGGGTTTTATGATTTGTGGGCATCTCCGTTCACAATCAATTCAATCATTCACGTCACCTAACCAACCGATAATAATTCAAGTCTCCGGAAAATGTAGAACAGGCCGAGTGGCAGCAACTTAGCGAAGCATAGTAGAGGTGCAGTTGAACCATTTTACGCCATACGAAGACGAGTAGCATTAACAGGTATAACGGCTCTCTTTAACGCCTCTTACGGAGCGTTTATTCTACTAATTTCAAAAAACTAGAGAGTTGGTGCCCAGGAGAAGACTCGAACTTCCACTTCCATTCGGAAACTAGCACCTGAAGCTAGCGCGTCTACCAATTCCGCCACCTGGGCACAGGATGCGAGGCCTTCTGATATAAACAACAGGGTTTTCTGTCAACTCTCTTTTAATCAGATTGTAAAATAATTATGCTTTTGGCTTGGCGTGCTGCGCTGAAGCCGCTAAATAGCTGTAAGATAATTTAAGTATTGGTTTCAGGATCTTTATCTGAGCGAGAGAGGTTTATCGGTTATGTCCACACGTCTGATTACGATTTTTGGCGGTTCCGGCTTTATTGGTCACCATTTGGTGGGCCGCTTGGCTGCGCAGGGGCATCAGGTTCGACTTGCTGTGCGCGATACGGAAAAAGCAGCAACCCTGATGACACAGGGGAATGTGGGACAGATTGTTGGCATGCAGGCCAATATTCGGAATAAAGCGTCTATTGAGCGGGCTGTTGCTGGTGCTGACATTGTGATCAATCTGGTGGGGCTCCTTTCTGAAGGAGGCGCGCAGAAATTCGGTGCGGTTCACCGGGATGGCGCAGCGATGGTTGCCGAGGCGGCCAAGGCAGCGGGTGCATCGCAGCTGATGCATATGTCGGCCCTTGGCGCGGATGCGCAAAGCGAGTCTAAATATGCGCAGACAAAAGCCGAAGCGGAAGTTCTGGTTTCTGAGAAATTCCCGGGCGCCAGCATCATTCGCCCTTCCGTGGTGTTCGGTTGCGATGATAGCTTCACACTGAAATTCGGTTCCTTGAGCACAATCTTGCCAGCTTTGCCACTTCTGGATGGCGGCAAGGCATTGATGCAGCCAGTTTGGATCGAAGATCTGGTGGATGCGATGGTGAAAATTATCGAAACACCTGCCACTCAGGGAAAAATCTATGAATTTGGTGGGCCTGAGCAGCTTTCCTTGGCAGATATTATTTCGCAGATCACGCAGGTTACCAAACGATCCATGCTGATTGTACCGCTGCCTGAGGGCCTTATGAAAACCATGGCCTTTTTCATGGGTCTTATACCGGGGGAACCCATGCTCACTGTGGATCAGGTAAAACTGCTGAAAACGGACAATGTGGTGAGCGGTGATTTGCCTGGGTTTGAGGCGCTGGGTATAACGCCGACCAAATTGGCACCTGCTTCTATTTCCTATTTGAAACGGTTCCAAAAAGGGGGCGGTTTGAGCGAACAATACGCTTAAACCCTTAACTTATTCTTTGATTAAACCCGTTCAGTGCTGTCGCGCCGGACGGGTTTTTTATTGATTCTGGCACGTAACCAACTTTGTTTGGGCGAATCTGCTCGGCAATATTACCGCGAGATTAATTTTAGGTCCGAATTGAGACTAAATGCTTTTGAGTTTTGGCGGAATTTGGTTCAGTTTTGCGGGTTTTTGGCAAACCTTTAAAAATATAGGTCACGTTTGTTGACTAATATTTGATTTTTTACTAGCCAAGTATTTCATTCCGCTGTACAACAGGCTTCCCTCACGAAGCAGTGAGCTGTGGGGTGGTAGGTTCTGATCGCTGATTGTTGCCGCAGGTTAATGAGCAACACAATAAAACAATCGCCGCAGATCAGAAAATTCAATAATGAGTGGTTATTTAATACACCCGGTGAAAATTCGGGAGCGAGCTAGAGACGCCTATGTCAAAAAATATGTTGAAATTTGTCACGCTGGACAAAAAGATGCCCCAGAAAAGAGAGGCAACTGAGCGCCGGGACGACTTTAACGAAATTTATGAAGAATTCTCTCCGGATAAAGCCGTTGAGCAGGCCAGTCGCTGTTCCCAGTGTGGTATTCCCTTCTGTCAGGTCCATTGTCCGGTTCAGAACAATATTCCCGACTGGTTGAACCTGACGGCAAATGGCCGTCTGGAAGAAGCATATGAATTGAGCCAGGCGACCAACACCCTGCCGGAAATTTGCGGCCGGATTTGTCCGCAGGATCGCTTGTGCGAGGGATCGTGCGTTATCGAAAAAGGGTTTAGCTCGGTTACCATCGGGGCGGTCGAAAAATACATCACGGATACCGCTTGGGAAAAGGGTTGGGTCAAACCTAATGCCCCCGTCCATGAGCTTGATCAGTCGGTTGGAGTGATCGGAGCGGGTCCTGGCGGTCTCGCCGCCGCGGATCGCTTGCGTAAAAAAGGCTATCAGGTGCATGTCTATGATCGGTATGACCGTGTTGGCGGTTTGCTGGTTTATGGTATTCCCAGTTTTAAGCTGGAAAAAGACGTTGTTGAACGCCGGGCCAAGTTGCTTGACGATGGCGGTGTAACGTTCCATTTGAATTTTGAAATTGGCCGTGATGCGACGCTTTCCGAGTTACGTGACAAGCACAGCGCCATTGTGATTGCCACCGGTGTTTATAAAGCCCGCGATATTTCACTGCCCGGAAGCGGTCAGGATGGCATTGTGCCTGCGCTGGATTATCTGACAGCATCAAACCGGACCGGCCTTGGTGATAAAGTCGAAGCTTTCGAGAGCGGTGAGCTGAACGCGGAAGGCAAGAATGTGGTCGTGATCGGTGGTGGGGACACCGCAATGGATTGCGTGCGAACCGCTATTCGCCAAGGTGCAAAATCAGTAAAATGTCTGTATCGCCGTGACCGGAAAAACATGCCGGGTTCCTTGCGCGAGACAACGAACGCCGAAGAAGAGGGTGTTGATTTTGTTTGGCTGTCTGCGCCAAAAGCGTTTCATGGGGATGGTACGGTCACGGCTGTTCGCGCGATTGAAATGCATTTGGGGATCGCCGATTCAACGGGGCGTCAGGTGCCTGTGGAACTTGAAGATTCTGAATTTGATATTCCCTGCGATCTGGCAATTAAGGCCCTTGGATTTGATCCCGAAGACATTCCGACATTATTTGAAGAACCTGGCCTTGAAGTTTCCCGCTGGGGAACAGTGGAGGCTGATCCGATTACGAAGATGACCAATCTGGACGGTGTATTTGCCATTGGCGATATCGTCCGCGGGGCTTCCTTGGTGGTTTGGGCCATCCGGGACGGTCAGGATGCTGCTGCATCCATTGACCAGTATCTTCAAAAAGCGGCTCAACAGGCCAAAGCGTCCTGAGTTAGGATAGAGGTAAGACAATGAAAAAAGACACTCCTGAAATGTCTGGTGAAGCATTCGTGAAATCCTGGACAGAGAATGCGGCCCATCTGGCTGAGCATGGCCTCTATGATCCAATGGAAGAACACGATAACTGCGGTGTTGGCCTTGTTGCCGCCATGAACGGAACGCCTAGCCGTGCGGTTGTAGAAGCCGGTATCGATGCGTTGAAAGCGGTTTGGCATCGCGGTGCGGTGGACGCAGATGGTAAAACCGGTGACGGTTGCGGTATCCATGTCCAAATTCCGCAGGATTTCTTTAAAGAGCATATCGCCCGCACCGGGCATGAGCCGCTGGAAGGCAAACTTGCCGTTGGTATGATTTTTCTGCCGCGCACCGATTTTGAAGCGCAGGAAACTTGCCGGACAATCGTAGAGTCTGAAATTCTGAAATTTGGCTATTACATCTACGGATGGCGCCAGGTGCCGGTAAACGCCAGCATCATTGGCGAAAAAGCCAATGCAACCCGTCCTGAAATTGAACAGATCATGATCGCCAACAATCGGGGTGTGGATGATGATACGTTCGAACGGGAACTGTATGTCATTCGCCGCCGGATCGAAAAAGCGGTTCTGAATGCACATATCACCGGCTTTTATGTTTGTACGCTGTCTTGCCGTTCGATCATTTATAAAGGCATGTTCCTGGCCGAGCAGCTATCGTCTTTCTATCCAGATCTGCTGGATAGCCGGTTTGTATCGAATTTTGCGATTTACCATCAGCGGTATTCGACAAATACATTCCCGACTTGGCATTTGGCGCAGCCTTTCCGTACCCTTGCTCATAACGGGGAAATCAATACAATTCGGGGCAACATCAACTGGATGAAAAGCCACGAAATTCGTTTGGCGCATAAAACCTTCGGTGATCATTCCAATGATGTGAAGCCCATCATTCAGGCGGGAAGTTCCGATAGTGCTGCGCTGGATGCCGTATTTGAAGTATTGGTCCGCGCTGGACGTAGTGCGCCAATGTCTAAAACCTTGCTGATCCCTGAAAGCTGGTCAAATTCCGCACATATGCCTGAAAGCCATAAAGCGCTTTATGCCTATTGTAACTCTGTCATGGAGCCATGGGACGGACCGGCAGCGATTTGCGCCACTGATGGCCGTTGGGTCGTGGCGGGTCTGGACCGAAATGGTCTGCGGCCCCTTCGCTATACCTTGACCAAAGATGGTATGCTGGTTGTGGGATCTGAAACCGGTATGGTTCCGGTTGATGAAATGAACGTTACTCTAAAAGGCCGGGTTGGTCCGGGCGAAATGATTGGCGTTGACCTGAAAAAAGGAAAATTCTATCCGTCTAAAAACCTGAAGGATAAAATGGCTGCGGCCCGTCCGTTTGGTAAATGGATGGAAAATGTTGTTGAACTTGAAGAAACACTGACGGATGTCAGTGAAGATCGCAAGTTTGACCGCGAGGAACTGCGTAAGCGCCAAATGTGCGCTGGTTGGAGCGTGGAAGACCTTGAATTGATCCTGCAGCCAATGGCCGAAGAAGGTCAGGAAGCGATCGGATCCATGGGTGACGACACGCCACTTGCGGTTCTGTCCAAAAAATACCGGGGTTTGCATCATTATTTCCGTCAACGCTTTAGCCAGGTGACGAACCCGCCGATTGACAGCTTGCGAGAGCGGGCCGTTATGACACTGAAAACCCGTTTGGGTAACCTGAATAACATTCTGGACGAAGATCCAAGTCAGGCCGAAATTCTATCACTGGAAAGTCCAATTCTGACCAGTGGTGAATTTGAAGCCATGCTGCGGTATATCGGGGATGATTGTCAGGTCATCGACTGCACTTTTGATGTCAATGGAGGGAAGAGCGCCCTTTCAAATGCGCTGCGCCGTATTCGCGATGAAGCTGAAAATGCGGTGCGAGGTGGGTGCGCCCATCTGATCCTGAGCGATTTGCAGGCAGATGCAGACCGTGCGCCAATTCCAAGTATTCTGGCGGCGGGCGGTGTTCATACGCATCTGGTCAACGAAGGCCTCAGAACCTTTACCTCAATTAATATTCGGACGGCTGAATGTCTGGATGTTCAGTATTTTGCTGTGCTGGTGGGTGTTGGCGCGACAACGATCAACCCCTATCTGCTGCAGGAAAGCATTGCTGATCGTTTTGATCGCAATCTGTTCGGTGGCCTTGAGCTTAAAACATGTCTGGCGAATTACAAGAAAGCTGTCGATAAAGGCTTGCTCAAAGTGATGTCTAAAATGGGCATCTCGGTGATTAGCTCCTATCGCGGTGGCTATAACTTTGAGGCTGTGGGCCTGTCCCGCGCCCTTGTTGCCGAGTTTTTCCCAGGCATGCCTTCACGGTTGTCAGGTATTGGTTTGCCCGGTATTCAGCAAATGGTGTTGGCACAGCATCGTAAAGCATATCGCGAAGATGTGGTGGCCTTGCCAATCGGTGGGCTGTATCGCAACCGCGCCAGCGGAGAGGTTCATTCCTTTGATGGGGAACTGATCCATATTCTGCAAACTGCGGTCGAGAAAGACAGCTACTCCCTGTATAAAAGATACAGTCAGGGACAACAGGCTTTGCCGCCTGTTAATTTGCGGGACCTGCTGGATTTCAAATCAGACCGGACACCAATTTCAATCGATGAAGTTGAAAGCATTACAGAGCTGCGTAAGCGCTTTGTTACCGGGGCGATGAGCCTTGGCGCCTTGTCAAAAGAAGCCCATGAGACGTTGGCAATTGCCATGAACCGTATCGGGGCAAAATCTGACAGCGGTGAGGGCGGGGAAGACATTTCCCGGTTTACGCCGCGGGCAAATGGTGACAATGCCAACTCTGCGATTAAGCAGGTAGCTTCCGGTCGCTTTGGTGTTACCGCTGAATATCTGAATAACTGCGAAGAGATCGAAATTAAAGTCGCGCAAGGAGCCAAGCCCGGTGAGGGTGGTCAGCTTCCGGGCTTTAAGGTTTCGGAAATGATTGCCAAGTTGCGGAACTCGACCCCGGGTGTGACCTTGATTTCACCGCCGCCGCATCATGACATTTATTCCATCGAAGATCTGGCGCAGCTGATTTACGACTTGAAACAGATTAACCCTGAAGCGCGAGTTTGCGTGAAACTGGTCGCAGAGGCCGGAATTGGCACCGTTGCCGCAGGCGTTGCGAAGGCGAAAGCTGACGTTATCATGATTTCAGGCAATTCAGGTGGTACAGGTGCAAGCCCGCAAACTTCTGTGAAATATGCAGGTGTTCCGTGGGAAATGGGCCTTCCTGAGGTTAATCAGGTGCTGACCCTCAACAAACTGCGTCATTCTGTGCAATTGCGTGTGGATGGTGGCATGAAAACGGGCCGCGACATTGTGATCGGCGCGATGATGGGCGGAGAAGAGTTCGGTCTTGGTACCGGCGCTTTGGTTGCTCTTGGTTGTATTCTGGTGCGTCAATGTCATTCAAACACCTGTCCGGTGGGCATTTGTACGCAGGACGAAGACCTGATCAAAAAGTACGAAGGCACGGCTGATAAAGTTGTCAATCTGTTCAGTTTTCTAGCCGAAGAAGTGCGCGAAATTCTGGCGTCACTGGGCTATCGGTCACTGGAAGAAATCATTGGCCGCAGCAATTTGCTGACACAGGTTAGCCGCGGTGCGGCGCATTTGGACGATCTGGATTTGAATCCGCTGTTGGCCGAAGCCGACGCCGGTGATAACCCACGTTTCTGCACCAATCAGGGTCCTGTTCCGGTACCGGAAACACTGGACGCGCAGATGATTATGGATGCGGCGAATGTGTTTAATAAAGGCGGCGAAAAACGTCAGCTGGCTTATAGCATTCGTAACACCCATCGGGCGATCGGCACCAAACTGTCTTCACATATCGTGCGGACATTTGGTATGACCGGGCTGGAGCCGGGTCATATTACGGTTCGCTTGCGGGGATCTGCGGGTCAGTCTTTGGGCGCGTTTGCCGTGCAAGGATTGAAGCTGGAAGTTCTGGGCGATGCCAATGATTACTGCGGCAAGGGCCTGTCAGGCGGTACAATTGTGGTGCGGCCGATGACGTCAAGTCCGATCACCTGGAATGAAAACACCATTATCGGTAATACGGTTCTGTACGGAGCGACATCTGGATATCTGTTTGCAGCGGGTCAGGCCGGTGAGCGGTATGCGGTTCGAAATTCCGGTGCGATTTCGGTGATTGAAGGCTGCGGAACCAACGGCTGTGAGTATATGACAGGCGGTCAGGTGGTCATCCTTGGTAATGTCGGCAGCAACTTTGGTGCTGGTATGACCGGGGGCATGGCGTTCATCTATGATGAAAATGGCGTGTTCCCGCGGAATGTGAACGAAGAAAGTGTGGTCTATCAACGTCTTCAGTCCAGCTACTGGGAAGAAGAGCTGAAAGCACTTGTCGATGAGCATTATACAAAAACGGGCTCCCCGATGGCGGAGAAACTGCTTGCCCATTGGGAAATGGAACGCGGACATTTCTGGCAGGTCTGCCCTAAGGAAATGATCAACAAGCTGGCGCATCCACTCTCGGATGAAGAAGCACTGGCAACAGCCTGAACCTAACTTGAAAAGCCGGTGATTATCACCGGCTTTTTTGTGCCTACTGCCCGGAAATTATTGCCCCGAAATTTAATGAGCGTGATTGTGATTTGTCACCTCATTTTGCATGGGCGCGATAAAGGCGATGTAAATCAGAGAGTTATCTTTTTATTGGAGGTGGCGTCGACTTGGCCCGACCTTTGCTAGTTTAAAGGCAAATACCAATAGGAGAGAGATCCCATGCAACATACGCCGCTTAATACTCCCAATATGCAAACGCCAAATTTAGATCGTTTTAATGACCCGATTATTGATCGTTCTGATGTGATGTGGGCGGCACGCCGGTTCATTCTGTTATTTGGGCCTGAGGCTCCGGAATATGCACAGCGCGAAGTGGACCGTTTGGATTTGGCCGGTAAATTACATGTCGCGGAGATGTTTACGCGGGTTCATGAGGAGTGTCTGGCATTACTCAAATGCACCGCAAAATACCGTATTCGTGATATTCATTAATTTCCGTCAATATACAGCTTAAAAATAGATTATTTTTATAACAATCTATTCTCCAATTGATGCGCGTGGGGTATGGTGGCCCCATGCGTACATTATACCATTTCTGGATATCACCGGCCTGCCGCAAGGTTCGTTTAGCATTAAATGAAAAAGGCCTGAAATATGAGCTTGTCGTTGAAAAACCGTGGGAGCCGCGCGAGGGATTTTATGCCTTAAATCCTGCAGGCGACGTTCCGGTTTTGAAAGATGAGAACGATGCCGTTATTGCGGATAGTCAGGCAATTGTCGAGTATCTGGAAGAATGTTATCAAGACGTTCCGCTGTTGCCAAAAGGCGAGAAAGAGCGCGCCGAGACCCGGCGTCTGATCGGCTGGTTTGATCACAAGTTCAGAAGTGAAGTGACCGACAATCTGGTTGATGAGAAAATTCTGAAACGTCTGATGAGAACCGGAACCCCCAACACGGCGGCGATCCGTGCGGGCCACCATAATATTCACTATCATCTGGATTATATCGAATATCTTACTGAACGGCGAAACTGGCTGGCCGGGGAAGAGCTAACCCTTGCCGATCTAGCCGCGGCCGCACAAATTTCAGCGGTCGATTATCTGGGCGATGTGCCATGGGATCAACATCCGGCGGCAAAGGTCTGGTATTCACGGATCAAGTCAAGACCCACTTTCAGGCCTCTGCTTGCCGATAATTTACCGGGAATGCCGGCGCCCAAGCATTATGCTGATCTCGATTTCTAGATTAATTCAATGACCCGCCTTTCAAAATCGGAGAAACAGGACCTTATCCAGTTTGCACTGGATCAGGGGTTTGATGTGGCCCGATTTACCAATGCGGATTTTGGTACACTTCCCGGTGAGCGGCTGGAAGCGTTTCTATCGGATGATCTGCATGGTGATATGGATTGGCTGGTTGCCAAAAAAGACTGGCGTAAAAACCCTGTATCGCTGTGGTCTGAAGCCAGCTCGGCACTGGTTCTGGGATTGAATTATGGCCCGGATACAAATCCGTTGGCACTGGCAGATCAGCCGGATACGGGGGTTATTTCAGTCTATGCGCGGGGCCGGGATTATCATGATATTATCAAAAAGCGACTGAAACGTATCGCCCGGCATATGGTGGCCAGCTATGACGGGGATGTGAAGGTTTTCGTCGATACGGCGCCGGTAATGGAAAAACCACTGGCAGCGGCCAGTGGTATTGGCTGGCAGGGAAAGCATACAAATTTGCTGAGCCGCGAGTTTGGCTCCTGGTTGTTTCTGGGGGTGATCCTAACCACGTTAGAGGTGGAAGCGGATGCGCCTGAAACCGGGGATTGCGGGAACTGCACAGCCTGTCTAGATGCGTGCCCAACGGAGGCATTTATTGCGCCGTACCAGCTGGATGCAACCCGATGTATTTCCTATCTGACCATTGAAACGCGGGCCCATATTCCGCGGAAAATGCGGAAGTTGATGGGGAACCGGATTTATGGTTGCGATGATTGTCTCGCGGCCTGCCCATGGAATAAGTTTGCCAGTGTTTCACGTGAAATGTCCTTTCATGCGAAAGAGACGTTAAAGGCGCCGCTCTTAAGTGAACTGGTGGGTCTGGATGATCCGTCTTTTCGCGAATTGTTTAGCGGATCGCCGGTAAAACGCCTTGGGCGTAATCGTTTTATTCGAAATGTGATAATTGCCATTGGAAATAGTGGGCAGGATCAGTACGTTGATAATCTGGAAGTTCTTTTGGAAGATCCATCACCGATTATAAGACTTGCTGCCGTCTGGGCATTGGGGCAGATCGTTTCGGTGGATCATTTTCGAAAATTAAAGAGGGCGGCTGAAGCTGCCGAAGTTGATGACGCTGTTCTTGAAGAATGGCACCTTTCTTGGGATGAGTTGAATAATGAGCCGACTTGATAGTTTTATTCGCCGGATGAGCGCGCAGCGAGATTGCTTAAACCTGGTTGCAAAAACACTTGAGGGGACGCCCGGTGTTATCTTGGAGTTTGGCCTTGGTAACGGACGGACCTATGATCATTTGCGCGGATTGTTTGATGTGAACGACATTTACGTGTTTGAGCGCGAGGTCAACGCCCATCTGGACTGCATTCCAGATGATGAGCATTTAATTCTGGGCGATGTCATGGATACTTTGCAAACGGCCCAGGATCGCATCGGACGACAAGCAAAACTGGCCCACTGTGATATTGGAACTGGAGATAAAGCTGCCAGTGTTGCTCTTGCTAAACGCATGAGTGAATATTTGGATCCGCTTATTCAGACAGGGGGCTATGTAGTTAGCGATCAGCCGATTGAAGTGGAGGGTTGGATCATGCAGGATTTACCTGAAAACGTGAAACCTGGCCGCTATCACATTTACCAAAAGAAGTAAGATTGCATCGGTTATCTGGGTATACGTAAAAAGTTATAGGTACCTTTGGCAGATTGTCTTAGGGATAACAATAATTTAGGAGTTTTAGTATGAACCTAGAACTCTTCAATCCAAAACAGTCGCTTACCGATCAAATGGGCATTTCTGATCGGGAAATTGCACGTCGATTGCATTTCCTTGATTTCACAGAAGTCGATGTTGAAAATCTGCTTTCCGTTCAAGATCTTTTTGAGCAAAAACTCCCCCGGGTTATCGAGGATTACTATGCTTATCAGTTAAGTGATCCTGAAATTGCAGATATTATTGGAGATGTGGATACGCTGGATCGATTAAAGGCCTATATGTACAGCTATATCCAGTTGTTGTTTTCAGGCCCTTATGATGGCGCATATGTGAATACACGGCTGCGAATTGGTAAGGTTCACAAGCGGCTGGACGTGCGCCCCAAATTATACATGAAAGCGTTTGCAGAACTTCAGAGGTTGCTTGAAGCGGCCTTGGATGAAGGTGAATTCGTGGAAACCGCGCTGCGTGCGAAAGCATCGCTTCGGAAAATACTTTTATTTGATGCTGAACTGGTTTTTGATGCTTATGTGGAATCTTATGTAACGGAAATGCAGGCCGCGACCCGTGAAGTTGAAAAATATGCAACACAGGTGGGTATTAAACTCGATAGTATGTTTGCCCGAATGCATGAGCGCGCCCAGAAAGACAGCGTCACCGGTTTGCATAACCGGCGCGCTTTTTATGATTTTTTAAAACATGAATGCCGGATCGCTGAGCGAAATCACCTGTCGTTTGTTCTGGCCTATATTGATTTGAATAACTTCAAGGCTGTGAATGACCTTCACGGTCATCATGTTGGAGATGAAGTTCTTGAGAAAGTGGCGCAAAGTCTATTGTCGGTAACCCGCTCTGTTGATGTGCCTGCCCGATATGGTGGTGATGAGTTTTGCATTATCATGCCCCGAACAACTTTGAACGAGGTCACAGAACCCCTGCGCCGCCTTAGCCGGAATTTTGAAGAGCGCTGTTCATATCCCGTAACCCTTAGTATTGGCGTCGTACAGGTAGGACCAACGCATTTTGAAGAACCCGAAGAGCTTATTCAAAAAGCGGATGCAATGATGTATGAGGCGAAACAGAAAGCTCATCGCGATGGGGGGCATCACTGGCAATTTGAAGGTAAAGAGGGAAGCCCCGACAGCGTTTAAGTTGGGAGAAAAATTCCTTCTGCCCGGCAAAAAAAGCCTAGCCCTATAACACCCAAAAATTCGCAAGGCGTTTAAAACGGTGCTTTTGAATTGGTATGAATTTTGCAGTCTTCTTGATAAACACAATTGTTCGAGGGGATATTCATGGTCAACCAGATCGCAGCAAGTCAGGCAATTTATCAGGCGCAAAAAGTTAGTGATGCCTATTCAAATAAAGCCTCTGAGCCGCAAACACCTCAAAAAGTGGCGTATGCCCCAGCAGTAAAAGTCGAGATTTCGCAGACAGGGCAAGATGTATCCAAGCTACTTGGAAGTCTGCCGAGCAATTTCCTGGATCCAGCCTATCAGCTGGGTCAGGTTGAAACCGAGCTCAAGGCTGTTTTGAATAAATTTGGCATCTCTGATCAGGAAGATGTAACCATCACCTCTAATGGGGACGGTACCATAACCGTATCTGGGGACCACCCCTTGCTTGGGGAGGTTGAAAAACTGGTCAACAATGGTGATATGGCGGGCCGCGAGCTTCGAAATGCTGTGATTGGCGCGCATACTGCAAATGTGATCAGTCATATTGGGCAAGCTTCTGAGATGTTCAGCCGTGGTGTGGAGGAAAACCCATCAAAGGCTGAAAGTTATGGCAACTGGCTGCTCGGCGTGTCGAGCTCTGCTCGTAATGCAGGTTTAACCATCTCGATGAGTGGCGGTGAAGCGTCGGCAATGCTTGTGGGCGCAGATGGCAAAAGCTTCTCACCCGGAGATGGTTTGACGTTGCCGGCGTAAAGGCCTGTTAGGGTTTTAGATCAAAATCCATAATGACCGGCGCATGGTCAGAGGGTTTTTCGAGCCCTCTGGCGTCCAGATCAATAGACATGGATTGCAAGGTCGGCTTTAGAGCTGGCGTTACCCAGATATGATCCAGCCTGCGTCCTTTGTTGGCGGCGCGCCAGTCTTTTGCCCGGTAGCTCCACCAACTGTAGAGCTGCTCAGTCGCAGGTACAAATTCCCGCATGGCATCAACCCAGTCGTGAGAAGCGAGCATATCATCCATATGCGCCACTTCAATGGGGGTGTGGCTGACAACTTTTAGCAATTGTTTATGGTTCCAAACGTCGTTTTCAAGCGGGGCGACGTTTAAGTCACCGACCAGAATAAATTTGTTATCTGCTTGTTTTCGTTCGGTAAACCAGGCGGTCACTTCCTGCATAAATGAAAGTTTGTGAGCAAATTTGTCATTTTGTTCCACATCCGGAACATCCCCGCCTGCCGGGATGTAGAAATTGTGCAGGACAGTTCCGTTTTCAAACTCTGCGGCGATATGGCGTTTGTCGTTTTTATTGCACCAAAGCGGGCTTTCGACAGCTGTAAAAGGTAGCTTTGAAAAGATGGCCACACCGTTGTAGCTTTTCTGACCCGCAATAGCAGCGTGCTCATAGCCCAGCTTATTAAAGATTTTGAGCGGAAATTCGTTATCCGTGACCTTCGTTTCCTGCAGGCAGATCACGTCGGGATTATGGGTTTCCACAAGATATTCGACATGGGCAAGACGAGCACGAACGGAGTTAATATTCCAGGTCACAAGGCGCATTTTGAAGGTCCGCTTCTAGGAGTTAAAACAGGTTGAAACTATTGCCGGTTATGGCAATGGGCCAGCGCCCCAGTTCAAAGAGTTGGTATTTGAGCGCAAAAGGATGGGTGTCCTCTTCGCCTGCAGCTAACACCAAAGCGGCCTGATGACAGGTCTGTATGGCAGATCCAATCGCCGCGCGAACCAGCTCTTCATCTTCGATGCCTTGCTCTTCTGCCAAGCTTTCAACGGCGTTCTGAATAAGCGGCGATGCGGTAGCGGAAATATGGGTGAGGGCCATATTCAGGTCCTCTTCGTCGATCAGCTCAAGCGCATCATTGGTTAAACTCATCCGCAGTTGTTCTTCCGCTTCCCACCAGGGGGAATTCCAATCGGGATTTGAGGCGGCATAGGCTGCCTCTTCCCAATTTTCGATTGGCGCAATTAGGGTTCCGGGAAATCCAAGTGTTTCAACATAAAATTCGGCAGTACGGCGTGTCGGTGCCCCCATATCCAAGCCGACGGAGCGAAACCAGTTTACCGAGGGCAGAAGCTTGTTAAAGCGCGCAACCGATACCAGTGTTGGATATTCATCCAGATCTGGGGAGTCATCAAAATCGTCGTCGTAGGTTTCCATTGGCCTCAATCTGTCAGTTGAAAGAAGAACCCTCTTCTATCATGCTTTTGAGCAGCTTTCTAAGGGTTTAGTCGTAACCGGGATCATTAAGGACAAACAATTCAGGTTTGAATTTCATTCCTTGGGTAACATCAGAGATGGCGACACTTGTTGTGCTGCCTTGTGCATCTGTAACCAGCCATTTGCGAAGTTCAAAAGGGCGCTGCGTAAACACCAATGTGAGACCGCCCTGATCAGGCTCGTCGGTGTCAATAAGGTTGATGCGCAGGATACCGCCGTCCTGTTCGACGGAAGTCACGGTCACTTCGTCTTTCAGTTCTACTTTTTCACGCAAGATTACAGAGATTGGGGTGGAATAAAGAGGAATTCGGTTGGTTTCATTGAGTTCTTTGTCGTGAAAAACCAGCCAGGTTCCATCGGCAACGACAAGTATTTGAGCCGGCGGGTCATATTCAAAACGGGCGCGGCCGGGACGTCTGATTAATACATCCCCGCGGGCATATTGCCCTTCGGCATTAATTTGTAAAAACCGTGCTTTTAGCGTGGTTATGTCGTTCAGATATGCCTCGACCTTTGCAATATTCTCCCGGTCTTCATCCGACAGCGGTGCTGCATTTGCCAAAGGAGCCAACATCAGAAGCGAGGCTGCAAAAAGGGAGAATAAGGTTGTACGCATGGGCAGGGTCCACCTGTCTGTTATGAAATCACTCTTAATGCACTTAAGGGCTGAAAGGGTCAAAACCAAGGCAATGTTGCTATTTGTACGGATCTTCAATGTCGCGCGCGAGCACTTCGCGTTTACCCACATGGTTAGCGGAGCTGATGACACCTTCTTTTTCCATCTGATCAACAATGCGCGCCGCGCGGTTATAGCCAATTTGAAGATGTCGCTGAACGAAACTGGTTGAAGCTTTCCGTTCGCGGCAGACAAGGGCAACGGCCTGATCATAAAGGGCGTCATCGGAACCCCCGCCGCCGCCACTTGGGCTGCCCTCCAGACCGGGTAAGTCACTTTCGCTTTCTTCGGTTACTTCTTCCAGATACTCAGGGGTTCCCTGTTCTTTGAGGAAGGCAACAACCTGTTCGACTTCTTCATCCGACACAAAGGGACCATGTACCCGCTGAACACGTCCGGCGCCGGGCATAAAGAGCATATCACCCTGTCCGAGAAGCTGTTCCGCACCTTGTTCACCAAGAACTGTCCGACTGTCAATTTTTGACGTCACCTGAAAGCTGATCCGGGTTGGGAAGTTGGCCTTGATCGTTCCTGTGATCACATCAACGGACGGACGCTGCGTTGCCATGATCACATGCAGGCCCGCTGCACGGGCCATTTGCGCTAGTCGCTGAATGGTTCCCTCGATCTCTTTACCGGCGACGATCATCAGGTCTGCCATTTCATCGACAATGATGACGATCATGGGCAGGGGATCAGTATCAAGCGCCCGTTCTTCAAAGATCGGTTCACCAGATGCCGCGTCAAAGCCGGTTTGAACCGTGCGTTTAATCTCTTCGCCGCGCTTGGCTGCTTCACGAATGCGCTGGTTGTAGCCATCGATGTTTCGAACGCCCAGTTCCGCCATTTTACGGTACCGGTTCTCCATCTCTTTAACCGCCCATTTGAGGGCAACAACCGCTTTTGTTGATTCCGTCACCACGGGCGCGAGAAGGTGAGGGATGCCATCATAGACAGAAAGTTCCAGCATTTTTGGATCGATCATGATAAAGCGGCATTGCTCAGGCGGGAGGCGATAGAGCAGGCTGAGGATCATCGTATTGACGGCAACCGACTTACCGGAACCGGTGGTACCCGCGATCAGCAGATGCGGCATACGGGCGAGATCGGCGACGACGGGATCACCGCCAATATCCTTGCCCAGTGCCAGTGTTAGTTTCGACGTGTTGCTTTCGTAGGTGGCGGTTGACAGCAACTCACGCAGCAGAACCGTCTCGCGGCGTTGATTTGGAAGTTCAATGCCAATGGCATTGCGCCCGGGGATCACTGCAATTCGGGTTGAGATCGCACTCATCGAACGGGCAATATCGTCAGCCAGACCAATGACCCGTGAGCTTTTAAGGCCCGGAGCTGGCTCTAATTCATAGAGCGTGACAACGGGGCCGGGACGAACGCGTGTGATTTCGCCCTTGATACCATAATCATCAAGGACGCCCTCCAGCATGCGAGCATTATTTTGCAGGGCTTCTTCGCTCAAGGGTTTGTTGACCAGCTTGCCATCAGGTTGCGAGAGCAAACTTAAAGGCGGTAATTGGTACACATCTGATGGACCGAGATCCAGGGCGGCCTGTTTCTCGGCGGCGACCCGTTTGCCAGCTTTAACCGCTGTTGCGCGGGCTTCAATTCGGGGTTCCTTGACCGGCTCGGCCGCAGGGGGTGTTTTGATTTTGGCTTTGCGTTTCCGGGCTGGTTTCTCTGAAGCGGTGTCATCACCCCCCAGATCCAGCACGTCTTCATCATCAGATGAGCCGCCTTTATATTTAAGTCCTTTTACCGCGGAGGCACCGCGCCAGATGGCCCGGCCGCCAGAGGCGACACCGCGGCCCATGGCAAGCCATTCTTGAAGTGGCAGGGCATAGGCTAAAACCAATAGGATTGCAGCGATTGTTCCCAGAACGCTTGCCAGGATTATTGCCGGAACAGCAAGACCAATGCGCTGGAACATGACCATAAGGTTATTGTAAATGACTTCCCCAACGATGCCGCCAAAGGAGGCATTTAGAGGCCAATGTTCTGGCACCGGGAAAGCGGAAAGTGTTGCAGATAGAAATGAAATGGCAAATGGCATAATAGCCACATGTACCCAGCCCCATTTAAGACCCTGGCGTGTTGTTATCCGCCACGCCCAGGCAACAAGCCCAAGGATTAGCCCGATGGAGCCCAGTCCGATGGTTTGCAGCAGAAGATCAGCCGTATGCGCGCCAACCACACCCAGCCAATTGCTGGCCGTGGCATCAGTTGCGTGATTGAAGTTCGGGTCTGCTGCATCATACGACACCAACGAAATTGTGCCGAGAAGGGCAAGTGTCAACAGGATCAAGCCGAAAAACTTGATTACGAGACCTCTCAGGAAATCAGTACTACCGCTGGGTAACAGAGAGATGGATTTGGAACCGGTACCTTTGAAATTCATAACCTTTTTCTATAAGCAGCTTGCTATTCTGGATAATGCTTCGTCCATCATATCTGGATCGAACACCAATGCCACCCGAATATATTCAAACCCGGGATTTATCCCGTCAAGCCCCTCACCACTTAGGTATTCGCCGGGCAGGACGCGAATGGCGGCTTCCGTCCAGAGTTTGCGCGCTGCCTCTACGCCGTTCCCGACGTTTAGCCAGAGAAAGAAACCACCAGCAGGGCGGTAGAAGTCAAAGCGATTTCCCAAATGACGTTCGGCAATATCAATATTCTGGCGATAGAGTGCACGGTTGATTTCGACATGTGCATCGTCATTCCAAAGTGCAGTCGATGCGGCGCAAACAGGTAATGGCGATGCTGCCCCTGCAAAATTTCGCAGGTTGATCATCGCTTTGGTGATGGTTTCATCACCCGCAATAAATCCCGAACGCAGTCCCGCAGCGCTTGATCGTTTGGAAAGAGAGTGAAAAGTCATCAGGTTTTCAAGCGATCCACCCAGTTCTTGGACAACCTGTAAAATACCCTCTGGTTTTTCCCTGTCATAAATCTCGGCGTAGCATTCATCCATAATCAAGGTAAAATCATACTGCCTTGCCAGTTCAAGTGCCCGTCTGAGATAATCTTTGCCAGCGACCGTTCCTTGTGGATTTGAAGGGCTGCACAGGTAGAAGGCGGAACAGCGGGCCAGCAGTTTTTCGTCCAATAGGTCCAGATCTGGAAAGAAGTTTGTTTCTTTTGTTGCGTTTAGAAACACAGGTTCCGCGCCAGCCATAATCGCAGAAGCATGATATACATGATAGTAGGGGTTTGGGATCAGGATCGCAGGCTTTTCTGCAGGTGCGGCGGATCGGCTGGTTACAACCTGCGCCAGCATGAACAGTGCCTCTTTTGTCCCATTGACGGGCGTTATGTGACGATCTGGGTGCAGCAGGTTTTCAGATAGTTCGTAATGCCGCGTGAGCCAGCCACAAATCGCTGTCCTGAGTTCTGGCGTCCCATTGACAGGTGGGTATTTCCCGTACAGGTGATCATTACTGGTCAGCGCCTCCTTCATAAAAGCAGGGGGCTGGTTCTGGGGCTCCCCGATTGTTAGTGCCAGGGGCGTTAGCCCTTTTGCAGGCTCAAGCGGGTCGAGCAGTTCGCGAAGTGCAATAAACGGTGAGTTTCGAAGTTGTGCTAAATCTGAATTCATTAAGGAAGGCCACATTATTCATTAGAAATACCCTTAATTGAACTTGTGCCATGTAAAGGTTCTTTTGGCATCTTTTTTTTCAGGCCAAAATCTTCGGTTACAAGAAAGTATGGCTTTTGCAAGGGAAAAGTCGTATGTCAACTGACCTGGTACAAAACGGAAACGGATTATACAAAATAGTGAATATGTCTGAGGTAAATTCATATTTTGTTTTATAAATGTAAAAATCATAAATCTGTAACACACCAGATTTAGTCATGTTTCATTTTTGTTCTATATTAGCAAAATAGCCTAATAAAAAAGTACTAGACCCTGATGCAAAACGGGTGTTCACGAAAATGTGAACACCCTAAATTAACGGAATGCTGATTAACGAAGATCCTCTTCGGGGTAAGCGCCGATCTTGTGGATGCTAAGGTCAGCGCCTTCAAACTCCGATTGTTCATCCAGACGGATTCCCATTATCGCTTTTAATATGCCATAAACGGTCAAGCCGCAGCCCAGTGCATAGAGGCAGCCGATCAGGCTGACCAGCAGCTGGACAAAGAAATTGACCCCACCAAGACCGCCTAGCGCTTCTAGCCCAAATATGCCGGCGGCAATGCCGCCCCAAAGTCCACAAAGCCCGTGCAGGGGCCATACGCCAAGGACGTCATCTATTCTGAGCTTATTCTGGCAGAAGGTAAAGGCGTAGACGAACAAGGCCCCGGCAATCGCTCCGGTTGCCAGAGAGCCAAGTGGATGCATGATGTCAGAGCCCGCGCAAACGGCAACGAGACCCGCAAGGGCGCCGTTATGGACAAAACCGGGATCATTGCGACCGGCAATTAGGGCGGCTAAAACACCGCCGACCATCGCCATCAGGGAATTAACCGCAACCAGACCAGAAATCCCATCGATGGTTTGGGCGCTCATCACGTTAAAGCCAAACCAGCCAATACAAAGGATCCACGAGCCGAGCGCGAGAAATGGAATGTTGGAAGGGGGGATACCGATGACACGCCCGTCTTTTTTGTAGCGCCCTATTCGTGCGCCGAGCAGTAAAACGGCGCCCAGCGCGATCCAGCCACCAACCCCGTGAACCACAATGGATCCGGCAAAATCGTGGAAACCAGAGCCAAAGTTATTTTCCAGCATTTCCTGAAGTTGAAAATTTCCGTTCCAGATGATCCCTTCAAAGAAGGGGTAGGCGACGGCTGTCAGCACCGCTGTCGCAAAGAGCTGAGGCCAGAATTTGGCCCGCTCGGCGATCCCGCCGGATATGATGGCGGGGATGGCCGCAGCAAAGGTCAGGAGGAAGAAGAATTTGACGAGATCATAGCCATTTGCCGCAAAACTATAACCCTCCAGCGGAACGTTCCCGGTGAGCGTCGCGGCGCTGACCAGAAAGTCGATCCCGTAGGCCACGCTGTAACCAATGAAAAAATAGCAGATTGTAGATACAGAAAAATCCACCAGAATTTTAATCAGGGCGTTGACCTGGTTTTTTCGCCTGACTGTACCGACTTCTAGAAAGGCAAAACCGGCATGCATGGCGAAAACCATGATTGCCCCCAGCAAAATAAACAGGACATCTGTTCCTGTTACTGACGCGTCCATACTTAACACTCCCTCAATCGCTTATCCGGATTTTAAACGGTGCGGATAGCTGCATTCTAATTAGACACTCTTATCGGCATCTATGGGCGCTAGGTAATCAAGGACTGTGCCAGTTCGAGAAATGGCTAAAAATGGGACATATGGTGAAATTTTATACGCATAAAAAAAGCAATTGCCCAATTAGTAGACATATAAAGTCTAAAAATTGAACAATTGCTAATTAATGAGGCAAATTTGGATTAAATTCGAAATTTACCTCTTTTAGGGGTTGGCTTTAAGAAGATGGGCCAAACTCTGGATAAGCTTCCAGACCCAGTTCCGCTTTATCAAGGCCGTTTGCTTCGTCTTCTTCGCTTGCCCGGATACCAACTGTGTATTTCAGGATCAACCAAAGAATAGTGCTTGTGACGATTACAAATGCGCCAATCGCGACGATACCTGTTGCCTGCACAGCAAAGGTTGCATCTGCATCAGAGAGAGCGACAGCCAATGTGCCCCAGATACCACAAACAAGGTGGGCGGAGATCGCGCCAACAACATCGTCGATTTTCAGCTTATCAAGCAATGGCACCGCAAAGACAACAAGGACACCACCAACAGCACCGATAATAATAGCTAGACCGATTGAAGGGTCAGCAGGTTCTGCTGTGATGGAAACCAGACCACCAATTGCACCGTTCAGCGCCATAGTCAGATCAACTTTTTTGTAGAGGATCTGGGTCAGGATCATCGCTGCAAGCACACCGCCGACTGCGGCCATGTTGGTGTTGGCAAAAACGTTTGCCATTTCGATGACAGATGCGGCAGAACCCAGCGCAAGAACAGAACCGCCGTTAAAGCCGAACCAGCCGAGCCACAGGATGAAAGTTCCCAGTGTTGCCAATGGCAGGTTTGCACCTGGAATTGGTTGAACACGGCCATCTGCACTGTATTTGCCTTTACGGGCGCCCAATATAATCGCACCTGTTAAAGCAGCCCAGCCACCGACAGAGTGAACAAGGGTTGAACCTGCGTAGTCGCTGAAGCCCATTTCTGAGAGCCAGCCACCGCCCCAAACCCAGGAACCCTGAATTGGATAGATGATTGCAGTCAGAATGAGTACAAACGTCAGAAATGGCCATAGTTTAATGCGTTCAGCAAGTGTACCGGACACGATAGAGGCGGCAGTTGCCACGAATACCATCTGGAAGAACCAGTCAGAGGAAGCGGAGTAGCCACCATCTTCAAATGTACCAGCAAGTGCAGCAGCATCGTCAGCACCCCAGAATGGGCTAAAGCTTCCGATAAATCCTGTTACGTCCAAATACATCAGGTTGTAGCCAATCAGATAAAAAGTAAGGCCGGCGACTGAGTATAGAGCGATGTTTTTCAGGCAGATAGTTGCGGTGTTTTTCTTGCGAACCAGACCAGCTTCAAGCATGGCAAAGCCAGCAGCCATCCACATGACCAGTGCACCGTTGAGAAGGAATGAGAAGGAATTCAAAACATAGGCTGTTTCAGGATCCACAGCAGCGCTTGCAGCCCCTGGTACTAACGCTATTAATGCAGCGCCAAGAGCAACTGCTATTTTATTTATTCGTATTTCACGCATGGAAACTCTCCTAGAGTGCGTCTGCATCTGTTTCGCCGGTTCTGATCCGGACGACATTACTCAGGTCATAGACGAAGATCTTGCCATCGCCGATCTGCCCAGTTTTGGCTGTAGTCATGATGGTTTCTACCGCCTGTTCGACGAGATCATCTTTCACTGCCAGTTCAATTTTGATTTTTGGGAGGAAAGAAATAGCGTATTCAGCACCGCGATAAATTTCAGTATGCCCCTTTTGGCGGCCGAAGCCTTTAACTTCGGTAGCCGTAAGACCGTCTATCCCGATGGATGTCAGCGCGTCACGGACATCATCCAGTTTAAACGGCTTGATTATAGCCATTATCAGTTTCATTTTACGTTCACCTCTTGGGCTGCCCTACATTCAGGGCTTTACGCCCCGTTCAAGCACTTCTTTACAAGAGCCGTGCCAGTTTTATTGGCAAACGAAATTTGATAATATTTTCAATAGGATGATATTGTATCGCCTATTATTTAGGCGGATTGTTTAATCAAATCTAAATATTTTATGCCTATTTATTGGGCAATGCATAAAAATTAGACGATTATTGGGTTAGGGCTGTTTCAACGGCCCTTGCCGTGCGGAGAAGCTTGTTTTCAGAAAAACCAGGCGACATTAGCATCAGACCGACAGGAAAGCCCAGAGCCATTCCTGCGGGCTGGGTGGTTGCGCAAAGCCCCAGCAGATTTGCTAAGCGGGTCAGGCTGATCGACATTAAGGCTTTTTCCAAATAATAGGCGTTATCGTGATCGAGTTTGTCTAGTTCAGGTGGAATTTGGGGCTGTGTTGCGCCAACGACAAAATCAAATCCGGCCGTTTGCACAAGATATTCTTTGCGTAATTTTTTAAGGGCGAATTCCAGTTTCAAGGCGTTAGCCGCGGTAAAATTAGCCCCGGCTAAAAAGCGATGGCCAATCGCTGGGTTTATGCGATCAGGATTTGCTTTTATGGCGGCGCCCCAAAGGGCGTAGCCTTCCAGCATGCCGGGGTATCCATGTTCATTACAGATTTCCAGAACGTCTTTAAACGCGGGAACCGGGCCATCGATGACTTGGGCGCCCCTTGCTGACAATTGATCTAGTGCCTTTTGAAGAGATTTGGCGATTTCTGGATGAACCAATTCGTCAAAAATGGTTGTGGCCCGCAGAATCCGAACGCCCTCAAGAGAACTGTTTGTAAGATTTGCAGGCTTGCCGCCACTCAAGATGGCACATAGGGCATTGGCATCGGCAATGTCACGTGTAAGTGGTCCTACCGTATCCTGACTGGGGGAGAGAGGTACAGAGCCTTCGAGTGAAATCAGCCCATGTGTGGTTTTAAGGCCGGTAATGCCGCACCAGGCCGAGGGAATGCGCACAGAGCCAGCGGTATCTGATCCAATGGCAGCGGCCGCGAGGCCATGATAAACAGAAAGAGCTGCGCCCGAAGAAGATCCCCCGGGAACCCGTTTCGTTTTTGAATCAAAAGGATTGGCACCTGTACCCGTCCAGGGATTATTGCCAAGGCCCGAAAAGGCTAGGTCTGGCATATTGGTTTTACCAAGACAAACAAGACCCGCAAGGGTCGCTCGTTCAAGACAGATTGCATCTTTCGCCGGGATGCGGCCTTCCAGCAACTGGGTTCCCGCTTCGGTTTTAACGCCGGCGGTATCAAACAGATCTTTCCAGGAAATTGGAACGCCATCAAGCGGGCTTCGACGTTGCTTGTTTTTGGCGCGGTGGCTCGCCGCAGTGGCTTCAGAAAGGGCCCTGTCTTCGGTCAGACGCACAAAAATCTCCTTTGCCGGATCTATTTTTTTGATCCGGTCCAGAAAATATTGCGCTAAATCAACAGGATCAATTTCCTGTTGCGCTATTTTTTGACCCAGTTGCAGGGCTGTTAATTGATGCCATTGTTTTGTCATTCTGATACGTTAGCGACAATCTGACGTTACAGCAAGAAAAGTGAGTTGAGCCGATGGCCCTTAAATCAAAGGTTTCCAATAGCCGAACAGATATTCTCATTGTCGGGGGCGGCCTCAACGGTCTGCCACTGGCAATAGCGCTGGCGTCTGCCGGACTGGATGTCACGGTTATTGAGCGGGCGGCCCCGGAAACAGTGGTGGCCGATACCTTTGATGGGCGTGTGTCGGCGATTGCTTATGCATCGCGAAATCTGTTTAAATCCATTGGGGTGTGGGATTATGTGGAACAATCCGAACCCATGCTGGATATCCGGATCACGGATGGACCGTCTAAATTATTTTTGCATTATGATCATCGTCAGCTCGGGAATGAGCCTTTTGGGCATATGGTGGAGAACCGGTTCCTGCGCATTGCCCTGCTCAAGCGTGCCGCAGAGTTAGAAACGCTGCATTTACTGGCGCCTGTTAATTTTACAGATATTGAACGACGTCCAGATGGGGCAACGGTGACCTTGGACGATCATCGTAAAATTGACGCTCAGCTTGTTGTGGCAGCGGATGGACGTCAATCGCGAGTTCGCCAGCTGGCGGGGATTGGGACTGTTGGCTGGTCTTATAATCAAAGTGGTATTGTCTGCACCGTGGCGCATGAATTGCCACATCACGGTGTTGCCCAGGAGCGATTTTTAAATCCCGGTCCTTTTGCGATCCTGCCGATGACTGGAAACAGGTCATCGCTGGTCTGGACAGAGAGTACCGAGACGGCTGCTAAAATCATGAGCTTGCCGCCTTCTGAATTTCAGGCGGCGATGGAGCGGCGATTTGGTACCTATTTGGGTAAACTTGAAGTCGTGGGTCCGCGCTGGAGTTATCCTCTGTCCCTTCATCAATCCGATCGATATATCAGTGAGCGTTTGACGCTTGTCGGCGATGCGGCACATGGAATGCATCCGATTGCCGGGCAGGGGCTTAATCTGGGATTGCGGGATGTAGCTGCACTGGCTGAGGTGGTAATTGATGCCGCCCGTCTGGGGTTGGATTGCGGAACGCCGAATATCCTTGAAAAGTATGAGCAATGGCGCCGGTTTGATAGTATCACCCTGCTGGCCATAACAGATGGTTTGAACCGACTGTTTACAACTGACGTTGAACCGGTGCGTCTTGCCCGGGATTTGGGGTTGGCGGCGGTCAATAAAATGCCCCGTCTAAAGGGATTTTTTATGGAGCATGCCCGGGGCACGGTTGGTGAAATGCCAAGATTACTTGAGGGCAAACCCCTTTAACGGTCAGGGGTCGCGGCTGAGCCCTGCTTTATCAAGGTTGGTGAGGTAGGCTTCCCAAACGTCATCCTGTGTCATGCCCAAATTATATAGATAGCTCCATGAAAATAATCCCGTGTCATGTAAGTCATCGAAATTCAGGCGAATGGCATAATTCCCCACGGGCTCAAGCGACATAATTCCAACATGCCGGCGTCCGGCGATAATCTGCTTTTGGGACGGGTTATGCCCCTGAACTTCAGCGGAGGGACTTTCTACCCTCAGAAGTTCTGCGGGAAATTCGAATTGTTTCCCGTCGCTAAACTGAATAGCAAGCCTCTTTTCCGCCTTTTTCAGGCGAACCTCTGTCGGTTGCGGTCGGCCCGCCTGGTCAAAATATTCCATGATAAATGCGACTCGTTAGTCAGAAAGACGCCGGGCTTCATCCACCAGCATGATGGGAATACCGTTGCGGATGGGAAAGGCCAGTCCAGCCTTTTTACTGATCAGCTCATTCGCGTCCCGGTCATAAGTCAGCGTTTCTTTGGTCAAAGGGCAGACTAGTATTTCCAATAATTTTGGATCGATACTTGCGGGATCACTGATGGGCATGGATTCTGTTGTCTGTTCGGTCACTTTAGGCTCCTAACCCAGATTATTGCACCGTTTTATTGGTGTCACCCTGTTGTTTCATCATACTGAGCAGATCGATCAAGAGTTGTGATCTTTGCGGAACGTCCTGTGCTTCGAGAAGGGCCTGTTTCTCAGCGGGAGAAAAAGGGCAAATCATGGAAAGAGAATTGATCAAATTGTCATCCGCCAGATGGTTTAAAGCTTCCCAGTCTGACTCTTCATTTTCAAATTCCAGAAAGTATTTGAGAACATCCTGTAACGCCGCCCGATCAATCGTGCCATCACTGGTGGGTGTGCGGTCATGACTAAAGGGAGCATAATTTGCTCGAATTTGACGATAAAGGGTGGTTCGTTCTGTGATTTCGCTCAAGACTGAAAATCGGCAGATCCCCTCCAGAGTGATTTGAAACATCCCATTGGACTGTTCAGAAAATTCGCAAATTTTACCGGCGCACCCAACATTATATAGCGCCGGTTCATGCTCTTTGTTTTCCGGGGAGCGCGGCTGGATAATGCCAATGACCCGATGGCCTTCCATGGCGTCACGGACCATATCAAGATATCGCGGCTCGAAAACATTGAGTGGCAACTGTCCGGTTGTGAGCAAAAGCGCACCTGTGAGCGGAAAAACCGGCAAAATAGAGGGTAATTCTTCGAGTCCGGATGTGGTGCCCTGATCACTCATGTGAATAGTGCTGCCGATAGTTGACGGCGGAAATGTTTACTGATGTCATGCATTGGTCCCAGAACCTCAAACATTTTTAGCAGTTCCTGACGAGCGGCATTTTCATTCCACTCCGCTTCGCGGCGAATAATTTCAATAAGCTCTTCACCACCTTCATTATAGAGCTCATTACTGATCAGGCCTTTTGCCAGTTCAAAGCGAATTTCAAGATCATCGGGGTTTGCGGCTAGTTTGCTTATAAGCTCAGCAATTTCCCCCTGATCCGTTGCGTTCAGGGCAATATCCAGTGCGGCGAATGCGGCTGATACCACAGTTGAGTTCCGGTCTGCAGCCTCAATTGACTCCAGCAGATTTTGGGCAGCTTCTGTTTCACCAAGTTTTAGGTAAACACGCGCCAGATAGGCTTTACTGTCAACGTGATCGGGATCTTCTTCGAGAACTTGAAGGAAGGATGCCAGGGCGATTTCGATATTCTCTTCTTCATAAGCGGCAATACCAGCCTCCAAAGCTTCTTCAAGTGGAGACTTGCCAATAGGACCGCCCAGATTCTTCTCGATAAATTCCTTGATCTGGCTTTCAGGAAGAGCGCCCATAAAACCATCAACAGGTTGACCGTTCTTAAAAGCGAAAACAGCGGGAATACTTTGAACACGCAGTGCTTGAGCAATTTGCGGGTTCTGATCGATGTCAATTTTCACCAGTGTGACCGCACCTTCGGCGCTATTGACAACCTTTTCAATCATTGGGCCGAGCTGTTTACAGGGGCCGCACCAAGGCGCCCAAAGGTCGACAACAACAAGTTTCTCTTCACTTGCCTTTACGACGTCATCGCCAAAAGTTTCGGTTGTGCCGTCAATAATCCAATTGCCGTTGGCTGCTGACGCGGTATCAAGTTGCATTTCCATAAATCTGTATCAGTTCCATTTATTAGTCTTGGTCACGCGGAATCCCGCAACGCTCCAGTGGATATCAGTTTTACCGCCCTTTGTTAAGGGTTGGCTATAGGTAATCGAATATCCAAGTTACAAGTTTATCACTGTCATGTCATGCTCAGTAGATTCAATGAACAGTTTAAGGTCTTTCATAGAAATTTGCGTTGTTTGATCATTAATCAAGGGGTGAAAGTTCAAAAATTCTTCTTCGACCATTCGCGCATCCAATAAAACCGTGACCTGACCCGCCGTATCATTGATCAATGCAAAAGGGGTCACGGAGCCGGGTGTGACACCCAATAGATCTTGGAGAAGTTCTGCTTTTCCAAAGCTCAGGTTTTGAGCGCCGATCTTTTTTCTGAGCTCTTTAAGATCTACTTTTGTATCTTCCAGACAGACGAGGAGGTAGGTGTTTCCTTTCTTGTCTTTGAGAAACAGGTTTTTGCTGTGGCCACCAGATAATGTCCGGGAGACGGACTGGGCCTCTTCAACGGTAAAAACCGGCGCGTGATGATGCGTTTTATACGCGATTCCAAGTTCATCTAGCCGTTTAAATAAATCATCTGGCGTTGCGGCCATAAGGCATGCTCCCGAAACGAATTAAAATATCGTGGAAGAATAACGGTTTACGCGCTTTTGAGCCAAGTAGAAAATAAAATGGGATTTTGTTGAAAAACAGACTTGCATTCATTTTCAAGATGGCTATTATCCCGCCTCGCAACAGTGTTGCACGCCGAGCGGGCGTAGCTCAGGGGTAGAGCATAACCTTGCCAAGGTTAGGGTCGGGCGTTCGAATCGCCTCGCCCGCTCCAAATTTTCTTCGTAAAATTTGCCAGAATAATAATCCTGTCTTAACGGACAGGAGAATTTTCTGTTTTTACGGTACTCGCTGCAGTGATCCAGCGGCGTTCTGCTTTCCAAATAAGTCAATATTAAGCTGTTTCTAAAGCCCAGAAAAACAGTCGCATCAAGATTTTCTAATAAAACATCTGATCTAGCTATTTTGTTTAGAACTTGTAGAGGATTGGTTGCTAGTATCTGACGGTGGGGGCTGTCTTGTGTTAGGAATATCGATATGGATCGAGCAATTGAGTCGGCTCCGGTTCCTCTTCAAAGAGAGGCGTTTCTTCTCGACTTACTGCGTGAGCTGTCAGGCACCCTTGAAAATGTGGTTGGGATTCATGAGGCCGAGGGCTACATTAGCCTTGTGGGTCAGACCATTGGGTCGCAAATCAATAAAAGTTATAAATCTGCGCTGAAATTATCCGATTTATCCAAAGACCAGATTTGTGATGTGCTGGTGGATTTAAAGAAGCGAATTCAAGGCGATTTTTATGTGGTTGAGCAAACCGACAGTTATGTCGTGTTCGGAAACCGCCGCTGCCCTTTTGGCGACAAGGTAAAAGACAGACCTTCGCTCTGTATGATGACATCGAATGTTTTCGGGCATATTGCAGCTGAGAATCTGAAGTATGCAAAGGTTCAATTGCAAGAGACAATTGCAACAGGGGACGCTCAATGCCGAGTGATCGTATATTTCGAACCCAATCATGAGGAAGGCCGTGAATATTATAAACGATCATAAAGTGCTCAGTAAGATTCTGGAGACATCGTTTGACCTTATTGCTTATTCAGATACCTTTCCGGCAGTGTTGGTCAAGACGGATGGCGAAATTCTAGCCCTAAACCCTGCTGGCCAGAAGAAATTAGGCTTTGAAAACTCTCAGAATCTTGCCGAGATATTTGGCCCACGTTTCGCAGAATTTTTGAATATCTGCTCTGGTAGTCGGGAGAGTCTGTTTTTTCGACTGAATATTCCCTTGAAAAACGGCAAAGAGAAAGAATATCGGTGTGAAGGCTCAGCTCTTTTTCAGGGTGGCCAAAAAGCGATTATTCTTCGGTTTAAAGATATTGAGCGAAGCTTGACCGAGTTTAACCGGGTCAACATCGAATCGCGTGAAACCCGAGATCGACTGATGTCAGAGCAAAGGCTTCAGACCGTTATCGATGCCGCAATTGATGTCATTATCCTCAGCGATGCACACGGCAAAATTATCCTGGCAAATAAAGCGGTCGAAAAGCTGATGGGATATACACCCGAGGAGCTGATTGGCCAAAATGTGAAGGTTCTAATGCCAAGCGGGTTTGCTAATAATCACGATCAATATATGGAAAATTACCGCACAACCAAAACAGCGAAGATTATTGGAATTGGGCGTGAAGTTGTTGGCCTTCGAAAAGATGGTCGGGAGTTTCCAATTAATTTATCCATCGGAAAATCCCGCTTTGCAGGCGAAATTTATTACACAGGTATTATTCATGATTTGACTGAGTATAAGGAAATCGAAGCTCAGCTGCAGCAATCACAGAAAATGGAAGCATTGGGAAAACTGTCTGGCGGGGTGGCTCATGATTTTAACAATCTATTGTCTGTCATTCTGGGCCGACTTGAGCTTGCCGAAGAACAATTAGAAGACGACGTGTGTCTTGACCACGTAAAAGTCGCTATGGGAGCAGCGGACAAGGGGGCTCGGTTAATCGATCAGCTTTTGTCCTTTAGCCGCCAGAAACATCTTCAGCCGGAAGTTCTCAATATAGCTGGTGTCGTCCAAGAGGTTGTTGAAATGATCCGCCGGCTACTGGGCGCCCATATTGAGATAAAATCGGAGATCAAAGGCATTCCGAAATTGGCTTACGCGGATTCAACTCAGCTTAATAATGCCTTGATTAATCTGGCAACGAACGCCAGAGACGCTATGCCTGCGGGAGGCGTTTTGACGATTACGGTTGAAAATATTGATGACCTTTCCCCGGAGTTGCTGAACCTTTCTCCAAACGGCACCGCAAAAACCTATGTGCGGGTTGCCATCTCGGATACAGGATGCGGAATACCTGAGGAGATTCTTCAGCAAGTGATTGAGCCCTTTTTCACGACGAAGGACGTTAGTGAAGGTACCGGGCTCGGCCTGTCAATGGTCCATGGTTATATGTCACAAACGAATGGCTTTATGCATATCGATAGCGTTCAGGGGACGGGAACAACAGTGAGTTTATACTTTGTTGCAGCCAATGCGAACGTAAGTGCAGAGCATTCATGATGCTTACGCGGCTTTTTTTAATGTGAAGCTACGGCGAATATAATTTGCCAGATGATTGGCCAACTCCTTTTCTACACCGTCTGCAACGGCGAGAGTCACTGAATATTGCGGGAGAACGGGGAAGTTTTCGGCTTCTTTAAACCAGTTCAATCCAGTAGGAACGAGAGATTGTAGATAAACACCAACAGCCATATCCATGCGGATCATGGCCTGAATTGCATCTATGTTGTTGCTTTCATAAACCCGTTTCCATCGCCGACCGATCTGA
This sequence comes from Sneathiella sp., assembly GCA_034669685.1. Classification (GTDB taxonomy): domain Bacteria; phylum Pseudomonadota; class Alphaproteobacteria; order Sneathiellales; family Sneathiellaceae; genus Sneathiella. The sequence goes on from JAXMOU010000002.1 coordinate 537,798, forward strand.
TCAAGAGCCATGGTGGTAGGGAGACGGAAAACGCAATCTGTGCTGGAGATTGAAAGGGGAAGGGGATCGAGATCCCTGGCTTTGCTGGCTTTTGCCGTGATCCAGACCAGTTGATCCGAAAACAAAGGTTGTGCGGTGAGTTCGCCGGGTAGTTCCTCTAGCAGCGTTAAATCCAGATGGCCTTCTTCCAACTGCCGCTTTAGATCAAGCGTTGGCGCACAAACCAGATTGATATCCACATCGGGAAAATCATCCGCGAAAAGCCTTAAGATCCCTGGCAGTTGTGTGGTGACAAGGTCCAAGGGGATTCCCAAAGATAATCGGCCTTTAAATTGGGGCTCTGTCATATCCCGCCAGATTTCATCGTTAAGTGAGAGCAGGGCTTGTGAGCGGGCGTATAATTTCTCCCCTTCGGCCGTCATGGTCAGGCCGCTTTTATCACGCAGGAGTAATTTGCAGCCCAGTTGCTCTTCGAGTTTGTTAATCTGCTGGCTGACGGCGCCTTGTGTGATGTTGAGCAAGGCACTGGCGCGGGTCATACTGCCAGTGGTGGTTACAGCGCGAAAAGTTCGAAGAAGTTGAAGGTCAATATTTCTCATAAGAGCTATTACGATTGCTAATGATTAATAATAGAAAAATTAGATTTTCTTATTCTTTCTGTTTTTCTATGGTTTTGCAACATTCTTTTGATCTGTACTTGTATTAAGGAAACTTCGGATGGAAGCTATAAATTTACTGGATAAATTCAATCAAATTTCATCTTACTGGCACCCGCATGTGGTGGCAGAAGCCAATGGCCAGCATATTCGTCTCGCTAAATTGAAAGACGAATTTGTCTGGCACAGTCATGCGGAGGAAGATGAACTGTTCATTGTTATTAAGGGCACATTGACCGTCCAGTTTCGCGATCGCACCGAGCAGGTTTCGGAGGGCGAGATGCTGGTTATTCCCCGCGGTGTAGAGCACCGACCTGTTGCAGAGGAAGAAGTTCTGCTCGTTAATATAACGCAGGCCGGGGCGACACACACGGGCTCAACCGAAAGTGAAATCACCGTCCCACTTTCAGAGATGCCGCGGATTTAGGGTTTTAGTTTTCGATAAGGGCTTCGTCCATATCTTCGAGATAATATTGTTTAGTCGCGCAGTCTTCGGCAAAGCTGCTTCGCATTTCGCTATATCGGGCGGTATTTTCCCGGTAGCTATTGGTTTCTTTTTCGTAAGCAGCCGTGTCCCGGTTGTAGGTGTCGACCATTGCGTTATGGGCTTGAACTTTGGCGTTGCGCGCGGCAATTCCCTCGTTGTCATTCACTTCTTTCGTTGGATGGCTGTCGAGGTAGGCTTGGGATTGTTCAATCTGCTTAGAAAGATCGTTCAATGCCTTCGCCTGATTGTCAAAGCCGTCACTTTGACTATCGAGAATATTGCTGAGCAAATCCAGTTTGCGAGAGGTCTGCAGACAGCTTTTCAACTGCTCAAGGTTCAAAATATTCTCATTATAGACTTTGTTGCCCTCAATGCTTTTGGGAATGCCAAGTAAGCTGTGTTCTCTCAATTCTGCACCGATTACCGGACCTGCAAGCCCAAGGGTGATGGTTGAGGTTAGTACAATTTTCAACAGCAGTTTCATGGTTGATCCTCTTTCAATTGATGAAGTCCACAATCGATTATAAACAACGGGAAAAAAGTGTCACTTTCAAGACATAAAGCTGCCAAAGCAGAATATAAAGGATATTAACCCTCATTTTTGATGCAAAGGCGGTTTTGGGATCTAATGTTTTCGCATGATGAGATGACAGGTTTGCTTGTAGAGGATAAAACGGGTCCTTAAATTGAGCAGAGGAACGAGCATGACTGAAAGAGTTTGGACAATTTATCTGTCGGGAGAAATTCATTCCGATTGGAGAGAGCGGATCAAAGCGGGCGTCGAGGCGGCAGGATTGCCGGTTGTCCTGAACAGCCCGGTTACAGTTCACGCAGATAGCGATGATTGCGCCGTTGCAATCTTTGGCCCTGAAGAGAATAAATTCTGGCACGATCATAAAAGCGCTAAGCTGAACAGTATTCGAACAGAAACGCTGCTACGCGATTCAGATATTGCGGTTGTTCGTTTCGGCGAAAAATACAAGCAGTGGAATGCCGCGTTTGATGCGGGTCAGGCTGCTGCGCTTGGGATCCCTTATATCACACTGCACCCGAGCGAGCATGATCATGCGCTGAAAGAAGTGGATGGCCGCGCCGCAGCAATGGCCCGGGAGCCTGAAGAGGTTGTGGCGGCGCTTGCCTACATAATCAATGGAACCATGCCCAGCTAAGGTTATCTGGGTTCAGGCTTGCACGAGAGTAAGATGCCGTTAGCGCGGCATCTCTTGCTCGACAAGTTTAACCCACAAACTTGCCCCAGTGCTGAGGATCTCATCATTGAAATCATATTCTGGATGATGAACCGTAAATTTATGTGTTTCATCGGCTGCGCCCAGGAAAATATAGGCCCCGGGGCAAGCTTCCAGCATGAAAGAGAAATCTTCGCTGCCCATACGAACGGGGGCGTTGGTGTTGACAAGTTCATCGCCGACAATTGCCCGGGCCGCCCGGGCAACAATTTCAGTTTCCTTGTCATGATTGACCGTACAGGGGTAATTGCGTTGGTAGTCAATATCAATTTCGACCCCAAAACTAGCCGCGACACCGGCGCAGATATCGCGGAACCGTTTTTCAACCATATCCCGCATTTCGGGGCTTGTTGTGCGGATTGATGCGGTCAGCTTGGCGTCATGTGCGATGACGTTCTGTGCGGTTCCCGCATGAAATTCGGTAATCGAGACAACAACATTATCAATCGGGCTTACATTGCGAGAAACAATCGTTTGCAATGCTGTGTGAAGCTGAACACCGACCATTAATGGATCGATTGAGCGCTGGGGATGGGCCGCATGGCCTCCTTTACCGTGAATGGTAACATAAGCGGCATCTGCAGAGGCCATTAGTGTACCAGACTTAATATGAAAGGTGCCCTTTGGCTGGTCGGGCATGTTGTGCAGCCCATAAACACCATCACAAGGGAAGCGCTCGAACAGCCCGTCCTTCACCATGGCATCGCCGCCACCGCCACCTTCTTCGGCTGGTTGGAAAATGAAGTTTACGGTGCCATCAAAATTTCGGGTTTCCGACAGATATTTAGCGGCCCCCAATAAAATAGCTGTATGTCCATCATGGCCGCAGGCGTGCATTTTCCCATCATAAATGGACTGATGCGCGACTCCCGTCAGCTCTTGCAGGGGAAGAGCATCCATATCGGCACGAATACCAATTGTACGTTTGCTGTTCCCTTGACCTTTAATCGTACCGACAAGTCCGGTAACGCCAATTCCCTCCGTAACCTCAATGCCCCAACTGCGAAGCTTCTCGGCAACAATCTTGGCCGTGCGGACTTCTTCAAAACAGAGTTCAGGATGTTTGTGAATGTCTCTGCGCCATTCCTGCATGTCATCTTGTAATTCGGCAACTCTATTATATACGGGCATGTGATTTCTCTAGCTGTGACGTAATGGGTGCTTGAAAAGCCGATCAGTCGGCAAGTAGACCAAAAGTTAGCCAGAAATTGGAAAGCGATACAAGGGAATTGTTTGAGGCCAACTTAAATTTGTTTGTGAGTGCTATGACAAGTCTGTTTTAGGTTTTCCTGATTTCGGCGGATTAGGCATCCGGTTGACGCCGAAGGTCAAACGTGGTTAATCTTACATCAGCAAAACCAAACGTTTGTTCGGCAACCGATTGATTTTTAGAAGTAATTTTTGGTTGCGATCCTGTTTCTGCGAGCCTAATAAAGTATGTGTGATGTATTTTTTCATCCCTAAGCAATCAGGCGAGACTCATGTTGGCCTTATTTCCCCTTAACCGGGTTTACTGGCGAAAATCACTTAAAAGACTACCGTTTTATTTAACGGGATTTTGTGCACTGCAATATTGCCGAGCTTTTTATTTGATAATGAGAATAATACGTTAACACTCATTTTGCATAATATTTTACTAAATTGAATTCTTTACTTGGAATACTGAGGGAATGGGGTACCGATCATGACAGCAAGTGCGCAGGAACTGAAAGCCGAAGCAATCGGCGAAGTCCTTTCAATGATCGACAATCGGCTTGATAAAAAGCAGGCGGCAGATGTCAGGTTTTTCGTAGAACGATTATATGAGCGCCTGGCACCAGATGATATTCTTGGTATTCAGCAGGAGAATTTATACGGATCTGCGCTTTCGCTTTATAAATTTGCGGCGCTACGTGCCCCCAATACGGCAAAGATCCGGGCTTTTAGCCCGACACTTGAAGAACATGGATGGCGAACCTCTCATTCGGTTATTGAAATCGTTAATGATGACATGCCCTTTCTGGTGGATAGTGTCACGGCGGCCTTAAATCAAAGAGGCATTAACGTCCACCTTGTAATCCATCCGATTTATTTTGAGGAACGGGATCAGCAGGGCCAACATATACAGTTCTATCCGCAAGCGACAAAAGGCACCCAAAAGGGATCTGCCGAATCCTATATGCACCTGGAAGTGGATGAGCAAAGCGATCCGGAGATTCTGGAAGAAATCGTGACAGAGCTTCAGTCTGTTTTGGAAGATGTACGGGTTGCCGTCGCAGACTGGCGGGCAATTTTGGATCAGGCGGGCGCAATTGCGAAGAAACTGAAAACATCTCCGCCCCCAGTGGATAAAGAAGAAGTTGATGAAGGCCGTGCGTTGCTGGAATGGATGGTGGATAACCACTTTACCTTCCTTGGGTTCCGCGAATACACATTTACCGGATCGGGCAAACGCAAAGCTGAGAACTGGGAGCCGGTTGAAGGATCGGGCCTTGGTATTTTAAGAAGCCCAAAACGCCGGATTATGACGGGTAAGGCAGAGATGTCACCAGAGGTTCGGGAATTTCTACATCGCCCTGAGTTGATTATTGTAACGAAGGCTAATGCCCGTTCAACTGTGCACCGCGCCGTGTATCTTGATTATGTCGGGGTGAAGAAATTTAATGCCAAAGGTGAAGTTGTTGGCGAATATCGCTTTACCGGCCTGTTTACGTCAGCAGCATATAACCGCATACCGCGCGATATTCCTTATTTGCGGCGCAAGGTGCAAAAATCACTGGAATTGTCTGGCTTTACCAAAAGCAGTCATGACCAAAAGGCACTTGCACATATTCTGGAAACGTATCCCCGGGATGAATTGTTTCAGATCTCGGTTGAAGAACTGAATGAAATTTCAAACAAAATACTGGCCCTGCAAGAACGCCCCAAGATTAGTGTTTTCTTGCGCCGGGATCGCTTCGAACGCTTTGTTTCAGCCCTTGTTTATGTTCCCAGAGAAAAATTCAACACAGACCTGCGGCGTAAATTTGGCAGTATCCTTGCTGAAATGCACGCCGGAACCATTTCGGCGCACTATTCGCAGGTTGGGGATGATGCGCTTGCCCGTATTCATTTTCTAATTGATTTGACCAGCGACAGCGTTGCAAGTGTTGACGAGTCTGTCCTGGAAAGCCGTCTGGTGTCGGCAGCCCGTGAATGGACCGATGATTTAAGCGACGCCCTGCTGGAGCGATGGGGTGAAGAAAAAGCGCTGAAACTGAATGCGAAATATGGAGAAGCATTTCCCGTTGGATATCGCGTTCGTTTTGGCGCAAACCTTGCGCTGCGGGATATTGACAAGCTTGAAGAAATAGCGAATTCAAAGCGGGCGGGACTGAACCTATATCGTTGGGTAGAGGATCCTGAAAACAAGGTTCGGTTTAAAATCTATAGCCCCGGTGAGCCGCTTCCACTTTCTGATTGTTTGCCGATGATCGAAAATATGGGTTTGAAGGTTCTATCTGAAAACCCCTATCTGGTTACTGGATCTAATTTGGGTCATGACGTCTGGATCCATGATTTTGAGTTGGTAGAGCCAACTGGTGTGGCACTTGATTTACATCAGTTGAAAGCGAAATTTGAAGAAACCTTCTGGCGGGTTTGGCAGGGTTCTGCTGAAAGTGATGGATTTAACCGGCTTGTTATGCGGGCTGGCCTAAGTTGGTCAAATGTTGCGATATTACGGGCATTTGCAAAATATCTGCGCCAAACAGGCATTACATTCTCGCAAACCTACATGGCAAATACGCTGGCCGAAAATACCCAGATTAGTAGCCTGTTGGTAAAACTGTTTGAAATTCGGTTTGATCCAGAGTTCAAAAAAGACCGGGATGCTGCTTTCAATGAAACCCGCAATACCATTATTGAGGCGCTGGAGAATGTGGCGAGTCTGGACGATGACCGGATTTTGCGGCGGTATCTAAATCTGATTGAAAATATGCTGCGAACCAATTTCTATCAGGAAGGTGTTGGCGAGGAGAGTAAACCCTACTATTCATTCAAACTGAATAGTCAGAAACTGGAAGGATTGCCGCTTCCAAGGCCATATGTCGAGATTTTCGTCTATAGTCCGCGAGTAGAGGGCGTGCATTTGCGCGGGGGTAGTGTTGCCCGCGGTGGCTTGCGTTGGTCTGATCGCCGCGAAGATTTCCGAACCGAAGTTTTGGGTCTGATGAAGGCGCAGATGGTCAAGAATACGGTGATTGTACCGGTTGGATCAAAAGGCGGTTTTTATCCCAAACGAATGCCCGTTGGTGGTAGCCGCGAAGAGATCCAGAAAGAAGGTATTGCTTGCTATAAAATGTTCATTTCAGGCCTTTTGGATGTTACGGATAATCTGGTTGGGGGCGCCGTTGTGCCGCCCAAAAATGTGGTTCGCCATGATGGGGATGATCCCTATCTGGTGGTCGCAGCAGATAAAGGCACAGCAACCTTTTCAGATATCGCCAATGAAGTCGCTATCAGTTACGGGTTCTGGCTGGGCGATGCTTTTGCATCCGGTGGTGCAGCCGGGTATGACCATAAGAAAATGGCGATTACAGCCCGCGGTGCTTGGGAATCGGTAAAACGGCATTTCCGCGAAATCGGGAAGAATATCCAGGAAGAAGAGTTTTCTGTTGTGGGTATTGGCGATATGTCTGGCGACGTTTTCGGCAATGGCATGCTTCTTTCCAAGAAAATTCGCCTGTTGGCGGCCTTTGATCATCGAAATATTTTCATCGATCCGGACCCGGATGTTGCCAAATCCTATAAAGAGCGTGAGCGTTTGTTCAATTTGCCCAGATCTTCTTGGGAGGATTACAATTCAAAGCTAATCGCTAAAGGCGGCGGGGTTTTTGATCGAAACGCAAAATCCGTCACACTAACACCGGAGATTAAAAAGCTATTTGATCTTAAGGAAACAAAGCTCACGCCAAACGAGTTGATTTCGGCAATCTTAAAAGCGGAAGTGGACTTGCTCTGGTTTGGTGGGATCGGGACCTATATCAAGTCGTCCTCCGAAAGCAATGCGCATGTTGGCGATCGGGCAAATGATGCCATTCGCATTAACGGGAATGATGTCCGCGCCAAAGTGATTGGCGAAGGGGGTAACCTTGGTACGACCCAGCTTGGGCGAATTGAATATTCGCTAAAAGGAGGCCGGCTGAACACGGATGCTATCGACAATTCGGCAGGTGTTGATTGCTCGGACCATGAAGTGAATATCAAGATTTTGCTGCGGGCCGTGCTGGATGATGGTGAGATGACCGATAAACAGCGAGATCGCTTGTTGGTTGAAATGACGGATGATGTCGCAGCTCATGTTCTCAGAGACAACTACCTACAGACGCAAGCGCTCACAACGGCCCAGCGTCAGAGTATTGCGAATTTTAATGAGCAATCTCGATTTATGAGGGAGTTGGAGAAACAGGGACGTCTTGATCGCGCGGTTGAAGATTTACCAAATGATGAAGAGTTGGAAAGTCGCACGCAAGCGGGGCAGGGTTTGTCGCGCCCCGAAATGTGTGTCTTGCTGGCTTACGCAAAAATGACCCTCTATACGGATATCCTGAAAACCAAATTGCCAGATGATCCCTTCTTTGAAAGCTGGCTCAGCGATTATTTTCCACCGCAACTTGGTAAAAAATACGGATCCTATATTTCAACTCATCGGTTGCGCCGGGAAATTATTACAACGGTCGTGGTCAATTCGCTGATCAATCGGGCGGGCATTACATTTGTTATGCAAATGGTTGAAGAATTGGGTGTTTCTGTTGATGACGTTGCCAAAGCTTACGCTTTAACGGTTGAAGTGTTTGATCTTGAAAAATTATGGATCGAGATTGAAAGCTTGGATAATAAGGTGGATACCGAAGTGCAGGGGCATATGATCGATGCGACGCAAATGTTGCTGCGCCGAGCGACCTTGTGGTGCCTGCGTCATTTGCCAACTCCTATGAATATTGGTGAACAGATTGAAGAGCTGGCACCATCCATGCGCGAACTGGAAAGTGAGCTTGAAAGCCTGTTGAGTAACGTGGGCCGGAAGTCATTCCAGGATCGGGTGACTTACTTGACGGGCATGAATGTGCCAGAAAAGCTTGCGCGCCGGGTTGCAAGTCTGGCACCGCTTCGATCTTCACTTGATGTTGTTCAGGTTGGGAAAATGTCATCTCGTCCAATTACTGAAGTTGGTGAAGTTTATTATGCGGTGGGCGCAAGTCTGAATCTTGACTGGCTTCGTTTTGCTGCCGAAGCAATCGAGCCTGATGATCATTGGGAGCGCCTTGCAGTTACTGCGATTATTGATGACCTATATGGTCAGCAACGGGCGCTTACGAATTCTGTCTTTATGCATGCAAATGAACATAAGGGTGAAAAAGCACTAGCGCATTGGGAGCAAAAACATAAGAATCCGATTCAACGATCTAAAGAATTAATCGAAGAATTTAAAGTGAGCGGAACTGTGGATATTGCAAAACTGGCGTTTGCCAATCGTCAATTTAGATCCATGATTTCGTAACGAATTTTTGCTTCTTCTTCCCCTGTTTTCGCGTACACTGACGAAAACAGGGGCGGGGCAATTATGGTAGCGGTTCAAGAAGCATCAAAACTTGGTAAGTTTTCCTGGGCGTTATTTGACTGGGCAAATCAACCCTATTTCACAGTTGTAACCACCTTTATCTTTGCCCCCTATTTTACTTCCTATGTTGTTGGTGATCCGGCGCAAGGCCAGGCTTACTGGGGTTATACCCAAGCGGCTGCGGGTATTCTGATCGCCCTTTTTAGCCCGATTTTCGGCTCTATCGCAGATGCGGGGGGTCCGCGCAAGCCATGGATTGCCGTCTTTGCCGTCATGTGCGCGATCGGTAGTATTTCGCTTTGGTGGGCATTGCCGGGGCAGGGCAGTAATATCGGCTGGATTTTGTTTGCAATTGTGATTGGAACGATCGGCATTGAATTTTCGCTGGTGTTTAATAATGCCATGCTACCGACACTGACCAGCCGGGCTAAAATTGGTCGCTTGTCCGGTTTTGGATGGGGGCTTGGTTATGTTGGGGGCTTAAGTGTTTTATTCATTGTGCTGCTGGCGTTTTCGTTGCCCGAAACCCCAATGTTTGGACTAGACAAAGCCACTCATGAACATGACCGGATTACCGGGCCTATATCAGGCGTCTGGTTTCTGGTTTTTATCCTGCCCATGATGTTTTTCACCCCCGATAGCAAATCAGCACAAATTTCAAAAGCAGATGCTGTTCGTCAGGGTTTGTCTGCACTTCTCACGACATTCAAGTCTTTGCGAAATTATAAAAATATCATGGCATTTCTAATTGCCCGCATGTTTTATAATGATGGTATTTTGGCGCTGATCGGATTTTCCGGTATTTACGCTGCAGGTTTGTTTGGCTGGGATACCATGACCTTGGGTGTGTTTGGTATTTTGATTAATTTCTTTGCCATTGGCGGTTCAATTGTCGGAGGCTGGCTGGACGACAGACTTGGATCAAAGCCAACAATTGTTATTTCTGTTCTGGGGTTGGCCTTTGCCGCCGTCGGTGTTTTATCCATTAGTGACGGGGAAGTTTTATTTGGTGTTCCGGCGGCGATGCCGTCCGAAAATAGCGGTTTCTTATCCAGCCCGGCGGAGATGGTGTTTATTGCATTTGCATTTGTAATGGGCTTCTTTTTTGGTCCGGCGCAGGCTGCAAGCCGAACTCTGGTTGCAAGGTTGTCGCCACCTGAAAAGATGGGGGAGTTTTTCGGTCTGTTTGCCTTTTCAGGAAAAGCGACGGCGTTCGTCGCTCCCTTTGCCATTGGCCTCGTGACGGATATGACCGGTCAACAGCGTCCCGCCATGCTGGTTATCTTTATTCTGTTGATGATGGGCGCAGCTTTAATGAGTTTTGTCAAAGAGCCGGCTCAGCGTTAGGCGGGAATTTAAGCCCCGCCCAACCTCAATCCGGTGGGAGATGGATTATTCAACTGTAACCGCTGTGCCTGTGGCGACCATCATAAGCATGCTTTCGCCCATGACTTCTGTGTCCATGCTAACACCGACAATTGCGTTTGCTCCCAATGACTGGGCATCTTCCATAATTTCTTCAAGTGCCAGTTCGCGGGCTTTGCGCAATTCTTTTTGGTAGGCACCGGAGCGACCACCCAGTACATCGGTAACGCGGGCAAAGAAATCACGAATGAAATTGGCCCCCATGACCGCTTCACCGGCAACAATGCCGTGATACCGCGTGATCTTTTTACCTTCAATTGAACTTGTTGTTGTCACAATCATTTCAAATCCCCTTCCTATTTCTTAGTGGCGGAAATGGCGCATGCCGGTAAAGACCATGGCAAGTCCCGCTTCATCGGCAGCGGCGATGACTTCATCATCACGCATGGAACCTCCGGGTTGGATGATCGCAGTTGCGCCAGCTTCGGCAGCTGCAAGCAAACCATCCGCGAAGGGGAAGAATGCGTCGGACGCGACAACGGAGCCTTTTGCCCATGCTTCAGTCTCGCCTGCATTCTGCGCTGCTTCAAGAGATTTCGAGGCCGCAATTTTAGAGCTGTCCACACGGCTCATCTGACCGGCGCCAATTCCAACAGTTGCCCCGTTTCTAACATAGATAATAGCGTTGGATTTGACATGCTTCGCGACGGTGAAGGCAAATTTCAGATCGGCCAGTTCTTGCGCACTTGGCGCCCGTTTTGTAACAACCTTTAGCTCAGGTGATGCGGTTAAGGCATTGTCACGCCCTTGAATCAGATATCCGCCCGCCAGTGATTTTACAAGTCGTGCCCCGATTTTTGGATCAGGTAATCCACCGGTTAGCAGTAGACGCAGATTTTTCTTTGCTGCAATGATTGCTTTTGCTTCCTCAGAGGCATCCGGTGCAATGATAACTTCTGTGAAAATTTTGACGATTTCTTCTGCGGTTTCAGCATCAAGGCTTTGGTTCGCGGCAATAATGCCCCCAAATGCTGATGTTGTGTCGCAAGCAAATGCGTCGCGGTAAGCATCTGCCAGCGTTTTGCCAGAAGCAACGCCACAAGGGTTTGCATGTTTGATTATAGCGCAGGTGGGGCCGCTGATTGCAGGATCGAACTCGGCAACCAGTTCAAAGGCTGCATCTGTGTCGTTGTAATTGTTGTAGGACAGCTCTTTGCCCTGAATTTGGGTTGCTGTTGCAATGCCAATTCGCTGTTCGGCGTTAGCATAAAAGGCAGCCGACTGGTGAGGGTTTTCGCCGTAGCGCAGGGTTTGCTGGCGCTCTCCGGAAAAAACCAGACGATCTGGAAACTCATCGCCTAGCTGTTCTGCATACCAGGTTGAAATAGCGGCATCATAGGCGCCTGTGCGGGCATAGGCTTTCGCGGCCAGTTTCTTGCGGGTTTCAATGCTTGTTTTGCCGTTATTTTTTGTCAGCTCATCGATAATGAGTTGATAATCAGCGGCGTCTGTCACCACATTGACAAAGCCGTAATTTTTTGCGGCAGAGCGGATCATCGCAGGGCCGCCAATGTCGATATTTTCGATACAGGTATGAAAATCTGCACCTTTTGCTATGGTTTCTTCAAATGGGTAAAGATTAACCACCACCAAATCAATGGCCCCGATATTATGGGTTTTCATGGCATCGGTGTGATCTTTGTTATCGCGGAGCGCGAGGATACCGCCGTGAATGATCGGGTGCAGTGTTTTGACACGGCCGTCCATCATTTCTGGAAATTTGGTGTGATCTGCAACTTCGGTTACAGGAACCCCCGCATCGGCCAGCATTTTAGCGCTGCCGCCGGTGGAGAGGATTTCAATTTTATGCGCGGCAAGCGCCTGGCCAAGTTCGACTAGGCCTGTTTTATCAGAGACAGAAATGAGCGCGCGGGTGATGGGTTGAAGGTCGGAAGATGACATCGACATTTATCCTGTAGGCAAAAGGGTCAGAATACTGCGCGCCCTATAGCATGGACTGATAAATTTCGAAACCTTCTTTGGCATTTTATTTCCAGTGACGGACTATCTGTCGTCGTTGACAAAGGTTAAAAAAACAGACTACGTAGAGTGAAAGTTCATATCGTCAGGATTTCGCAACATGTCTGAACCCAAAACATTCGATCTAAGCAAGAAGGTGGATAGCAACACTTGTATTTCCATTGTTGGGCTTGGCTATGTTGGATTGCCGCTTGCTGTTGCTTTGTCGCGGCATTTTTCCGTGATCGGGTTTGATATCAGTGAAAGCCGAATTGACGAACTCAGGAATGGGTATGACCGGACGTTTGAAATTGAGAAACCGGTTTTGCGTGCCAGCAGCATGCAATTTACAACAGACATTACCGAGACAGCCGCAGCAGATATTCATATTATTACGGTTCCAACGCCGGTTGATGAAGGCGATAAGCCGGATCTGGAACCCCTGAAATCAGCTTGCCGGGCGATTGCACCGGTGATGAAAAAAGGGTCCATTGTTGTCGTTGAAAGTACCGTATACCCCGGCGTCACCGAAGATATTTGCGGTCCTCTGATCGAAGAGCTTTCGGGTCTTAAGTCAGGAGAAGGTTTCTTTCTTGGATATTCACCTGAGCGGATCAATCCGGGCGATAAGGTGCATACTGTTGATAAAATCATTAAAGTTGTCGCAGGGCAAACTGATGAAGTTGCTGATATTCTTGAAGAAGTTTATGGTGCCGCAACAACAGGCGGCACATTTCGGGCCCGAAACATTAAAACGGCTGAAGCGGCAAAGGTAATTGAAAACGCACAGCGTGATATCAATATCGCATTTGTTAATGAAGCTACTATGATCTTCCAGAAACTAGGTATTTCAGCCTATGACGTGCTCGAGACAGCCGGCACGAAATGGAATTTTTTGAATTTTACACCGGGCCTTGTGGGCGGTCATTGCATTGGAATTGATCCCTTTTATCTGGCGCATCGGGCAAGTGAAGTTGGCTATATCCCCGATTTGATTTTGACCGGGCGGCGCATCAATGAAAGCATGGGACAGTTTATCGCGACGACCGTCAATAATTTACTGGAGGGGAACTGCCGCGTATTGGTTCTGGGTTTAACATTTAAAGAAAACGTTCCGGACCTGCGCAATACAAAAGTGCTTGAAATTATTTCTGGCTTGAAAGCATTTGGACATGAGGTTGATGTTCATGATCCAATGGCAGACCCTGATGAAGCCCGGCAGTTTTTTGATATCGATCTTAAGGCTAATCTGAACTCTTTGTCAGAATATGATGCGATTGTTGGGGCTGTTGCTCACTCCGTATACCGGGATCTGTCAAGTGCAGCGATTGAAGGCATGCTGACTGATAAAGGCGTTCTCGCCGATGTGAAGGGTATGTGGCGGGATACAGAATTCTCGCCCAATATCAAGCGCTGGCAACTTTAAGATTCGGCGGGTGCCTCATCCCCTTTTTGATGGAGTGCCCATTTGATGCTCAGGTCTTCCTGACCATAAAGCCGACCTTTAAGGACAATTTGCTGCGTGTTGCGTTTTTCCCCTGAATAACTGCAATAAATGCTTTCTTCCAGTCCAGCTTCTGACAGACTTGTGATGAATTGCCATCCAATCCCCTGTTTTGTCAGCATTAACAAGCTGCGCCCACCCATACTTTTTGAAATACTCACGTCGGGATGAATGTGAAAACGGATTACAAAATCTGTTGGCTCGTCATCAGGGTTCAGGGACAGAACAGTATCTTCACCGCGAATACTGCGTCCGTCTGATCCAAGGTAAATTCGGCGGGTATGTTTGATTTTCAGATTTTTTTCAAATCCGGGATTTTCATAGTCGAGCCAAAGACTACCCCCTTCTTCGACAACGGAAATGTGAACCGGAGGCTCTTCTGTCGATTTGACTGGAGAGGGATATTCGGCATTTGTATCGCCAATGGATAGAGTTGAATGCGCGGCCGTTGCTGCCAGTGCTTTTTGCCATGGAGAGGTCGGGTCCGGATGGGCGCCGCAATTGACAATAATGCGTTCCCGTCCGTGACTAAATTCAAAGCTGCCCGGCCCTTGATAGATTTGGCTATTTTTGGGACGTCCGGCTTTTCCTGTTTCGAACAGGATCAGGGAGCGTCCGGCTTTCAACCGCTCAAATCCGCCTTCAGGCAGAAAATGGGGTGCACGTGCGAGAACTTCACTGACGGCGAGCAATTGATCGCAAGTTCCTTCTCCAACGACCCGTCCCCCATTAAAAAGAGCCAGATCGCCATCGCCATGTTGGAAAAACCGAGTTGCGGTTGTCAGGCGATCAATAGCTGCCATTAATGTGTCGGGTAACCCTGTGTCCATATTGCGGAGGGTTTCACGAAGTGAAATCAGATCAGCAAGAACAGAGAGTTGCTGGCTTGGATTTCTGGAAATGTGGCATCCATCTGCTAGAATTACCTTTTCCAGTTCATCGAGTAGTTTTTGTTTGAGGCGCGGTGCCTGATCTTGGGTGTCTGCAAAGCAGGCAGCCCCTAAATAAAGGGCAAGATAGAGTTCAAACTGGTCCTTTTCACGCGCAAAATACCGGCAATAGCGCTGTAAGTGCTGTAGCTGTTTTCGAAGAGAACGCAGAAATTTATAATTGAAGTCGCCATCATTACTGGTGAGCAGAAACGGCGTTTGCTTCATCCAGTTTAAAACGCGGCGCGCCAGAATGTTGGGATCCCAGATCAGGGCTTCATAATCTTCGAAGGTTATAACCCAATTTGAAAGCAGGGCGCGGACATGCCGTCTGGCGGCGTCTGAGTTGTTGGCGGAAAAATCACGGAGCCACTCAAAGCGATGCAATTCCTGATGCCAATAGCGCGGCATATTGGTCGCAAGCCATGGCTCTTTCTGCGACAGTTTGTTGTGTACGCCCTCTAGCAGGAAACTACCTTTGAAAAAGACATCTGCTTTTGCGCCTTCGCCGGGAATAATATCAACCGGGGTGTGCAGGAGCCGTTTTGGTGTGCGGTTGTTTAAGCTTCCTGTGTACAAAGAGCTTGAAAAGACCATGTCTTTAAAGGAGCGCTTTGCAAGCGGCCTTGTTGACTGGTTTTCCATTTTTTTTCTCATTACCGGCCCAGTAAGGCGTCGATGTTCGCCTTATAGTGTTCAGGACCACCTTTAAAAGCCGCACTGCCAGCAACCAGCACATCTGCGCCAGCATCAATTACAAGCGGTGCGGTTTCAGCATTAATACCGCCATCCACTTCAAGGTCAATGTCGCGGCCTGATGCGTCGATCATACCGCGTAGAGTTTTAATTTTATCAAGCTGGGAGCTGATGAATTTCTGCCCGCCAAAGCCGGGGTTCACGCTCATCACCAGAATAAGATCAACCTGATCCATCACATATTCAACGGTGGAGGCTGGCGTTGCCGGGTTGAGGGAAACGCCGGCTTTTTTCCCCATGGATTTGATTAGCTGCAGGCTGCGGTGAAGATGTGCGCCCGCTTCCTGATGAACAGTGATGATATCTGCGCCCGCGTCGATAAATTCAGGAATGTAGGGATCAACCGGAGAAATCATCAGATGGCAGTCAAAAGGTTTATCCGAATATTGGCGGACAGATTTTGTCACGGCTGGTCCAAAACTGATGTTTGGAACAAAATGACCATCCATAATATCCACATGAATATAATCTGCGCCAGCTTCTGAAATCGCTGAAATTTCGGCACCCAGCCGGGCGAAGTCTGCCGCCAGAATAGATGGGGCAATTCTTACGGGTTTACGCATTACAGTCCTCTAGCATCTCATTTTTGGATCTTTGCCAGATCCAGCTTAGTCTTTTATTAAACGGGCTGCAAAGAAACCATCCATGCCGCCCAAACCCTCTGCCTCAACACCGTTCATATGACAGGGCAGGCATCTGATATCCCCATCTTTTGTAATCACATCTTCCAGTCCATCCAGCTCGCTTGCCGTAACGGGCTTGCGCTTCATTTCAGGATGGCGCAAAAGGAAATCCCTAATTTGCCATTCACCTTCTTCGGCCTGCAAAGAGCAGGTACTGTAGACCAGCGTTCCACCAGACTTTAACTGTGAAATTGTGGCATCCAAAAGGCGTGATTGCAATTGGGCGAGTTTTTCGACGTCTTCGGGTGTTTTTAACCAGGCAACATCCGGATGACGGCGGATTGTGCCGGTGCTTGAGCAGGGCGCATCCAGCAAGATCGCATCAAAAGGAACGGCTGGCATAAATCCAATTGCATCTGCCGCTTTCACCGTGACCTGAAGCTTCAGCCGTTCCATGTTTTCGGTTAATCGCTCAAGACGGGGTTTGGATCGATCGAGCGCTGTAACCTCGGCGCCAAGGCTGGCAAGCTGAGCGGTTTTACCGCCCGGTGCGGCACAAAGGTCCAAGACTTTAAGACCATTAATGTCACCAAACAATTTTGCAGGCAGGCTTGCTGAGAAATCCTGAATCCACCAGTCACCGTCTTCAAATCCTTCAAAAGAGGTAATGGCCCCTCCTGCTGAACGGCGAAGTTGGCCCGTGGGTAGTAATTTTGCGTCAAGTTTCTGTGCCCAGAGATCTGGATCCGATTTTACACTGATATCAAGCGGGGCTTCGTTTAAATGGGCAAGCGCAATACTCTCGGTCAGTTCAGGCCCATAAAATTCACGCCAGCTCTTCCAAAGCCAGTCAGGTGTATTGCGATGTGCCAAGTTCATTTTGGCAAGGAGCTTTTTGCCTTGCCGATCCGTGCGGCGAAGAAGCGCGTTGACCAATCCCTTGAATTTACTGTTATCAGGGATAAGCTCAACCGTATCATGAACGGCGGCATGCGCCGGAATATCCATGTATAATATCTGGGTAAGACCAAGTCTGATCACATTGCGTATATTTGTAGCGGCTTTTGGCAGCGGGCGTTCCAGCATTTTGTCAATCAGGGTATCAATTATTCCCAGATGACGCAGGCAGGTGGACGTCAGTGCGCGGGCAAGTGCCCGATCGCGGTTAGACAGGCCTTTGAGCTGCTCTGAAAGAATATCTTCCAGCTGTTGGTTCTTGCCAAGAACCTGTGTCAGCATGTTTACAGCCCGGCGGCGGGCATTTGGTTTTTGAATGTCGGTCATCTCGGCTATGTACGGGAATTCGCGCGGTTGGTCTATAGCGGTTTGCACCTATATATGGTAGAAGGCGCACAAATTATGATCGTGAGGATAATATGGCAAAAGATCAGCTTCCAGAGTCTGACATCGAAAAAGCATCCGAAAACACTGAAAATCCTAATGAAACCAATCCGTCCGCCCATAAACTGACGCAGGCGGAGGGCGAAATTGGGGGACCTGCCGGACTGGAGCCGACACGCTATGGCGACTGGGAGCGTAAAGGGATTATTAGCGACTTCTAAGGCTTAAAGTTAAAGCGGGGCCAGTTTTCGCTTTCGTTCGGCCAGCCAGATTCCGCCCAGAACGAGGGCGAGTGCAGCGGCATGGTAGACTTTGAAGGGTTCGCCCAGAAAGATTACGGCCATAATGGATGCAAAAATTGGCACCAGGTTGACAAAAATGCCGGCGCGTCCCGGCCCGATCAAGGCAACTCCGTAAATATAAAATATTTGTGCCAGAAACGAGGGTAACAACGCAATGGCAGCAATCAACATCCATCCTTTTGGGGTTGGCATTTGCGCCGTGTTGGTGAGAATTTCATAGGCGAGTAACGGCATACAAGTCAGAAAGGCGGCAAAGGCCAATACTGCAAAGAAAGACAGTGCAGCAACATCTGGTTTAAATCGCAATGCGATTGTGTACCCGCCATAAAAGAAACAGGCAATGACAAGCAAAATGTCGCCTTGGTTAAAGGCAAGCTCTTTGAGCTTTTCCCAGCTACCCCCAGATGTTACGACCACAACGCCGGTTAATGTAAGGATAACACCGGCAATCTGCTGCAGGGAAACAGGTGTCCTATATAGAATAAAGGCACCAAGCAGAACAAAGATGGGAATGGTTCCCTGAATAATGCCGATGTTAACGGCTGTTGTCGTGTGCGCGGCGATATAAAACAGGGCGTTAAAACCTGTAAATCCAATAGCCCCCATTGCCATGAAGTAACCAAGGCGGGGTTTAAGCGCGTGCCAGTCTCGTTTGACATCATTCCTGGCAACAACCATCAGCAATAAAAGTACGGCTGCCCAGCGCAAGGTGACGAGCGTCAAAGGTGATACTTCCCCGACGGCCAACCGGCTAAAGACAGCATTCCCGCCAAAGCACAAAGTGGTGCAGGTCAGGAAGACGTAAGCACTTCCGCTGGAGCTAAGGCCCGGAATGGTAACTATCTTAGACATCAAGGAAACCTAACTGAGGGGCAGAGCGGATTAAAGGCCGCCCATTTTGCAAATAATATCCCAATGATCTGCGCCGATTGGCACAACGGAGAGACGACTTTGCCGGATGAGCGCCAGATCTGCAAGTTTTTCATTGGCTTTTATGTCGGCTAACGTCACGGGATGTGTCACCGGTTTAACTGCCTTCACATCGACCATGCCAAATCGGCCTTTTGCATCGCTGGGATCAGGGTAGTATTCCCGGATCACTTCGACGATGCCGACGATCTGTTTATCTTTTACCGAATGGTAGAAAAAGCACAAATCGCCGCTTTTCATCGCCTTCATATTGTTTGACGCCTGATAATTGCGAACGCCATCCCAGCAGGTTCCCGTGTCGCCTGCCTCTAGCTGGTCTTGCCAGGACCAGCTACCCGGTTCCGATTTGATCAGCCAGTAATTCATGCTTATACCCCGTCGCCGATCGCTTTCTTCCATGGCTTAACGTCAACAGATTCAAACAGGCCTGCGTTAGCGTATGGGTCTGTGCCGACCCAGTCCTTCGCCGCTTGCAGAGAAATATCTTCAAAAATGAGCAGGCTGCCATTTGGTGTTTCACCGTCGGCTGCTGTAGTCGGGCCACCCAGCTTCAGGGCATCGCCCTTGGCTTTTAGAAAATCAAGGTGGGCCGGGCGTGTGTCCATCCGCACCTGTAGATGGTCTTTTTTATCGACGCAATATGCGATGAAAAGCATTGATTTGTTTTCCTTTACTTAAAGCCAGCCAGTTTTTCGTCGCGAAATGGCCTTGCTAGCAAATCTTTGACCACTTCGGTTACGGATGCACCCTCGTTCAGTATCTTATTGACTGCTTCGCAAATTGGCATCTCTATTTTGTGGTTTTCGGCAAGTTTTTTCAAAGCAGAAGCCGTATGAACCCCTTCTGTGACGGAGATCCTGCTCCCCAGAATATCAGATAGAGATTGTCCCTCACCAAGTGCCGATCCGAGGGAAAAATTTCGCGAGGAGCTGGACGAACAAGTTAGGACGAGATCTCCAAACCCTGATAGTCCCATCAGCGTTTCCGCGCGGGCACCCATTTTGTCCCCCAGCCGCAGAATTTCTGCCATTCCGCGGGTGATTAATGCGGCGCGGGCATTTTCCCCCAACCGAGCCCCCGTGACAATGCCGCAAGCAATTGCGAGTACATTTTTGATAGCGCCGCCCATTTGGGCCCCAATGACATCGCTTGTGAAATAGGGTCTGAAGGTGTTTTGGCCAATGACATCAACAAGGGTTTTTCCCAGCGCTTCGTCATAAGTTGCAAGTGTTGTTGCAGAGGGAAGGTTGGCGGCAACTTCAGATGCAAAATTTGGCCCCGATAAAATAGCGAAGGGCTGGCCGGGCAAAGTTTGTTCAAAAACTTCGCTCATTAATTGCCCGCTTTGTTTTTCGACGCCTTTGGAGCAAATAACTATCGCCGTGTCCCTCTTTAAATATGGAGTTAGGGATTGCAAACTATCTCGTAGATGCTGGGCCGGTGTCACATTCAGGATGACTGAAGATGTTGCCGCGGATTTTAAATTATCCGTGACGGTCAGGTTTTTGGGTAATTTACGTCCCGGCAAATATGGCCGATTTTCACGGTGTTTTTCAATTTCCTGCGCAAGTTCAGAGCGGCGGCACCACAGGGTAACGGGACCGCCCTTTCGCGCCAGCGAGATCGCCAAAGCGGTTCCCCATGCACCTGCGCCCAGAACAGTTGTCGCCTTCATATCCATTTTTTGTTCGCCAATCTTTACGGTGTCGAGATTGTTTTTTCTATCACGAAGAAGGTGAAATCCAAATCAAAGATCTGAAGGTGGAGACTTGAAATTATATTTAAAATAAGCAATATTTAATATTGAAAAATTTCTTAAATCTTCAGAAATGTGCTAGTGATCTCAAATTCCGATAAAGTGGCCGGACTTAAAACACAGATCCTTAATGCAGCTAGATCCCGGTTTCTGGCGGCTCCGCTGACGAAGACAACCCTGTCGGAAATAGCGTCAGATTGCGATATCTCGCCGCCGCATATTTATAATTTTTTTCAGAGCAAGCTTGATGTCGCTGTGGCAGTGCTTGAGATCATTTCATCCGAGCAGGGTAATCTGTTGGCGAGATCGTTTGTCCCCCAAGATCACGCCTCTATAAATCTAAAGCGATATTTTCAAGCAGAACTTTCAGATAATTACCACGCCTTACAAACTCACCAGGGATTGGCAGACTTAAAGCGTACGGTTCGTCAGCAGCGTAAACTGGCGGCGGAGAATTTTCGAATTCGCCGGTTAAAACCGTTATCGCTTTATCTAGATCAAGCGATGAGGAGGGGAGAAATAATTCCAAAAGATCCGTTCTGGATGGCTGAGACTTTTCACGTGGTTACCTACTCGTTTCGGAATTTGGAATTCCCAATGCGCACAACACATGAAGAGCTGCAGCGTCAATTGGAGGGAGTAATGGATTTACTTTTAAGTGGGGTATTGCTCAAAAAAATGTCCCCTGCCGGGAAAGCAGGGGACAAAGTCTGAGCTAGAGAGGATAAGCACTGCTTATTCTCGAGACTTATAATACTGAGGTATTTCTTAATTGCAAGTGATTATTAATTGCAATTAGAAGAAAATTTAACCTAAAGCAAAATGGAGCGTTAAAGACGTTGAATTTAAATAGGGGGTTTATTTTTGCTCTCAACACGCATGAGGAATGCAGTTCACCCCTCAATAAAGGGGAGACAAGAAAAATGCCCTCTGCCGGGAAGCAGAGGGCAAGGTCTGAGCTAGAGAGGATAAGCACTGCTTATTCTCGAGAGCTATAATACGTAAAGTCTCTGCTATTGCAACTCATTCTTAACTGCGTTTTGCATAAAATACCTAAAAATCCCTTATTTCTGGATTAAGGTATTGAAATTTAAGGATAATAAAAATTAATCAATTTTCTTAAACTTGAACTAGGACAGCTTTTTTTCCCAAAAATGGGCTTCTCCTGCCTTGGGATCAAGCCCATAGGGGGCAAAGCCATATTTTAAATAAGCCTGTTTTGCGGGTACATTATTGGAGAGAACCTCAAGTGTTATTTTGCAACATCCGCGGTCTTTGGCAATTTGACTAACTTCATCAAGTAGTTTCTGCGACAAACCCATTCCGCGGTACTCGCCGCGCACAATAATATCATGGACATTTATCAAAGGGGCGCAGGCAAATGTTGAAAACCCCTCAAAGCAATTGGCAAGGGCAGCCGGTTCATTATCTACTGAGATCAAAATAGAAAAAGCATGCAGTCGCTTGGCCAATGAAGAAGGGAGGTCGCGCAGAACATGATCTGCCAGTGGTTTGCCGCCTCCCATTGGATCCTGAGCATAGATGTTGAGTAAGCGCATCATCTGAGAAGCATCCGCTTCGTCATTATAATTGACGCGCTTGCAAGAAATTAGGGGCAATGACATCTAATTCAACTCCGCTCAAACTTTTGAACGCCATCGTTGGTACCGATGAAAACAAGATCTGCAAAATCGATAAACAGTCCATGCTCCACGACACCCGCCATGGTACTAAGTGTTAGGGCGAGACCTTCTGGATCATCGATTTCGCCAAAATCGCAATCAATAATCAGATTGTTTTCATCCGTTTTAAAAAGTTCAGTTCCAGATTTACGAAGTGCAGGCGTGCAGCCCAATGCTTCCATTTTGGGCAAAAGGGCACCTGCTGCAAAGGGAATGACTTCAACAGGGAGTTTGAAAGCGCCCAGTTTTGCGACCATTTTTTTGGCTTCTGCAATGATAATGAGCTGATCAGAGAGAGACGCGACGATTTTCTCGCGCAAATGAGCGCCGCCGCCGCCTTTGATCAGGCGCATCTGCGGGTCCACTTCGTCTGTGCCATCGATTGTTAAATCGATAACTGAAACATCGTCCAATCCAACAACTTTAATGCCCAGGCCGTTCGCCTGTGCCGCTGTTGCCTCGGATGTAGGGACAGCAACGATATCCAGGCCATCTTTGACGCGGGCGCCAACAAGATCGACCATTTTGGCAGCGGTAGAACCGGTACCAAGCCCAACAACCATTCCATCCTGAATATAGTCTACTGCTGTTTTTGCGGCGGCGAGTTTCTGATCGTCTTCGGTCATATTAATTCCTGTGTTTTAAGCTTTATATCCGGCAAATGGGGCTGGTTCGGCATCTGGATCCAAAGGCCATCTTGCTTTTGCCGCCAGGTCAAGTGAACTGCTTTGCCCAATGTTCATATATTCAACCCCGGCCCAAGCAATCATCGCACCGTTGTCGGTACAAAGAGCGGGCGGTGGTACAATTAACGACAGCGCATTTTCGCGGGCAAGCCCATCAAGTTGCGCGCGTAGCGCCTGATTGGCGGCAACCCCGCCGGCGACAACGATATGTTTGGCGTCGGGATAATCAGTGGTGAACAGCTTAACGGCCTGTTTCAAGCGGCTGGTTAAAGCTTCAATGGCAGCCTTTTGAAAACTGGCGGCAAGATCACACTTGTCCTGATCTGTAACGATATCCCCAATATTTTGTAGGGCTTGGCGAACAGCCGTTTTCAACCCAGAAAAAGAAAAATCGCAACCGGGGCGACCTTTCATTGGTCTTGGGAGGTCAAATCTGTCGGGATCCCCCAATTTTGCAAATTTTTCAACAGCGGGCCCACCCGGAAATCCAAGATCGAGCATTTTGGCGGTCTTATCAAAAGCTTCCCCAACTGCGTCATCAATGGTTGTGCCCAAGCGGCGAAATTTTCCGACGCCTTCAACAACCAGAATCTGCGAGTGGCCCCCTGATACCAGTAATAGCAGGTAGGGAAAAGGAATGTGATCTGTCATGCGAACGGTTAGCGCATGGCCTTCCAGATGATTAACGCCAATAAGCGGAATATCACACACAAGGGAAATGGATTTTGCTGTCATTAAGCCCACCAGAACGCCGCCAATCAAGCCGGGTCCCGCGGTTGCAGCAACAGCGTCCAGGTCTGAAAAATCGAGCTTAGCCTCACTCAACGCCTGACCGACAAGTCGATCCATTTGGGTGACATGTGCTCTAGCCGCGATTTCAGGAACCACGCCACCATAGGGAGCATGTTCTTCAATCTGCGACAAAACGACATTTGACAAGATCTTGCCTTCTGCCGTAACCACAGCAGCAGCAGTTTCATCGCAACTACTTTCTAGACCAAGGACAATCATTTGTTTTCTGTTCAAAAGCGGTGCAAATTGGGTATGGCTGTAACACTGAATAGGTAATCTCGCAATATGACGACCCATAAAAAATACAGAATTGGAACGCGGGGCAGCCCCCTTGCGCTGGCGCAGGCTTATGAAACGCGGGATCGTTTGGTTGAAGCACACCCTGATATTCTCTCGGAAATGGATCTGGAGATCGTTGTTATCAAGACGACGGGAGATCAAATTCAGGACCGGGCGCTGAGCGAAGTGGGCGGAAAAGGCCTCTTTGTGAAGGAAATCGAAGAAGCGCTGTTTCGCGAAGATATCGATTTGGCCGTGCATTCAATGAAAGATATGGAAACGGTTTTGCCAGAGGGTTTGATCATTGAATGCATTTTGCCCCGTGAAGATCCGCGAGATGCTTTTATTTCGGCCAGTGGTGCGAGCCTTGCCGACTTACCCAAAGGAGCTCTTGTTGGAACGGCCAGTTTGCGCCGCCAGGCATTGATTCTGAATTACAGACCAGACCTTAAGGTTGACATATTCCGCGGAGCTGTTGATACCCGCCTTCGGAAGCTCAAAGATGGCCTTGCGGATGCAACCCTGCTTGCCATGGCAGGCCTGAAGCGTCTGGAGAAAGAAGATGTGATTACCCATGTGCTGGAAAAAGAGCAGATGCTCCCAGCTGTCGCGCAAGGGGCAATCGGGATTGAATGCCGGGAAAATGACCACCGGCTTCGGGATTTGCTGGCAGCCATCAATCATCCTGAAAGTAATTTACGCATTCGAACAGAACGGGCAATGCTGGCTGTTCTGGACGGGTCTTGCCGAACACCCATCGCAGGATATGCTGAAATGCAGTCACCAACGGAACTTAAATTATGGGCAAGTGTGTTAAGTCCCGATGGGCGCGAACGCCACGATGCAGAGGGGGTTGCCGCCCTAGAAGATGGGGTTTCATTGGGACAGGAGTTGGGCCGCAAGCTTCGAGAAATGGCCGGCCCTGATTTTATCGCATTTCAGATATAGACTAATCTGATGAAACTTCTAATCACAAGACCTCTTGAAGCCTCGGGCGAATTATCAGCAGCCTTGGTTGCTGAGGGCCATTCTGTTCTATGCTCCCCGCTACTTGATATCGTCTTTCGCGATCAAGTAACGCTGGATTTGCAAGGTGTTCAGGCCTTTATTGTGACCAGTGCCAACGGCCTAAAAGCGCTAGGACAGGCAACAGAGCGACGTGATCTGACTGTATATTGCGTGGGCGACAAGACGGCGCGAGAAGCAATCAAAGCCGGTTTCACGACAGTTAAATCCGCAGATGGGGATGTAAATGCCCTGTCTCAGTTGATTATCCATCAGGCAGATAAAAGCAAAGGTGCCCTGTTGCATGCCGGAGGCGCGCGCCTTGCGGGGGATCTAAAATCCCTTATTGAAAAAGAGGGATTTTCCTATCGCCGGGAAATTTTGTATGATGCAAATGAGGTTAAAACTCTGACGGTGGAAGCGCTGAATGCCATAAAAGCGGAAAAGTTGGATGGCGTGCTTCTTTTCTCGCCCCATACAGCGAAAGTATTTGCTATGGTGGTTGAAGCGCAGAATATAGATACACACATCCAGAAATTGGATGCGTGGTGTTTAAGTCAGAATGTTGCAGATGAACTTGCCGCTGTTAAATTTGCAAATATATATGTCGCGAAGCATCCGAGTGAGCAGGCATTACTCAATTTGGTGCGGGAACACAAAACATTAGATGTCGTTGAAACTACACAGCAGCCGAAGGGTTTAAGGGGGCAGATCGTGTCAGAAACTTCAGGTAAGGGTCCAGAAAAACCGAAAGCGGGCACCGATGCTTCCAAAGCATCTGTCACTCCTAAAACGGCAGTTCCCTCCAGCGCAAAATCTTCAAGTTCAGCCAATGCGGGCTCCACCGCCGCCAGCTCATCGCAATCTACGGTAAAGCCAAAGACGCGTGAAGGTGCGGATGAAAAATCGCATTTGGGGCGCAACCTGATAATTGTGCTGGTCGTATTCTGTTTGGGGGTTGCCGCTTGGCCCTTGATATTACCGACTGTTGCTCCGTTTTTGCCCGAGCAAAGCAGGGCAATCCTTCAAGGGTATTTGGGCGGCGGCGATGGGAACTCATCGCTTGAACAGCGTCTGGGGACGCTTGAAAAAGAAGTCGCGAGTAAAGTTCAGGATAGCGCAGGATCAAATGTTGAGGCGTTACAGGATGAAATTTCCAATGCAAAGTCTGAGGCGGTTCAGACCAAATCTGATTTAGCGGATCTGGCAAACCAGCTTGGAGATTTGGCAGTTAAACTTGATGAACTGACCGGAGAGGTTGAGAACGTTCAGAAAAATATTGCAGCAACGTCTCCTGTTATTCCTTCTGAAAATGGAATGTCCGAGGCGCCTGCGAGTCTCAATAATGATGTGCAAGGATTGCAGCTTGCCCTTGAGAATATTGCGACAGAATTGAAGTTGCTGAAACAGGGCCAGTCTCTGTCTGAAAATGATATCGCTGATCAGAAGTCACAACTGGAAACTTTGCAGGCGGCTGTATCAAACCGACTTGAGAAAGCCAAGTCCGACAGCGCAAACGGAGATGAAGCACTTATTTTGTTGACCCTTGGGCAGCTACACCGCGAAAGCCGAACAAATACCGGCTTTAGTGGGGCATGGCAGCAAGCCATGGCTGTTATTCCGGCGCCGCTGCAGCCTGAACTGGCAAAATTGTCTGAAGTTTCTAAGGTAGGGGCCGCCACTTTGCGGGATCTAACCGATAGTTTTGGCGCACTTGCTATTGAAGCAACCCAGTCTGCCCGTTTGCCCAGCAGTGAGACATGGTATGGAAAAACGTTGCATAATCTGGCGTCACTTGTGAAATTCAGACGGGTTGGCGATACTTCCTCAGATACGGTAGATGCCAAGATAGCATTGGCGGAAAATAAGCTGCTGCAAGGGAATTTGAAGGAAGCCGTTCAGGCCTTGAAAACGCTGGAGAACGAGCCTGCTGAAGTTGTTGCCCCCTGGCTTGCCAAAGCAGAGCAACGATTGATGGTTGATGAGACACTGAATTTATTGCTGGGTAAAGTAACCGCGACGGCCGTTCAGGAAACGCAAGCCGGGAAATAGGAGAAGAATATGTTTCGCTCGCTGTATCTCTTTGCGTTAATCGCTTTAGTGGCGCTCGGGGCCGTTTGGCTGGCCAATCACCCGGGTGTGGTTTCGCTGCGCTGGGATGAATATGTTATCGAAACCAATATGATTGTGCTGTCTCTAGCTGCACTTTTTCTGGCTTTGATACTGGCTATTTTGATTGTCATTTACCGTTGGTTGCGCGCCAGCCCCGGAAAGTTGGGAGGCGTTTTCGCCAGCCGCCGGCGAAGCAAGGGAATGGATGCGATCAGTCACGGTATGGTCGCGATTGCGTCGGGGAATGCCAATGAAGCGCGGCGCGCTGCTATTGAGGCTGAAAAACATTTGAAAGATTCTCCTATGACTTTGTTGCTTGCTGCGCAGGCTGCAGAGTTGAACAAGGACGAACGGGCAACCGAGATATATTACAGCAAGCTTGCCGAAAATCCTGAAACAGAGTTTTTGGGTTTGCGCGGGCTTATTGGTCAAGCCAAACGGGAAAACAAACTGGCACAAGCGGTGGAATTGACGGAACGTGCGGATCGGTTGAAACCGGGCACGGACTGGGTTTTACAGGAACTTTTATCCCTACATGTGAAGCTACGCAATTTTGAGGCGGCCAATCTGGTTCTTGATCGAAATATTCGCGGGAAACTTGCCAAAGATCCGAAGTTTATTCGCTTGCGGGCGGTTATTTTGTATGAACGGGCAATGGAAAAGCTGGCGCAGTCGGATAGTGTGGCAGCAAAATCTTTTCTGCAGGCTTCCAGAACGGCAGATCCGACTTTTGTACCTGCAGCTGCCAAGCTGATCACACTCTCAGACGAGGACCGTAAGCAGGAGAAGCTGATTTCAAGTATTTGGGCAGATTGTCCGCATCCGGATGTCGCAGCAGCGATCAAAAATCTGGTGCCTCTTGAGGGTGAAAGTGATTGGTATGAACGGGCCCGGAAAATCTTCTTGCAAGTACGGCCCGATCACAGGGATAGCCTTCTGGTTCTGGCAAAGGCGGCGATGGCCGCGCGCGAGTGGGGGGATGCCCGGAAGTTTTTAAACGCCTTGTTGGAATTGGATCCGACCGTGTCGATTTATCGGCTTTTGGCCGATTTGGAAGAAAAAGCAAATGCGGATGCCATTGCCGCGCGAAAATGGATTCAGAAAAGTACCGAAGCAAAAGCCGACCCGGAATGGCATTGCAAAAGCTGCGGCCGACAAGAGGTTAAATGGACCTCAATGTGTGGGTCTTGTGGGCAGTTTGATAGCTATGTCTGGAAATCTCCCGATCGCGGGGACGCAATGGAGGAACTGGAAGTGCAAATGGTACATGAGCTACCAAGCACTTGATGCCGGGATTTCAGTGACGTTTAAAAGCATCATTGGCGCGCATCCTGTTCACCTATGGAAATATACCGTGATTAGGCCGGCGTTTTCTGGAATTACATAACAGTTTTTCTGGATTATCCTAGGGCTTGTGGTTAGTTCATTGAGCCACTTGTCAGAGATAATTGGCAAGTATATATACACAATCATGTGCCGTTGTAGCTCAGCTGGTAGAGCACCGCATTCGTAATGCGTAGGTCGGAGGTTCGAGTCCTCTCAACGGCACCATAAAATCAATGACTTAGTATATTTTCAGATACTGTTTTTGAGTGGGGACAACTCAGGGACAGGCAGAGTTCGTTTTGAAATTTGCCTTAAAATGAAGAATATTTAATCCTGAAATGCACTCCTACTGACCAGAATTCCTCTTTTGTACTCCTACTGCCAGTAGTGCCAGCCCCATTTTTGTTGGCTTTTCTCATTATTCTTTTCATTCCGCTCGCTGACTGATCTTCAGCTCGAGCTAAAGCACCCCTGTCTTCAGCAGAGTATTTCTGGCTGTTCGAAGATGGGGGTGTTTGCATTTCCAGAGGAATTTTCAATGAACTCGACAACACCTTTAAGCTACCTTGATCTTGCTGATCTATGGGACGCTGACATTCCTGAGCGGGAGCCAATGCTTGGCAAGTGGCTAACCGACTATCACCTAGGAATGATTTACGCACCAAGTGGCGTTGGTAAATCAATGTTTGCAATGTCTCTTGCTTTAACAGTTGCAGGTGGCGGGGAGTATTTAGGGTGGCAAGCACACACCCCCCAAAAGGTGATGATCATCGATGGTGAGATGGATGTCATCGACCTCAAAGAGCGAGCAATTATGCTTGCAAGCAGCATACCGGACATAGAGGTCGAAGCAGCCAAACAGAATTTAACGTTCCTTGCTTTCCAAGGTCAGGAAACAGGCACTGTATGGCCAGACATTTCAGATGCATCTTGCCATCCAACGATAATAAAAAAAGTACAAGAGAACTCCATAAAACTGTTGATCCTCGACAACCTCTCAACACTGGCTTCAGTAGCCGATGAGAATAGTGCGTCTTCATGGAATGAGGTTCTCGATCTACTGCGGTTACTCAAGCGAGAAGGTTGCACAGTTTTACTTATTCATCACAGCCGGAAAGGAAAAGTCAGTGAAGGGTCATATCGTGGATCACAAAAACTCAGCGTGTTGCTGCAATCCATCATTCAATTGGATCATGCTGATGGCGTTCCATCTATGGATGGCGCTGCCTTTCAAGTGACCTTTGAGAAACTCAGAGGGGAACGTAGTGAAGAAACCTCAGGTATCAAAGCTCATTTAAAAGACGGTACTTGGGAGTGGGAACAGTCAAATACGACACAAGCCTACCAGGTTGTTGCAATCATCAGAGAGCGTGAATGCAAGAGCCAAACAGAAGTAGCAGCAGTCATGAATGTTGCTAAAGGCACGATATCAAAATGGGTGACATCAGCAGTCTCGCAAGGCCTCATTACCCGTGATGAAATAAAAGAGTGTTTCAAAGACGCGGCCTCAGATGACAACAAACTTCAGGACGATTTCTAGTAAGAAGGTATCGAGGGGAGCTTTAGCCCTCCATAGGATTTTGGGGTTTCTCAGTTTCTCTTCACTTAAGGGGGAAACAGGGAAACCTCCAGCAAAACTACGCCTTGCAAGGCCAATAAAAGCAATAAGTTTCCCACAACTTCACAACAATTTAATGAACTTTTCAGCCGATATTCTAACGGAAAGATGAACCATGAACGAACTGACAAAACAAGCAACGACAACATCACTAGACTTCGTTGAATTCAACACCTTCGCAAGCAGCCTTGAAATGGCGGACCATTTTGACCTAGAGCACTCAGTGATCTTAGAGGCGATTGAGCAAGCTGATATACCTGTCAACTTTAAGTTTGAGAATTTTAGCCAGTGGCGTCCGTCAGACAGTGATGCTGACTATATTCATCGTGAATATTTGCTCACTCAAGATGGCTTTATCATGGTTGGAATGCTTCTTTCTGGAGAAGAGGCCTCCAACTTTAGGGTAAGATTAGTGAAAACATTTCGAAAAATGGCAGAACGGTTAGTTAGAGTGCCGAATGACGGTAATCTATATAATGTTGCCGCTCTGCTTCGTTAAACCTTGAAACAATGAAGGGTGATGTATGAGCTTAGCTTGCATGACCCTTCACTTGACTGAGCCTAGTCAAGTATGTGAGGTCTGAATTTTTCTGAGAGAAATTTATGTGACCTCATATTCATCTGGGGGCGTATGTCATATTTCCCCCTACCCCCTCATCTTTTTGTGGAGTTGGTCGAGTAGTTTTACTACCATGAGACTGTTCCGCTTGAGGGAGGGAAGCAGTGGCTACAGCAAAACAACAGTTAGGTGAGCTAGGAGAAGTACTTGTTACTCGCTCTTGCAAATGCCCGAAATGTAAGAAGGGTGGTACGCTTAAGAGATTGCCAACCAACTTTAAATGCGCTGATCTCGTATGCGACTTTTGTGGTTATCTTGCGCAGGTAAAGGCATCACAGGTCAAAGATGTTTCCAAAATGCCGAAGAAGATTCTGGGGGCAGCTTGGGGACCTCAGAAAGAGCGTATGGATGCCGCTATTTATTTCCCTCTCTTCATCGTTCTTGTATTGGAGAGTGACCACACAGCCTTCAGCATCTACTACCTATCTGCCGATCTCCAAGAACCTGATATGTTCCTTCCTAGGAAGCCTTTGTCATCCACTGCTAGACGAGCTGGTTGGCAGGGTTTTTACTACGATATGGAAGTTGTGAGAGAGTCTCTTGTGAACCTTAAGTTGAAGACAGGAAAAACGTAATCATGGAAGCTTTACGTCGGTATACTAGCGTTGAAAAGATGCTCGAGTATCTTACAACAGAGAGATTATACTTTTCAGACCCGAAGTACTGGGAGGACAAGAATGATGCATTCATGATTAAGCTCTATCAGGAAAAGCTGCAGGAGGATGGTCAGAGAATAAACGTTCAATTGCTCTGCTTCGCAAAATCAGAAGAAACCTATTTGCACTGGAAGGCTTATGGTAAGGAAGGTCAAGGTGTATGCATCATCTTTAATTCTGAAAAGCTTGATCATCTTGCGGACATTGAAGGTGTAACTCATCAGTACATTAAGTATATAAGACTTAGTGAAGCGAGGACAAAATCCATCAAAATTGAAGATCTGCCTTTTACGAAGCGATTTCCGTATGAGAGCGAGAAAGAATATCGGTATATTTACGCTAATACTGGAACTAATAAACCTAGGTTTTATTTGAAGGTGCCGTTGGAGCTCGTTGAAAGAATTATCATAGGGCATAAAATTGGGAAACAAGAGAGCAAACTAATAAGGGCAAAAATAAAAGAGGTTTTTACCAAGAAAGAACTTCTGTATAATACAATTCAAACAGGTGTAGCCGATACGAAAACTTTTCAAAGCAATATTATGAGTAATACACATTTGTTCCCCTCATGATAGTAATCGCGGACCAAAGGAACGAAGCTCATCAATCGCTACAAAGTGCCTTTCCACAGGCCGCCAAAAGTTATAACGGCCCCACTCGTCAGAAATAGAATCCTTTCATCTATGGTCACATTAGTAATACAATAAACGCAAACAAAGATTTAGAGGAATTTGACGGTAAAGAGCACCTCGAAGTAGAATTAACCATCAGTCAAATATTTGAGATAGTTGTTATCTTGGGGAAGCCAATATGCAGTCAGAAAAGAGACTATATTGACCTACGCTGAATATATAGCACTAGCAAAAGATTTTATAATAAGTGCCGCTGCAATAACCGGGGCTTTTGTTGCAATCAGAGGGCTGGGGACATGGCAAAAACAACTTAAGGGTCATTCTGAGTACGACCTTTCTAGACGCTTGTTAGTCTCGTTGTTCAAATATCGAAATGCACTATACAATGTGCGACATCCAGCTATGTTTTCATATGAAATGCCAACACCTCCCGATAGTGAAGCTCGAGAAATGTCTCCTGAACAGATTCAATTTTATGGCACTTCCAATGCATACCAGGCGAGATGGGTTAAAGTGGAGAGTGAGCGTACCAACCTGTACGCTGATTTGTTGGAAGCAAAGGCTTTATGGGGAGATGAACCCGAAAGGCAATTCAAGGTCATCTATGACTTGGAGCATGAACTATACACATGCGTTCGACATTACATAATATTGATAAATCCCCAGACTGCAGAAGCGAAAAAAAATGCCATTCTGAAATCGGATGAGATGAGACGTGATATATTGTATGACGATCTTAGTGAGGACGGAGACGAGTTTAAGAAGGAGTTCGAAGCAGGTATTGAAAGTATCGAAAACTATCTCAAACCAAAGCTCACTTAATAATGAGGGTTCATATTTGTTGCCGGGAGAGCAACCGTCATAAGGGCTCACTAGACCCTGCTCCAAAGAGACACTTTCAATCTCATAATTCAGAGTCTCATATAAATAGTATTTGACATTTGAGACAATATTCTCACATAGTCTTATATCTATTGATACATATACGGATGGTGAGACGATGAAAGTAGCGTACGCAAGAACCTCAACCCTTGATCAGGTTGCTGGTTTTGAAGCTCAG
Organism: Sneathiella sp.; assembly: GCA_034669685.1. Taxonomy (GTDB): domain Bacteria; phylum Pseudomonadota; class Alphaproteobacteria; order Sneathiellales; family Sneathiellaceae; genus Sneathiella. Next base: position 570,760 of record JAXMOU010000002.1, read on the forward strand.
TTAAGAGAGCTAGAAGCAGCAGGATGTGAGAAGACATTCAAAGAACAAGTATCATCCGTACAAGCCCGTCAGGAGCTCACCAGAGCCCTTGATTACTTAAGAGGAGGCGACACTCTAGTAGTCACTAAATTGGACCGTCTAGCGCGATCTATGAGGCACCTCGGGGAGATCGTAGACACCATCAAAAGCAAGGATGCACACCTTCAGGTTCTTGACCTTGGCATTGATACGAGCAGTGCTACTGGTGAGCTTGTGCTGAACCTTCTAGGCGCTGTATCTCAGTTTGAAAGACAGATCATGCTAGAGAGGCAAAAGGAAGGTATTGCAAAGGCGAAGAGTGAGGGCAAGTACAAAGGCAGGAAGCCAACAGCTAGGGAGAAAGCTACAGAGGTGCTTAAGATGACTGAGGACGGAAAGAAGCCTACAGAGATCGCTAGGGACCTTGGGATAGGCAGGGCATCGGTATATCGGATCTTGGCCGAAGCCTAGGTCATTTGTTTCAGAAGCTCATACGTGAGCCCCTATGACTGTTTTTTTGCTGAAGCAAATAGCGCTACACAAGTTAGTATGATTGCCATAGGTGCGTTGTTGTGGTCTAACTAGTGCTCAAATTTTCATGGGTTTGATTGCGTTGCTGTTAAAATAGATTATTCTCACTATTTGGCACATTGAGGAGTCAATCAAATATTTTAAAGAACTATTATTTCATGAGTACTCAAAAATACAATCGTCCACCTATAGTTCAGGCTGTGTTTGAAGTTCGCTTTGATGGAGATTCCAACAAGCGAATAATGGAGCGCATTGTGAAAAAGCTCTCTTCTCGATATCCGAATACTGAACAGGAGCATACATGGAACTTTCAGATAGACGGCGAGAAAGCACCAGAAGTAACTCAATCTCCCGTAGCCGCTGGGTACAAGTTGTCTTCTTCTGAAAAAACGGATGTTGTGTTGATTAAGCCTAACTCATTTGCGGTTGTGCGCCACGCTCCCTATGAAGGCTGGGATGTTTTTAAAGAAGAGTTTGAAAATGTATGGAGCGTTGTAAAAAAAATATGTGGATTTCGACCGGTTACCCGATTAGCTTTGAGGTATATAAATAGGTTGGATATTCCACTTCCCAGCACAAAACACGAAGTTCCGGGTATTTTAGAGGAAAGTGACTATATAAATATCGCAGTTGTAGTGCCAAAGGATATCGTTCCAGCCTTTAATCGTTATAATATTGAATTTGCTTCCACTACCAGTAGGGAGTTCAAGTATACTGTACGTACAGGGCCAGCACCCGCGCCTTTAGTAGATCACTTTAGTATTGTGTTAGATTTAGATGTTTATAAAGACATTGATTTACCTCAAGATGAAAGCGCAGTTTTTAGCGTTGTTGAGGAATTGCGCGAGGAAAAGAATTATTTGTTTGAAAATTTTGTGACCGATAGAGCTAAAAAACTATTTGAGAGGGAGATTTGATCGTGGCTTTAACAGCTCTTGTTAAGGATGATAATGGATCTACTGATGGAATGAGGTCGTATTCCCAAACAAATTCAGCGTTAAAGGATAGTGAGATTATTCAGAGCGTTGGGACAAAAAGTTTTAGTACAAACGCCCAGAACAATGCCCAATTCGAACCAACGAATGTAACGGAAGTGCGTTCTTTTAAAAATCTGAGTGAACTTAAGACTTTAACGTCATTGCTTGCAATGCACCTTAGTCGCGAAACTCGAAGCATTATTTTTTCTGAAATTGATTATCTTTTAGATCCGAACGATTTTGATATTAGCGAAGATAGTTTGATTTCTCCTGAGTCTTTTCAATCTTATCTTAGGTTCCTCACTTATTATCCAAGCGTGTGTCCGGGAAATCTTGGAGTCGCCTTTTCAGGTGATCTTTTTGCTGTATGGTTAGAAGAAGATGGTGATAACGAAAAACTCCTCAACATTGAGTTTCTTCCTGAAGATCATGTTAAATGCAGCTTTTCGAATAAGAAAGAAACGAAACTCGAGGAAGCGTTTAGCTATGTGGGGCCGATGAAAAGGCTCGAAAAAACCTTAGCTCCATATAGTTTAATGGATTTCCGGCCTTATGTCATATAGCCAATTGGGAAAAGACGAGCATGTCGTAAGGAACGTCTCTAAACAAAGATGGCGTGAGGTTAGCGGTAAGAAAATTGTATTTCAACAGGCTTTTGCACTTCGCAAGAAAGAACAACTTAAACCCCCAAATAACAAGAGAGATGAAGCTTCGTTATCATGCTCGTGGGTTGAGTTTTTTTCTGGTGGCTTGGAGGATCAAGTTAATAGCTGCCGTAAGGCATTACTAACTGGAGGGTTAATCATTGGTGCACATAATGCGTTAGCTGTTTGTAATGTCGGAAAATTAGAAAAATGTGGTGAAACGCATGACGTTAAAATTAGAGCGCTACATAAACCTAACAAGAATAATACGTCGAAAGCTGGGATAGATGGGATGACAGTGAAAACTCAAACTGATCAGCTTCTTATGGATATTACTGAGATAGCGGTAGTTGAAGTGTTTAAGGTTGGTGAACTAGAGTAGTTGTGATTATCAATAAACTATTAATAAAGGCTTTGCATTTTAGATTTTTAGTTTGTTTAATCGAGGCTAATGGTTAGTGCCTTTCCGATAGCCTCCATCTGTCCCTTTCCTGTCGATTGAGTATAATGCTTCAAGAGCACAGTTGGTTGGGAATGTCCCGTAATTGCCATAACTTCTGCAAGACTAAGTTCACTGTTTGCCATCAAATTAGTCATAAATGTTCTTCTGATGTCATATATGCGTATTTCCGGCATGTTGAGAGACTTTCTTATATTGCCCCACAGCGTCTTTACAGACGTGAGGTGGCCTTTAGCACTGTTTGATGGAAAGACGTACTTGTTAGGCTGATCAGTCATCTCATAAATAGATTTCAGTATCGAACTGGCAGTTGGGTGCAGTTGGACATTATGCACTCGCCTTTGCTTCACTGACATAGCTGGCTTCTTCCAAATACCTTCATCTAAATTGAATTGATCCCAAGTAGCACTAAAGACCTCCGCGGGTCTTGCTCCAGTTAGAATGATTAACCTAATTGCGTTTGCAGAGGATTTGCTATCTGTATCGTTAAGAGCCTTCCAAACTGAACCAAGCTCAATATCTGTTAGGACTTTCTCCCTTGGTGCCTCGGTTTTTTTCCTAAGGCCTAGCGTCGGATCATCAAAGCGGATACGCCATTTCTGAGCTTGTTTAAACACAAGTGACAACGCAGAGCGCAATCTATTATGTCCAGCAGGTTTTAGATTGGCGTTTTGAAGTATTCGGTCTAAATCCATGGGTTCGATATCGCGAACCGGCTTTTTACCAATAGTAGGTATGGCGTGTTTATTAAGTGAGCGTTCTTGGTCTTTAATATGGTTCTTAGTGACTTCGCCAGTTACTGTTTTGTGTTCAAAGACATCCTCGATTAGCTTCGAAAAAAGAATATCCTTGCGCCGCTTCTTTTTCTCTGCTTCAGGATCACGACCTGCCTGATATTCACTAAGGTAGTTGAACGCTATTTTCCGGCAATCTTCAATTTTTCTACTCTTAACATCACCAAGTGCCTTCTTTCTAGATCGCCCCATTTGATCTTGCCATCTTATTCCGAAAGAAGCTTGTCCCGTTACCTTAACCCGAATGCCGAAGCCGGGAAGGTTGATATCCATAAACCAAGTTTCTTTTGAGGTCATGTCTTTGACTTCTTTTGGTAAAACACTAGTAATCCATCTTTGAGTCAAGTTTACTTTAGGCATAAGCACTCACTGTTTTGCTATATTTATACAAGGGACACGACAGGGACAGGCGAAGATGCCTCGAATAGCAAGAAATACTGGTGCATCTACTCTAGGTCAAGGACAAAGTAGTGCGTAGGTTTATGAATGTACTCCTAATATTTTGTGCCATTTTTAGGGGATGAGAATGGCCAAAAAGCAAGAGATTTATGGACAAAACAAAGTAGGTAAGAAAAATGCGATTACGCATTCGTAATGCGTAGGTCGGAGGTTCGAATCCTCTCAACGGCACCATTTTCTTTAACTATTTCAATAAATTATGTTAATTCTTCTTGTCTTCAAGACGAGACCGTTTAGACACTTTTCTTGTATATATTAGGATGATGTGTCTAGGTGCATTATAAGTAATTGTGATTGCTAAGAGATTTATGAAGAGCATCCGCAAAATCAATGCGTTGCTCACCTGTAGCTAGGCCGGATATCCATTTTGTGCTCTAATTGTTTCTCACTTAGCCAATTTCTTGATCACCTCAGAGTATCTTAAAGTAGTTTTTCTGGTCTTCCGAAATTAATGCCTCAATTATGGCTTTGCTGATTTTTCCATTACAAACAATGTCATGGGCTGCAAACATTGGCTGATTGTTTAATTCCAGAAAGCAAGTTTCCTGTGTCTTTCTGTTGGTTTTGAAGTCAGCTGCACCGAAATTAACGCCAACTTCCTCACAGAGGGAACATAATCCCGTATAAACATGAGCCGGAAGGATACTGTTATCAATAAGCCGTATTTGGCTATTACGATCTGATCGGTAGTCTATAGATTTTGAAGAAATTTCAAATGTGATTAGTTCTTTGCCAATTAAGTAGATCCGATATTCTGGGTAGTCCAAGTGATTTTGTATAATTGCAGGTGCTGGTGCGATGGAGTTCTTCCAGGGTGGGTTCTTAAGTATTTCTTCGAGTGTCAGGCAATAGGCACCTCCAGCAACAGGTTTCGCGACTCTGGGACTTTTCTTGTGAAAGGATATGATTTCCTTTTCTGAATTAGAGATAATAGTCTCAGGAATAGATAGGCTATTTTTTTTGGCCAAGCCCAGCATGACAGGCTTGTTGGAAGTCCTCCAGTCCATTGCACGATTAAAAATCCGTACGTTTTTATTTGGTATGTAGTATCCTGAAAAAGCAGCATGCCAAGCCATACTTTTGTCCAAATTTTTTCGTTGGGCCTGCTTTTGGTAGGAGAATACGTCTTGACGAAGGAAAACGGCTTTTGGATTGACCTCCTTATTGTCGATTAATAACGTATCCTTGGAAGGATCCCAAAAAAAGGAGGGTTCAAGATTTTCTCCAAATAAGACGGTCTGGGCATTGTATGCTTTTTCATGTGCGATCTTTGCCAAAACACTGATACTCGGGTCTTGAGCCCCTCCTATGATTAATAAGTCCGGAGATGACATTCTTATTTTCTCGTACCGAAAGGATTACTTGGGAAACTAAGCGCATCAAGTCGATTGAAATCCTCACCAAAAGGGGGTTTTTCCCCCACAGTCGGTTTATGGATATCGCTTGCTGGATTTGTTTCTCCGATAAACCATTTTTGGGGAAATGGAATTTGGGAAGGAAAAGGTGTTTCTTCGCCAATAGCCAGTGTCGTGACAGGAAGTTGACTGTTTCTCCAAGGCCATGGCCAAACATCTTGAGGCTCTAATGTGTGTAGTAATTGAGTTTTTTCGTTAGTTCGTGCAACGATGCGAACACCAAAAATGCGGTCTACTTCATCTTCCCAAATATAATCGGCAACTGTATCTGTTAGAACATACCGCACAATTTCACCCGGTGAGGGTGGGGTGGCGATGAATTCTAAATCAAGAATACCATCTGCGGATAATGTTTTCTCAAGCGGTTTGAGCTCTGAGTTTTTCCATCCAGTCGATGTCACTAATCCCTTAGCAATTATGGAAAGTTTCGCTGGATTTGATTTCAAGATATCGAGCTTTATGTTTTCAATAGAATAAACATGCATTCGTTTTCTCCATTTAAGTCAGGTTGTAAGATTTAAAAGCGAATACTAGATGAGCTACTGACTTATTAAGCTTCAAGACGCACTAGCCTGAGAGGAGGGCATTGAAGATGCCGGCTGCGTTTTGTTGATTTTGTCAGCGTCGTTTGTCTGTTGGCTGGTTGTTGTTGATTGTATTGTGTTGTTAGGTTTGTCTGATGCCCCCGTGGTATTTGGCGACTTAAGTTGTTCTTGGATTTTGTCGATGTTTCGGCCACCAAACCAGAAACCTATCACTCCCATCGCTGCCGTTGACAGGCCACTAAAAAGTGCTAGCGCATTTGTTGTGCCTCCTGGAGTTTTTAAGGCTAAGAAATGCTGGATCAAAAGATACACGGATAAGAGATAGGTAAAGGTAAACGCGTAGGTTACAAAGATCCGCACGAAACTCCGCCACCTGTTTTGGCGAATATCAGATTGTTCTTTTAGTGATATTGTTTCTTTTGCCATGTCGCTCTCCCATTTGATTTTGGATGTCTGATGAGTAGTTCAGTCGGTAAACTCGCTAGCATCTATAGTAAGACCGGAAAGGCGAATGATTGAAGCCAAGGTCCAGTCGCCAGGATCGCAGTTGTCATCTTCTTCCAGCAAAGGGTCTTGGTCCGGTGTCCAGGTTGGCTGAACATTGATCCAGGAGGACTTGTCTCCTTTTAGCAGACCTGCAAATGTGGCGCATAGGATCGAAGAGCCTACATTTCCCAACCGCTCATTTGCTTCTTCTGCAGGTAATGAGGAAGCTTCTTTTAGAATGTAATACCAGAGTGAGTGGGGTTCATCTGGAGTGAGTTCAATTGGCGAGTAGCCAAGTTTGCGGGCGACATCTGGTCCAGAAGGAAGCAGTAATTTGACACCTCTCAACAGGTTGCGCGCTGCTAACACATTACTAATTGACTTTGGATTTTTCGGGTCTTCTCGTAGTTTTGCTAGTGCGTTTGACAATTTTGTATCGATTTTACGCGCCATTTGCGGAAACGGTCCTGCGGAGCTTTTCATGTTTAGGAACCAGTCCCATTGAACCACTCGTTTTGCCGAGAGAGGTCTAAAGCCACTGAGGTCATCGGATTTATTCGCGGTGAGATCGAACAAAGGAATGAATGTTCCAAATCCTGCACCAGCGGCGGATGAGTTGTTAGTTTGATAGCTATTTCGGGCCATTGAATGGCCAAAACGATAAGCGGCTCCCGAAAATTCAATTGGCATAAAAGGATGGTGTTTCCAGTTATAAATATCTTTTAGACCCAAATCCCAAAGGACGTGATTTCCACAAGAGGTAGCTTGCTTCAACGCACAGGCATGGATCTCTTCATTGGTTATTCTTTTTAGGAAATCCTGCCAGACAATCCATTGATAGAGCCAAACGAGCGTGCGCCGAGCCAGGACAAAAGCTTTTCTGCCACAGGCCAATCCTTGGTCAATTGATCTTTCGACTAATTCGTTATGAGCCTTAATGAATGCCAAGTGAACTTGGGAGACAATCGCATTTTCATCATTGCGCATATCCCCAATTATGGCTCTACCGGCACTATTTCGAAGCAAATCAGAAAGTTCAGTTTTCTTGATGGTTCCGGTTAACATACGACCAGTAAGTCGTCCCCAATCATCATGCTCATAGAGGTAGGGTTGAAGATCTGGGCCGCCTCCGTAAACACAGTCGAGATCGAGGCGCGGTGACCGGAAATTTTGAAGTTTATCCGGGTCTTTATCGGCCTCAGACAAAGGCGTGATATCTAGGGTGATATCATGATCGACAAACTGTCCGAAATAGGTGTATCCCGCAGGTATTTGAGAATTAAACTGGGTGTCAAGTTTATCCCTAATTTTGCTGTCTTGAGAAATTTGAGAGGGGCAGAGTCCAGGAGATTCAATCATTTCTGAATTGGCGAATTTCAGAAAATGGGCTTCCAGCCCAGCCTCTGGAATACCATCTGGTGACCAACCGGGTAGATCACCAAACAAACGACCAAAAGGTCCGTGATAAAACTGAGATCTTGGTTCAATAAAGCCAGTATTTTTTCTGCCGTGATTCATTTCCATCCTCCTCATGAAAAATTGTTTTCAATTTCGAGAATGTTGGCAAATGGTCCGTGAAATTGTCGTGACACCATTAGTTCTGCAGCGGCTAGAAAGCGGTTCTTCCTGTTCGTCCGGCAAAGAACTTCTTCACATGAAAGTCACGGTCTTTTCACAGTCGTCTTGGTTGTCTTTCAGATCAGAATTTTCTGGAGGAGGATAGAAAGATGAATAGAGATATAGTGATAAACGATGTTTTAACTGCAATTGCATTCGTTGTTTTCGATGACACATCAAGCAAAATTGGAAAGTTCAATGGGAAATTTGTTCCGGCTAAAGAGCAGGAGATGGGGCTCAACGATATGTGGCATATGCTCAATGATATTGAAGCAAAGTTGTGTCAGATAAATACCCGTTATTGCCTGCTTGATCTGGATCGGGAAGACGCAAAGGAGCTTATGAAATCCGATTGCTTCGATATATGCATCCACATAACGAAGAAGATCATGCAATTACAAATAACAAAGACAGTTGCTGATGAGGCTCTAGGCCATATCGTTAAGAAATTTTCGGCCTGAAACCGCTTGAATCTTTGATCTTGTTTCATTTTTTTGAAGGGAGCAGTCATGAAACACTTATTGTCAGCATCATCCATTATACTGGTATTATTTTTTACAACAAATGCCGCTTATTCCATTGAGCGAAAAGATATAGCTATTGAAGACATTTTAACCAGGGAAAATCAAGATCAGCTCTGTAGGGAAGGGCCAAATGGTGAATTGTATGTGAGTAAGAATGCACTTGCACAGGCGATGTTTGTATATCTGGGGCTTCCTATTTCCCTTGTTTTGGAAAATAAGGATAAAGGAACTGAAGAAAATATTCTCGAGCTTTTTAGAAAAGGTACGCTGGAGGGGACACCAGTGGGAAAGGAATTTAATAAAAAATATGAACGATTATATACTACATTTATTGCCTTTATTAAGCAACAAAAGGTCCGAAACGGTGCCTACTCCATTCATCTCAATCTCAAAGATCTATTGTCTCTGAAAGAGAATGGGCAGCTTTCTCTTAAGCCGACGGATTTTTTTGGGCGGTCTGGGGAATTTTCAAAATTTTCCATAAAATGTAATGTGATCTCAGAAGAAGAAGTGGTCGATAGTAATGGTAATTTTTTCAAGGAATGGCCGAATTATTTCCGGATCCGTGGAAATGTAAAGGATCTTTCAACCGCCAAGATTACGCAAAACAGCAAGGAAAGTTCAGCGCAGTTATCCTTTACAGACGATAAGGAAAAAGAAGAGCAAACAGTCCAAGTGGATGGCGTTTTGGGTATTCCTTTAGAGATGAAGTGGAATGAAACCCCATTTCAATTCATTCCGTTCGTTGAATATCACAATAAAGATACAAACAAAAACGGCGGCGATGATGAGCGTGTGGAATCTTTGATCCTTGGTGCTTCCCTAGATGTTGTTGAAGAAGCAATGGGCGCAGTATGGCAAATTACAATGGTCCCACAATATGTGTTTGATAAAGGTGAGCATGCGGAATACTGGCGAGGAGAAGCTATTATCGATCCAGCATTTACAATAGGATCAAATTTTGCCGTCGGTCGATATAATATCTTGAGCGACGGAAACGTTTGGATCAAGCCTGAGATATATGGGTTGCTGGAAGCAGGCTGGATTGAAAAAGAGGGGACAAATCCTATCCTTGAAAAAAGTGATGAGTTTTTTGGATATGGAGCACAAGCGTCTGTTAGTGTTACATTTCCAAAAGTTCCTGCGCTAGGAAATATTGTCTTTAGCACCTCTTATCGACATGTTGAGCTTTCCTCATTGCCAATTGATGACGCTTCTAAATGGATTGTATCAGCCGACTATAAGTTAAATGGTGCCAAGAATTTTATCCTTGGACTACGATATGAGAATGGTCGAAATGATAAGACGTATCAAAATGAAGAGTTCTGGCGAGTGGCTCTCGGCGTTCGGTTTTGATGAGGCTCTATATAGGACAGATGTCTATTGGAAGGTAAACCCACAAGCTGTAGAGTTTGTGGGTTTTTTGAGGCCAGTAGAACTTGGTTTAGACGAAATTGCTTATTTACAGATTCCTTCCTGAGGAGGTGTTTCAGTAACGGGTGTGTGGAGTGGCACATAACCAATTTGAAGAAGATGATTTCTAAAAATATCCAACCTGAAAGGGAGAAAGAGGTTCATAAGTGCGAGAGATTTGTTGTAGTGGCCGTTTTCAGGGTCTTCTTTTGAAACATGGACGAATTTATTTGCTTTTTGCCATTTCTGGCAAAATCCAATTTCCTTTTCTCCTACAAAGCGATGACAACCAGCGCAACTGAGAGCATTAATTCGAGTTATTACATGCTGCACGGTGAGATGCTGTTGACCCTCTATTGGTTTAAGCTTGTTAGCAATAGTCGTCCATAGGCCTGTTTTTTCTCTATTTGCATTGGCATTGGCAAACACAGTTTGAATGTCATGTTTATCTTTGTCCTCAGTACTACCTTCCATCGCTAATAATTCATCGGGAAAAGAAAAAGTGAATTTATGGATGTTTTTATTCGTTAAGTTTTGAAAATCCGTTTCAATTGCTCGCAGTAATTTTTCAATTTGTTTCTTATTGGAGGTAGTTGGTTTTCCAAAAAGCCTTGGCTTAGGGCTTCCCTTGACTTTTTGTCGTATTACTTCCAGTTTTTCTTTTGTTTTCGATAGCGTGAACTCTCTCCACAGCCAAATAGTTTCTGGCGTTTGCCAGGCAATACGTATTTGTCCCCGTCTTAAAACGGGGTGACCGCCTAAGTTGTTTAGGCTGATGGGGGGCATTTTAAATTTTTGCTGAACGCCACGGTGAAAGAATTGAGCCAACTTTTGTCCGCGTGTTATCCCACATAATTGCGGATTACTTAAATCCGCCCAAAAGGTGGTTATCGGTGAGCACCCTTTCAGTCCTAGTTCTCGGTGTGGATTGGGTAATTCCATTTCAAAATTGATATACAGATCTTGTGTTCCGGAGGAGGTGGTCGGAAAGAACGCGAATATCAGGCGATACTCTCCGCATGTTTCATATGTTTTGTCATTCGCTAAATCAAATCGATTGACTGCACCGATGGCTTTGTAATTGTTCCAATCAAAAAGGCTATCGGATTCAAGAATTTTGCTGCTTTTTGAATGCAGTATGGATTGAATGAACTCTTTGAAGAATAGCTTAGATGGCTCTTCCGGGTTTGGTGATAATAAATTTGGTGCGCTTTCTCGAACGAGCTGGTGGATTAGATTTTTGAGACTTAAAAAACTCAATGCATCCTGATCCGTGATCAGAAGTGAATGTTCTGCTTTAATATAGTTGGGTTCAGGAATTTCAGATTTTTTTTGGGTGTTTAGTAGATGTATATCGCTCTCATGTGAGCCAGAATGAGAGACGTTAAGCCCCCGTCTTTCCGGGTTCTGACTTTGAGCGAGTGAGATTGTGGGGAACACGGTTGAAACAATCAAAAGTATTGCAGCCGTAGTGATGTTATGCATTTTATCCTCCCTGGAAAATAAATTGCTTAAATCTTATCCCGTGACTCCAGCGTTAACTATTCACGTAGGAGTCACGATTGTCTTCGTAGTCTGGGTTTTGAAATGAAATTTTTTATTTCAAATACAATGAAATTTAGGGGAGATTAAAATGACAATACCTGGACCACCTGACTTACCAAGACCACTTCCAAAAGTAGAGATTACTGACAATGAAGAATTTGGAAGGTTGGTGCAAAAATGGGCAAATGGTGACCTTCTGGTCCCTCAAAACATAGAAACTTTTAAGGAACAGGTTTCCAAGGAAGGGCTGACAGTTAAAATCCCAAAAAATATGGTGAATTTTTTACCAGTGCAAATCCCTTCTAATACTTTGATGCTGGTGATCCCAAGCCTTGACGCGATTGCAAAATGTGAAGACTACTTATTGAATAGATTAGACAAATCGAACATATATCCCGTAGATGAATATTATAAGACTGCCTTTGAGGTTGATGGCTCGGGTTCCACTTTGAAGTATAAAGAAATGTCAAAATCACAGCGAGAGACATTCATGATGCAGCGGATTGGCGAATATTGCGTGAATGTTTGTATGTAATCAGCGTCTAGAAAGATCTAGTGAAATGCCTGCATGATGAAGACCGTCTTGCAGGCATTTTTTATGGGCACCGTCATACAGGGGGACGCATTCCCAAAGCCATTGGGCCATGTTTTTTTTGGTGGGTAGGGCTGTGCCATGCCAGTTCTGCTTTACAATTGAGAAACATTCTTCTCCCTTGCGTCGCGCTGTCTCAATATTTCCCAAATACACATATGCGGCAGCAACCCAAGCCTGGAGGTAGTAAGCAGCATTTGAGACTTGTTGTGAGGAAGCAATGCAACCGTCATAGTCTTTGGCCAGAAATTTAATTGTCGCCTGATAGGTCCAATGAGAATTGCTGGGTGCTGAGTTCAGATCAAGTGCTTGTCTGGCGAGGCGAACTGCATCGTCGACCTCCCCGGCAACAGACAGGCCGCAAGCGGATGAAATTAGTGTCCAAGGGTCATTTTCATTTAGATCGAGCGCAAGGAAGAAATGATTGGTAGCCTGGTCGCGGCTATTATTCATCAGCAATGACCAGGCAAGACATAACTGAACTTGTGAGTCCAGTGGATCCTTTTCAAGGGCCGTTTTCGCTAACTGGAGGGTATTAATCTCACGTTGTTTTGAGCGGAAAATGCCAGGAAAAGCGATGTGGCGTGTATTTTCAAGTTGGACAAAACTGCAATATGCGGGGGTGAAAGCGGGGCGATCTTTCATGACGGATAAAAATATTTCCGATGCTTCATTTCTCTCTTTCGCTCGCCAAACAAAGCTTAATGCTTGCCCTTGTAACCATTTGTCATAGGTTTCTAGGGGAAGTGTTTGAGTGCCGATATTTCGTTTCAGCTGCTGTTGTGTCAGGTGAATGTTTAGGGCGGTTGAGATTTGGCGAACAATTTGACGTTGGACGGCAGCCCATTCAGTTAGGTTTATCGAAAATACAGAGCTCCATATGTATTGTGTTGTTGAGATTTCCGTAAGCGTCAATATGAGCCTGACATCACCACTATCTATAAAACAGGCCCCTGCTAGTTTGTAGTCCAAATGGCGGTGCGGAATTGGTTTAAAAGGGCCGTTATGAGTTGGATCTTCCGGGTTTTCAATGCTTTCCAAAATGATCCACTGTCGGAATTTAACTAACGACGCGATAAGCTCATAGCGGAGCCCTATTATTCTTAGTTCAGCTGCGGGATCAAGGCCATGTAACTCAAATCGCGTTATGGAAATAACTGGTAAGGACGTATGTCGATCAACAGTTGTTTGTGATTTATCGTGAAGGGGTTTTTGTTCACCATCTTCAGGCTGGGCCTTATATATGCCGAGCTTAATATCAGCCACCAGTTGTTGCGTGTCCTCGTCAGGCTCCATGTCATATTCATCATCCAGAAGTTCCCAGAGCTGTTTGTATTGGTTTAACGCCCCAGGGATGTTTCTATGATCCACATGATGCCGGATGAGGCACCGATGAGCTTCTTCGCTGGTATTGTCAATGTTAAGCAAAGCTTTGGCAGCATCCACTTTATCCGTTCCGGAGCTTCTTAGGATATCCAGAAGCAACTCTGAAATCTTGTTTGCGATCGTTTGACGCGTAACATGCAACCAAGATGAAAAGAATTCGTCCAAATCTTCCAGGCCATATAGAATGCTTTCAACTGGTTTGTCGGTTTCAACCAAAACCTTCGGGACGATACTTTGTTTCAGGCTGTCAATCGCCTTATCGATATCTGTATGAACTTTACCGCCAATAAGCTTGATTTCATGTCGCCCGAAATCCATTGGGACAATATTATTTTTGTCAAATATTATTCGTAAACGCCGGATGGTCTGTCGTAGGGAAGCTCGCGCCTGTTCTTCTCCCTTGTCACTCCAAAATAGCCCTGCAAGGCGCTCTCTCGTTTGAATTTGTCTGTCATTGAGCGCCAGATACCCAATTAAAGCGCTCGCTTTGCGGTTCGGAATGTCAATTGGGGTCCCAGAAAAGTTTTCAGCATGAAAGCCGCCGAATAAACGAACTCGAACGTTTTGATCACTTTTATTGTTATTGTATAATGAGTTCATTTTAAAAACCTCATATACGCAGTCTACATGCAGGTTTTTTTAATGACAACTTAAAGCTGAGTGCCGGTTCTCGTTTTTAACGGAACAGACTAGGAAATACATTTTTCTATCTATTGAAAGAAAGGTTTAAATTGGCGAAATATCAAATTGCATAGCATTACCATTGGATGAATTATTGTAGGATATTACGTGTTTAAGTCTTTGGCTGATGTAGTGTGTATTTGGGGGCTGCAAACCAGGAATGATAGCGCGGGAAACTTGTACGTTAATCTCTGGTCGTGTTAAATTGGCAGTATAGATATCGTAACCGAGGCTAATAATACGTTCTACAACATAGGAAAGTGTTGGATTACTAATTTCACCGGATAATTTACGCGGGGGTTGCACGCCATTAAACTGGCTATAACTGTTTAAGTCGAGGTTCTGATATCGCTGTATATGCTCAAGATCGACTTTGGAAAGAGAGTCCGTGCCAAATTGTTCATGTCGGCTGCACGAAATAAAATGTGCGAGTTCCATTTGGCGCATTTCTGCATAGGCTTTGTTAATTGCAGAGCTCATCGTAACATCACAGGCAATGCCACATATGACGTGATTTCCATCGGAGTCTGATGATGTTGCAACGACCACAGGAATGTTGAAGTCTGATGTGATGTCAAAAAATTGGATGTGGCGTTCTGCGTCTTCCAGTGTTTTTGCAATCATTTCATCTTTTAGAAGATCTGGGTTGATTGCAAAAGAGGGGGCATGACCAAACCACCACAAAGCCATGGCATCTCTCTCGATAAGTTCTAGAATTCCATTCAGCATGGCTTCTTCAAATGTTTTTCCAGCCCCAACCCCATTACTTGGAGTTTTAAATGTGCTTTGATGAAGGGTTGGAGGTGTGCGTAACACGAGATCTGCAGGTATCAAGCGATGTTGATGCTGCCTATGTGATATGGCTTCAATACAATCTACCTCTTTTGCGGAACTGCTAAGTTTATTTCCAAGCTGACCGTTTATCCAATCATATTCACTTTGACGAAAGCCGTCATAAACTTGTTCTCTGACAATTAACGGATCATTTTCCTGTCGGAGGAATGAGAGAAATTCAGCTGCTTCTCCCATACAGGCTTGAAAAGCCTGCTGAGCGTTAAATCCTTTTCCGCCACTTCCTTGGGAAGTTGTAGGGTGCCCAGTTATTCCAAATGCAGCCGGGGACAAAAGAGTGCCAAAAAAACGAAGCTTTTCTGTGGAAGGACTAAAAAGTGGAAAGAAATCCCGGCAACGGGAGGTGAGGTTTAGTAAGGCAAGACGATTGGAAATTGTTGTTTCATCGTTTGATGTTGATGTAATAAAAGCAGTTTGATCATTCAGACCAAGGTATCCAATATCTGCTAAAAATGCGACCGCTTGGTGAGTTGTTGACAGCTCACTGAAACTGGTAGGGTTGCTTAAGGGCAAGCCATCACATTTTATGACGTTTTCAAATAGTGTTTTAGCGTGTTGCCAATAATTCATAGTTGTATGATTGTATTGTAACTAGGGCTATTTGGACAGTATCAATGCTATGTAGCTGCATTTGGATGTGTGGGGTTTTCCCAGAGTTTAGACAATTCCGGCCTCAAAATAGGAAAAATTGGGCCATTTTTTGATTTTTAGACACTCTAACCTATTGAAATTATTCGTATCCTTTTGCATTCGTAATGCGTAGGTCGGAGGTTCGAATCCTCTCAACGGCACCATTAAATCAATGATTTAGTGGATTTATGCGTGCTTGATATTTGGTTTTTCTATACACGTTTGTATTTGTTTTGGCCCAATTTCCGTATCGCTCTCTGGGAACGATCTTCCATAAATCGCAATGGCTTTAAAACCCCTCCATATTTACTGGAGGAGTTTTGTGAAAATTATGCGGATTTCAGCCAATCATCACTTCTGTAGGAAGGCGTTCTAATATATATACGGCGATGGACTATTAACTAGCCAACCTAGTAAAATGGCCATTCACAATGTCTCTTGTCTTTGGCTGATTCAGCATAGGCAACATATGACCTTCACGTGATACAACTATTTTTTTGCACGCGGGCATAGACTTTGCGAGTAGATCAGAAGTCGCATCCACAGCCTTTGGTGACCGTTCTCCTTGCACTATAGTGACAGGGCACTGAATTTTCGAAAAGTGGCTCAATGAACTTTCTCTGGTATACATTACGTGAAAATCATTTGCGACTTTTGGCATGCCTTTGCATACGGTACGCTTAAAATATTTAGGTGCAAATGTCCATTTTAGATGACCAATCCAAAAGCCCATGTAATGACGGGCGGCGGCTGTGTAATTGTCGGCCTCTACAGCGGCAATGATACGATTACCAAACCTGGATATTTGTTGCCAAAACCGTTTTGTCTCAGGCCTATTCAGAAGATGGAAACTCACTGGTTCAAACAAGCACAGACTAGCTACTCGTTCTGGAAACCGTGCGGCGACTTCCAGCACAGCAGCCGCTCCATATGAATGCGCGACAATATGTACAGGTTGATCCAATTGGCTGAAAATATGCTCTAATAATTTCTCATCTGTACATCCTATCAATCGGCCATCATCTCCCCAATTTGCCGAACTTTGACCATATCCAATCAAGTCCGGTTGGATACAACGATAGGTTTTCACCATTTGCTCCGCGAGAAAATTCCATTCCTTATGATTTGTACTAGAGCAATGTACAAAAAGAAGAGGTGCTCCGACCCCTGTTTCTTTAATAAAAACCTGATTACCATGCAGAGTTAAAATAGACATACAGTCATTTCCATTTTTTGAAATACATTGAAAGTGGGGAAGGCTTGGCCTGTCGATACCAAGCATTAACTTTGTTCGCTGAATGAACTGATTTGGGCCGTCCTCCTTTAAAAGGAATGAAGGCCCTAACTGGTTAGCATTGTTCCTTCATCAATTAGATCCGTAGCGTCCTATTTGTAGTATTCAGCATTTTGTTTCTCCTTAAATCCGAACAGAAAGAGGATGTCCGTTCTTGAAATAGTATTTGGCATGGTTAGCTTGGATTCATAAGGAGAGCTTCTGACAAAAACTGGTCATAAAAGACAGCTCCAAATCTTTTGTTTGGGGTGCGATAATTGTTAATTTCCAGAGCAAACTGATCGTCTGCTCTGGAAATTACTTTCAAGCCATTGGTTGCTTTGACGAGCTACCTAACACCTATAAGTGGATAGCGCTGTAAATTCGCGAGCCTGTGCGGTGGAAGCGACGACTGAACGGTATCTTATACTTCTGGTTGGATGTTTTGGTTAAACCGGAATCTGTTTTCCGGGTCATACTTAGTTTTGATACTTACTAAGCGCTGATAGTTTGCGCCGAAGCTTGCACGAGTTAAAGCTTCCCCATCTTCCCCATGCCCCGGGAAATTGAGATAGGCGCGGCCGCGATGACCGAATGCTTCAGCTGCGTTCCAGCCTTCCCGAGCCCATGCGATATTAATCTCGTCATCGCTTGCGTCGGACCAAACACCGTCCAGAGAATACATCCACCCCATAGACCTGTCACCAAAGGCCGTGGCTTCTTCCGTAACCTTGGCCGTCGCACCACCGAAATTCCAAAGTGACGACAGCGAATTATCTGAAGGTGCAGACGTGGCGTATTTGACCGCGAGATCAATCATCTCGTCCGACAGGCCAGCCAGATATCGGGCTTTCCAATAACATCGGAAATCACCTGCTGGCATGAGCGTATCGAAAAGCTGCTGAACATCGCAGTAATTCATTCGGCCTGAAAAATCAGTGACCATTGGTCCAAGTTCGCGCAAGGGCTGTAGAAGTTTCTCACCTTCCGTTGCATCACCGTTATAGACGCAGGCTAAGGTGAAAACGCGTTTACCCCAGTATTCTTCGGGATAATCTTCACTCTCAGCAGCGGTTGAGAATTCGCATAGTGACCCCACTACATCTCCGTGCTTGGCTAGAAAATCCCGCCAGGCCCGTATGGGGCCAGGGCCGTCTTCCAAGGCATAAATTGGCGCAGCGAACATCACCTCAGGCCCAATGGAATGCAGAGCAAATTCGAATTGGACGACAACACCGAAATTACCACCCCCTCCTTTGAGCGCCCATAACAGGTCTGGGTTTTCGTCGGAGCTTGCGCGTATCAAATTGCCGTCAGCAGTGACGACGTTCGCTGCAATCAGGTTGTCGATGGAAAGCCCGTGTTTCGCCCGTAGCCAACCGATGCCACCTGAAAGCGTCAGTCCTCCTACACCCGTGTCTGAAATCAAGCCTCCGGGTGTTGCCAGCCCATGCACTTGACTGGCCCTATCCACATCACGCCAGAGTGCACCTCCCTCAACAATTGCGACGCGTTTTTCTGCATCCACTTTTACGTCGCGCATGTCTGAGAGGTCGATCATAACACTACCCTGGCCAACCGCATGGCCTGCAACGTTATGCCCGCCGCCACGGACAGCAATGGGTAGGTCTTTCAATTTTGCAAGCTTTACAGCTGCTATGACATCATCCACATTTTGGCATCGGGTGATGATTGCCGGGCGTCGGTCGATCATTGCGTTCCAAACCGAGCGCGCCTCGTCAAACTCCGGGCCTCCCTCTTCGAAAATCTTTCCGTCAAATCCTCTCTCAGAGGCATTCAAAGCATCTTTTAAACTATCCATTTTAGAGTTCCTTTTTCATGTCTATTTCCATACGATTTTTGCAGTCACTGATAGCAGTGGCTCTTTGGCCTATTTAGAGGGTTATGGGGCAAACGATTAGGGCAGATTTTCCAGAACCAATCCAAAATGGACAGGGCGCGCTCATGAGCAGATAGAAAACCACTCATTGCACCAAATGAGGCAACCAGAATGATTTTTCTTTTAATCTGACGGGCAAGTTAATCTGATTGTTTATCGCGGCCGAAACAGGTTGTAACCAGCGATGACAAGTATGGTTGCGACTGCGAGCATGCCGGCTACTAGGACATAGATCAGGGTATCCATTCCCACGTGCCATATTTTGACAAGTGCCCAACCGATAATCGCAATGATCAATAGGCGTGCATTTATGGCGAGAAAAGGAATAAGAGGTTTGTTTGCCCCGAACAGAGCAAAGGTGAGGCCAATACCAGCACCGATAAAGGGTAATAACAAACCAATTATATTTAGATAAGTGACACCGAAAGAGATAACTAATGGATCATTGGAGAACAAGTGCATCCAGTAATCTGCTGCAAAAAAAGAGATACTCCCGAATAAAGCGCCAATAGCTGTAGCGATAATGGTGCCGGCCCAAGCAATCTGCCTGACCCGGTCCCAATTGTTGGCGCCGAGATTAGTTGCAACCATTGTTATAATAGCAGACCCTAGTGCAAAAGTGACTGGAATTTGCAGCAACTCAAGTCGGCTGGCAGCGCCAAATCCGGCTAAAGCCACTTGCCCGTATCCGGCCACCAGCGTTGTTGCAATAATGACGATAAGTTGCGCCTGTAGAACATTTAGGGAGGCAAATCCGCCGACACTCAGTATCTCTCGCATTGACGTCCAGGACGGTGTTAAGTTCTTCAAGTAAAGTTGTACTAGCGATCTGCCAGTAACAAGATACAGGAAAAGTATGAGCGCGCCGACAGCGTAAGATGAGAGAACAGCGATAGCAGCGCCATAAACACCCAAAGCAGGAAAAGGGCCCCATCCTAGAATTAGCGTAGGTGCGAGTATCAAATGAAACATCTCGCCGATAACTATAGCGCTTGCTGGAATAAACATGTTTCCAGTCCCGCGAATGATGTTTGCAAGTATATTCATGATCCAGACAAATGCGATACCGCTGAACACTACCATTGAGTATTGGCTCGCTGCCTTAAGTGCGGCACCTTCGGCACCCATCCATTCATAAATGGTGGGCCCCAAAGATAGGAAAAATCCTGTAAAAATAGTGGCTACGATCAGCGCAAGTATAATTCCTTGTGACGTAATCTTGTGGGCCTGGTCGAGGTTGCCCGCGCCTAAGGCTCGCGCGACCGCTGCTGACGTACCCGTACCCAATCCACTTGCCGACATCATCTGCATGATCAGGAAAATTGGGAAAACCAGACTAACACCGGCTAATGCATCTGTGCCAATCCAGCCGATAAAAATGGCATCAAATGCTATAAAAGCAACCCGAGCCAAGGCTTCTCCGATATTGGGTGCGGAAAGTCTCATAAGAGTTATAAAAACGGGACCTTGTAACATCCGGTTGGTTGTTGACATTGGTTTTACCAGTTCTGTGTTTGGTTTCCCAATTGATGACAAAATTGAAGGTTCTATAGTCATTTTTTCTTTCGGCTGACTTGATCGGCATCGCCTTTCAATTCAGTTAAATTGGGCAATGAAGGTCTATCTGAGACAACAAGCCCATATGGTTAAGGTTTGAAAAATGCGAATTTTTAACTCGCGATGGTTAGGACATTTGCAGATGTCAGTTTTGTATTGATTTTGGGGATTTAAAATATTTTCGAAGGCAGTTGGATCTCAACTACATCTTCACAAACTCCATCGTCTTCTGTTGAAATTTCGGATGGGAGGTGTTTGGTATTGCCCATTTCATTTTCCTGATGTTTTAGGGGCAATAAAACGCTTCCCTATACAGAAAGATATTAGGAACTGAGATGGCTTTGTAGTTTGAAAATGGACAAATACGGGTCATATGTGACGCGCTTTCAGCAGGAGGACGCCGATTTTGTCTTAATGGTGCCCTAACAATACTGTCTGGACTTCACTACTTACTTAAGTAAGATCTTGGTTTACGTATTTATTATAGCGCTCGTGCTTATAATTCGAATGTTGAAACATTCTTAAACCTCAGTCGATATTGATTGGGGCTAATCCCGGTTGTGCGTTTAAATAGCCGACGGAAAGAATTAGGCTCTTCGTACCCAACAGTTTCAGCGATATCGTCTATTGCCTCGTCTGTTGTTTCCAGCATGTGTTTTGCTTCTTCTACGCGTAACGTCTGTACGTAGTCTAATGGCAAATATCCAGTGGAAGATTTGAAACGTCGCATGAAAGTCCTAGGGTTTAGGCCAGATAGAGCTGTCATTTGCGCGACGGGGTTTGGTTTTTCATAGTTTTCTGCTATCCAGGTTTGGCATTGCGCAATTTTTGCATCTTCATGCTGTTTTGGACGTATCATCGCCGCGAATAGCAACTGACCATCATTGTGGTCTCCAATAAGGAAGATTTTTGCAATATGCCGCGCTTCTGCTTCCCCGCAAAATCGTGCAATCAGGTATAGTGAAAGCTCGTGCCAAGTGGTTGTTGCTCCAGCTGTTACAATTTGATGGTTTTTCCCTGACGGGACAAGCACGCGGTCCGGTTTAAGTAGGACATTGGGATAACAGCGGTCGAAATGTTCGGTTGCACTCCAGTGTGACGTTGCTTCCAGGCCATCGAGCAGACCGGCCTCAGCTAACATCAAGCCGCCAGTACAAACAGAACAGATGATAGCACCCTTGTCGTGTTGATCCTTGATCCACGCTATCGCGTCTGCCCATTTATCACCAGGCTCGTAACCGGACATAATATCTAGATCACCAACAATAACAACGTCCGAACGATGGGCTTCTTCGAAGCTATGATTTGGAACGATAGTCACACCTAACGTCGTAACAACCGGCGAGGTCGTTGAACCCACAATTCTAGGCGTTATTTGTCTACATTTGGATTCCACACCAGTGAGGAATTCCCATGCGCCACCCACATAAGAGAAAACTTCATGAAGGCCATGGAGAACTGCCGCAGACATTTCCGGTACGGCCACGAGGCTGACAGTAATATTTTTTGAATATGCGGAGTTAGGCATGAAGGATTTTCGTTCTATTTAATCCAGGTTTTGGTCTTATTTGACCCATTATTGTCAACTCTTCAACTAATGTAGTGAATTCCCTTTAATCAAAGGACGTGTACGTAGGACAGTATTTTAGGTATCACCACTCGCCTAAGGAGGTGAAAGTGGCAAGTTCCGGAAAAGGACTAAAGGTTCTTGTAACATTAGTCTGACAAAATATAAATCGTTAGTCTACTAGAAAACATGGAACCGAGTGGTTACCAGAACTTATGAACGCCGCTGAGAGGTACCAATTAAATTCACATATTTCTAATTAACCAACAGGTTAAGTCTACTTAATGCGAGAGTGAAGCCTTAAGTCGTCTGAGAGGATAGCTGGGTGATGTCAGTGCCACACAGATAAGCTAAAGCCTTGCTTGTTTCACGGCTGCTGCTATTTTTTCTGAATGTTTGTCCCATGTGCCGCAACAGCCACCCCACATATCGACATTGGGGTAGCGACGAGCCAAATCACCCATCATTGTACCTAACTCATCGGGGTCCCCTTCTTCTATGTGGCCAACCTTACATAAGGAGATCTTGTCCATCTTTGAAGCATTTGGTCGAAACATGCGAATGCGTTCAACCCAGTTTCCAGGTTCCAAGGCGGGTTCGAATTCTACGGGATGAGAACAATTGATGCCGTATGAATCCGGCCGCGCTGACCCGGCTTCTTCGTCAGTCACTTCAATCGCCTCCTTCACCGTAGGGCCTGATCTTAGACGATGATCGCTGGTCAGTGTCCAGCATAGGTTAATTGGTAACCCTGCCCTTGCGGCAGCCTTACTTAAACCGACCGCTTCAGGAATATTGTTAATAGTTGCAGCCCACACCAGGTCAACCTCGCACTCAGAAAGCACACCCATTTGCCAGGAGTGGTACTCCTCTGCGCTCTCGGCTGTTATTTTCTTATTCAACGAATAAGCATCACCGCGCGGCCCGATACATCCGCATATTACGATCTGTGGTAATTGGTCTATGTACGGTTTAGAGACATCGCGGAGAAAATCGATACACATATGTTGTAACTCCCGCAAAGCTTCTTCACTGTAACCGAGCTTCTTACCCCAATCTGGACTCAAACGATAATCAACCCCCGCCATCAGAGCGGCAAATCCATGACGCGCGGCAACATCCAAATAACGTTGATACATATCGCGAAGATCAACAACAGCAGATGGTTTGTGCATCAACTCAAACATTGCAAATTCTCGCAATTCGTGGCCATGGCGATACATTATCTCTGTTTCTGTCCCGCCTTCGGCGAGAAACTGCATGCCTTTGATAGTGCGAGTGAATGGGATGCCTTTTAGTGATGGCATTATTCCGGTCCTTATTAATTAGAAATAATTTTTATGAAACACCAATTAGTGGCGTGCCAATTTGTTGTCATGGGGAAAAACCTTTCATCTAAAAACTCACTTAAGATGGAGATGTCACCCACTTTATTTGATGGTTTTGGACTATCTTGCCCGTTTGTTTTTTGCCGCTTCACTACGATCACCAATGTTGTCATTAGCAAGGTTACGTGATTTTCCTAAAAACAATGCATCTACATCTTGCCGCGTTAAGCCAATATCTTTTAGGTAGCGAATGGGCATGTTCATCATTGCTTCACGGGATTTTCGCAAATTCTCAAAAAAGAATATTTTTTTGATCCGTAAATAGAACTGTTTCAATGAATTATAAAGGATCGCAAATGTATTTCTTTGATAGAGGGAGAATGGTCTCGACCTAACAATACCGATATTCTGCAATTCCTGATCTCTTCTACCGTACAAACTATTTCGAGCCAGAGTTTGTTCGATTTCACATTGGTTTTCAGTGGCATACGAGGTTTTAGCCCAGTTCATCTTTTGGGGCTGACTAGTCTCTGGATTTTCAGGTTTTTTTTCGTACATTTCGTATCTCATTGATGATTAAGGTTAAGTTAGCTCCAAACTTGGATTTCTTGCCAGAAACCTTAGCTGGGCTGTCGTCTTGATCATGAATATATTGGAGAGTGAAGATACAGTGTTAGAGCCATTATTGACTAAACGCGGCCATTTACGACATTGCGCGGACTGCACAAGTGTTTTTAGACGTTTCTGGCCTATTAGTGGGGTGAATTAGGCGTCTTTTCGATTTCTAGACACTTTTGTCTTTATGTTGGTCTGATTTTTGTATCAACATCTGGGCTTGGTGTTTCTAATCGACTGTCCTGACATACCTGACAACACCGACGAAAGTTCCATTGAAGCTAGCTTACTTTGGAATGCTTTGCGTTTGGCATCAGAACGGGTTCCTGCTCGATCAGGGTTTTAATTTCCGATTTGCACGACCCGCAATTGGTGCCCGCTTTCAAGGCGCTACCAACATCCGCGACGCTGCAGCATCCTTTTTGGACGGCGGCTGAAATTTCAAGCGCGCCCACAGAAAAACACGAGCAAATGATCGGTCCTTTATCGGACATTCCTTTGGCGGGTCGGCCCGAGACAATTTTGAAACGGTTGCGCTTTTCGCTGAAATCTTCGGATAGCTGCGCTACGGCCCAACTGCGTGATATCTGAGTGGGTTCTGCTGATATTTTTACAAAAGCGGCGAGCTGATCACCGGTGAAGATCGCCCGGCGCAAATCGCCGGATTTCACATCCCCATAATCGATGTGATCCCCAAGATCAGCGGAGACGCCCAAATCCACCAGAAACGCATCCAGATCCGTCACAGGCTGCGCCATTGCGCATTCTAACTGCCAGCCACCGGCAACCGGGGAAATCACCCAATAATCAGCAGTGAATTTTGCAGGACGGTCACGCAGCAGGACATAGGCGTAACTGGCCATTTGCACTTTACGAACGCGAACGGGTGTATTTTTGGAGGCCGGCTGACCTGAAATCGGATCGGTGACCTGCGGGACCAGTTTATCGATCCGCGCGTTGGAGGCAAACTGGTCGGTCCAGTGAATGGGCACAAACACATTGCCCGGCTGCACCCGCGATGTCACCAAGGCGCGAACCATTACATTGCCCAGCTCATTACTCACCTCAACCAAATCAGCGTCGCGAATGGATCGATGATTTGCATCGGCGGGTGAAATTTCGCAAAAAGGTTCCGCCAAATGGGTGCTGAGCCGCGCCGTGCGCCCCGTTCGCGTCATGGTGTGCCAGTGATCGCGAACCCGCCCTGTATTGAGCAGCAAGGCTTCTGCATCAAACGGTGTAATCTCCGCCACGGGGTCGCTGGCAATGAACTGCGCTTTTGAGGTTGAGGTTTGAAACCCGCCCTTTGCAAAGAACCGTTTTTCCGTCGGTGCATCACCGCGCCGCCAAGGCCATTGAAATGGTGACAAACTGTCAAATTCCGGATCGGATAAGTCGGCGCAGGCGCCAATATCAAAACTGCGTTCATTCGCATTTTCAAACGCGGATAACGCGGCATGTTCCCGAAAAACGGCGGCGGCATTGGGAAAATCAAAACTGTTCCCAAACCCCATTTCCTTGGCAACTGCTGCCATCTGCCACCAGTCAGCCTTGGCCAGCCCCGGCGCAGGGAGGAAAGCCCGCTGGCGAGAAATACGGCGTTCGGAATTGGTGACCGTCCCGTCTTTTTCGCCCCAGCCAAGCGATGGCAGCACCACATCGGCATATTTCAGCGTATCGGTATTGTCATAGATTTCAGAGACAACGACAAAGGGGCAAATTTCAAGCGCTTCTTCCACTAAACTTGCCGCAGGAAGACTGTCCACCGGATTGGTCGCCATGATCCAGATGGCCTTGATTTTTCCGGCGCGCACCGCTTCGAACATTTCAACGGCTTTCAGGCCAACCTTGTCTGCGATGACCGGTGAGCGCCAAAACGACTGAACCCGATCCCGATGAACCCCGTTATCCAGATCCATATGAGCGGCCAGCATATTGGCAAGTCCACCCACTTCGCGCCCGCCCATGGCGTTGGGCTGACCGGTGACCGAAAACGGACCTGCGCCGGGTTTGCCAATGCGCCCCGTCGCCAGATGGCAATTGATGATTGTATTGACTTTATCGGTGCCATTTCGAGATTGATTAACCCCTTGGCTGAAAACCGTCACTGTTTTTGAATGTTCAGTAAACAAGGCATAAAACTGCGCCAGATCAATCGCATTTAAGCCGGTTCTTTCAAGAACCTCTTTCTGTGTGAGATTTGAAATGCTGTCCAGAACAGCATCAAAATTTTCGGTATGGGCCGCGATATAATCTGAATCAAGCGCGCCCTCACCCGCTAAATGCTTCAGCAATCCGTTAAACAGGGAGACATCCCCATCCGGACGAATGGGCAGGTATAGATCTGCAATTTCCGCTGTCATGGTTTTTCGCGGATCGATCAATACGATTTTCATGTCCGGACGGGCCGCTTTTGCGGCTTTGATCCGCTGGAACAAAACTGGATGACACCAGGCGAGATTACTCCCCACCAGAACCAGCAAGTCAGCGAGTTCCAGATCCTCGTAATTGCCGGGAATCGTATCTGATCCAAAGGCGCGTTTATGCCCTGCCACGCTGGAGGCCATGCACAGGCGCGAGTTAGTATCGATATTGGCCGACCCAATAAATCCCTTCATCAATTTATTCGCGACATAGTAATCTTCGGTCAGGATTTGCCCCGATACGTAAAAGGCAACCGCATCCGGGCCATGTTCACGAACAGTTTCGCTGAATTTATCCGCAATGGTGCGGGTCGCTGTCTCCCATGAAATATCCACCCCGTTTAATGACGGAGACAGCAGGCGGTTAGAAGGGCCCAGTGTTTCGGCCAGCGCCGCCCCTTTGGAGCACAGACGGCCAAAATTCGCCGGATGATCTGTATCTCCCGATACGGCAAGCGAATTGTCCGCATCCACCGTGACCACAACCCCGCAGCCAACCCCGCAATAGGGACAGGTGGTTTTCGTCTTTTTTTGGCAGGTACTGCTCACGCCGCGACCTCTTTTGCCGCTTTTAGCGACAGGAACAGAACCCCCGCTTCCTCTTTCACCGGGAAGGTCATGACCGAGCCGCTATCCGCGCCTTGGGCCAGACCGGTCTCAAGCGAGATTACCCAGTTATGAAGCGGACAGGTAACGCAATTATCATGAACAATGCCCTGACTAAGTGGTCCGTTTTTATGGGGGCATTTGTCTTCCATGGCATAGACCCTATCGTCTGCGGACCTGAACAGCGCGATTGTCATCTCGCCTAAGCGAATGCAGCGCGAGCCACGTTTTGGAATATCCTGAATTTTACCAACTTCGGTCCATTCTGAACTCATACCTGTCATTCTGCGGCCTCCTGTGTGAAATTGCGAAGGGGCGTGAATTCATGCGCATCTTTACCGGCGCTGCGTTCCGCCCAAGGATCGGACTGCGAATATTTCTGGGATTTGATGAAGCGCAAATACAGCGCTTCGCGCTCGGCGGCGTCATCCATAATGACATTGCGGATTTTGTCGTGACCAACCCGGCGTGCCCATTTATAGATCCGCTCCAGATAATGACCCTGCTCGCGGTACATCTGGATCAAGGCGGCAATATATTCAATCGCTTCGCCTTCGGTTTTAACCTGTCCCAGAACTTCGGTTCCCAAAATGTCTAGACCGGCAGCTCCGGCGAAGTGAATTTCATAACCCGAATCCACACAGATTACGCCCACATCCTTACAAGTAGACTCGGCGCAGTTGCGGGGACATCCCGATACCGCCAGTTTCACCTTGGCCGGTGCCCATGATCCCCACAGGAAGCGTTCCAGTTTAACCCCAAGACCGGTTGAATCCTGCGTTCCAAACCGGCACCAATCCGATCCGACGCAGGTTTTCACCGTTCTCAAGCCCTTGGCATAGGCATGGCCCGAAACGAAGCCAGCCTTGCCAAGATCAGCCCACACACTTGGCAAATCTTCTTTTTTTACGCCCAGCAAATCGATCCGCTGTCCGCCGGTGACTTTCACCGTTTTGATATCATATTTATCGGCTGCATCAGCGATTGCCCGCAGCTCTTTGGCATTGGTAAGGCCGCCCCACATCCGCGGAACAACTGAATAGGTCCCGTCTTTTTGAATATTGGCGTGAACCCGCTCGTTGATGTAGCGCGATTGCCCGTCATCTTCATATTCACCGGGCCATTCGCAAATCAGGTAATAATTAAGGGCGGGACGGCATTTGGCGCAGCCGCAGGAGGTTTTCCATTCCATGACCTGCATGATTTCAGGAATGGATTTAAGTGCCATGGATTTGATCGCCCGGCGCACATCTTCATGGCCCAGATCCGTGCATTTACAGACGGGGGTGATGGCGTTGGGGGAATAGCGATCCCCCGCTGTTAAGGCCAGCAAGTTTTCAACAAGCGGCGTACAGGTCCCGCAAGAGGCAGAAGCTTTGGTATGTGCGCGAACATCATCAAGACTGGTCAAAGACAATTCAGTGATGGTGTCGACAATCATGGATTTACAAATGCCGTTACAACCGCAGATTTCTGCATCATCTGCTAAGGCTGCAACGGCCTCCGTAGGGTCCAGGGGGGACCCTCCCTGATAGGCCTGACCGAAAATCAGGGTATCGCGCATTTCGGTAACATCGATTCCTTTGCGCAGCATATCAAAGAACCACGGCCCGTCTGAGGTTTCCCCATAAAGAACCGCGCCAATAATACGCCCACCTTCAAGGACAAGCCGTTTATAAATTCCCGCGCTGCCATCGCGCAGAACGATTTCCTCGCGGTTTGGTCCGTCGGCAAAATCACCTGCGGAATAAAGATCAATACCGCTGACTTTTAGTTTAGTGGCGGTTTGCGATCCCTGATAACCCGCTGCTTTATCCAGCAGGTTTTCAGCTAATACCTTGCCCATTTCATATAAGGGCGCCACAAGGCCGTAGCACATGCCCCGATGTTCCACACATTCACCAAGGGCGTAAATGCTGGGTATGGACGTTTGCATATCATCGCCAACAACGATCCCGCGATTACATTCCACCCCAATGGATTGGGCCAGCGACATGGAGGGGCGAATACCCACAGCCATCACGACAATAGAGGCTTCAATCAACGTACCATCATCCAGGCGGACTGCCCGCACCTGACCGCTTTCACCAATGATTTCCTTGGTATTGGCTTTTGTGATCACGTCGATGCCGCGATCGGTAATGGCTTTTTCCAGCAGATAACCCGCTGCGGGGTCCAACTGGCGTTCCATCAGTGTATCCATGAGATGTAGAACCGTGACGTCCATGCCCTGCTCGCGCAGGCCAGCTGCAGCTTCCAATCCTAAAAGGCCGCCGCCGATGACGACCGCGCGGCCCCCGTCTTTCGCAGCGGCCAGCATTTTATCCACATCATCCAAATCCCGATAAACCAGAACCCTGTTCAAATCATGACCCGGCATCGGCACGATAAAAGGGTTTGATCCTGTGGCGATGACCAGCTTGTCATAGGCCGCTTCGATCCCGGTTTCAGACGTTACGGTTCGGGCGGTTGTATCCACCGCGCTGACCATGGCCCCTTTATGCAAGGTGACGTTATTGTCCAAGTACCATTGATCATCGTGGGTGATGATGTCTTCATAGCTTTTTTCACCTGACAGGACTGGCGAGAGCATCAACCGGTTATAATTCACCCGGGGCTCGGCATTAAAGATGGTCACGTCATAAGCATCTTTATCTGCTTCAAACAGATATTCCAGCATACGGCCAGGGGCCATGCCATTCCCAATAATTACGAGTTTCTGTTTCATCACAATTATCCCGCTGACAAAAGAGTGGTTGGAGCCGCATCATCTGACTGTCTGGCGATGCGCTGTTTGCGTTTTTCCGTAATACCGGCAAGCTGCTCAGGCGTTGGGTTCGCGCCACCTTCGTAGGCGTCCAGAAATTCGAGCAACTCTGCGCGGTAGGCGTAATAATCAGGGTGTTCCAAAAGTGCTTTACGAGAGCGTGGACGTGGCAAGTCCACTTCCATGATATTGCCAATACGGGCATTGGGACCGTTGGACATCATCACCACCCGATCGGCGAGCAGGATCGCTTCGTCCACATCATGGGTGACACACACGGCGGTGACTTCGGTGCGTTTCCACACATCCATCAACACATCTTGCAATTCCCACCGGGTGAGGCTGTCGAGCATGCCAAAGGGTTCATCCAGCAAAAGCAGTTTTGGCGACAAGGCAAAGGCCCGGGCAATCCCGACCCGTTGCTTCATCCCATTGGATAAATCTGCCGCCATTTTATGCATGCTGTCGGACAGGCCAACCTTATCAAGGTAATACTCGACAACGTCTTTACGTTCGGATTTGCTGGCGTCTGGATAAACTTTTTCCACCCCCAGCGACACATTGTCATAAGCTGTCATCCAAGGCAGCAAGGACGGCGCTTGAAAAACAACAGCACGATCCGGTCCGGCGCCCGTGACATGGGTTCCATCCAGAATAATGCCGCCTTCAGAGATTTTATTCAGACCGGAAATCATTGAAAGTACTGTGGATTTACCGCAGCCTGAATGACCGATCAGGGTTACAAATTCGCCTTTGCGCAACTTCAAATCAAAGCCATCGACAACTTTTAACGGACCTTTTGGCGTCGCATAAACCTTGGAGACTTCGCTCAGTTCCAGGTATTTTTCATCGCGGACCGATGCGGATGCTTTTGCGTAAGCCTCCGGCACATCTTTTACGGGGCGCTGGGTGATCGGTACGATATCCGGCAGATTGATTTCGCGGACTGTATCTACGCCGCGCGCAGCGCCAATTTCCATAAGATATTGCGTCACTTCACCGCGAAGGCGTACAAAATTTGGATCGCTGTTGATTTCTGCGCGGTCTCTGGGGCGGGCTAAATCCACCTTGAACGAGCGTCCCAGTGTGGCACCCGGCCCCGGCGTTAGGGCAATCACCCGATCGGCGAGCAGGATGGCTTCGTCCACATCATTGGTGATGAGGATAATGGTCTTTTTCTCTTTCTGGGAGATATCGGCAAACTCATCCTGCAATTTTGCGCGGGTTAGCGCATCCAAAGCTGATAAGGGTTCATCCATCAGCAAAACTTCAGGCTGCATGGCAAGCGCGCGGGCAACCGCAACCCGCTGACGCATCCCACCGGAAAGTTCAGCCGGACGGCGATCTGCCGCATGGTTCAACCCCACCATATCAATATATTTATCGGTGATTTCACCGCGTTCTTTACGGGATTTTCCTTTATGCACGCTATCCACGGCAAGGGTCACGTTCCCCCTCACCGTCAGCCATGGCATCAGGGAGTAGGATTGAAAGACAAGCCCGCGTTCTGGCCCCGGTCCGTCAATTTCCTTGCCGCGAAAGATCACCCCGCCTTCGTCAGGTTTGATCAAGCCCGCTAGCGCAGAAATCAATGTGGTTTTACCAGACCCGGAGAAGCCAACGATTGCGATAAACTCTCCCTCTTCGACTTTCAGGTTGATATTGGAGAGCACATCTGTCCGGCGATGTGCCTGTCCGTATGATTTTGACAGTCCTGAGATTTCGAGAAACGACATGGAAACTCCTATCGGTTCGCTGAGAAGGTAAAGGCTTGTTGCAGGGCATACATCACCCGGTCCAGCAAAAAGCCGATGATGCCGATGGTCAAAACGGCAACAATGATTTTTGCCAGTGACTGCGAGGAGCCATTTTGAAATTCATCCCAGACGAATTTGCCAAGACCCGGGTTCTGCGCCAGCATTTCAGCGGCAATCAGCACCATCCAGCCCACACCGAGCGACAGGCGAAGTCCAGTAAAGATCAGCGGCAAGGAGGATGGCAGAACCAGTTTGGTTATGGTTTTAGCCGTTGGTAATTGCAGCACGCGGCCCACATTCATCAAATCCTTGTCGATGGAGGCAACCCCAAGGGCGGTGTTGATCAGCGTTGGCCAAAGCGAACAGAGCGTCACAGTGACTGCCGAGATCATCATGGATTTGGGCATCCATTCCCAAGGCTCCACATAAACGGCCGAGATAATCATGGTCACAATTGGTAGCCATGCCAGCGGCGAGACAGGTTTGAAAATTTGGATCAGTGGATTGATTGCGCCGTTGACAGCTTTTGACAGGCCCGATGCAATACCGAGCGGAACCGCCACGAGCGTTGCAATCAAAAAGCCAAGGCCGACGGTCACCAAGGAGGTGCCGATCTGATCCATATAAGTGGGTTTACCTGTATAGGTGCGCTCTTTCACCCGATCGGATTTTCCAGCCGCGATTAATTTTGCGTTGCGCGCGTCCTGACGTTCATAGAAGGCATCGGCTTTTTCGCGTTCGCGGACATGGTCATCCCACAGATTAACCGTCTGTTCCCACACTTGCGCCGGTCCCGGAATAGCACCGAGGGAGGTTTGAACTTTTGGCGCGAGAACGCTCCAGGCAACGACAAAAATCAAGATCCCCAGAAGCGGGAAAAGCAAAACCTTCTTAAGCTCGCTCATCTGCTCGCGAATGTTATCTCCAGCGGTCATTTTGAGAATGGGAACCAGCCATGAAAAACCCAGAGCATCAAACCAACCGGCAGAGCGATTAATCAGGGTAAAGATTTTTTCCCGTCTGGCGCTGGTGCGACCTGCCGCCGCCGTATCTGAAATATTTGTCATTACGCAGTCCTATTTATTAAAGAGGGGGAGGATGGTCGCTGGGGGGACCAATGACCATCATCCAACATCAGCCTTCGACAAGGTTGCCGTCTTTGACGACTTGCTTGGATTTCAGGCCGATGGACAGGGAATTGATGTATGCATTTGGATGGCGGCCATCATAGGCAATCCCATCAATGATATCTTCGGCTGGTGTTGGCTCGCGGTAGCCATCGGTTTCCCAGGGGAAATCCGCTTTGTCGGCATGACCTTCGTCCACCAGCATTTTAGCAGCTTTCAGATAAGTATCTGGAAGATATACAGATTTCGCCACTTCATCGAACCATGCATCGGATTTATGTTCGGTGATCTGACCCCAGCGACGCATTTGTGTCAGGTACCAGACTGCATCTGAATAGTATGGGTATGTGGCGTAGTAGCGATAAAAGACGTTAAAATCTGGAACGTCGCGTTTGTCGCCTTTTTCATATTCAAAAGTACCGGTCATGGAATTGGCAATCACTTCCTTGTCCGCGCCCACATATTCAGACCGCGACAGGATTTCGACAGCTTCCATACGATTGGCATTGTTGTTGTCATCCAGCCATTTGGCGGCGCGGATCAATGCCTTTGTCAGCGCCAAAGTCGTATTCGGATTTGCTTCGGTAAATTCTTTGGTCAGACCGAAAACTTTTTCCGGGTTGTTTTTCCAGATTTCATAGTCGGTTACGACCGGAACACCGATGCCTTTAAAGACTGCGGCCTGGTTCCAGGGCTCGCCCACGCAATAGCCATGAATGGTTCCCGCTTCCAAGGTTGCGGGCATTTGCGGTGGGGGCGTTACAGAAAGAAGGGCATCGGCCTTGATCTGGCCAGAGACGTCATCGGCGCTGTAATAGCCCGGATGAATACCACCAGAGGCAAGCCAGTATCGGAGTTCGTAGTTATGTGTGGAGACCGGGAAAACCATACCCATGTTAAAGGGCTTGCCTTCGGCTTTGAACTTATCGATCACAGGCTTAAGCGCATCCGCCTTGATGGGGTGAACAGGTTTGCCATCTGCGCCGACGGGAATATGAGGTTTCATCATTTCCCAGATTTCGTTGGAAACCGTGATCCCGTTGCCGTTCAAATCCATTGAGAAAGGCGTGACGATGTGGGCCTTTGTGCCAAAGCCAATTGTCGCCGCCAATGGTTGGCCCGCAAGCATATGTGCGCCGTCAAGTTCACCCGTAATGACCCGATCCAGAAGTACTTTCCAGTTGGCTTGTGGTTCCAGCGTGACATACAGGCCTTCCTCTTCGAAATAGCCTTTTTCATAGGCGATGGCGAGTGGGGCCATATCGGTCAGTTTGATGAAACCGAATTTGAGTTCATCCTTTTCCACATCGAGCATTTCAGCGTGTCCCGCCGACAAGGTCAAAGCACTGGCCGTCATGGCCACGCTCATCGCTAAAAAGGTACGGCGCGCAAATTTGAAAGGTCTCATCGTTTACTCCTGTTCCCGGTTGCACTTAAAAAAAGCAATAAAAAAAGCCGCTATGCTGGGTCGAGAAAGAAGGATTAACTTCTTATCGAACCGCATGGCAGCTTTGCCTGTGTACCCTTCATTGGGCACGTTTATGATAAATTACAAACTTAGAGTAGCAAAGGTCGTGCCAGTTGCTTTGATTAATAAAAATCAAACATAATCAATTGGTTATGCAAATGGTGAAAAATTCATCACAGGAATTTTTGGCCTATTTTTTATGCGTTTGCTCAAAACTTGTGCGTTGCAACAGAAAAATCTTAAACTCTTAAAAACCTGAATTTTCAATTCGCGAGCATAAAATGAAAATATCTGAATTTAATCTGAGGGCTGAAGTGATGTTAGACATCGGCGCCTTGGGCTTTTAGATAGTCATGCAGATGATCAGGGTCGAAGATTTCCCCATCAAAGAAGCCATCCGGCCCCAATAGTAATTCGCCCTTTGTCGTCCCGACATGAACGGATTGCTTAAGCGCGCCTTCCACCTTGGCATTGGCAGAGGGTATGGAGGTGGCAAGATCACCCAGTGCTTCGCGGTAAAGGTCAGGCCGATAACAGCCATTCACCGCCGATATATGCTCGGGCGACCATTTGACATGACCCCAGCGAACCATCTGGCTGTAGAACCAAAGGCCATGGCTGAGCCAGGGGAAAGTGGCGGCTTTGGCAAAGGGAATGAAGAAGTCCGGGTCTGGCGTTTTCGCGGTGCCCATTTGTCCGCGCAAAGATTGCTCCAGCAAATTAGAGGACACGCCAATATAGTTCGAACTGGACAGCAAGGCCGCAAGCGCCGGTATATTGGCTGGATCACCGCTCCACTGCGCTGCTTTATACAAGGCACGGATCAGAGCTGATAACAGATCGGGATTTTGCTGTTGAAATTTTTCTGAGACGCCCAGAACCTTTTCTGGGCTGTTTTTCCATATCCGGGATTTGGTGGTCAGGGTTTGTCCAACGCCAAGATCCACGGCCACACTGTTCCATGGTTCGCCCACACAGAAACCATCCAGCATTCCCGATTTCAGAGCATCCGCCATCAACGGCGGCGGGACAATGACAATTTCCACATCAATTTCCGGATCAATACCCGACGCTGCCAGCCAGTAGCGCAATTCGTAATTATGCCCTGAAAACGGATGAACAACTGCAAAGACTAAAGGTGCTTCGTTTTTTGATTTACGGGCGTCAATAAGCTGCTTAAGTCCATTGCCGGTTTGCACTGCGTCCATACTGTCCGCGGGTGAGAGCGCTGCCATCTCGTTAAATAAGGACATTGAGAGGGTAATTGCATTGCCGCCAAGCCCTAATGCCATCGGCGCGACAATTTTAAGCGGTAAAGGCATTAAGCCCAGAGCCGCCGCCAATGGCATGGGCGCCAGCATATGGGCCACGTCGAAATGACCGATAGCCATACGGTCGCGAATATTGGCCCAGGAGGTTTCCTTGACCAAAGTTAAATCGATCCCCTCTTCTGCAGCGAACCCTTTTTCCCGTGCAGCGATTAGTATGGATGCATCCACCAGAGGAATAAATCCGGCATGAACAGGTTTTAATTCTGTTTTTGTCATGTCCTCACCCTTTTCATTCGTCCAGCAGGGAAGCTGCCATGATAATACTTTCGGCAACTTCATGTATTTTGATGCTTCTATTCATGGCCGTTTTGCGAAGCAGTGTATAGGCTTGCTCTTCGTCAATGCCTTTTGATTTTATTAAGATCGCTTTTGCCCGGCTAATTGATTTTTGTTCGGCCAGTTCATTTTGCACTTTAGCAAGATCGGTTTCCATTTTTGAATAAGCACGAAAGCGGCTGATGGCCATGTCCATAATGGGTTTCACGCGTTCTTGGCGAAGGCCATCGACAATGTAGGCGGACACTCCTGCATCCACAGCCGCTTCAATTGACCATTGATCTGAATGGTCTACAAACATTGCAATGGGACGCTTGATAGATCGAGATAGGCTAAACATGGCTTCAAGCATGTCCCGATTAGGGTTCTCCAGATCGATCACAATGACGTCAGGCGATAGTTCATCAATCTTCCGTGCAACGCCTTGGATATCATGGATAACCGTCACATCAGAATAGCCAGCATCGAGCAAGCCGGCCTTTATGACCGAAGTTCGGATTTGGTTTTCGTCGATTACAAGGACTGATAGTGAATCTGCGGTCATGGTCATATTGTGCCCATACCTGAAATTTTGTGCAATGCAATATTTTGTGTAAATAGATGCAAGGGCATTGTCGCATTGACGCGCAGAAACCGGAGTAAAGCTTGGAGATAATACCGTATTAAATGAGAGAAGAAGCCAGTTACTTATCTGGGTGTTTTCTTAAAAGGTTTATAAAGCTCTTCGTCGGTTTAGGTCGGAATTTTGTTGCAGGTAGGACCTGCTTCAACTCGCAAGATATGCTCGGTTTGAGGAGACAAAATTTGAGCCTTTTTCCGATTTTAAGACACTCTAACCTATTGAAATTATTTGTATCTATTTGCATTCGTAATGGCTAGGTTTGAGTTCACTCAACAGCACCCTTAATTTAGTGACTTGGCGATAGGTAATATGGATTCTTTAGAAAAGGGAACACTGTGAAGTTTGTTCGATTTACATTTGAAGGGGAAGTGCGTCACGGGATTCTGAAAGGCACGCAAATTACAGAAATTATAGGTTCTTTCTTTGGCGATTATTCGCTTTCAGAGAGTTGCTATGATCTGGATCAGGTTAAGCTTGAGGTGCCAGTCATTCCCAGAACTTTTTATGCTGCGGGCTTAAACTACCAAACACATCGTGAAAAAATGTCCGATACCGTTGGCTTTAAATCTGGGGGAAATGGTGCGCCTGATATCGGTTACCGTGCCAACAATGCCCTTATCGCCCATGATGCAACAATTGTCATTCCGGCGGATGCAACGCAAGCTGTCAATTACGAAGGCGAACTGGTTGTTGTTATTGGCAAGGAGATCAAACATTTGACGCCTGATAACGCCATGGATGCGATCTTTGGGTACACAATTGGCAATGACATTTCTGAAAGATCTTGGCAAAAGTCGGACAATACAATGTGGAGATCCAAAAACACGGATACTTTCAAACCAATGGGTCCCTGGATCGAAACGGACGTATCCCTTGAGGACATGCAGACGACTGTGTGGCTCAATGGTAAAGAGCAAATCTCATTTGCGACAAACCGTATGATCCACGGCATTGTTCCTTATCTTGTCCGTATGACACAATATTTAACGCTATATCCGGGCGATGTAATCTGGATGGGAACTGAAGGAGAGTCTCCAAATTTGGAGGATGGTGATGTCGTTGAAGTCGAAATTTCCGGGATCGGTAAGTTGCGCAATTCGGTCGTCAGACTCTCCACCAGCTGACTATCTAAAGGGGGCAGAAAGGCCTCGACGTTTTGGCTCTTTTTTCTGCACAGCGAGTACACATCCAATAATGATGCAGGCCCCGGCTATGACTTGCCAGCTTGGATATTCGTCGAACAGTAAAATGCCTACAGCTATGGCAAAAACAATTCTTAAGTAAGGAAAGGGAGCCATGGCAGAAACTTCTGCGACGCGGTAGGCTTCCACAGTCAAGATCATTCCGATTGTTCCAAGGCTTCCGGATAGAAGCAGGTACAGGAAACCCTGCTGAGTAAGGGGTTGCCAGTCTGTGATCAATCCGGGGAGAGCGCCAATGGATGTTATCAATCCAATGTAGAGCATGATTGTCGCGGTTGCTTCCGTTCGCGCAAGGACACGGTTTTGAAAGACAAGCATAGCTGCTGATGCGGCCGCTAATAGCCCAAAGATGATACTTGGATTAGCCGCATCCAAAGAGGTGCCAAAAATTCCACTGGCAAGTGCAACACCAATAAAGCCAATGGCGGTGAAAATCCACCGCCTAACAGAAACGACCTCTTTTAACAGGGGACCTGCAAGGGCTACGACAATAAGAGAGGTTGTGAAGGTGAGCGTTGTGGCCAGCGCCATGTTTAAAAGCTGGAAGCTTTTATAGTAAAAGAACCAACAAAAAAGGCTCGTGATCCCGCGAACCAAATGCAAGGCTGGTCGGGAAGTTTTAAAAAGTTTGTTGTCGGTTGAAAGGATCCATCCGACAACAATTATCAACTGTACAAAAGCACGGGCAAAGACAATTTGGCCATTGGTTGCGCTATCGGCAATCAAGCGAACTGCGATAACTTCACCTGTAAAAATGCAGGCAGCAATCGTCAGTAAAAAAGCACCTCGTAGATTGTTTACCTCTGTCGCTGCCATTGTCTATTCTTCATTCTTGTAAAGCTGAGGGTTTTGCTGACCTACTATTTCCAACAGTCTTATCCACGCAGCGACACCCTGATCAATGGCGGAAACTCTTAAAAACTCGTTCGGGGCATGGAACTGTTCATCCGCAGTTGAGAATGAAAACATAACCGTATCAATCCCAAGCGTCGCCTTTACAAGGTCTGACAAGGGAAGAGTTGCCCCAACACGGACTCGCAAGGGTGTTTCGTTCAATGTTTCTGCAAGAGCCTGTTCGGCCGCTAGTAGCAACGGGTGTTGCGGTGGTACCGCATAAGCTTTTGTCCATCCCCTATCGCCGCTGAAGGTGAGCTGGGTCCCTTCATGGCACAAACTTTCGATGTAAGATTTGGCGGCTTTTCTGATTTTTTGAGGATCTTGGCCAGGCACCAGTCGCATGGTAATTTTTGCATGAGCTTCATTGGGAATGACTGTTTTACTTCCCGCTCCCTGATATCCGCCCCACATGCCATTTACTTCAAGGGTTGGTCGATCCCACAGGCGCTGTAGAGTTGAATAGTTAGTTTCACCATATTCAACTGATCCGATGTTTCGGGTCCAGCCTTGTCCATCAAATTGAATGGCATGCAAATCGGCTTCGGTTTTTGCATCCGGCATAATGATGTCTTCGTAGAACCCTGGAATAGTGACCTGATTCTGGTCATCGTGAAGACGGGCGATCAGTTTGGCCATTTCGTGAAGGGCGTTGGGCACAGCACCGCCATATCGACCGGAGTGCAGATCTAGATCTGCGGTTTTAAGAGAGATCTCAAAGCCGCCATTTCCTCTGGACCCAACATTGATCGCGGTTAAGTCAGCTCTCCATCTCGCGCCATCTGCCGACAGAATTGCATCAGCTTTAAGAAGGTCTTTGTTCTGACTAAGAATATTGGGAAGAGACGGCGAACCGGTTTCCTCTTCGCCTTCGAGTAATATCTTTAAGTTGACCGGAAATTGACCGTATGCAGCCTTTAAACAGCGAAGTGCTTCAAGGGCAATCATTGTGGGACCTTTATCGTCAGATATTCCGCGGGCATACAGCCGGCCATCCCTCTCCTGCATCTCAAAAGGTTCCGAGATCCACTGATCCAGAGGGTCTGGTGGCTGTACATCATAGTGGCCATATACAAGAAGGGTGGGTGCGTCTGGCTGCGTCAGGCATTCTGCATAGAGTGCGTTATGCCCGCCAACACCCCCATCGAGCTCACAAATATTTTCAAATCCGATATTGTTCAATTTGGTTTTGAGAAAACTGCGAGCTTTTTCCATTCCTTCTTTGAAGGCAGGATCGGTGCTTACGGACTGACACGCCAGATATTGGGCCAGTTCTTTTAGAAATTGGCTTTTGTCGTGTTTTTGCAATGGGATATTTTCTTCGGTCACCGATGACCTCCATCAACTGAAATAATTTGCCCTGTGATCCAGTTTGCTTGTGCACTGGTGAGAAAGGAAACGGCATTGGCAATATCTTCGGGAGTGCCTAGCCGTCGCATGTGGATATTTTCAATTAGTTTTTGCTGGCCGTCTTCACCATAGCTATCCCATTGCTTTTTGGTCGCCTCGTTCGACAAAACAAAGCCCGGCGCAATTGAGTTGACGGTGATGCCAAATGGCCCAAGTTCGAGGGCCAACTGTTTCGTCAGGCCAACTAACGCATGTTTTGACGCTGTGTAACCTTGTATCTTGGTGAGGCTTGGTTTTAATCCAGCTCCCGAGCTTATGGTCACAAACCGGCCGGATTTGCGTTTTTTCATAGGGGGCGTAAAAATCTGGGCCAGAAAGAAGGCACTGTCTGTATTGGCAGCAAAGAGTTGGCGCCAGTCGTCCTCGGGCACGTCTTCAATAGGATGATGTACCTGGTGGCAAACACCGCCTGCCGCGCTTACAATGATTTCGGGCATCTCAAATTGATTGCTGATCTGATCTGCCAGATTTTGAACAGCCGCTTTACTTCCCAGATCGGCCTCTATTCCGGTAAGTCCAAGCGTTAAAGCTGTATCCGCCAGACCCGTGTCAGGGCGATCCGTTAGAACGACTGTGAATCCGTCTGAATGAAGACGCTGGGCGATTGCAGTTCCGATACCACCGCAAGCCCCTGTTACCAACGCAACTGACATTATAGTTCTTCCTTAATTCGTAAGCTTGATGAGTTCCGCAAAGGTTTCAAATGATTGAGGCCTGCGACCTTCTTCAATGTCATGTATGAGGCTTACAAGCTTTGTAAGGACCGGGACTTCAAGGCCGTGGACCTTTGCGATATCGGCGATAATTCCGATTTGCGGATCAACCTCAGTTTTCCGCTTTCGGATCGCCAGATCCCGCCAAATTCCTGAATGTGTTTTGGCCGTCTGCGCCGTAAATTCAACAAGCCGTGCAATGGATGCTTCTGATTTTGAATTGGGGGCTTCTGGGAAAAAATCCGTCGGCTCAAACCCGTTAAAACCGAGTGGAGAGATCTTTTCGGCAACTGCGACAGCCATCACTTCACGGCCAAGTGCGATCAATGTGGGTGCGCGCCTAGGATCTGCAAAATTCTCTGACATGCTATCGGGGGTCAATGCCGTTGCAAATAGCATGGCCCCATAACCGAGCTTGCCCCATAAATATCCCCAGATATTGTCGGTCAAAATAGCTTCAGGCTCAAACACCTGCATTAACTGATGCATGTCTTTGGTTCGGTCCCGAATGCTGCCATCAATTTCACCGATTACAACAGCGCCGCGGTTGCCATATAATATCCGGCCAGGCTCTTGCCAGTCGCTACCGTAATTTACAAAGGCTCCCATAACACGTTCCGGACCAACCATCTGGGAGATCAAGCGTTCATTCAGTCCGTTCTGCGCTGAAAGAATAAAACCATCGTCTGCCAGATGGGGCAGGATCTGTTCAACGGCCACTTGAGTGGCGTGTGCTTTAACGGCTAGTACAATCTGTTGAAACTGACCTTCGACCTCGTTTGGCGTAATGGTTTTGACCACTTGCCTAAAATCGCCACCTGTCGCAGGGCCTTCAATCAGGACGCCTTCACTTGAGCAGCTTTGTGCATGGTCGGAATTGATGTCGACCATTAAGACGTTATAGCCAGCCCTCGCCCAATAAGCGCCTAGAATTCCGCCAATGGCACCCGCACCCCAAACAAGAATTGGTTGATCGTTCATGATGCTGCTGTCCAATCAGGCCATGGACCCTCAAGTGCTTCTCTGGTTTCTTCCACGCCGGCACGCCATACTTTCATTGTGTCTTCGTCGGGCATTTGCCACGGGCCTCCGAAGTTGCCATCACCAAGTAATGCTTTCGCTCCGTGGGGCGTGGAGGCTTTAATTTTTTCCATATCGGGCGCTGGTTTTTCTCCTTCTGGAGCCGGCGCGTGGGCAAGGCGTGTCCAAGGGAAATTTTCCATCCAGTTTGCGTGGCTGCCAATAGGATGAATTTCTTTGACGGCTGCCATTGTTCTGGGAGCTGCCCACCAGTTGTGTAATCGAACAGAAATATCGCCATATTCTGCCATAAGCTCTTGGCCTAAGGCGCCAATCGGATTATTCCCACCGTGACCGTTCACAATTAGAATGTTTTGAAAGCCTGAGCGGCGAATCGACCCGATTACATCTCGCATAAAGGCCATCAATGTTTCTACCCGCAAAGTGACAGTACCTGGGTAGGCGGAAAAATAGGGTGTTAGCCCATAAGGGATCACTGGAAAAACAGGAATTCCCAATGGTTCCGCCGCTTCGCGAGAGACTTTCTCAGCGAGTATGACGTCCACACAAAGAGAGAGTTGTGCATGTTGCTCTGTTGAGCCGATGGGCAGGATGCATCTTTTGTCTTTAGCGACTTGTTTTTCAACATCCATCCAGTTCATTTCAGAAATCATCATGGGGTTATTTTCTCCGGTTTGGAAGTTGTTGGCGCTTCCGAAATTTCATCAGGTAAATGGGCACAATTGAGAACAACTTTGGCCATCAGATGAGACAGGGTTTTAACTTCCTCCTCATCGAGGCCAGACAGCATTTTATGTTCTCTGTTTTCGAATGTAGGAAGTGTTCGGTGAAATAGCGCCCAACCTTCTTCGGTTAAAAAAAGAGGCTGGTTTCGTTTATCCTGATCATCAATGTGTTTTCTAATGAGGTTTGCTTTTTCAAGTTTGCTCATGGCGCGTGAGAGTGTGTTTTTTGGAAACCCAGAAGAATGCGCAATATCTTTCGCAAGGCTGCCTTCGCACAAAGCAAGAGAGTAAATAACAACATACTCAATCCGGCTGAGGCCTTCGGTTTTACATACCCAATCATAGCAAGCGGTATTGTATCGCATGGCTAGGTAATTAAGACGGAAAGAAAATGGACATGGGTTACGCCAGAGCTTTGCCTCTGTCATCTGGTTCATCCCCGACACACCGCCAGATTGGCGCGAAGATACTGAAGCCTGAGTTAAAGCCATGGGGCAGGTTTCCTCGGTTATAAATTTTAATTAGTTCCATTCTGAACTTGACAGACCAAATATTTCATACCATCGTTTGTAATACAAGTTCCATTTGGAATTAATATGTAACTTTTTCTCTGACAGGGGGAACCGATGAAGGCAAAAATCTTCTTTGCATCGATTGCTTTAGCGCTCGGTGTAACATTGACGGCAGGAATTGCTTCTGCCAAGACCCTTACAATGGGTGTTCGTGGTGGCCCGGAGTCACTTGACCCGCATTATTCAGCACTCGGAAGCCATGCTGAAGCGGCTAAGCACATATATGATACGCTGGTTTGGTCAGGCGATGATCTGCAGATTGAACCGGGTTTGGCAACATCTTGGAAGCCGCTTGATGATACAACTTGGGAATTTAAGCTTCGTGAAGGCGTAAAATTCCATGACGGATCTGATTTTGATGCTGAAGATGTTAAATTTTCTATTGAACGTATCCCGGCGGTAAGTGGCCCAACGACGACGACAATTTATGTGCGCCGCGTTGCTGAGGTCGAAATTATTGACCCCTATACTATTCATATTAAAACAAACGGCCCGGCAGCGACTTTGCCATATGATTTCGTGCGGTTGTTTATTGTAAGCGCCGATGCGGCCAAAGATTATTCAACTAAGGAAACAGCTTCAGCGGGCTTTAATGGCGGTCCGGCTGCTGTTGGAACTGGTCCATACAAACTTGTGAGCTGGGAACCTAAAGGGGATCTGGTTCTGGAGCGTTTTGACGATTACTGGCGCGGCAAGGGGCCTTGGGAAAAGGTAATTCGGAAAGAAATTCCAAATGACAGTTCACGGCTAGCTGCGCTGAAGGCCGGTCAGGTTGATGTGATTAACTATGTGTCTTCAGTAGATTACCTGGCACTTCAAAAAGATTCATCTGTCGAGGCAGTTGTTGGTGATAGTGTTTACATTATGAACTTGCAGCTTGATCAGCGGGAAGACACACCTAAAGTTCGGGCAAAAGATGGTTCAAAGCTGGACAAAAACCCTTTGCGGGATCCAATGGTTCGTGAAGCGATTGATCTTTCAATTGATCGTGAAACAATGGTTGAAATCGTGCTGGAAGGCCTCGGTAAACCTGCAAATCAGATGATGCCTCCAGGATTCTTTGGATCAAGTGAGGATATTCCAGCGCGGGCTTATAATCCGACTAAAGCGAAAGAGTTGCTGGCCAAAGCTGGATATCCAGATGGCTTCCAAATTGATTTATACTGTACCTCAGACAGATTGCCAGGAGATGGTGCAATTTGTCAGGGTCTGGGACAAATGTTCAGTCAAATTGGCATCAAGACGAATGTCAA
Organism: Sneathiella sp.; assembly: GCA_034669685.1. Classification (GTDB taxonomy): domain Bacteria; phylum Pseudomonadota; class Alphaproteobacteria; order Sneathiellales; family Sneathiellaceae; genus Sneathiella. Next base: position 614,756 of record JAXMOU010000002.1, read on the forward strand.
TGCGATCTCCAAAACTGTCTACTTCCCAGCTCAGTCTCGTCTTGAATATTCTGTATTCATGAACGGTTGGGGAACTTTGACTGGTGAGGCATCTTATACATTGGGAGCACTTGCACATTCAAAAAATCCCGACGTCAAAATGGGTGCGTTTAACCGCGTTGCCTATAAAAATGACGAGGTCGATCAGCTGATGCAAAAAGGGGCGATGACTCTTGACGCGGATGCGCGGCGGAAATTGTATGAAGCGGCAATGGTGAAAACCATGGAAGATCGCGTCTACGTTCCAGTTGTCCAGTTGCAAACTGTTTGGGCGGCCAAAAAAGATACGGTCATCTTTGCACCGCGATTTGACGAAGATACATTGGCGTTCTTCATCAAACCGAAAAACTAGTTGCGAAGAGCCGGGCCGTAAGGTCCGGCTCATTGTTTAAGTTAAGGTCTGTTATATGCTAGGTTTTGTAATCCAGCGGCTATTGCAAGCGGCATTGGTCATGGTGGCCATGTCGGTTATTGTATTTGTCGGTGTGTATGCCATCGGCAACCCCGTCGAAATCATTATTCCCCCTGAAGCGACACAGGAAATTCGCGATCAGGTCATCCGTGACCTTGGTTTGGATTTACCGCTATGGGAACAGTATTTCATTTTCGCAGGTAACTTGCTGCAAGGCGATTTTGGACGCTCGTATATTTTCAACTTACCAGTGTTGGAGCTTATTATGGGGCGTTTGCCAGCAACCTTGGAATTGGTTCTGATTTCGATTGTATCGGCAACGATTTTTGGTGTGACACTCGGCATATATGCAGGTTACAGACCTGATAGCTGGATCTCTAAAACAATTATGGCTGTCTCTGTTCTTGGGTTCTCTGTACCCAGTTTCTGGGTCGGGCTAATTCTGATTCTGACGTTCGCTGTAAACTTGGGAATTTTGCCAGCAGGTGGACGCGGGGCAGTGGTTTCGATTTGGGGCGTCGAATGGAGTTTTTTAACCCTTGATGGGCTGTCTCATATTTTATTGCCTGCGCTTAATCTGGCTTTCTTTAAACTGGCTATGATGATCCGCCTCGCCCGGGCAGGCACGCGGGAGATTATGCTGACCGATACGATTAAGTTTGCGCGCGCTGCAGGCATCTCTGAAGGGCGAATATTACGGCGGCATCTTTTGAAATTGATATCGGTACCCATTGTAACCGTATTTGGTTTAGAGCTGGGTTCAACTCTTGCCTTTGCCGTTGTAACGGAAACCATATTTTCTTGGCCCGGAATTGGGAAGTTGATTATTGACAGTATTTCAGTGCTGGATCGGCCTGTGATGGTTGCCTATCTCATCCTCACGGCCTTACTTTTTGTGCTTATCAATCTTTCTGTTGATCTTGTGTTTGCATTGATTGATCCGCGAATTCGGGCGAGAGGTGCAGCATGACAAACACACAATCGCCGCTTTATAAATTTTGGCGTGAATTTCGTGAAAACAAACTGGCAGTCGTTGCCTTAATCATAGTGATCCTGCTTGGATTACTTGCTTTGTTTGCGCCGTGGGTGGTTCCACAAAACCCCTATGATCTGGAAACATTATCTTTGATGGATGCAAGGCGTCCCCCCGGGTTTGTGGGATCCGGCGGGTATACGCATTTGCTGGGAACAGATCCCCAGGGCCGAGATCTACTGTCAGCTATTTTTTACGGTTTACGAATTTCAATTATGATCGGCGTTGCTGCAGGTGCAATCGCGTTTGTTTTTGGAACTACTGTTGGGATCTTTGCAGCCTACGTTGGCGGTCGCATTGAAACACTGCTCATGCGCATTATTGATCTGCAGTTATCGTTTCCCGCGATACTTTTGGCTTTGGTTCTGGTGGCATTGCTGGGGCAGGGTAAAGGTCAGCTGATATCTGCACTTGTCGCGGCGCAATATGCCTATTTTGCCCGAACCGCGTATGGTGCCGCAAAGGGGGAGCGCAAAAAGGATTATATCGAAGCGGCACTGGCGACACCGTTGTCCGGTCTGCAAGTTGCCTATCGTCACATTCTACCAAATTGTCTTCCGCCGCTCATTGTGGTTGCAACCGTCCAGATCGCAAGTGCGATTTCTCTAGAAGCGACACTTAGCTTTTTAGGGCTGGGTTTGCCAGTGACTGAACCAAGCCTTGGCATGCTGATCTCCAATGGTTTCCCCTATATGATGAGTGGTCGCTATTGGATTTCCGTTTATCCAGGCTTTGCTCTGATTATTCTGATTGTCGCCATTAATATCGTTGGGGATCAGATCCGCGATCAGCTAAATCCGAGGCTCCGAAAATGACCGCTGTATTGGATGTTAAAGATCTTAAGACCCATTTTTACACACGTGATGGTGTCGTAAAAGCCGTCGACGGGGTTAGCTTTTCGTTGCAGAAAGGCGAAATTCTAGGGCTGGTCGGAGAGTCTGGTTCGGGTAAAAGCGTAACCGGGTTTTCACTGTTGGGATTAGTAGATGCGCCGGGGCGAAACGCTGGCGGTAGTATACATCTTAACGGAACTGAACTTGTTGGCATGAGTGACAGGCAGCTTCGCAAAAGAAGAGGCCGGGAAATCGCGATGATTTTCCAGGATCCTATTGCTACGCTTAATCCGCTTCTTACCATTCGAACCCAAATGACCTTGGCGTTAGAGGCGCACAAAAAAGTCTCGAAAAAGCAGGCTCAGGATAAATGTATTGAGGTTCTGACAAAGGTCGGTATTCCAGATCCAGCGTCACGTCTGGATGCGTACCCCCACGAATTCTCCGGGGGAATGAGGCAAAGGGTAGCAATCGCGATTACGCTTTTACATGCTCCGGATGTCATTGTCGCAGATGAGCCGACAACTGCGCTTGATGTGTCAATTCAGGCGCAGATTTTAACGGAAATGCGCAGTTTGGCTGAAGAAACAGGAACAGCGATGATCTGGATTAGCCACGATCTTGCCACCGTTTCCAGTCTCGCCAGTCGCTTATTGGTCATGTACGCAGGCAAGGTCGTCGAAGAAGGACCAACAGCAGCGGTGCTTAGAGATCCAAAGCATCCCTATACAAGAGGATTGATTGACTCTCTGCCGGCGACGGCAACACCAGGTTCGGCACTTGCTCAAATTCCAGGGACGACCCCTTCCTTGTTGGCTTTACCACCAGGTTGCCCGTTTGCGCCGCGATGCGATCGCGCGACGGAGATTTGCGCACGTGATCCCGAACTTATTGTTGAAGCCGAGAGAATGTGGCGTTGCCATCATCCGCTAACGGCGAAAGAGAGTGGAGTATGAGTAGCTTTTTCGAAGTTGATCAGATTACGCGTGAATTCCGCCCGGACATAACCTTGGGTGACCGTATCGCAGCTAAACTTGGAAGCTCGGTTGAAATGCGATCCGTCAAAGCGGTGAACAACGTTTCATTTAAGCTGGAGAAAGGCCGAACGTTAGGATTGGTTGGCGAGTCCGGGTGCGGAAAGTCGACGCTGGGAAAAGTTGCCGCTGGCATTTTGCCTCCCACAAGCGGCGAAGTGCTTTTGGAAGATCAACCGGTTATGATAAATGGCCATAAGGCTACCACGCGCATACAAACGGTTTTTCAGGATCCCTTTGCGTCACTTGATCCCCGTATGAAAGTCGGGGACGCCGTTGCCGAAGGGCCAATTGCAAATGGTTTGGTGGATGTTAAAAATGCAGTCTCTTATGTGGCTGGATGGTTTGCACGTGTTGGCTTAGATCCCTCTTTTGCGGATCGGTATCCACATCAATTTTCGGGCGGCCAACGTCAAAGAATAGCAATTGCCCGTGCCCTGGCCATGCAGCCTGACTTATTGATTTGCGACGAACCGGTTGCTTCTTTGGATGTGTCTATTCAGGCGCAAATTATTAATTTGTTCCTCGAACTTCGCAAAGATCTGGATTTAACGTGTTTGTTCATTAGCCATGATCTGTCTGTGGTTCGTCATGTAAGTGACCGCGTTGCCGTCATGTATTTGGGCTGCATTGTCGAAGAGGGGGAGACGCAAGCTGTTTTCCAGCAGCCCGCTCACCCTTATACAAAAGCATTGCTGGCTTCGGTTCCAAAACTGGTATTGGACGATGATGCTTTGGTCAGTTTTGATGTTATCGAAGGTGAAATTCCCTCTCCGTTATCACCGCCGCCGGGATGCCATTTTACCCCACGATGTCCTTATGCGACGGATAAATGCTCGGCTGAGGTTCCTTTGCTTCATGAAGTAACCCCTGATCGCTATGCAGCCTGCCATTTTGCGAACAAATTCAGCTCATAGGCCCAGCGTCTCACTTGATTGAGAGAACTGGCTATTGAAATTTTTTGCTTAAAGTCGTTAAGCCGGATCATGCGGAGGTGCGCCTTTCGCAATCTGGCGTTCATCTTCTTTCATTTCCAGCCACATAGCATTAACAACTGCAAAAAGTGCTGCCAGCGGTAGACCCAGTATCCAAGCAAAATACCACATTTTATTTCTCCAGATTAATACAGGGAATTTGAATTATCTGTGACGTCAGCCTCGGTGACCTTGCCCCACAGTACTTTGTAGACCCAGGATGTGTAGGCCAGAACCAGCGGCATGAAAATTACGGTTGCCACCAGCATAATGAACAGGGTCATATGCGACGATGAACTGTTCCAGACCGTCAGTGAAGATTTCGGATCTGATGAGGACGGCATGATAAAGGGAAACATTGTGAGGCCAACCGATGAGATTACGCCCAGTATTGATATTTTGGAAAACAGCAATGTGGAGACCTCGCGTCCGGCTCGCAGACCGGCAAATGTGAGTAGTCCTCCAATAAAGCCCATCGCAGGAGCAACAGCAATCCAGGGTCGATCCGCATAGGCGGTCAGCCAGCTTGCCGTTTTTTCGACCTCGAAATGCAGGGGGTTTGACGGACCGTTGGTGACATAATCGCCAACGATACGATATCCCTCGATACCATAGGCCATCCAGATTCCGGCCAACGCATAGGATAAAAGCGCAATAAGGGCGGCAATGGAGCCGATCCGGCGCGCCCGCACCTGCACATTGCCTTCAGCTTTCAACGTAAGCCAAGCGCCGCCATGCATGATCAGCATGGACAGAGACACGATACCTGCAAGTACAGAGAAGGGATCCAGGAGGCCAATGAATTTCATATACCAGGCCCCTTCATAGATCGAATGCAGATCATCAGTGAAGTAAAAGGGTACGCCCTGAATGACATTGCCAACAGCAACCCCAAACAAAAGTGCGGGTACGGCACCACTTGCAAATAATGCCCAGTCCCAAGTGCTTCGCCACCTCGGATCCTCACGTTTTGATCGGTATTTAAACGCAACCGGGCGGACAATAAAGGCGGCGAGGATGACAAACATCGCCAGATAAAAGCCGGAGAATGAAACCGCATAGAGGGGCGGCCAGGCTGCAAAAATAGCGCCGCCGCCCAGAATGAACCAGACCTGGTTTCCTTCCCAGACGGGGCCAACCGTGTTGATCGCTATACGGCGTTCCACATCGGTTTTCGCAACGAACGGTAAAAGTGCGCCGACGCCCATATCAAAACCATCCGTCAGGGCAAACCCGATCAGCAGGACGCCGAGAAGTCCCCACCAGATGACACGTAAAATTTCATAGTCGATTAAAGTATGTAAAATCATCGGGCTTACTCCGCTGGCTGAGTGAGAGAGTCGGCATTTCGCCGACCTGTCAGCCGTTCTTTGTGTCGTTTAACCCAAGCATCAGTCTCTTCCACATCCTGGAATGGGCCTTTGCGGATATATTTAAGCATCAAGCCCATCTCGACGACGAAAAGGATCGTATAAAAGACAATGTACGCAAACAGGGTCAAAGTGACCTCCGTCATCGACAAGGCAGACACCGACATTGCCGTTGGCAGAATGCCATCTACGGTCCAGGGTTGGCGGCCGAATTCAGCAACGAACCAGCCCAGTTCTGCGGCAATCCATGGGGCGGGTATCATCCAGACGGCAAGATGTAGCGCTGGTCGGGGGAAATGCATACCCTTGAAGGATGCGCGATAGAAAAAATATGACATCGTTGCAATGAAACCAAAGCCAAGCGCTACCATAATCCGAAATGCCCAGAACAAAGGCCAGACGGTTGGAACGGTGTCGTTGGCCGCCTGCTGGATCTGTTCCGGTGTGGCTTGCCTTGGGTCATCGACATATTTCTTCAATAAGAACGCGAAACCAAGGTCTGCAGAATGCGCCTCAAATCGCTTGAACTCCAAGGGGTCCGAATTGTCCCGATTTTCGCGAATATGGAGCAGGGCGTCATAGGCCAGAACACCCGATTTAATCCGGGTTTCAGCCTGTTCAACCAGCTGTTCAATTCCAGGAATTGACGTCGTAAGGGATCTGGTCCCGATTAGTCCCATTACAAACGGAACGTGGATGGCGTAATGGGTTTTGCGAGCCTCCTGATCTGGAAAGCCAAATGCGGTGAAGGCCGCAGGCGCAGGTTCGGTTTCCCACATACCTTCGATGGCGGCAAGCTTCATCTTCTGACTATGGGTGGCGTTATAACCTGACTCGTCTCCCAGCAAAACAACCGAGAATGCGGAGGCAAGACCAAATGCGGCGGCCACTGTGATTGAACGCCGGGCCAACTCGATATGACGACCGCGTAGCATGTACCAGGCAGATACACCCAAAACAAAAACCGATGCTGTCACATAGCCTGCAGATACGGTATGGACAAACTTGGCCTGTGCGACTTCATTAAACAGAACCTGATAGAAATCTGTCATCTCCATACGCATTGTCATGGGGTTGAACTGGGCTCCCACAGGATTTTGCATCCAGCCGTTGGCAATCAGAATCCACAGGGCTGAAAAATTGGAGCCGATGGCAACCAGCCAAGCGACTGTTAAATGGGCGACTTTGCTCAGCTTGTCCCAGCCGAAAAAGAATAGTCCGACAAAGGTGGCTTCCAAAAAGAACGCCATCAATCCTTCAATGGCAAGGGGGGCGCCAAAAATATCTCCGACATAATGGCTATAGTAACTCCAGTTCATGCCGAACTGGAACTCCATGGTGATGCCCGTCGCGACACCCAGAACAAAGTTTATACCGAACAGGGTTCCCCAAAACTTGGTCATCTGCCGCCAGATCGGTCGATTGGTCATCACATAGACCGTCTCCATGATCGCAACAAGGATCGATAAACCTAAAGTCAGTGGAACAAAGAGGAAATGATACATCACCGTGACGGCAAACTGCAGCCGCGATAGCTCGACGATCCCAAATTCCATCGGTGTACTCCTTAAAAGGGGGTCGAAGCATCGGCCCGGGAAAATACATATCTGGACGTGTACATAGCACTAATTTATTAGGACTGCCTTGACCGCGGTCAATCCAAAACCCTTAAAACCACTTATTTTTATACTGTTTTTGACGTTTTTTTGAAAACTTAGCGCTCACGGCCCATAGCCGCGCCTTTATTCAGGCTGATAGAGCGATCCGCCCAATTGGTCTCAACCGCGCGGTGGGATGCCATCAGGATTGCTGCCGAAGGAAGATAAGATCGAATGCCGACTAGAACCCGCAATGCCAGATCGGCATCCAAACCTTCTGTGGGCTCGTCAAGTAGCAGCAATTGAGGTTGCCGTAAAAGAGCGCGGGCGAGCACAAGGCGTCGGGTTTCACCGCCAGACAAACCACTGCCCATAGCGCCTAAGGTAAAGTCCAACCCGCCTTTAGCCTTAATAACGCGGGCAAGAGAGACAGCCTCAAGGACTTGCCAGAGATCTTCATCACTGGCGCCGGGTTTTGCCAGTTGTAGCGCCGCCCGGATGCTGCCCGACATGAGAATACTGCGTTGGGGTACCAAGGTTACACGAGCGCGGAGCTCGCTTTCGGCCCATTTGGATAGGGGGAGGGAGCCGATCAGAATGTCTCCGCTTGTGGGAGTTAAAAGCCGGGCGATCAGAAGCAGCAATGTACTTTTGCCCGCTCCACTGGCACCTGTCAGGGCAATCTGCTCGCCGGGATTAATTGTCATTGAAAAATCACTGAAGATAGGCCGCTTAGCATCAATTCTTGCAAAACAGAGGCTCTTGATGCGCAGATCAGCCGTTTCGCTATGTTCGGTCATTGGTGCAGTTGCGCTCGAGGTTCCAAAGTTTCTCTGAACCCGTTCAGCCGCGACTGACATGCGCCCCAGCTCAGCCATCGCCCGGCGAAGCGGGGCCACTGTCTCCATCAACGCCAGAGATGCGAAAAACCCGATTGCGGCAAGTGCGGGTGTAAGATTGCCCGTTTGCACAAGTGCGACACCGATTGCCAAGGCGCCAGCAGATATTACAGTTCCCATTAGCGACAGTGCAAAACCTGATTGCCGTTCAATCCGGTCCAGATCGGATCGATGGTGCTGTCGCTCTTCATCGATGGTCAGTGCGCTGTCGCCTTGCCGCCGCAATTGCCCATAAACGGTTAAGTCACTGCGCGCTCTCATCAAATCGATGATATGTGCCCGAAAACTCTGTGCGGTCGCTTCTTCGCGGGCTGATTTTTTTGTGGCGGCATGGGCGGCCCACAGCAATGTGGTGGTGGACCCGATTAGAAATCCCAAAATCATCCAGAGTGCAAGGCTTAGGTCAACCAGCCACCATAAAACACCAAAAGTGATCAGTTGGGCGAGTAGGCCAGCGCCAAGGGGCAAGATCAGGCGTAAAATAATCCCATCAAGTGCGTCCACATCTGCCATAAGTCGGTTGAGAGCCTGCGGCGCGCGCAATCGCATTAATTGGTCATGGGCTGCATTTGCAGTCGCTGTCAGCAGTTTTATACGCAGTGTGGTGAGGGCACGTAACGTCGCATCATGGGATAAAAGGCGCTCACCATATCGGGCGGCTGTGCGCCCAAGGGCTAGAAACCGGACCATGGCCGCGGGACTGAAAACATCAAACACTGCGCCCAGGCCGATCAAGCCAGCGGCCGCTGCAGCCGTGATGAACCAACCTGATAGACTAAGCAGCGCGATCCCAGCCAATAATACCACAAGGCTTAACGCAGCCCCGCGTAAAATGGCCGTTTTTTGCTCCTTTAAAACGAGCCGGAAAATATACCAGACCGAGTTCATTGCGCGCCTCCAATCTCGATTGTCCGGTCCATTTTGGCGGCAAGTTGTGGATCATGGGTGGCAATAATCACGGTGCAGCCCTGTCTGTTAAGCTCCATCAGACCCTCGGTTACCTGCTGAGCTGTCTGTTCGTCCAGGTCTGCGGTGGGTTCATCAGCAAGCAGGATATCTGGTTTGGCAAACATGGCGCGCGCTAAGGTTACCCGCCGGGCTTCTCCTCCAGATAAGCCGCCGCCTGTCTCGCCCAGCTGTGTTTGTAGTCCAACAGGTAGAGCAGCAATGACATCCTCGATAGCAGCGGCCTGTGTGGCAGCCATCAGATCACCCGGTTGTCCCAGACTTATATTCTCTGCCAGACTCATATCCAGAAAATGGGGGGCTTGCGGCATCCAACCCAAACGTGCGCGCCAGGCGTCGGCTGTTTCTTCGTTCAGCGGCTCTCCGGCTACGATAATTGTGCCCGCGTTGGGTGTGTGTAATCCGGCGATAAGTTTAAGCAAGGTTGTTTTCCCAGATCCAGAAGGTCCCATCAATGCAACGCTTTCCCCAGGATTGATTGCAGCATCGCGATAGTGAATATCATGAGATCCGTTGCGAGCCACGAGTCCTTTGAATTCGATGTGCGCGGGGCCGGCTAGAGGCTGAACACGTGCACCGTCACCCAGGAGACTTTGCGGTGTTTCTGCACGCCATCTGGCGAAATCACCTGCGACGGCAAGTGCAGACGCTTTGTCATGCCAAGCTGCGGAAAAATCGCGAAGCGGCTGGTAAAAGTCGGGGGCCAGCAATAATAGAAAAATACCAATGGCCGGGCTTAGTGGATCAGCGTAACTGCCAAACTCGATGGCACCCAAAAGGGCAAAACCGACATAAACCGCAACCATGGCGACGCCAATGGCGGCAAATAGCTCGAGCACGGTTGATGACAGAAACGCTATTCGCAGAACACGCATTGTTTTGTCTCGCAATCGGTCTGCCCCTTCGGTAAATTCGGATAGAACCGCTGAACTGGCATCCAGTAGTTTAATGTCTGTAAGTGCAGAAAGCCGTTCAATCAAAATATCATTAAGTCCGCTAATATCTTCCATCTGGCGTTGGCTGGCTTCCTTCGCGGCCATGCCAACCAGTGCCATAAAAACCGGGATCAAGGGGCCGGTGATTAACAGCACCAGTCCAGCGGCCCATGAAAACCAGAATGTGATCGCCAGAAAAATAAGAGGTAAAACCATAACTCGCGCATACGCTGGGGCGAAATGGGTAATATAAGGCAGGAGCATATCAAGCTTTTCTGTCGCCAGCGAAGCAGTGGAGGCAGCAGAGGTGGTCTCAATTGTCTGCATTTCCCTTTCGACAATTTCCTTTCGGAGGCGCGTTACCGTCTGCAATCCGGCCGCAAACATCTGACCTTCAGCAAAATAGGTGAGGCCTGCGCGCAGCAAACCCAAGAGACAGAAAATCGCGACAGAGGGGACAATACCCAATTCAATGTTTTGACCCGGCAGTAATCCTGAAATAGTCGCAGCGACGATTGCGGCTTGAAGCGGCCAGATAATCGATGCAGCCACACTCAGCGCAGAAGCTGCACGCATCTGGCGACCGACGGGGGCAATCATCTGCTTCAGGGTGTCTTTATCAGTCTCTAATTTGTGAGTTGCAGTTTTCAAATCATGGTCCAAAAGGTCGTCTTAAAATCGCATCTTACTGGTATAAATTTATTCGTCGCGGAGTTTTTACGAAACCACTGGTGTGGCAAAAAGTCACATTGAACTGGTAAGGCCCTCAGTGCATGCAGATGTCAGTGCAGATTTTACAGGAATTTAGTGTGTTTGCAGATCGGAAGCGAAAAGGGATAAACAGGTGGGGGGCATTATTTGCGTTCTTCGCGCTTTATCTGCAATTCGTTGTCCCAATTGGCTATGCCGTGGCCGCCTCTCAATCAGCGGGTCAGGATCTTTTTGGAAAAGCGATCATTTGTTCATCTTATGGGGTGAAGTATATTGATCTTGCAACGGGCGAAGAGGTCTTTGGGTCAACTGATGATATTGGGGCGAAATGCCCGATCTGTATTTCTCTGGACCTTGGTAGCGCTACCCTTCAGCCGCCGCTCACTGCCTTTGAATTTCACTTAAGCTCAGCAGGAACAACCACCTTCCGTCTGCAGACGCAGGGGGACTGGATAGATGTGCCTTCTGACTATTCCTCCAGAGCCCCGCCGCAGCAAGCCTAACTCAAAAATAAGAATAATTGCGCTTGGGAATTGATCTCCAACTACACCGTCAAACAAATCTGAGGGTGCTGGTGTTTTGCCCTGTTTTGCGCTTGCTCAAGAATGAAAAACAAGAAGGCTCTCAAAATGAAGTCGAAGAAATTGATGTTGCAAACGACCGCGCTTTGCGGATCGTCCCTGCTTATGCTGCTCAGCTATTCTCCAATCACGGCCGCGGGAGAAGTTTTCCAGCTTCCGGGTTTGACGATTTACAGCACAACTCCACGTGTCCCGGCGGAAATAGATCTAATTAATAGTGAAGACTATCCAAACTGGGTCAGTGAGGATCCGGCAAGTCCTGAGCGTCCGCCCTCTATTGGCGATGGCGGCGAGTTCCTGCGGCATATTAATGGTGTGGAGGCTGGTCGAATGGGAGGTCATGGTCTTGAGCCAAGCATTCGCGGATTGGATCAGAACCAGATCGCCATTACAAATGACGGGGCTTATCAGTTCGGGGGATGTCCGAACCGAATGGATCCCCCCACGTCACATATGCAACTTTATACCTTTGATCAGGTCATCATTAAAAAAGGATATATGTCGGTCGCGGATGGACTCGCCGCACCGGGCGGCTCCATTCAGTTTGAACGTCTCAACCCCGTGTTCGAACCCGGCGATGACTTTTCAACTAACTTGAAATCCGGCTTTGGGTATAATTCTCAAGGGGACGGTATGGAAGCTTTCGTCGATGCCAGCGTTGGGAATGATTTTGGTTATATCCGGGCTTTTGGCTCCGGAGCGACAGCAAATAATTATAAAGATGGAAATGGCGACAGCATTCGCTCTTCCTTCGATCAGTTTGGCGGGGGCGTGATTGTAGGTCGCACCTTTGATGCTGATAGCTGGGTTACGTTGAAAGTTGAAAATAACAACGTGGATGACGCCTTGTTCCCGGGCAGTGGTATGGATGCACCCGTGACCGATGACTGGTCCTATCAGTTAAGGGTAAAAACGGACCTGGATTGGGGGGCAGTAACGGGTGTGGAAGGGGATGTCTATTTGACAACCGTTGATCACACCATGAATAACTTTGATCTGCGAGAGCGGACTGCGCCCAACCCATTTTTAGAAGCAAAAATGGAATCTGATACCTTGGGCGGTAAGTTGAAATTTAGCAGTGAAATTGACGATATTACCATCGATTTTGGAGCCGATTATCGGGATGTTATGCGTGATGGCAATCGGTATTCAGGGCCAAATGGCAACTATAATCCTTCAACATTGCAATCAGTTCTGTGGCCAGATACCTCCATCAAGAATTTAGGTCTTTTTGGAGAGGTTACGGCACCAATAGCTACCGATACAAAGCTCACCGTGGGGCTGCGTTACGATTTGGTGCGGGCTTCTGCTGATGAAGCAGATCAGGTTGCAACCGCTTCTGGTCTATCCGCAAATGACTTGTACCAGCGCTTTTATGGCACTGATGCTGATGATAAGACGGAACATAACGTCGGCGGTCTGGTCCGCGTGGAACATAATTTTTCCAAGTCACTGGGTGTATATGGTGCCGTGAGCCGTTCTGTGCGGACTGCAGATGCATCAGAGCGCTATATCGCAAGTTTCATGGGTGCTGGGGGAGCCAGTAGTTGGGTCGGCAATCCGGACATTGATCCCGAGCAGCATCATATGCTGGATGTGGGGTTTGCCTATAAGGATGAAGGGCTTAAATTTTCGGGAAGCGCCTACTACAATAATGTAACCGATTTTATCCAGCTCGACAGCGCCCGCAGTCAACGGGGCGTTCAGGAAACGACAACAACAGCTAGTGTTTACACAAATATCGAGGCGGTTATTGCGGGACTTGAAGGGGAAGCTGAATATCAGCTATCGGATAACTGGCGTTTGGGCGCTTCTGTTGCTTTCACTTATGGCCAAAATAAAAGCGATGATATTCCGCTGTCTCAAATTGCGCCTGTCTCTGGCCGGGTTGAACTGGCTTATGACAATAGCGAATGGATGGCCGGTGTTCGTTTGAATGCCGCTGCCAGCCAGACCCGGGTTGATGATGACCGGACTACTGGCAGTGGTCGAGATTCTTCTGGAGATGCGGCAGGTTATGCAACTTTTGATTTGTTCGGGGCCTATAACGTCACTGAAAACTTTCAGATCACAGGGGGCGTAACAAACCTGCTGGATGCAGAATATGCAACACATCTGAATAAAACCAATCTGATGGATCCTTCAGGTGTCCGCGTGAATGAGCCAGGTCGGTCATTTTATATCCGGGCCGTCACTAAATTCTAGGTCTTAAAGCGGTATTTTTGCAGATACAGACTTACGGACTTTATGGGGGGCTGCCAACTTCATCGGCAGTCCCCCTTTTGCTTTAGGGTATATCACTGCTCCTCGTTCTTTAAGTTGAAAAAAAACATCAAAAACCGAAACTGGCGGGTATCTACCGGTTTAGGGGGCGTTCAAACAATAATATGGAAAAAATTTGACACTGCTCGATGATTAAGTAATCATTGCGTTAGGTAAGAGGACTTTAAAAAATAACAAAAAAAAGCCTCTCTACAAATTACCCGTATTTAGAATAACAAAATTCAAATAATAAAAATTGGGTGGAAAAAATGAAAAAATTTAATGCGTTTTTACGCAAGGTTTCCCTATCCGTTTGCTTGGGAATTTTTGCCATTAGCACTGCGTCTGCGGCGGATCATACAATAGGGGCTCTTTTCCCGTTGAGTGGTCCAAACGCTGTATATGGCGACGTCTTCATGGCAGGTTCAAATCTTGCGGTTGAGCATATCAACAATGACAAACTGCTAAGCGGAAATCTGTCAATTGCTTATGAAGATAGCCAAGGACTGCCTCAGCCTGCCGTTATTGGAATGACCAAATTGGTTAATGTTACAAATGTGCCTTATGTGCTGTCTGCTTTCACAGGCGTATCAAAAGCAATTTCTGCCATTGGCCAGCGGAATTCAGTTGTGGCCGTGAACGGCGGTGGTGTCGGGCCAGATCTAGCGCGCCTTGGTGAGTATTTCTGGAATGTTATCCCGCTTGTAAGCTTGGAAGTACGGGCAGTTGTTCCATACTTGGTAAAGGAGCGTAACCTGAAGCGGATTGTTCTTGTGTATATTGATGATCCGTTCGGCAACTCAATTTTGGAAGAATTGAAATCCGAATTGAAAACAGCGGGCGGCGAGTTGGTTGATACAATGTCGGTTCCGACGACAGCGCAGCAATTTTCAGGCGTTGCGGCCAAAGTCCGCGCGGCAAATGCAGATGCCGTATATATTGCAAGTTACGGTGCGCAGCAAATTCAGATTGTGAAGCAATTTCGAGATAATGGGGTCGATTCACAGTTGATTACTTATTCTGGATACGCGGTTCCCGATGCAATTGCCTTACCAGAATCTGAAGGGATGATTATTACAGGTCAGAGTGTCAATTATGAATCCAATGATCCTGTAACAGCGCGATTTGTTAAAGACTTTACGGCAAAAAATAATCGGGCGCCGACTGCTTATAATGTTAACTATTATAACGCGACCCTAATCTATGCTTTGTTGGCACATGCCTTGGAGGCCGAGGGCAAAGAAGTCACTGGTGAAAATCTATTGAAAAAGAGAATTGAAACCAAAAGCTTCGATGTTGTTGGCGGTACAGTTTCTTTCGAAGAAAACGGTACGTTGTTATTCCCCATCAAGGTGAATGTCTTGACGAAGGGTAAAACGGAAACCTTGACAACGGTTACCTACAACTAATAGGCGGAAAACAAAGATGCTTGCTCTGCAGTTGGCCATATCCGGCCTTCAAACAGGTGCGATTTATGCACTTACCGCTGTCGGATTTTCGTTGATTTTCGGATCAACGAGGATCTTTCATTTCTCTCACGGGGCCACCTTTATTATCGCTGCATATCTGTTTTATTTTATGGATGTGAGTGGATATGGAATACTGCTGAGTATTCTGGCTTCTGCTAGTGGTGCGATAGTGTTCGGGCTGTTGATGTACCGGCTTGTCTATGTTCCAATTCAAAGGGATGATGGGTCGTTTTTCACAGTCTTTGTCGCGTCCTTTGGGGTCGGTATCGTTGTCCAAAACGTGATCGGAATGGTTTTTGGCCGCGGTTATGTTGCGGTGCAAACATCTTTGTCAAAATCGGTTGAGATTGCGGAGGGACTATATGTTGCGCCCTTGGCTTGGATCGCGGTTCTCTGTGCGGCACTGTTCTTTTTTGCCTTGTGGTATTTTTTGCGCTTCAGCACGACTGGTATGGCGCTCAGAGCCTTAGCTGATAACCCTGAACTTGTGAGTGTCTTTGGTTTAAATCCAAAGTTTATCTCTGCCTGCGCTTTCTCCATCGGCTCGTTGCTGGTTGTTCCTGCGGCAATTATTTCTGGAACCACGCAAGGACTCAATCCGGCGATGGGACATCATGTGATGCTAATCTCTTTGGCTGCCACAATTGTTGGCGGGATCGGGAGTGTCACAGGAACGCTCATTGCGGGCCTTGTTCTGGGGCTTGCGGAGAGTTTGGCTCTTTTATACGTGGAATCGCAATGGACTGAAGCGGTCACGTTTGCCATCTTGTTCTTGTTCATCCTAATTCGTCCATCGGGTCTGCTTGGCCGTTCTGTAACTCACTAGAGAAGGACTGGATCGTGGAAGCATATTTGCTGAACCTAGCGATACTCATTTCTATTTTTTCAATTCTCGCTGTTACCCTTAATTTTATAATGGGATATGCCGGAATTTATTCATTGGCGCATGCCGTGTTCTTTGGAATTGGCGCATACGCCAGCTCATACACGGCGCTGCATATAAATGCGTCCATCTTCGTGACAATCCCAATTGCGATGGGTGTTGGGGCAGGACTCTCGCTTGTTCTTGCTTTGCCAGCGCTTAGGGTTCGAGGCGAGTATTTCGTTGCCGCTTCGCTTGGCTTGCAAGTTCTGGCTGTTACAATTTTCTCTGAATGGAAAGGGGTCACAGGCGGGATTGGTGGTTTAATTGGGATACCGCCTGTCAACGTAGCCGGTATAGAGATTTACAAACCAAGTGAGTTTATTTTTCTAACTGTTGGAACCCTCATAATTGTTTTGTTTGCCATAAATAGACTGGTCCATTCAAGTTTTGGGCGGAGCCTGAAGGCTATTCGAGATAGTGAAAGTGCTGCGGCTGCATTCGGCAAGAATGTACCTCTCATAAAAACAATTTCAGTGGTGATTTCAGCTGCTTTAGCGGCGGTCGCAGGGTCCCTTTATGCGAGCTATCTGTCTTTTATCAATGTTGAAAGCTTTATGCTTGATACATCGGTCCTGATTATGGCCATGGTCATCATTGGCGGAACAGGCACGCAGGTTGGACCCATTGTTGGGGCCGCGCTTTTACTTCTTCTGCCAAGTTTTATTAGTTATCTGAGCTTCTTGCCGCAAACAGAAATAGGCTCGATCCAACAAATTATTTACGGATTGGGAATGACGCTCCTCATGATCTATCGGCCCGGAGGAATAGTCGGACGAAAGAAAATCACGTCAAGCGGAGGTGCCGCAAATGACGAATAACGCAACTGAAAATCCTGATGTCTTGATGGAAATCAGGAATTTAAATAAATCATTTGGTGGGGTTAAAGCTGTCGATGATGTCTGCATGGATCTGAGGGCAGGCATTGTTACGACACTTGTCGGACCAAATGGCGCCGGAAAAACGACAGTCTTCAACTTGATCACAGGTGAGCTGACGAAGGATACGGGATCAATTCGCTGGCTTGGTCAGAAGATTGACAAGATAAAACCGTATCAGGCATCTCGCCGTGGAATTATACGAACTTTCCAAGATCTGCGTCTATTCAATGGGATGACGGTAGAGGAAAACGTTCGAACGTCGATAGAAGCGATGTCCTTTCCCCGGTTGATGACGTCGGCTCAGCGGGATTACCAGCAAAGCAGAGTTGAATACGCATTAGAGAGAACTGGTTTAAAAGAAAAGCGTCATGTTATGGCTAACGACCTTGCGTATGCAGAGCGTAAGTTCCTCTCTATGGCGCGGATACTGGCAACTGAGGCAAGGCTTTGGCTTCTTGATGAACCTGCTTCCGGGCTGGATCCACAGTCCTATGAGCGCTTTCTGGATATCTTGCGTGAAGAGGTCAAAAAGGGCGTTACGGTATGCATCATCGAGCATAACCTTGATATCGTTATTAACATATCAGACCGAATAGCCTTTTTAGATCGAGGCCAACTGCTGGCAGATGGAGACCCTGAAACTGTTCTCAACGACCCGAAGTTGACGGCTATCTATTTTGGAGAACGAGCATGAGTGCGAACGTGATATTGAAAGCTGATCAGGTTTCGGTCGGGTATGGGGGGCGCCCTGTTATAAATGATGTTTCGGTTTCACTCCGCTCGAATGAGGTTTTATGCCTGATCGGTCATAACGGTGCCGGAAAATCGACGCTTCTTAAATGTATGTTTGGCATGCTGTCCCCATCTTTGGGCTCTGTGAATATAGATGGTGATAATGTGTCCTCGGAGTCACCTCGTGAGCGCGCAGATCGAGGCGTTTCCATGGTCCCAGAAGGGCGGGGAATATTTCCAAGCTTGAGCGTTCGGGATATATTTACATTAGGCATGAAAGCGACAGGTGTGCCAAAAGCAGAGCAACAAGACCGTGTTGACTGGGTGCTGGAAATTCTTCCGGCAATTCGGGAATTTATGAACCGGTCTGCAGGCACATTGTCAGGTGGTCAACAGCAAATGGTTTCTATTGGTCGCGCGCTCTTGAACCGCCCGCGTATTTTGCTAATGGACGAGCCGTCTATTGGACTTGCACCAAAGCTATTTCAAGATTTATTAGGGCCGATCCGGGAATTGCAAAAACGCGAAGGGTTTTCAATCCTTTTGGTAGAGCAAAATGTGCGTGAAGCATTAAAAATTTCTGACAGGGTTGTTGTCATGAAGTCTGGCGCAATGATTTGGGAAGGCGTTCCCGATGATCTGCAGGATAATAAGAAACTAATGGAATTGTATTGATGTCCTTCACTGACTTAAGTTTTGATGGTGGGCTTATCGACCGTGTTCGTCAGCAAAAAGCTGGAGATTCACGCCCAATTTTCGTCGAAGAAAATGGCAATGTTATTTTGCCTGATGCGTTTGACCGGATGGTTGATCAGACGTCAGCCTGGTTGGTATCGCTCGGGATTGGCGCAGGCGATCGAGTTTCTGTCTGGTTACCCAATAAGCTTGAGTGGATGCTTTTACTCTTTGGGTGCGCACGAATTGGGGCGACCGTTGTTGCGGTTAATACGCGCTACAGAACATCCGAGCTACAGCATATTATGACATCGAGTGGTGCTAAACTTCTTATCTTTGATGAGGCAAATCAACACTCAAACTATCACGACATGATTTTAGAGTTGAATTTTGAAACCCTAAAAGAATTGAAGTGTTTTGCCTCTTTAAGTTCCAAGGCTGCTGACTTAACCCCGATCAATGGTATTCCCATTGAGAAATTCAGTCGAGACCAATTGCCCGATCATGCTTCTGTCGTCAGAACAGGCAAAGCGGAAGATCCGGTCGCTCTTTTCACCACGTCAGGAACGACTAATTTACCCAAACTCGTCGTTCATCAGCAAAAAACCTTGGCATGGCACGCGAACCAATGTGCGGAAACGTACGGTTTTTGCGGTGATCGATCAGGGTATATGGCCGTCATGCCTTTTTGTGGAGTGTTCGGGTTAAACCCAACACTGGCCAGTATATCTGGCGGTGTTCCAATTTATTTGAATGAAGTGTTCAGTCTTGAGCGCGTGCTGAAGACTGCGAAAGACAATGTCATTACGCACTTGTTTGGAAGCGATGATATGTTCATTCAAATGTGGAACGCGGATAAAACGGCTTTTCAGCATGCTCGTGTTTGTGGCTTTGCATCGTTCACACCAGGATGTGAAGAGGCGCTAACAAACATTGCAGCAAGCGGTGTTCCCCTCGCTGGTTTGTATGGGGCGAGCGAGTTAAATGCTTTATATTCAATTCAGTCTCTAGATCTTCCAATAGAAGAGCGGTTGCGCGGCGGGGGAAGACCTGCTGCGGGTGCAGCCGCCAGCATTCGGGTTCGAAATGTGGAAACAGGCGCCCTATGCGCCGCAAATGAAGTTGGAATTTTAGAGTTCAAAACCCCCAGTAACTTTGTGGGTTACTACCAGAATGTTGAAGCAACGCGCAAAGCGATTGATGCGGATGGGTTTTTCACCAGCGGAGATGCTGGATACCTCCGAGAAGATGGGAGCTTTGTTTATTTGGCGCGCAACGGTGACTTTCTAAGGTTGTCCGGATTTCTGACGGACCCGAAAGAAATCGAAGAGGTGATTGAAGGCTGCGGAGGTATTGAAAGATGCCAAGTTGTGGGGATTACCCAAGACGGTAAAACCCGGACAGTTGCGTTTGTCCTCACGAGCGGGGCGTCTTTTAATGAGGCCGAGATACTGAAACAAGCGAAGTCTCATTTAGCCCATTACAAGGTTCCTATTCGGGTTATTCAGCTTGAGGCCTTCCCAACCACTGAAAGTGCCAATGGCCTAAAGATACAAAAGACCAAATTACGCGAACAGGCTGAAGCCCTTTGTGGAACGCCGGAAAGTAGAAGGTAATGTCATCACATTATTACGCAGATTTTGAAGTGGGGCAGGTTTTTACGTCTCATGCCCGAACGATGACCGAGACAGATTTGACCATGTTCTCAATGCTAACGGGGGATTGGAATCCGGTCCATAATGATAGCGAGTTTGCCAGCAAAACAAAATACGGACAGCGCTTGATCCACGGATCATTTGGAATTGGTTTAGCTCTTGGCCTGTTACATGGGATGGGGATTTTTGAAGACAGTGCCGTTGCCATGCTCGGCGTTAAGGATTGGCAGTTTAAAAAACCAATCTTTATTGGAGACACACTTCACTTGCGATTGACTATTCTTGAAAAAGAAATGGGCAAATCAGGAAACACAGGCCGAGTAGGCCGGTTATTTGAACTGGTTGATAAAGATGGCGAGGTTGTACATAGCGGACAGTCAGACGTCTTAGTTCGTGTCAATCCAGTCGCCTAATTTTAAATATTCCTGCGGATCACAGTTCGTTGATCTGAATGAACCTTTTTAGTTTCTAGTGCTTGCCATCATCGCGAGGCGCATGCCCCCGTCGCTCTTGTAGGTACCGGGTTGGTGGTTTTCCGACCATCTTTCGAAACATGGTCATGAAACTGCTCGCGCTTTCATAGCCGAGATCCATGGCGACGGCCTGAACCGTCTGACCGGTGCTGAGAAGCCGCAAGGCGAGGATAACATGCAATTGTCGTCGCCAGCGGCCGAAACTCATGCCTACTTCTTTCGCCAGCATACGGCTCAAGCTGCGCTCGCTAAGCGCGACGCGGGAGGCCCACTCCGCGACGGTCGAGCGATCCGCAGGTGCCGCGATTAATAGGTCAGTGAGTTTTTTCAGGCGTGAATCACTAGGGATCGGGAGGCGGAGGCCTTCGACCGGAGCCACAGCTAACTCATCGAAAATAACTGACATTACCCGGCCATCCGGACCATCGACGTCATAGAGCTCAGGCAGTTCGTTGGTCCGCATCAGCAAATGGCGGAAAAAGTTTGATACCGTGATCGTACAGCATTCGTTCGGCAGGCTGGGAGATTCTGGAGGTTTGATGAAGAGGGAGATGCACTCCACCTCTCCTGAACCGAAAACGGTATGGGGTAATCCACCGGGAATCCACACGGCACAGTGCGGGGGCACGATCCAGACAGCCTCTTCAACTTCGCAGTTGATGACGCCACGGACCGTGTAAAGCAACTGAGCTTTCTTATGCTGGTGCCGCGGCGATTGCTCGAGGGTTTCAAGACTGGCGACAGCGTTGGCTGCGACGAGAGCGCGAGGAACTTCATCGACATAGGAAAGCCAATCTTCACGGATGTTTACATGCATCAAAGGCCTCTGTGTTTTTTTGTTTGGCTGGATTGAAACATATAATGTCAGAATTGCGCAATGACGTCATACACCGACTAACATATTGTTTTCAGGTAGAAGGGATAAGTGGCGATCATAATCACGCTTGCGGGCGCTGTCGCAATTATCTTGTCGTGGCGGCACATCCGTCCGAATTGAATGCTTCCATCCCAGCAAGGACACGATAAATGCCTTTTGACAATACAAATTTCCCGCTCGTCTGGGTCAGTTATGACAAAGACCCCGGTCACGATCATGATGAAGATTTTAAGGCGTTCGAAGCGAATTTGGAGCGTGGTGCACCCTTTGTGATTTTAACGGATAGCGCTCCGAGCGAAGATCATGAGCACAGCCAGGAGGAAAAGAAGCGCACGGCCCTATGGATGAAGAAACACAAAGTCGAACTGCGGACACTTGTTCTGGCGTTGATCGTGGTTGAGCCGAGCGCGGCCAAGCGTTTGGCATACAAGCCTTTTGGTGTGACCTTTGCCAAATTTTGGGGCTATCCGATGAAGCTCGCTTCCTCTCGCGAGGAAGCCGTGGAGATCGCTAGAAAACTGCTGTTGGTGCGCGCCGGATCTGCAACAGCCTGGAAAATGGGCTCCTTGATCCCTGCTTTACGCGATTCCTGAGAGATCAGGGATTGAAAATGCTCTGTGTGCTCTATTGTGTTGCGAATGATTATCATTATTGTTATTAATTGCTCCAATTTCACTAACACGTCTGTATTTGGTTCACAAAAGCATGTTTGAAAATAAATCTTTCAGGGCGGTATTATGAGTTTCAAATATTCTGCATTGGGGGATTTATTTGAACAACATCGCCGGCAATTAACTTCTTTCGCTTTTCACCGAACAAGCGATTGGGAGTCCGCGGCTGAGATTGTTCAGGATGTTTATCTGAAGCTGCTAAAAGCAGGAAGAACCGGACGGCAGGAAGATGATACAAAAATACTTTATACGTCAGTTAAAAACGCAGTTATAGATCATCATAGAAGCCGTTCAATCCGTGCGCGCAACCTTGAAAATATATTACCCGAGCAACTTGGATACCGTGAGGTAAACTCTCCAGAAGACCATATCGCTTCGCAGCAAACCTTGTCAGCGCTGGACCGCGCGTTGGCAGAACTAAAACCCCAAGCCCGGAAAATATTCATCTTGCATCGGGTTGATGGCGTTTCAAATGCTGAAATTGCAATACAATTTAAAATATCAGTCAGTGCTGTTGAAAAGCAACTCTCTCGTGTTATGCGACATTGTCAAAAGCGTCTTGAAGAATATGATAACTAGTGGTGAGGACGTTTAAATTAAAGAATGCGGGTTTTGTCTGCTTATTCGTTTATATGTTTGAACGGTAGAGAACTGGGACATTCGAAAATACGTTGTCGGGCTGCGAGGCTAGAGCTAGAGAGTAAATATCGCTGAAGATGAAACCAACAGAGCAACAAAAAGAAGCTGCGTCAATTTGGCTGGCAAAATGGGCGGGAAAATCACTGACAGAGTCCGAACTGGAGCAGTTGGAAACCTGGCTTGATACTGACGTTGGAAATCGATTAGCCTTTAATCAAATGCAGGCGCTTTGGGGCGATCTTGAGCTACCAGCACAAAAATTGAAGGCGGCGGAAGCCTCGCGCGGGTCAGCGCCGGAACCCATTGCAATTCGCTCTAAAAAACTCATTATGTATTTCGCTATGGCAATGGCTGCCTGTCTGGTTGCTTTGCTCTTGAACCCCTTTGCTTTTACAAATTGGACTGCCGATATCGTTTCGGGAGCTGACGTTGTTACGGTGGCAGAGCTCCCTGACGGGTCCGTGGTTCATCTGGGTGCGCATACGGCGCTGAAAACGGACTTTAGCGGGGGAGATCGCCAAATTGAACTCCTGCGTGGACAGGCATTTTTCAAAGTAGAAAAGAATAAGGGTCAAAAATTTATTGTGATGACGGATCAAAGTCGCATCGAAGTCGTTGGGACACGATTTGATGTTAATCGGTTGTTAGACAAAACCGTTATTAATGTTGAAGAAGGTAAGGTTCGTGTTGCTCGCTCTACTGGCGAGGGGGCAGTTTTGCTCGAGCGTGATCAAAAGATTGTCGTTGATAATGTAGAAACTGGTCCGGTAATGGCAGCGAACATGGAAAATGCCTTGTCATGGATGGAAGGCCGAATAACCGTTGAGGGTATGGCTGTATCAGATCTTGTTTCCGTGATTGATCGGTATGCAAAAGGACGCATATTGGTCTTGGGTACAAGTGGAGACAAGAAGGTGTCAGGGACGTTTCCTCTGTCTGATGTCCCCTCTGTTTTGAAAACGGTTGCAAATGCTGTTGGTGTAAAACTTGTCAGAACGTCACCCTGGCTGACCGTTATTTATTAATTTTCCAAATTTTCACAAAAAATGTGCGGATAGTTCCGAGCTATTCGTTTGTTCCTTTGAGAGCAGGGGGCCCTGCGCGTTGTATAGTTGCAGTAGGAATAAAGTATATGTTGTTTGTGAAAGAAAAATCTATTTCGCGCTCGATCATTCGGGGGCTATTGGTTTCCAGTATTTTGTCGGTGCCCTCGTTCAGTGTTGTGGCTGCGGCAAAGGCAGAAGTAGTCACAGAAAACTCACAATATAAATTTGATCTTGTTGCCAAGACTATTGCAACGGGCATAGCCGGTATTGGAAGCGCATCAGGCTGGAATATTGCCTATACAATGACACTTCCAGCATTGCGTAACTCTATGGCAATTAAAGGGGAGTTGACCGTTCCTCAAGCTTTGGAAATTTTACTTGAAGGTACAGGACTTAGTTTCCGAAACGTTGGTGAAAAATCCATTGTATTGATTGATGTGGCGGCCAATTCCAAGCAGGAAAACTCGGCAATAATGCTCGAGCCTGTTCGCGTGGAGGCTCATGGTATTGATAAATCTTTGCCCGCTGAATATTCAGGGGGCATGGTTGGCTCTGGGGCGAAGCTTGGGGTGCTCGGTAATACAGATTACATGCAGGCGCCGGTCAGTTTTACCAGCTTCACCGATGAAAAAATAAAAAATCAGCAAGCCAAAACGATTGCAGAAGTCGTGAAAACAGATCCGTCAGTTCGAACCTCTAGCAGTAATGGCGGCATGCTGGATGCCTACTTTATTCGTGGTTTTCCTGTAAATATCGGAAATTCAGGCGAGTTGGCGTTAGATGGTTTTTTTGGCGTTGCCCCAAATTATAGAGCGCAAAGCCAATATGCGGAGCGTATTGAAGTCCTGAAAGGCCCTACGGCCTTGTTGAATGGCATTGCGCCAAATAGTGCTGTTGGCGGTGTAATTAATATCGTGCCAAAACGGGCGCACGATGAAGACATTACCAATCTTACACTTGATTATGGACAAGGAAATCAAGGTGGCGGTCATATCGATATTGGACGCCGCTTTGGGCCAAATGGCGAATTGGGTATTCGATTTAATGGCGCTTACCATGATGGAGATACCTATCTTGACAATCAGACCAAGACGAACAGTTTGGCTGCGTTGGCGGTTGACTATCGCGGTGAGCAGCTACGTTTAACGTTTGATGTTATTGATCAACGCGAAAATATTAATGCCCCGTTTCGTGAACTTCGTGTTGTTTCCGGGATTGATGTTCCATCAGCACCCGATGGATCTAAGAACGTAGTCCATGAATGGGAATGGTCTGATGCTGTGGACCAATCAGCGATGCTGAGAGGTGAATATGACATCAATGATAACTTTACTTTGTTCGCCGGTATCGGAACAGGCCGAACGGTAATTGATCGCCTTTTTGGATATCCGGTTATTCAAAATGCGGCTGGCGACACCGAGGATTCCGTTTCATATTATACGTTTGAGACCGAGCGCTGGACAGGCGATGCTGGCTTTAAAAGCCAGTTTGAGACGGGGGTTGTTGATCACAAGGTGACAGTGCAGGCGACCCAGTATAACGACATCTATAGTCGTGGACGGACCCTTGATGCGACTGTTTTGGATTCCAACATTTATGATCCTGTTTCGAATGGTGCCGTTAGCGTTGCCGCCCCAACATTGATACGCAAGCTTCTGGTAACCCAGTTCACGGGTTTGGCCGTAACGGACACAATGTCGGTTTTGGACGAAGCTGTACAATTGACAGTTGGTGCACGCCATCAACGGGTGAAATCAGATAGCTATAGCGCGGCAGATGGCTCGCCTGCATCCAGCTATGATGAGATGGTCGTGACACCTATGGTCGGCCTAGTGGTGAGCCCTAATGAAACGCTTTCGCTATACGGTAATTACCTTGAAGGGTTAAGTAAGGGCGACATCGCGCCAAATACTGCATCAAACGCAGGCGAGGCAATGGCACCATATGTCAGTAAGCAAATTGAAGCGGGCGTAAAACTTGATTTTGGTGATATTGGTGCCACCATGGCAGCCTTTCAGATCAGCAAGCCTTCCGGTCAAATAACGGGCGGTGTTTATAACAGCGATGCCGAGCAACGAAATCGAGGTATTGAGCTGAATGTATTCGGTGAAATTACTGATGATATCCGAATTCTTTCGGGATTGATGTTCATCGACGCTGAAATCACGGAATCCAGCAAAGCAAGTACAATTGGCAATCGGCCAATCGGCGTTCCCAATTTTCAAGCCAACTTAACGCTTGAGTGGGATACCCCCTTTGTTGAGGGCCTAACGTTGGCAGGTACGGTTGCGCACACCAACGGTCAGTATATCAATGCAGATAATACTCAGAAAATTCCGAGCTGGACCACGCTGGATCTTGGGGTTCGTTACAAAATGGAAATGGCAGATATCCCGCTGACGCTTCGGGCGAATGTGGAAAATGTGTTCGATACCTCTTACTGGGAGGGGTCGAATATCTACGGCATGATGTCTGTTGGGAAACCGCGTACGGCACTCTTCTCTGTAACAGCGGAGTTTTAATCCTCTGCTATGACGTTGCGATCTTTCGATGTGGTTCGTCGACTTATGGATTTACAATTATCCCCGTATATGTCGGTCGTGAAAAGTCGCCGGGTACTTTCCAGACAGGTTGTTTCGCAATCAACTGTGGCAGATCAGAAATGAATATGAAAAGAGTGCTTTTTACAGCAATGTTCGTTTGCTTCGGGGCGATGCAATTGGCAAGTGCTGACTTTCGGACCGTTACGGATATCGCGGGACGGAAGGTTGAATTTAAAAGCACCGTGAATAGGGTGCTTTTGGGGGAAGGGCGGCAATTATATGTTCTGGCTGCGCTGGATTTTAAGGATCCAACCCGCCGCATAGTTGGTTGGCGGGATGATTTGATTCAGGCGGACCCCACGACTTATCAAGCATATTTAAAACGGTTCCCCGACTTTTCAAAGATACCGACATTTAGCGGTCAGGAACATAGTTTGTTTGATATCGAAGCTGCTATCGTTCTGGAACCTGATGTGATTTTTCTGAATTTGGACGCGAAGCAATCTGTCAAGGAAGCGCGTTATATAGAGAAACTCCGCAGATTGGGGATCGCTGTTATCTACCTGGATTTCCGTCATGACCCGGATCATAACACCGCAGCCTCCATTCGCTTGATGGGGGAGGTCTTGGAAAAACAGGATCGCGCGGAAAAATTAATCGTCTTTCGCCAACAACAAATAGATCGCGTTGTAGAGGTTTTGAAAGAACAGTCTTCCAATCCCCCCTCTGTTTTTATCGACCGGGCTGGCGGTTTTTATGATGATTGCTGTCATACTTTTGGGAATGGCAATATTGGGGCACTTGTTGAAAAAGCCGGTGGGCATAATATTGCCAGTTCTTTGCTGCCAAGTACGTTTGGACAAATCAATGCGGAGCAGGTAATCGCAGCAAACCCGGAACATGTGATTGTCACAAGTGCCAACTGGGAAGCCTATGTTCCCTCGGGCGATTGGGTGCCGGTAGGACCCGGGGCTGACGCCCGTGAAGTTCAGAGAAAACTGGGTAAATTTCTGAAAAGGCCCGCTTATACGGGAATTGCAGCGCAGGGTGGTGGCGGCTTTCATGCGCTTTGGCATCAGTTTTATAACAGCCCCTACAGCTTTATAGCGCTGCAGCAAATGGCTAAATGGTTTCACCCCAATCTGTTCAAGGCGTTAGATCCAGAGCAGACTTTTCGTGCGTTGCATGATCAGTTTTTACCCGTTGACTACGAACCGGGTTACTTTGCGACCTATTCGGAGAAAGATTAATTATGCTCCCCCAGATAACTTCGAATAGTAGTGCCACAGGCAGCGATTATTATCGCAGCTTAATTGTTCGGCGAAGCATATTGCTCGCGGCCCTCCTTTTAATGCTGGTTTTCTGTTTTTGTCTGGATCTGTCGTTCGGCCCGGCGCGATATAGTCTGGGCGACGTCGCACAGGCAATCCTCTTTCCGCAGGAGGCCAGTCGGCAGGTTTCCGTAATAATCTGGGATATTCGAATGCCAATCGCATCAACTGCTATTGTTGTCGGTGCGGCTCTGTCTGTGGCTGGTGCACAAATGCAAACCATCCTGAACAATCCACTGGCCAGCCCTTTCACGCTTGGCATCTCTGCTGCGGCCAGTTTTGGTGCGGCGATCGCCTTGGCATTTGGCGTGGCTTTCATTCCGGTTCCGCAAGATTTTATTGTTCCAGCGAATGCCTTTATTTTTGCGATGCTGGCTGCACTTTTGATCCATTTTTTGAGTATGGGTAGAGGCGTGAATGTGCAGACGATTATTTTGTTGGGTATTGCGTTGGTTTTCAGTTTTAACGCTTTGCTTGCTCTTGTTCAGTATCTCGCTTCCGCTGAAGCCTTGGCAGCGGTTGTCTTTTGGACAATGGGAAGTTTAACAAAAGCAACCTGGCCAAAGTTTTTTGTGATTTGCGGGTTGCTGGTTGTGATTTTACCGCTTTTTGTCAGGCGTGCCTGGGCCTTGACCGCTATGCGTCTCGGGGACGAGAAAGCCATGAGTTTCGGCATAAAAGTGCCTCGCTTGCGCTTGGAAGTATTGTTGCTCGTCAGTTTGCTCGCGGCCGTCCCGGTCGCGTTTGTAGGGACAATCGGGTTTGTTGGATTAGTCGGACCTCATTTGGCACGGATGCTCATTGGTGAGGATCAAAGGTTTTTCCTTCCTGCCTCTGCGCTGAGTGGGGCGCTGTTGATGTCCGCCAGTTCTTTTGCAAGCAAAGCCATCATACCGGGCGCAATTTTACCCATTGGAATTGTGACCAGTCTTGTCGGGATTCCCTTTTTTGTTTTCTTAATTATGTCGAGTAGGAAACGGGCATGGTAAGTCTCTGCTTGAAGGATCTTGGCGCGAAGCATGGACGAAAACAAATCCTGTCTGAAATAACAACACCGGAATTTAGAGCGGGCGAAGTTATCGCCGTTGTTGGTCCGAATGCCGCTGGAAAGTCGACCTTGTTTAAGCGAATGGCGGGCACCCTGAAAGGCGCAGGTCAGGTGCATTTTCAGTCAAGTTCTTCTCATCGGGGCGGAATTTGTTATATGCCGCAGGACGTGTCTGTTAATTCAGTTTTGAGTGTCTACGAGTCAGTGCTGTTAGCCCGTATGCAGGGCGGTGGTTTTTCGGTCGGCCCAGCGGATCTGGCCATTGTTGATTACTATCTCAATTCATTCAATTTATTACCGCTCAGCAGCCGGAATATAGGTGAACTAAGTGGGGGGCAACGACAGATGGTGAGTATCGCCCAAACTTTGGTCCGAGAGCCGGATGTTATCTTGATGGATGAACCAACTTCGGCTTTAGATATGTCGCGGCAGGTAGAGGTTTTATCCTATGTTCGCAAATTGGCTGTTGAAAAGGAGATGATTGTATTCATTGCGCTTCATGATTTGAATGACGTCTTGAAATACACAGATAAAACCCTCGTTATTGCAAACGGAGGGTTAATTTCCTGTGGCCCTTCAGAAGAGGTTATTACTGTGGAGCTGCTACGCGATATTTATAAGGTAGAGGCGCGAATTGAAGTCTGTTCAAAAGGCGATAAACACGTGTTTGTCGACGATTGTATCCACAATTCATAACAGCTGTTGTCAGCATAATTTGAAATGGGTGTTGAGAAAAAGCGTTAAAATGGGCAGCGGCGCTGTCATTCATTCTCTATTTTTTTAAATACTATAACCAATTGAACTCATTCGATTGATACTTTGAAGTCGTTGGCAATGGGCCATGCAATGCCAGCGGAAATGCCGCCATCGACCCGGATTGTCTGCCCGGTTAAGAAGGAAGCTCCAGAGGATGCCAGAAATATTGCTGTTGCCACCAGGTCATCGGGAGTTCCCAACCGGCCCAAAGGAGTGACAGCTTGATTCCAGGCTTGCATATTATCGTTCGCCCATAGGTCTCTATTCAGATCCGTTAGAATAAAACCAGGGGCCAGACCATTGACGCGAATTCCATGCTGGCCCCATTCATGAGCTAATCCGCGGGTCATGCTAGACATGCCGCTTTTGCTCATTGAATAGGGCACAATATAATTTGGCGGCGCATATGAGGTCAGTGAATCAATATTGACTATGTTTCCACATTTTTGAGCAATCATTTGTTTCCCAACTGATTGAGCCATGAAGAAAGCACCCCGCAAATTGATTTCCATTATCTGGTCGAAGGTGTTAACTGTCACAACTTCTGCCGGGTCTTTTTTGTTTATCCCGGCACAATTAATTAGTGTGTCTATGCGTCCATATCTTAATACAACTTGCTCGATACATTTATTTATTTCTTCGACATTTCCAACGTCACAGACTTCGAAATCGAGAGAATAGCCAGACTTTCTTTCCGCCTCACAAGCCTCACGTAACGTCTCTTCGTTTCGGCCAGTCACTATGACCTTGGCGTCTTGTTTCGAAAAAGCTCTGGCAATTGCTAGACCAATTCCCCGGCTGCCTCCAGATACTAAGACGACCGAATCTTTGACATCAAAAAGGCCACTATTCATAACGATTATCTCCTGAAAATGTAGGAAAATCTGATGCAGAAATGATTAAATTATTAAAACAGTTTTCATAAAATATAATATTTTCAGTATGTTACGCATCAAATTTTCAATTGTATTATTATACTAGCATTTAAAATATTTTTCATCTAGGATCTTTTCAACAAACAGGCCGCTAAGCGGACAATAAAAAAAATCAAGTGAAGTACTGATCAAAATTAGTTCTGAAAACATGGAGGAATTTTATGAAACTGTTTAAGAAAGCCACGCTCGCACTAGGAGCAGTCATTCTAGTGAGTGGATTCGGCAATTTGGCATCTGCCGCGGATTACAACTGGAAATTTCAAACATCGGCTCAAGCGGGGGATAACTTCTTTCCGATTGAGCAAGCTTGGGCTGAACGTGTAAAAGTTGCATCTGGTGGACGTATAGAAATAGAAATTCTACCTGTTGGTGCCGTTGTTCCCCATAACGAAACCCTTGACGCTGTCGGGGCAAATATTTTGCAAGGCCACATTACGGATCCGTCTTATTTCTCTGGTAAGGATGCGGCTTTTGCCATGTTGGGCAATCTTGTGGGCGCCTATGGCGCACCTTTGCAAATGTTCCGTTACATGGAATATGGCGGCGGAAATGAATTGTTTAATGAACTTGTAAATCCATACGGTGTTCAGTTTATCGGAGCAGCAACGCCCGGGATCGAAGCCTTTGTCTCTGCTGTACCGATCAGAAATGTTGCTGACCTAAAGGGTGTAAAAATGCGTGCTCCTGAAGGAATGGTTCAGGAAATTTTTGCTTTGGCTGGGGCCTCTCCGGTGCCATTGCCTGGCTCAGAAGTATATACGTCGCTTGAAAAAGGTGTCATCGACGCTGCCGATTACACCACATTTTCGACCAACCATAAACAAGGTCTCCACAAATTTGCAAAATACCCCATTTATCCGGGTTTT
Organism: Sneathiella sp.; assembly: GCA_034669685.1. Classification (GTDB taxonomy): domain Bacteria; phylum Pseudomonadota; class Alphaproteobacteria; order Sneathiellales; family Sneathiellaceae; genus Sneathiella. The sequence goes on from JAXMOU010000002.1 coordinate 645,922, forward strand.
CATTCGATGCCCGTAATGGATGTTTCTCTAAATAAGGAAATTTGGGACGGTCTTTCTGATGACCTGAAAATGATCCTTACAATGTCAGTGCGTCAATTCGCGTTCGATATTACAAGCCGGGTCGAAGCACAGGATGCAGAAGCAGTTGTTGATGCTGCGAACGATCCTACAATCGAGATTATTAGCTGGTCGCCTGAAGAACGTAAGAAATTTACAACCATCGCACAGAATGAATGGAAAAACTGGGCGGTTCGGTCGCCGATGGCTCAGAAGGCTTTCGACAGTATCACTACCTACCTTCGGTCCCAAGGTTTGCTTGAATAACAGGCGCAAACCTTGCCTCCTTTGAAGGGCTGCTCTTGAGTTCGATCAGCCCTTCATTCGCATAATCACATTTCATTTTACCGGTTGGAACCAATGACAGAACCTTCGGTTAAACCAGAATTGGCAGCGGTTGAAAAAGCCTTTGACCATATGGAAAATGCAGATATTCGGACCCAGTTTGATGCCAAGATTGATGTTGTCGGTAATTATATCAGTTTGCTGTTTCTCGTGGGTATGAGCGTTTCCGTATATGAAGTCATTAGCCGTTATGTTTTTGACGCCCCAACTCTTTGGGCCCATGAAACAACAATCATGCTAGTCGCCATCAGTTTCTCCTATGGCGGTTCATACTGCCTCGCCAGAAACTCTCATATTTCAATCAAATTTATTTACGATCATGTGTCTCCCCATAAACGACAGTATTTCGACATTTTGAATGCGTTTCTTGGCTTCCTCTATACTGTTGGGATTACCTATGCCGCATTTGAAATGACACGGAAATCTATCTGGACGCCTCAAGGGGATTTTCGATTGGAAACGTCCGGTTCTGCTTGGAATCAGCCAATTCCACCAGTCGTAAAATCAGCCCTTTTATTCTGCGTCAGCCTTATGACTGTTCAGCATGTCTTATATCTTTTCAAAGCAATCAAAGGCCGCTTGATCAAAATAAATGATGCTCCCAATCAAGGAGATACAATTTAGATGTTAGGGTTTCAGTCGCTTGGTATTGAGTGGGCAAGTTATATGCTTATTGGCTCAATCATACTCCTTCTCTTAACAGGGTTACCGTTGGCTTTCGTTACAGGCCTAACGGCAATGTTCTTTGCTTATGGCTGGTTTGGTACAATTGCCATGCCATTGATTACCAGTCGGGTTTACGGATTTCTGAACGAATATGTCCTTGTCGCCATTCCAATGTTTGTATTGATGGCGTCAATACTGGATCGATCCGGAATAGCCCGGGACATGTATAACAGTATGCGTTTGCTCGCCGGTCGCTTACCCGGTGGTGTTGCCATTCAAACCTTGATTGTTGCTCTATTCCTTGCCGCGATGTCTGGCATTATCGGCGGTGAAATCGTCTTGCTTGGATTACTCGCGCTGCCACAAATGTTGCGGATGGGGTATGATAGAAGTCTTGCCATTGGAACGGTTTGCGCGGGCGGATCCCTGGGCACAATGGTTCCTCCCTCTATCGTGTTGATCATTTATGGCCTGACAGCCAGCGTTTCAATCGGTGACCTGTTTATAGCAACCGTTTTTCCCGCTCTCATGCTTGGTGGATTGTATATTGCTTATATAATTATCCGCTGCACTCTTAATCCCTCTCTCGCGCCCAGCCTCCCACCGGAGGAACTGAACATACCGATGTCGGAAAAACTGCAATCGCTCAAGGATATTATCCTACCTGTGTTTGTTGCGGTTATGGTCTTGGGCTCCATTTACGCTGGTATTGCTTCAGTAACTGAGGCAGCATCTGTTGGTGTTATGGGCGTTTTGCTCTCAACCTGGGTTCGCGGAGAGCTCAATTGGTCCATGCTGTATAAAAGCCTGCGCCAGACACTTAACACCTGCGGCATGATTATCTGGATTGGTATCGGTGCCAATGCGCTTGTGGGTGTCTATAATCTGATGGGCGGTAACCGATTTGTTGAAGGGGCAATTCTGGGCCTCGATGTTTCCCCTATCACGATAATAATCGTAATGATGCTCATCCTGCTTGTTCTGGGAATGTTTTTGGATTGGATTGGGATTGCCCTGCTCGCCATGCCTATCTTTGTGCCCATTGTGATAAAACTGGGTTTTGATCCGATCTGGTTTGGCATCCTGTTTTCAATGAACATGCAGGTCAGTTACATTAGTCCACCTTTCGGACCCGCGGCATTCTACTTAAAAAGTGTTGCCCCGCCCGAGATAAGCCTAGGTATTATTTTCAAATCCATGTGGCCTTTTATTCTTTTACAGCTAGTCGCATTGGGTTTTGTACTTGCGTTTCCGCAGATAGCTTTGTGGTTGCCGGGCCTTTAGAAAAGAAATGGAGTGCCAGACCGGCCCCTTTTCTATGTTGATGTGCGAGTTTAATGCCTGTTGTTGAAAAGGATGGCGATTATCCGGTTTGAACAGTATAAACCGTTTAAACGCTGAAAATTGAATTGGAACATTAATGTACGAGAGTTTGAGTAACAGGCACACTTTTTCGCGTCGTAGTCTCCATGGACAGGTTGTCCATGCAATAGGAACTCGTATCGTATCCGGTATGTATCCACCGAACAGCGTTCTTCCCAACGAAATAACCTTTAGTGAAATTCTAAAAGTTAGCAGAACAGCCTATCGCGAAGCAATCAAAGCCCTTACCGCCAAAGGTTTGGTGGAATCTCGACCCAAAGTTGGAACAACCGTTAGGCCTCGAAAAACGTGGAATATACTCGATCCTGATGTTTTGTCCTGGATATTTGAAGCCGGACCAGACATTGAATATGCACGCGATCTGTTCGAACTTCGCCGGATTATTGAACCCGCCGCCGCAGGATTAGCTGCCATTCGCCATACCGAAGAGTCCTTCAAGAAGATAGAAGAGGCTTATCTGGATATGGAAAAAGCAGGCGCGGATGTGGAGGCTGGGCTTGAGCCAGATTTACGCTTTCATCAAGCGATATTTGCAACAACAGACAATAACTTGCTTTCACCACTGGTTTATCTGATCGAAGCAGCTTTGCGAGAAACTTTCAGAGCGGGCTGCAGCGCACCGGGCGCCAAGCTCAACTCCTTGCCCCTGCATAAAAATGTTCTTGAAGCTATTCGAAACGGTGACCGTTCCGGTGCCGAGAAAGCAACCATGATCCTGCTCGAAGAGGCGCTTGAAGATATGGAAGCCATTCATAGACTTACCGCAGGCGCCGATCCCGAAGGCGACTGAGACCGAAATCCAGATGTTCGGCAGGCGCCCTAATCAATAATTTCTTTCTTAAAATGAGTTGGCAAGACCTACGGCTGCAAGTGCACGCTGTCCAATTTCATCCCAATTTTTATCAATAACTAAGTCTTGCGGGGCTATCCATGTCCCGCCAATGGCAAGTACGTTCTTTAATGTCAGATATTCTTTCATTGTTTCCAGCTTGATCCCACCTGTCGGACAGAAGGAAACATCGTTGATCGGTCCCCCGATAGATTTTATGAACGCTGATCCCCCTGATATTTCGGCAGGAAAAAGTTTTTGTTCGAAGAAGCCTTCATCACGCAATGTCATGACTTCACCAACTGTTGAGGCGCCGGGCAAAAAGGGGAGGTCCGTTTTTATTAAGCTGTGAAGTAGGCTCGGTGACACACCCGGTGATACACCAAAAGCAGCGCCCGCATCTTGTGAAGCTTTTAAATCTTTCTCACTCAAGATTGTACCTGCGCCTACAACAACACCTTCTACTTCGGTGCTGATATATTTAATAGCATCCAAGGCAGCCTTGGTTCTTAAAGTTACTTCAAGGATAGGCAATCCATTTGAGACAAGTGTTTGCGCCAAAGGAATGGCATCCGATAACTCATCAATGACCAGAACAGGAATAATCTTATGATTGCCAATTAGGCTGGAAACGAGTGGACGCATATCAGAAATCCTGTTTTACGGGTGACCAGACACTGGGAGAGATTACCCCGCCTGGATGTTGAATGATTTGAGCAGCGATTTGGTGGCCTAGAAAAGCAGCTTGGTTCAAGTTTGTGCCTTTTAGAATTGCACCAAGATAACCCGCACAAAATGAATCCCCAGCCCCAGTTGTATCCAGCGGGGCAATTTTCTTTGGTGGCGGCACTTGAATGGCCTCGTGTTCTGTAAATATCGAACAACCTTCCTCCCCATTCTTTATAACGACTTGAGGTACTCCCCATTTTCGCCATCGCTGGGCTGCAGAACTTATTTCTTGTTCTCCCCAGATCGCCTGATCATCATCGAAAGTTGATAAAACGATGGAGGATACATTCGCGATTTGTTTGAAGGCCTGCCGGCACTCTTCGATATTTGGCCAAAGTGCAGGTCTGAAGTTAGGATCAAATGCTATAAGGGCTTTGTCTTTAAGTTTGCCAAGTGCGCCGAGTAGAGGCGTCCTTTGCTCTTCATTCAAGATGGCAAGTGTAATCCCTGACAGGTAAATCAAGTCAAAGGATTGCAGTAAGTTGTAGATATCTTGACTGTCCATTCCCTTAAACAGGGAGCGAGCGGCGGAAGTGGATCGCCAATATTGAAAACTACGATCTCCTTTTTCATCATTTTCAATTAAATAAAGACCGGGTTGTCCATTTGGAATAATACGCACAGAACGCGTTTCGATACCTTCTGCCTGAAACTGTTTAATCATGCCTGTGCTTAGGCCATCATTTCCCAAAGCAGTAATGTAGGAGACATCTACGTCCTCACCAAACTGACGCTTGAAATAAACGGCCGTATTATATGTGTCCCCTGCAAAATCCTGGTGTAACAGGTTCTCTCCGGCAGGGGAGAGTTCGAGCATACATTCGCCGATACAGGCAATTTTATGTATTTCAATTGTCAAAGATCAGTCCTTTTAGTCATGAAAACATGCTTTTGAATCTGAAGCGAAAAGAGCACCTATTCAACCAAGGGCCTCTGGAGTTCCTGCATAGGGTGCCCCGGGCCTCGGCGTAACTTAAGCCTATATTCAAATCCCCTGAATAATGCAGGGCAAGAAACGATACCAATGCCGACTAATGGGCGATAACGCTAATGTAATAATAGAAAAACATTATGCATTTAGCGGCCATTGGTTTGAGCGGCGGTATCATAAATCACATATTCCGTTGCCCAGGCTGCGGCCCCTTTTGCCCACAATAAATCTCCCCATTTATGTACGCGTACTTCAGGTGGCGGGCGATTGGTTTGCAGGGAATTATGGCGAAGCTCTTCAAGAACATTCTCTTCATATAGCAGATCAAATTGCATCCGCTCGCCGGAGAAGATGATCAGGGCAGGATCAAAAATATTCACCAGATTTGCCAGACCCATTCCTAGCATTTTACCCGCCCGCTCAAAGATGGCGAGAGCGGTTTCGTTACCCGCTTTGGCTTGGTGGTACAGGGCATCCAGTCGCTTGCCATTGGGCAATTCTTCAACCATTTGAAATTTGAAGGCGGTATCCGCCTCCCGAAGCAGCGCATAATCTGCCACATAAGCTTCCAGACAACCCCGCTGCCCACAGCGACAGAGGGCGCCGTTGAGCTGCACCTTGGTGTGGCCAAATTCACCGCCCAATCCCCGAATTCCGCGAAAAATCCGGTTATCGAGGACGACCCCCATCCCGACGCCATGTTCAATGGTGACAACCAAGAAATCTTTGACCCCTTTCCCCCAGCCAAACCGCTGTTCCGCCAAGGTTGCCAAATTCGCGTCGTTATCGAGCATGACAGGAAAGGAGAATGTCTCCTGCAGGGTTTCGACAAAATTGGTGGGGGTGTTAGAGAGTGCAGGGCTCCAGTAAACTTGGTCGGATTGAATATCTACATAGCCCGGAACACCAACACCAAGTGCGGCGATATCTGAGAGTGTCAGGTTTGCTTTCTTGGCAGCAAGTGTGACTGTTTCCTTAACTTTCAGGGCAAGTTCGTCGCGGGTTAGGGGAAATGTGTTGTCCATTAGCCGATAATCAGAGATCTGTTGACCCGCGAAATCCACGATAGCGACAGTAATGGAGTTTTCTGAAATTTTGGCGCCAGCCAGAGCGAAGGCGTCTGGGTTGAGCCGCAATTTTACCCGAGGGCGCCCGCGCCCCGTATTGGATTTCTCTTCTTCTTCGATGGTGAGTAATAGTTTTTCATCGAGCAATTCACCGGTAAGAGTGGTAACCGTTGCCCGATTAATGCCGGTTTCCTGAGCAATATCAACCCGTGCAATTTCGCCTGCTGTACTGATGCATTCCAGTATTGCCGCTCGGTTCGACGCCTTTGATTGGGTTTGTCCTATAGCTGCCCGGAAATCGATCAAGTAATGCCCCCATCTACTATAAATTCCTGCGCTGTGCAGGCTGAAGATACATTAGATGCCAGAAACAGGGCCATGTGGGCAATATCTTTTCCAATTAAACGTCGATCAAGGCATTGTTGTGTGCGGATTCTAGCTTCATCGTCAGGGGAAATCCAAAGCTCAAGCTGGCGAGGCGTTAGAATACAGCCAGGAACCAGCGTGTTTACACGAATGTGGGATTTGCCCATGGTACGGGCCATAGAGCGGGTAAGTCCATGCACACCCATTTTACATGCTCCATATACATCAAGGTCTTTTGTTCCCATTTTAGGAGCAATTGAGCCAAAATTAATGATGGAGCCTTCTTGCCTTTTTTGCATTAACGTAAATGCGACCTGTGCGGCCTTAAACTGATGGCGCAAGTTAATGTCAATAATATCGTGAAACATGTCAGCATTGACGTCTTCAAAATCATACCGCATATCAAGGGCAGCATTGCTGAGGAGTGCATAAAGACCATCGCCAAGTGAATCAGTCCGTTCAATTGCATCTTGAAGGGCTTCATCGTCTGTAACATCCGCCTCTATAAAGGTGGGACTGTCACCTGTCGCCTTTTTTAAGCTGTCGCAAAGGGCATGTCCTGCTGCAGCATTAATATCAATAAATAGAACTTTTGCACCTTGCTGATGGAAGGCGATGACAAGATCGCGCCCAATACCGGTTGCTCCGCCAGAGATGAAAATTCCTTTGTTTTTCAAATCACTATAAAATGCGATTGGTGCTGAACTTAGATCTGACATGGACAATATTTTCTCAATACATTGGGTTTTTATTTAGTTTAAATAACAAACAAAACATCAATAAACAATCTAATAATTGCTTTCTATAAATCATTTTATGCCGGTAATTTTGATTTTTAGCTAAATTTCAATTCAAATAAATTTGACAACTAAATTTATATAAATGATAGTATTCGCAAAGAATGATAAGGGCGCAAAGTCCGGTTTTTTGGGAAATAATTAGGGAGGGCCTTATGAAGGGCATGAAATTATTGGCTGTTGCCGCAATGGCAACCGTAATGAGTACAAGTTCATATGCTGCAGATTTAATTGTGGGTGTTAGTTGGTCGAATTTCCAGGAAGAGCGCTGGAAAACAGATGAGGCAGCCATCAAGTCAGCATTGGAAGCTGCAGGCGCAACTTATATTTCAGCGGATGCGCAAAGCTCATCAGCAAAACAGTTATCAGATGTTGAAAGCTTGATCGCGCGGGGCGCTAATGCACTGATTATTCTAGCGCAGGATGCTTCCGCCATTGGTCCCGCTGTTAATGCTGCTGCTGATGAAGGAATTCCGGTGGTTGGATATGATCGTCTCATTGAAGATCCCCGCGCGTTTTATCTTACCTTTGACAATGTGGAAGTGGGACGTATGCAGGCCCGCGCCGTTCTGGCCGCGAAGCCAAGTGGAAATTATGTGATGATTAAAGGGTCGCCAACTGATCCAAACGCGGATTTTTTGCGCGGTGGACAGCAGGAAGTTATTCAGTCTGCTGTTGACGCTGGGAAAATTAAAATTGTCGCAGAAGCCTATACGGACGGTTGGTTGCCGGCCAATGCCCAGCGCAATATGGAGCAGATCCTGACCGCTCAGGATAATAAAGTAGACGCCATTATTGCGTCTAACGATGGCACCGCTGGGGGCGTTGTCGCTGCATTATCTGCGCAAGGCATGGAAGGATTGCCTGTGTCTGGGCAAGATGGCGATCATGCAGCGTTAAACCGGGTTGCGCGCGGAATACAAACGGTTTCTGTGTGGAAGGATGCACGTGATCTGGGTAGAACGGCGGGTGAAGTTGCGGTTGCGTTGGCGAGCGGTAAAAAGCTTAGTGAAATTGAGGGCACGCAATCTTGGACGTCTCCAGGGGGTGTCAAGATGACAGCCCGGTTCCTGGAGCCGGTTCCGATAACCGCCAAAAATCTGAAGCTGGTTTTAGATGCTGGCTGGATTGGCAAAGACAAGCTATGTGCAGGCGGCGCTAAAGCGGCAGTTTGTAAATAGTTTTATCAATTGAGCGCTCTTTGTTCGCAGCCGAACAGAGCGCTCATTTTCCATTCATATTCTCTTAAGTAAAGCAGCGCTGGTCTGGTCGGTTCTGTGTGCTTAAAATGATGCTGTGGCGGCACATATTAGGAAAATAAAATGACTAAAGGACGACAGAATTTGATCGCCTCCCTCGGGATCGACGGTCGAATGCTGGGCATGATCGGCGCACTTTTTGTACTGTGGGTTCTATTTGACCTGTTCACTGGAGGCCGATTTATCACTCCGCGCAACCTGTTCAATTTATCCGTTCAAACCGCTTCGGTTGCCGTGATGGCAACGGGTATGGTGTTTGTGATTGTGACCCGCCATATTGATCTGTCGGTGGGATCCCTTCTGGGGTTTATCGGAATGATGATGGGAGCTTTGCAGGTCCATTTTCTACCAGATGTTGTTGGCGGTGGTCATTGGTCTATCTGGCTCATGACCTGTGCTTTTGGAATGTTTCTAGGAGGCATAATCGGTGCCTTTCAAGGATGGGTAATTGGTTATCTGACGGTTCCTGCTTTTATCGTGACTTTGGGCGGATTTCTAGTTTGGCGTGGTGCGGCATGGTGGGTGACCAGCGGGCAGACGGTTGCCCCGTTGGATCCCACGTTCAAACTTTTGGGCGGTGGTGTCGAGGGCACGCTTGGCGAGGAGCTGAGTTGGTTATTGGGAGGCATCATTACGCTGGCGGCGCTGGCGCTACTTTTTTATAGCCGCAAGCAAAAAGTTTCACATAGCTTTGTGGTTAAGCCCTTTTGGGCGGAGGTATCTGTTGCGGCTATTATCAGTGCTGCAATTTTGGGATATGTGGCCTTTATGAATGCTTATCCGGTCCCCGCCAGAGCGGCGAAACGTTTGTATGAGGCCAAGGGGCAGGCAATTCCTGAGGGGGGCAGTGAACTGGTTTATGGGGTTGCCCTGCCCGTAGTCATTTTGCTTGGGATTGCCGTTATTATGACGGTGATCGCCAAAAAAACCCGGTTTGGTCGATATATTTTTGCGACAGGGGGTAACCCGGATGCGGCAGAGCTTTCCGGAATCAATACAAAAATGCTGACGGTCAAGGTGTTTGCTTTAATGGGCGTTTTGACCGCGATTGCCGCCATTATTGCCTCGGCCCGGTTGGGATCTGCAGACAATAATTTGGGAAATTTAGACGAGCTTCGGGTGATCGCGGCAGCGGTTATTGGGGGGACAGCCTTATCGGGCGGATTTGGCACTATTCATGGAGCCATATTGGGCGCACTGATTATGCAATCGTTGCAGTCTGGAATGGCGATGGTTGGGGTTGATGCTCCCCTGCAATCCATTGTTGTTGGTATCGTACTGGTGTTGGCCGTTTACGTTGACATTGTTTATCGCCGCCGAGCCGGTCTTTAAGGGAGGGTAAAAGATGGAAACAGCACCTCTTGTGGAAATGCGAGACATTCAAATTGCTTTTGGCGGAATTAAGGCAGTTGATCATGTTTCGATCGACCTGTATCCGGGAGAAGTTGTTGGATTGCTCGGTCATAACGGGGCGGGGAAATCCACGTTGATTAAAATTCTATCGGGAGCTTACAAGCCCGACGGCGGTGAGATTTATATAGAGGGAAATCGGGCTGTAATTCAAAACCCCCGCGATGCCCGAAGTTATAATATTGAAACCATCTATCAGACACTGGCATTGTCTGACAATCTGGATGCGGCCAGTAATCTTTTTTTGGGGCGCGAGCTGGTCACACCACTTGGGTTCGTAGATGAAGATGCGATGGAGGCGGAAACGAGGGGTATTATGGGCCGGTTGAACCCGAATTTTCAAAAATTCACTTCGCCGGTTTCGGCGCTTTCTGGTGGCCAGCGACAATCGGTTGCTATTGCGCGTGCCGTCTATTTTAATGCCAAAATCCTGATCATGGATGAGCCCACTGCTGCGCTGGGTCCGCAGGAAACTAAAATGGTGGCGGAACTCATTCAACAACTTAAAGCAGAAGGTTTGGGCATATTTTTGATCTCTCATGATATTCATGATGTGATGGATTTGTGTGACCGGGTTAGCGTGATGAAAAATGGTCAGCTTGTGGGGACCGAACGAGTTGAGGATGTCACGGATGATGACATTCTGGGCATGATTATTTTGGGGAAAAAGCCGAGTAAAAAGAAGCACTGATCGGTGGAGTTAATAAAAAAGCGCCCCAGCTTTTGGGGCGCTTTTTCGATGTGATCGATTAATGATTGTGACGCGGCTTTTCTGTATGAACCTTTTGGTAGAGGGTTGCCAGTTCCATACAGCCACCCGTCTGCAATGAGCCTACGGTTGATCGATATACTTCTTGCCATGGAGTTTGGTTGTTAATTGGGGCAAGCTTTAAATTGGTGCGGCGTTTTTCAAGCTCAGCATCGCTCACCAGCATATCAACGCTGCGTTTGCTTAAATCCACACGGATCGTATCACCTGTTTCCAGCAAGGCAAGGCCTTCGCCTGCCGCAGCTTCTGGGGATGCATTTAGGATCGAAGGGCTACCGGATGTCCCGCTTTGGCGGCCATCGCCAATGGTGGGAAGGGAGGTAATGCCCGCTTTTAGCAGAGCGTCGGAGGGCTGCATATTCACAACTTCGGCAGATCCCGGCCAGCCAACAGGTCCGGTATTGCGAATAACCAAGATACAGTTTTCATCCATTTTCAGATCGGGATCATTGACCCGCTTGTGGTAATCCTCAGAACCTTCGAAGACAATGGCGCGCCCTTCAAAGGCGTTTAGATCGCCGGGTTTCTGTAGGTAGCGATCTCTAAAGGCCTGATCAATTGCCGATGTTTTCATGATTGCCGCATCGAACAAATTGCCTTTCATTACCAGGAAGCCTGCGGACTTTTTGACAGGATCATTGACAGTTTTAATCACTCGCCGATCCAATGTTTCCCGAGCGTTTTGGGCAAGGGTTGTGCCAGCAACAGTGAGGCAATCTCCGTGTAGCTTATCGGCCAGGAGAAGTTCATGGACCACCGCTGGAACACCGCCTGCACGGTGAAAAGCTTCGCCCAAATATTCGCCGATCGGCTGCATGTTCACAAGTGCCGGAATATCATAACCAATGGTTTCCCACGCCTGGTTTTCCAGCTCCACTCCCATATGGCGGGCGATGGCGTTGATGTGAATTTGCGCGTTGGTTGAGCCGCCCAAAGCGGTGTTCATCACAATGGCATTTTCAAAGGCTTTTCGGGTCATGATTTTTGATGGGCGAATATCATCCCAGACGAGTTGAACCGCTCTTTTACCAGTATAATAGGCCATCGACTTGCGTTCACGATAGGGGGCGGGGATGGTGGCGCACCCGGGTAGCGACATGCCGAGGCTTTCGGCCAAGGAGTTCATGGTGGTCGCTGTGCCCATGGTATTGCAATGACCTGTGCTGGGGACTTGCGCTACGGCAAGATCCAGATAGCCGTTATCATCAAGCTCACCCATTGCATATTGCTTGCGTGCTTCCCAGTGGGTCGTGCCAGATCCAGCCAGCTTTTGTTTCCAGTAACTGTCCAGCATTGGACCACCAGAGAGCACAATTGCGGGAATATCCATAGTTGCTGCCGCCATTAGGCATGCCGGTGTGGTCTTATCACAGCCGGTGGTCAGGACAACCCCATCGAAAGGATAGCCATGTAGAATTTCCACAAGGCCCATATAAGCCAGATTGCGGTCCAGCGCGGCGGTTGGGCGGCGACCCGTTTCCTGTATGGGGTGAACTGGAAAAATAATCGGAATTCCGCCTGCATCGCGGATGCCGTCGCGAACGCGATCAGCCAGTTCCAGGTGGATGTAGTTGCAGGGGGATAATTCGCTACCGGTTTGGGCGATGCCGATGATGGGTCTGCCGGATTTAAGTTCCTCAGGGGTGAGGCCAAAATTAAAGTATCGTTCCAGATACATGGCTGTCATACCCATGTCCTCGGGATCATCAAACCACCATTGACTGCGCAATTTCATTTTTTTATCAGACGCCATTCCTGTTTCCTCATTTGTGAATTTTATCTTCAACCCTTTTTGTAGGGTGTTCTTAAAAAGAAGTGTAATTCAAGTTAAAAGGCGTGTCCCGAAGAAGGTTCGAGCCTACAGTTTTTGGTTAAAATCTGGAGGCCTGCCCAGTTCAGGGATGTTCCCCTTTTGTGTAAAATTTCAATTTTTCGACTCAGTTTATGAAAAATAAATTTACATATCGAATTAAAATAAACAACAGAATTAAGAAAAAAGACAAATTCTCTTTTTCAAATGGACCATAATTTCTTGAATTTGCTTGAATATTGCCCATTTTGAGTGCGATGTTGAAATTTCTGCCATAATTTTAATTGACAGAATTCAGATCTCATTTCATATTTAATTTAATAAATGAATTAAAAAACCAAACAAACGTTAAACATCGTTTGGGGTGAAATGCCAGCATAGGCATTGTGTGATTTGGGAGGAGCTGCATTGTCAGCAACGGCGCAAGCTGAAAACCACGACGCCGTGGTTTTATCGGCGACGGGTATATATAAAAATTTCGGACCAAATGAAGTTCTTCATGGGGTCGACCTGGATTTACGCGCAGGCGAAGTTCACGCATTGCTTGGCGAAAATGGTGCGGGCAAATCTACTTTTGTAAAAATTCTATCTGGATATGAAGCGCCCAGCAACGGCCAACTGTTGATGGACGGAGCTGTTTGCCGTTGGACAAGTGAAGAGGCAGAAGATGCTGGTGTTATTCTCATCCATCAGGAGTTTAATCTTGCTGAGCAGATGACTGTTGAGGAAAGCATTTTTCTGGGCCGGGAGATTAAAAAAGGTCTGTTTCTCAATAAAGGGGAAATGCAGCGGCTGTCTGCCGAGTATCTGGAGGCGCTGGATTGCAAAGCAAGCCCTCTGGCACGAATTCATGATTTGCCAATTTCCGACAAACAAATGGTGGAAATCGCCAAAGCGACGTCACGCAATGCAAGGGTTCTTATTCTGGATGAGCCAACAGCTGTTTTGACGGGGAAAGAAACAGAAGTTTTATTTAAGCTGATTGATCGGCTGAAGGCGCAAGGGGTCGCAATTGTCTATATTTCGCACAAACTGGAAGAAATTGAGCGCATTGCGGATAAAATCACGATCTTGCGCGATGGCACCTGGGTCGGGAGCTATCCAGCGAAAGATCTGAGCAAAGATGATATGGCGCGTCTGATGGTGGGGCGTGAGCTTAATGATCTATATCCCCGGATTAATCCACCAGCAGATACAGCGCCAATTGCGATGTCTATTACAGATTTCAGCTCGCCCGGTAAGTTTGAGGGCGCCAGTTTTGAGTTGCGTGAAGGTGAAGTTCTGGGATTTGCCGGGCTTGTCGGTGCGGGGCGCACTGCGCTCATGGAAGCGATTGTCGGGCTTGATAGTCAGTCCAGTGGGTCCCTGACACTTTATGGCAAGGTCGTTGAATTTAAAGGACTGGATGAAGCTCGCAATCATGGAGTTGCCTACCTAACCAAAGACCGTAAAGAAAAAGGATTGCTGCAATCCCTGGGGATGTGCCCCAACTTTTCCCTGTTTTCGTTACATAAATTCTCGAACCTGCTTATTGATGGACGAAAAGAAAAAGATGCCTTTCACGCCGCAATCGAAACCTTTGATATTCGCGCCGGTGATCTGAGCGTCAATGTGGGCAGTTTATCGGGTGGAAATCAGCAAAAGCTATTGCTTGCCAAGGTTATGGAAGTGGCGCCCAAGGTGGTCATCATCGACGAGCCAACGCGCGGTATCGATGTGGGTACAAAAAGTCAAATTTATCATTTTATCGCCGAATTGGCTGCATCAGGCCATTCTATCATCTTGCTGTCTTCGGAAATGACCGAAATTATTGGCCTGTCCCACCGCGTTGCGGTGATGTGTGCTGGACGACTGACGGCGGTCCTGAAAGGGGATGAGATCGAAGAGCATGAAATCATGCGCTATGCGACAGGGTTGAAGGGAAATGCCGTAAATGAGTAGTGTAACATCGCAACTGGACCAAAAACTTGGGCTCAAACTGGATTTGAAAACAGTTGGTCCCTTTCTCGCGCTGATCGCTTTGTTTGTGCTGGGTATATTGGTCAATCAGGCTTTTCTGAGCACGGGGAACCTGACAAATATTCTAACCCGCAGTTCCTTCATTGGGATCATTGCGGTAGGCGCAACCTTTGTGATCACGGCGGGTGGTATTGATCTATCGGTGGGGTCCATGGCGGCGTTCATTTCCGGCTGTATGATTGTTATTATGAACACGTTGGCGGCGACAATGGAGCCGGGCATCATGATCGTACTCGCAGGGGTTTTAGCCTCGATTATTTTGGGTACTGCCGCCGGATTTGTGAACGGGTTTCTCACCACAAAAGGTAAAATCGAAGCCTTCATCGTGACACTGGGAACCATGGGGATTTACCGATCTCTGGTAACTTACGTGGCGGATGGGGGAACGTTATCGCTGAACCGGGCAACACGGGATGTTTATCGGCCCGTTTATTATGATGATTTTCTGGGGATACCGTTTCCGGTTCTGGTGTTTCTGGTAGTGGCCGTACTTGGTTATATCATCTTGAACCGGACGGTTTTTGGTCGGCATTGCTTTGCCATTGGATCCAATGAAAATGTGGCCCGTTATTCCGCTGTGCATGTGGATCGTGTTAAAACCCTGACTTATATCGTTCAGGGCCTTTGTGTCTCCATCGCGACGATCATTTATGTGCCAAGGCTGGGATCTGCATCGGCCCAAACGGGTACGTTGTGGGAGTTGGAAGCTATTGCTGCAGTGATCATTGGCGGCACAGTTCTTAAAGGGGGATACGGGCGGATCTGGGGCACGGTTGTGGGCGCACTGATCCTCACAATGATCGGAAATATTCTAAATCTGACAGACAGCATTTCCAACTATCTGAACGGAACTGTTCAGGGCGTGATCATTGTGGTCGCCGTGTTCCTGCAGCGTGGAAGCTGGCGCCTGTCTAAAAAGAAGAAGTAAGTGTGATGAAAAAAAAAGGGTTTGATCGTCAAACCTCAAACTGAAGATGCATGACGCATCTTTTAACTGGGAGGAGGTTCTTATGAACTTTAAACGTAAAGCAATTGCGGCGGCAGTGGGCATCATGATGGCATTTCCATCAGCAGCTGCGCTGGCAGACAAATTTAAAATCGGTGTGTCTATTCCAACGGCAACGCACGGCTGGACTGGGGGCGTCAATTTCCACGCCAAGGAAACTAAAGCACGCTTGGAAAAAGTTTACCCAGATCTCGAGATCATTTTGGTGACTGCGGCCGATCCAACAGCGCAAGCCAATGACTTGGAAGATCTGGTCTCTATTCATGCCATTGACGCGCTGGTCATCCTGCCAACGGATGGGGGTCCACTTACAGACCCAATCCGCCGTGTAAAAGAAAGTGGTGCGTTGGTGACAGTGGTTGACCGGGCACTGACAGATAACACAATTCATGATGTATATGTTGCCGGTAACAATCCTGAACTGGGCGCAGTATCAGCTAAATATATTAAAAAAGCACTGGGCGGCAAAGGCAATATTGTGATCCTTCGCGGCTTGCCAATTGTCATTGACGAGGAGCGCTTTGATGCGTTCATGGACGGCATTAAAGATACAGATATTAAGGTTCTGGATCATAAGCATGCCAATTGGAACCGTGATGACGGATTTACCGTAATGCAGGATTTCCTGGCACGTTTTCCAAAAATTGATGCGGTCTGGGCACAGGATGATGATATCGCGCTTGGCGTTATTGAAGCTGTAAAACAGGCTGGCCGTGAAGATGAACTATTCATTGTTGGCGGTGCCGGTATGAAAGACATCATCAAACGCGTAATGGATGGCGACCGTCTGACACCGGTTGATGTTTTGTACCCACCGTCCATGATTTCAACGGCCATGGAGGTTACGGCGCTTAAAGCGGTTACCGGTGCGCCAATTAAAGGTGAATATATTGTGGGCTCTCCATTGATCACCAAAGAAAACGCGAAAGACTATTATTTCCCTAATTCCCCGTTCTAGGGACCATGCCGGAGATGCTTTGCATCTCCGGTTTTTACGTATTTTCGTACATTATTAAATCCGTATGTGAGCGGTATGGATCCTCGACTATCAGGGAGACGACAAATGAAAACGATTAAAGGTCCTGCCATTTTTCTGGCGCAGTTTGCTGGAGACGAAGCTCCGTTTAACAGCCTCGATTCCATTGGTAAATGGGTGGCCGATTGCGGTTTTGTAGGCGTTCAGATGCCCTCTTGGGATGATCGCTTGTTCGATCTTGAAAAAGCAGCAAACAGCAAAACTTACTGCGATGAAGTCAAGGGGACATTGGGTCAGTATGGCGTTGAACTGACTGAACTATCCACACATTTACAAGGACAACTGGTGGCGGTTCATCCGGCATATGATGAAGCCTTTGACGGGTTCGCAGCACCCCATGTGCGCGGCAATCCCAAGGCCCGTCAGGAATGGGCTGTCAATCAGATGATGTTGGCCGCGAAAGCGTCGGCCAATTTAGGCCTGACGGATCATGTCAGTTTTTCGGGGGCCCTTGCCTGGCCTTATATCTATCCCTGGCCCCAACGCCCTGCGGGCCTGATTGAAACTGCTTTTGGCGAGCTGGCCAAAAGATGGCGGCCCATTTTGGATGCTTTCGATGAAGCGGGTGTCAATGTCTGCTACGAAATTCATCCGGGTGAAGATCTGCACGACGGCATCACATTTGAGATGTTCCTTGAGCAGGTGGGTAACCATCCACGCTGTAACATTCTATATGATCCGTCGCATTTTGTACTGCAGCAGCTCGATTATCTCGACTTTATCGATATCTATAAAGAACGGATTAAAATGTTCCATGTGAAGGATGCAGAGTTTAATCCAACCGGCAGACAGGGCGTATATTCGGGCTATCAGCCATGGGTTGATCGGGCGGGTCGCTTCAGATCTTTGGGCGATGGTCACGTTGATTTCAAGGGCATTTTTTCAAAGATGGCGGCAAATGATTTTGAAGGTTGGGCGGTTCTGGAATGGGAATGCTGTCTTAAACATCCCGAAGATGGCGCACGTGAGGGGGCAGAATTTATTCGCGATCACATTATCCGTGTCACGGAACGCGCTTTTGATGATTTTGCCGATGGCGGCACGGATGAGCAGGCCAATCGCCGCATGCTCGGCATAGATTAAGCGGGAGGCGGCAATGAGCGGAGTAATAAAACGGCGGTTAAAGCTGGGAATGGTTGGCGGTGGTCAGGGATCCTTTATTGGGGCCGTGCACCGGATGGCGTTGCGCCTTGATGATCGCTATGAACTGGTTGCGGGTGCTTTGACTTCGGATCCGGTCCGGTCGAGACTCTCTGCAGAAGAACTCCATATTGATCCAGATCGCGCCTATGACTCGTTTGCGGAAATGGCAACCGCAGAAAGTGCGCGCGAAGATGGCATTGACGTGGTTTCGATTGTGACACCAAATCATGTGCATTTCGCTGCTGCTAAAGCATTTTTGGAAGCCGGTATTCACGTCATTTGTGATAAGCCGATGACGATCAATATGGCGGACGCTTTGGCTTTGGAAGCGCTGGTTCAAAAAACCAATCTCATTTTCAGCCTGACCCATAATTACACGGGATATCCGATGGTGCGGCAGGCTCGTGATATGGTGCAATCGGGCGTGCTTGGCAACATCCGGGTTATTCAGGTTGAATATCCGCAAGACTGGCTTGCAACCCGCGCAGAGGATACCAATAACAAACAGGCACAGTGGCGCACCGATCCGGCTCGCAGCGGCCCGGGGGGAAGCATTGGTGATATTGGAACCCATGCTTATAATCTGGCACGATTTATCACACAGGAAGAAACCTCTGAAATTGCCGCTGATCTGCATACTTTTGTGGAGGGTCGGCAGCTGGATGATAATGCGCATATTATGCTTCGCTTTGCAGGCGGTGCGCGGGGAATGTTGTGGTCTTCACAAGTGTCGCCGGGCAATGAGAACGGGCTTCGCATTCGCGTTTATGGGGAAAAGGGCGGCCTGGAATGGGCGCAGGAAAACCCGAACGTGATGTCATATGCGGAACTTGGAAAGCCAGTTACGCTGCTCACTCGCGGGGGGGCGGGTGCTAATGAAGCGGCAGCCAGCGTGACACGAATTCCCGGTGGTCATCCGGAGGGGTATCTGGAAGCATTCGCGCAGATTTATACGGAAACAGCCGATTTGATTTTGGCGCATCCAGCAGGGGGTGTCGGATCCGTCGTGCCCAATGTATCCGATGGTGTAGACGGGGTTCGCTTTATTTCAAAAGCGGTGGAATCACATCAAAAAGGCGGCAACTGGATTAAATTTTAATGCAGGGGAGGCGAGGCTCAAGGGCCAATAGTTTCCAGATGAATAGATCGATTTTGAAAAAGATCTGTAACGACATAACCGGGAAATGCGGGGCTTTTTAAGAGCCATGCAACCAGAGGAAAACAAGATGAAAACTGATCACACTATTACGACGGCACGCTACCCCAGTCTTGAGGGCAGGGTTGTATTGATCACAGGCGGTGCCAGTGGCATTGGCGAATCCATCGTTGAGCGATTTTGTGAGCAAGGATCTAAAGTGACGTTTCTCGACTTAGATTTACAGGCATCTGAAAAACTTGTTAAGCGGTTGGATCAGAAGTTTGGTAATGCCCCCCGTTTTATTTCCTGTGATTTACGTGATATCGCGGCTCTTCAGGCAGCAGTTAAACAAGTGGAAGCCCGTGATGGGGCCGTTCAGACGTTGATCAATAATGCCGCTCGCGATGATCGCCATACAATTGAAGAGGTTACGCCCGAATATTTTGATGATCGGATTGCCGTGAATTTACGCCATCAGTTTTTTGCCGTGCAGGCGGTGGTGGGAAAAATGGCGGCGGCTGGAGGCGGCACCATCGTCAATATGGGGTCTGTTACCTGGATGATCGGGCAGGGCGGCATGCCCATATATTCGGCGTCCAAATCAGCGATTGTGGGTTTGACCCGATCACTTGCCCGGGATCTGGGATCCAAGAATATCCGCGTTAATTCAGTACTGCCGGGATGGATCATGACAGAGCGGCAGATTGACAAATGGCTGACACCTGAAGGGGAGGCGCAAATGATGGAGCATCAGTGCTTGAAAAGACGTTTGGAGCCGGATGAAATTGCCAAGATGGTGTTATTTTTTGCCGCAGACGATAGCGGAATCTGTACCAACCAAAATTATGTTGCGGATGGCGGTTGGGTTTAATGCAAGAATTATCTGGCGGATCAAAAATAGAACTGGTCTGGGATGCAAGGTCAATTCTTGGCGAGGGGCCTGTCTGGGTCGATCGGGAGCAAGCGCTTTATTGGGTTGATATAAAGGGTTGCTTGGTCCACCGATTGAGCTGGCCCGATGGGGCGCAGAAAAGCTGGACCGTACCTACTCAGATTGGCGCACTGCATCCGGTGAAAGAAGGCGGTTTTCTAGGTGCCTTTAAAGATGGAATTTTTGCTGTGACGCTGAACCCTGAAACCGCAGAAGTGCAGCGAGAACTCATCTGCGATCCGGATCAGAAATTTCCAGGCAATCGGTTCAATGACGGAAAAATTGGCCCAGATGGTGCGTTCTGGGCAGGTACAATGGATGATCGTGAAGTTGATCCGACAGGGCGATTGTTTCGCGTAACCGCTATGGATCTGGTGGCTGAAATTGATAATGGCTACGTAATTACCAATGGTCCGGAATTTAGTCCCGATGGCAAAACGCTTTATCATACGGATACGTTAAAACGCCTGATTTATGCGTTTGATTTAAACCCAGAAAGTGACATGCCAGCACGCAATCGTCGTGTTTTCATTCAAATTCCAAAAGATCGTGGATATCCAGATGGCATGTGTGTCGATGCAGAGGGATGTGTTTGGGCCTGTCATTTTGCTGGTGCCTGTATCGTACGATATTCGCCAGAGGGTCAGGAATTGGGCATTCTAAAAATGCCGGTGAGTAATATTACGAGCTGTGTTTTCGGGGGAGAGAACTTGAATGTTCTGTTCATTACAACCGCGGCCAAAGGATTGAGCGATGCCCAATTGGCAAAAGAGCCAAACGCTGGGGCATTATTTGCGCTTGAAACAGAGTTCAAGGGTCCATCGACCCGATATTTTGAAACGATAAGGTAGTGTAAGATGGAAGAAAATTCTCCTGATGTGATTTCGTATATTTTGCCAGCTGATTGCGATGATGGAATATTCGTGGGTCGTTTATGGCACCAAACAGACGCGGGGTTTGGCGCAAGCCCTGTTAGAGTAACAAAACAGGGTGTGTTTGATCTGAGCGCCTTGGCTCCGACAGTTGCGGATTTGATGAATATGCCGCAGGCCGCCGCAAAAATAAGAGATTTTGGGCTTCAGGCTAAACTGGGGTCGACGAACAGTATTTTAAATCAGAGCCTTGCAAACGAGGCAGAGAAATTTCTTTCGCCCATTGATTTACAAGCGGTGAAAGCCTGCGGGGTGACCTTTGTCAAAAGTATGCTGGAGCGGGTGATTGAAGAAAAAGCTGGCGGTGATGCGGGGCTTGCTGAAGATATTCGAAAATCTTTGATGCAGTCTGTGGGGCAATCACTGAGCACGGTGGTGCCCGGTACGGAGGCAGCGCAGCGTCTGAAGGAAGCCTTGCAGGATAAAGGCCTATGGTCTCAATATTTGGAAGTGGGTATTGGGCCGGATGCGGAAGTTTTCACGAAAGCACCTGTTCTTTCCTCCGTAGGGGTTGGGGCGGAAATTGGGATTCACCCCAATTCAAGTTGGAACAACCCGGAACCGGAAGCGGTTCTTATTGTCAACGCAACTGGTGACGTTGTCGGAGCGACCTTGGGCAACGATGTGAATTTACGTGATGTGGAGGGGCGGAGTGCCTTGCTACTTGGTAAAGCCAAAGATAACAATGCCTCAGCCGCCATAGGGCCGTTCATTCGCCTGATTGATGAACACTTTACCCTTGATCATATCCGCGCGGAAAATATTAATCTGTCCATACAGGGTGGCGACGGATTTGAACTCGCTGCGACGAGCTCCATGTCGGAGATTAGCCGGGATATACTGGATCTGGTTGGTCAAACGATTAATAGAAATCATCAATATCCAGACGGGTTCGCCCTTTATTTGGGGACCATGTTTGCACCCACGCAAGACCGGGGAGCTCCTGGAACTGGATTCACCCATAAGGTTGGGGATCGTGTCGAAATTTCATCGCAGCATTTGGGACGATTGGTCAACACAGTGACTCATAGCAATTTGGCCGCGCCATGGGAGTTGGGGATCACCGCGCTCTATAAGAATTTGGCGGCTCGCGGCCTATTATAAGTTAATTGATTTTATCCAATATCTTTGGAAAAGGACTAAAAAGTGCACGGAAAACATCTCATTGCCGGAAACTGGGTCGCAAGCGATCAAACATTTATCTCGTCCCCTGCAACAGGGGAGGGACAAGCCTATAGTGTTGGTACACCCGCGCTTGTCGATCAGGCGGTAGAAGCCGCAGAAAAAGCGTTTTGGACATATGGTTATAGCGAAGTAGAGGAGCGCGCCAAATTGCTGGAGCGTATTGCAGATGAAATCGAAGCCCGGGCTGCGGCGATCACGGAAATTGGCACACAGGAAACAGGATTGCCTGCTGCACGGCTTGATGGAGAAAGAGGCCGGACAACAGGTCAATTGCGCTTGTTTGCGGCCCATATCCGCGACGGTGAATATCAAGATGTTCGTCATGATGAAGCCCTGCCGGATCGAATGCCTGCGCCGCGGCCCGAGCTGTACATGATGCAGCGCCCCATAGGACCGGTGGCGGTTTTTGGCGCATCTAACTTTCCGTTGGCTTTTTCGGTAGCCGGTGGTGATACCGCGGCTGCTTTGGCGGCGGGTTGCCCCGTGGTCGTAAAAGGGCATAGTGCGCATCCGGGAACAGGTGAAGTTGTTGCCGAAGCAATTCATGCAGCGCTAAAGGCTCTGGATATAGATCCGGGTGTTTTTTCACTGGTTCAAGGTGGAAAACGAGATGTCGGGCAGGCACTGGTTGAGCATCCTTTGATTAAAGCCGTTGGATTTACGGGTTCACTTGCTGGGGGACGGGCTCTGTTTGATGCCTGTGCGCGGCGGCCAGAACCCATTCCCTTTTTTGGTGAATTGGGTTCGATTAATCCAGTCTTTATGTTGCCAAATGCCCTTGCCAATCGCGCCGATGAAATCGGTTCTGGCTGGGCCGGCTCTTTAACTATGGGGGCAGGTCAGTTTTGTACTAATCCGGGGGTTGCTGTCGTTATTGACGGAGATGATGCTGACCGCTTTGCCAACGCAGCGCGGACGGCGCTGGCAACTGTTGGCGCGCAAACCATGTTGACTGACGGGATAGCTGAAGCTTATCGCGAGGGCACGGAGCGGGTCAAAAAAGCATCCGCGATTGAGCCGCTGCTGGAAAGCAATTCCGCAGATCGCTTTGCCTTGCCAAACCTATATGCCATCGATGCCGAAAGTTGGTTGTCCAATGAGGATCTGAGCGAGGAAGTCTTTGGTCCTTTGGGAATTATCGTCAAGGTGAAGGATTTCGCGCAAATGCTGAAAGTGGCGCAGAATTTTGTCGGTCAGCTCACCTGCACGTTGTGTATGGATGAAGCAGATGAGAATGCGGCCGCATCGCTCTTGCCTATTTTGGAGCGAAAAGCTGGCCGGGTTATGGCCAACAATTTTCCAACTGGCGTGGAGGTTTGTGACACCATGGTCCATGGGGGGCCATATCCGGCCAGTACAAATTTTGGCGCGACCTCAGTTGGTACCTTGTCTATTCGCCGTTTTCTGCGGCCAGTTTGCTATCAGAATATCCCTTCGAGCCTTCGGCATTCCGCCTTGCGCTAGCTAGGGGTAAAGCGCACCCAAACTTTCCAGTACTCCCTGGGTGCCAACACTCGCATGCCGCTCTCATCAAGCGGCATGCCTTTTTCGGATAGATTAAAGGCATCTGTTATGTGACTGACAGGTTCCACACAAAAATAATTTTCATTTTCTGGAATGTAAACGACCAGTCTATCCAGATCCGGATGGGCACTGATTTGCAATGATCGGTGCTGTTCAGGCCAGTTTATATTGGCAAGGCTATTCCATTTTTCAAATACATGATCGCAACAGACAGACGCGACGGAAACCCCTTTCGCAAAAGGCCAGTTGGAGGGCGTTTTGATGCGCTCGGTTGGAATACCGGTGTCGGTTGTCATCCAGACATGGGGCAACTCAGCTTGAAGCCGCGCACCGTTATGCCGGGGAAAGTAAGGGTGCAGTCCCAATCCTGCGGGCATGGCGGATGAACCTGAATTTCGGATAGAGATCTCCTGAAATAAAGCGCCGTTGTTCAAACTAAATCGTTGGGTTGCTTCAAATCGAAAGGGCCAATTATCCCCATTATGGGTGTAGCAGAGCGTGACTTCGGTGTCCGTGGCCGCCAAAATATCCCACTGAGATGTCCACCCAATGCCGTGGAGGCTATGAGGATGATCGCCAAAATTAAGCGGAAGCGTATAAGACTTACCTTCAAAAATGAAGGTGCCATTTTTAATCCGGTTTGAATAGGGAATAAGGGGAAAGGATGCGCTTTTTCGAGGTTCTGGCGGAGCGCTACCTTCGCTTTGACTGGTCCGCATGATTTCAAAACCATCGGCGAGCGTATAAGACGTGATAAGTCCGCCCGATGTCGCGATTTTAACCGTCGCCTGCGCATCGGAGATTGTAACAATATCCATTCGCCCTACCCCCTAAGTAGTTTCTTAAAATCTTTGTTTTGCAATAAGTTAGTTTAATTTAAAGTCGGCAAAGCCGGTGATACTAAACAGCACAGGTTTAAAGATTATGTCGCCTGTTGTGGCATAAGGATAACAGCTTATTGTATTGCCGTTTTACCGGCCTTTACTATTTGCCGGTTTGCAAATTTGCATGTTGCTTCGGCTATATAAAATCAACATTTCTTAAATGCCGCTCGATTAGTTTGGCAAAGAGATGGGAAGCTTTATCCAGATTTTGGTGAGCGGAGACAATAGTCCCGACGGAGTAGTCTTTTAGACGACTATCCTGAAACGGGATAAATCTAACTTCCTTGGTTTCCACTTCAGATAAAAAGCCGATTTTCGTATAAATTCCAATTCCAATTCCGGATAGGATCGCCTGTTTGGCCATAATGTGGGAATTGGTATAGAAAATCGTTGAAAGAGGGGTCTTGATGGTATCAATCTCGAGATCAATGAACGATGATTTTCGGCGAGCATCCAATGTGCGTACTTGCTGAAAAGGTGTGCAGTCTTCAATGTTGACAAAGTCTCTGTCCGCCAAAGGGTGATTTGGAGAGACGAGCAAGCCCATTGGTGCAGGAACTTCCGCCAAGATACGAAGCTCCGGATGCAGATCATTCACTTGGTTTGTAAAGCTTAAGCCGATGTCCGCATCTCCGTGAGAGATGTTTTCATTGATTTCGCCGGGTCCAAGGGTCTCCACCGAGAAAGAAACACCGGGATATTCCTGAGAAAATTCCTTCAGCACTTTTGGAAGGAAATCAAACACCATTGAATCTATTGTCGCAATTTTTATATGGCCGGTTTTCAGCTCCCGGATATCATCGATCTCTGCTCGGGCCTTATTAAAATAATAAAGTGTTTTTCGGCAATGTTCGACGATGACCTTACCTGCGGGCGTCAGTTCAACCCCTTCTGGAACACGGTCAAATAAGCGGACGCCAAACTCTTCTTCTAGTTTCAGAATCTGTCGATTTATTGCTGAAGAGGCCACATTTAAAACCTTGGAGGCTTTTCGGATCGACCCCTGACGAGCGACTTCATCTAAATACCGTATGGACGGATGATGCATTTTATTTAAATATTACAAAGAGTTGCGGGTGATGCCGATTTGGCATCACCATAGACTAATTTCTATTCTAATGGCAGCATACTAATCCTGCTACTGTCAACTCATAAAAAATAAAAGATCGATCAGATCGCTTTTAGGGAGAAATAAAAAAGTTTGAGTCAAACAAAATTAAAGGGGATTTTAGATGTCATCGAAACAAAGGGTAGATACTGGACGTAGAAGCTTTGTGAAAGGTATTGGAGCTACTGCAGGCATTGCAGCCGCAGGCACATATCTTGGTTTTGCACCTTCTGCATATGCAGATACATTTGAAGTAAATATGCAATTGGGGTGGATTGCATCAAACGGTCAGTTGGGAGAAGTGGCCGCAGATCATTTAGGTTACTATAAAGACGAAGGTCTGTCTTTGAACATTACGCCTGGCGGTCCAAATGTAGACGGAGTCGCTTCGGTTGCCTCCGGTCGCGCCCAGGTCGGGCAGTTATCGTCAAGTCCATCTTTGATGCTGGCGCGCTCAGCAGGTATCCCGATAAAATGTGTTGCGGCCGGATACCAGCAGCACCCATTTACGTATTTCTCTTTAAAAAAGAACCCAATCAAGACGCCACAAGATATGGTTGGAAAAACGATCGGAACGCAGGGGACGGCGCGAATTCTGTTGCGGGCAATGTTGGCAAAGAACGGCATTTCTTATGACGATGTGAATGTTGTTGTCATGGGCGGAGATATGGGCCCCCTGATGAACGGTCAGGTGGACGCGGTCTCGGGTTGGCAATCCAACATTAACGCTCTGAAGATTCTCGGTGATCAGAGGGTTGATATGCGGCTTTGGGATAGTGGAATTCAACTTTACGCTAACCCCTTTTATGTAACTGATGAAACCCTCCAAAAACACTCCGATAAAGTGGAAGCTTTTATTCGAGCTACTGCAAAAGGATGGGGATGGGTTTATGCCAACCGGCAAGAAGCTGTTGAACTTCTGGTGAAACGATACCCAAATTTAGACTTGGAATCAGAGAAGCAAGCAATTGATATTATTATCAAATATGTTTTCAACGATGAAACAAAGGCTGCTGGATGGGGGATCATGAAGCCCGAGAACTGGGAGACACAAATCGAAACGTATGCAAGCCTTGATCAGTTTAAAGGAGACGTTCCCAAACTCAGTGATGTCATGACTTTGGATATCCTGGAAGCGACAAAAGCTGACCGTCCAAAGATAGGTTGATAAGATGCGCAATGATCTTGCTGTTGAAACACAAAACCCAATGCTGGATGAAGCTTCCTATGCTGCCCATTTAACGGATGCCTCTGTTAAATTTGGAGACTTCACGGCTCTTGATAAAATAAACTTAACCGTTGAAGACGGGACTTTTATGACAATCTTGGGTCCCTCTGGATGTGGTAAATCAACTTTGTTGAGGTTGATTTCTGATCTGATCCCGATCTCAGGAGGGGATGTTCGGATATTTGGGCGAACCCCGACAGAAGCAAGGCTTCCTCGTGAATTTTCCTTTGTTTTCCAGGATGCAACCTTGCTTCCCTGGAGAACAGCCTTGGACAATGTAAAACTCCCTCTGGAGATGGGCGTTCGTAAAGATCGCCCTCTTCATTTCAGTGAGAGAACACCAGAAGAGCTGTTGGAATTAGTGGGGTTAAAGGGACGTGAAAATGCGTTGCCTCATGAGCTTTCGGGTGGAATGAAACAGCGAGTGGCCATTGCGCGTGCATTGGTTTGCAAGCCTCGCTTGTTGTTGATGGATGAACCTTTTGGCGCGCTGGATGAAATTACTCGAGACCATTTAAACGAACAAATTCTGAATATTTGGAAAGAAACTGGAGTGACTATCCTGTTTGTTACTCACTCCATTCCAGAAGCTATATTCCTAGGGCAGAAATGCCTGATGCTGAGCGCGCATCCGGGCCGTGTTATGGAAGTTGTGGACATTGATTTACCGCACCCGCGGAAACTTGCCTTACGGGATACAAAAGAATTTGTAGATATCGCCGCCCGGTTGCGGAGATTACTGGAGGCGGCACAATGACAAATGTTCTGACCGAAGAAGTTGCATCAGATAAGCCGAACTTTATTACGCAGATTTTTGGGCTGAAATACATTCCGCCGTTATTGACCGTGATCAGTTTGATTGCCCTATGGGAAGCAGGCGTTACGCTTTTTGAAGTGCCAACTTACATTGCCCCGGCGCCAAGTGACGTGGGAGCCGTAATTGTATCTGATTTTAGTATTTTGGTGACCAATTTTTGGCCGACCTTGTTTGAGAGTGTCTTGGGCTTTGTATTTGGGAATCTTTTTGGCATTTTGGCGGCAATTGTATTTGTCCATTTTAAACGACTGGATGCAGCGTTCTTCCCACTAGCTGTGTTTATCAACACGATTCCGATCTTGGCGATTGCTCCGATCCTTGTTCTTATTTTTGGAAATGGTCTTACGGCCAAGGTGATTATTGCATCCTTAATCTGTTTCTTTCCAACACTGGTGAATATGGTGCGGGGATTGCAGGCCGTTAATCCTCAGATGTTGGAGCTGGCGCGCATTCTCTCGGCCTCTAAGCCGGAAGTGTTCTGGATGATGCGTTTACAGATGTCGCTGCCGTTTTTGTTTTCTGCCCTCAAGATTGCCTCAACTACCTGTGTGATTGGCGCGATTGTTGGCGAGTGGGTTGGTGCTGACGTTGGATTGGGCGCGTTGATTATAGATGCCACGTTCAATTTCAGATCGCCTCTATTGTATGCAACTGTTTTTGTGTCATCGGGGCTAGCTGTTGTGTTGTTTTCGTCCGTAACGATTGCCGAAAAACTACTAATCAAATGGAAGCCGGAACAGGCTATTTGATCCATTTTTACGCGTATTATTAATTTCTAAATTGAGCTTTGATCCGCTCAAGTTAAGGAGATAGCTGTGTCTAATTTCGATAGAAAAAGCATCACTGAAATGACACGTGAAGTGCCTGTTGTTGCACAATCCGATGTCATTGTCGTTGGCGGTGGCCCCGCCGGGTTTACAGCCGCTGTATCGGCCGCCAGAAATGGGTGCTCTGTAACTTTACTGGAACGGTACCATCATCTGGGGGGTATGGCTTCCGGGGGTATGGTGCTGGTCCTGGATGACATGGTGAACGGCATGGAAGTCACTGTGAAGGGCATCGTCGATGAATTGGTTGCCAATATGGCTAGAGAGAATGGCGCTGTTTTTCCTCCCCCAGAAGAATATGGTTCCAGTGAAGCCCTATGGCAGAAATGGTCCCGATGGGGGGTTCATAATTTTCATGTAGCTGAACATCCCCAACCGATTATTCACGCCGTTGCTTTTGATCCAGATGCTTGGAAGCGCGCCTCCCTGCATATGGTCAAGGAAGCTAATATTAACTTGCGGCTGCATAGCTGGTTCGCAGATACCATTGTTGAAGATGGAAAGGTTAAAGGTGTGATTGCCCAAACGAAAACAGGGCGTCAGGCAATATTGGGAGACATCATCATCGATGCGACCGGTGACTTGGACGTTGCCGCGGGGGGTGGTGCAGAATTTCAGACCGGCCAATATATCGTTACCACAGTCTTCAGAATTGCAAATGTGGATACTGATGAAGCTGAAAAGTTTCGTTTCGAACATCCAAAAGAGTACAACAAAGTGGACCGGGAGGCGCGCCGGATTATCGGGGGTGCCTGGGAGATGTGGTGGTTGAAAACCCCAATCCCCGGAGTCGTATGGTGTAACTGCCCGCATATGCCAGGATATGATGGTATTTCTGTGGAGGATAATACACGGGCAGAGTATGAAGGCCGTCGCCGAATGATGGCACTTTTTGACTATGCCAAGAAGAACCTTCCCGGTTTTCAAAATTCCAGCATGTTAGGGGCTGCCGAGCAGCTGGGTATTCGCCAAACCCGTATGCTCAAAGGCGAATATGTCGTTACCAAAGAGGATGTGACCAGTCGCCGGCACTTTACCGACACAGTTTGCCGTGGTCGAGATTACTACACACCTTATCGGGCGTTACTGCCCAAAAATCTGGATGGCCTGATTGTCGCTGGACGTCACTATTCAGCAGAACCGGAAGCCCAGAAAATGTCCCGCGAAATTCCACCATGTATGGTTCAGGGCGAGGCGGCAGGTATCGCCGCATCACTGGCCCTTAATGGAAATATCGCGCTGCGGGATGTCGATCCAATCGCCATTCAAAAACAAATGCGTGCCCAAGGAGCCGATCCCGGGGACGTTCCATCTGAAAATGCCCTGATTGAAACAGTCGCTGCAGAATAAAGACAGTTAAGAAAGATTTTTTAATATGACCAAGAGTAGAGACTTGCCCCTTGATGGGATCCGGGTTGTTGACTTTACCCAGGTAATGCTGGGACCCTGTGCAACTCAGGTCTTGGCAGACTTCGGTGCAGATGTCGTCAAGATCGAACGGCCTGGAACAGGTGAATTGTCCCGAAATGTGTTTGGCGGAAAAAATGAAAAGGATTTAAATAATCCGGTTTTCTATAGCCTCAATCGTAACAAACGCTCCATTACTTTGGATACGCGAAGTGAAGAAGACAAAAATCTTGTCTATGAGTTGATCAAGAAGTCTGATGTTGTTGTCAATAATTTCCGTCCCGGTGTTATGGATAGGATGGGGTTTGGCTATGAGGCACTTTTAAAGATTAATCCGCGGATTATCTATGCTTCCGGTTCAGGTTTTGGCCTGAGTGGTCCCTATGCGCACAAGGGCGGCCAGGATGTGCTGGCACAAGCTATGACAGGAGTGATGGAACGCAGGGCCGATCCCGCAATTCCAAGATCAATTTACCCAACCGCTTTATGTGATTACACCGCGGGTATGCATCTGGTGCAGGGTATTCTTGCTGCACTTTTGAACCGCTATAAGACGGATGAGGGGCAGGAAGTTTCGGTTTCTCTCTATAATTCAATGCTTGCCATGCAAATGCAGGAAGCCTCTTACTGGACGTCGAAAAATGCTGACCTGAACTGGGCAGCCCTTCCCTTGACGGGTGTGTTTGATACAACAGATGGGGCCGTTGTACTGGTTGGGGCATTTAAACTAAATCCACTTCAGGATATTAGCATTGCGTTGGAATTGGGTGAGGATCTATCTGAAAAATTTCCAGACCTTGAAGCGCAGATTGAACATAAAGGATATCTGCAAGAACGTTTCCGGAATGCCTTTGCTTCAAATAGCACGTCATACTGGATTTCCCGTTTGGAAGATCGGGATCTTTTGTGCGCGCCTGTGAAATCACTGGAGGAAGCACTGGACGATCCACAAACCATTCATAATAAGATGGTTACTTCTTTGGAACATCCCCTGCACGGCGAAGTTAAGGTAATTTCCTCCCCAATTCATTTTTCAAAAACCCCATTCCAGGTTTATCGATCAGCCCCAACGTTGGGTGAGCATAACGATGAAATCCGCGCAGAATTTGGGGGCAAAAAATGACTATTTCCTTAGAGAAAAAAGAGCAGGTTGCTTACGTCACAATTCGCCGCCCGGAGCGGATGAACGCCATCGATAGCGTTGCCGAGGCAGAACTTGAAAAAATCTGGGTAGATATTGAGAACGATGACAGCCTGAGATGTGTGGTTATAACCGGAGAGGGTAAAAAATCTTTTTGTGCCGGTGCCGATATGAAATCGGGCAATGAAGTCAGTGGTATTGATTACTGGGCGCGGTCACAACTTAATGGATTTGGCGGTCTGGCCTATCGCGATAGTCTTTCGATCCCTGTCATCGCGCGAGTCAACGGGTTTGCGCTTGGTGGTGGATTTGAGATGCTGATGGGCTGCGATATTGTCGTTGCCGTTGATTATGCAAAATTTGGACTTCCTGAAGCAAAGGTGGGGCGCCTTCCACTGGAGGGAGGGATGGTCCTTCTCCAACGTCTGATTCCAGAGAAAATTGCCCTTGGCATTATGCTGTCGGGCCGCAGTTTGTTGGCTGAGGATGCGATGCATTACGGCTTTGTCAATGAAGTTGTGACTTACGACGAACTGGATGGCGCGGTAGATCGGTGGGTCGAAGATATCAAGACCTGTGCGCCACTTTCCATCAAGGCAATCAAGGACACTGTTAAGAAAACGGCTCATTTGACGCCAAAAGAAGCGCAAGCGTTGAGATCGCCAGCGTTGATTAAGGCTTTGCAGTCAAAAGATGCAGAAGAGGGCGTGAAGGCTTTTATTGAAAAGCGGGTTCCCCAGTGGACCGGAAGCTGAGATGGGAGCAATATGAATGACCTATGTGATTACGTCGCCTTGCGTAGATGTCAAAGATGGTGAATGCACAAATGTATGCCCAGTTGATTGCATTTATGAGGGCGGGCGTATGTTCTACATTCACCCGGATGAATGCGTGGCCTGTGGCCTTTGTGAGTCGGTGTGTCCGGTGGATGCTATTCGCAAAATTGCCTTTGTCGAGCCAGAGGAAGAGCCTTATGTCGTCGCAAACAGAGAATATTTCTCTGAAAGTGTGACAGGTCTTGGTCACCCGGGTGGATGGTATGAGGGAACCACAACTGGCGTTGATCATCCGCTCATAGCGGCATTTCCTTTGCAAAATACCTGATATAAAAAACTGGAGTAGTTCCTTTGAAAAATCAATCCCTTAGAGGCGTAATTTCGGCCGTTCCAACGCCGGTCGATGAGGCGGGGAAGCCAATTTTAGATCT
Source organism: Sneathiella sp. (assembly GCA_034669685.1). Classification (GTDB taxonomy): domain Bacteria; phylum Pseudomonadota; class Alphaproteobacteria; order Sneathiellales; family Sneathiellaceae; genus Sneathiella. The sequence continues at coordinate 677,873 of JAXMOU010000002.1, forward strand.
TTTTGTTACGAATGCGAAATGGCTTCTTGCGAACGGTTGCGATGGTCTGAATGTGCTTGGTACAACGGGCGAAGCCAATTCTCTATCCGTAGATAATCGCCGAAAAGTAATGGCTGCGGCGGCACAGAATCTGGACACTTCGGTACTGATGGTTGGTACGGGTACGCCAGATTTTGAAACAACAGAACAACTGACCCGTTATGCGGCAGAGCTTGGGTTTGCTGGTGCGCTGGTCTTACCGCCTTATTATTATAAGCCGCTGACGGATGATGCCTTGTATGATTGGTTTTCTCGTTTGATTTTGGCGACTTCGGACAAGGACATCAAAATTTACCTCTACAATTTTCCTGCCATGACCGGGATTAAGTTTTCAGTCGACTTATTGGTCAGATTGGCCACTGATTTCCCAGAACGGATATGCGGAATTAAGGATTCATCGGGAGACCTTGAATATTGCCGGGAAATTGTCAAACGCGTCGAAGGTTTTTCCGTCTTTCCAAGCAGCGAAACAACATTACCAACAGCAAAGTCAGAGGGATATGCGGGCTGTATTTCTGCCTCTGTCAACTTGACTGCACCTTTGGCGCAGATCGCCTGGCAAAACCAGGATGTTGCTGAAACACCGAAACTCTTCCAGAAACTTAACAAATTTCGCAGCGAAATATCGGCAACCCCGCTAATCCCGTCAATCAAGTATTTGATATCTCTTCAAAATGACGAAGTCGCATGGCGCCGGGTCCGACCACCGCTGCAACCACTTACCGAAGAAGACGTTATCAAGTTGAGGGTAGTTTCAGAGCAGTTGAAAACACAAACAAAACAATAATTTACGAAACGGAAGATCAAATGGAAGTGAAAGCAAATCTGATCGGTGGAAAATGGGTCACCGGACAAAATACACAAGAGAATATTAACCCCTCTGATACTTCGGATGTGATCGGTGTTTATGCCCAAGGGACTGCTGACGATGTTTCTAATGCGGTTGCTGCAGCCAAGTCTGCTCATAAAGCATGGGCAAATCTCGATGCGCAAACGCGGCATGATATTCTGGATAAGACCGGAAACACGATCCTTGCGCGGAAAGAAGAGTTGGGTGCGTTGCTGGCACGAGAAGAAGGTAAGATTTTACCGGAAGCGATTGGCGAGACAGTGCGCGCTGGGAATGTTTTTAAATTTTTTGCGGGTGAATGTCTTCGCGATACCGGAGATCTTGTCAGCTCTGTCCGGCCGGGGATCAGCATTGAAGTCACACGCGAACCAGTAGGGATTGTTGGGCTTATTACACCATGGAATTTCCCCATTGCGATACCGGCCTGGAAAATTGCCCCAGCCCTCGCCCTTGGAAATACAATTATCTGTAAGCCGGCTGATTTGACCCCCGGTTGTGCACATGCCATTGCAGAGATCCTGATGGAAAGCGGGTTGCCAGATGGCGTATTTAATCTAGTTATGGGGCGAGGTTCCGTCGTGGGCGAAGCAATGTTGGATCATCCAGATATCAATGCGATTTCCTTTACCGGATCTGTGAAAACGGGCCAGCATGTCGCCCAGAAGTGTTTGCAAGGCATGAAAAAAGTGCAATTGGAGATGGGTGGGAAGAATCCAACTGTTGTGCTTGATGATGCTGATCTGGACGTAGCCGTCTCCAGTTGTTTGAATAGTGCTTTCTTTTCAACGGGCCAACGTTGTACCGCCTCCTCCCGCTTTATTGTGCAGGAGGGGATATATGATGAGTTTGTTCGCCAAATGACAGAAAAAATGAGTGCGTTGAAGGTTGGTCCCGCCTTGGAGGCAGATAGTCAGATAGGCCCTGTCGTTGATGAGCGGCAACTTTTGTCAAACTTGAAATATGTGGAACTGGCAAAGGATGAAGGGGCTACCGTGATCGGGGGCGAGCGTGTAGAGGGACCGACGGATGGTTTTTATCAACGGCCAGCGTTGTTCACTGAAACCAATAACCAGATGCGGATAAACCAAGAAGAAATTTTTGGACCCTGCGCCAGTGTGATCAAGGTGAGAGATTTTGAGGAGGCCATGGCGGTTGCCAATGATACTGAGTTTGGCCTGTCGGCAGGAATCTGTACTCAAAATTTGAGATATGCCGCTGAGTTCAAGAAGCGGATTGAGGCCGGGTTAGTGATGGTGAATCTGCCGACGGCCGGGATCGATTATCATGTTCCGTTTGGTGGCCGAAAAGGTTCCAGCTATGGCCCGAGAGAACAGGGTAGCTACGCGAAGGAATTCTATTCAATTGTAAAAACGAGTTACGTCTCGGTTGGCTAACTGAAAGGAGGGGGATCGTGGATCTATCCAATGAGGCATCTTTGAAATGGCATCGCCGTTTTATGGGATTAGCCAATCACATCTCTGAATGGACAGAAGATCGGGATTTCAAGGTTGGCGCCGTGATCGTTGGCGCCAACAATGAAATTAGATCAACTGGATATAATGGTCTCCCTCGGCAGGTAAGTTCACATGACACCAGCCGTTTTAATCGCGAGAGCGGAGAAAAGTTCTATTGGTTTGAGCATGCAGAACGCAACGCAATCTACAATGCAGCCTATTTTGGAGCTGCTCTCGCGGGCTGCACGATTTATGTAAATCGGTTTCCTTGTGCCGATTGCGCAAGGGCCATCATTCAAAGCGGTATTGCTATTGTCTGCGCCCCTCCAATTCCTCAGCTAGATGGGGCGCTCGACTATAGCTTTGCAGTGTCTCATGTTCTTTTAATGGAAGCCGGAATTCAATTGCTTGAGTTAGAGCTGGGCTAATCGAATATAGGGATCGCATTCTAAGTACTTAATGCAATCGTTTATACAGGAGAAACGGTATGTCATGCTGCAACGAGCAATTGGAATAGTGTTGAAAGCACCCTTGCGAATGACAATGCTATCGATCACTATGCGGGACTAATATCATAAAAAAAATGGTCTCGACTCAATGAACGAAACACCGTCACAATATTCTGAAGCATTGGTAAGCTGTGATTGGCTCGAAGCTCATTTGAACGACCCAGATCTGGTGATTTTCGATTGTACGACTTATCTCATTCCCAATGAAGGCCCAAACCGGCCTTACGATGTCCAAAGCGGGAAAGCAGATTATGACGAGGGACATATTCCTGGCGCTGGATATCTCGATCTACAAAAAGATTTTTCTGTAACCGACAGCCCCTACCGCTTTACGCTACCGCCAGCCGGGGAGACTGCGGCTACCTTTGCCCAGCACGGTGTGAGTGATGGCAAACGCGTTGTTTTGTACAGCCGTAAAAACCTACAATGGGCGACGCGATTTTGGTGGATGCTTCGGTGGCTGGGCTTCGACAATGTGTCGATTTTGGATGGCGGTTATGATAAGTGGGTTGCTGACGGACGGATGACCTCGACCAGCCCGTGTAAGTATGAAGTTGGCTCGTTTTCCATCAATTTGAGACCCGAATTATTCGTCAACAAAGAGGCCGTTCAGGGTGCGATTGGCGCGGTGGATTTCTGTACGATCAACGCTTTAACAGCAGATCTGCACAGTGGCAAAAGTCCGCGCTATGGCCGTCCCGGCCGCGTTCCCGGCAGTGTTAATGTCCCAGCGACAACCTTGTTCAACTCCGAGACAATGGAGATACTGCCGATAGATACGGTTGCTCAGGCCTTTGCGGGTGTTGGCGCCGATCCAGATAAGCGGATTATTGTCTATTGTGGCGGGGGGATTGCGGCAACCTTAGATGCCTTCTTGTTACACGAGCTGGGCCGTCTTGATATTGCGGTTTACGACAATTCAATGAGCGAGTGGGCGAATGACGTTTCTTTACCCGTCGAAACGGATTGATCAAGTGGCGGCAACCTAGCGCAGTATGAGCCATTTTCGGCATGCGCAGACAGGGCCGCATTTGTCAAAGAGCAGCGACCCCTTTGGGATGCCAAGTGTTCAATCTATTAATGTGGCGCTATAACTGTAATATTGTAATCACAACACATTTCTTATTGTGAGAAAAATTGAAAGAGAAAATGATGGATCTGTCCAGTTCTGACAAAGACGCGCCTCTTGTAGAAAATATTCGGCTTTTGGGGCGATTACTGGGCAATACGATCAAAGATCAGGAAGGGGACGATGTTTTTAATATCGTTGAACTTATTCGTCAGACGTCAATTGATTATCTGCGGTATGAGGAACCCGAAACCCGAAAGGAACTGGAGGCCCTTCTCGACTCTCTTAGTCCAGAACTTGCGGTGCAAATTCTGCGTGCCTATAGCTATTTCTCACATTTGGCCAATATCGCAGAGGATCAGCATCACGTAAGGCGTATTCGGTATCATGAGATTGCCCGCAGCCCTGCCCGATTTAGTAGCACTGAAAAAGCGATCGAGCGAGTTGAGGAGGCGGGTTACGGCATTAATGATGTTGTCAAATTCTATGATAAAGCGCTTATCGCGCCTGTGATGACCGCCCATCCGACGGAAGTTCGCCGGAAAAGTACAATGACGCAGGAAATGCGAATTGCGGATTTACTTCATGAGTTAGAGCGCGTTGACTTTACGCCGCCAGAAATTGAAGAGAAGGAAAATGAGCTGGAGCGCAAGATATTGACGCTTTGGCAAACCAATCTGCTGCGCCAATCCAAAATGAGCGTTATTGATGAACTCAAGAACGGTCTCACTTATTTTGATTATACTTTTCTTCAGCAATTGCCCCGGTTTTACCGAAAACTTGAAGCGAACATTAATCGTAAAATCGACGATGCGGCTGAAGTGTCTATCCCGTCATTTTTGCGAATTGGCAGCTGGATCGGTGGGGATCGTGATGGCAATCCATTTGTGACTGCTGAGGTTCTGGACGAAACTTTCAAGCGGCAGAGTAGCCATATTCTTAACTACTATCTGGAGCAATTGAACGAATTGGGCCGAGAGCTGTCTCTGTCTACACGGCTTGTTACTGTCTCTGATGCCCTCAAACGTTTGTCCGAAGACTCACCTGACAAGTCACCCCACCGTCTGGAAGAGCCTTATCGAAGAGCGCTGGTGGGAATGTATGCGCGTGTTTCTGCAACTTTGCAGTATATGGACAATGAGGAATCCGCAATCCGGCCGCTGGGTAATGCCAACCCTTACGAAAACCCCAGAGAATTTCTGGCTGATCTGAAAGTAATTGAAGACTCGCTGAAATCCAATAATTCAGAGGCGCTTGTGGGGGGGCGGTTAGAAGAACTTTGTCGGTCAGTAGACTGTTTCGGTTTCCATCTGGCATGCGTTGATATGCGGCAAAATTCAGCGGTTCATGGCGCAACAGTTGAAGAGCTGTTTAAGGCAGTTGATTTAACAGATCATTACGAAGAACTCCCTGAACATGATAAAATCAAATTGCTGGCGCGCGAGCTGTCTTCTTCTCGCCCAATTATACGTCAAAACTGGAAATATTCAGAGCAGATCACAAGCGAACTGCAGATTTTTGAAACAGCGCTTAAAATTCAAAAGGCACAGAACTTTGAGGCTCTTTCCACTGCAATTATTTCTAATACGCAATCTGTCTCAGATGTTCTGGAGCTTGCGCTGATCCTCAAAGAAAAGGGGATTGTGACGCCCGAAGGCGAAAGCCGAATGAATATCGTCCCTCTTTTTGAAACAATCGAAGATCTGCAAAATTGTTCCGGCATTATGGATCAGTTATTTGGCATCCCGGAGTATATGCGGCTTGTTAAAAGCCTCGGAAATATTCAGGAAGTTATGCTGGGATATTCGGACAGTAATAAGGATGGTGGGTATATCACATCTGGCTGGGAGTTGTATAAAGCTGAGGTCAGCCTAATTAAGGTGTTTCGCAAGCATGGCGTTGGCATCCGGTTATTTCATGGTCGCGGTGGGACCGTTGGCCGTGGGGGTGGTCCAAGCTATGAAGCCATATTGGCGCAACCCTCTGGCGCAGTGGATGGTCAGATCCGGGTAACCGAGCAGGGCGAAATTATTTCAAGTAAATATACCAATCCAGATCTTGGTTTGCGTAACCTGGAAATTCTGGCGTCGGCGACCCTCGAAGCATCCTTGCTTTCAAAAAACGAACCGGCGCCTGAGGATAGCTGGATGGAGACCATGGATTGTCTTTCTGGCAAAGCTTTTGAAGCATATCGAGGCCTTGTATACGGCACGGAGGGGTTCGTTGATTATTTCTGGTCTTCAACGGTCATAAATGAGATCGCAACGCTGAATATAGGCAGCCGTCCAGCCTCCCGTAAGAAAACCCGCAAAATCGAAGATTTGCGGGCTATCCCGTGGGTATTCAGTTGGGCTCAGTGCCGGCTTATGCTTCCCGGCTGGTATGGATTTGGTTCAGCCGTAGAAGCGTTCATTGAAGAAAACCCGGACAATGGTCTGCAAACCTTGCAGGAAATGTATCAAAATTGGCCATTCTTTGAGGCCCAGCTTTCCAATATGGATATGGTCCTCAGTAAAACCAATCTGGCAATCGCCTCCCGATATGCGGCCTTGGTCCAGGACGCAGAGCTTAGAGAAAAAATATTTGGCACAATTGTTAATGAGCATAAGAAAACAGTGAAAGCCTTACTGGCCATTATGCAGCAAACCACGTTGCTCGCTGGCAATCCTATGCTGACACGCTCTATCCACAACCGGTTCCCGTATATCGATCCATTGAATCACATTCAGGTTCAATTGTTGAAACGATATAGGGCAGACCAAAAAGATGCAAAAACACTGACAGGCATTCAACTGTCCATCAATGGAATTGCCGCTGGTTTGAGAAATAGCGGGTAAGAGAAGGAGCTGCCTTTGCTATACGCTGGCTGGGGATTTGTGTTTTCTCCTTGATACACTTCTATAATTTAGCGAGTTTCAGAGCCAGCTCTTCTGCAGCTTTATGGGCGTTTTTGACAGAGTTTCTGTGTCGATCATCGTTAAACTCTTGATACTCGGCGTTGATTTCGTGAAATGTTTCAACACCCAAATAATGACTCAATGTTTGCACATGAGGACCTAAGTGGTTCATTTTTTCACGGATATCACCAATTCCGAAACCAAACTCACCGCTAGAGGTTATTAAGACCAGTATTTTACCTGACATTGTGGGCTGTAGCGGAAAGTCCCCCCGTGCCAGGTCAAACGAGAATGTTTTGTTGATGCGGATCACTTGATCAAACCAAGCCTTTAAGGCGGCAGGCATGCCGTAATTGTACATGGATGATGACATGACAATGATGTCAGCCTGCTCCAGTTCACTTATCAATGTATCTGACAAGGAAAGTAATGCCTTTTGTTTGTCTGTTTTGGCATTGTCTGGAGTGAAAACTGCGGCAATCCAATCTTGACTGATAAAGTCAGGTGGGTTGACCCCTACATCTCTATAGATGATTTTATCTTCATTATTATCTGCAAGCCATTTCTCGACAAACGTGGCAGCAATCGATTTCGATATCGAATTGTATTCTGGTGCTGAGTTGTCTGTTTTTCTCGCGCTTGCATCTATGTGAAGCAAAGTTTTCATTTGATATCCTTTCATAAAGCCTATTGACCGTTGAGAGAGACATGGGGCTTGAAAGGATGTTTGACGAATGATGAATTCTTAATTATAGATGAATTTTTCTCATCTATATAGAGATGTCTAATGTACGCAAAGCTGCCATCCCTAAACGTGCTCAGAACTTTTGAGGCTGCTGCAAGACTGAAAAGCTTCAAAAAGGCGGCTGATGAGTTGCATGTGACGCCAACGGCGGTTTCTCATCAAATCAAGTCATTGGAGGAGGGGCTTGGGACGCGTTTGTTTGAGCGTCAGACCCGTGCTGTTCAGCTAACCAGAGATGGGGAATTACTGTCAGATACCACATTCAATGTATTTCGGCAGCTTAACGACACCGTCAACGATATCGTTGGCTCAAAAGAGATGCTGACCATTAGTACAACCTCGTCTTTTGCTGCCATGTGGTTAGTGCCAAACCTAGAAAAATTTTACAAAGAAAATCCTAATATTGATGTTTCCATTCAAACTGGAGAGCGGAAGGTTGATGTCATGCGTGATCATCGCGTTGATCTTGCAATCAGCTATGGGCAGTACGATCCGGCGCAGCCGCACGCCTCAAAACTAGTCACTGAAAAATTTGGCATGTATGCCACTCCCTCATATCTTGATAAATTGACTAACTTAAATGAGGCTCAACTTCTCGAAACTGAGTGGGTGAACAAATCATTGCCATCTATTGACTGGGAAGGGCTTATCAGTCAACAGGGACTTGAGGAAAGTCAACTTGACTACACAGTAAGGCGGTTTAATCAGGAACATCACGTCATTCAAGCCGCCCTGGCGGGTCAGGGAATTGCCCTTGTCAGCTCTATACTGGTTGGAAATGCTGTAAAAGAAAAATGGCTTGTCCCGTTTTCCGACAACACCTTACAGGGTGAAATTGTAGGTTTGACATATTATCTGGTCGTGCCTCCCCGTAATCAGCGAAATAAAAGCGTTGTAGCGTTTACAAACTGGTTATCTTCGGAAATTCAGAAGAGCTTCTCCGTTAGATTAGACCACGACTTGTTCTAATTTATGTGATGACGGACAGAAATAGTGTCTAGATATTGATCCATGCAAATGATCTGTTGGTTCCGGTTTAATTATTGAGATCCGGAACCAACAGAGAAGAGACCCTATTCGTGCTGCGGGAGAGGCTTAGTGGCAAGTTTCCGTGCGAGAACATAGAAGACTGGTGTTAAGATTAAGCCAAAGAAAGTAACCCCCAGCATTCCAGAGAATACGGCTACGCCAATAGCTTGACGCATCTCTGCGCCTGCGCCAGTGGAGACGGCCAAGGGTAGCACTCCCATAATAAATGCAAATGAAGTCATCAGGATTGGCCGCAACCTCAGCCGGCTGGCTTCAATCGCAGCCGAAACAATAGAATGACCTTCCCGTTCCAACTCGCGGGCAAACTCCACGATCAGGATTGCATTTTTTGACGCCAGTCCCGCCAATACGAACAAGCTAATCTGAGTAAAGATATTGTTATCGCCTCCCACGATAAGTACACCGATCATCGCTGACAGGATGCTCATGGGAACAATCATAATAACGGCAAGTGGCAGAGTGAGGCTTTCATATTGCGCTGCCAGTACCAGGAAAACGAGGAGGATACAAAGAGGGAAAATAAAGACAGCCGTGTTTCCAGCTAGAATCTGTTGATAGGTCAGTTCAGTCCATTCAAATTCCATTCCAGGAGGCAGGGTTTCTTCAAGTATCTTTGTGATCGCTGCTTGGGCCTCGCCACTTGAATATCCTGGTGCGGCATTACCGTTAAGATCAGCGGATCTGAAAGCATTGTATCGCATCGCAGTATCTGGACCAAAAGTTTCAGAAACGGTCAGGACACTACCAAGTGGCACAAGGTTCCCTTCTGTATTGACAGTCTGAAGCCTCAAGATATCTTCTGGAGAGGAGCGAAATGCTTTGTCAGCCTGCGCAATTACTTGGTATGTGCGACCGAACTGATTGAAGTCATTTACATACATAGACCCCAGATAAATCTGCATGGTCCGAAACACCTCATCTACTGGAATGCCGAGCTGTAAAGCCTTCGTTCGATCAAGATCGGCCCGTAGTTGAGGCACATTAATATTGTAGCTTGAAAATACCCCCGCGAGTTCCGGCGCGGCCCAAGCTTTTTGAAGAACTTGTTTCATAACGTTATCAAGGGCTTCATATCCCTGATCATTGCGGTCTTCGACCTGAAGTTTAAATCCGCCAACTGTTCCAAGCCCCTGCACTGGTGGGGCTGGAAAGATGGCAATGAAAGCGCTATCAATTGCAGCAAATTTCTGTTGTAGTTTTTGGGCTATGGCCAGTCCGTAGAGTTCAGGGTTTTTGCGTTTTGAAAAATCATCAAGTGTCACGAAGACAATGCCTGCACTGGAACTATTCACAAACCCATTGATTGATAATCCGGGAAAAGCTACGGCACTTTTCACACCCGGCTCTTTCAGTGCAACTTCTGACATTTGACGGATGACTTCCTCGGTTCTCTCGAGGGTTGCCCCTTGTGGAAGCTGGGCAAAACTTACAAGATATTGCTTGTCCTGAATAGGAATGAAGCCAGAGGGAACCATCTGGAAACTCTGATATGTGAACCCAAGTAAAATAACAAAAAGCACCATCATAATGCCTTTGCGGCCGACAAGTTTTGTTACGGCGACGGTATAACCATCCGTGCTTCTATTGAAGAAGCGATTGAAACCACGGAAAAACCATCCCAGTGTTTTATCCATAAATCGAGTCAGGAAATCTTTGGGAGCATCATGGCTTTTGAGGAGCAAGGCCGACAAAGCAGGGCTCAATGTTAGGGAGTTGATGGTCGAGATGATTGTTGCAATCGCGATGGTCAGCGCAAACTGCTTGTAGAATTGACCGGTCAATCCGCTAATAAATGCAATGGGTACGAATACACCCGTGATCACAAGCGAAGTTGCGATAATGGGGCCTGTCACTTCTTTCATCGCGGCAATTGTCGCTTCACGTGGATTTAGGCCCCGTGTGATGTTGCGTTCTACATTCTCCACCACGACGATTGCATCGTCGACCACAATACCGATCGCCAGGATGAGGCCAAATAGGGACAGAACATTGATTGAAAATCCTAGAAGATACATCAATGAAAAAGTGCCGATGATGGATACCGGGACGGCGAGCAGTGGAATTAGCGAAACACGCCATGACTGTAGAAAGACAACGACAACCAGCACAACCAACGCAACGGCTTCAAGCAGGGTCATCACAACCGATTTGATTGAATCAGCAACGAAAACCGTTGGATCATATACAATGCTATAATCCACACCTTCAGGGAAATTTTCCTTTAGCTCGGCCATTGTCGCCCGAACATTCTGAGAGATGTCGAGGGCGTTTGATCCTGGGCTTGCAAAAATAGGAATGGCTACGGCAGATTTATTATCAAGCAACGATCGCAAGGAATATTGTTGTGCGTCAAGCTCAATACGCGCGACATCACCAAGACGGGTAATCGTACCACTGACATCCCGTTTGATGATTATGTCTTCAAATTCTTTCTGACTTTTTAATCGTCCTTGCACATTGATCGGTAATTGAACCTGTATGCCGCTATCGTAGGGTGCGCCGCCAATTGTACCTGCAGCCACTTGAATATTCTGACTGCGTATTGCCGACACGACATCAAAACCCGTCAAACCAAGCTCTGCAACTTTTTCAGGGTCGAGCCACACACGCATGGCGTAGTCTCCAGAACCGAATAGGCGAACCTGCCCGATACCTGGAATACGAGCGAGGCGATCTTTTACTTTCAGTGTCGCGAAATTTCTTAGATATAGCATGTCATAGCGCTCGTTAGGGGAGTGCAAATGAACAACCATTGTCAAATCAGGTGAGCTTTTAATAACCGTGACACCAAGTTGGCGCACAACATCGGGCAGCCTAGGTAAAGCCTGTGAAACCCTGTTCTGGATTTTCTGCTGTGCAAGATCCGGGTCTGTGCCAATTTCAAACGTAACAGTTAGCGAAAGATTGCCATCCGTTGTTGCCAGTGAATTGACATATAGCATTCCTTCAACCCCATTGATCTGCTCCTCCAGAGGAGTGGCAACCGTTTCCGAAATTTCGGCTGGGTTGGCGCCCGGGAACTGTGCTTGCACAACAATGGAAGGCGGTACAACTTCCGGATATTCAGAAATTGGAAGTTGAAACATGGCGATTAAGCCAGAAACAAAGATTAATATCGACACGACACCGGCAAAAATGGGTCGCTCAATAAAGAAGCGAGAGAAATTATACATCTCGATTACCTAACAATGAGGAATATGTAAAAGATTGTAATTAAAGTGAACCGATAACGGGTCTGATCAGGACAGATCTTCTTTCATTGGGTGGGGCGCAATGAGTACGCCAGGACGTAATTTCATGATCCCTTCGACAATAACCTGATCATTTGAGGTCAGTCCTGATGTCACGACACGCCAGCCATTCTGATAAGCACCAAGAGTCACCAATCGATACTCAACTGTATTGTTAGGCGAAACCGTATATACAAACTTGCGGTCCTGGTCTGTATTGATTGCGCTGGATGGCAACAATATCAGATGCTCTTCCTGAGGGTTTCCAAGATTCAATTTTGCAAACATTCCTGGTAATAACGTACCGCTTGCGTTCTCAAAGATTGCGCGAGTTCTAATCGTCCCAGTGTTTGGGTTGATGTGATTATCGAAACTGTGAACATGACCAATTATTGGGGCTCCGGCGCCAACAGTTAATTGAACTGGTATGGATTGTTTCTGTGACTCTGATTGGTTTGTTTGATGTATCTGAGATAAGTAGGTTTGTTCATCAATTTCAAAGTCAGCATAAATACTGTTTATTGACACAATAGACGTCAGGATCGGTGCATTTGCGCCGCTAGAGACAAAATTTCCTTCGGTTATTTCCGCTTGGCTGGCCCGCCCATTTATGGGTGACTTTACATAGGCGTGATCAAGTGAGATCTCCGCTTGCTCAAGGGTTGCGGCCGCGTTAAGGACTTGACTGGCGGCTACATTATAGTTGCTAACCCGCTCATCGAAGACACGGCGAGAGACATTACCTTTACCCACAAGTTCTTCCGCACGCAGTTTTTCTTTTTTTGCGAGGGCTAAAGTTTGACGAGCTGCGGCTAATGTAGCCTGAGCTTGTTTGACGGCTGTTTTATAGGTTCGGGGATCAATAACAAAAAGTATGTCTCCCTTTTTAACCAACTGCCCATCCTCAAACCGTGTTTCGACAATCGTGCCGCTGACCTGAGGGCGCAGTTCAACCTCTTCAACTGCTTTGAGCCGTCCGGAAAAGTTACTCCATAGTCTTACAGGTTCTTCCCTTACCTGTAAGACGCCAACAGGCATTCCTTGATCCTGGGTTTTTGAAACCGTCAAAGCGGGCTCTGCATCCGCGAAAGTACTGCTGGAAAGTGCATATCCGCCGGCTGCCAGAGCCACAACAATTGCGGTTACAGAAACGATCGCTTTTAATTTTACTGATGATGGCATGCTTAAAGATGTCCTTTAATTTAAAATACCACTTGGTATGTTAAGGACTAACATGCGTGTTGAATTGAACGTATTCAAGTTTGAAGGTGTGTTAATAATGGGGAGTGTGACGGGTCTTACATGTGAGAAGTTTCTACGGGTTTGAAAACGTGATTAGCACTACAAATTCAATAGAAAAACTTGGATAACCCTACGTCTGTTTTCTGTCAGAGGAGCGGTATTGCTGTTTTAAATCGAGAATACGGAAAAGGGCTTCTCGTAAATCAGATGCCACAAATTTGATATCGTTATACGCGCGACTATAAATTAATAGTCCCTGAATATACTGTTGAATTACGCGGGCGATCTGAGTCTCGTCCGGATCTCCATTGAGCAAATTTTCATTCTTAAGGTTCCGCACGAGCGAAATATAATACTTAAGTACTTCAGATGAGATCTTCTGTGAACATTGCTGGACCTTGTCTTCATCGGTCCCGGTCATGCCATCCATCGTAAATATCGGGCATTCACCCAATTCAAGCTCTTCTGACGGCGTGGTGTCTGTTTGCCGATCGATAATCATGCAAATCAAATTGTCGAGTTGCTCTAGTGGGGTAAGGCTTGGTGAACAGATGCGATCAAATTCAGGTTTAAATCCCTGCCAATGGCGTTGGCCAGCTTCGTTAAATAAATCTGCTTTTGAGCGAAAATGATAGTAAAAGGCGCCTTTTGTAACATCCGCCTGCTTGCAAATTTCGTTAACGCCTATCTGATCATAGCTGCTGTGCCCGATAAGTTGCATCGCTGTATCTAGAAGTTTTGCTCGTGTTGCTTGCGCGTTTCTCATTGAAAAATACCATGCCGTTTTTACTACAGAATATATACATACTAGGCGGTATTTAACAAGGTGATTGTCAAATGACCAAGTTTTTCCATTGTTGGGTTTTGGCAATAGCGGAGTATGACTCTATTGTTGTGGTACAGTGTGTCTATGTGGGTAAACTTTAATGAAAATTTCTACCCTTAGGCAGGACCGAGCCGCTGCGGGGATGGCGCCAGAGGCTAGAGGGGGTTTGTCCTCTTGATGGGGAGGTTTCCGGCTTGCGTTCTTCTAAAATATCCCACAGTTGGGGGCTAAGATCTTCTAGGTGCTTTGTAATGATATGAATAACGCCATCTTCATTTTGGAGTTCACCTGTTATCTGAATTGCAGGGCTTGCGAGGATGAGTCGTCGATATATTTCAAATGTTTTTGGCCAGACAATTGCGTTCATTGTCCCGGTTTCATCTTCTAGGGTCAGAAAAATAACACCCGAAGCAGAGCCCGGGCGTTGCCGTACAAGAACCAGGCCAGCGATATTGATCAATTTTCCAGTCGTGTAGTTCGGTAAACTTTTTGCAGGTGCGATGCCTTGTTTCTTTAAATCGGGTCTTAGAAATGAAAATGGATGTGCTTTTAGAGACAGGCGCAGGCTGTGATAATCCTCCACCACATGCTGTCCTAGTGGCATTTTGGGCAGCTGCATTTCCGTTTCACGCTGCAGAGCTTCTTTTTCTTCGGCGAAACGCGAGAATAAGGGGAGCTCTTCGAGAGCCCCTCTCTTGCCATCTTGCCCCATCAGGCCGCGCACCGCCCATAATGCGTCGCGCCTGTCTAAGCCAATTGAGCGAAAGGCATCCGCATTTGCGAGAACTTCTAATGATTTCATATCGATGCCTGAGCGGAAATAAAGATCCCGAACACTGTCATATCCGTCTTTGCGGTGGCGGACTAACTGGTCGGCCATTGCCGATTGCAGCCCTTTGATCTGCCTCAGACCCAGGCGAATGGCATATGAATGCTTCCCATCAGTAAGAGGCTCTAATTTATAGTTCCAGTCACTGTCGTTAATATCAACAGGCAAGACAACGCCCTGATGATCATGAAAATCGCGTATAAGCGATGAGGCAGAGTAAAAGCCCATCGGTTGAGAATTTAAAAGAGCAGTTGTGAACACATCTGGATAATGGCACTTCAGCCAGGCCGAAATATAGGCCAGCAGCGCAAAACTTGCGGAATGGCTTTCAGGAAAACCATAGTCACTGAAGCCTTCAATTTGCTTGAAACAACGTTCTGAAAATTCGGGTGTGTACCCATTTTTCAACATTCCCTTAATGAATTTTTTCTGAAAATTGATTATCTCCCCGCTGTGGCGGAAGGTCGCCATAGCCCGGCGCAGGCCATCGGCTTCTTCGGGTGTAAAGCCCGCGGCGACAATAGCAATTTGCATCGCTTGCTCCTGAAATAAAGGAACGCCCTTTGTCTTTTCGAGGACCGAGCGCAGCGCTTCGGAGGGGTAGGTTACGTCTTCAAGGCCTTGTCGACGCCTTAAGTAAGGGTGAACCATATCTCCTTGAATAGGACCGGGGCGTACAATAGCGACTTCAATCACCAAATCGTAAAACTCTTCAGGGCGCAGGCGGGGCAGCATGGACATTTGCGCGCGGCTTTCAATTTGAAAGACTCCAACCGTGTCAGCCTTCTGGATCATTTTATAGGTCGGCGGGTCATCTCGGGGGACATCGGCGAGGATCATGTCGATTTGATAATGGTCGCGCAGAAGGTCAAAGGCTTTGCGAATACAGGTCAACATGCCGAGCGCGAGAATATCAATTTTCAACATACCAAGGGTATCAAGGTCATCCTTGTCCCATTCCACAATGGTGCGATCTTCCATGGCGGCATTGGCAACAGGTACAAGATCTATCAAAGCATCTCGGGTGATGACAAAACCGCCGACATGTTGTGAGAGATGACGAGGAAAGCCGATTAGCTCCCGACTGAGCAGCAGTGCCTGTTGTACCGTTCTATTGGCAGGGTTTGCGCCCATTCTTGCTGCATCTTCCCAGTTGAGGCCTGTTGAGCTGTGACCCCAGACATTTCCGGCGAGTGCGCTCACGACATCATCGGAAAGTCCCATGACTTTTCCGACTTCGCGAATGGCGCTGCGGGTTCGATAGGTGACAACGGTTGCCGCAAGGCCAGCGCGGTGCCGCCCATAACGTGTATAAATATACTGAATAATTTCTTCGCGCCGTTCATGTTCAAAATCCACATCAATATCCGGTGGTTCATCGCGTTCTGCGGAGACAAAGCGTTCAAACAGAAGATCAATTTCAGTCGGATTTACGGCGGTAATTCCCAAACAATAACAAACCGCAGAATTCGCCGCAGAGCCGCGCCCCTGACAAAGGATTGGCGGATTCAGTGAACGGGCATAACGTACAATGTCATAAACGGTCAGAAAATAGGGTGCGTAGTTAAGGGATCCAATCAAAGCGATTTCATGTTCAAGGATTGCCTGAACCTTACTGGGAATGCCATGGGGATAGCGGTCCTGTGCGCCGATCCATGTCAGACGCTCCAACTCTGCTTGTGGGGTGAGACTGTCACCGCTTGGTTCATCTGGATATTGATATGCCAGTTCGTCGAGTGAAAAACGGCATTGATCAGCAATTGTCTGGCTGCGGCGGATTGCATTGAGATAGCCGGGGAAAAGACGTGCCATTTCTGAGGGGCTTTTTAGATGGCGCTCTGCGTTGGCGTTTAAGTGCAGTCCAGCTTCGTGGATGGTGACATGTTTGCGAATGCACGTGAGGATGTCCTGTAACGGCCGGCGGTTTGGGACGTGGTAGAGGACATCATTTGTTATCACGGTTGGGATTTGCAGGGCCGCGGCGAAATCCGATAGCTGATCCAGTCGTTTCAGATCATCAGATGCAAATGAGCGGGAGAGGGAGATGTGGCATTGCCCTGGCATTTTGTCGGCCAATATCCGGGCAGTCTCCTGAAAGTCGAGAGTTAGGGCTGGTGGAGGCATGAAGATAAATAGCTGCCCCTTGCTGTAAGTCAGAATATCTTCGGCCCATAAGTGGCATGAGCCTTTTTCTGCCCGTCGATTGCCAAGCGTTAATAGGCGGGTTAGTTGGCTATAGGCAGCTTTGTTCGTTGGCAGGCATATGCATTCAAATCCATCCATCAGGGCAAGGCGAGCCCCGACGATCAGGCGGATATTGTTTTGCTTGGCCGCTTTATGCGCCCGAACGATCCCGGCAAGCGTATTACGATCAGCGATGGCCACGGCGCTATAGCCGAAGGCTGCCGCCTCTGCCATTAACTCATGTGGGTGAGAAGCACCGCGCAGAAAACTGTAGTTACTGGTAATGGCGAGTTCGCAATATTCGCTCATGAGAAAAATCCATGAATAAACCAGCGAGGATGGTCTTCGGCCCGCTCATAAAGACCATCCCGATAAATCCAAAACCGGTAACCGTTTTTGTCTTCTACGCGATAATAATCACGGGTTTGAAAGCTATCTTGGGGTGCTTGTCGCCACCACTCTGGCGCGATGCGTTCGGGCCCTTCGGCCGCGATAATTGAATAATGCCGCCGCTTCCATTCAAATCGTATGGGCGGGCCATCTGGAACTTCCGCTAACACCGTTATTGGGACAGCGCGCGGCAGCAGTAAAAGAGGACGCAGCAGGTTATTGGGAGCTGAAGGCATGGAAGTTCGCGGTTTTTCCGCAGATATTTTATGAACTGACCTCTCTGGAATATGGCTTTCAACCTGTTCCCAGTGACTGACCTGATCAAAGCCAAACCGGTTTCCAAACCGATCCTGCAGGCGGCTTAGGCTTTCCTGTTCCTGATATTCTTCAGCGTTCCAGCTCGATTGCTGGCCCAGCCGGGGTTCCACTTCAAAAGCGTTCAGGGTCATAAGGTCATAACCAAAGCCTGCGTCCATTTCTTCTCCCAATTGAGAGAGCTTTTCTCGAAAGAGGAGCAGCATATGGGGCGCTTCGTAGCAGGGCCGACTGGTGTTTATGGAGATCTGCTCCAAATGCCCATCAACACGGAATATGTTTAAGTGTATTCGTCGTGCTGCTTTTTTTTGCTGATCCAGTAATAGGGACATTTGATTCGTTAGATTTTCCAAAGCAAGGGAAATTCCATCCAGATAGCAAACGGGTTCTATGAAGGGGTGGCTTAAACTGTAGTCGGGCGGCGCAAAAAGCGGATCAAAGATCTCTGGATATTTGCCCAGACCTTGTTGAAGGCGTTTGGCCAAAATAGGACCAAATCGTTTGGTCAGCGGGGCTGTTGGTAGATCTAGTATCTGTTTGACATGCCGCAGACCCAATTGTTGTAGACGGGACAGGAGGTTTGCCTCAAGCCGAAGGGCCGAAATGGGGAGTGGGCCCAGAAATAAGTATTGTTCGCCTGATGGGATCAGGGTTTTTTTTGTAAGTTGCCCGTAGTGGGATGCCGCCCAAGCCGCCCCGATCGTATCTGAAAGCCCCAAGCGGCTGGTCAGGTTAAAAGAATGCAGCCGAGTGTGGATATCAGACAGCATCTGCTCCTCACCGCCAAAGAGATGAGCGCATCCGGTAATATCGATCAGAATATCATCGGGAGGGCGAACACTTACAAGTGGACTGTATCGCAAGCACCATAAGGTCAGATGGCGGAGGCAGGACATGTCTCTGTCCGGAGTTGCTTCTTCGGTGATCAGATTTATGGCAAGAGCACGTGCGTCAGCAAGGGACATTCCCGTGTTAATGCCTGCCTTTTTCGCAACCTGATTAGTTGCAGTGATTTCGATACCTTTTCCGCCGTTTTGAGTCAGAGCAAAAGGGGTATACGAAAGTATGTCAGCTCCCGGTTTGGCTAAATTGGCCGGGCCGTGATGTGGTTTGCTTCCCATTTGTCCGCTGCGGTTGCGCAGCCGGCTTTCGATCGACCAGTGGGGAAGCCAAATGGAAAGAAAACGTCTCATGATCCCATTCCAATATCCAGTTGCCTGTTTTGCCGCCTTTGCAGCGAGTGAGTGTAATGTTCCAGCGAGGAGGCCCCATGGCCGGTGTATGTGAGTTGCGATAGAGAGTAGCGCGGCTCGGATGCGGTGAAATTTGCCATCGGGTCGCTGCGGTTGTTGTGCTGCCCTGTTCAGATCCGGTGGCCGCGGTATGAGGGCGAAGCAAAAGCAGCCGGCTGTTATGCGGGCTGGCCCGTAATGACAGGCGCCGGCTTGCCGTGAAATCATAAATCTTTTCCCGGCCCGCGTTCACGCCGACGATCAAGGGGCTACGGGTCATGGAAAGACCCTCTTCCAATGCCCACAGCATGTCTTTTTCAAGTCGGACACTGACCGTTAGGAAACGCAATGCGGGAGTGGTTCCACTTATGGACAGACCAGGTAAATAGGGAAGGCTTGGAAACTCCGCCCGGCCGAGTATATGGCACCATAAAATGGGCTCATCGGGTGCCGTCTCCAGGTGGGCGAGCCGACGTAAAAAACAAATCATGAAACCAAGGGCAGCCGGAAAGTCCGAAGCAGAGGCTGGAATGAATTCATGAATAGACCCCGTCGCAATCTTTCCGTCAGGTAAGGCGGCATCCAATGTTTCAATTCCAAAAAAGCCTTTCCCAATAGTTTCTTTTTGGAAATCGGTTTTGTTAAAAACGGGCTGCACCCCCTGTGCCTGCATCTGCTGAATGCGAGTCTCATAAATTTGCCGTTTTAATTTCTTGAATTCTCTGTGCCTTGCGCCTGCCATCGCTCAGAATCCTCTCCTTACCATTTAGGGGAGCCGTTCAATATACAGAACAAACCAAGAACATTCAAGAGTGTGAGCGGCGTGTTATTAATGTATGCGTCTTGAAAAGCCTTATTCACTGTTATCGTATGGATCAAAGCGGGTCAGGGCGAACCTCACGCTATACGTCGCTTTTGTAATCTAGGCGTTTGCCTTAAAGGCGGAACTCTTTTCCTAGCGAAAGTAAGCCATAGCCCAAATTCAGCTGGATCTCATCTGCGAGGAAAGGATAAATCTATAAATTACAGACTTATCCTTTCCTAATTGATTCCTGTTACATTTATTTATGATAAGCTTCAATATTTTCAGGCGCTAAAGGGACGTTATTGAAAATCAGAATATATTTGACGAACTGCAAGACATTTTACTCTGCTGCGATTTGACTGGGTTTGACCCATTCAAAGCTTTTGAGCGCATCATTGAGCGGAGTTTTGGCAAAACGATTAGTGTAATTGCTCATGACTTTCAGAGAGATGCCTAGAATGACTTCAAGGATTTGCTGGTTTGTATATCCGGCAGATAGAAAGTCGTTGGTTTCTGAATCGCTGACTTGACCGCGACCTTTAAGAACTGCGCGTGTAAATTGTCTTAACGCTTCGTGTTTGCTATTTGCGAACGGTGCGTCGTTTCGAAGGGCCTCAATCACATCGGCGCTTACCCCCTGTATTTTAGATAACCAGGAGTGGGTCGCCATGCAGAATGTACAGCTATGATCAAAGTTTGCAGTCATCATCACGACTTGACGTTCAGTAGCATCAAAGCTTGATTTGTCGAATATTGCAGAGAGAGTTTGATAACCCTCTAATAATGCTGGTGCTTCAGCTTGTGCTGCCCAGAGAGCTGGAACAAACCCCATGCTTTTTTGAGCTATTTCCAAGCGTCCTTTTGCGGCCTCGGGGGCTGTTTCTGCCGTGTGAAAAGTAAAATCTACCATGTCTTATCTCCTTTGTTGAATATCTGAAAATTGGGGGTTGAGATATATTGATTTAAGCGGTGAAAACTTATTGATCAGCAAGACAAGCCACGAGCGCTCGGTAACACATCGTTTTGGCAAGTTGGGCGCGATAAGCCGTATCCGCAAACTGATCGGACATAACAGTCTGATCATGGGTTATATATTGAACGGCTTCCTCGATTAGAGATTGAGAGGGGATTTCGTTCATTAGGATTTTTGTTGATTTTTCTGCAAGATAAGCGTGATCGCTAATACCTGAAATGGCAATTCGGACGTGGTCGATTTTGTTACCTGACATCGTAACACCAACCGCAGCAGAAGCGACAGCATAGCCAGACGCGGGATGTCTGAATTTGTGATAGTGCGCCTTCATATTGTTTGAATTTCTGGGAAGTGTGATCTTTGTAAGAATCTCAGAAGGCCCTCGCACTGTTTCCATCATTCCGGCAAAATAATCTTCCGCCTTCACAGTACGCTCACCATCCGTAGATTGCAGCGTTATCTGGGCGCTAAGGAGCAGCGCGACCGCGGGCCAGTCTGCAGATGGATCTGCTGCGGACAATGATCCACCAATGGTACCCCTGTTTCGAACTTGAAGGTCAGCAATTTGTCCGGCAGCCTGTCTGATGACTGGCCAATCGCGAAATAGCTCTACCGATTTCTGCAAGTCGACATGACGTGTAAGGGCGCCGATAGAAATCATGTCCTCTGTGATTTCAATTCTGCGAAGTTCGCTCAGATCCTGAATATCGATTAGAATATCCGTTGCGGCCATACGCATTTTCAATAGTGGAAGTAGTGTATGTCCACCGGCCAGCAATTGCGCGTCATCTAGATGTTCTTCAAGAGCTGCACATGCTTCCTTCAGAGTCTTTGGGCGAATATAATCAAAGGGGACCATTAGTTCTCTCCCGTTTTAGATTGAATGGTGGCATTTTGCAGGGCTTTCCATATCCGCGGTGGCGTTAGCGGCATATCGATGTGGCTGATCCCGAATGGTTTTAGGGCATCGCAAATTGCGCTAACGATAACGGGCGGAGCGGCGATTGTGCCAGCCTCGCCAATTCCTTTGACACCTAAAGGGTTCGTTTTGGTTGGAGTGAAAAGGAATTCCGTTTTGAAATTAGGTAACATGTCTGACTTGGGCAGGGCGTAGTCCAGAAGGGAGCCGGTTTGAAGCTGACCATCTGCTGCATATTGAACATGCTCAAACAGGGCTTGACCGATACCTTGGGCAACGCCGCCATGAATTTGCCCGGCAGCTAACATCGGGTTGATCAGGACGCCGGCATCATCAATAGCAACATATTCAAGGATTTTTACTTTCCCCGTTTCAATATCTACTTCCACAACCGCGGCATGACTGCCGTTGGGGGAGGACATGGCGTGCGGGTCATGAAAGTAGATTTCGTCCAGTCCAGGCGTTTCACCTTCGGGCTTTTTGTGTGGGACAGCTGCAAGGCGAGCGACCTTTGCAAAGCTTACTTCGGAAGGGGTTTGGTCTTCAGGATTTGTAAAAACACCATCTCTATAAGTTACTTTTTCGGCATCACATTTAAGGAGCACAGCCGCATATTTGGTTGCTTTTTTTATGATTTTTTTTGCACAGATTTTGGCCGCACTTCCGCCAACCGCCATAGATCGTGAATTATAGGTTCCTATTCCCATGGGCACAGCATCCGTATCGCCATAAATAACTTCTATGTCTTCCATGGGGATTTGCAGGGTACTGGCGACAATTTGCGCATATGAGGTGGCGTGACCATGGCCTTGGGGCATTGAGCCGGTTGCAAAGCTCACTTTCCCATCGGGATGAACCCGGATTTGGGCACTTTCATAGCCGCCTCGGTCAAAGCCAATTCGCGCAAGGACCTCTGATGGCGCCATCCCGCAGGATTCAGTATAATTGATTAGCCCAATACCAATATAACGTCCTTGCTTGCGGGCTTCAGATTGCTTTGTACGCCAACCGTCATAGTCAACCCGATCTCTTGCAACGTCCATGCATTCCAAAAAGCTGCCGCTGTCATAGAAGTTGTGGGGAAATTCGCGTATGACATTTATCCGCCGCACTTCAAGAGGGTCAAGCTTCAGCTTTTCGGCGACTTTGTCCATGGCCCGCTCAATCAAATAGGTGGCTTCGGGTCGCCCTGCCCCCCGATATGCATCCACGGGAACCGTGTTGGTCATCATTAAGTTGGTTTTAGCGAAATAATGGGGGATGTTGTAATTCCCATTGGCAAAATAGGTGCAATTTACCGAAGGAACCCCTGTCGCCATGTTGGAAAGGTAAGCGCCCATATTGGCAAATATCTCAAGTTTTAGTCCCAGCACTTGACCATTATTTTTGACGGCAAGTTCAAGATACTGGGTATGAGCTCGGCCATGATGTGTGGACAAGTGACTTTCTGATCGAGACTCTGTCCATTTAATGGGACGCCCAAAATGGCGAGAAGCGTAACAGACGAGAACTTCCTCTATATATAAATGCATTTTTGCGCCAAATCCCCCGCCGATATCAGGGCAGATCAGATGCATTTTATGTTCAGGCCACCCCAGCGTTTCGGCAATCCAGCGTCGATGTAAATGGGGAACCTGGCTTGGAATATATAGATCGGTTTTGCCTGAGAATACATCCACATTCGCGACAAGAACACGCGGCTCGAGCGGACTTGGAATTAACCGATTGTTTTCAAGTCGCAATTTGACGATTTGGTCGGCTTCTTCAACCGCCTGGCGATAATCTCCCCACGCCATAAGTGGCGTACCGGCTTTATTTCCGTCAAGATCATTGTGGATCTGGATTGCATCGACATCAGCTGCGGCCTCCTCGTTAATGAGTGCGTCAAGAGGCTCATAGTCGACTTCGACGAGTTCAAGGGCATCTTGAACAACGTCCCGGGTTTCACCAACAATGAAAGCAACGGCGTCGCCAACATAATTCACTTTGGTATGAGCCAGGGCAGGATGATCGGGAACCTTTATGTCACCCGCAATCCAATTCGGCTTTATGGCACCAATTTGGTTTTTGATATCTGCGCCTGTCAGAATACCGATAATGCCCTCCAATGCCAAAGCTTCGGAGGTTTCGATATTCAGAATTTTTGCGTGAGCATAGGGGGAACGAAGTACCGCGGCGTAAGCCATGTTCGGAAGTTTAATGTTGTCGATAAAAGTTCCGTGGCCAGATAGCAATGCCGGGTCTTCCCGTCGTTTAACGGATTGCCCAATAAAGTTAAAACGTTTTGGAGTGTCTGTCGCGCGATTGAGATCTGATTTTTCTTTTAGCACGAAGACGCTCCTTGAAATTGGGATTGTTGGGCAGCCTCTTTTATTGCTTCAATTATATTGTGATAACCTGTGCATCTGCATATATTACCATGTAGAGATTCTCTAATCTCATCTTCTGTGGGAGATGGATTGGTCTTGAGTAATTCTAGTGTTGTCATGACCATACCGGGTGTGCAGAATCCGCATTGCAAACCATGTTTATCCTGAAATGCCTGCTGCACAATGCTAAGTGTGAAACCTGTTGCTTGAGAGGCGACTGTTTCAATTGTCATGTTGTTAGCCTGTACGGCCAAGATGGTGCAGGATTTCACGGCTTCACCGTTGACTTTTATGGTACAAGCGCCGCATTGTGAGGTGTCACATCCAATATTCAGGGAAGTGATGTCTAAGTCATCCCGCAGAAAGTGGGCCAAAAGTTTCCGGCTTTCGGTCGTCCGTTTATAGGATTTTCCGTCAACTGTTATCTCAATATTATGCGTGCTCACCTGCACTCTCCTTTATCGTAAAGGGATCTTGATGCTTTTAGGGGCTCTTTGATCCTGTTGGCGGATTCATTACATATAATTCAATATGTGTAAATACACATTATGGCTTTACATGAATTTTTTATAAGTGTAATTACACATTTTGAGAAAATGAATGTGGGTTTAACCACTGGCTAAAGGTGAGGAATATAATGAGTAAGGAAGCTGTCGTTAATATTGAGCGTGTCGGAGATCTATGCGTTCTCTCGATGAATTATCCCCCGTACAATTTGTTGGGTCCGCTTTTGATTGGTGGTGTTATGGACGCTATGCGTGAAGCGTTGGATTCAGGTGCGCGCGCTATATTATTAAAATCAGATTTGAAGCATTTTAGTGCAGGTGCGGATCTTGAAGTCTTCGCCGTATCCGAAAGCAAAGATGGCAAAAAAGTTAAGAATCCGACAAGCCCAAAAGCATTTCTGGACTTTATGGGTAGCTATCCGCTGCCAGTAGTTGCAGCTGTTCGGGGTGCTGTGCTTGGTGGCGGACTGGAGGTCGCCCTCGCTTGTGATTTTATCATTGCGGCTCGCTCAGCGAGGCTTGGGGCAGTGGAAACCACATTAGGACTGGCACCTGTAATGGGGGGCGTTCAGCGGATGGTCGAGCGGATCGGTTTGGCTCGCGCAAAGGAATTCGCCATGCTGGGCCGACGTCATGATGCAGAAACCATGGAGCGTATCGGTCTGATCAATCTTGCGGTTGCTGATGAGGACCTGGATGAGGTCAGTCTCAATTACGCACAGCAGTTGGCGACCGGACCAACTGTTGCGCTTGGCGCGATTAAAAAAATTGCCAATTTGATGGCGGAAAAAGGACTCAAGGAAGCGGACGGGGAGATGGAAGTAATCATGAAACCGGTTCTGCTTAGTAATGATGTAAAGTTGGGGATACAGGAATTTCAGAAGTCTGGTCCTGGTACAGCTATTTTTAAGGGGAATTAAGATGAATGATCTTCCGCTAAATGGCTTGAAAGTCGTCGATTTTACGCGCGTATTGGCAGGCCCGCATTGTGCGAAAACTTTGCTTGATCTGGGAGCCGATGTCATCAAAGTGGAGCCGCCAGGACTTGGAGATATTTCCCGATATGCGGCTCCTGGGGCGCCCGGTAAGTCTCATTATTTCTATCAGCAGAATGCGGGGAAAAAATGCATCAGCGTCGATCTCAATTTCCCCGAAGGGCAAGAAATTATTCGCGAGTTGCTAAAAGATGCAGATATTGTTGTTGAGAATTTTAGACCGGGTACGCTGGATCATTTCGGACTGTCTTATCAGGAAGTAGCCAAACTAAATCCACGGATTATATATATTTCGATCAGTGGCTATGGGCAAAATAATAGTATGAGCCATCGCGGTGCCTTTGCACCAACCGTTCATGCTGAAGTGGGTCTGGTTGATACACTGGTGAAGCATTATGGCGATAACTTACAGGAACCTGTCAGTGACGTTTTTTCTCATGCAGACGTATATACGGGTTTGGAAGCAGTCATTGCGACACTTGCTGCGTTGGAGCAGCGTCATCGAACAGACCGGGGGCAGCATGTGGACGTGGCGATGGCCGCAACAATGATGTATGTCAATGAACGAGCTCATGCGGATTTAACAGAAACCGATATGGATGGTGAGCCGCCTGCCCTTGGGGCAACGGAATCTCCGACTTTACTGTTTCGCGAAGGGCAGTTGATTGTTATTTCGGCAAGCCCTGTCTTCTCACCTATTTTTGTTCGTTACTGCGCCATGATGCGCCGGAACGATCTGCGAAGTGATCCCAGATTTAAAACTGCAAATCTTAGACGGGAAAACCTTAAAGTCTTGCTAAGCATTGTGCAAAGCTGGGTCTACAGTTTTCAGTCTGTGGAAGAGTTGGAGGTGCATTTAACCGAGGCTGGCCTAGCGGTCGGGGAGGTGAAATCAAGTGCCGAGTTTGGGAAAAGTCAGTGGGCCGAAGAATGGGGCGCGGTTGTTAAAGCCGAAGATGATGCGGGACGAGAGATCAAGTTGCCGGGGCAGCCTTGGCAGTTTTCAGAAAGTGTGCGCCAGTACAAAACGGTCGCCTCTGCCATTGGCGAGGATAACTGGTCTGTTTTGTCTGCTGTGGGGGTAGGTGAGGAACAGTTTTCTGAGTTGCGCGCAAAAGGAGTTGTTTACACTAATATGCCGCTCAAGGCCGCCGCAAAGAAATAGGATTATTCGATGAAATTTGTAACTTTTTCTGATCAAGGGAGAGGGGACCGGCTTGGTACCCTCCTTCAAGACGGTGTAATTCTTGATCTTAAATCTGCCGCCCAGGGGAGATCTGAATTTTTTGATAGTATGCTTACATTGATTGAAGGCGGTGAGCCCGCGCTGGAGCAAGCAAAACAACTGATTTTGTCGCGAAATTCATCAAATCTGTTATCGCTGAATGAAGTTCAATTGCGCGCGCCAATTCCGCATCCGCCGCAAGTCAGAGATTTTATGGCTTTTGAAAAGCATGCTAGACAATCGCTGGAATCGGCTTTGAGCATTAGAAGTTCCATGGCTGCAGATCCGGAGAAAATGCGGCGTCAATTGAAAGAAACGGGTGACTTTGATGTTCCGGATGTCTGGTATGAAAAGCCGATTTATTATAAAGGCAATCGGTTTGCAGTTACAGATCCAGACAAAGAGATAGAGTGGCCGTCTTTCTCCAAGGTTATGGATTATGAACTTGAGCTTGCCTGTGTGATCGGCAAGCAGGGCAAAAATATATCTGCTGAAAGCGCCCGAAACCATATTTTTGGATTTACAATTTTCAATGATTTGTCCGCCCGTGATGTGCAAGGTCGAGAGATGACGGGGCGGTTCGGCCCGGCCAAATCGAAGGATTTTGATGACGCCAGCCCAATGGGTCCGTGTCTCGTTACTTTGGATGAGATAGAAGATCCTTACAACCTTGAAATGATTGCGCGTGTAAACGGAGAGGAGCGATCCCGTGCTAATTCAGGAACCATTCACTGGACGTTTGAAAAAATGATCGAGTATGTCAGTCAGGGTGAGACGCTTTATCCTGGCGAAATCCTGGGATCGGGTACGATTGGAGATGGGTGCGGACTGGAACTTCTGAATTTTCTTCAGGGTGGTGACGAAGTTGAATTGGAAATTGAAAAAATAGGGATTTTGAAAAATCGGATAAAACGGTGAGCTCGTTTGCCGGTCTGATATTAGCTCACATTGCTTTTGTCAGCATGTTCAGACCGGAAGACACCATATTCCACTCATCAAGCCCCATTTTTTGCTTTAAGTCTTCTTGAGTGCTTTCCCAGATAGGAATTGCCGCGCTTAAAATACTGGCGCCTTCCGCAGTAAGGCGCATTTTTCGAGAGCGCCGATATCCCTCTTCACCAATTATGATAAGGCCTTTGCTTTCCAGTAACTGCAGATTGCGCGTTAATGTGGTGCGCTCGACCGCCATGTAATCGGCTAGAGCTGATATGGAATCTGTCAGTTCTGTTGCAATGCAGGCCAGTACTGTAAATTGCGTTATTCGCAGGCCGATTGGTTTTAATGCAGCGTCGTAGGCGCGAGTAACCGTTCTGGCCGCCATACGGGATCGGAGGGCCATGCATTTTCGGCCAATGTCCTTAATTTCGGTAGTCATGCGCTCTTCACAATAGATTTATTAAGTGTAATAGCATCAAATATTTCTGAGCCTTACATTGTAGGACTTAACTATTACTCTGTATATATTAATATTTTTACTCACTTAATCTAAATACGTTTGCAGGTTTGAATTGATATTTGACAATTTAATATAGTGTATATACACATATTAAAAACTACAAAATAAAACTAACGAAGCTGGAGATTGCAATGCCGATCACATTTGATGTGAATAAAGACAACCTTGGTGTTACCCAGGTGACTTCTTCTGAAAAATATCAAGAAGCAGAAACCGATAACTCTGTTTGGGTAAAAACAGGGAAGTTCGCCTTTAGTGCCAATAATATAACATACGCGGCATTTGGTCAGGCGATGTCTTACTGGGATTTATTCCCGCGCGAAGATGAATGGGGTAACATTCCGGTTTGGGGAAATGCGACAGTTATCAAGAGTAATCGCCCTGATATTCTTGTCGGACAGCGGCTGTATGGAATCTTTCCAATGGCAGAGGAAGTCAGGTTAAACCTCTCCGACTTTATGCCCGGATTTCTAGTAGATAACTCGTCACATAGATCTGCTGTTTCTCCCGTATACAATCGCTACACGCTTGTCGATCCGGAACAAGCGCAGATGCCAGAGGAAATTGAAAATGCACTGGTGGTGTTCCGCCCTTTATTTGTTACAGCTTACTTATTGGCGGTGCATCTGGCAGAAAACCACTGCTTTGAAGCGAAGCAAATTGTTTTGACAAGTGCATCAAGTAAAACTGCGATCTGCCTTTCGCATTACTTAAAGGTGCAGGATCTGAATGTTGAAGTGATTGCATTAACATCTGATAAAAATAAATCTTTCGTATCCGGCCTGACTACATATGACCGTGTGGCGACATATGAAGAGATTGCATCACTTGATCAGAGTTGTCCGGCGGCATTGGTGGATTTTGCTGGTGATCCTAGCTTGGCCGATAAAATGAGAATGCATATGGGCAAGGAGTTGAGAAAGGTTGTCGGTATTGGGGCTGCTGATTGGCAAAATTCTGAGCGGCACCGCAACTTTCCTGAGGATGATGCAGATTTTTTCTTTGCGCCAACCCATATCACACGGCGAATTCAAGCTTGGGGGCCGGCTGAATTTCAAAAGCGAACGATGGAGGCATGGGTGTCACTAATGCCCAATATCAGTAGCTGGATAAATATTAATTCTCTCTCGGGCGCGGAGAACATTCAGAAAGTCTATTTGGATATCTTGGGCAATAAAGTTGAAGCTGATGAGGGGTATGTCCTTTCATTTTAGAGATTTGTTGGCTGTCTTTGTCAGATTGGGAGATTTTCAGGCGGCAATCCACAAATTCTGGAACCCTGATTGTTAGCGTTATCTTCTTCTGACAGGGCGGTCATGGCCTTTCATACTAAAAGCTATAACTTTTTTATATATATAATAGAAAAAATTGCTAATTTATTTATGGCAGTAGGTTCCCTATCTTTCGATGCATAAAAAATAGTTACGATGGCCTGTCGGTAATTAATTCCCAAAATTAGATAAAAAATCAGGGAGTTAAAATAATAAAAAGACGCAAAGGCCGTAACCGCTTAAGGGGGCGATCCATGAAGTTTGCAGGTTTTTTCCGGCATCTTAATCAGGAGAGAATTGTATTTCTGCTGACTGTATGTTTGTTCATTTTGTTTGCCGCGACACTGAATAATTTTCTGGCAACGAACAACATTCTGGCGTTGGTGAGAAGCGTATCCGTTCTCGGCATTCTTGGCCTTGGGATGCTTGTCGTCGTTCTGGGGCGGGGAATTGATCTGTCATTGGTTGCCAATATGGCCATTTCTGTTGCCTGGGCAATTCAGCTTATGGAAAACGGGATGCCGATCGTGGGTGCTCTCACTGTCGGATTGTTTTTCGCGCTTGGGATGAGCCTGATTAGCGGAATTCTGATCGCTTATGCTGAAATTCCGCCTCTTTTCGCAACCCTTGCCATGGCAACTTTAATTTACGGTTTTGGCCGCGCTCACCTAATTACAGGGACAGATGTTGTCTATCTTCCCTCAGATATTGGCTGGCTCTTGGAGTTAGGACAGGGGCGCCTGCTGGGTATTCCCATGCCTATTATACTGGCTGCAGCCTTGGTGATCGTGATTTACTTATTTTTGCGTTACACCAAGCCCGGTCGCTTTATTTACGCCATTGGAGACAATCTGGCTGCGGCCCGTATCACCGGTATTTCGGTGCGCCCCATGTTGGTATCGCAATATGTAATCGCTGGTGGGATTTCCTTCATTGCAGGGGTTATTACCGCAACCTCTGTCCAGGCGATGAACACCCGCGTTGTTAATTCCAATATGATTTATGACGTCATTCTGGTCGTTGTTCTGGGTGGGGTTGGTCTAAGTGGCGGGCGCGGGAATGTCCGCAATGTGATTGTTGGGACATTGCTGATCGGTGTGCTGGTCAACGGCATGACAATCATGGACATCCAGTACACGCTGCAAAATGTAATTAAAAGCCTGATCCTGCTGATGGCCGTGGTTGCTGATAGCATCATTAATCCACGTGATGAACAGACCGGACAACAGGGCGATATCTAGAACATTCCAAAAATAAAATAAAAACGAAACTACCAACTAACGAACTTATAAAAAGGGAGGAAAACATGCGATCAATTCTTCGTTTCGGCTTTGCAGCTGCGACAATGGCTTCTGTTGCACTTGTATCTTTTGCATCAACGGCTCAAGAGCTCAACGATCCTTTTCGAGGACCAGCACTTGAGTCTCTTAAAGGCAAGAAAATTGCCTATTTACCAATTTCAATTGGCTTTGACCTTGCCCAAGCTTGGGGCGGCGTGATTAAAACAGAAGCCGATAGATATGGTATGGAGTTTACATCGCAGGATCCTAATTGGAGCACAGATGCGATGTCGCAAGGGATGACTTCTCTGATTGCAGATAATCCAGATGTCATCGTAACACAAAACCCCGACACACAATCACTTGCCCGGCTGTTAAAGCAAGCCAATAAGAAAGGCATTATTGTTGTTCAGATGAATATGCAGGGCGCGGTTCAAACAGACGCATTTGTTGGACCCGATTTTATTGCCTTAGGCGAGCAGGCAGCAAATATGATGCTGAAAAAATGTGGCAAGGGTACTGATACCTCACACAAAGTTGCATTGGTTCAAGGTGTTTTGACTGGCGGCGTAAGTTATTTCCAGATTCAAGGTATTAAGAAAGTATTCGCCGAACATCCAGAAATTGAAATTGTTTCAAGTCAGGCCGCGGACTGGGATGCGACCAAGGCGCGGGCCATTACAGAAACGGTATTGCAGCAGCATCCTGATCTGTGCGGTGTGATCGACGTGTGGGATGGACAAGGTGTCGGAACTGGCGCTGCGATTAAGGAAGCCGGCAAATCTGATCAGGTTTATTTCGTGACTTCTGGCGGGGGAGCACAAAGCACTTGTGACCGTCTTGCAGACGGAACTTTCTCGGCTGTGATCAATTATAACGCTCCGGGAATGGGGCGCGATGCTTGGACAGCGATCATGATTGCTTTGCAAAATGGTCAAGGCGGTGGAAAGATCAAAACACAGATTTATTCTCCCTCGTTTGTGATGACCAAAGATGATGTCCGCGAAGGCACATGTTGGGATCCACAGTCTTACGCGAAACTGCTTCGCTAAAATACTCCAGCTGGTGGGAGTTAGTTCTCTCACCAGCTACTTTTATAAATCCGTATATTTCTAAGCAATGAACGTGAGGGCCGAACCTTGGCGCGTGCATCCACTTTGACTAAACTCAGATATCGATTGATCCCAGATCATTTGATTGGTGAAATCCTGACAAAAAAATGGATTGATAATGCAATTCCGTTTCTGGTGCTTATTGCCGTTATTGCGGTATTTGGATCTTTAATTCCAAATTTCTTTTCGGCGGGAAATCTCGAAATTCTCTCGCGTCAATATGGTGAGTTTGCATTGGTCTGCCTTGCCATGATGATTGTAATTATTGTTGGGGGGATCGACTTAAGTGTTGGCTCCAACTTTGCCTTGGGTAACTTTCTAACGCTCGCGCTGCTCAATCTCGCGGATTGGTCAATGGCAGCGGTTGTGCCCACAGTTATGCTGGCCTGTGCCTGTGTTGGATTGGTGAACGGCGTTCTAATTGGCTATCTACGCCTTCGTGCTTTTCTGACAACGCTGGTCACGCTTATTATCGTTCGTGCTGTAGTGGATATGTTGCTGCTTAAATATGCGCAAGCGATGTCCATGAGTTTCTATGAATCTCCGTTTTGGGACTTGATGGGAATGGGCGGCATTGGAAGCTTCCCGTTTAGTTTCATGGTCTTGATTGTTGTTGCGTTGATAGGTCATGTCCTGTTGACCCGTAGCCGGCCAGGCTGGCGGGCTATGGCAATTGGTGGCTCTCGGCGGTCAGCGCATAATATTGGCCTTCCTGTTCGATCAACCGTTTGTGCGACATATACCATTTCGGGAATGCTTTGCGGTATGGCCGGCATCTTATATGCGGCACGGCTGAGCGGTGCTGGTAGTGATACCGGTATGGGGCTCGAAATATCGGCCCTGACAGCCGCTGTGCTTGGCGGGAATAGTTTGGGCGGCGGCCGCGGATCCGTAGTGAAAGCGTTGATTGGCGCTATTGTTGTCCTTGTTATGACCAATGGCGTGTTGCGCTTGGGGCTGAACAGTGGCTCGGGACCAATGGTGTTAGGCCTGACCTTATTGTTTGCTGTATTCGTCGATGTTCGCTGGCTAAAGAACCGTGATAAGCTTTTGAATAAAGTTTATGTCTCGCCAACTCTTGTTGAGTTGCCTGAACCCCGTGCAACGACTGAAGGAGCACTTCAGGTTAATAATCGCTTGGGTGACGTTGAAATCATTGGCCTTGGGGAAGTTGAATCTCCAGAAGATGTGATCTTGGATGACGAGGATTATCTATATTGCGGAACACGTCATGGCGATATTGTCCGCTTTAATCCGCCTGAGTATAAGACTTGGGAAGTTTATGCCCACATTGGGGGATCCCCGCTGGGAATGACTTTTGACAAAGACCGTAATTTGCTGGTTTGCGTTGGGGGAATGGGCCTTTATAAAATTGACCGTAACAGGCAGGTTAGTAAGGTTACGGACGAAACAAATCGGTCCGCGTTTTCTATTGTGGATGACTCGCGCCTCCGTCTTGCAGATGATCTGGATATTGTACCAGATGGTCGGATCTTTTTCAGTGAAGCAACCATTCGCTATGAAATGCATGATTGGCCTGTGGATGCGCTTGAAAGTCGCGGTAATGGCCGAATTATTTGTTACGATCCGAAAAGTGGAAAAACCCATACTGCGCTGCGCAATTTAACGTTCCCGAACGGTATTTGTACGTCTCATGACGGAGAGTCAATTTTGTTCGCGGAAAGCTGGGGCTGCCGGGTAAACAGGTATTGGGTTTCAGGCCCTAATGCAGGCAAGGTCGAAACTCTTGTTGATCAGCTGCCGGGGTATCCAGACAACATCAATCGTGCTTCGGATGGCACATACTGGGTTGCGATTATGGGAATGCGCTCTCCTGCACTTGATGTGGCGCTGCGCATGCCAAAATTCCGCCGCCGGATGGCGCAGCGAATAGCACCTGATCAGTGGTTGTATCCAAATCTGAATGTGGGCTGTGTCGTGCGGTTTAACGATAAAGGGGAAATATTGGAATCCCTTTGGGATCGGCAGGCAGAAAACCATCCAATGATCACATCCATGCGTGAGCATAAGGGGTGGCTGTATTTGGGCGGCATTACGAACAATAGAATTGGCCGTGTGCGTCTGGCAGATATGAAACAGGATTGGAATGGCGTTGAAAGCTATTGGGGGAAAGCCACAAATCAAGGGGAAAACTCATGATAGGTTCACTGAAATCCCGGCTGGATCAATTTCTCGGGCGCGGACAGGCTGCCGTTACGGTTCCGTCACTGGATGGCGCTCTTAAACCGAATAACCGTTTGGACGAAGCCTTGGCTGGAATTAAGGGAGAGGCTCCCGATAATTTGGTGTTGTGGAATGGGCAAGTCCTTTGGTCTGAGGGAGCTCAGATTTTCTCAGGACCAGAAAAAACTTTGTTTGCCCAGATGCAGAGTGATGTCACAGCGCTTGCTGCTATCAAGGATGGAAATCTGGTAGTGGCCCTCAGCGAGGGTGGCTTGCAAATGCTGGACGGAACGGGTCAGCAGGTAAAGACGCTGGCGGGATCTGAGATAAGCTGCGTAACGGCTTTGGAATTTATAGCACCTGAAAAACTTGTTATTGCTATCGGATCAACCGAAAATTCGATTAATGAATGGGCACGGGACTTACTTGAACAGCGATCAAGTGGACAGCTTTTGATGTTGGATCTTGTGAGTGGTCAGTCAAATGTGATTGCCCAAAATCTGGCTTATCCATCGGGCCTGTTACAGACCCCTTTCGGTGCCCTGATCGTTAGCGAGGCTTGGACTTCGCGGATTGTGAAAATAGATATCGGCAGTGGCGAGAAAACACCCGTAATGGAGGACTTGCCTGCTTATCCCGGCAGAATATGTCGATCAAAGGATGCGGGTTATTGGATTTGCATGTTTGCCCCGCGCAGCCCTTTAATCGAATTTGTATTGCGTGAACCTGTATACCGTAAAGAAATGATGGCAGAGGTCGATCCTGAATTCTGGATCGCCCCTGCATTGAGAAGCGGTTACTCCTTCCACGAACCGATGCAAGGCGGAGCGTTGAAGCAAATGGGTATCCTTAAACCCTGGGCTCCCACGCGTTCATATGGTCTTGTAATTGAGGTTGACGAGCGATTTGTACCGGTCCGCAGTTTTCACAGTCGCGCAGGCGGAAAACGGCACGGTATCACATCTGCTTTACCGCAGAATGATCTGCTGTGGGTAACCAGCAAAGGCGGCCAGGAAACATTCTCAATCAATCTGGGAACGGATGTTATCGATGGGGGAAATGTGTAATGGCAAACTTGTTTGAATTAAAAAATGTCA
Organism: Sneathiella sp.; assembly: GCA_034669685.1. Lineage (GTDB taxonomy): Bacteria > Pseudomonadota > Alphaproteobacteria > Sneathiellales > Sneathiellaceae > Sneathiella. Next base: position 712,926 of record JAXMOU010000002.1, read on the forward strand.
CCAAAAAGTTCCATGGCGTGCCCGCGTTATCAAACGTAAATTTTGATCTGCGTTCTGGCGAAGTCCATTCACTTCTTGGGGAAAATGGCGCTGGCAAGTCAACGCTTACGAAAATTCTGGCAGGAGTTCATGAGGCGACGGACGGTGAGGTCCTGTTTGAAGGGGAACACTGTCGCTTTTCAAATCCGGCTGAAGCCTTGCGCAACGGTATCGCAATGGTATTCCAAGAGACAAGCTTGGTGCCATCCCTAACGGTTGCGCAAAATATTTATCTTGGTAATGAAAAATTCCTCAATCGTTTGAGAGGCATATACATCGCTGCCCAGCAATTTCTTCAATCTCTAAATTTCCCTGTCGACCCCACCATGTATGTTTCCCAACTTGGTGCGGCCCAAAAGCAGATGGTCGAAATTGCTCGGGCGGTCCACCATAATGCGCGGGTTATCATTTTTGACGAACCAACCGCGACTTTGACCCCGGAAGAGAAGCATCACTTTTTTGCGCTGGTTAAACGGCTAAAACAATCTGGTGTTTCGATTGTTTTCATCAGTCACGCGCTGGAAGAAGCTCTCTCCATTTCGGATCGCATAACGATTTTGCGAGACGGTCAGCATGTGATTACGGATGATGCGTCTGCTTTTGACCGGGACAAGATTATTTCTGCCATGGTGGGACGGAGCCTCAGCGATGAACTCTATGGTCATGCTGGTGACACTCGAAAAGCTCGTCCATATGGCCGGAAAGTCTTAAGCGCGCAAAATCTGTCCATGGGAAGTATTGTTCGCAATAATTCCTTATCGATCTATGAAGGGCAGATTACAGGGATCTTCGGACTGATTGGTTCTGGACGAACAGAAACAGCGAAAATTATTTCAGGTGTCGTGAAACGCGACTTTTTCCATGGCGGTGAAGTCCGGTTTAATGACAAACCAGTTCGCTATCGGGTTCCCCGCAAAGCGGTGCGCGATGGAATTGTATATGTAACCGAGGATCGCAAGTTAGAAGGGTTTTTTGAAACCAAGTCGATAGCGGAAAACATATATACCGGCTTATTGGGTGCTGATTTGAACAAGTCGATGACTGTCAGTTATTCGGAAATGATGACCTTGGCCGATGAATGGACAAAGAAGCTCAATGTCAAAGCAATTGATAGCAGCGCCAAAGTGATCGAATTATCGGGCGGTAATCAGCAAAAAGTGGTCATTGCAAAAGCATTGGTACAAAAACCCAAATTGATCATCTTTGATGAACCAACACGAGGTGTTGACGTCGGTGCGATCGCAGAACTGCATCAAGTTATTAATGAACTTGCCGACTCGGGAATGGCGGTGGTTGTTATTTCTTCTTACTTGCCAGAAATCCTTAACCTCGCCGACAGAATTCTTGTATCGCGACAAGGCCGGGTGGTGGAAGAATTTTCCATGGAAGATGCGACTGAAGAAAAAATAATGTATGCCGCGGTTCACTAAATAATCGGCCGCCGCCTTACTTGTGAATATTGGAGAAGCTTAATGAAAATGCGTGCTGCTATTTTGGAAGAAATAGGGCGTCCTGCGCCATATGCAAAATCACGCCCAATTGTCATTCGGGAGGTTGATTTAAAGGGGCCGCAAAGCGGTGAAGTTCTGGTTCGAATGTCCGCGGCGGGTTTGTGCCATTCCGATCTTTCAGTCATTAATGGTGATCGGCCCCGACAGATCCCAATGGTTTTGGGTCACGAAGCCGCAGGTGTTGTTGAAGAGGTTGGGTCTGAAGTGCATGATCTCGTTCCCGGGGATCATGTCGTGTGCGTATTTGTGCCAAGTTGCGGTCACTGTGCGCCCTGTGCAAATGGTCGTCCGGCATTGTGCGAGCCGGGAGCCGCTGCGAATGGTGCCGGGCAGATGCTTTCAGGTGGTTACCGCCTTTCGGATGCAGGAAAAGACGTTCATCATTTATGTGGTGTGTCGAGTTTTGCTGAATATGCCACTATCTCCAGACGATCATTGGTCAAGTTGGATAAAGACGTCTCATTGCATATCGCGGCTTTGATGGGATGCGCAGTTCTAACAGGTGCGGGCGCTGTCTTTAATACTGGTGACGTGACGCCCGGTTGTACAACAGCGGTTATTGGTCTTGGCGGAGTTGGTCTGGCTGCAATTTTGGGTGCTGTTGCTGCAGGCGCTGAAAGTGTTGTCGCCATTGATACGTTGGATAGCAAGCTTGAGCTGGCTAAATCCTTTGGGGCAACTCACTGCTTTAATGCTAAAGATGCGGACGTTGAAGCCAAAGTGAAAGAAGCCACTTCCGGGGGCGTGGATGTTGCTTTGGAATTTGCGGGGTCTGCCCGGGCATTGGAGCTGGGATATCGAATTACACGCCGCGGCGGAACTACGATTACCGCTGGTTTGCCTAACCCAAAAGATATGTTTCAGATCCCCGCGGTGTCGCTCGTTGCAGAAGAGCGGCAAATCAAGGGAAGCTATCTTGGATCTGGAGTTCCCTCTCGCGATATTCCGCGATTCCTCGGGCTATATAGCCGCGGAAAATTACCTGTCGATAAACTCATGACCCATCGGATCAAGTTGGATGAAATTAACGAAGGCTTTGACCGTCTGCATGATGGAAGTGCCATTCGCCAGATTATAGATTTTGATTAAAAGAACGTAAGTAGGAACAGGTAAAGATGGTTGAGCGTAAATCCGGTATTACGACATTTGAATGTTATATTGATGGAAAATGGACTCCTGCTGTGACGGGCGAATATTTTGACTCGCTAGACCCGTTCCTGGGCAAGGTCTGGGCGCATATTCCAAAGTGTGATGCTTCCGATGTTGATAAAGCTGTGATGGCTGCCAAGCGGGCGCTAAATGTGGGTGAATGGGCTGATATGCATCCCTCACAAAGGGGTCGGCTCATGTGCCGTCTTGCCGATCTGATTGTGCGTGATGCAGATCAGCTTGCAGCAACTGAAGTTCAGGATAACGGCAAGTTGTTTGCTGAAATGCGGGCGCAGGTGGGATACATACCTCAATGGCTATATTATTTCGGTGGTCTTGCCGATAAGATCGAAGGTGCGGTTCTGCCCATCGATAAAGCGGATATGTTTACCTATACCCGGCACGAACCTGTTGGGGTTGTTGCGGCCATTACCCCATGGAACTCGCCATTGTTGCTGACGATGTGGAAACTTGCGCCAGCACTCGCGGCCGGTTGTACGCTGGTTTTAAAGCCCTCTGAATTTACATCGGCATCAACGTTGGCGTTGATGAAATTGATTGAGGAGGCCGGTTTTCCTGCCGGGGTGATAAATGTTGTGACCGGATTTGGTCATGATGTCGGAGAGGCGCTTACAACGCACCGTGATGTAACCAAGATTGCTTTTACAGGCGGCGAAGGAAGTGGCCGTCATATTGCGAAAAATGCAGCGGACAGCTTCAAGCGCATGACGCTTGAGCTGGGCGGCAAATCGGCGCAATTGATTTTCCCTGATGCAAATATTGATAATGCAGTGAGAGGTGTGGTCTCTGGTATTTTTGCGGCGACCGGTCAGACCTGCATTGCGGGCTCCCGGGTGCTGGTTCACGAGTCAATTCATGATGAATTCATTGAGAAATTTCTTGAAATGGCCAAGACGGCAAGAATGGGCGATCCGATGAGTTTGGATACGCAAGTTGGTCCGGTAACAACACGGCCACAGTTTGAGAAAATATTGTCATGCATTGAAAATGCTAAAGCGGAGGGCGCTACCTGTGTGCTGGGCGGGAAAGTCGCTGATCGTCCTGAATGCGGAGAGGGATGGTTTGTTGAGCCAACCGTTTTTACCAATGTAACGAATGACATGACCATTGCTCAAGAAGAAGTCTTTGGCCCTGTTTTATCGGTTATTAAGTTCAGCGAAGATGAAGAAGCCTATCAAATGGCCAATGATACAGACTATGGGCTGGCTGCTGGAATATGGACCAATGATACCAAGCGTATGTTTACAGCCGCCAAGAAAGTCAGGGCAGGTAATGTCTGGACGAACAGTTACCGAACAGTGAGCTATATGGCGCCTTTTGGGGGCTTTAAATCTTCGGGTGTTGGGCGAGAGAGTGGTCAGGAAGCGATCTGGGAATACCTGGAAACCAAATGTGTGTGGATTGACTATGGAAGTGAGCAGGCTAATCCGTTCATCTTGCGTTAAAGGCTAAGAGTGATATTATAAAAAGCGAGTATATTTATTGGCAGGGTGTCCTTAAGGGTAGACTGACGCTAACTGCAAAAGGGTTGAAATGGGCACTGGCAATAAGGCGGATCTTGAGGGCTTATTAGTTATTTCTATTGAGCAAGCCGCAAGTGCACCGTATCTCTCTTCCAAACTGGCAGACGGCGGCGCTCGGGTTATTAAAATCGAGCGTCCCGATGGTGATTTTGGTCGTGATTATGATCATCTGGTAAAAGAGCAGAGCTCCTATTTTGTTTGGCTAAACAGAGGCAAAGAATCCATCTGCTTAAACCTCAATGATGAGGCAGACAGATCGCTGCTGGCTTCAATGATAGCCAAGGCGGATATCTTTATTCAAAATTTGTCTCCGGGGAAAATAGCGGAAATCGGCTTTCCTTTAGAGACGCTTCGCGAAAAATATCCGCGGCTAATTATTTGCTCTTTTGTCGGGTTTGGCGGGGACGGACCCATGGCAAATAACAAGGCCTATGACCTGCTGGTGCAAGGGGAAACGGGTCTTGCTCATATTACGGGAAATGAATGGGGCGCGGCTCGCGTCGGTTTGTCCATTAGTGATATTTGCTCTGGAATGTCAGCGGCCCAAGCCGTTTTTGAAGCCCTGTATACGCGAGAGCGTACTGGAGAAGGGCGCCTCATAGAAGTGTCCTTGTATCACACTGTGATGGATTGGATGAACGTTCCCTATCTGCAGTATGCCTATGGGGGCAAAGCGCCGGAGCGAATTGGTCTACATCATCCGACAATTGCGCCGTATGGAAGCTATGCCTGCGCGGGCGGCCGGGCGATGGTAATTGCGATACAGAATGAACGTGAATGGCATGTTTTCTGTTGCGATGTGTTGGGACGCCCTGAGCTTGAGCATGACGAGAGGTTCAAGGACAACGACTCCCGCGTGGCGCATCGCGGTGCCCTTGATGCTGTGCTTGTTCCTTTTTTTGTAGGGTTAGAGCGTGAAGAAGCGTTGGAATTATTAAAATTCCACCGAATTGGATCCGGGCGTGTCAATACTGTTGAAGAAGTCAGCGAGCATCCACACAATATTTTCAGCACGGTTGAGACGCCGCACGGTCCGGTTAAAATGATGGTGCCAGGTGTTACCGTGAATGGTCAGCGACCAGAGCTGGGCGCGGTACCAGAGGCCAATCAGCATGGGAATGCCATTCGGAAAGAGTTTTCTGAATAGAGGTCAGAGAGTTGATCTCCTTCCTTTCAGATAATATAATTAAAAAGTATATTTAAATCGCATGGTATAATGAAAAGAGATAAAAATGGACCTGCGACAACTTAGATATTTTTTATCAATTGTGGAGTGTGGTTCGTTTTCCAAAGCGGCAGAAGTTCTCAACGTCGCTCAACCAGCTCTTAGCCTTCATGTCAGAAATATGGAGGAAGATCTGGGCGTGAAACTTCTCTTTCGCGGCCCTCGCGGCGTCACAACAACTGAAGCGGGGGATATTCTGCTTCGGCATGCGAAATCGTTGCTCAATCAAATGGGGCAAATTCGGGAAGAGATTTTAGAGCACGAAGCTGAACCTATGGGGATCGTCAAGTTAGGGTTGCCGGTCACTGTCAGCGAAACACTATCTGTACCGTTACTGTTGGCGGCCCAAAAGCGATATCCAAAAATTCAATTACAAATTGCCGAAGCCATGAGCGGATTTGTGTTGGATTGGGTCCGGGATTTACGGGTCGACTTTGCAATCCTCTATATTCCCGTCACAGATAGCGAGCTTGATTGTGTGCGTGTCTTGGAAGAAGACTTATGGCTTTTAGGGCCCTTGGGGCCAATGCCAGAGGGGGTTGAACCCACGCGCGGGGCTGTTAGCTTTGAACAAATTGCCAAACTGCCGTTGGTGTTGCCAAGTGAAAGCCATGGACTTCGCTCTTTGATGGAAAAAGAAGCATCTCGCCTGGATTTAAAGCTTGGGCCCGTTCTTGAAATGGATTCCTATAGTAATATCAAAGGTCTGGTAGAGGCGGGAGCAGGATACTCCATTCTTCCCTTTAACGCGATCGCCCGAGAAGTAACAGCGGGACGCTTACTGATTTGGAAGATAAAGGACCCTGGCCTTAGCCGATATATGTATATGGTTAAGCCTTCAGATCGTCCAATTACCAACGCAACACGCGCTATCTATGAATTGGTAAATGAAATAATTCTGATGCTGATTAATACGGGTAAATGGAATGGGGTCCGTCAATTAACGGCAGAGGCTTTAGATACTGAAAGAGCGAGGCGTTGATTAACGCCTCGCTCTTTTGGAATGTCGATCTAGCTCCAGCTTCAAGAGCCAATTGCGACTGAGATTAGTCTTGCAGCGGCGGTGCAAATTCTGTCAGGTCGATACCCTTAACCGCAGCTTTATACTCTTCGATGCTTGGTGTGCGACCAAGAACAGTGGAGAGCACCACAACTGGTGTTGAAGCCAGCAGGGATTCGCCTTTCTTCTCGTCTGTATCTTCTACTACGCGGCCTTGGAACAGGCGGGTTGAGGTTGCCATGACAGTGTCCCCTTTTTCCGCTTTCTCCTGGTTACCCATGCAAAGGTTACAGCCTGGGCGTTCCAGATATAGGATATTTTCATATTTATCGCGTGCTGAGGTTTTTGGTTTTAAGTCATCAAATTCAAAGCCAGCATATTTCTGCAAGACTTCCCAGCTACCTTCTTCGCGAAGTTCATCAACGATGTTGTAGGTTGGAGGGGCAACCACGAGCGGTGCTTTAAATTCGACCTTGCCGTGGATCTCTTCCAAATTCTTCAGCATCTGCGATACGATGATCAAATCGCCTTTATGCACCATGCAGGAGCCAACAAATCCCAGATCGACCTTTTTGTCTCCACCGTAATAGGATACCGGGCGGATCGTGTCATGGGTATAACGTCTGGACGGATCTGGATTGTTCACGTCTGGATCTGCAATCATAGGCTCGTCAATCGCATCTAGATCAACAACAACTTCTGCAAAATATTTGGCGCTATCATCGGGTCTTAGAGATGGTTTTTCACCAGATTTAATCTCGGAAATACGCTTGTCCGCGATGGCGATCAGACCGTGTAGGGTTTTGGCTTCATTTTCCATTCCCTTGTTGATCATGATCTGAATTCGGCTCTTGGCAATTTCCAAAGATTTAATCAGTGTTTCATCTTCAGAAATACAGATAGACGCTTTCGCCTTCATTTCGGCGGTCCAGTCTGTGAAGGTGAAGGCCTGGTCAGCAAGCAAGGTTCCAATATGGACCTCGATCACGCGACCCTGAAAGACGTTATCGCCAAATTGTTTCAGCATCTGGGCCTGTGTCGCATGTACGACATCCCGGAAATCCATGTAGGGTTTCATATGACCCTTGAAAGTCACTTTCACAGATTCAGGGATAGGCATTGTCGCCTCACCTGTCGCCAAAGCCAGCGCAACTGTACCAGAGTCGGCACCGAAGGCCACGCCTTTTGACATACGGGTGTGAGAGTCGCCGCCGATAATGATTGCCCAGTCATCCACGGTGAGGTCATTCAATACTTTATGAATAACGTCTGTCATCGCCGGGTAGGCATCTTTTGGATCGCGCGCTGTGATTAGGCCGAATTTATTCATGAAGTTCATCAGTTTTGGGATGTTGGCCTGTGCCTTCAAGTCCCAAACCGATGCGGTGTGACAGCCAGACTGGTAGCCACCATCAACCGTTGGTGAAATAACCGTCGCCGCCATTGATTCCAGCTCCTGAGCTGTCATCAATCCTGTTGTGTCTTGAGATCCAACGATATTGACCTGAACACGCACGTCTGAGCCCGCATGCAAAACCGTTCCGTCTGCGACACCAACAGCATTTTTGTTGAAGATTTTCTCAACAGCAGTCAGACCCTGCCCCGCATGAGAGACTTCTTTGGAAGGGGCAAAAACGAGAGGTGCGTCAATACCAAGTGTGGCCGCGGCCAGATTTTGCAACTTCTTGCCAAAGACAACTGCGTAAGAGCCGCCCGCTTTAATAAACTCAACTTTCTGCGGTGTAAGTGCAGAGGAAATATCGACGAGCTCTTTATCACCATTATACAATTTTTTGGTTTTTGTATTGATGGTAAGAACCGTGCCAGTTTCAACTGAATAGGCCTGCTCTAAAACGGGATCGCCACTTTCACTTAGAATTGGTTTGCCGTTCGCATCCAGTTTCTTGACCCAGTTTTTAAGGTCAAGCCCAATACCACCGGTTACACCGACGGTCGTCTGGAAAATTGGAGAAATGCCGTTTGTACCAGCAACGATTGGCGCAATATTTACAAACGGGATGTAAGGGCTTGCCTGCTTGCCAGTCCAAAGTGCCACGTTATTAACACCGGACATGCGAGAGGAACCAACACCCATTGTGCCTTTTTCGGCAATCATCATGACACGTTTATCAGGATGCGCTGCCTGCAATGCTTTAATTTCGGCCTGCGCTTCTTCAGTGATCAGGCATTTACCATGAAGTTCACGGTCAGAGCGCGAATGTGCCTGATTGCCAGGAGAGAGCAGGTCGGTGGAAATATCGCCTTCTGCGGCAATATAAGTCACGACCTGAATTTCTTCGTCAACATCTGGCAGCTTTGTGAAAAATTCGGCTTTGGCGTAGCTTTCCAAAATGTCCTTAGCAACAGCATTGCCGGCTTCATAAGCAGCTTTCAGGCGATCCGTATCAGCTTCATAAAGGAAAACCTGTGTTTTCAGAACTTCAGCGGCTTGTTTTGCAATTTCTGCATCATCACCCAAGGCCAGATCCAGCAGAACACCGATGGATGGGCCGCCTTTCATGTGGGATAGAAGCTCAAACGCAAAAGTTGGTTTAATTTCTTCAACAACACTGTTGCCCAGAATAATATCTTTTAGAAAGGCGGCTTTTGCACCTGCGGCACTCGTTGTGCCGGGTAGAGTGTTGTAGATAAAGAAATTTAGACAACCCGCGCGATATTCGCTGCTGGTGTCTTTAATATGTGAGATGAGTTCTTCAACAAGGTGGCCATCTTCGATGGGCTTAGGTTGCAAGCCTTGACTTTTCCGGTTTTCAATCTCATTCAAATAATCTGTATAATAGCTCATGATTTTCCCGATGTATTCGTAGTTGATTAGGCTTATCACCGGGCGCAGACATTTCTGGCAGTCGGGAAAAGCTTGCTGAGCGCAGTAGTAATTTATCCCACATTAGCTTGCAAGGTGTTTTCAAACAATTAATGCCAGCATTCCCGCAATTACTAGGGTTTTTGGGTAATGTCGGGGGACTGTCTGATATCCGGTAAAATTTATATTCTGCAGATATATCACCATGTGGACAGATATATCGATCCGTTAAAGTGGCATTTGACCAATCATCTTTATATTCTATGCCAATAAGGGTCTGGCGTATATTGACGTTGAAATATCAAAAAACAGTGATCATTGTATATGAACCTCGTTCAGAGGTTTGGAAATACGAAATTAGTGAAGCCACTTATTTCATAGAGGTACTGTTTTAATAACCATCAAAAATAACGAATAAGAAGAGGTGTATGATGTCTAATCTTAATGGAAAAGTGGGATGGATCACTGGCGCAGGTTCCGGTATCGGGGCAGCCGCCGCTGAAAAGCTGGCCGCTGCAGGCATGACGGTTATTTTGTCAGGCCGTCGAAAAGAACCGCTGGCGGAGTTGGCAAAAAGCATAAACGCTCAAGGCGGTCGGGCCGAAATAGAACCTCTCGATGTTACGGATAAGAGCGCAATTGCCAAGGCAGGCGCGGATATCATCTCGCGCCACGGCCGGATCGACCTCCTTGTAAACAGTGCGGGCATCAATGTACCGGAACGAAGCTGGGAGAAGGTCAGTCCTGAGGGGTGGGACAGCGTGATCAACGCAGATTTAAATGGGGCATTTTACTGTTGCAAAACGGTATTGCCGATTATGCGAGAGCAAAAGGACGGACTGATCATAAATGTATCGTCTTGGGCTGGCGTTCATCCCTCCAAGCTGACCGGGCCAGCTTATAACGCCGCTAAACATGGGATGGTTGCCATGAATGAGAGCCTTAATATTGAAGAAGGGGGTAATGGCATAAGAGCTTGTGCCTTATGCCCGGGTGAAGTCTCCACCCCGATATTGGATTCTCGTCCACAACCGCCTTCTGAAGCTGAGCGCAGTCGTATGTTACAACAAGAGGATTTGGGTGATACGATCTTGTTTTTAGCTAGTCTGCCGCCGCGTGCCTGTGTCAATACACTGGTCATTAGTCCAACCTGGAACAGGACATATCGCGGAAGTTAGAAATAGGTGACGCTTGTATATGAACAAGCAGGGGGCAATTTCTTAAGCCGGGCTTCTGCTTTTGTGTGCGGCGAACGAGTTTAATTCAATGAAAATTCTAGCAATTTCCGGCAGTGGGCGTGCAAATTCCACAAATACAGCGATGCTAAAGGAAGTGTCGAAGATTGCGCATCCAAATTATCAAGTGACTGTGTTTTTAGGGGTGTCTGATTTACCCGTCTTTTCTCCTGATCTGGAGGTGGGCCCTCTGCCCATATCTGTTCAGCGTTTCGTAGAGGAGATCCGGGAGAGCGACGGTATTATCATCTCAAGCCCTGAATATGTGCGGGCCATTCCAGGTGGGTTAAAAAACGCGATCGATTGGCTCGTATCGCGCGAAGAGATCGTGGATAAGCCAATTGTCTTGATGCATGCCTCTCATCGTGGCGATGACCTGCTCGACCAGCTAAGGCTGGTTCTGTCGACGGTTAGTCAGCGATTTTCAGCGGACCTATTTTTAAGGTTTGAGCTGATGAAGATGTCGCCTGAAGAAATTGCGCAATTTTTTGCGGCTCCAGAATACCGTCATGCGGTGAAGGGGTTTTTGGATAAGTTTTTCACTTATTGCTTTCCTTCGGGCAGATAAGCGGGGGGACATCGTTTAAAAGAGTCCCCTCCTTATATGAGTTGAATTTTAAAGAAAATCCTTCAAATCGGCTGTGAATTGATCAAATTGGTCATGATGCAACCAATGACCTGCGTTTTCATAATTTTTCACGGTCGCGTTTTTGAAATGCTTCAGGCGTCCATCTTTTGCAGGATTTGACGCCCAGCTATCCTGACCATAACACAGCAATGTTGGACATGTAATTTCACCCCAAAGTTTTTGTGTTTCCTCATGATCAATGTCAAATGGGGGCCAGACACGCATATAATGGTCAAACTTCCAGCTGAATGTCCCATCTTCGTTTTGGTTGACGGCGTGGGTTGTCAGATGCAGGGCTTGGGCGTCTGATAAATGACTGTTTTCAGCTTTCATCCGCGTGAGTGCATCTTCAAAAGTTTTATATCGGCGATGTGTCCGGGCACTTGCCGCGCGTTTTTGATCAATCCAGTCGCGCCAACGTTGCGATAAGGGTACAGCTTGGGCTTCTTTGATTGTTTTGGGTGATGGACCAAGGCCTTCGATGGCGACAAGTTTTTTGACTGTCTCCGGGTATAGCCCGGTATAGCGTAAGGCAATATTGCCCCCCATGGAGTGGGATACAATTGTTACCGGACTCAATTCCTTCTGGTGTATTAATTGTGCGATATCGTAGACGTAACTTTGAATGTTATAGTTTCCGTCGGTTGACCATCCGCTGTCGCCATGACCTCGCAGGTCAGGTGCGATAATATGCCAGTCATGACGCAACTCTTCGGCAATCCAGTCCCAGTTTCTGCAATGATCTCGACCGCCGTGTATTAAGAGAAGCGGCGGAGCATCTGGGTTTCCCCAATCAACATAGTGAAGTTTGATGCGTTGTGAAATATAGCTATTAGAGATTGGGCCCACGGGTTGCTCCCAGAGAGATTAATTTAATTTGTTGGATGTACTATATTACGGTTTCCCAATCCTGGTCCATACCACCTATGTGAATCATCGCACGTTCAAAAAAATAATTTAGTGGTCTTTGTGATATTCTGAAAAGATTTTCAGTAGGTTAAACTCTTAAACGATGAATTGCAGCCCAAGATCAAGATATTCACCATCATCTTGATCTTGGAGATACTGCCATTGAGTGTTTTAGTTAGCTGCTTGTTTCAGTTTTAAAATCGGCTTTGGTTCCGGTTTTGGATTCAACGGGACGGCTTGAATTTTATTCAGCTTTGCTTTTTGAGGCGCTTTTTTTAATTTTGTAGTCCCTTTGAGTTCCTCTCTTGATTTGCATTCCCAGCTGTAAAAACTCTCGTCTGAGATACTTTTAACGGGCTCTACAATTTCTACTTTCCAAGAGTCGTGTTTTTTACTGCTTGGTGTCGTTTTAAACTTACTAATATTACCGGAGTTTTGGCTATTTTGAATGGCGAGATTTCCCAAGCTTCCAGTATTCGGATCGCTAATATGTTTCGAAAAATCGATCACTTTGACACCACCGTTAGTAAAGTTCACTGTATTGATAGGTCCCTTTGCGCCAACTTTATTGACCATTCGATACTTAACTGCACCTTTTCCCTGTGCTTCAAACGTTAGACGAAACCCGAGGTCTACCGGACATTGACCAACATAATTTTTGATGTGGGGTGAAACTTTTGTTTTTGTTAAAGCAAATTTCGCGGCCAATTTATTAGAGGCTGATGGCATTGGTGAAGGTTTTGTCAGGTTGGGATCGCCTTTAAACTTTATATTGATAGGGATCATTTTTGTGACGTATCCGCCTTTTTTGTCGGCACCTTTATGGCAATAACCTGCAAGTGTTATCGGGCGCGTAACACTAAAAAATTGATCGTTTTGGAGGAATTCAAGTTTTGTACCTCCACCGTTTACATGCGCTTCGAGCTTTTTGTTGAACTCTTCAACCGGATCAACGCGGATAGTAGGATCGCCATTTTTAATGTTGGCCAGCGGAACTGCAAACGGATCATAATTTCCAGCTTCAGCGACCCAGCCTCCTAAAAGGCCAGTCCATACTTTGAATGTTGGGTGATAGTTTTTTTGATAAACCGCTTTTACAGGAACAATTTTGTCTCCCTGACGGTGAGCCGTGCCGAAATACATGATCGCTTTGTCAAAATCGACTTTTTTATCCTTGGTACACTGTACAAAGCCCTTCACTGGAATATTCATCACAGTATTTACGGGCTGCACATTGACCTTACTGAGCAGCTTGGATGAAGACGTGTTTTGCAGCTCAATCATATTCAGGTTAATACCTTCTACTGACAGTGTTACATCTTCGATATATTCGGAATTGTTATGGGAATAATTTGCAAAAGCCGCTGAGCTCAAGACTGTGGCGGCAACTGTTAGAACACTCGTTGTAAGTGCTACTGTTTTAATTGATTTCATTTTGAGTACCTCATAGTAATTTTATCTCTAAAGAACTATTGCTCTTGAAGGTTTGGTCGCTTTAGAGAGGCACGAGGTTCAAATGTTTTTTCACGCGTGAAATATATTGATTGTTGCCAGAGGTGGTGCTTAAACGAGCTCGGCTTTCCACTGGCCATCCTTTACCTCAGTTCTGATGAGGGATAGCAGCAGCTCCGTCATTGCTTCTGAAAGTCTGGTGGAGGGGTGATCCCTCCGATGACCGATAAAGAGGCGGCGTGTCAGGATTGGCTCAACGACGGGCCGTGCATGTAATATTCCAGATTTTAGATGTTCGGAGACAAAAACGTGCGGCGCTAAAGAACATCCTAAGCCTGCCAGTAAGCCGGTCATAATGCCATTAACGGAATTGAGTTGCAGCGGAACGCGCGCTTCGAGTTTGTTGAGCAGGCCGGGTCTGTCAATCACGGCTCTGGTCGCTGCACCCTGCCTTAGAAGGAGTACGGGGAGCGTGATTAATTCTTCGAAAGTCATATTTTGATCGGAGGAGCCAATGATTTCACGCTTGCCCACACATAGAACCTCTTCGGAAAGAACCTCTTTCATGGTGACCTGATCGTCTTTTTGCGGGTTGTAGAAGAGTGAAATGTCCACATCTGCGGATAAAAGATTGGCAAATGTACCGCCAGAGAGGCTTTCGACGATAGAAAGCCGGACATTGGGATAATCTTTGAGGACGGTCTGCATCAGGGGTAAAGCAATGGCTTTCATGACTGAATAGGGAAGCCCAATGGCGATATCACCTTCAATTCGCTCTGATTGTTGTCTGATATCCTGTTCAGCAGATTGAACGGCCCGCAAAATCTGTTTCGAATGTTCGTAGAGCTTGATGCCGACAGCCGTGGGCTCCATCCCGCGCGGCTTTCGAAGGAACAAAGTTACCCCAAGCTCGCTTTCCAGATTTGCCAGATGATGACTAATTGCAGATTGCGCCACGTTACAATGACTGGCCGCACGGGAGAGATTCCGGTGCTCGAATATGGCGGCGTAATAGGTGAGCTGGCGGATGTCCATTTTATCAATCTAAAAATTAGAACGTTTTGATCAAAAGATTATATTTTTAAGAACTCTTCCTTGGCAATACCCTAATTGTCAAAAATGTGAACTTGTACTTTGAGTTTTTGAAAAATGAACACTTCTCTTCCACTTGATGGCGTCCGCGTTATTGAAATGAGCCATATGGTTATGGGGCCTGCCTGCGGTATGATACTGGTGCAGCTGGGGGCAGAAGTGATTAAGGTTGAGCCCCCTAAAGGTGATAAGACGCGCGATTTACGGGGTATGGGGACTTCCTTTTTCCCGTTGTTTAATCGGGGTAAGAAAAGTGTCGTTCTGGATTTGAACGAAGAAAATGATTTGCAGCGTTTTCACAAGCTTTTGGCAACTGCGGATGTGTTTATTGAAAACTTCAAGGATGGCAATCTTGCAAAGCAAGGTCTGGATGCTGAAAATCTTCAAGCCAGCTATCCTGAACTAATCATTGCGGGCCATAAAGGATTTCTATCTGGGCCTTATGAGCATCGACCTGCGCTGGATGAAGTTGTGCAGATGATGTCTGGTCTGGCAATGATGACAGGCTCGCGGGAGCGGCCGCTGCGTGTTGGTTCTTCAGCGAATGACATCATGGGGGGGATGTTTGGCGTCATTGGCATCTTGGCAGCCCTCTTGGAGCGCAAGAGTAGCGGAAAAGGCAAAAATATTCGTATTGGTCTTTTTGAAAACTGCCTGTTTATGGTTGCGCAACATATGGTGCAGTTTGAGATGACAAATGTGCCGTCAACGCCTATGCCGGAACGGACCCATGCGTGGCCGGTTTATGATATTTTCACGACCGCAGACCAGCAGAAAATTTTCATTGGTGTTGTGACCGAAGGGCACTGGAAAGCTTTTTGTGAAACCTATGACTTACCCGAATTATTGGCTGATGAGCGTCTTAAAACAGCGACGGACCGGATTTTGGCGCGGAGCTGGACAATCCCGCTTGTCGCGTCGAAAGTAGCGCATATCCAGACTCAGGATTTAGTTGAAAAGCTGGATGAACTGAGCATTCCGTTTGCTCTTATCAATAGTCCTGAAGATTTGTTTAGTGACCCCCATGTGCTGCGCGACGGTGGATTGGTGAGTTCAAAAAATGTGGACGGTGAGTTCTTTAGGAGCCCTGCCCTGCCACTTGAACTTGATGGCAGTGGCCTTGGAGAGGGACTTGATGTGCCTGTTCTTGGCGCGGATACAGATGCCGTTTTGGCAGAATTGGAAGAACTCCCGCGCAAGGAAAAAGTGATATGAGTAAAGTAGATCTTATCTATCCTCCGGGTCAGATTTCCCTTCGCGAAGTGGGCTTAAGAGATGGCCTGCAAATGGTCAAAACATTTCCTTCTTCGGAAGGCAAAAAGCGGTGGATTGAACAGGAATATGCGGCTGGCGTGCGACATTTTGAGGTAGGCTCTTTTCTACCCGCGGCAAAATATCCGATGTTTGCTGACGTCCGTTCGGTGATTGATGTGTTAGCCGGTTTACAAGGCGCCCACGGGGCGGCATTGGCTTTAAACAAACGCGGCACCATTGATGCTTTGGAAAGTGGCGTTGCCGAAGTGGGCTGTGTTGTATCCGCGACAGAAGAGCATAATATGGCCAATACACGGCGAAGTCAGTCAGAGACGGTCTCAGAGATCGAAAATCTGTGCCGCCTTAGAGATGTTTCTGATCACAAGCCGCTGGTCAGCGTTGGAATTGCAATGGCTTTTGGCTGTTCCATATCTGGTGCGGTAAAGCCAGAGAATGTCCTTAAATTGGCGGAACAGTGTTACGAAGCGGGCGCTGATATCGTGAGTTTGGCAGATACAGTCGGATATGCCGGGCCGAAACAGGTTGCCAGCCTGTCCCGAGATCTAAGCAAATTGATAGAAGGCGGTGCCTTTGGTGTACATTTGCATGATACGCGAGGGATGGGAATTGCCAACGCTTCAGCCGCGCTAGATAACGGGGCGCGTATTCTGGACGGGGCTATGGGGGGATTGGGCGGATGTCCTTTTGCGCCAAATGCTACCGGAAATGTCGTGTTTGAAGACCTTGTCTTTTTGTGTGAAAGCAGTGGTTTTGAGACCGGGATTGATCTGGAAAAGTTGCTTAAAATTCGAAGACTTTTAGAAGAAGAAATGCCGACCGAGCCCCTTTATGGGGCGTTGGCCAAATCAGGATTACCCATAACCGGACAAACCGGATTGTAATTTAGATAACGAAACCTTAGGGAGAGAAACGATGAAAAAAATAGTAGGATTAGCGACCGGCCTAATGGCCGCCGCAGTAGCTTTAAGTGGAGTGTCGATGGCCAGCGCGGCAACGGAAATGCGGTGTAGTCATCAATTGCCGCCAGCCCATCATATTGCGAAAGTTATCGACCGGTGGGCCGCAGAAATTGAAACACTTTCTGACGGTGAAATTGATGTGCAGGTATTTGGCTCCAACAGCCTGACAGGCGCAAAACAAAACGCTACTGCTGTCGCCAAAGGTGACATTGATTGTGCGTTTTCGATTAACCCGCAGTGGGGTAAAACGCTTCCTCTGATGAATGTGACGCTTGGACCGTTTGCCGTCAGTAGCCTGAATTCATTGAAAAAATGGGAGGGATCTGAGGCGGCGAAGTTCCTCGAAGAAAAGCTAATGACGAAAGGCGTTAGAAACGTAACATGGCTTTTTACAACACGCAGCACAGCGATCACTTCCCAGGGTAAAGCTTTGATCAAACCTGCTGATTTTGAAGGCGTGAAAATTCGGGGCCTTGGACCGGTTCCTGATTCAGGATTTGTCGCTATGGGCGCCGCGCCGTCTGCAATGTCGGGTAGCAAGGTTTATCAAGCACTCTCCACAGGTGTTATTGATGCGGGCCTTACGGATATATCGGCAGCAGTGTCACGTAAATATTATGAAGTTCAGGATCATGTAACGGTACTGCCGCTTTTCAGTATCTATTTCCACGGTTATGTAAACCCAAAATGGTATGACGGATTGTCAGCTAAAGGGAAATCAGCTGTAGATGAAGCTGGTAAAAAAGCAGCAATGTGGGCCATTGAAGCTTCCGAGATTTCTGCTGAAAAAGCGCCAGAACAGCTGGCTGAAAAGGGAATGAAGGTTCATATCGCGACTGATGCTGAGATGGAAGTGCTAAAAGGTAAAATGGCACCAGCATTTTACAAGTCTTTTGGCGAGGCATCTGGTGAAGATGGTAAAAAGCTTCTTGAGCTGATTGATAAACTTTAGGTTTGTTTCTTCATGAAAATGAATGCTGAGAATGGAGAAGGAGAGGAAATCTCTCCTTCTCTGCTAAGCCGGATCATCGGCTCCATTACGTTTTTTGCAGCTGCTTTGAGTGCGATCCTTGTTGTGTTTACACTGGGGATCACAGGCTACAGTGTTGTGCAAAGATACTTTTTTGGAACGCCTGTAACTTGGACAGACGAACTGTCAGGGTTTCTTGTCGTTGGCATTGTGATGCTGGGCACTGCCGAGACACTTCGGCGCGGCGAGCATATTAGCGTCGATTTGTTATCTACCAGGGCAACAGGGTTTTTAAAGAAGCTTGTTGATATTTGGGGATATGCGTCGACTGCGTTTGTTGCGGGCGTCCTTTTTATCAGCGGGTGGGCTGCAGTTGAATTTTCCTGGAATATCGGTGTTTATTCTGACGGATATTTGGAAGCACCTTTATGGATTCCTCAATCCTTTATTTTGATTGGCGGGGGACTGTTGTTTTTAATAGCCCTGACACGCGCCTTTGATCTTTTGTTCAGAAAGCGAAAAGACTAGTGGCAACTTTTCTTATTCTTTGCATCCTTATTGCGCTTTTGCTCACCGGGATGCCAATATTCGCCGGACTAGGATTGGCGTCCATTGCGATTATGTTGGTGACGGAAGGTAGCATCTCCAGTGTCGCGGATACGGTTTTTGCAAAACTGGATAATGGTCTTCTCACAGCCATTCCAATGTTTGCCTTCATGGCGCATGTGATGATTAAATCCAAAGTGGTGGATGATCTATATGATGCCGCCAATGCAATGGTTGGGCATTTAAAGGGAGGCCTTGGTGTTGCGACGGTTCTCTCCTGTACGATCTTTGCTGCAATTTCAGGGTCTTCTGTTGCAACAGCCCTGACCATCGGCTCCAGTGCCATTCCACAAATGAAACGCTTTGGCTATCGCTCTAGAGATGCATATGGGGTGATTGCGGCGGGCGGTACGCTTGGTATTTTGATTCCGCCGTCCGGGCCTTTGATCCTTTATGCAATCGTCACGGAAACGTCGATCGGCGCGCTCTTTATGGCGGGCTTTATCCCGGGCATTCTGATGGCATTGATTTTTGCCGCCTATTGTATGACACAAGCCTATTTCCAGAAGAACCAGCAGCAAACCAATTGGATTGGCTGGAAAGAATGTTCTCAAGCTTTGAGGCGCTCTATATGGTCTCTTTTAATGCCTCCCTTGGTGCTTGGCGGTATTTACTTTGGTATTTTTACAGCCTCCGAAGCGGCATCGATTGGTTGTATTTATGCCTTGGTTGTCGGAGCCTTGGTCTATCGGAATTTTGGATTTAAAGAGCTTGCCGAAACAGCCTACGAAACGGTGCGTACAACGGCGATGCTGTTCATGATATTGGCGGCGGCGGCGATGTTCGGACACGCTGTAACCATTATCAGATTGCCCATTGAACTGATGGAAAGTGTAACGGCGCTGGGTCTTTCCGCCACCGGGTTTATCCTGATGGTTATGTTATTGATTTTTATATTGGGAATGTTCATGGAGACCATTTCCATCATTCTGATCACAACACCGATTGTTCTACCGGCCCTCATTCAGTTTGATGTCAATCTCCTTTGGTATGGCATTTTGCTGATGATTAATTTGGAGCTTGCACTGATTACACCGCCAGTGGGGATGAATTTATTTGTTATTAAAGGCATTGCAAATGCGCCGTTGGCAGAAGTAATCCGTGGATCACTTCCCTATGTGGTGTTGATGATCCTGGGTTTGGTACTTGTGATGCTTGTGCCAGGGGTTGCTCTGTGGCTGCCGGAACTTGCCGGGTTTGGGAGTTAGTTTAGGTTCGATTGGCAAAACGTTGAGGGGATAGGGCCGCGATTACTTTTTGGGGCAGGCACCGCGGCCTATCCAGAATAAAATCTGCCAGTAGATGGGCACTCATCAATGAGCTGAGAATGCCATGTGACCCATGTGCCGCTGAAAAATACACGTTGTTATGGCCCGGCGCAGATCCGACAATGGGGAAGCGGTGCCTAGATGTTGCGCGGACGGATGCGCGCTGGCCTGTTACCTCCAGACCAGATCCCAGCTCAGGTATAACGGCGCTTAGTTTTTCAATATTCTCGATATCGTCTTCATCACTAATATCGGAATGATTTAGATCGGGCTGGAAAGTTGCGCCTAAGGTATGAATGCCCTTTACGGCGGGCATAAAATATCCATTGCCACATATGTTGCATTTAACATTTGCCGAGAAGGGGGTGGCTTTGACCTGTGTAATCTGGCCACGCACTGGAATAATGGGCAGGTCGGGAGCAAATTTTAGAACAGATGACCCGCAAGCCAGGACCGTAACGTCCGCTTTGATATCTTGTAGTTTTTCAATTGGTGTATTCAGTTGAAGCTCAATATTCTGCATATAGGCTTCGCAAAGCTTTTGGGGCGCAACACTGCCGCCTTGGGGTAAGTATAATGCCTCATGCTCAAGCTTAATGCCCGCAATCTCGGAGGCTTCCTTGACGCTGACAAGCCGCATATGGTCGGGAGACCAATTCCAGTTTTGAACGGTTTTTCGAAAGCGCTCTTCCTTTTTTTTATTGTCCATCAGATGCAGTACCCCGTTGGGGCACCAATCGATATCGGGCAATTGGCTAAAGGTGCGGAGTGCCAAGGAATAAGCGGCGGCATAAAAATCGCTTTCGGGACCGCGCAGGGCGGATAGGCGAGGATTATACAATCCTGAAAAGTTTCCAGAGGCCTCGTTTGCCAGTGTTGGCCCCGCTTCATAAACGGCAACGCTTTGCCCCAAACGGTTCAAGACATACGCCAAAGCGCATCCCGCTAACCCACCGCCAATAATTGCGATTTTCATGCGCAGTCGCCTTTATAATGGCCGACAATCATATCGCGTTTGCGGCCAAAACCGGCAACTTTATCAATCTCAAAACCGGCTGCGATAAGATCTCTACGGACTTTTCCAGCCGCGGTAAAAGTAGCAAGACTGCTGCCTTTGTGACTTAGGCGGGCCATATTTTCGATAACGGTTTCACTCCACATATCCGGGTTTGTGGACGGTTTAAATCCATCCAGAAACCAAGCATCCACATCAGCAACCAGTGTTGGAATAGCTTCGTTTACATCCTCAAATATGAGTGTGAGGGTCACGCGTTCGTTGAATATGATACGGTGAAATCCGGGTATTTTCGGCGGATAATGCGCGACTAAATCCTGCAAGCGATTTTCAAAAAACGCTTCCCAAGGCTCTAAATATGCTGCGATCTTCTGGCAATCCAGTGGATATTTTTCAAATGAAATGAAATTCAATGACTGGGGCGATTTTGTAGTTTCTTCGAATAACTTCCAGGCCGTTAGAAAATTTAGCCCTGTTCCAAAGCCCGTTTCGCAAACAACGAATTTTTCTTTTTCAAGCCAGTTTTGGGGCAAGTTATTGCGATCCAGAAATACAAACCGGCTTTCTGCCAATCCATCATCCGCAGAAAAATACAAATCGTCAAACTCTTGCGATTTTGGCGGGCCGACGGGGCTTAAATCAGACATAGTAGAGCTGTGATCTTTCAAATTGGGTTTTCCAGACAGGATATTCATATGCGTATTCACCAAATTTGTCATCCAAGGCTTCGGGTATTTTGCAAATAGGATATAAAAAACGGGTAGACCAATTTGGCCTACCCGTTACTTGGCAATCACTTAGTTTTCAAAGGTCCTTTAACGGAGATCGAAACGGTCTGCGTTCATTACTTTGCTCCATGCGGCCACAAAGTCGGTGACAAACTTTTCCTTGGAGTCGTCCTGTGCGTAAATTTCAGCATAGGATCGCAAGATTGAGTTTGAACCAAAAACAAGATCGACACGAGTTGCAGTCCATTTGACCTCATCAGTTTTCCGGTCCCGGATTTCGTAGAGATTTTGGCCTGCAGGTTTCCATGTAAAATTCATATCTGTGAGGTTCACAAAGAAATCGTTTGTTAAAGCGCCCTCTTGTTCAGTGAATACACCATGCCGGGTCCCGCCGTAATTGGTTCCCAGAACGCGCATGCCGCCGATCAGTACAGTCATTTCAGGGGCTGTCAGTCCCAGCAATTGTGTGCGATCCAGAAGAAGCTCTTCTGGCGTGACGGCATAATCCTTTTTCAGCCAGTTTCGATAACCATCAGCAACCGGCTCTAACGCGTCGAAAGAGTCTGCGTCGGTATCCTCATCTGTTGCATCGCCGCGACCGGGCATGAACGGAACAGTAATGTCATGACCGGCTGCTTTGGCGGCCTGTTCAACACCGACATTTCCGGCCAGTACAATCATATCTGCGATGCTGGCACCAACGGAATTACCAATTGGTTCCAGTATTGATAGAACTTTCGTCAGGCGATCAGGCTCGTTTCCGTCCCAATCTTTTTGAGGTGCGAGACGAATACGGGCACCGTTGGCACCGCCGCGCATATCAGAACCCCGATAAGTGCGGGCGCTGTCCCATGCAGTTGAGACCATCTCACTGATCGAAAGGTCACTGGCTGCAATCTGCGCTTTTGCTGAATCTATATCGTAATCTGACTTACCGGCAGGTATCGGATCCTGCCAGATTAGATCTTCTTCGGGTACGTCCGGACCGATATAGCGAACTTTTGGTCCCATATCTCTATGGGTCAGTTTGAACCATGCCCGTGCAAATACTTCAGAAAAATAGTCAGGATCCTTATAGAACCGTTCTGAGATTTCTCTGTAGACCGGATCTTTGATCATCGCCATATCTGCGTCTGTCATAATCGGGTTGCAGCGAATAGATGGATCCTCAACATCGACAGGTCTGTCACTTTCCTGAATATCAACAGGCTCCCACTGCCAAGCGCCTGCGGGACTTTTCTTAAGCTCCCACTCATGGTTCAACAGCATTTCAAAGTATCCATTGTCCCACTGGGTCGGATTGGTTGTCCACGCACCTTCAATGCCGCTGGAGACAGTTTCACGGCCTGTTCCTTTCCCGGCAGGATTGCTCCATCCAAGGCCCTGGTTTTCAAGATCAGCACCTTCAGGATCTGCGCCCAGAATACTGGCATCGCCATTTCCGTGTGCTTTACCAATGGTGTGGCCACCCGCCGTCAAAGCAACGGTTTCTTCATCATTCATGGCCATTCGAGCAAAGGTTTCTCGTACTTCTTTTGCGGTTTTTACCGGATCGGGTTTGCCGTCAACCCCTTCGGGATTTACGTAAATCAGACCCATTTGAACGGCAGCAAGAGGGTTTTCCAAAGACTCAGGGTCCTCGTTATTTTCATAACGTCCGCGGCCCAACCATTCTTTTTCCGATCCCCAGTAAACGTCTTTTTCAGGGTGCCAGATATCGGTACGTCCAAATCCAAAGCCAAAGGTTTTTAATCCCACAGACTCATAGGCAATCGTGCCGGTTAGAATTATGAGATCGGCCCAAGAGATTTTGTTTCCGTATTTCTTTTTGATCGGCCAAAGAAGACGCCGCGCTTTATCAAGGCTGACATTGTCTGGCCAGGAGTTTAAAGGGGCGAAGCGTTGATTTCCGGTGCCACCGCCGCCACGCCCGTCGGCAAGGCGATAAGAACCAGCAGAATGCCAAGCCATGCGTATCATCAATCCTCCATAGTGACCCCAGTCAGCGGGCCACCAGTCCTGACTGTCTGTCATGAGCGCGTGCACGTCTTTTTTCAGTCCTTCAAAATCTAATTTCTGAACTTCTGAACGGTAATCAAACTTGTCGCCCATCGGATTTGTTTTGGTGTCATGCTGGTGGAGGATGTCGAGGTTCAGCGCATTTGGCCACCACTCCGTATTAGATTTCCCCGTTGAGGTGATACCGCCGTGCATCACTGGGCATTTTCCCGTACTCATTCTGATCTCCTTTGGTCTAGCTGGTATAATTAGAACTGTGACTTAAATATCTTTATTCAAGCATTGATAAATTTCAGGCGAAGTTGCCCTTCAGGGCAGCGAGCTCAATTGTTGAAAGGCCGGCTGGTGAAAAGCGTTTTGGAAACATGCCTTTAGATCGCTCCCATAGATATTCGTGAAGGGAATACACCCCGGTTTGAATGATCGGCTCAATCAGGCCGATCCCAATCGCGGCTGCCAAATTCTGGGTGAGCGTATAAGCAACACCTGTTGCCACAATAATATGGGTCACTCCGTAGCTTGCCGTCTTGAATGCCAGTCTCATGTGAAACTCCATGCGTTTTGAATACTTAAGTTGCTACGGCATAAATTAGATCTTTCAGAGTGTGTGGTAAAATGATATTAAATTGACAATACATATTGTTTTTCCGAACAATGGTGATGAAATGAAGGTACTGCCAAGTTTGAAGCAGCTGGAGTATCTGGTTGCGCTGAATGATGAAAAACACTTTGGAAAGGCAGCGGACCTTTGCAATGTTACGCCTTCAACAGTCAGTGCGGGAATAAGAGACCTGGAAACTCTTTTGGGCGGGGCGTTGGCCGAGCGTACGAACCGTTCTGTCATGATGACCCCTTTAGGCGTTGAAATCGCAAATCAGAGTCGCGACTTACTGGCGGCGGCCGAAGGGATATTGAAGAGCGCAGCGCTACATAGGCGAGAGCCTCTGACAGGTCCGTTTCATTTAGGCGTTATTCCGACAATTGGTCCCTTTCTGCTTCCAAGTGTTTTACCAGATCTTTGGCGTAAGTACCCAGCGCTACAGTTGTTTCTGCACGAGGAGCAAACAGATCATCTGCTTGAGAAATTACGGCGGGGGACTATTGATGCGGCTATCATCGCCCTGCCTTATGAGCATGATGATCTGAACGTTCAGATACTATTTGAAGATTATTTTCAGTTTGCCTGCTCAGAAAACCACCCCTTTGCAAATGAGAAGTCAATTTCTCAGGCAAAGATTGATCAGGAGGCACTTTTACTGCTGGAAGAAGGGCATTGCCTGCGAGGGCACACGTTGGATATTTGTAAGCTGGAACGCCAACAAAATCATAAAGAATTTGCGGCGACCAGTGTTTTTACTCTTGTTCAAATGGTAGTCGCCAATTTGGGGATTACCTTGTTGCCTCAGCTCGCGACGAGAGGCAATTTGGTTCAAGATGCTCGGATTTCTCTTGTACCACTTGAGCAACCGGCTTCACGGCAAGTAGGGCTTGTATGGCGGCGCTCAACGCATCGGCAAGCTGAGTTCGAACAGCTCGGTCGGGAACTAACACTTGAAATTTAGCGTTCTCATCGGGGAAACAGTAAAACGTAGAGAATATTTTTTTATACAATTTTTGAGCGGTTCAATTCATAATATTGAACTGAGCAGTGATAATCCGTTGGGAACAGTAAATGACCGAAAAGACTTGTGATTTTGTAATCGATCCGCCGCGACAGGTATCTGTACCAGTTCAAGGACAGCAGCAGCGGTTTCCAGTACGGCGGATTTATTGTATTGGCCGAAATTATGCGGCCCATGCCATTGAAATGGGGCATGATCCTGACCGGGAGGCTCCTTTCTTTTTTCAGAAAAATCCGGAAAATTTGGATTTCACAGGCTACTTTCCCTACCCCTCCCAATCTAAAGATGTTCACCATGAGATCGAGCTTGTCATTGCCTTAAAGGCAGGCGGTACAGCGATCCCTGTCGAAGCTGCGCTGGAATATGTCTATGGCTACGGCATTGGTTTGGATATGACGCGCCGTGATCTTCAGGGAGAAATGAAAAAAATGGGACGCCCGTGGGAAATTGGCAAAGCTTTTGAGCATTCTGCTCCCATGGGTCCGCTGGTTCCGGCCTCTGAAATTGGACATCCTGAAAGCGGAAAAATCGCGCTTACGGTGAATGGAAATGTGAGGCAGAGCGGCGATCTCAATCAGCTTATTTGGAAAGTACCGGAAATGATTTCCTATTTGTCGAACTACTTTGAATTAGCGGCTGGCGATTTAATTTTTTCAGGGACTCCCTCAGGTGTCGCCGCTGTCGAAAAAGGGGATATCATGGTTTGTCAGATCGACGGATTTGAAAAATTGACAGTCACTGTTACTTAAGGTGGCCATGGCATTGCTTCTTTTGAGAACGCAATGCCATACTTAAGCCAGAAAATTAGCCCGGCATGGGAATATCTTGGGTGAATTTGGGAACGTGATAGCCTTTTTGAACAGCAGGCCGCGCGGTAATGGATAGATACCAGCGTTTTACATTTGGGTAATTATCAAGTTCGATTGTTTGCCACTCAAAGCGGGAGATCCAGGGCCAAACTGCGATATCGGCAATACTGTAGTCGTTTCCGACAATGTACTCCTGATTTGCCAGACGTTTGTCCAGAACGCCATAAAGGCGTTGTGCTTCCGTATAATAGCGATCTTGTGCATAAGGGGCTTTGCCGGGGTTAAATTTTGTAAAATGATGGACCTGTCCCAGCATGGGGCCTAGTCCTGCCATTTGCCACATGAGCCATTCAGTGACTTCCCAACGTTGCTTTTCATTTTTGGGAATTAACTGGCCTGTTTTATCCGCAAGATAAAGCATGATCGCCCCCGATTCCATGAGCGAGATACCGGTATCCTGATCCACGATGGCTGGAATTTTGTTGTTTGGGCTGATTTTTAAAAATGCTTCGGCGTTCTGCTCGCCTTTCGTAATATCGATGGAGTGGGTATTGTATTCTAAACCCAGCTCTTCAAGTAGAATAGATATTTTCCGGCCATTTGGAGTTGTCCAAGTGTAAAGATCAATCATGTTTGCCGTCCATAGTTTTTAATTAGAAGAGTGCGCTCCCTTAAGTAAATACTACAGGCGTTCTTTCTGGATGGAAACGTCCCTTTTTAAAGGGAATAATGACATGTAGGGAGGCTGTCTATTTTTTTGCTGTGTCGGTATCGGTGCATACTACAAGAATGCGTGCATCTTGGTCGCCTGTAGATGCATAAAGATGACCGCGGGTGCTATCGAAATAGATGCTGTCTCCCTGATTTAGTCGAGCCGGTGCTTTTCCGTCCAGATGGACAGTGATTGATCCCTCAAGCACCAACAGAAATTCCTGACCAGGGTGACTTACAAATTCATCAAAATCCAGCACGTTATGGGCTTTGAGAGTCCCCATCATTGGAGTCATGGCCTTGTGCCATATATCTGGAAACAGCATTTCATATACGTAGTTTTGGGTTTCCTGTCTTTCAAAGTCTCCACTGCGGGCAATCGTAAAGCTGCCCGGTTCGAAATTTTGGCCGTCGGCTGAGAAAAAAGTTGCCATATCCACGCCAAGACCTGACGCTAACAATGCGAGGCGATCATAGGTCAGAGACATTACGCCGCGTTCAACTTTAGAGATCGTTGAAATCGCCAAACCTGATTTTTCAGCGACCTCAGATAAGGTCCAGCCCCTCTCAGCGCGTAAATCGCGCAACCGACGCCCGAAGTCGGTTCGCTGTGTATCGGTTTGGGTCATGCTTTTCATGTAAATAGTATACTTTGAAACGCCTCTAAATACTATAAAATTTTCCAATCGGAAAAATATCTTTTCCAATCGGAAAATTGATGTTACGTTTTTGCAAATTAATATGGGGGTTTTAGCGTGCAAGTAATTTCTTGCGACATCGTGGTAATTGGTGGGGGCATCGCTGGTGCTTCTGTGGCGGCCGAATTGTCCGATCGTACAAATGTCGTTTTATTAGAACGTGAAACACAGCCGGGATATCATACGACAGGCAGGTCAGCGGCGCTTTACTCAACCACCTATGGCCCTAAGGTTATTCGGGCACTGTCCCGGGCTTCCAACGATTTCTTTTATAATCCCCGTTCTGAATATATCACTTCGCCACTTTTAAAACCGCGTGGTTTGTTCCTTGTAGCGAGAGCTGATCAGGCTGATACTTTTAGCAGCACAATGGACGAGTTGGGTTCTGGTGTTGAGCCGATCAGCGTGTCCAAGGCTAAAGAACTGGTTCCGATTATGCGCGGTGATTATGTAGATCAGGTTCTTTATGAAAAAGGCTGCGCGGATATTGACGTTGATGCCTTGCACCAGCATTATCTTAAAACATTCAAGGCGGCTGGGGGCAGTCTCATCACTTCCGGTGAAGCTATCCATGTTGATAAACACGGTGATTGCTGGGAAGTGCAAACTTCTGAAGTCACTTATAGGGCAAAAGTCGTTGTCAACGCAGCCGGCGCTTGGGCAGATGAAATCGCAAAACTTGCTGGCGTTGATCCCATAGGGCTGGTCCCAAAACGGCGCACGGCTATGCTTGTCTCTCCGCCTGCTGCATTGAGTATTGAAGCCTGGCCAATGATTGTCGATATTGACGAGCAATTTTATATGAAACCGGATGCGGGTAAGCTGTTGCTTTCCCCAGCTGATGAAACGCCATCGGCACCCTGTGACGCTCAGCCAGAGGATTTGGACATCGCCATATGCGTTGATCGCATTGAAAAGGCTTTTGATCTGTCAGTTCGTCGGATCGATCACAAGTGGGCCGGTCTCCGCAGCTTTGTTGCAGATAAGTGCCCTGTCGTCGGATTTGATCCCAAAGCCGAGGGTTTCTTCTGGCTTGCAGGGCAGGGTGGATACGGAATTCAGTCTGTACCCGCGTTATCACGCGCTGCTGCAGCGCTGGTGCTGGGAGAAGCTTTGCCGGATGACATTCAGGCGGAAGGTGTGACCGTGGCGGATTTATCCAGATCTCGGAAGGAACTGAGCTTATGATCCAGCTGGTTCCCCTTGTTGCGATACTTTTGCTCGGTTCTGGGCTGGCAATTGCCTATGTTATCGGTGGCAGTACAGTGTTGGCATTTTGGGCGACAGGAAACGAACGTTACCTTGCCATTTTGCCGCAGCAGATTTTTTCCAAGATTGACGTTTTCGCTTTGATGGCAATGCCGCTTTTTATTCTGGCCGGTGAATTTATGAACCGGGGCGGCGTAACAACAGCACTCATTAACCTCTCTATGGCACTTGTCGGCAGGTTTCGCGGTGGTCTTGGGCATGTAAATATTTTGACCAGCGTTTTCTTCGCCGGGATCTCAGGATCTGCTGTTGCTGACGCAGCCGCTTTGTCCAATACGCTTGTGCCAGCTATGAGAGCACGAGGCTATTCTCTGAACTATGCAAGTGCAATTACAGCTGCATCATCTATCATTGGTCCTATCGTTCCGCCGTCCATAATACTGATTTTTTACGGCGCTTTGATGGGCACTTCTGTGACCTCTTTATTTCTGGCAGGTATTATTCCGGGATTGATCTTGGCGGCTGCGCTAATTGCATTGAACGCGTTTTACGCCTGGAAGCAAGATCATCCGAAAGTGAGTAAGGAAGAGGCTCCGGCATTCTTACCAACGCTGCTGAACTCGCTGCCTGCATTACTACTGCCCTTTATTATTGTGGGCGGAATTGTTTTTGGCTGGACCACACCGACAGAGGCGGCAGCAATTGCTGTTTTTGCGGCCCTTGGCGCGGGCTGGTTTTATGAAGGTTTGAGTTGGCCAAGCATTTTGGAGGGATTGCAGAGAACTGCAATGCTTTCCGGTTCAATTTTTATCATCATTTGCGCCGTTTCAGCGCTGGGATATCTGGGAGCCCTTGAACGGATACCAGAAGCCATTTCTGATCTCGTTGCTGCTCTTGGGCTAGGCCCTATGGGATATATGATTGTCCTTAATGTGGTTTTTCTTGTGGCTGGCATGGTGCTTGATATTCCAGTCGCCTTGGCGTTGCTTGTCCCATTGCTCGCCCCTGTCGCACTCGCAAATGGCGCCGACCCAGTTCATCTGGGGATTATTCTGTGTTTTAACCTGTGTATTGGTTTGGTTTCACCTCCACTGGGCGGTTGCCTGCTGGTCGTTTCAACAGTCACAGGTGTAAATTACTGGCGTTTGGCGCGGACAGTTATTCCTTTTGTTTTAGTCCAGATTGCGGTTCTCGTTTTATTGATCAAGGTGCCTGCGCTTAGTCTGTTTTTACCGCGTGCTTTTGGATTTATTGGCGGAGGGTAATCAAAAACGTCAACTTAAAATAATTAACATGGAGAGGTTCAATGAATTATAAGAATATAATATTTGGTGCGGTTGTCGCCGCAGCTACGGCTTTTGTTCAGCCAGTTTTGGCCGATGTCAAAATCGCACTCGATAGTCCCCAAAACCTTGATGCATCAGGTAGTTACGTTTGGGCAAATACCTTTAGCACATATCTCAATAAAAACGGCATTAAGGCCGAGGAGTATCAACGCGGGTCTTTGGGCGGCGATGATGAACTTTTTGATCAGGTCAGTCAGGGGTTGCTGGAAGTTTCATTGTCACCTCTGAATATTGTGGGCTCTCTGGATAATCTGATTTACGGACTTCGCTTACCTTATTTCTTTAAGGATATGGCAGAAGTTGATCGGGCGCTGGATGAAGGGGGAATGCTGGCTAAAATCAATGAAAAAACCACACCGGCAGGTGTGCGGGTCATTGCGATTAATTCCGTGGGGCAGGCCTCCGGTATTTTTAACACCAAAAGACCTGTAAAATCGGTAAAAGATATGGCAGGACTTCGGATGCGCGCGCTTGATGAAAGCCAGATCGAACTCTACAAAGCTTGGGGTGCCGCTGGTACTATTGTGAGCTGGGCGGAAGTCCCTAATGCCTTGCAAACAGGGGTTGCGGATGGATATCTAAATCCTGCGTTTGTGCCTTTGTTATTCGGCCATACTGACTTCATCAAATACTTTACAGATGCTGCTATCACACCTTCACTGCGTATCACGATTGTTTCGGAAATGTGGTATCAGGGCCTGAATAAGGAAGATCGGGAAGTCGTAGATACGGCAGTGGGTTTAGCCAACAAAGCAAACCGTGAATGGTTGAAAACACAGGACGCGGTGCTGAAGAAACTGGAAGCGGCTGGTGTGTCAATTAAGCGTTTGGATCAAGCGGCTCGCGAAGAATTTCGAAACGCTTCAGCTCCTGCCTATAACAGCGGTTTGATTAGCAAAGAACAAATTGCGGTTTGGGAAAAAGCCAAAGGAAATTGAGCCGATGCGAACACTTGCAATAAATCTGGATCGCTTGTCTGCCTCTCTAAATAGAGCTGCTTTATGGGGGGCGGTTGCGGCGGTTTTGGTTATGGTTTTAGCGGCCTCCTGGCAAGTGTTCGCCCGTTATTTGTTGGATGCTCCACCCGTTTGGACCGAAGAGCTGTCTCGCCGCGCAATGGTTTGGGCGGGCATGCTGGGGGCGTCAGCTGCTTTTCGGTATCGGGCGGATCCGACCCTATTTCCGGCAATGATTAAAATTCGCGGCAAAACAGGTAATCTTCTGGCAGCCCTTAGAAGCGTAGGCGTTCTGCTTTTTGCGATACCTGTGATCTGGTATTCAATTTTTGGCGCGAATATGAATATGTCCTATGGCTTTCTTGGGCGAAGTATGGCGCGTCAGGCGGAGCTAATTCCCTTGCCAATGATCTGGTTCACTGCGGCGGTACCGATTGCGTTTACCCTTATTCTTATTCACATGGCTGCGGGTTTGTGCATGCGATTAAATGGGCTTGAACAGGCCGAAGATATTGAGATTAAGGAAAAACAAGAATGAAAGTATTTATTGCGGGGTTGAGTACTGAGACAAACTCCTTCTCACCGCTGCCCACTGGTATGTTGAGCTTTGAAGAAGTGTCAATTCATCATGGAAATGCAACCAGTGAGCCAGTTCAATATTGGACATCTCCCCTACATATTTGGCGTAAAAATACGGAAGATATGGATTGGGAAGTTATTGAGAGCCTTTCCGCACACGCGCAACCAGCTGGCCTGACTGTTCAAAAAGTGTATGAGGCATTTCGCGATGAAATATTGGAAGATCTGAAAAAAACTGGCCCAGTTGATTTAATCCTTCTTGCGTTACATGGCGCAATGATTGCCGATGGCTATCCCGATTGCGAAGGGGATTTAATTGACAGGTGCCGCGCGATTTGCCCTGATGCCGTGATCGGAGGTTTGCTTGACCCTCATTGCCATTTAACTGAGTTGATGATGGAAAAAGCGGATTTACTGGTGCCGTTCAAAGAGTATCCTCATGTGGATATTCCGGCACGGGCAGAAGATCTTTTCCAGCTCGCTAAAGAGACGGCACTTGGACATATCAAGCCGGTTATGCGGGACTTTGACTGCAGAATGATATTGGCGATGCCGACGCCCAAAGATCCGATGCGAAGCTTTGTCGATGATATGAGCGCCCGAGAGGGAAGCGACGGTATTTTATCTTTGTCCATCGCGCATGGCTTTCCCTGGGGCGATCATCCCAGAACCGGCGCGCGTGCACTTGCGATTTGTGATGGTGACGCGGCGCAGGCGCAAGAGGTTGCAGATAAGCTGGGGCAGAAACTGTATGCATTGCGCCACGAATTACTGGGCGAGAATATTGATATTGAAACCGCGTTAGACATGGCTGAGGGCGAAAACTCCGGTCCGGTTGTTTTAGCCGATATGTCTGATAATGCGGGCGGCGGTGCGCCTTCAGATTCAACTTTTCTGCTACGTGCCATTATTGAGCGGAACATGACGTCAGTGGCGACCGGTATTTTTTGGGATCCAATTGCGGTGCGAATTTGCCGAGAAGCTGGCGAGGGGGCAACCCTTTCCCTTCGGCTCGGCGGGAAATGCGGTCCGATGTCTGGCGATCCCTTGGATCTTGTTGTCACTGTTCGCAAATGTATTTCTGGTGGAAGCCAGATATT
The DNA here is from genome assembly GCA_034669685.1 of Sneathiella sp. Lineage (GTDB taxonomy): Bacteria > Pseudomonadota > Alphaproteobacteria > Sneathiellales > Sneathiellaceae > Sneathiella. The sequence continues at coordinate 745,404 of JAXMOU010000002.1, forward strand.
TGGAACGCTACCAGTACCCATGGGTGAAACGGTCTGGCTGGAATGTGATGGTATCGACATTGTGATCAATGATATCCGCACACAAACATTCCATCCTAAGGCGTTTGAGCAGCTTGGGATCGACCTCAGTACACGTAAATATATCTGTGTGAAATCCTCCAACCATTATCAGGCTGGGTTTAATCCGATTGCGGGAAAAGTTATTCCTGTCGCCACACCGGGTGCTATTACGCCTGATTTTGCAAACATTCCGTATACGAAACGAAAGCCTAATTACTGGCCGAAAATAGAGGATCCGTTTGCATGACAAATAAATTGATTGAGGCGCGCAATCGCTTTTCAGCAGCGCATCCGGAAAAGCGTATCCTTTTGAACGGCCGCGATTGGGGTTTCTTTGATGTGGGCTCGGGGCCTGTATTGCTTTTGATTCCGGGTACACTTGGCCGTGGGGATGTTTTTTGGCAGCAAATGGAAGCACTTTCTGACCGGCTTCGCATTATTGCTGTCAGCTACCCTGCGAGTGGCGGCATTGAAGATTGGACGGAGGATCTTGCTCTGCTTGTGACGCAACTCGGTGTCGAAAAAACCAGTATTTTAGGCTCCTCATTGGGGGGGTATTTGGCACAATATTTTGCATCAGCCTATCCTGCAAAAGTGACGAAACTTTTTGCCGCGAACACATTACATTCTGTTGTTGGAATGGATCAACGTGTGCCTTATTCATTTGATCTTGAAGCCACACCAATAGAAGAACTGCGAGCAGGCTTTGGCGCAGGACTTGGGGTCTGGGCAGAAGAGCATCCTGAGCAAAAAGAGTTGGTTGAGTTGCTTCTAGAGGAAGCGGGTGGTCGTATTTTAGAGGCTGAACTGCGAGCGCGGCTTTCGGCTTTGAAATTTGGCCCTGAATTGCCAGATTGCCCCACTAAAGTCGTCACGATTGAGACGGCTGATGACCCCCTCATTCCAGAAGAAATGCGAAAGGCCGTTCGGGTCCGGCTTAATCCAGAAATTGCTTATCGGTTTTCATGGGGTGGCCACTTTCCTTATGTCGCGCGGCCAGACTATTACACCTCGCTACTTGAAGAAAACCTTGGGCTTAACGTAACGGGACCTAATTGGGGTACAGGAGCAACTCGCGAAAAATGAAAATCTTAAGTAATGATAATGTTGCCGCGTTGTTTCCGATGGCATCAGCAGTTGATGTCATTGCAGGCATTATGAAGACAGTTGCAAACGGCACCGAAACACTGCCTCTGCGGTCAGCTATTCCAGTGGGCGGAGCAAATAAAATGGGGGTCATGCCGGGTGCGATAAGTGATCCGGCCTGCTTTGGCGTTAAATTGGTAAGCCTGTTTCCGCAAAACCCGTCTCTGGGGCTTTCTTCACATCGTGGTGCAATTGTGTTGTTTGAAGCACAAACAGGCGGTGCGATTGCCATGATGGATGCTGGCTTACTGACGGCTATTCGAACGGCTGCTGCAAGTGGTGTTGCGACAAAAGCCCTTGCGCGAGAAGATGCTTCATCGCTTTTGCTGGTTGGATACGGCGAGCAGGCTGAATTTCATTTAGATGCCATGTGTGCTGTGCGGCCTATCCGTGAAGTATATGTGGTGGGGCGTTCGCTTGAAAAAGCGGAAAAGTTTGTGGCGCGGTCGGCTGAAAAATACCCCAACATTGAATTTCATGCGGGTACAGATGTCCGCGCGGCAGCAAAGCAGGCGGATATTATTTGCACAGTGACTGCCTCATCTACTCCGGTTTTAGAAGGAGACTGGATTAATCAAGGGACCCACCTGAATGTGGTCGGCTCGTCAATTCCAACCATGCGAGAGATTGACGATGATACAGTGTTGCGCGCAAGTGTCTGGGTGGATTATTGGCCCTCAGCAGAAGCACAGGCTGGCGAGCTTGTTGAAATGATGGCTGCCGGTACGATCACAAAAGATCATATTCTGGGTGAAATTGGCCTTGTCTTGTCTGGAAAACTTAAAGGACGGATAAGCCGCGACCAGATTACGCTATATCGGTCGCTTGGTATTGCGGCTCAGGATCTTGCGGCGGCCCATTATGTGCTGGAAAAAGCGCATGCAGAAGAACTTGGGCAGGACGTTGATTTTTAAAATATAGAAATATCTTTAAAGCGAAGTCGATATTGATGAGGGTTGGTTCCGGTTGTTCGTTTGAACAATCGACGGAATGAACTGGGTTCATCATATCCGACTGCCTCTGCAATTTCGTCGATAGCCTCACTTGTCGTTTCAAGCATTTGCTTCGCCTCCTCGATACGAAGAGTTTGAACATAATCCAGTGGGGCATACCCGGTGGCAGCCTTGAACCTGCGTTTGAAAGTTCTCGCATTTAAGCCAGATAGTTCGGTCATTTTCGCAACAGGATTAGGCACGGCATAATTTTCAGCGATCCATGTTTGGCATTTTGCGATGTTTGCATCGTCATGTTGTTTTGGCCGCGCCATAACAGAGAAAGGCAATTGCCCCTCGCTTAAGTCTCCGAATAAAAATACTTTAGAGATATGACGGGCTTCCGCTTCACCGCAGAACCTTGCAATTAAATACAGAGAAAGTTCATGCCAGGATGATGAACCTCCACTGGTTACTAATTGATGGTTCTCGCCAGCGGGTAAAAGGATTCGCTCTGGTTTCAATATGACGTTGGGGTAACATTGCTTGAAAAATTCATGAGCGCTCCAGTGAGAGGTGGCTTCAACGCCATCCAGCAATCCAGCCTCCGCAAGCATCAAGGCCCCTGTACATACAGAACAAATGATTGCGCCTCTTCGGTGTTGATCTTGGATCCATTCGACAGCTTCCCCCCATCTCCCAATAGGATCTAATCCGGGGAGTACATTGAGATCACCTACAATAATCACGTCAGAGCGATGAGCTTCTGAGAAGGTGTGGTCTGGCGTAATTGTAGCGCCCATCGTGGTTCGAATAGGATCTGTTGAAGAGCCGACAATTCGAGGGATGGTCTGACCACAGGTCGCCTGGACGCCCGTTAATTTTTCCCAAGCGCCACCGACGCAGGAAAAGACTTCATGTAAGCCATAAATAATTGCGGCAGACATTTCCGGTACTGCAACCAGGCTAATTGAAATGTTTTTTGAGTAAGTGGATATGGGCATAATTTTAAAATGTCACATATAGACCTTTATTGTCAATATTAGATCTAACGAGATTAAGGAAATCCTGCCATTTATACGCCATACGCAAGCAACCCCTAACTTATATCGCTTGCTGATGGAGAAATGACCAATGAATTTAGAAAGTAAAGTTTTAGAAATTTCACATTGCAGCTTTGTGCAGAACGTACGTGGTGCAATCCAACAGTTAATCCAAAAATTTCTGGCCGAACGCCGCAGGCGGCTTTCATACAGGGATTTACTTAAAATGGATAATCGTCAGTTGAAAGATATCGGTCTTACGCGGAGCGACATTCAATTTGGAATTAGAAACAGATTAGATAACAGACAACAAGATCAGTGAAGCCGAAAATCGGCAACCGCGAATAGAACCTTGTCAGCTGATTATATTCTGAAATTAACTTCGACCTCAAACTCAATTTTGGCAGATACGGACTGATACTGCCACTTTTGGATCTACTGAATTCAAGAAATCTGTGACAAAAAATTGCCACGTGAATGGGCGGTTTGCGGTTTGCGCGAAGCTAAGGAGAAAAAATGTTCAAGACAACGCGGCGAAAAATGCTCGCCACAACATTGATCGGTGCAGGCTCACTTATGAGCGGAATAGGCTTTCCTGCATCTGCAAATAATTTAACACGAAAAGGAAAAATCATGCTTGAAAAATTCCCTAAAGTTCCAAAAGGACTTATTGAGGCAACTGAATTTCCGTTGATTGACGCAATTCATGGGCGCAGATCGCGTCGATTTGCGAAAGGGGCTTCTATTCCGGAAGGCCCTTTGGCTTATACGTCTCAGCATGAACCGGAATCATTAAGTGATCTGGAGCAAATGCTACTTTTAACAACGGTTGGCGGGAACACAGGTTGGTCAAATCTTATTCCCAACAACCGGTTTTATTTACCAAAAATACCAAACTATGCTGCTGCGGCCGGAGGAAGAACCTTCCCTTCAGCAGCAGGTTTTCATACGACAGAAATCTTTTTCACGGATGACACGGGATCGTATTTTTTGCCGACTAAAGATATGCCTGCAACTGATGCGAAATCTACAGATGGGGTTACTGATTTAGACAAATACCTGAAAGCACATAAATCACGGATAGTGAAGCTTTCTGATGGTCGTTTGAATACGCCAGCGTCTCCACTTCATATGGAAATGCATAACGAATGGTGTGCGAACGTGCCGGGAAGTACGCTGGTTATTCCGGTTTCCGATTTGGCCCAACACATGATCCTCGTCATGTGCTATCTGGTTCAAAATGGGGCCTGCATATATGATGATGTTAATAACAAGCCAATTACTGGTATTGAAAAATTCAAAAATCTGGTTGATATCGAAAATCCATATCCACTTCGGTTTTTGGAGCAGCAGGGACTTGCAGAAGTTACTGTGGAAATATCAACGGCCTGTTATGCCGGCGCGCTGATGCTACAGGCAATGGGACTTGGCGGATGGATGTATGATGGGCTAAATCCATTTAGTATTCTTGGGGCGAGTGGTGATCCGGATGTTCCTGGGCTTGGATTCCGTTTCGATATGATCGATGGACAACCTCTTCCGCATATTACCGGTCTTGAAGGTGTGTTTGAAGCCCATTGCCCACCGCATTTTAGTAATATGCGTATGGCTGTCGAAAGTGTAGTTGAACGCAAATTTGGATCGGGCGGGCCGTTTAATAAAGAGACAGCGGGCCCTTACAAAAATAACGGAAAAATTCGAGGTAGTGCTGCGGCAATGAACGACGAGTTTGTCGACTGTGTTACGACAATGGTTCAGTACATTTACGATACGTTTGGACGGTTCCCAGCGACAGTTCCAGCTGTTTTTAACCTGATGTACCTACAGGCTCACAAATTGGACACGGGGTTTTACGATACGCATTTTAAATCCGGTGCTTATCTTAAAACACATGCAGATTATGAAAAGAATTGGGGTTAGAAAATATTCCCCTTCTGGGCGGCCAGATGCCGCCCAGATCAAATAATCTGCAAAATTAATCTACAGCAACAATCAGAAAATATATATTTAACGGAGAGCTAATATGGTTCAACGTCATCTTATGCTTGCCTATGCGGTGATCGCGTATGGCATCGCAGCCCTAAACCTTGTCTATTTAATGGGATTCATTTCGGGCCATTTTGTCCCTAAGGGTATTAACGATGGTGTAGTGGGAGAAATCTGGCATGCCATAACTGTAAACCTCGGGCTGATTTGGCTTTTTGGTTTACATCACACAATCACCGCAAGATCCTGGTTCAAAAAATACTGGACAAGAATTGTTCCAAAGCCAATTGAGCGGGCAACATATCTATATATGACAGCGATTATGACTGCGCTGCTTGTGGTTTTGTGGGAACCAATACCGATACCGATTTGGCAAATCAAAACTGAAGCAATCAGATATGCGTTTTATGTCGTTTATTTGATGATCTGGGGTGCGATGCTATGTGCAACATTTCAATTTGGTCATTTTGGCTTCTTTGGTCTTCATCAAGCTTGGATTAATTTCCGGAATAGACAACCGGCTGAAGCTAGTTTTAGTGCAAGATGGTTCTATGGTGTGGTCCGCCATCCCATTAGTCTGTGCTGGATGCTGACACCCTGGCTGACGCCTGATCTAACTATTGGACAAGTCGTATTCGCGCTAGGGATTACAATTTATATTATCATTGCAACTCCCTTCGAGGAAATGGACTTAATCGGTGAGTTGGGGGATCGATACCGTCAATACCAACAGGCGGTTCCCAAGTTCTTCCCAAGACTTCTGAAGCCCAAGGAAAGTAAAGGGCTCTTTACTCAAAAGCCATAATGTTTCAAACATGAAAGAGGAAGGTCGGCTGAAGTCAATTGCGAGGTAGTGCCAAGAAAGTTCCGCCATTTTGCTTTGTGACTTCGCGCATTAATACGGCAAAGCGTCCGGTAATGCCCGCCGAAACAAAACCAACTGCGTGAATTTTTGCGAGCCGTTTCCCGGTTATTTTATTGCGGTTCAAGCTTTGTAAACGGTCAATCACCGTGTTGAACGAGCTGCCGGAATATTCATCTCCAAGAATGTAGATGGATAGCGAAGTGCTTGGACTTGCGTAAGTTTTTAGCGCGACTTCCAAGCCTTCAACCGGGCTACTATTGGAATTACTTCGCCAGCTTTTAAAAGTGTTGAAAACTGTTTCACGGCGATTGGCCGTGTCAGGTATCCATTGGCCGTTATAAGCCGAAATCAGATGAAGACCATTGTCATTCATAATCTGAAAGCCTTTTACCTTTGGATGAATGGATAGAATATTCTTCATTTCTTTCGAAACGCGCGGCCAAATGGATTGCATGCTGCCTGAGGTATCTACAATGAATAGGACATAGTCACTATCGACTGGTATGCCGCCGACTTCATCATCTCGGGTTTCTGTGTTTGTCGCAGGGCGAATACTGGCACGGTTTAATGACTCCATAACCAGTTCCATGCCTTCAAGGTTATCTTTTGCTTCGGTTTCGGCCGCTTCTGCAGCCGATTGCTGACTTTTGAGCTTATCAAGAGTTGATTGGTCGGCGTTAATTTCGGCTATTTTTTTCTGATTTTCCTGTGTCAGGCGATCTGCTTTTCTTTGGTGATCGGCCATCTGATTTTCCAGAGACGCCAGTTGTGAAATAAGATCCTGCGCTTCCTGTACAGAAGCAGATGAAACATCTTCTCCAGTCTTGGAAATCAGGATTAACAGAACAACAGCCCCGAAACCGCAAGAAATCAAATCAAGGAATGACATGCTGAATATTTCGAGTGAGCGTCTACGACGTTTCATGGCCACTCCTTCGCGGGACTAATCAGCAATCCACCTGAGGTAAAGGTCCATCCCCAGAAAGCCGGAGCAGCCGCCGGATCACCTTCAAGTGGAAGCAGGACAACATTTACCGGGTGCCCTGTTTGAAGACCACTTTCTTTCACCGTATGTTGAAAGAGCTTGAAGCGGCATTCTCCGGAGATTGTACTGGATTTTCCAAATAGTGAAGTGCATTGCGCAAATGGGTTCAGGCTCTGATAACTGGAATTTCCAGTCGTCGGCAAACCATCGGTTACGATGTAATAATTTGTAGGGGCGGGTTTCAGTGATTTGGCAACGCTAAGCGCTTCTGCAAGATTTGTCGCGCCGCTTGGGATGATAACATCAAGTTTGCTGAAAACACCTGACAAGAGAGACGCATCGGTACCGGAAAACCAATTCGCAGTACCAATTGGCGTGGCTTTTTCGTTGAAACCAATAAAAGCAGCTTGGGACCCCTTTGGTATTCGATTGGCGAGCCATTTAGCAACGCGTTTTGTTCGTTGCCATTTTGGCCCGGACTGTTTTTCCTGATCCGAACCTGTTTTTCGGCGAATAATGTCCAGCAACAATTCATCTGTCATTGATGCGCTCGTGTCTATGAGAAAGACAATGCGTGCGCCTTCCACCTTCAAACCCATCACATAGTTTTCTTCGCCGCGCTCTGTATTTTCAACGGCATCTGCCTTCTGCGCAGGGGGTGTTTTTCGAACTTTTTCCTTCAACGCTTCAAGTTGTTTCACCTTTTCCTCAACATCGCCTTTTGCCATTGCAATTGCTGTCGCGAGGGCGGTCTGTTTGGCTTTTATCTCCGCGCGAACTGTATCCAGTTCATTGCTTTCAGCTTCCTGCTTTGCGATGGATGCTAGAATTTTGGCTTCTTCAGATTTCAACTGCTCCAATTGCTTCTGCAACGGTTCAATTTCAACGGGGGCGTCCTCAGGCTGCAATTTAAGCAGGATCAGTACAAGAATTACGGCGCCAAGTCCGCAAGACATGATGTCGAGGAATGAAAGGTTGGATCCTTCGGTGTCGCGACGATGTTTCAGAGCGCACCTATTTCGTAATACGTTTTATAAAGAAATCATCACAGTAGGACTGTGTCTTAACCAGCTGACCATCTTGCAATCGTTGCAAGGTGTGCAAGCATAGCATCATGAAGATACTGATGATGAGAGCCACCAATGTGGAATTAAAGGCAACACCAAGACTATCGGTCATCCCTGAGATGTCGCCGGCAAGTGCTTCATCTGCTTGTGATAGTGCTAACCCAATACCCCGAACTGTTCCGATAAAGCCGATTGAGGGTATGGCCCAGATAATGTAGCGCAGCACAGTGTTTTCGGCTTCTTGGCGCATGGCCATTGCATCGACGCTCAATGTGATTGCTTCTGATGTGCTGTGAACGTCGTCAGTAATCAGATATCGCCGTATGCTGTTAATTAATGTTTGGATTAAGGGGGTTTGCGTGATTGTCTCAGATAAGCCTTCGATTTCATTCAGCGTCCCGCGGAGCATTTCTTTTTTATCTGTTGTGTCTGTGTCGTCTGTTGCCTGACCTACCAGGTCAACTGAATACAAATGCCATTCGTTCATGATTTGCCAGCACTTATCCAGCATAAGCAGAAATCCCCAGAGCATAAGAATAAAACAGAATTCCTGTTCGGCATCTTTGAGGATCACAACTGTATCGCGCGGCGCAGATGTTCCTGCCTGTTTTGCAAGCGCCAGTGCCTGTTCGGCTTCAGGCCAAATATAGCCGACATAGATCAGATGGACGACAATACTTGAGAAGATAAGAGCGATGAAGGCTTTGAAAATATTCTTCATTTAGATATCCACCGGAAAAGAAACGGGGGTATTCAGATTAATTCGTGGGTTACTGGTTTGGCTGACCGCATATTGAACCATGAAAACACCGGATATGATTGCAAGCGCAATAATTAGCCAATTTTTTAACTTTTGGATCCGCAATAGCATTTGTAACTCCTAAAGATACCGCGCAATTCTGAAACCTATCTTATCTGATCCTTCTGTGCCGGGTGCACGGAAAGCAGGGCGAATTTCGCTTAAACTTCCTGAGGCCCAGCTCGCGCCTTTCACAACGTGCTGATCGCCGACATCGGGGCCCATTGGATCTTTTAGGATAGAGCCTTTTTGGGGCGGAACCAGAGAATAAAAATCTGTCACCCATTCCGCAAGATTACCAAACATATCATGGAGCCCGGATGTTTCTTTGGGGTAACTGGCAACGGGAGCAACGGCCGCAAATCCATCAACATAGTTGGGAACATAAAAACGTGTTTTTCCGCGGGCTGTTTCGTCTGCAATGTTGCCCGATTTCTCAGGAATGATGTCTTTGTCACCCCAGGGGTATTTTGTCTGGGTTCGTTTTTTTGCTTTCCGCACCAACCATTCCCATTCAGCTTCAGTGGGCATGCGATATCCATTGGCCTCTTTATCAAAGCCGGTAAATCTTTTCCCATTGAACACATAGAATGGATCCAGGTTTTCTTGAACACTTAGCCAATTGCAGTAAGCTGCAGCTTCTAACCAAGATACATTGGCAATGGGAAGAGAGGCAGACCCATTTGCTTTTCCGGGCATGAAGGTTGAGAACTGCGCTTGGGTCACTTCAGTTTTAGATACATAAAAATGTTTTGTGAGTTCTGCTGTTCTTAAAAACTCATTGGCACGCTGCCCTTTTTCTGACCTCGGCGCCCCCAATGTTATTCTGTCGGGGTTGAACAGGATCATGTCATGACCGTTTGTGTTTTTATACTTGGCTTTGGCAGATGAAAGGCGCGCGGCGGCTTCTGTCTGCAAGGTGACGTTCAATGTTTTCGGGGCGCTGGTAGATGGCAATACCGTTTCATTTTTAGTTCGGTACCCTTTTTTCACAAAAGATATGATGTGTTTGTATGCGGGCAATCGCAGCTTTAATGGCGTGTTTCCAACCGCTTTACCATCGATAAAGATGGCCGCATCAGGGTTTGCCAGTAAATTGACATCTCCCAATTGTAATTTTAATTCCAAGGCGATACTGGCGTCTTCGCCCGGGGATACTTCCACAGTCTTTTCTATAGAGCCGAACCCATCTTTACGATATTTGACGAAATGCCGTTTCTTTGGCGTTAAAGGAATTTCTGTGTCAGCTTTTACAGGCTTGCCGTTCAAGGTCAGTTCCCCACCAGCTGGAAAAACCCGGATTGATACAGATGCAGGCTTGTATGCGAGGCGATACTGCCGCGAAATATCGGGGCTTGTGTTGGTGATCTCTATGGTTTCTGAAATTGTTACGTAGTTTTCTTTCTGAATTTTGACTTGGTAAGAGCCACCAATCCGGGATTGGGTGAGCGGGAGCGACAACGGTTGATCATCTTCGATGGTAACCGTTGCGCCTTCTGGTGTTGCCGCCAAATTCAACTGTCCCATAACAGGTGTAAAAGTTATGCTCTCGTTTGCTGTTTTCCCGCGCTCTAGGTTTAGCGACAGTATTTGTGGTTCAAAGTATTTATGATCCGCTTTAATTTCATACGTCCCGTGTTCAAGTTCGACTTCAAGAGACGGGGCAATTAAGGTCTGTTTGCCATTAATCGACCAAGTGATTTCCTGATCAGGAATGTTTGTTGTAACCACCAGTTTAGCTGGAAGCGGCTGCAATTGAATGATTGCTGTTTTTCCCTCTTCCGCAGCGGCGATCGTTTTTTGCGCAACCTTAAAGCCTTTACTCTCCGCTTGAATAATGGGCGCGCGGGACAAGGAGAGTAATGAGCCGTCTACATATATGGCAAAGCCATCGACAACCGATACTTGTGCGTCTTGCTGTGCTTCATCGGGCCGAACTTCGATCGTGGTTCCTTTGAGCAATAAAACAGATAGGGCGGCAAATAATCCAACGATGACAATTACGGCAATCGTCCCCAGTAGGAATAATCGTTGCCGCGACTGAGCGCGGGCGATTTGTGTTTTAAATTCGCTCATCAGCTATGATTTCAACTCGCATATTTGTATCTTCAGGGCTAACTGTAATGGAAACAGATTTTGTTTTATAGCCTTGGCGTTTTCCTTCGAGGCGATATTTGCCAGGTTTTAAGCGAATTGAATATTCTGTGACGGTTCCAACTTGCCCGACACCGCGTACAGATACATTCGTCAGCCCGTCTGAAATTACTGTAATTTCAATCAAGCGGTTATATTTTTCGATATTGGCTTTCAAATGTTCGATCTGTGTGCCCAGGTTCGGGCTAATTGCACCCAGAGTAGAGGCGTCCTGCAATGCGTTTTTTGCCGATTTTTTGATGGCTTCATTCGCAAGGCGCTCAGGATCCTGATTGAATTTTTGTAGTGTATTTTGATGCTGGATAATCTGCGAAGAAAGTGCAATTCCTCCTTTTACCTCTTGGTCATTTGGATGAATTGTTTCTGCTTGCTGATATGCGGTTAAGGCCGCTTTCCAATCGTCGTTGGATACAGCGGAATGGGCGTTTGTCATAAACGCGTTAAAGGCAATTTTACGTTTGAGTGCAACAAGTTTGGCTTCTAGATCTTGGGTCTCAGCCCGATCTGGGAACAGGGATCTGGCAACTTGAACGCTTTGCTGTAGTGACTTCAAATCGTTTGAGCGCGCTGCTTCATTTCCACTGATGACAACGTCTTCGTATTTTTGATTTACGAGGAGTTTTTCAATAGCCACGGCCCGATTTGTATAGGTCGTTCGGGTGGGATCCAGTCTACTGATTTCTTCAGAGAGTTGCTGCTCTTTAAGCAGGTTGTTTTCTGTTTTTGCGATTTCAGCCTGCTCAATCAAAGACAGAATTTTAGGAAGCATCTCAATTCGTTCTTTTAGATCAAGTGCGTCAGGATCAGTCGGTTTTAATGATACGGCTCTACTAATTGCAATGTTGGCTTCGCGGTAGGCATCAACACTTAAAGCAGATCTGGCGTTATCCATTGCGGCTGCAAATTCTCCTTCAAATTCCGCAAGAGCATCCGTCGCCCTTTTAATTAGATTAGTGAATTGATCGAATGCCTGATCTGTCTTTCCAGTCGCCAGATTTTCGATAGCCTGTTGTTTTTCTGCGAGGAGTTGTTGCGGCAGAGTTCCATCCCATGCCTGAAATTCTGATGCCATTAATTTGGGTTCTATGGTTTCTTCAAACTGACTAACAAGGCTTAATACTTCTTTGTTCGAAGTTTGGGTCGTTCCTTGTTGAGGTTCTACAGGGCGGTCGATTGGCAGTTCGGCAGGATTAAGGGCGGGCTCTGCTGTTGGCGAACTAGTAAGAGGTTGAGGAGTGTCTTCAGCTTTTTTATTTCCAAAGCTGTTGGTAAATAAAAGCAAAAGTGCAATGGACAGCAGAAATACGATGCCACATAAGCTAAAGATGATCAGATTTTGGCGGTTTTTTCGAGCCGCTTCCTCAAGTTGCCCATGAAGCATTTATGGTACCACTCTTATAGCTGTTTCTCAGGCGTTTTTTCTTGTTCAAATACTTCTTTCAGGAATGACCGCCACTCGGCAAACTGCTCCGCTGCGTCACCGGTGATCTTTTTCGTTTTTCCTTCAAATTCAACAACTTGTGGAGCGACTTCCTTGTCGATCGATTTTCCAAGTTCTTCTAAGGTTTCCTTGTGAAATTTGGATTGTTCACTTGTGCGAAAGCTTTCGCTGATTAAAAATGCCCCGCCAACTCCTGCAACAACAGCACCTGTCGTTGCGGCATTGCGATGACTTGAGTCCTCGCTGTTTTGACGGGAGTTAATCAATGCAAGCGCAGCTAAAACTGACAAACCTCCCAAAAGAGCTTGGCCGACTTTTTTATTTTCAGCCTCCTCAAGTGCTATTTCCTCTTTCAAGGCCTGTTGCTGCCAAATGGCATAGCTTGCCGTTAGTTGGCTGTTGAATTCCTGATAGTGGGCCTGAAGGTTATCAATATAGAGTTGATCTCTGATCCGTATGGAGCGGGTACGTTGTAGCATTGGGTCATCATCGCTTGGTAAGCTGACTAGCTCAACTTTATTCCCGTTTTGTTTTAAATGCTCGGCAAAGGCCTCTTCTGAAAAATTAGCGGCAAATCGAATTTCTGTTACAGATTGAAGCAGGGCAAGGTTTGCAGGAGATTGCCCTTTAAGCATTTCGACAAGATCGGTTGCGGCTTCTTCAAATGCGGGCTGGTAAGGATCTTTTCCTTTATTTCGGATGTTATCGTGAAATCGTTCCGAGACTTCATGTTCGTAGTCTTCGGTGTACCATTCATTCCCGGTAATGTCATAAACACTCACATCAAATTCAATGTCTTTGCCGTTCGATTCAATAATTTTGCCGACCACATATAAGTCGCCAGTTGCTTCAGCCGTTGGGGCAATACGCACAGCACCAAATTCACCTGTTTTCTCAAGCTCTTCTTTGAGGAGGAGTGCGAAGCGAACAGATTCAGTGCGCCGCAATTCTGGCCAGATCCGCTCTTCTTCCATGACGTCTTCGTCTTCGGGGATGCCCGGATCAAATACAGGAATAATGACGTCCAGCTTTACGGTTTCAACTGCTTTCGTTTGGGCAACAGCTTTTGTCATTTCGGAGGAAAATTTAGGGCCGACACGCGCGGACATGCCAGGTGTTACGCAGCTACTTAACAAAAAGCACAAGCAGCTAATCCAACCTAAAGATTTTCTGATAAACATTACTGTGTTCCTTGTTTGCCCGATCAGGTTTATTTCTGCGGTAGGCCTTTATATTTGCGATATTCATTCCAAAGCCGTGCCTGCTTGACTGGATCAGTTTCGTTTTCTGCGGCAGACCGAATGCGTTGCGCTAGTATATCATCGTTATTTTCTGGTGGAATGTCTTCTGGAATTTTCCCGTTGGCCAGAGTTTGTTGTTGTGTCGTTGGGTTTTGGGAATCTTCTGACTGCTGCTCCTCAGCCGGCGTGGACGCCGTTTGTGTCGGCGGCGGGTTGTTCGTTCCAGAGATGCCTGCGGCCTCTGTAGATTGAGTTTGCGTGCCGTCGCCCTGTCCATTACCACTATTGCCACCGTTTGCATTAGACTGGTTGGTGGTTTCTGATATGCAGGCGTCATATTTGTTCAAAGATTGATTGAGCGCTCGATCCATTGCTGCAATTCGCTCAGCTTGCGTCATTGTCTCGGAGTCAGCGTAATCAACTGTGGTATCTGTGCAATCTGTCTCAACCGCTCCTTGCGCAGAAAGCGCCTGTATATTCGATAGAGAAAAGCCTGTGCAGCAGATCACGTTTATGATGAAGATTTTAAATATATTGCGCATTGTTTTTCTCATCACACAAGTAACGACACCTATTTGACACATATAAGCATAGCATAAAGTCAAAATTGTGGAATTTAACAATATTACGCCCGCTTTACGAGCAACCGATTATGCATTTCTAAAACTATCAGGATGGGTTCCAAGCGTTAGGTTGGCGACTGTCCTTAAAGGAGCCGTACTGCGATCTATTCGGCTTAAAAGAATGGCGCCCTGTATAGACGCTAGAATGAAATCGGCGTGCTGGCGAGCGGTTTCTGTGGGCCACCCATCTCGCGTCAGGACAGCTTTAAGTATTGTTCGCCAATCGTTAAAGGTATCCGCGCCAGCTTGTGATATTTTTGGGGAAACGGCAGACATTTCGAGTAGCGTCGTGGTAATTGGGCAGCCATCCTGAAAGTTGGAATTTTCAATCCAGTAAGCCAGCAATTCACAATATCTTTTGAGAAATTCTTCTGCGGAAGTGGTGTCTGCCTTTAACGCTTCAAGTGTCTTCGTAACAGTTTTGCCTGCAGCGTGCACAGCCGCCGCGCCCAACTCCTCTTTGCCATTTGGAAAGTAATGATAAAGCGATCCTTTTGGCGCTTGGCTTGATTTCAAAATGTCATTGAGGCCGGTTGCCGCGTACCCATATCGGCGAAATAAACGGATAGCGCTTTTTAGAATGTTCAGGCGGTGCCGCGATGCTGCAGACATATCTTTTCCTTGGCGAAGAGTTATGATATTTATTATATAGACCAGTCATTATAATTTCAATAAAAGGATAACTCCAAATGACAATACCTGAAGGTTTCGAGCCGCATTTTCGAAAAAGTCCCCTAACGGATCCATGGGAGCCGCTATATTCGAAAGTTCTGGAAGACCGGGTTCAATTGGGCCTTCTTGCCGGAACGCCTCACTCAAATAGCCGCGGGTTTGTTCATGGCGGTATTTTGGCAACCCTTGCGGACAATGTTATGGGGTTGTCTTGCCATGTTGCTTTGAAAGACAGCTCAGGTTTGGTCACGGTCAATCTGAATACTGATTATTTATCGACGGGCCGAATAGGAGAGTGGATTTTATTTGATGCCTATGTTGTAAAAACAGGAAGAAGTTTATGCTTTGCCAGATGTGATATTCTGGCAGAGGAGCGTTTAATCGCCCGTGCTCAGGGAATTTTCAGTCAAGTGGGAAGCCGGGATACAAAGCGCGTAGCTGAATAGGCTAGCGATTATTGGAAAATCCGTCCTTGCAGCCAAATAAGCGACGGATATGCGGCAAGCCAAATCCAGAAAAATCTGTTTAATCCAAAAAAGCAGGCATTTGAAAAATGAAAACCGGCAGCGATGAATAACGCGATATAAAGTGTGATCCGATGAAACAGTGTAACGGGAAAGACAATCTCGAAAAGGATTGCCGCCCAGGACATTGCAAACAAAATACGGGGGTAATTGGCCCAGTTTCTCATACTTTCACTGGCTGGATAGGCTGAGAAACGAAAGACATCGTTTAATGCGCGCCCATTTCGCCAATCTGGGTTGATTATTTTGACCCAGCCAGAGATGAAGTAGCTGAGAATGAGCTGCAGGGCGAGGTACCCAAATGCCAACTCTTTAAATGCTGTTATGGGCAGAAAATTTGTCAGACAAAGGCAGCAGAGAATAAGGATTCCCATTCTGTCACTGCCCCCATTGTAAGGCCCTTGAAACCGGTGTAGGAGCAGCAGTGTTAGAAGAACGAGCGCTAGGCAAATCCACGGGGTTTGAAACCCAGTCAGTAATAAAAGGCACAACACAATGCGGACCGCGAACAATAGTCTTTCTATGCCGCGGGCGTTTAAATGCTCAATACTTTGTTGAATGAAAGCCAGAGATAGCAAGATTTCAGTTGCTCGAATAGCGAACTCCAAAGTCATGCGACGTGCACTCCAAAGTCCGATCTTGTTTCTGATACATATGCGATGTTTCTGATAATTTCGTTGTCTTGGCGAAACAAAATGACCAAACGAAACTTCAGATAAGGCGTTTGCATTGACGGAGCAGGCGTTGACGCAAGTTCATCCCCCAAGCGGTCGAATATTTCATCGAGACTATGCCGGGTTGGATATGCCAGAAGACGTTCTGCGCAACTCATCAGAAAAAGACTTTCGTTCCAATGGGCATTATAGAACAACCTCTTAGTTAAGCTCAGAGCAGAGAGTTTTGGAGGCCGTGGCCGAAATTCCTGCCAGATGAGAGGTTCTTCATCCTTTCGCGTGAGGCGCGCATATTCGATGCGTGGGGACGGCGCGATAATATCAAAAAACCGCCAGGACGGAACAATGGCAGGCAGTAAAAGCTTTAAGGTCTGTAAGCTCTGAGCAATAAATGAATCTGCCAATTTAAAGTCCCGTCAGGTTGCGCTGCGCCGAAGCGTAGGCAGAGAATAAAACCCTGTCAATAAATAGGAAATCATCGAGCTCGCCTCTTAATATAGGTTTAGTCTCCGCGCCATTTCCCCTCATAAATAAGTTCCGAGAGTGGAATACGTTTATTCCATCCTTTCACTTCTAGTTCAGGCTGAGCATACAGCTCGTCGACATAACCCAAGCACAGGTATCCTATGATTTCGATATGCGGGGGTATCTCCAATAGTGATTTTAGATCCGCATCGCGGAATATACTGACCCACCCAAGGCCAATCCCTTCCGCACGTGCAGCAAGCCAAAGATTTTGAATGGCGCAGACGGTACTATAGAGATCCATATTGGAATTATGGGTACGGCCCAGTATTACCTCGCCGCCTCGGCTTCTATCGCAGGTGACACAGATATTGAGGGGGGCTTTGCGAATACCTTCCAGCTTAAGTGATCGATAGGTCGTTTTCCGTTTTCCAGAAAACATATCGGCAGCCTCTTCGTTGGCCGCGTTAAATGCCTGCCATATGCGATCGCGTTGAGCTTGCTCGCGAATGACGATGAAGTTCCACGGCTGCATAAAGCCGACCGAGGGCGCGTGATGGGCGGCATCCAACAAGCGAAGAACAATTTCTTCTTCGATGGGATCAGGTAAAAACTGATCGCGAACATCTCGGCGGGTGTGGATGGCTTTATAGACAGCGTCTCGCTCTTGTTCCGTAAATGGATGAGCGGTAGCCATTGCAGACGGTTTGGTCATTGTTCGTTCCCCAACAATTGATAAATTACCGTTCTCGCCGTCCGCGCAAGAGAGGCTATCTGATCTGGCCGGTCTTCTGACTAAGGTTCATCTGATCTGCGTGCCTTCCCGGATTATACCAGTGGCGTTATACGCAGATCATCACCATCACAGCGTTGGGCACGTTCCGGAATGTCGCCGGATTCCCGATTCTCCCCTGAAAGAGGCACCAGATAGATTTCTTATCGCAAGGAAAAGGTCCCGGCACAAGCTGAAATTATGTGGCTGTGATTTGGAAATTTGGGAACAGGCAGTTTGCAAAATAAACCGTCTAGCCATCAAAAATACGTGGGTAATTGATATCGAATTTTGTAGACTGCAAAAAACAGGACCTAATTCTTAAGATGTTGATGTTCGGAGACCTAAATGGCGGATGCTATTGTAAATAAAAAGAATACAATTTTGATTGTGGATGATGAGCCGCAAATCAGAAAGCTATTAAAAATCACGCTGAAAGATGAAGGCTTTAATACTGAAGAGGCTGAAAATGGAGGACAAGCTGTTCGCATGGCAGCCTCTATCAAGCCAGACTTGATTATCCTGGATCTCGGACTGCCTGACATGGACGGGAAAGAGATCATCGACAGTATTCGCGAATGGTCACAGGTTCCCATTATTGTCTGTTCAGTTCGCAATGCAGACAAGGAAATTGTTGAGACTTTGGGGCGCGGAGCAGATGACTACGTCACTAAACCTTTTAATCCGGATATATTGATTGCCAGAATTGGCGCAAATATTCGAAAAGCAATGACAGAAACGGCAGGAGAACCCGATCTGGAAAATGGCCGTATCCGTATTGATCTGGTTCGGCATGAAGTTCTCATTGATGGTGTTGGTACTTTTTTCACACCAAAAGAATATGAACTGCTACGCTATTTCATGATTAATCGCGGCAAGATGATTACGCATAAGCAGCTGTTAAAGGACGTATGGGGCCCCGCTCATGCCGATGATATGCAATATCTGCGTGTTTATGTCAGTCAATTACGTGAAAAGATTGAGCCTGAGCCGAAAAGCCCAAAATATGTCGTCACCGAGCCGGGGATTGGCTATCGAATGGAACTTATTGAAGCGTAAAGATAGATCACTTGGTACCTATGATGGGATTAGGTAAGTATACAATAAAGGGGAATTCAAGAAGAACCTTCCCCTTTATTGGGGGCGTCTTTGGTATCGTTTTCCATGTCATTTCGACATTTAGCTCTTAAATGACCAATGACCGCCAAAACGATAACCGCATATGCTGTAATAAGGCCTGCGTGCCAGTAGAAACCAAAGCCGCAAGCCACGCCTATACCGCCAGAAACCCAGATGCTCGCGCCTGTCGCAGCACCCGTAATCCGGCCTTTGTTCTGAAGAAAAGCGCCGCCCCCTAAAAAACCAATACCCGTCACAATTCCTGAAATAATGCGGGTGGGATCCATGGACAGATCTTTGAAGTTCGTTTGATAGAAAGTGGTAATTTCAATCAAAATCAGTGTAAATCCGGCTGAGCCGAGGCAGACAAGCAAAAAGACCCGCATCCCCAGGTTTTTGCGTTTTATTTCACGGTCGATGCCAATTAGAAACCCACAGGCTGCGGCAATTCCCAGCCTGATAGCTATTTCCTGTGGTGCTAGTGCGTATGGCATGTATCTATATTTTTCTCTATAATTTCAAGCAGGTCATCAACCATAAAAGGTTTGGCCAGATAGCTGTCAGCCCCTTTTTCGAATATGTCTTTGACTGTTCGCCGTCCTTTTCGAACGGTTAGCACAACCACAGGGGGGTTTGTTCCCGGTTGTGTTTCTTTGATCTTTGGAAGAACATCAAGTCCATCTTCATCGGGCAAACCCAAATCAAGGATCACGAGATCCGGCTGAACGGTTTTACACAACTCTAACCCTTCTTTTGCTGTTCCCGCGTCATAAAATTCGGCACCCTCATATTCTAACGACAATCGAAGAAAAGTCCGGATTGAGGGGGTGTCATCGATTGCGACAATTTTGGCTCCGGTTAGGCTCATGCCAATTTACTCCTTTCATTTTCGGATGCTTTATATTCAGGGAATATGATAATAAATTCTGCTCCGCCCTCTGGGTGGTTACTGATTTGTATGTCCCCATTTTGCGCGAGCATTACCGCTTTGCTAATTGCCAACCCCAATCCGGTGCCGGCAACCTGGCTATCAGAACGTTTTAGCCTTTCATATTTGTCAAAGACCGATTGAAACTTGTCTTCGGGTATACCAGGTCCAAAATCACGGATTTTATAGATAAATCCCTGCTCTGTCGGACCATAGCTAATATGAACATCGGTATTCGTTGGCGAATATTTAATAGCGTTATCGATTAGGTTTTGCAGAACCTGTTCCGTCATCATTTTATCCAGAAAAACCTCAAATTCTTTTTCGGGCGCATTAAAGATCAGTTTGTTTTTCTTAAGGGCTTGTTGTAATCGCTTGGGCATTGCGTCCAGCACGGATGAGGCTTCTGTCCATTCCTGAGAAAATTCAATGTCGCCACTTTCAATTCGCGTCATATCCAGAATGTTCGAAATAAAGCTATCAAGGCGCTGAGCTTCCTCAAGAGCTGTATCTGTTAGTTCGTCAGCAGTTTCTGGCTGGAGCCTGTCTGCTCGTCTCATTCTCTTATAAATACTTAAGGATCCAATGATGGATGCAAGTGGTGTTTTCAAATCATGTGATACACTGGACAGCAACATCGCCCGCAGCTTTTCACGCTCCTCACGCACTTGGCTTTCGCCCATCATTTTTGTCAGCTCGATCCGTTCTAATATTGCGGACACTTGATCAGCAAGTGCAGAAACTAGCCGACCAAATGACGCATCCAGTCGGATGTCCTGCGGAATTTTGATTGCGAGAACGCCTAGTTCACTATTCAAGGTGGTCAAGGGCTCAAATCGCCACTGACTTTCAAAATGGTTGAGAGCGCCAAGTCCGGTTGTTCGAACCTCTTTCCAGCATAAATTCAATGATTTCAGGTCATTTTCTGAAAAGTTGATATCTTCAGGATACTTTAATTGTATATCATCAGGGTTCAGGGCTGGCGGCATAAAGAAAGCGACCTCCATCTCAAAGAATTTGGTCAAATCTTCATGTAAGATTTCAAGTGCAGTTCTAGTATCCGTTGCGTTACTTGCAGATCTGTAGATTTGATATAATGCCTGCGAGCGTTTCTCTTTTTGCTGGATTGAATTTCGGGTTGCCTGACTATAGGCACCCAGAATAGAAACAAGTACGGCCGATACTAGGAATATCGTTAGCCCCACGCCTTCAGCGGAATGGACAATTTTAAAGCTGTGTAAGGGCGATATATAAAAATAGTTTATGGTTGAAAAACCAAGAATTGCAGACAGTAAACCCGGGAGTAGTCCGCATCTTAGAGAGACAATTACCGTCCCGATCAAAAAGAATGCAACAATGTTATTGTTGTTTATTTTCCATTCAATGCTTGTCAGGTTTGCTCTTAAGGTTTCTGCACACACATAGGCGATTCCAACCGCTAGAAAAGCGTAGAAAATATCGATAAACCGAATGTCCCGCAGTCTTAAAAGGTCAAACCAGCTGGTGGAATAATTGCGCTGGCTTAAATGTACTTTTTGAACGATTGGGGCGTTGCCGTGATAGAGCTTCACCAGTTTTTCGGCGATAGAGGTTTTCAGCTCAGCCAAAAATCCTTCTTTGTCACTTTCGCCAACAATTACGTCGGTTATGGGGCTTTGGGTAGACTCTGCCTCATTAATATAGGACTTTATACCGGCAAGCACATTGCGATGCGGGATTTGCAAGAATACGCCTCCCATTTTTTCGGTGAGGTCGCCAAACCGAATAATTCTCTCGCGGGCTTCTCTGTCTGCTAAATAATGCTCTGGTGTTTCAATATAAACGGCTTCCCAAGGCAAGCCCGTCTCAAGGGATTTGTTCATAGCGGCCTTCAATAACGCATGTGTTTTAGGATGCGTACTTACAAAGACAACAATTTTTCCGCTTTTTTTCATTTGAACACCGAAAATTTTCTAAGACTGAATAAGGCTAAAGTAAGGCGTATAAATTCTCCATTAGGAAGTGAAAAAAGCAGCCCAATTTTTTTGGGCTGCTTTTACGGATAGTTTTATGCGACAGATTTAGTTGGCCAAGTCTTGGACTTTTTCGCCTGTATCTTCGATGGCATCGCCAACTTTCTCACCGACTGTACGGTCTGTATCAAGCTCTTCTACCGCATCCTCAAGGCCTCTAGAGACATCCTGTGCGGCATTTTCAAGCGGCGTATCATCATCGCATGCCGTGACGAGAAAGAGTGAAGAGGCAAGCAAGGCAGCTGCAGACAGACTAAATTTTTTCTTATTCATAATCATAATTTTGATCCTTTCGATAATAGCTTATGAGCAATCGTGTTATTGTGTAATTGAGCGCAGCATCCAGGCTGCTTCATCGTGAATTGCCATGCGTTCAACCATTAAATCGGTTGTGACTTCGTCTTCCGCCTTTTCAGCGATTTTCATCGTTTGACGTGCATGGAGGGAACAGGTTTCATGATCTTTCAAGAGGTTTTCGACCATTTCGCTACCTGATTTTGGCAACGAAGCGTCCTCTTTCACCTTTGACAGTTTTTCAAATTCAGCAAAAGTACCCGGTGCGAAATGTCCCAGCGCCCGAACCCGCTCGGCGATTGTATCGCCTGCCGAACTTAAGTCGGTGTAATGATCCTCGAAAAGTTCATGAAGACTGCGAAAGTTCGCACCTGTAACGTTCCAATGATAGTAAAGTGACTTCATGTACAGGGTGTAAGTGGATGCCAAAAATGCAGAAAGGCTTTTTGCAACCTCAGCTCGGTGATCACCCTCTACCCCGATTTCGACTTCAGATTTATCCATGAGATCCATTGTCATATTTTTCATTTAACGTCTCCTTTGTCCGATGACCTAAACTTACGGCGTCGCTCATAAGGCATCTATTCGAAGGCAGGCTATGAAAAATAAAGAGACAATAAATTTATGATGTCATGGGTGTTTTCTGAACCTTGTAAGTATTTGTTATTTATACGTTTCTTCTTCCGAATCCTGGTTTTTATCCTGCGGTAAAATCAGTTTTTCAAAACCACTTTTTAAGTGTAGATCGTGCTGAGGGAAAGGGATCTGGATGTTATTTTTCTCAAAAGAATCCCAGATTTTGAACATGACATCGCTTTTGGAGCGCCACCTGCCAGTTGTGACATCCTGTAACCAGAATGTGAGTATAAAGTCGACCGAACTCTCCCCAAATTCTCTTAAAAAGACCTGGGGTTTGAATTCTTCTTCGTCTTGAACAGCAGAGTCATAGTTTGTCGCTGCTTCTAAAATCAGATCATGTGCCTGATGAAGATCTGTGCCGTATGAGACCCCGACTTGGATTTCAATACGCCCTTTGTTGCTTGTATGGGTGAGGTTTGCGACCCTTGAAGTAATAAAGTCTTCATTCGGAACCATAACCTCTTTGCCATCAAAGGTTTCGATAACGCTGGCCCGAGACCCCAACTTGCGTACGTACCCCATTACGCCATCATCCATTTCGATGAGATTATTTATATTAATTGATTTTTCGGTTAGCAGAATGATGCCACTGATGAAATTAGACGCAATTTTTTGTAGGCCAAACCCCAAACCGACACCAAAGGCACCACTAAAGACAGCAAGCGCCGTTAAGTCGATTCCAATCAAATTCATCGTAGCCAAGAATAATATGGAATACAGAACCACTTCAAAAATCTTTATGAGTAATTCTTTGGTGGGGCGCGTTAAGTTGGATTTTTTGCGGATATAGCTTTCGCCAGCACTACTGATGAGTTTACCAACCCAAATGATGATGCTGATGAAGAAAATGGCCTTCACAAAGGTGTAGGCGGTGATTTCTATCTTACCAAGACTGAAACCATATTCTTCAAGATGGGTGACAACGACGTCGAACCAGCCGAACAGCCTTAACAGGGCCGCCGGAACAAGAATCCACAGGCTAACGGTCCGGATCAGGGTGTTTGTGACATAGGCTGATACAAACGCCCAAAGAACCCAAACTACGGACACTCTTGCGAGTGCATCAATAAAATTGGAGCTGTCCACCCACTTTTCAGAGAACTGTGCGCCAAGGAAAAGAAGTAGCATCCCCAGTAGCGGAAAAATCAAATGGATTGATTGGTAGACAAACCATTTGGGGGATGATGAGTGCGGCTTTCTTTTAAAGGGGTGAAAGTTACTAAGCACCCTGCGGACGGCGAGAAAAATACAATAGGCTGCAGCAAGGGCTCCTAAAAATATGATGAATTGATAGTAAGTAGCGGGCTCCTGAAGCCAGCGCATTATATCTTCATGTAGTGGCGTCAGCTGCTGTTCAACAGTGTCAATATATTGAAGAGGTTCCATGTTTGTATCACCCAATATGGATTTCGATGCTTATCTTATATCTCAACGTAAATCATGCATCCGTAAGTAGACATAGTAAAAAATATAAAGGCAGCATCAATTGATACTCTCTTTATACGGTTGGCTACGGCTTCGTATTTATTACTTATCTCAATCCACCTAGGTTGAGTTCAGTAAACAACACGAACTGCAAGGAGGCAGGTTATGAATACAGATATTCTTGAAGGCCAGTGGAAGCAGCTCAAAGGCGCCGTTCAGGCTGAGTGGGGCAAATTGACAGATGATGAACTTGATATGATTGAAGGAGATGCCAATAAATTGGCGGGCCTTATTCAGGAGAGATACGGTAAATCTCGTGAAGAGGCGGAGCAGGCGATTGAAGAGTGGCAAAAACTAAACGCTAAATAGTCGCCCCAATCAATTGAAATATTCAGCATCATTCGAAAAGGAGAAAGTTATGGCTACAGCACAAGAAGAAATTAAAATGTTAAAAGATGAGCTTAAAGATTTGAAAAAACAAATGTCAGATAGAGCGGAAAGTGCTGCTAAAGAAGGTGAAAAGCAGGCTAAAATTACAAAAGAGGAAATGGCTAGAATGGCGCATAACGCTGGCGAAGGCGTTCGATCTTTTGTATCGAAGAAAAGTGAGCAATTTGGTGATGTAAAGGACAGTTGCGAAGAAACTATTAAAAGTCGCCCATTTGCATCAACTGCAGTTGCATTCGCTGGTGGCCTGCTTGTCGCGTCGCTGCTAAGTCGGAAGTAGAGGCAGATCCGATGTTAGATCTGCTTAAATCAGCTGCGAGTACATTGATGGGAGGAACCAAAGTGGATTTGGTCGTCCTGACAGAAGTAATTGCAGATTTGAAGAAGGCAATTATTGCTTTGGTGATGGTTGCCTTTCTTCTAACCTCTACATTGCTTATTCTCTGTTATATCGCTTTCGAATACCTTGTTCAGCAAGGGCTTTCGGATCCTATAGCTGCGGCTATGATTGCGGCGTTTCTGGCAATGCTTGCGATCATCAATTATTTATGGGCGGAAAAGCGGTTATCCAGTCTTAAGAAACTAAAAGACGTTGTTGAGACTGAATCGCCGATGAAATACCTGCCAGAGGCGGAGCAGCTATTGAATGCATTTATGGAGGGCTATCGTCATCCACCGCCTGAAGAAAAATTCACGCAGTCTTATAAAATCAAAACGGATTTCGAGTAATCGGATCCGTTTTTTTCTTGTTAAATCAATAATGTAAAATCTTCTTTATGCATATTTTATATTTCGGGCCCCTTCTACCAATCGATCGCTGACGGGTGATCAGGTACCTTTGTTTCAAGTCAAGAGTAACCAAGAAATAGTAACCAAGAAAAGTGACCAAGAGATTGAAAAGGAGATTACTACAATGACATTGTCAAAAGGGTTGGCCATCAAATTCATGACTGTTTTGGGACTACTTTCCTTAGGCGCCTGCAGCACCGTAGAAGGTGTTGGTAAAGACATTGAGGCCGCTGGAAATGCGATTGAAGAAAAAGCACAAGAGGCGAGCGATTAATTAGCACGGTTTGGAATGAAATTTAGAAGGAGGTTAAAATGTTAAGATTAGCACTTATGTTTTTTGTTGTTGCATTGATTGCAGCGGTATTTGGTTTCGGTGGAATTGCAGCCGCATCAGCTGAAATTGCTCAGATTATATTCTTTATTTTTCTTGCTCTGCTTGTTGTTGCACTCGTCTTTGGCGCGTTTGACAAAAGGGCAGGCCCCAAGATTTAAATAAAGTAACGGACTACAAAAAAAGGGCACTCAGTGCCCTTTTTTTGTGTGTTAAATCCATTAGAAAATTGAACCAACAGTTTTCGTCTTTTCAATGGTTTCCTGCCACTCCACGTCTGGCTGTGAGTCGCTAACGATACCCCCGCCAACATATAGAATAACAGTTGAGTCGATAATTTGGGAAGTTCTCAAGTTGACGAACAAATCAGTGCGGCCGTCGAAATCAACTGGTCCTAGAAAGCCCGTATAATAATCTCGATTATAGCCTTCGTTTTCAGCGAGGAATGCAGTGGCTTTTGGTTTTGGCATCCCGCATACAGCAGATGTTGGGTGTAGTTTGGCCAATAACTGCTGCAAAAGCTCAGGCGAGTTTTCCGGGATGTTCGCCGTGAAATCTGACCGAAGATGCACCAAATTAGCGGCTTGTACACTTCGGGGGCCTCGCCACGTCAAAGTGCCTATGCCACATGCGTTAAAGGCGTCGCGAATATAGTCGCATACAAGTGCCTGCTCTTCGATAATTTTGTCGGGCCAACCAATTTGCCGAAGATTGACATCATCCCCCAGCCATTGGGTGCCCGCTAACGCGACAGTTTCAACCGTTTTACTGTCATAGGTTAGCAACTTCTCAGGCGTTCCGACGAGCCATGCACATTGTCCTGGTAAGTATACGAGAGAGACAAAGGCGGCGGGGAGTTTCTCAGCCAATTGGCTAAACAGCGTCAAAAGATCATACTCAGGATCTAATGTTTTGTGCTCGGCACGAGACAGAACTACTTTTAAAAATTCCTCTGATTGAATGGCTTTTACGGCTTTGGCAACAAGCTGCTTATAGTCCTGCTCGTCCGTTTGGGCAGGCAGGGAGGCGCCAACTGGAGCGTGAAGTGGCGTGGCTTTAAAAGTGTCGCCATTTACCGTATCAAGTAGGTCTTTTTGTTGCTGTGTTTCCGGATCTGATTGATACGTTTCGCCGTTAAAAAACTGAATGCCGGTGCTGCTGATGCGAATATCGCCGTTGATAAAATCAGCCGCGTCTACACCTCCGCTATATCTGTTTAAGGCAAAGCCTGATTTGCGGCGGTCGGCCGTGAATACTGGCCGATTTGCAACGGGGCCGCAGGAAATCACAGCTTCAGATTTACTGCTTTCAGGGCGTGTCCATACGGCAAACGGTAAATCATTGGCTGCTGCACACCGGAGCCATGTTGTGAGTTCTTTTGATAGAATCATTATTTATTGTCCTTGGTCATTTGGAGAGAATTTGACCAGAGAGGCGCTTGAATGCCAGACAGATTTTGAGGAATATAAATAGCGTAAGGCTATATGGCGGCTGTAAGCCCAAGATCCTGAGCTGCTTCTATCAAACAGGTGCGGATCAGTTTGATCGTTTTGCTTTCACCAGATTTTTCGTGATAGTGAAGCAAAACCGGGAGTTTTGGCGCATCTGTTAGTGGAATAATACTGATCTGGTTGTCTCTTAAACCCTTGCTGGTTAGCTCATCGACAATTGCGATACCAAACCCCTCGTGGATCAGGCTGCTGGCGCTTTCGGCGAACCGGGTTTCAATGGTAATTTTTGGCTTTAATCCTTGCATCTCAAACATTGATTTTATGACGCGCCCATGGGGGGTATTGGGGTGGAAAAAGATTAATTCCTGTTCTGCGATCTCTGACAGTTTGCAGGAAGTCATCTGTGCCATTGGGTGATCTTTGGGAACCAGACAGACAAGAGAAATCTCGGCTATGTTTTGAGACACAATAATAGGGTCATTCACTGGGAAAATAGTAACTGCACAATCGCCTTCGGCCAACCAGACATAATCCCGGACTTGGCTTAACGATAGCGTATCCATACGCAGGCTGGCGTCAGGGTTTTGAGATTTAAACCGGGTCAATGCTTTTGGGCCGAGGGCCTGAGATACGCTGGGGGAGACACCCATTCGAAAATGAGTTGTACTGCCAGATGCGATTTCCCTGACTTTGGAAGAAAGCAATTCCAGACTCGACAGCGAAGGCTGGACGACTTCAAAAATATCAATGGCCGTTTGCGTTGGTGTAAGTCGCCCGCCGCTTCGATCAAATAATTTGATTTCCAGCACATCTTCGAGGCGCTTAATGGTGTTGGTAACGGTTGGTTGAGCGATGTTTAAGTTTTTGGAGGCAGCGCTGATAGATCCGCTGAGCATAATCGCACGGAAAATTTCAAGTTGGCGAAAGGAGAGCATAATCCACTTGCCGTTCTACTAGTTACATGTTTAAAAAATACGATAATTTGAAGCAGAGCCTAAAACGACTTGAGCGTTGGGGCAAGCTTTCCTGCAATTCTTTGTTTCCCAAGGATCCCAATGTCAGCTTTTATCCCCACCGGAGCGGCAACAGTTGTCGCCATGATTGGCAATCCAATGGCACATGCAAAAATGCCAGCTCTGTTGAACGGGTGGTTTGCAGATGAGGGCATGAATGCGTTAATGGCGCCGATTGATCTTGATGAACAGACTGTTCCCTCTTTCTTTGAAACAATAAGAGGGTGGAATAACTGTCCAGGCTTTATCCTGACAGCGCCGCATAAACAGCAGGCCGTCAATCTGGTTGATACAATCAGTGATCGCGCGAAATTTTTAAATGCTGTGAATATTGTTTTGCGCAGCGCTGGCGGTCAGCTGCATGGGGATAATCTGGATGGGCAAGGTTTTGTGTCAGGTCTAGTCGATTGCGGATTTTCCCCTCAGGGGAAAAGCGTTGCGCTTTTTGGTGCTGGTGCAGGCGGTGCCGCAATTGCTCTGGCATTAATTGAGCAGGGCGTATCCAATATGTCACTGACCGATCTTAATCAGGAACAAGCTGATCTTTTGTCGGCTAAACTCTCCGATTTATCTGATTGCAACGTTAGGTCAAAAATTCCAGTGAAGCTGACAGAGTTTGATTTGATTATCAATGCCACCACGGTGGGTGTTGGGGGAACAGGGGCGGTTTGTTCCTTGGCTTCAGTTCATCCCGACGCGATGATTTCCGATATTGTCGCAGGGGGCGAGCCCACCCCCTGGCTGGCAGAGGCGAAAGAGAAGGGGTGCCGGACTATGACAGGGGTTGAAATGGCGCGCGGACAATTTCAGCTTATGGTGGGTGCGTTGGGTTTGGCCGAGAAGAGAGGATGAATTAAATAAACCTCTTACATAGCGTCAGGCTATAATGAAGTGATCAGACTTCGCTTTTAAATTCCATAAAACCCGACAATCATGCTACCCATTAATTTTTGAAGACCCAGAATAAATGAAATGGGCTCGTAATCTTCTACAGGAGGAAAATTCCACATGTCTATTAAAGCTATTAACAAATGGTGGCGTAGCGCCCTCATTGCAACTGCGGTTGCCGCAGGTCTCGCTGGAGCCACTACGGGTCTGGCGCAAGCAGATGACAAGGTTGTTGTCGGTGCGTTGCGTTTTACCTCGCATTCAGCTGGCTTTATTGCGCTTGAAAAAGGCTACTATAAAGAAGAAGGCCTGGATGTGGAGTTCTCATTCTTCCAGGCAGCTCAGCCGATTGCGGTTGCCGTTGCATCTGGTGATGTGGATTTTGGTATTGCCGGTGTTACAGGCGGCCTGATGAATTTGGCGGATAAAGGCGCGGTTAAAGTTGTCGCCGGCGTACTGCATGAGAAAAAAGGCGTTGATGGCATGATTTTGCTGGCTTCAAACAAAGCCTATGACGCCGGATTAACATCAGTTGCGAAAATGAAAGGTCATTCACTTGCAATTACGCAAACAGGCTCAACTTTTCATTACATGATGGCCCGTGTTGCTGAAAAAGAAGGCTTTCCTTTGTCAGATATGCGTCTTGTGCCACTGCAAAAAGTTGGATCAATGATCGGCGCTTTGAAAAGCGGCCAGGTTGATAGCATGATTATGGTGCCCCATATCGCCAAACCACTTGTTAAAGCGGGTGCAGCCAAACAACTGGGCATGCTTTATGACTATGCCGAGTATCAGATTTCCACTTTGTTTACATCAACAAAAAATACCGAAGAACGCCGAGATGTTGTGAAGCGTTTTATTAAAGCCTACGGACGCGGCATTGCAGAATTCAATCGGGTTATGCTGGATCCCAATGCAGATCCGGCTGAGAAAGAAGCTCTCACCAAAATTATTCATAAATACGTATATACTGACCGTCCTTACGAAAAAGCGGCTCCGTCCATTCAAGCGGGCGCTATGTATTTGAACGAAGGCGCACGACTTGATCTAACTGATGTTGAAAAACAGGTAAACTGGTTCAAGGACGCTAAATTGGTACCTCAATCCCTTACAATGGAAAAATTGGTCGACACAGGTTTTGTAGAAACCTATTAAACCGATAATTTGTATTTTGTAAGAATTGAGTAAAAGCCATGGATCTTGAGATCAAAGACGTCACTCATCGATATGCGGGGGTTGATGTCCTCAAATCAATCAATCTGGATATTAAAAGCGGTGAGATTGTTTGTATTGTAGGTCCCTCTGGCTGCGGCAAGTCAACCTTGCTGCGACTGGTCGGTGGATTGGAAAAACCTGATGAGGGGGATATCTATACTGTAGGTGTTCCCCCCACAGAATCCCTAAATCCACTAACCTATATTTTTCAGGACTTTGCTCTTTTACCCTGGCGGACAGTTTACGGTAATATTGCCTTGGTTCTTAAAGGGCATGGGCTGAGCAAGGAAGATATTGACGGCAGAATTGCAAATGTTCTGGAACGAACCCGTCTGACCGATTTTGCCAAGGCGTTCCCAAAACAGTTGTCCGGTGGGATGAAGCAACGGGTTGCAATCGCGCGTGCTCTTGCCGTTAATCCAGCAGTATTGCTGATGGATGAGCCGCTCTCTGCACTCGATAGTCAGACCCGTGAGCTGTTAATGGATGATCTGGTATCCCTTTGGGTTCGTGAGCCGTTCACTGCTTGCTACATTACCCATAATTTGAACGAAGCTGTTCGTCTGGGGCACAAGGTAATTGTACTGACACGGCGTCCCGGAACCATTCGGGATGTTGTGACAATCGATATTCCGCTTGAAGAGCGTTCGGTGGAAAATCCGGAATTGGCCCGAATTCAATCGACCCTTTGGGACATGATGCGTGAAGAGGCCTTAACGGCAGATAGGCAGTTGAGCGATGACTGACACAAATTCAAATGATACTCGTGGGCATGTTGATTTTAGAGGTGGCGGATTTTCGCCCCGTAAAATTCCGGGCGTAGCCCCTGCGGTTTTCGTCATTCTATTATGCGTTTGGGAAGCGGGCTCCCGACTGGGAATAATTACACCGCTTGTGTTACCTGCGCCCTCCGAAGCGATCATGGCGTTGTTCGATTTGTTTCAAAGTGGAATGCTCGCCAAGCATTTGTCTGCATCGCTTACGCGCTTGGGTATTGGATTTGCCTGCGGATCTGTGCTTGGGGTTACTGTTGGCACCATGATCGGTTTGTTTTCATGGCCGCGATCGGCTTTGTCGCCATTAGTCGCAGCTATTTTTCCAATCCCTAAGATTGCGCTGTTACCGCTTTTTATTATCTGGTTTGGGATCGGTGAAGGCTCCAAAGTTGCTACAATCTTGTTCGGATCGTTTTTCCCAATTGTGATCGCAACTTACGGCGGTGTGGATTCCGTAGATCGGAACCTAATTCGTATGGGGCAAAGCTTTAACTTATCCCGCGCCTCTATTATCTGGAACATCATTTTACCGAGTGCCTTGCCGTCTATTTTAAGCGGACTTCGTATTGGCGCCTCTATTTCAATTATTCTGCTGGTTGCGGCTGAAATGATCGGCGCTGAATATGGAATTGGCGCTTATGTGTTGCTGGCGGGCAACTTAATGTCCACAGATCAATTAATCGGCGGTGTGGCGATTCTATCTATTTTGGGATTGATCGTTAGCGCACTGATTACCCGGGTTGAGCATCATTTCCTTAAATGGCGAAATTAATCATTAAACTCTAATAGGAGTGATACGACATGGCACGACGTCCTGAATCAAATTATGATGTTGTCGTTGTCGGTGGCGGTGCGGCCGGAGTGGGCGCAGCTATCGGTGCGGCCAAAGCTGGCGCAAAAACCTGCTTGATTGAGAAATATGGTTTCCTTGGCGGTGCCGCTGCTAACGCGCAGGTCTTGGCTTACTGCGGATTTTTCCACCAAGGTGAAGAGCCCATTCAGGCCGTTGGTGGTGTCGGTGAACAGGTGCTCGGCGAGCTGCGGAAACTGGGCGTTGGGGCAGAACCATTTCATTCTGAAACCACGGGAAACTGGATCGTGCTATTTGATTCCGAGCGTCTTAAGATTGCGCTGGACAGAATATGCAAAGCCCACGGGGTTGATGTTTTCTTGCATACGCGTTTGGCCTCAGCCTCACGCACGGGAAGTCACATTGAATCGGTAATGCTCGCAGGCATGGATGGCCGTCAACGCTTGATTGGCGAAAGCTATGTGGACGCCAGTGGGGATGCAAATCTGGCGCTGGTTGCGGGTATGGAGTGCCGCGTTGGTGATGAAGAAGGGCGATTGCAAGCTTCTACCATGCCACTTCGGATAGGCGGATTGTCTCCAGAATTGAAGATTGACCGTGAAGCGATGAAGAAAGCGGTTCTATCTTACAATGAGAGAAGCCCCTTTAAGATTAACCGGACCGATGGCGGTATTTATACCCGGGTGCCAGGTAGTAGTGATTTATGGTGGTTGACGATCGATCATCCCATGCCTGATCTAAGTGTTAAAAGCTTTACCACGGCTGAGCAGACAGCGCGCGAAATGGCTTATGAACTTGTTGAAACCTTGAAGCGCGATGTGCAAGGGTTCGAAGGGGCCTGGCTTGCGCAAACAGGACCGCAGATCGGACTTCGGGAAAGTCGTCATCCGGCCGCACGCCGTGAAGTGACATTTGAAGATGTGATCGAAGGCCGCCTTGATGATGAAGGTGTTGCGCGGGCGGCATGGCCGATTGAATTGCATGGCGAGGCTGGAAAGCCGATCTATCATTCTGTTGGTGGCGCGGGCTATTGTCATGTCCCACTTGATGCGCTCAGGGCAAAAAGTCTTGATAATCTTTGGTATGCAGGCCGGGTTATTGGTGCGGATAGCCGTGCTTATGGCTCTGTACGCGTAATGGGGACCGCATTTGCAACAGGTGAAGCCGCAGGCGTTGCCGCGACGTTTTCGGATAGCGGATCCCGCCAAACACTGGCCAGCCGGGTTCAGGAAAAATTACGTGCAGGCGGAGCAATTATCTAGGTATCGTTTTAAGCTATTGGCGCCACGCCGACCTAAATTTATAGGGGAGAGATCGTTTCTTTCACTAGATGCGGCTCCCTTGGATAAAGATAATCTCTCGTCAGTGGAACGTTGGTTTGTTTTGGGGTGAGCTGCAGTTGAAAAACAACATGCCCCATATGCAGAAAAGCGACTTCACTGGCGGCGAGGTAATATTCCCACATTCGGGCAAAGCGCTCGTCGTATAACTCAACGGCTTTGTCCCGGTTCTTCAAGAATCGCAGGCGCCAGTGGCGTAACGTTTTTGCATAATGAAGTCTTAGAACTTCCACGTCTGCAGTCAAAAGTCCCGATTTTTCAATGGCTCTCGTGATTTCGGATAGTGAGGGTGAATATCCGCCGGGGAATATATATTTCCTGATCCATGGAGACGTTGTCGCGGGGGGACCCAATCGACCAATTGTATGAAGTAAGGCAACTCCGTCCTCTTTAAGCAGGTCTTTGATCTTGGAAAAATAGTCACCATATTGACGCACGCCAACATGCTCAAACATACCGACAGAAACGATCCGGTCAAACTGGCCTTCGAGTTGCCGATAGTCCTGTAATAAAAAAGAGACTTGGTTTTCAAGCCGTTCTTTTCGAATTCGTTTGGCGCTATAGGAAAGCTGTTCGCGTGAAAGCGTGACGCCAGTGACATGCGCCCCATAGTTTTTGGCAAGAAATAAACCCATGCCGCCCCAGCCGGATCCAATATCCAAAGCGGTTTGTCCAGGTTTCAGTATAAGTTTATTCGCGATATGCGCTTTTTTTGCTGTTTGAGCTGTATCAAGATCTTCGGTCCCAGTTGGAAAATACGCGCAGGAATATTGTCGATCAGAATCTAGAAACAGCTCGTATAGCTCCGCTGATAGATCATAATGATGCGCAACATTTTCTTTGGATCGATTAAGGGGATTAAATTGATGGAAGTGGCGAAATAGAGTGTCCACCCATTCGGCCACATCGTGAAAAAGGGTCCCAAATCCTGTTGCCTGAGCATAGTTGCTGCCGAACAAATCAAGAAGGTCAAAAATATCGCCTTCTTCCAGAGTTATTTGTCCGTTCATATATCCTTCACCGCAAGCCATTTCCGGTGAGAAAAATAAACGACGCTCGATTTTTTTATCATGAAGACGCAAAACAACCGATGGGCCAGAAATGCCCTTATCGAATGTTGTTGATTGTCCGTTCGACCAGATAACCCGCAACGAGCCCGAATGAATAAACCTTCGAAGTAGCGCCTTTAAAAGCATAACCCCTCCACTTTAACATTATTAGAATAATTCTAAAAAGTAAGAAGAAGGTCAACCAAAATGTTCTGAATTGGCGTGTTTATTCACATTTAATCAAAAGCCCAACACCCCATTCCCAAAGATCCATAACTGAAACTTTCGTGAATTTTTGTGGTTTGCCCTGATGGAGAAGCGGCTCCGGCGGCCAGAAAAATTGGTAACAGATGTTCAGGTGTTGGGTGTGCTAGTAAGGCATCAGACCTGTCTTGGAACCGTTGCAGCGCCTTCCAGTCTTTTGCATCCAGAGTTTCCGTGAGCCAGTTTTCAAATTCAACAGCCCATTTTGCAGGCTGGGTCCCTTCGGGAGATAAAGCATTTAAATTATGAACGCTTCCACCGGATCCAATGATCAAAATTCCATTGTCTGTTAAACTGCGGAGAAGGGCGCCAACTTCGAACAGTTGTTCAGGTGTTTTATGATAGTCTATAGATAACTGAACAACCGGGATATCTGCGTTTGGAAACATCAGGGAGAGGGGCACCCACGCGCCGTGATCAAGCCCTCTATCAGGATCAACTGTTAGTTTTCGCTGTGAGGTCGAAAAAGCCTGTTCAATCTGACGTACCAGAATTTCGCTCGTTTTAGCCGGGTATTTAATTTTATAAAGGTCCGCAGGAAAACCATAGAAATCATGAATTGTTTCCAATTCGGGGCCGGATGTGATCGAAAAGTCTTCTGTCAGCCAATGAGCGGATGCAACAACCATCCCCTTTGGAAGGGGTAGACTTTTTCCATACTGGCGAAAAAAATCTGCCGTAGGATGGTCAGACAGGCTTAAGTCTGGCGCCCCATGTGATAGAAAAAGACTGGGAAGCTTGGTTGTCTGTGTCAAATCCACTGATCCAAAATGAAGTGTTAAGCGTTATTCGATAATCCGCCTATTCTAACACAGTCTTGGCGTTTATTGGAGGTTTTAGCAAATCGCAGTTAGATAAAGTTTCCATCCTGATCAACACGTAAACAGGCAACAGTATGGGAGCCACCGACCGTTTTCAGCGATGGCATTTTCACCCTACATGCAGATTGTGCATAGGGACATCTGCTGGCGAACCGGCATCCATCTGGCGGTGAAATAGGGCTTGGTGGATCTCCTTGTAACGTAATTCGATCTGTTTTTGGTTTTCCAATGGAGCCCGCAGAAGGAACCGCTGAAATCAGGGCTTTGGTGTAGGGGTGGCGTGGATTGTTAAAAATTTCACGTTTTGACCCCCGTTCAACAATTTGCCCTAAATACATCACAGCAATTTCATCACATATATGTTGCACGACGGCGAGATCGTGGCTGATAAAAAGATATGTGAGATCAAATTCTTTTTTCAGGCGAACAAGCAGGTTCAGTATTTGTGCTTGAATGGCAACGTCCAAGGCGGAAACGGGTTCATCACAAACAATGAGCTTAGGTTGAGTGGCGAGTGCACGTGCGATACCAATACGTTGCCGTTGACCACCTGAAAACTGATGCGGAAACAAGTCGCGCTGTTCAGGGCGCAGTCCCACCGTTTCAAAAAGCTCGGCTACCCTCTTTTCACGCTCTTCCGTTGTGCCGATATTCATTAAATTTAGCGGTCGCTTAACAATTGAGCCAACACGCTCTCGCGGGTTTAGCGACGCATAAGGGTCTTGGAAAACGATTTGCATATTTCGCCGGGCCTGCCGGAGTGCTTCTCCCTGCAAGTTGGTGATATCGTTTCCTTCCAGTTTTATTTGACCTGCAATGGAATCAACAAGTTTCACGCAGCCCAAAGCGGTTGTTGTTTTGCCGGAACCACTTTCGCCAACCAGTCCAAACGCAACACCTTTTTTAATTGAAAAAGAAACATCATCTACGGCGTGTACAGTGCCGCCGCCGCTAACGGGAAAATGAACTTTCAGGTTGGTGACTTCGAGTATGGGGGACATTTCATTCATGCGTTTTCTTCCATTTCGAGCCAGCAGGACACGATTCGACCTGTTGCCAGTTCAACGGTCTGCGGGAACAAATTTGCGCATCGGTCCATCTTCTGTGAGCAGCGCGGGGCAAAGGCACAACCTGGCCGTGACAGTTCGGATGCACTTGGCACAACACCGGGAATTTCGAACAAGGGAACAGGGATCTCGGGTGGGTTTTCCTGAAGTGTTGGGATACAGGAAATGAGACCTTTAGTATAAGGGTGGCGCGGGTTTTGAATAAAGTCGGCAACGGGGCCTTCTTCAATTTTTCGCCCTGCATACATCACCATGACACGGTCAGTCATCTCCGCCACAACACCGATGTCATGTGTAATGAGAATAATGGAAGTTTTAATTTTTTCCTGTAGTTCTTTAAACAGATCAAAAATCTGGGCCTGCACGGTTACATCAAGTGCGGTTGTGGGCTCGTCAGCAATCAAAAGTTTGGGTTCACAGATCAGTGAAATTGCGATCATAACCCGCTGGCGCATACCTCCGGACATTTGATGGGGATAATCATCAAATCGCCGCTCAGGAGATGGAATGCCGACGAGCTTTAGCATTTCGACTGCCCGGTCTTTTGCTTCAGCTCTGCCAATGTTAAAATGGGCGCGCGCCGTTTCGGCAATTTGTTCACCCACCGTATATACTGGATTGAGCGAGGTCATGGGCTCTTGAAAAACCATGGATATTTCGTTGCCCCGGATGCTCTGCATCTGTGGCTCACTCACTTTGGCCAAATCGCGGCCTTCAAATAAAATCGACCCGTTGGTAATTCTGCCAGGCGGATTTGGGACTAGCCCCATGAGTGCGAGTGCCGTCATACTTTTCCCGCAGCCAGATTCACCGACAATGCCAAGAACCTCGTTATAGCTGACTTCGAAAGACAGATCGCGGATTATGGGAACCTCGGACCCTTCGATTTGAAAGGCGACATCAAGGTTTTGAACAGAAAGTAAAGGTGTGCTCATTATCTTTTCCTCAATTTCGGATTGAGGGCATCGTTCAGGCCATCACCAATGAGGCTAATAGCAAGTACGGTCAGGAAAATTGCAAGTCCGGGGAAGGTTACACCCCACCAGCTATCTAGAATATACGGTCTGTTGTCGCCAATCATGCGGCCCCAGCTCATGGAGTTTGGGTCACTTAGCCCAAGAAAAGAAAGACCGGCTTCAAATAAAATGGCAGTTCCGATGCTCAGTGCAGCCGAGACAATGAGCGGCGGAGCGGCGTTTGGTAAAATAACTGTCCAGATCATATGCCAGTTCTTGGCGCCGATTGCCCGTTCAGCCCGAACATAATCCATATCGCGAAGGCGCATAAACTCCGCGCGGGTAAGGCGGGCGGTCCCCGTCCAGGATACGATTCCAATCGCTATCGCTATATTCGTCAAGCTTGCCGAAAAAAGCATAACTACGACCATGGCGAAAAG
Organism: Sneathiella sp.; assembly: GCA_034669685.1. GTDB lineage: Bacteria > Pseudomonadota > Alphaproteobacteria > Sneathiellales > Sneathiellaceae > Sneathiella. The sequence continues at coordinate 782,928 of JAXMOU010000002.1, forward strand.
TAAGTTCGGCAACACTTGGAAAAATTCCGTAATCCGCATGAGTATGTTGTCGACCCATCCCCCATAAAACCCCGCTAGGGCGCCAATCGTAACGCCGATAACAACGGTGAGGAGCGCTGCGGCGGCCCCAATAGTTATTGTGATGCGGCCACCATTGATCAGGCCGGCAAGGATATCCCGGCCCAGATAATCGGTACCCAAAATATATTCAGACTGACCGGGGGCGGTTGATGGCATCCAGACCATATCGCTTGGGTCGACCTGATAAAACATTGGGCCGAAAATGGAGACTAGAATGACGACACCAAGTAGAACCATTCCGACAACTGCCGAGTGGTTTTTCCGAAACATTCTCCATGCCTGAACGGCGGGCGAAACCGGCTTTTGCGGAGTGGAAAAAGCTTCTTTATCAATAGAGGCATCTGTCATTTTGCTTTAATCCTTGGATCGATCAGACGATAGGTAATATCGATCAAAATATTGACGACCAGAACTAGCAAGGCCGAAAAGAACAGGATGCCCAGTAGAGTTGGCGAATCCCTTCTTAAGATTGATTCGTACGCCAGTGTTCCAAGCCCGGGCCAGGCAAATACCGTTTCCACCAGAACGGCACCTGAAATCACTTGTGCAAATTGTAAGCCGGCGAATGTCACGACGGGCAAGACGGCATTTCTGAGTGCGTGCTTATATACAACTAGAAACCGGCTTAATCCTTTGGCGCGGGCGGTTCGAATATAATCAGATTCAAGAACTTCCAACATGCTGGCACGTGACAGCCGGCTATAAAACGCCAGATAAATTGACGCGAGCGTGAGAGATGGCAGGACAAGATGCTGTGCAACATCCCACATGTAAGCAAAAATTCCTTCAGATCCGCCAGCCGATGTCATGCCCGCGACAGGGAAGATGGGAATGGCAACGGACAGCAACAGTATCAACATGATGCCGATCCAGAAAACAGGCGCGGAAAAACCGGCAAGTGAGAGGACAGTTACGATATTACTGAGGAGAGAGTCGCGTCGCTGTGCAGAGGCGACACCTAATGCGGTTCCAATAATAAGCGCAAAAAACAAAGCTGTTATCACTAGAAGCAATGTTGCGCTGATGCGTTCTAAGATGAGGGTGGTGACAGGTTTGTCATAGTAAAAAGAATGACCAAGGTCCCCTGTGGCGACATTTCCCAAATATGTAAAAATCTGAACATAGAAAGGTTGATCAAGCCCAAGATTCGCTCTCAGTTCAGCAACAATCTCAGGTGTAGCACCGCCCATTTCACCAACCAGCACTTCAACGGGATCGCCAGGAGCAAGATGAATAAGGGTGAAATTGAGGACGAGCACCGCCAATAACAGTACGATGGCATTGGCGACCCGTTTGGAAAAGCCTTTGATCATTATGTTTCCCGAAACCTAGTAATTGCTCAGATGTTGCCCGGCGCCGCTAATTTTAACGGCGCCGAGAAATTACATCACTTTTTCAGATAAACTTCATGGAACGGTGCCAGTGGTCCAAATACAGTATCTGGCTGGTTACCGACCTTGTTGGAATAAACTGTAGAAGTGAAATCCTGCGGCATATAGATGAAGACAATATCTTCGGCTGCTTTCTTTTGGATGTCAGCATATAACGCTTTGCGTTTATCAAAGTCAGTTTCAACAGCGGCTTTATCAAGAAGTTCGTCCATTTTAGGATCGCAATAACCTTGTGTATTGGACCAGATAACGTTTTTGATATTATCGCAATCAAAGTGACGGTGCATGCCGATCACGGGATCTGGATAGTTGAAAGATCCGTTCATGGTTGCTTGATAGTCAAAGCTTGAGATGCGTTTTACCCATGTTCCAAAATCAGGCGCTTGTCTGAGCGAGACATTGACGCCCAGTTTTTTGAGCTGAACTTGGATATATTCGGCCATGGGGCCATGTGCCTGACGTGCCCAGCTGGGAATGTCCAATGTAAAAGCAAAACGTTCCCCGTTTGCCCCTTTTGGATATCCGGCTTCATCTAAAAGAGCTGCTGCTTTTTTGAGATCAGGCGCATAGGTTGGAACGTCGGCAGAATAGAATACGTTTCCTGTGTGGAGAGGTCCTGTGCCGACTTGAGTGCGGCCACCGAAAAGGATTTTAGCGATAAATCCGGTGTCGATGGCATGAGATAAAGCTTCGCGGACTTTATGATCACTAAAAGGTTTTTCACGTAAATTCATTTCGAGATAATGAATATAACCAATGGCACCGTAGCCATCTTGCGTAATAGTCAGGTTCTCTGATTTTTCAAGTCGATCGGCGTCTGTTGGCCGAATACCGGAGAAGCCTACATAATCCAAATCGCCTTTTTCCATCATTAGGACACGGGTTAGACCATCTTTTACAACTGAAAAAACAATTCGATCCAGATAAGGGCGATCTTTAATAAAGAAATCTTCATTCTTTTCCAAAATCAGACGCTCAGCTGGCGAGTTTTCAGCAACTTTGAAGGGGCCAGATCCGACAACGTTTTCCATATTGCGAGGATGTGATTTGACATTCTGTCCATCGCCATAAATATGTTTTGGAATGATTGGCATTAACAGTGGTTCTAGCGATAACAGTAAACCCGGAACCGGCTTGCTTAATTTGATAACGGCTGTGTTCGCGTCCGGTGTTTCTACGCTCTGCACGTTGCCAAACATTGCTTTACCAAATGGATGGTTGTTTTTCACTGTATCGAGTGAGAAGGCAACGTCAGCAGATGTGATCGGTTCGCCGTCATGAAATTTAGCGCCTTCTACCAGATTAAAGGTATAGGTCAGATTGTCGTCAGAAACGGTCCAGCTTTTTGCCAGGTACGGGCTCGCTGAATAATCTTTCCCGATCAAAACAAGACCTGCAAAGATTTGAGAGCCTGGCGCTCCAGTTGCGGCACCGGATTGGACAGCGGGATTGAGTGACCGATATCCTGATGTTGACGTGTTGAGGGTGCCGCCCATTTGCGGGTCAGCTTTTGTTGGGATGGTGGATCCCAAAATGAAAGTCGCAATCAGAGGCGCAACGATCGAGAGTTTGCGTAGCTTTGTTATTTTTAGCATTTCAGATTGTTCTCCCAGTAAGAAGTGAGGTTAAATAACAATCACCGGATAAAAAAGGTTGCACCATAACTGAAAAATTGCAACATAATTTTCATAATGCTGAATTTAGATTGGAAAAAATTCAAATGCCAAAGGTTCAGACAACTAAAAAATTAGATGATGATATTACGGGAGAAGCTGCGATTCCTGTCGGAAAGCAAATTCGTGAACTCAGGCGTTCCAGAGGCTTGACGTTGACGGATATGAAAAACTTAACCGGCCGTTCTGTTGGGAATTTAAGTGAAATGGAAAGGGGCGTAAGCCCAATCACTATTGAAGCGTTGGATGCGATTTCAAGATCACTTGATGTCTCGATGAACTGGTTTTTTACAGGAACGGCAGTTGCGTCTGCTTCAGAACGTGAAGTGGTGGTACGAAAGAATGCACGGCGCGAGATTAATCTGAGTCAGGCTGGCACACGCGAAGAATTGTTGTCGCCTCACCTGAAAGGTCAGCTGGAACTTATCCTAACGACTTTTTCACCGGGTGCCGGCACGGGGGAAGCGGGCCGGGAGCGACGGGGAGAAGAGGGCGGGATGGTCCTCTCAGGTACTCTGGAATTGAGCGCTGATGGTCGAAAATATGTCCTTGAAGAAGGTGATAGTTTCCAATTGAGCGGTACAGGCAAACATTGGTGTTTTAATCCTGGAGAGAAAGACACAGTCGTTGTTTGGGCGATAAGTCCGGCGACCTATTAGCAAAGGAAAAAAGGTTATGAGCGAAATCGTTGTTTATACAGCACGGATGATCCGTACGATGAACCCGTCTATGCCAACGGCAACTGCGGTGGCGGTTCGCGATGACCAGATAATTGAAGTTGGAACGCTGGAGACGTTGCAGCCCTGGCTGTCTCAGCACCCTCATCGCATTGATGATCGATTTGCCGATCAGGTTTTAATGCCGGGCTTTATTGATCCGCACTTACATCCAACCCTTGGGGCGTTATTGCTCTGCTGTCATTTTATTACCGCGATGGAGTGGAAATTACCGGACCGGACCTGCCCGCCTGCGCGGACACATGAAGAATATATTGAAAAGCTAACGGAAATTCATACGGGTTTGTCTGATCCAGACGAGCCGCTTATTACTTGGGGATTCCATAAAATCTGGCACGGAAAAATTGACCGTGAAACCCTGAATGCAGTGTCTAGCACAAGGCCAATTATTGTGTGGCAACGTTCGTTCCATGAAATTATTCTAAATGATGCGGCGATTGACTGGATGAAGCTGGATCGCGAGGAGTTGGAGCGCCACCCGCAGATCGAACTATCTTCAGGACGCTTTTATGAGACGGGACTTGCCGTTGCGACCAACAGAATGAACCCCTACCTGTTTGAACCAACCCGATATAAAAACGGGTTAGAGCTGGTAAAGAAAGCCATTCATCATGGTGGACATACGACAATTGGGGAGCTGGCGTATCCTTTGATGAACGATCAGGTGGAGTGGTATTTGCTCAATGAAACAATGGAACGCGATGATGTTCCGTTCCGAATGCAGATTGTACCGCGAGGCGCGTTGCGTGGAACTTGGGAAGGTACGGCTGATGAAGAAGTTGCAAGGGTGAATGACTATAAAACCCGCAGTCAGCATCGATTGCAATTTGGTAACGGTGTTAAGTTGTTTACGGACGGCGGTTTTTTTGCTGAATTAATGCAAATGCAAGAACCGGGCTTCATAGATGGCCATCATGGGGAATGGTTGATGGCGCCAGAAATGTTTGAAACCTTGGCACGGGCATTTTGGAATGATGGAAAACGTATCCATGTTCACTGTACTGGCGATTTGGGTGTAGAGTTAGCCTTGGACACGCTGGAGAAATTACAGTTTGAGCGTCCTCGGGTTAATCATCGTTTTACAATTGAACATTTTGGCGTCTCCACACCGGAACAGGCGCGGCGCATCGCAGATCTTGGGGCGCTGGTGTCCGCGAATATCTATTACCTGCATGAATTGGGAGAAGCATACTGGCTAAATTCCATTGGGTATGAGCGTGCCTCTCAAATGGCGCGTTTGGGGACTCTCGCCCGGCATAATGTAACAACTGCTCTGCATTCGGATTTTACCATGGCACCCGCATTACCGCTCAATTCTGCATGGGTAGCAGTCAATAGAATAGCTGAATCCGGCCAAGTGCTTGGATCTGAGGAAAGGATTAGTCTGGACGCGGCCATGCGCGCCATCACCATCGATGCTGCCTATGTTATTGGCATGGAAAATGAGGTGGGGTCGATCCGCGCTGGCAAGAAGGCTGATTTTACGGTTTTGGAAGCTGACCCCTGGGAAACACCAGTTGAGTCGTTGAAAGACATTCCGATCTGGGGAACAGTTTTTGAGGGACAAGTGTTCCCGATCGACCAATGATGGGCCGCATACCCGTAACCGTAATCAGTGGTTACCTTGGGGCAGGTAAAACAACGCTGATTAATAATTTGCTGAACGGCAATCATGGTCGCCGCATAGCGGTCCTGGTGAACGATTTTGGGTCCGTTAATATAGACGCTGCGCTGATTGAGTCTGAAGGTGAAGATGCGATCAGTCTTGCTAATGGATGTGTCTGTTGCTCCATTACAGATGATTTAGGAACGGCATTGCAAGCGCAGGCAGATCGGCCAGCGCCGCCGGAACTTGTGGTTTTAGAAGCAAGTGGTGTAGCAGATCCTGCCCGAATTGCCTGTCACGCGGGAAGCTGGCCCGGTTTTGAGTTGGATGCTGTGATTACACTGGTTGATGTTGAAACAATTTCGGCACGGCTTACCGATAAATTTGTTGGGCAGCTGGTTCGCAGCCAAATAGAAGCGGGAGATCTTGTTGGATTAACCAAAACAGATCTGGTGCCGGAGAAACACTTATCCGCAGTATATGGGATGTTGGAGAAAATTTCTCCACATGCACGCCTACTCCACGCATCAGAAGGTTCGATTGACCCGTTACTTCTTGTGGGGCTGGGGGCAGCATCTGAAGTAAACCAGCGTTCTAAGGAGACGTCGGAAACGGCTCACCTATATACGGCTGTTTGGAAGCCGGATGCGCCTTTGCGCAAAGTGGAAGTTGAAAGGCGTTTGGAACGGCTCCCCGAGACTATTCATCGTGTAAAAGGGTTCTTTATAGATGCTGATACAGGTCTACAAATGCTGGTGCAAAAGGTCGGCAAGCGATGCACTTTAACCCCACATAAAGAGATCAACCCAAGTGGTTTGGTTTTAATTGGTGTTGGTGGACGCAGTGAGGTGGAGGCTGGCGTTAATATTTTATCATTGGCAGCTTCATAGCCTGCTTGCGCTTAGGCGACTTTTGTTGGACATATTTTCTCAAGATAAATAACTTTTAGTCCCAATTATGCTTGGCAGGCTGGAATAACTTTGCAGCGTGTAACAAGCAGGAATTGCCAGATTTTGTGCGAGTCTGTACAATGAAATAGAGCTAGCATTATTTTGCATAATGTGTATTTAATAAGCACTATAATGCTAAAAAATGATCACTCGGGAGGAATAAATGATCAAAAGAAGAACAATGTTAAAAAGCGTTGGGGGCGCATTAGCAACCGCGCTTACAGTGGGGATGTTTGCAGGTTCAGCGGTGGCTGCAGATGTAAATTTGAAATTACACCAATTTTTGCCAGCGCAAGCGAACGTTCCGAAATTAGTTTTGGATGTTTGGGCGGATAAAGTTGAAAAGGATTCAGGGGGACGTATCAAGGTTAGCCGTTATCCCTCCATGCAGCTGGGTGGTAAGCCACCAGAGCTAATGGATCAGGCTATTGATGGCGTGGCGGATATTGTTTGGACTGTTGTGGGTTATACGCCTGGACGTTTTCCAACAACCGAAGTGTTTGAGCTTCCATTTATGATGACAAATGCGCGGGCAACAAGCCGGGCGTATTGGCAGATGTTTGAAAAGCATTTGAAAGATACTGAATTCAAAGATGTTCATATTCTGGGCACATGGGTTCATGGTCCGGGCATGATCCATACCAAAAATCCTGTCAACACACCTGCAGATTTGCAAGGTATGAAAATTCGCGGTGGATCTCGGTCAGTTAATTCACTGCTGACAAAACTTGGTGCAACGCCTGTTGGGATGCCAGTTCCTGCCGTGCCAGAGGGTCTTTCTAAAGGTGTTATCGATGGCACGACCATTCCATGGGAAGTGACAGCCGCGCTGAAAGTGCCTGAACTTGTTAAAAATCACACTGAGTTCTCCGGCGCTGCGCTATATACGCTGACTTTCGTTCTTGCCATGAATAAAGACAAATATGAAAGCCTTCCTGACGACTTGAAGAAAGTCATTGATGATAATTCAGGGGAAGAGTTCTCTGTTTTTGCCGGTGGTACACAAGCGGACGCCGATGGCCCAGCCCGTCAGCTGGCAGTTGATGGTGGAAACAACATCATCACTCTAGACGAAGCGGCAACGCAGGAGTGGCGGAAACTTTCGCAGCCCATTTATGACGAATGGGTGGCAGACATGAACTCCAAAGGTAAAGACGGTCAGGCTTTACTTGATGAAGCTCGTATGTTGATTGATAAATATACGAAGTAACAAAAGCAAAAGATTAAGCCGCGGTAATAACCTTTACCGCGGCTTAATTATTGTAACTCTGATGCTGGAGATGTTTGTCGAATGACAAAATTCGTGAAGGGACTTGCCCGGTTTATGGCTATCCTGGGCGGGCTTGTGTTGACACTGTTGATGCTGCTCACCTGTATTTCAATACTTGGGCGCATGTTAAACGGTCTGTTTCATAGCGACTTGATGACGAGTTTGGCCCCGGGCTTTTCCGCATGGGTGATTGAAACGGGCATTGGTCCGGTCAATGGTGATTTTGAATTGGTCGAGGCTGGTGTGGCATTTGCGATCTTTGCGTTTCTGCCTTTGTGCCAAGTCAGTTCCAGTCACGCGGTTGTCGATATTTTCACAAATATGATGCCCAAAGTGGCGATACGGTTTCTGCGGATGATAACTGAGATCGTTTTTGCGGCTGTTTTGATATTAATTGCCTGGAAGCTATACGATGGACTGGTGTCCAAACATCGTTATGGAGAAACAACTTTTCTTTTGCAGTTCCCAATCTGGTGGGCATATGCGGCGAGCCTTTTTGGGGCCGTAGCCTCGGCATTTGTTGGTTGTTACATGGCGATCATTCGGATTGCAGAGTTTGTTTTCAAAAGAATTTTAATAAGTGATGGCGCGGAGGCCGAAATATGAGCGCCTTGGAAATTGGAATTGCATCTTTTCCAGCATTGATGCTGTTAATCTTTTTGCGTGTCCCAATTGGGCTGGCAATGTTTTTGGTCGGTTTGGTTGGTCTTTTCTTTGTAACGGATGGAACGACGGTTGCGTTCGCCCGGCTGAAGAGTGAAACCTTTTCTACTTTTTCATCCTATTCCTTGACCATCGTCCCTATGTTTTTGCTTATGGGGCAGTTTGCGTCTTTGGGCGGAATGAGTTCGGCCCTGTTTAAAGCGGCAGAAGGTTTTGTCGGCCACCGCAGAGGCGGCGTTGCGATGGCGGCGATTGGTGCATGTGCGGGCTTTGGAGCGATTTGCGGTAGTTCACTGGCGACCGCTGCGACGATGGGACGTGTCGCATTGCCGGAGCTCAAGCAGTATGGTTATGCAGGTGGATTTTCGACGGCAACCCTTGCGGCTGGCGGAACATTGGGGATTTTGATTCCGCCATCTGTTGTTCTGGTTATTTACGCAATTTTGACAGAACAGAATATCGCGAAGCTGTTTTTGGCGGCGTTTATTCCCGGTTTGCTGGCGGCGCTTGGGTACGTTATTGCCATATCTATTTATGTTCGGCTCAATCCAAATGCGGCTGGAACAAAGGAACCGGTTCCTTATAAAGAGCGTTTTCAGGCGTTGAAAAACGTTTGGCCTGTATTGCTGGTTTTTGGCCTGGTTGTTGGGGGTATTTATCTGGGGTGGTTTACACCGACAGAAGCCGCTGCTGTTGGTGCGTTTGGCACGGGTTTGATCGCCTATATCAATAAAGGTTTAACCTTCTCGTCGCTAATAGAAAGCTTTATGAATACGGCCAGATCGACCGGCATGGTGTTCTTTATTATTTTGGGCGCCGCGTTCTACAACGGGTTTCTGGCCTTAACGCAAGTGCCTCAAGAACTGTCACAATATGTTGTCAGCCAAGGGTTTAGTCCATGGACGGTTCTGACACTGATTTTGATTTTTTATCTGGTGTTCGGTTGTCTGATGGACAGTGTGTCCATGATTCTACTGACGATCCCGATTTTCTTTCCTGTGATTAGCGTTCTGGATTTTGGGATGAGCCCCGAGCATGTTGCGATCTGGTTCGGTATTTTGGTGTTAATTGTGGTTGAGGTCGGGTTGATTACACCTCCGGTGGGGATGAACCTGTTCATTATTAACGCGATGGAGCGAGAAACACCTATTCTGGAAACGTATAAAGCTGTCAGCTATTTTGTTGCTACAGACATTGTGCGTGTCGTCATTCTTGTCCTGTTTCCCGCGATCACCCTCTTTCTGTTGCCGTCTTAAAAGTTACTGAGTGCCTCTTGAGAAGAGGGAAATCGCGAAAGTGATTTGAAGTATGCAAAAAAATGCAATTAAATTGTGTATTTTTATAAATTCGCAGTATATTATGCATTATAAAGCATAAATATCCTCAAGAGAACAAACGGAACCATTATAAGGTTCTGGGTTCAGGTGATGTAAAATTGAAAACCAGTTCTGCAATCGTGTTGTGTGCTGCAGGCTTTCTCATTTTATCGCTGGGGAGATAAAAACTAAAAATAAATGCCAACAAATCTGATTGTAAATTCAGATCTTGAGCAGAAGGAGGAGGAAGATGTCTCAGTCACAAAACGCTGCTGTGTATTTCGTGGATCGGCATTTGAAAGAAGGGCGAACGAATAAGGTTGCCTTTCGGGAGGCGGATGGGAAGAAGCGCTCACTAACTTACGGTGAGCTGGCGGAACAAACCTCTCAATTCGCCGGAGCGCTTGCCCGCAGTGGGGTCCGCCGCGAAGAGCGTGTTGCGATGATTGTGTTGGATCAGCTGGAATTTCCAGTTGTATTTTGGGGATCAATAAAAGCAGGTGCCATTCCGGTTCCTTTAAACACCCTTCTTTCTTCGGCAGTATATGAAACTATTTTGAACGATAGCCGTGCTTCCATACTTGTTGTATCCGAAGCGCTGTGGGACGTGGTTGCGCCGGCAATCGAAGACAATCCTTATTTGAGGGCTGTTCTGGTAATTGGAGAGGCGCCAAGCGGAACAATCGATTACGCAGAGTTCGTTAAAGATGCGCCCTCTATGGAAGCGGTGGATGCGTCTGAAGATGAACTTGCTTTTTGGCTTTATTCTTCAGGGTCGACAGGTCAGCCTAAAGGGGTGCGCCATATTCACTCAAGTCTAAAGGCGACGTGGGATACATTCGGGCAACAGGTGATCGCAGTTCGAGAGACGGATGTGGTTTTTTCTGTAGCGAAGATGTTTTTCGCTTACGGTCTTGGAAATGCAATGAGTTTCCCAATGGCGGCAGGGGCAACTACAGTTATTTTTAGTGGCCGTCCAACACCAGATGCCGTGTTTGATATCTTTTCTGCTGAAAACCCATCGATTTTCTGCGGGGTGCCAACGTTATATGCGGCGATGGTGGCCAATCAGGACAAGCTAGACGGTGTATCTGCACCTAATTTAAGGATATGTGTCTCCGCAGGCGAAGCACTGCCAAGGGAAATCGGCGAAAGCTGGAAGAAGAAGTGGGGCGTTGATATCGTAGACGGTGTGGGTTCAACTGAAATGTTGCATATCTTTCTGTCGAACCGCCCTGGTGACGTTGTTTACGGGACTTCGGGCATCGCCGTTCCGGGGTATGAAGTGCGGCTTGTGGATGAGCATGATGAAGAGGTGTCAGCCGGTGAGGTTGGGGAACTCCTTGTGAGGGGGCCTTCTTCCGCTGAAGGATATTGGAACCGCCGTCACAAGTCTCAATCCACGTTTCAGGGGCATTGGACACGCACTGGTGATAAATATGAGAAAACTGAAGCGGGGCGTTTCAATTACTGTGGCCGCACAGATGATATGTTCAAAGTATCCGGCATTTGGGTCTCCCCATTTGAGGTTGAGCAAGCGCTGATAGCGCATCCGGGTGTATTGGAAGCCGCTGTTGTTCCTTGGTCGGATGCGGAAGGTCTTGAAAAACCCAAAGCATATGTCGTGTTAAAAGAAGGCCAGAATCCTGATTTGGTTGGTGATTTGAAAGAGCTGGTAAAGGAAAGCATTGGTATGTGGAAATACCCGCGGTGGATTGACATCGTTGAGGACCTTCCCAAGACTGCGACCGGTAAAATTCAGCGCTTTAAACTCAGACAAGGTGCGTAAGCATTGATATGAGATGGTCAGAGAATCCAGATGATCGAATAGTTGTTGGGGGAATGGCGCTGGAATACAGTTGCTATGGTCCCAGCCCGGAAAAGGCAGCGACAATTGTTTTGCTTCATGAGGGGCTTGGGTGTGTTGCTTTGTGGCGAGATTTTCCCCAAAAATTGGCGATGGCCACAGGATTGGGGGTCTTTGTATATTCGCGCGGTGGATATGGGCAATCTGAAGCGACAGATTTGCCGTGGCCGCTCAACTATATGACAATAGAAGCTGAACGCATTCTGCCGGAACTTTTGGATAAAATTGGGTTTAAATCAGGTTTCCTGCTCGGCCATTCGGACGGCGCAACAATCGCGGCCATTTATGCAGGATTGGTTCCCGATAGCCGTCTTGGTGGACTTATTTTAATGGCGCCCCATTTCTTTACTGAAGAGGTTGGGCTGGCGGCAATCGCGCAAGCGAAAGATAACTTTGATAACGGGGATTTGAGGTCTCGTTTGGCCAAATATCATGCTGATCCAGAAAATGCTTTCAGGGGATGGAATGATAGCTGGCTTGATTCTGGTTTTAAGGATTGGAATGTCGCGGATGTCCTTGATGGACTTTGTATTCCGGTGCTCGCTGTGCAGGGGCGAGAGGATCAGTATGGAACATTGGCGCAGATTGAAGTGATTGAGCAAAGAGTAGCTAAGGCTGTCACGACTGTCGTGCTTGAAAATTGTGGTCATTCGCCCTTTATCGAAAAGCCCGACGAAACACTAAATGCGGTAGCAGATTTCATCGCGTTGAATGAGATTAATTGACGGGTTGGCTGGTATGGATCTTTTAAAATGGAGACCTCCATACGCGCATGTGCCCGGTGTCAATCAAAGGCATGCACCCAATTTGTTTGAGCCGCTTAAAAGTTGCATTGATGAAGAGGTGAGGATTGAAGAACTCCGCACATCAGTCACTTGGTTGCAGGGGCAAGCTTTTCTGAGGGAGGGGTATTATTGGGAATCCCATGAAGTTCTGGAGGCTGTATGGCTGAAGTGCAATCCAAATACAGTGGAGCGAATGATTGTCCAGAGTCTCATTCAATTGGCGAATGCGGGTTTGAAGAAAAAAATGCAACGCGAGAATGCCTTTCGTCGTCTCTTAAAAATGGCCGAAGACTTATTTGAAGAGAGTGCGAGGCGAAGTGAGGTGAACGGCCTGGAATTCAGTCATCAAGATTTTATGGACCTGAGAAAAGAAGTTTTGAGACTGAAATGTGAATTATAATGCATAAATTCATTGTGTTTTGCAATATTTTGCATATTATGACTTTACGTTTAAGAATTAGAGCACTATATTGCAGCCAAGCAAGCAGTTAGGCTAAGGAGATAAAGAATGACCAAGCTGATCGATTTTCAGACCGATCCATCCAAATATCGCCACTGGCGGGTATCCTATGAGGGTGACGTCGCCAATTTATACATGGATGTCGATGAAAAGGGCGGCTTGTTCGATGGGTATGAGTTGAAGCTCAATTCATATGATCTTGGCGTTGATATCGAGTTGGCTGATGTTGTTCAGCGCATGCGATTTGAGCACCCCGAGGTTAAGGTTGTGGTCATGCAATCTGCTAAAGATAAAGTGTTCTGTGCGGGCGCAAATATTCGAATGCTGGGCGGCGCTGCACATAGCCACAAAGTGAATTTCTGTAAATTCACGAATGAAACCCGAAATACATTTGAAGCGGCTGAAGCTGACAGCGGTCAGAAATATATAGCGGCCGTTAAAGGTGCCTGTGCAGGGGGTGGATATGAACTTGCGCTTGCTTGCAATTACATCATGCTAACGGACGATAGCACCTCTTCGGTTGCGTTGCCTGAAGTTCCATTGTTGGCTGTGCTGCCGGGTACGGGTGGTCTGACCCGTGTCACGGATAAGCGAAAGGTTCGCCGGGATCGCGCGGATATCTTCTGCTCTATAGAGGAAGGTGTGAAGGGTAAGAAGGCGAAAGACTGGCGGTTGGTTGACGAAGTGATTGCGAATTCCAAGTTTGATGAAACCGTTAAAGAGCGGGCACAAGAATTTGCCGCATCCAGTTCAAAGGCCAAAGTGGCTAAAGGCATTTCTCTAACACCGTTGAATAAAACGATTGGTGAAGACGGTTCTGTAACCTACTCACTAGTAGAAGTCGTGCTGGATCATGAGGGGCGGAAAGCAACAATTATATTGCACGGTCCTGATGCACCTGCCCCAGCGGATATGGACGCGTTTCTCGCAGAAGGTGATCAGGCCTATTTGCTGCGCCTGGCGCGGGAGCTGGATGACGCGATCCTGCATCTTCGTTTAAATGAAATGGAAGCCGGTTTACTTGTCTTTAAAACGCAAGGGGACCCGGAAGTGTTTGCTGCCCATGAAGCCTTGTTGCTGGAGAATGCAGATCATTGGTTGGCTAACGAAGTTTTAAAATACTGGAAACGTATTTTGAAGCGGGTCGATGTCACGTCGCGTTCAATGATTGCGCTTGTTGAGCATGGATCTTGCTTTACCGGTATTTTGGCCGAATTGTTATTCTCAGTTGATCGCACTTATATGATGGAAGATGAGTTTGAGGGCGACAATCGTCCTTTAGCAACGGTCACATTGTCAGAGGCAAATTTTGGGCCTTTTCCAATGGGGAATGATCTAACACGTCTTCAAACCCGTTTTCTGGGCGAGCCGGAAGCGGTTATGACAGCGAAAAGCCGAATGGGTGAGGCGTTGGAGGCATCCGATGCAGACGAGCTGGGGCTTGTCACGATGATACTCGATGATATTGATTGGGATGATGAAATCAGAATCTTCATGGAAGAGCGGGCATCATTTTCACCTGATGCCATGACAGGTATGGAAGCCAATTTGCGTTTTGCAGGTCCTGAAACGATGGAAACGCGGATATTTGGTCGCTTAACAGCATGGCAAAATTGGATTTTCAATCGGCCAAATGCTGTTGGCGAAACGGGTGCCCTACAAAGATATGGTACGGGCGTTCGCGGTGATTTCAATAAAGAACGTGTCTAACAAATAATCAGAAAAATACCGATGCGGATTTCGCGTCTGGGCTCAAACGAAATAGGAGAGACAAATGGTTGATCTCATTAATGTCAGTTACGATACTCAGATTCCCAACAATGTTGGACTGAGCTCGGACCGGAAAGTCCTCAAAGCATTGGAAAAATGGCATCCGGGCTATATTAATTGGTGGAAAGAACTGATTCCGGAGCAATTCCAGAAGTCGCAAGTCTATCTGCGTACTGCCGTGAGTGTAGATCCCAAAGGCTGGGCAAGTTTTGGTTATGTGAACATGCCCGATTATCGTTGGGGTGTATTGCTGGCACCGAAAGTTGAGGATCGCCGCATTCCCTTTGGTGAGCATAAAGGCGAGCTGGCATGGCAGGAAGTTCCGGGTGAATATCGGAATATGCTGAAGCGCCTGATTGTTATTCAAGGCGATACTGAACCGGGCTCAGTTGAGCAGCAGCGCTTTTTGGGTTTAACCGCGCCGTCCCTTTATGATTTGCGAAACCTGTTTCAGGTGAACGTTGAAGAAGGCCGCCATTTATGGGCAATGGTTTATTTGCTTCAGAAGTATTTTGGTAAGGATGGCCGGGAAGAGGCTGATGATTTGTTGCGACGGTCTTCAGGAAGTGAAGAAGCGCCGCGTATGCTTGGCGCGTTTAACGAAGAAACACCTGACTGGCTATCGTTCTTCATGTTTACATATTTCACGGACCGAGACGGTAAAATGCAGCTTGAATCTCTTGCTCAATCCGGGTTCGATCCGTTGTCGCGGACTTGCCGCTTTATGTTGACCGAAGAGGCTCATCATATGTTTGTTGGTGAGACGGGTATTGGCCGAACAATTGATCGCACCTGTCAGGTCATGAAAGAAAATGGCATTACCGATCCCTACGACATCGACAAAATCCGGGCTCTGGGTGTGATTGATCTGCCAACAATGCAGAAAAAACTCAATTTACATTATACGCTGTCTCTGGATCTGTTTGGTCAGGAAGTTTCAACAAACGCGGCAAATGCGTTTAATGCCGGTATCAAGGGCCGGTATATGGAGCCTCGTATCGATGATGACCATCAACTGAAGAATGACACCTATAAAGTTTGGGACCTCGTGGATGGTAAGCTGGTTCATCATGAAGTTCCGGCGTTGACAGCGATTAACATGCGCTTGCGGGATGATTATGTCCGTGATGCGGCTGGGGGTGTTGGCCGGTGGAACAAGATCATTGAAAAAGCAGGCGTGCAGTTTGAAATGACACTTCCGCACGAAGCGTTTAACCGGAAAATTGGTGTCTTCGCAGGTCTGAACTTTGATCCCGATGGCAACATGCTTTCTGATGAAGCTTATCAAGCAGGTCTTGTTTCCTGGTTACCAACTAAGGACGATGGCGACTTCATTCAGTCTCTGATGGTTCCGGTAACTGAACCGGGCAAGTATGCGAGTTGGATTTCAGCGCCTAAGGTTGGAATTGACAGCAAGCCTGGTGATTTTGAGTATGTAAAGATCCATATGGCATAAAAGGTGGTATATCGGATGTCTGTATGGCATTCGATATCTTCACAATAGTCATCGGCCAGCCCATCTTTTAGACTATTGGGGTGAATAAGTCCGGTGTGCCGGTAAGAACGAGATACAAGGGTAATTTTTACCGGAATAGACGTGTCCAAAGGATGAACGGTATGAGCAATCCAGCGAAACAACATTTAATTGATCCTGAAATATGTATCCGTTGCTATACATGTGAAATGACCTGTCCAATCGGCGCGATTGAACATGATGACAACAATGTTGTCGTAAACGGTGAAATCTGCAATTTCTGTATGGACTGCATTCCGGTATGCCCCACAGGATCCATTGACGAATGGCGCGTGGTTTCGACCCAATATAGCCTCGAAGAACAATATAGCTGGATGGAGCTGCCTGCGCAGGAAGACTTCGCGGTTTCAGAAAGTGAGGCTTCTACGGCATTGGAGGCGTTGGACGATTCCATTGCGGCTTTGCTTGCGGATGCCCACAAAGGCGCGGGCGGAAAAGCAAAGGCCCCTTCTTCAGCAGCCAAGCCGTCCATAAACCTGTTTAATCTGGGCAAACCTGCAGAGGCAACGGTACAGGGGAACTATCGACTGACCAGTAAGGATAGCGATTCCGATGTCCGGCATATTATTCTGAATTTTGATAAGTTGTCTTTTCCTGTTCTTGAAGGTCAAAGTATTGGGATTATCCCGCCTGGACTCGATAAAGACGGAAATTCACATTTACCCCGCTTATATTCTGTTTCCAGCCCCAGAGATGGAGAGCGCTCTAACTATAACAATCTTTCATTGACCGTTAAACGTGAGGATATGGGGCTTTGCTCCAACTATGTTTGCGATTTAAAGACAGGTGATAAAGTACAGGTTACGGGACCCTTTGGCTCAACATTTTTAATGCCCGAAGACCCTCAGGCGCGTCTGTTGATGGTTTGTACTGGGACCGGTTCCGCCCCAATGAGGGCGTTTACGATGCGCCGCCAACGAACGATTGGCGAGAAATCTGGCGGCATGACTCTGTTTTTTGGCGCGCGGACGGCAGATAGTTTGCCTTATTTTGGACCGTTAAACAAAGTTCCGGAAAGCCTTTTGAAAACGCATATGGTTTTTAGCCGAACACCGGGAGAGCCGAAGGAATATGTGCAGGATCGATTGCGAGCCGAAGAAGATGCAGTTGCAGATCTGTTGGCCGATCCAAATTGCTACATTTACATTTGTGGCCTGAGAGGAATGGAAGAGGGCGTTGAGAAAGCGTTCACCAACATTTCTGAAAGCATTGGCCTGCAGTGGACCGCCCTGCGGGACACCATGCGGGAAGAAGGCCGGTATCATGTGGAAACTTATTGAAATTGAAAAAGATTTTGGACGAAAGCAGTTAGGCGTTTGAGTTTCTTCGCATCCACCTGTAAATTGTGCATTATATTACGCAGCGGACGGAAACAATGGCGGAAATAACCAATTTCAGGGGCGAGGCCCAAGTTATCGAAAAGTCGGCAATTGCTGACAAGGTTGTCGATGACCTGATTGTGTCTGTCGGTGAACGTGTCCGCAAGGCGCGTGAGCGAAAAGGTATTCCGCGGCGCGTTTTATCCGAAATGTCTGGCGTTTCCCCCAGATATTTAGCGCAACTTGAAACCGGCGCTGGAAACATATCAATCGGTCTGCTTGAGCGGGTTGCAATTGCGCTTGATCATAAAATCGAATGGTTTGTTGGAGAGGAAGATCCCTGGACATCTGAGGTGCTTCGGTTTGCTGAGTTATATCGAAGCGCCAATCTGGATGTGCAGCAGGCTGTCATGCAACTATTAAGCCCGGAATCTGAAGGTGAGCAGAAGGCGCAACGCATTTGCTTGGTTGGCTTGCGGGGTGCCGGGAAGTCAACATTGGGGCGGTTAGCCGGGGATGTTTTAGATGTCCCATTTGTTGAGCTGAATAGCGCGATCGAAGAGCAGAGCGGGATGCCAGTCGGTGAAGTAATGGCACTTTATGGACAGGAGGGGTATCGTCAGTTAGAAGCTCAGGCCCTGCAGCGTGTAGTGGCAACCCATGATACAGCTATTTTGGCAGTTGCAGGCGGCATCGTGTCGGAGCCAGTAACCTTTAATGTCCTGCTGAAAAATTTTCATACGATCTGGATTAAAGCTGCGCCAGAGGAACATATGTTACGGGTCCGGGCACAAGGCGATGAACGGCCAATGACGGGCAACCCAGAAGCGATGGCTCAGCTTAAATCTCTACTGACAAGCAGAGAGGCCATGTATGAGCGGGCGGATGCTCATCTCGATACCACCGGAAAGACTTTGGAAGCTTCTTTGGATGAACTATTGGCATTGATAAAAGGGCATCGTTTTTTAAGCTGACCTCGCCAGTTTTTTATCTACGCAAATTCCTTTGCCAATTCTAAATCATGTCTTGCTGTGGGCATATGAAGCGTATAGGTATTTTTTAAGAATATAATCAAAGGGCGCACGGGATGCGCCTGAAAATTTTAAGGGGCTCTGCATTGAACATATTTAAACTGCTTATGATCGGAATTTTGTTTCTGGGTGTGTCGTCAGCTTCGATGCCGTTTGCAAAGGCTGATGATAGTTCATCAAATGATGAGGTGAGCATAGATCAGATTAAGAAAAAACTATCCGGTGCGTTTGAAAGTATTTCAACCTATACCGCCAACCAACGGGACGCGGCGATCAAGAACACAAAAGAAGCCTTGAATGAAATCGATAAAGATATCGACAAACTTGAGGAGCGCGCAGAAAAGGGTTGGGATACAACAAAAGATGTTTCAAAGGAAAAGTCGGATGAAGCATTGAAAGAAGTCCAAGAGCAGCGCGATACACTGGCAGATCAATATGAGGTTATGAAAAACAGTAGCGGCAGCGCTTGGGAAGATATCAAGGGCGGCGTATCTAAAGCATGGAAAGACCTGAAAGCAACCTGGTCTAAATCTGACTGATAAGTCTCTTTATTCCGCAGAATTACTAGCCTCAGCATTTTGGGTGCGAGTAGGCTAAATTAAATAAACGGCTGTTTTGAATCAGATAGTTTTCAAAGCAGCCGTTTTTTTATACTCAGCGGACTTTCTGTACCTATATATTTTAAGCTTAAACTTTTATGCTTGAAATATATTTTGACTGTGCCATAGTTTTTAAAGGGACAAAAGAAAAGGGACAGCTATGAAGGTTGCTTGTTTGGGAGGGGGCCCCTCAGGCCTCTATTTTGCAATCAGTATGAAGCTTCGTGATATGGCTCACGATGTGACCGTGATTGAGCGAAACCGTGCAGATGACACTTTTGGCTGGGGCGTGGTTCTCTCCGATGAAACACTCGATAACCTTCAACTGAATGACTCTGTTAGCGCAGAGCGTATTCGCGAGCATTTTGCGTACTGGGATGATATCGCCGTTCACCATCGGGGTGTGAAGAATGTGTCTTCGGGGCATGGGTTTTGCGGTATTGGTCGCAAGCAGCTTCTTCTTCTTTTGCAGGAGCGGGCGAAGGAGTTGGGAGTTAATCTAATATTTGAACGCGATGTCGATGACATTGATGCGTTGATGGCCGACTATGATCTTGTTGTTGCCGCAGATGGATTAAATTCAAAAGCGCGAAATAAATTCGAAGTTGAGTTCAAGCCCGATATTGACGTTCGCAAATGCAAATTTGTGTGGTTGGGGACGCATCAAAAATTTGATGATGCTTTTACATTCATTTTCGAAAAAACGGATAAAGGCTGGATTTGGGTTCATGCCTATCAGTTTGACGAAGATACGGCCACTTTCATTGTTGAGTGTTCTGAAGAGACGTTCGAGAATTTTGGCTTTGGCGATATGAGTCAGCAAGAGACGATTGCGACTTGTGAAAAAATATTTGCGAAATATCTGGATGGTCATTCCTTAATGACCAATGCCAATCATATTCGTGGCTCAGCCTGGATTAATTTTCCGCGGGTCCTTTGCGAGCGGTGGTCACATCAAAATCTTGTTCTTATGGGAGATGCTGCGGCAAGTGCACATTTCTCGATCGGTTCCGGAACTAAATTGGCATTAGAAAGTGCCATTGCTTTGGCTGAATATCTAAAGAGTGAGCCAACGCAGGAGGCAGCTTTTGCGAAGTATGAAGATGCCCGTCGCCTGGAAGTGTTGAAATTGCAATCTGCAGCGCGGAACTCACTGGAGTGGTTTGAAGAGGTTGAGCGATATCTGGATCTTGATCCGGTGCAGTTTAACTACTCGCTCCTGACAAGATCACAGCGTATTTCCCATGAGAATTTGCGACTGCGAGATCCCAAATGGTTGCAAAGTGCTGAAAGCTGGTTTCAGCGTCAGGCAGGGGCATCTGAGGATCAGTTAGAACGGGCACCTATGTTTGCGCCGTATCGCTTGCGGGGGATGGAGCTTAAAAACCGGATTGTTGTATCTCCTATGGCGCAATATAAAGCCGTCGACGGCTGTCCAACGGATTGGCATCTCGTTCATTACGGAGAGCGGGCCAAGGGAGGCGCCGGTCTTGTGTATGTTGAGATGACTTGTGTCAGTGCTGAGGGCCGTATCACGCCGGGTTGTCCGGGTTTATATGCAGATGAACACGTGGCAGCTTGGAAGCGGATAACCGATTTTGTTCATGCAGAGACAGATGCAAAAATCTGCGCTCAGATTGGGCATTCGGGCCGCAAAGGATCCACGCAGTTGGGCTGGCAGACCATGGATGCACCGCTAGAGAATGGCAATTGGTCTTTAATGTCAGCATCTGACATTCCTTGGTCCGCGCAAAATCAAACGCCGAAAGCTATGACACGCGCTGATATGGACTTGGTTCGCGATCAGTTTGTGGCTGCAGCAAAGCGGGCCGAAGAGGCTGGCTTCGACATGCTTGAAGTTCATGCCGCTCATGGTTATTTGCTGTCCTCCTTTATTACGCCGGTCACGAATAATCGAAGCGACGAATATGGCGGTTCTCTTGAAAATCGGCTTCGCTATCCGTTAGAGATTTTTGACGCGGTTCGAAACGTGTGGCCAGAAGATAAACCAATTTCAGTGCGTATCTCGGCAAATGACTGGGTTGGAGATATGGGCATAACGCCTGCAGAAGCAGTGGAGATTGCAAAGCGTCTCAAGGCAGCTGGAGTTGATATTTGTGATGTGTCCGCCGGGCAGACAACAACAGATGCGCAGCCTGTCTATGGCCGGATGTTCCAGACACCATTTTCAGATCGCATCCGAAATGAAGCGGGTATGCCGACGATGGCGGTTGGAAATATTTATGAGCCTGATCACGTGAATTCGATCCTGCTGGCAGGCCGTGCGGATTTGGTTTGTCTGGCGCGGCCGCACCTGGCCAATCCTTATTGGACGTTGCATGCTGCGGTTGCGATGAGTGATGAGAAGACGAAATGGCCTTTACCTTATGAGGCTGGCGGCGATCAATTGAAGCGTTTGGCGGAGCGTGGTGAAACGGTAGGGATGAAAGTCTAAATGGCTGATTTAAAAGGTAAACATGCTTTGGTTACAGGCGGTGGCGGCGGTGTCGGGGAGGCAATCGCGCTGATGCTTGCTGAGGCGGGCGCATGCGTCACGGTTTGCGGAAGACAGCTGTCATCCCTTAAGGAAGTTGCTGCGAAACATCAGAATATTGCGGTGCAGCAATGCGATGTTACGGATTATGTTGCAATGCAACAAATTGCAAATGCTGCAGCGCAACAATTTGGACCAATCAACATTGTCATTGCCAACGCTGGTGCCGCTGAAAGTATTCCATTTTCAAAAATGACATCGCAAGACTGGTCTCATTCCATCGATGTGAACCTCGGCGGAGTTTTCAATAGTTTCAAGGCTTGCCTGCCGCATATGGAAGCTTCTGGATGGGGGCGAATGATATCCATTGCTTCCACGGCGGGGCTAAAAGGGTATTCTTATGTTGCGCAATATTGTGCAGCAAAACATGGCGTCATTGGGCTTACGCGGGCTCTTTCGCAGGAACTTGCAAAAACGGGCATTACGGTGAACGCAATTTGTCCCGGGTTTACAGAAACGCCAATGCTGGAAAGATCGTTGGAAAATATTCAGGCTAAAACCGGCATGAGCCGCGAAAAGGCTGCGAAGGCTTTGATCGGGACAAATCCAATGGGACGCTTCATCCAGCCAGAAGAAATTGCACAAACAGTTCTTTGGCTCGTTGGGGAAAATTCAGCGTCCATATCAGGGCAGGCCGTTTCGGTTTCCGGAGGCGAAGTATGATTGATTTGCACGCTGATATTCTGGAAATGGATGAACATTCTGCACCTGAAAAACAGCGGTTAAGGCTGTGGCTTCGTTTGCTAAAGGTCTCACGCTATATCGAAAGCGAGCTTCGGGAGCGTTTGCGAAAGCAATTTAACACCACATTGCCACGATTTGATGTGATGGCAGCGCTTTACCGCCGTAAGGGCGGATTGAAGATGAGCGAATTATCGGCCGCGCTTCGTGTTTCAAATGGCAATGTGACAGGTATCGTTGAGCGGCTTGTGACGGAGGAATTGGTCGTTCGTGAGCCTATTCCCGGGGATCGGCGCGCGATGCGGGTTTGCCTGACAGAGATTGGGCGTACGGATTTTGCACATATGGCTGCTGTTCATCAAGAATGGATAAACGAACTTTTGGCCGGTGTCAGTACTGAAGATGCTGAGCTTGTGTGCCAACTCTTAGATTCAGGAATGGCGGCAGATAAGAACCGTCCCACAGGAGATAAAGATGACTGAAATGGCAAATTTGAAACCCACGCATTTCAAATGGCAAATGCACGGTAGTGTCGCCTTGATCCAATTGGATAACCCAGATCGGAAAAACCCACTGACATTTGAAAGCTACGCCGAACTACGCGATACTTTTCGCGATCTTCATTATGCCGACGATGTCGACGCGGTTGTGTTCCTGCCCAACGGCGGAAATTTTTGTTCGGGCGGAGATGTTCATGACATCATTGGTCCTTTGACAAAGCTGGATATGAAGGGATTGCTGTCTTTCACGCGGATGACAGGTGATTTGGTGAAAGCCATGCTGGGGTGCGGAAAGCCTATTATTTCAGCCGTGGACGGAGTTGCTGTCGGGGCGGGAGCGATTATTACAATGGCGTCCGATATGCGTATTGCGACGCCTGATGCCAAAACCGCCTTTTTGTTTACGCGTGTCGGCCTTGCGGGATGTGACATGGGCGCCTGTGCAATGTTACCGCGGATCATTGGACAGGGACGTGCCGCTGACCTGCTTTACACAGGACGAGTGATGAGCGCTGAAGAGGGAGAGCGGTGGGGATATTACAGCCGCCTTGTGTCATCTGATGATCTGCATAAAACGGCATTGGATATGGCAGAGCGGATTGCTGCGGGCCCAAATTTCGCTCATTCAATCACCAAAACCCAGTTGAATCATGAATGGTCCATGGGACTGGATCAAGCGATTGAAGCCGAAGCGCAGGCGCAAGCGATCTGCATGCAGACCCAGGATTTTCACCGCGCATATCATGCGTTTGTTGCCAAAGAAAAACCGGAATTCAAAGGGGATTAGAAATGGCGGATCAAAGCTTTCTGAACTGGCCTTTCTTTGAAGAACGCCACCGCGAACTTTCGGATTTGCTGGAGAGTTGGTGTATCGTCAATCTGCCCGTGGATCATTCAGACGTGGATGAGGCTTGCCGGAAATTGGTCGCCGATATGGGTGCTGCCGGTATATTGACGCATTCTGCCATTGATCCAGATGATCCAAAGCCACTAGATGTACGGTCGCTTTGTCTTATTCGCGAAACGTTGGCCCGTCATGATGGACTGGCTGATTTTGCGTTCGCCATGCAGGGGCTTGGAACGGGCGCCATTAGTTTATTTGGCTCGGCAGAGCAGCAAAAATGGTTGTTAAAAACGCGAGCAGGTGAGGCCCTGTCTGCATTTGCTTTGTCCGAGCCTCGATCAGGTTCAGACGTTGCCAATATGGATATGTCTGCGCGACTTGAGGGTGAGCATTATATCCTCAACGGAGAGAAAACCTGGATTTCCAACGGCGGTATTGCTGATCTGTATTGTGTTTTTGCCAGAACGGGAGAAGCGCCGGGCGCAAAAGGTCTGTCTGCGTTTGTTGTACCGGCTGACAGTTCGGGACTAACTATTAAGGAGCGGTTGGAGGTTATTGCACCGCACCCTCTAGCTACGCTTTCTTTTAAGGATGTCAAAATTCCTGTCACAGCATTGATTGGAAAAGCAGGAGAGGGTTTCAAGCTTTCCATGTCTGTGCTGGACGTGTTTCGTTCGACCGTTGGTGCAGCGGCATTGGGTTTTGCGCGCCGCGCACTGGATGAGACAATTAATCGGGTTCAAAATCGCGAGCTTTTTGGAGCACCGCTTTTTGATCTGCAGATGGTTCAGGGACATGTAGCTGAAATGGCGCTGGATGTGGATGCGGCGGCGTTGCTTGTCTACCGCGCTGCCTGGACAAAAGATATGGGGGCGGCTCGCGTGACGCGGGAAGCGGCCATGGCCAAGCTCTATGCGACGGATAAAGCGCAAGAGGTTATTGACAAAGCTGTCCAGATACATGGCGGTGACGGCGTTCGAAAAGGATCAGTTGTGGAGGGGCTTTACCGGGAGATACGAGCCCTTCGAATTTATGAAGGGGCATCCGACGTACAAAAAGTCGTGATCGCCCGGCAGGCACTGACAGCGGGATAAGCTGATGGGTCTGCCAGCTAACAGGAGTGGAGAGTATTATGCTGGGACCAACTGCGCATAGCGATAGCTTTACGCGAGATAATCTACCTCCTTCTGAGCTCTGGCCAGAGCTCAAGATGGACGAGTTTGATTATCCAGAATATTTGAATGTGGGTGTTGAGCTCACGGACGCGATGGTGGAAAAGGGATTTGGTGATCACACCGCGCTTATTGGGAATGGTCGACGGAGGACTTATAAAGAGCTATCTGATTGGAGTAATCGGTTGGCCCATGCCTTGGTTGAAGATTATGGTGTTCAGCCTGGAAATCGTGTTCTGATCAGGTCTGCAAACAACCCTGCAATGGTTGCCTGTTGGCTCGCAGCGACTAAAGCAGGTGCAGTTGTGGTCAATACGATGCCGATGCTTCGGGCCGGTGAATTGGGCCAGATTATTGATAAAGCTGAAATATCCCTGGCTTTATGTGATACCCGGTTAATGGATGAGTTGACAGCAGCGGCTGAAAATACTGCGTATCTTGAAAAAGTGGTGGGGTTTGATGGAACGGCAAATTTCGATGCAGAACTGGATCGAGTTGCCCTGAACAAACCCGTCCGCTTTGAAGCCGTTAAAACCGGTCGCGACGATGTGGCGCTGCTTGGATTTACATCCGGCACCACGGGTGAGCCAAAAGCGACGATGCATTTTCACCGGGATATGCTGGTGATCGCGGATGGGTATGCTAAAGAAGTGCTGGGGGTAACGCCGGAAGATGTTTTTGTTGGATCACCGCCGCTTGCCTTTACATTTGGACTGGGCGGCCTTGCCATATTCCCTCTGCGGTTTGGCGCCGCGGCAACGTTGCTGGAAACCGCGTCTCCTCCGGATATGATCCAAATCATAGAGAAATATCGTGCGACAATCTGTTTTACGGCACCAACAGCCTATCGCGTAATGCTGCGCGCAATGGATGAAGGGGCTGATTTGTCGTCATTACGTGCTGCTGTGTCAGCTGGAGAAACACTGCCGGCACCAGTTTATGATGAATGGCTGGCAAAAACGGGTAAGCCGATGCTCGATGGCATCGGGGCCACCGAAATGCTGCATATCTTTATTTCTAACCGTTTTGGAGATTCCAAAGCAGCCTGTACCGGTAAACCCGTGTCGGGCTACGTTGCAAAAGTTGTCGATGGAGATATGAACGAAGTTGCGCGTGGGGAAGTTGGGTTCCTTGCGGTTAAGGGGCCAACAGGATGTCGATATCTTGCCGATGATCGTCAGCAGAAATATGTGCGAAATGGCTGGAACTTGACCGGCGATTCCTTTTTTCAGGATGAAGATGGGTATTTTCATTTTGCCGCTCGCTCTGACGATATGATCATCTCATCGGGTTATAATATTGCGGGACCGGAGGTCGAAGCCGCATTGCTCGCGCATGAATCTGTAGTTGAATGCGCGGTCATCGGCGTCCCGCATGAAGAACGCGGTCAGATTGTTGAAGCGCATGTAGTTTTGACTGAGGGCGTTGAAGCTATTGATACAACAATGAAAATCCTGCAGGATCATGTTAAGGCAACACTGGCTCCGTACAAGTATCCACGGTCGGTGAAGTTTGTGACTGAACTGCCCAAAACCCAGACCGGGAAAATACAAAGGTTTCGTTTGCGTGAAGGACTGTCGTAACGAAATTGTCAGGGGGGCAATATTTTGTGAAATGTTCCGCTTTTCAGCAGCGTTGGGAGATGCTGCGCAGTCCGAATAACAATGGGAGAGGTAAATTGAGTAAACTTGATATATTAAAGGCAGGCCTTGTTGGTTTGAGCCTTTGTCTTGCGGGAACAGCAACAGCTGACCCCGTGAAAGTTGGTATGATCACAACGCTGACAGGCGGTGGATCGGGTCTTGGAATTGATGTCCGTGATGGTTTTATGCTGGCTGTTAAACAGGCTGGAAATAAAGATCTGGAAGTCGTCATTGAAGATGATGCCCGTAAACCAGCTTTGGCAGTTCAGATTGCTGACAAGATGATCCAAAGCGAAAAAGTGGATATCCTGACAGGTATCATTTGGTCAAATCTGGCAATGGCTGTTATTCCAAGCA
Source organism: Sneathiella sp. (assembly GCA_034669685.1). Lineage (GTDB taxonomy): Bacteria > Pseudomonadota > Alphaproteobacteria > Sneathiellales > Sneathiellaceae > Sneathiella. Next base: position 809,731 of record JAXMOU010000002.1, read on the forward strand.
CGACTGCACAGGGAAAAATCTACATTTCACCAAATGCAGGACCATCTGCATTGGCTGGTAAAGGCTGTAATCCCAATTACTTCAATGTTGCTTATCAGAACGATAATTTGCATGAAGCAATGGGCGCTTATGCAACCAAAGCAGGCTATAAAAAATCCTTTATCATGGCGCCAAATTATCCAGCGGGGAAAGACTCTCTGACTGGATTTAAACGCTTCTATAAAGGAGAGGTTGTCGGAGAGGTTTATACCAAACTCGGCCAGAATGACTACGCCGCAGAGATCGCTCAGATACGGGCGTCGGGGGCAGAGAATGTGTTTATCTTCCTGCCTGGCGGAATGGGTATCGCTTTCATGAAGCAATATGCGCAATCAGGTGTTGATATTCCTGTGATGGGACCTGCGTTCTCGTTTGATCAGGGAATTTTGCAGGCGGTTGGTTCAGCGGCAATCGGTGTGAAAAACTCTTCACATTGGTCAAAAGATCTGGATACAGCTGCAAACAGAGCATTTGTTGAAGGATTTAAAGCTGAATATGGTCGTTTGCCCTCTTTATATGCTGTGCAGGGATTTGATGCTGCAAGTTTGATCCTTTCTGCAATGGACAAAGCCAGCATTAAAGATGCGGATGCGTTTAAAGCGGCCTTGAAGGAAGGCAAAATTGTCTCTCCGCGGGGTTCCTTTAAGTTTGGAAATAACCAGCACCCAATTCAGACAATTTATGTTCGTGAAGTGATTAAAGAGGGTGACATTTACACCAACAAGGTTGTGGATGTTGCGTTTGAAGATCATCAGGATGCCTATGCGTCCGCATGTGAGATGAAGTAAGTACTTGTAGTTGGGGTGCGGCTGTGGCCGCACCCTGCTAATTTCCCGAAAGACATTTTTAATGACGTCTACACTTCTCTTTGAGCAGTTGCTGAACGGTTTGCAGTTTGGTGTCATGCTGTTTTTGATGGCCGCGGGCTTAACCCTGGTATTTGGGGTGATGGGGTTGATTAACCTTGCACATGGCGCCCTTTATATGGTGGGGGCATTTGCCTGCGCTGTTGTGGCGACCTGGACCGGCTCTTTTTGGCTGGGTCTAGCAGCAAGCTTAGTGGCAGCTGCGGCAGCAGGAGCGCTTGTTGAGATGCTGGTTATCCGGCGGCTATATAAACGAGATCATCTGGATCAAGTGCTGGCGACCTACGCCTTAATTTTAATTTTTTCAGAGGGAACGCGCTGGTTGTTCGGCTCGTTTCCGTTATTTCTAAACGTTCCAGAAATTTTGTCGGGCCCGATAAACCTTCCGGGTGGACTGCAATATCCGCTTTATCGGTTCGCCTTAATTATCATTGGCTTTCTGGTCGCAATTGGTCTGTATCTTTTGATTTCTAAAACCCGTCTGGGAATTCGAATTCGGGCAGGCGAGTCTGATCGCGATATGATTGCGGCTCTTGGGATCGATATCCGGCTGCTTTATACAATCGTATTTGCGTTGGGCGCAGCCCTTGCTGGTTTTGCAGGTGCGCTGGTGGGTGCGATCCAATCCGTTCAGGTTGGTATGGGTGAACCTGTTTTGATCCTCGCCTTTGTGGTGATTGTGATCGGTGGTATCGGATCGATTAAAGGTGCGCTTGTTGGTGCGATACTTGTCGGTGTTGTGGATACAATGGGCCGGTTTTTATTGCCCAGCCTGTTTAAATTGTTCATGGAAAATTCTGCGGCAACGTCGGTGGGATCAGCGCTTGCTTCGATGCTGATCTACATTGTGATGGCCTTTATTCTCGTGATTAAACCCAAAGGATTGTTCCCAGCCAATGGTTAAATTATCAACAGAAAACATCCTGAACGGGCTCTTGTTATTAGGGTTGTTTGTTTTCCCTTTTTTTGCGCTGGGAATTGAAGAGCCTTTCTATATTACCCTTGCGACAAAGGTCGCTATTTTGGCGCTTGCCGGGGTCGGACTGAACTTGGCACTGGGTCTGGGGGGATTAATTTCTTTCGGGCATGCTGCATTTTTTGGGATAGGTGGATATGCGCTGGGGATCCTTGCAAGCCATGCGTTAAATTACGAACCATTGATGACCTCACCGTTTGAATTGAACGGTACAACTTTTATGCCGATCCTTTGGCTTGTGGCTGTTGTTGCAAGCGGTCTAATCGCGGCGATTATTGGTTTTTTCTCGCTGCGTACCAGCGGTGTTTACTTTATCATGATTACCTTGGCCTTCGCACAGATGTTGTATTATTTCAGCATTTCATGGCCCGCATATGGCGGTGAAGACGGGTTATCCATTTATGTCAGAAGCCAGTTACCTGGCGTGAATACCCTTATTCCCATTAACTTCTTTTTGATTTGTTTTAGCGTGCTTGTGCTCGGATTGCTTCTCGTCGCTATTTTGAAAAACAGCCGCTTTGGCGCCGCCTTGCAAGCGGCCCGGCAAAATGTGGATCGCCTTTCTGCTGTCGGCATTAAAGCGTTTAATATTCGGCTGACCGCTTTTGTTATTTCTGCAATGATTACAGGACTTGCCGGCGCTCTTTTTGCAGATCTAAATCGGTTTGTGAGCCCCAACATGCTTTCCTGGCATACATCCGGAGAGATCATGGTTTTTGTGATCTTGGGAGGGGTAGGCCGCCTTTTTGGCCCTGTTGCTGGCGCGGCAATGTTTATCCTGTTTGAATTTATTTTTGGCGGCCTGACCGAACACTGGATGTTCTTTCTAGGGTTAGTGTTGCTGGCAGTTGTTTTGTTTGCACGTGGCGGCCTGATTGGCGTGATCGCTGGGAAGGAACGTCATGAGTAAGCCGCTTAAACCAGTATTGAAAATCCAGAACCTGTATAAATCATTCGGTGCGCTGAAGGCGACGGACGATGTCAGCCTTGAGCTTTATGAAGGTGAAATTCACGCTTTGATCGGACCGAATGGTGCGGGTAAGTCGACACTGATTAAGCAAATCTGTGGAGAGTATAGTTCTGACTCCGGATCAATTCAGTTTATGGATGCAAATATGGCTGGACTGGGTGTTGCTGATCGCGCGCAGAAAGGGCTGGGCCGTACATTTCAGATATCATCACTGGCGTTAGAGTTTTCTGCGCTTCGAAATGTCATGCTTGCAGTGCAATCCAAATCGGGTAGCAGCTTTAAATTTTTCAAATCGGTTATGAAGGATGACGAGCTGCTATCGGGCGCGCGTGCAATGCTGGACCGGGTGGGACTGCTGGATCGTCAGAATATCCCGGCTGCGGAGCTATCGCACGGAGAGAGGCGTCAGCTGGAAATCGCTATTGCCCTAGCCCTGCGCCCGAAAGCGTTTTTATTAGATGAGCCGATGGCAGGTATGGGCCCGGAAGGATCGCGCCAGCTGACCGATTTCCTCGCTACGCTGAAACAGGAAGCACCGATCTTGTTGGTTGAACATGATATGGACGCTGTTTTTGCTTTGGCTGATCGGATTTCGGTGTTGGTCTATGGTCAGATTGTTGCGGCGGGTACCGTTGATGAAATTCGCCGTAATCCGCTGGTTCGTGAAGCGTATTTGGGAGAAGAAGCATGAGCGAATTGCTAAGCGTCTCAGGTCTGGAAACGTTTTATGGTCCATCACAAGCCTTGTTTGGTGTTGATCTGGAAGTAGAAGAAGGACAGGTCGTGGCCCTGATGGGGCGAAACGGCATGGGTAAAACGACAACGATTGCATCTATTTGCGGATTGGCTGAATTTGCGGGGGGCAATATTACCTTTAAAGGAGTTTCACTTGCCCGTCTGCCTTCCTTCAAAATCGCGAGACTGGGGGTCGGTTTGGTTCCCGAAGGACGCCGGTGTTTTCCCAACCTGACAGTTTATGAGAACCTGATTGCGGCGGCCCGGCCGGGGAGCTGGACACTCGAACGGGTGTATGAATTTTTCCCGCGTCTAAAGGAGCGTCATAATCAATATTCAAATACCTTATCCGGGGGCGAGCAGCAAATGCTGGCCATTGGGCGAGCCTTAATGACGAACCCGGAGTTGTTGATGCTTGATGAAGCAACCGAGGGTTTGGCGCCGGTTATTCGAAAGGAAATATGGCAAGCTGTTCGGGGGCTTAAAGAAGCCGGACAATCGATCCTGATCGTAGACAAGACTTTATCTGAATTGCTGCCCGTCGCGGATCACTGCTTTATTTTGGAAAAAGGGGTGACGGTTTGGCGGGGTGCACCCGCCGAACTTACGAGTGAAATAGAAGATCGGTATTTAGGAGTTTAATGGTGCAGCATTACGCGCGTATGCAGAAAATTCTGTTCCAGCATTGTGATCCGGCGGGCATTGTGTTCTATCCCCGCTATTTTGAAATGATCAATGTGACAGTTGAAAGCTGGTTTGATGAAGAGCTGGATGTCTCTTTTTCCGCTTTGCATCTTGAGCGTGAGCTCGCAGTTCCGACAGTCACTATTCAAACGGACTTCCTTGCACCAAGTCGTTTAGGTGATGTCCTTACAATGACCTTGGAAGTTGAGAAACTTGGTGGGAGCAGTATGGAGATTGCTGTGAACGCCGAATGCGCTGATGAAGTGCGACTAAAATGTAAATTGACGCTTGTGTGTGTGGACAAGCAAACTATTCGACCTATCCGGTGGCCGGAAGATATCCGTACCCGTGTGGCGGACATAATGAAAGAGACCCCATGACTTTAAAAACAATTCACCCCGAAGGTTGGAAACCAGCAAAAGGGTACGCCAACGGAATTTCGGCACCCGCTGGAGAGACAATTTATGTTGGCGGTCAGATCGGATGGAATGCGGAGCAGGTGTTTGAAACACAGGATTTCATCGGTCAATTTGAACAGACATTGAAAAATGTTCTTGCCGTTGTTGAGGCGGCTGGCGGAAAAGCTGAACATATTGCGCGTTTAACCTGGTTTATTACAAGCAAACAAGAATATCTTGCACGCCAACAGGAATGCGGAGAAGCTTATCGGCGTGTTATGGGACGACATTTTCCGGCAATGGCAGTTGTTGAAGTCAAATCATTGATGGAAGATGAGGCGCAAGTCGAAATTGAAGCCACAGCGATACTGCCAGCATAGCCGTTCGCCAGAAACGCCTATCTTTCCGAGCCAATCCACGTGATTTATGCTAAAGTGACACCGCACACAGGTTAGTAGAGTAACATGTGTGCGGTGTCACTTGTTTGCGATCAAACTATTATCTTATAGTTGTTCAACGCGTTGAATAGGTGCGCCTATATGCATTGTCATATCCCCTAAATTAGGATTTTGAGTCACTGGAGATAGTAATGAGTTCTGTGGTTAGAGTTTTGGTTCTGTTGTCAGGCCTGCTTTTAATGGCTGCCTGCGACGAAAAAGGGGACGCTCCAACTGCGCAAGCTCCGCAGCAGGCGCGTGCAACGCAGGTTGGTTTCGTTTCGGTTATGCCGAAAACCATCAATCTTATTTCGGAAATGCCGGGCCGAACGGTCGCTTATAGAAAAGCGGACGTGAGACCTCAAGTAGACGGTATCATTGTTGAGAGAAACTTTACCGAAGGGGGCTATGTCGAAGCCGGTCAGCAGTTATATTTGGTTGATCAGGCGCGCTATAAAGCCGAACTGGACGCCGCAATTGCAAATTTGGCAAATGCGCGCGCCACGCTGGATTTGGCGGCAAAAACACGCAGTCGGTATGAAAAACTGTTAAAATCAAGTGCTGCAAGTGCGCAGTCCTATGATGATGCTGTTGCTGCCGAAGCGCAAGGTAAAGCCAATGTTGCTGCCGCTAAAGCTACGGTAGATGGTGCACGGATTAATCTGAACTATACGAAGTTGACGGCTCCAATTTCTGGTCAGATCGGTGCTTCAAGTTACTCAGAAGGCGCGTTGGTTACAGCCAGCCAAGCAGCGGCATTGTCAACAATTACGCAACTGGATCCAATTTATATTGACGTTACGCAAGCTGGCGGAAAGCTCCTCTATTTAAAACAAGCGATTGCCCAAGGCCGTGTTGAAGGCTTTAAAGAGGGCGATATTGATGTTCGTCTGGTTATTGATGCCACAGGACAGGAATATGCGCATGTAGGGAAGCTTCAATTCTCAGAGGTAACAGTTGATGAAACAACGGGAACTGTGCGGTTGCGTGCCGTATTTCCAAACCCGGATAAGGTCTTGTTGCCCGGAATGTTTGTACGAAGCTATGTAAGTCAGGGCAGGCTTGATAAAGCCTATGCCATTCCGCAAAAATCTGTAATGCGTGAAACGAATGGGGGCGCCTATGTTTACCTGATTGATGCGGACAATAAAATTGTATCTCGCGCAGTCCGGATTGAGCAGTCCCAAGGTCAAAACTGGATCGTGACAGAAGGTCTCAATCCCGAAGAAAAGCTTGTTGTTGATGGATTGCAACGTGTTGCACCGGGATTAACGGTGGCGCCGGTCGCGGTTGAAGATGCAGGTGCGTCATCACAGAAAACATCTGGTTAAGGGCAAAATATAATGGCTAGATTTTTTATCGATCGCCCTGTTTTTGCGTGGGTTATTGCAATCACGATCATGCTTGCTGGTATGCTGTCTATTCTGCAGCTACCGATCGAGCAATATCCATCGATTGCGCCGCCAATGGTAGAGATTAGCGCTAGATATCCAGGCGCATCTGCTGAGACTGTTGAGAATACGGTGACGCAAATCATCGAGCAGCAGATGAACGGCCTTGATAATCTGCGATATATCTCTGCGACCAGTGATGCAACGGGTTCGGTTAGCATTTCGCTGACTTTTAATGCCGAAGCTGACCCGGACATTGCACAGGTTCAGGTTCAAAATAAATTGCAGGCGGCCACTTCTTTGTTGCCCACAGAAGTACAGCAGCAGGGGATTACGGTATCAAAATCCAGCGGCTCCTTCTTGATGGTTATTGGATTTGTTGCCGAGGATGGTGTGTTGGACAGGACTGACTTGGCCGACTTCGTTGTCAATTCTGTTAAAGATCCGATCGCGCGTGTAAATGGTGTTGGTAGCGTCACAGTTTTTGGTTCTCAACATGCGATGCGAATATGGCTCAATCCGAATAAATTATTGAGTTATGGGATCACTGTAAATGATGTGAAAAGTGCGATTAGTGCCCAAAACACCGAAATTTCAGCAGGTCAGATTGGTGGCGCTCCTTCCGTGCCAGGCCAGCAGATTAATGCAACCATTACTGCGCAAAGCAAGCTTCAAACAACTGAAGAGTTTGCGAACATTTTACTGCGTGTAAATACGGATGGATCGCAGGTTCGCCTCGGTGATGTCGCACGGGTTGAAATTGGTGCAGAAAATTATGCAACAGTGGCGCGTTATAATGGGCAAGACGCTGTTGGTATGGGGATATACCTTGCCACGGGCGCAAATGCGCTGGATACGGCAGAGGCTGTAAAGGGCCGAATTGAGGAGTTAAAAGCGTTTTTCCCGGCAGGTGTTGAGATTGTCTACCCTTATGACACAACTCCTTTCGTCAAGATTTCAATCGAAGAAGTTGTTCAAACGCTGTTTGAAGCCATTATCCTCGTATTCTTCGTAATGCTTCTTTTCCTGCAAAATTTACGGGCGACCTTGATTCCAACAATTGCGGTTCCGGTCGTTCTGCTGGGCACATTTGGCATTCTTGCCCTATTTGGATATTCCATCAACACACTGACAATGTTCGCAATGGTACTTGCCATTGGGCTGCTTGTGGATGACGCAATCGTAGTTGTTGAGAATGTTGAGCGGGTTATGGCCGAAGAGGGACTGTCACCCGTTGAAGCGACGCGCAAATCAATGGGTCAGATCACGGGGGCCTTGATCGGAATTGCGCTAGTGTTGTCGGCCGTGTTTGTTCCAATGGCGTTCTTTTCGGGCTCAACCGGTGCGATTTATCGGCAATTCTCGATCACAATTGTGTCTGCCATGGTTTTGTCCGTTGTGGTCGCACTTGTCCTAACGCCAGCGCTTTGCGCAACAATGCTGAAGCCAACGCATGGAGATCCTCATTCCCGCAAAGGTGTTTTTGGATGGTTTAACCGCGGATTTGATTGGACGAACCGATTTTATCAAGGAAGTGTTGGGCACGTCGTTGGCCGTAAATGGCGCTATCTGTTCATGTACGGATTAATCGTGGGCGGGCTTGTCTTTTTGTTCATGAGAATGCCAACCTCGTTTTTGCCAGATGAAGATCAGGGCATTATGTTCTCAATGGTTCAACTTCCTGCTGGCGCGACACAGGAACGTACAATTGACGTTCTCAAGAAAATTGAAAACCACTTTCTTGTTAGTGAAAAAGAAAATGTGAACGGTATGTTCACCGTTGCAGGCTTTAGTTTTGCCGGTAGCGGCCAAAACGCAGGTATTGCCTTCATTAACTTGAAAGACTGGTCTGAACGCGAAACACCAGGGCAATCAGTGAAAGCAATCATTGGGCGTGCGTATGGGGCATTTGGACAGATCCGCGAAGCAATGGTCTTTGCGTTTGCACCACCTGCGATTACTCAGCTGGGGACGGCGTCAGGTTTTGATATGCAACTGGTTGATCAAGGCGGTATTGGGCATTCGGCGTTAATGGCTGCGCGTAATCAGCTTCTGGGTATGGCAGCGCAGAACCCGCTTGTAGCCGGTGTTCGTCCCAACGGGATGAACGATACACCGCAGTTTGATATTAACATCGACCAAGAAAAAGCAAGTGCGCTTGGCGTTAGTATTTCTGACATTAACAGTACATTGGCAACGGCTTGGGGTTCATCTTACGTGAACGACTTTATTGAGAAAGGCCGAATTAAGAAAGTCTATGTGCAATCAGATGCACCTTTTCGCATGATGCCTGAAGATCTGGAACACTGGTATGTTCGCAATAATAAGGGCGAGATGGTTCCTATTTCGGCATTCTCCTCAACAGAATGGACTTATGGTTCACCGCGCTTGGAACGGTTCAATGGTTTGTCTTCCTTAAACATCCAAGGCGGCGCAGCACCGGGCGTGAGTTCAGGAGAAGCAATGGATGCGATGGAACAAATGGTGGCGCAGCTTCCACCGGGCGTCGGTGTGCAGTGGACTGGCCTTTCCTATGAGGAGCGGGCCGCGGGTGAGCAGGCGCCAGTACTATATGCGCTGTCAATGTTGGTGGTGTTCCTATGTCTTGCCGCGTTGTATGAAAGTTGGACAATCCCGCTTTCGGTTATGCTTGTTGTGCCCTTGGGTGTTCTGGGCGCGGTCGTGGCTGCATTGTTACGTGACCTGTCAGATGATGTGTATTTTCAGGTCGCGATTTTGACGACTATTGGTTTGTCTGCCAAAAACGCGATCCTGATTGTGGAATTTGCACGGGATCTCTATGAGCGAGGCCAGGATCTTCTTGAGGCAACCATACAGGCATGTGGGCAGCGGCTACGGCCAATTGTGATGACATCAATGGCATTTACGCTGGGCGTTCTTCCTCTGGCAATTAGTAGTGGAGCCGGAGCAGGCGCGCGTATCGCGGTTGGCACCGGTGTGATGGGCGGAATGATTGCGGCGACTGTGCTGGCAATTTTCTTTGTACCGCTATTTTTCGTGGTGGTTGTCCGCGCACTTGGCCGCAAAAAAGCCAAGACCGCAGAATAAGCTCATTGCAAGAAAGCTCTTCAATGAGCTTAGTAAAAAAAAGCGCCAGATCTTGAATGATCTGGCGCTTTTTCTTTGAGCAGGAAGGTTTGTTTTAATTTGCCTCTAGCAAATGGCAGGAAGCAAGATGGCCGTCTCCCCAGTCCTTTAACGCAGGCGGTTCAGTCGCGCATTTATCTAAGGCAACCGGGCAGCGCCCTGCAAATCGGCATCCTTTTGGAAGGTTAATCGGACTTGGAGGATCCCCGGTGAGCGCAACCCGTTGCGCCACATCCGGATTGGCATGTACGCGCGGAACCGCCGCCAGCAACGCTTTCGTATAGGGGTGCTTGGGGTTTGTGAACAGCGTTTTACGATCCGCTTTTTCAACAACTTGTCCCAGATACATAACGGCAACATCATCACAAAGATGTTGAACAACGCCTAGATCGTGACTAATGAACAGGTACGTCAGGCCCATCTTTTCCTGAAGTCTGCGCATCACATTTAAAATCTGTGCCTGAACAGCGACGTCCAGTGCTGAAACAGGCTCGTCACAGACAATCAAGTCGGGCTCGGTTGCAAGGGCGCGGGCCAAGCCAACGCGCTGGCGCTGACCACCGGAAAACTGATGGGGAAACAGATTGGTAAGTTCGGGACGAAGGCCGACCTGCTCAAAAAGATCTTTTACTTTTTGATCGCGTTGATCGGGATCTCCGATATCCATTAAATCAAGCGGTTCGCGAACGATATCGCCAACCCGGCATCGCGGATCCAAAGATGAATAGGGATCTTGAAAAATCATTTGGAAGTGACGTCTTGCAAGGCGTAACTCGTCTTTCTCCATGTGACTGATTTTTTCACCAGAAAGATTAATTTCGCCGTCTGTAATTGGCACAAGCCGAAGAACGGCAAGAGCCGTAGTCGTCTTGCCAGAGCCACTCTCGCCGACTATGCCTAGAGTTTTTCCCTTTTCGATTGAGAAACTGACACCATCCACGGCGTGGACAACCGTTGGTTCCTTAAACATTTTTTTCTTCGTAAAATGAACCTTCAGGTTTTTAACTTCGAGCAAGGGTTCGGTTGTCATGCGCTTACCCCTTCTGTCACCTTGAAACAGGCAACCTTATGGCGATCCGTGATCGGTTGAATAACGGGAACCTCTATCCGGCAGTGATCCATGGCATACTGGCACCGAGGGGCGAAAGCACACCCGGATCCAAGTTCTGTAAGAGGGGGGACGACGCCTTCAATTTCTTCAAGGTAGGGGCGCTCATCTGTTGGGGTATCTTCCAGATGGGGTACGCAGGCAATCAGACCCTTGGTGTAGGGATGTTGCGGATTGTCCAGAATATCACGCGTGCTACCGCTTTCGATAATATGGCCGGCATACATAACGGCGACACGATCTGCCAGTTCTGCGACGGCCCCCATATCATGGGTAATTAGGATGATGGCAGTCCCGGTATCGCGTTGTAAATCCCGTAGCAGATCAAATATTTGGGCTTGAACGGTCACATCCAATGCCGTTGTGGGTTCATCTGCAATGAGAACTCTGGGTTTACAGGCCAGTGCCAGACCAATCATTACGCGTTGTCGCATCCCTCCAGACAACTCATGTGGATAGGCTTTTGCGCGAATAGCTGGTTCGGGAATGCCAACTTTTTCAAGCATCTCAACCGCGCGAGCCCAAGCTTGTTTCTTGGACACTTTTTCATGCAGCAGGACGCTTTCGGCGATCTGATCGCCTATGCGAAATACGGGGTTCAGAGAGGTCATGGGTTCCTGAAAAATCATGGAAATGACATTTCCCCGAATGTCCCGCATTTTCCTTGAAGACAGACTTGTAAGTTCCAGTCCCTCCAATGAAATACTTCCCGACGTAATGTTGCCGGGCGGGCTGGGTATCAATCCCATAACGGAAAGTGCGGTCATGCTTTTCCCGCAGCCAGACTCTCCGACGATTCCAAGAATTTCCCCTTCTTGAAGGTCCAGGCTGATATGATTCAAAACACGGGCGTTGCCAGCACGCGTCCGAAAATCAACAACAAGATCCTTTACTGACAATAACTCAGACATTAACGCTCTCTCAGTTTTGGGTTAAAGGCATCATTGAGGCCGTCACCGACCAAGCTGAAACCCAGAACAGTTAGAAAAATCATGAAACCGGGCAGGCTGATTGTCCACCAAGCGTCCAATATATATTCCCGTCCGGCGCCAATCATCATTCCCCAGCTAAAGACGTTTGGATCGCCAAGACCGAGGAAACTGAGCCCGGCTTCAAACAAGATGGCGATGCCGATGGTCAGCGTTGCAGAAACGATCAAAGGGGCCAATGAATTGGGAAGAATAACACGCCAGATAATGCGATTGTTTTTTGCGCCAATGGAACGGGCGGCATTTACATATTCCAAATTTCGAATGCGCATGAATTCCGCTCTGGTCAGCCTGGCGGTTGCTGGCCAGCTGACAATGCCGATCGCGATTGAAATGATCAAAATGGATGGCGGAAATATGGTGACTAGAACCATTGCAAATAGCAATGCGGGAAGGACTTGAAAAAATTCGGTGAGGCGCATCAGAGCTTCGTCGACTGCCCCGCCGTAATATCCCGACATGGAACCCACTAGAATGCCGATGGTAACGGTTAGAAAGCCTGCGGTAAGGCCAACAAACAGGGTAGAGGCGCCGCCATGAATGAGGCCAGCGAGCATATCCCGACCCAACTGATCTGTCCCCAGTGGAACTGTAGCCACTTCTCCGGGAGCGGTAAGCGGGGCCCATACGATTTCGAAAGGGTCAACACCGTAAACCATGGGACCCACAAATGAGAACAGGGCGATTGCGATTAGAATAATTAAGCCCAGCATGCCAGCCCAGCTTTGACGGAAAGCCCGCAGGGCTTCTCTAAAAGGGCTTTGGCTTGTCGGTTGCTTTTCAGCTTCAATAGTACTCACGTCAGTTTCCTGTTCGAATGCGAGGATCAACAATTCGGTAAACCACATCGGTTACCAAATTGGCGACAATTACCAATAGGGACGAGAAGAAAAGAATGCCAAGGATCGTGGGGAAATCCCGCGCAAGAAGGGAGTCAAAAGCGAGTGTTCCAAGTCCAGGCCAGCTAAATACTGTTTCGACAAGTACAGCGCCCGAGACAACACTGCCAAACTGCAGACCGGCAATAGTGACAACCGGGAGAATGGCATTGCGAAGTGCATGCCGCGTATAAATTGAGAGCTCGGAAACCCCTTTGGATCTGGCGGTGCGAATATAGTCAGATCCTAAAATTTCCAGCATGCTTGCACGGGCCAATCGTGCGTATTGCGCCAAATAGACGATGCCCAAGGTGAGCGCGGGCAAAACAAGATGATGGGCAATGTCGATAGTTCGGGTCCAGAAGTCATCACTTAATGTGATATCAAACATTCCGGATATTGGGAAGACAGGGACGAGCCATGCAAACATGATCACAAGAAGCATGCCGGTCCAGAAAATTGGTGCTGAATAACCAACGACAGAGACTAGGGTGACAAGGCCACTGACAATTCCTTTTGGATTATGCGAGGCCAACACCCCCAATAACGTTCCAACCACAATTGCAAAAATAAGAGCGGTTACGACGAGAAGTATGGTTGCCCCAACTCTATCCAGAACAAGGTCAAGAACAGGCGCGTTGTAGAAGAAAGATTGTCCGAGGTCTCCGGTAAGGGTTTTTCCAAGATATGTAGCGAGTTGGACATAAACCGGTTGGTCGAGGCCGTAAGATTTTCGGATGTCGGCGAGCATCTCTTCGGTGGCACCCCCCATTTCCCCTGCAATGACTTCAGCAGGGTCGCCAGGGGCAATATGGATCAAGAGAAAGTTTAGAACCAGTACAGCCAGTATCAACAGAAAGGCGTGTAGGAAACGACGGACAACTAACATAAAAATATTCACGAAATCAGATCTCCGTCGTTACGCATCAGGATTGCTTACTTAAAATACACTTCGTCAAGTGGTGCCATTGTGCCCCAGATTGACAGAGGTGGATTGCCTAACTTTTTGCTGTATGCGGTATGGTAGGGCAAGACGTTGATAAAAGTTTGCGGTGCATCATCAACAATAATCTTTTGTGCTTCCTGATACAATGCAATGCGTTTGGCTTGGTCTTGCTCGCCTCCTGCTTTTTCAAGCAGTGCATCTACGTCTTTATTGCAATAGCTTTGCGTGTTGGACCAGATAACGCCCTTGCGAATGTTACTGCAAAGATAGGTCCTATGGACACCGATTACTGGATCTGCCCAGTTAAATACAATATCCATCGACATATCAAATTCGTGACCACCAACGCGCTTTGCCCAAGTTGGAAAATCAGGAGAAGCCCGAAGCTCAACATCAATACCAATTTTCTTGAGCTGTGGTTTTAAGTACTCCGCAATTCCCTTTTGTTGTTCGGCAGAGCCGGGAATATAGTCAAGGGAGAGCTTAAACCGCATATCGTCGGCGCCGCGTTTAAAGCCAGCTTCATCGAGAAGGCTATTTGCTTTGTCTAAATCCAGATCATATTTTTCAACGTCTGGTGCGTAGAAAGGGCTGCCCGGAGCTACTGGACCCGTGGCGGGTTGTGATTGTCCCCCATGGAGCGCGTTAATGATAAAGTTGCGATCAAACCCATAAGCAATCGCCTGTCGGACACGCTTGTCTTTCAGGTATTGGTTTTGAGTATTAAAGGCCAGCCAGTTCAATGGACCGACAGCAGCATAGCCGTCGCTTGTTACGACAAGCTCGTCGTTTTTCTTCAACCGGGCAATATCTTTAGTTGGCGCAAGGAAAGGATAAAGTGTGACTTCACCTTTATCTGTCGCCAGGGCCAAGCTCGTCGGATCTTTGTAGTTTTTGATAATAATTTTATCGAGGTAGGGTTTGCCTTCGATAAAATAGTCAGGGTTCTTTTCAAGAACGATATACTGTCCCGGTTTAAATTCTTTGAACTTAAAAGGACCAGAACCGACCGGCGCACTATTGGCAGGATGGCTTTTAGGATCCTGTCCGTCACCATAGATATGTTTAGGGATGATGGGGAGCAAGGCACCGGACATCGCCAGATATGCGGCTGGATGTGATTTGGTGAATTTCAGAATTGCTGTATGAGGATCGGGGGTTTCGACACTTGAAACGGGTTCAAACATCGTTTTGAAGGGGTGGTTGGCTTTTACAGTTTCAACGGAAAATGCCACATCCTCAGACGTAATTGGTTTGCCGTCGTGGAATTTGGCATTTTTGCGTAAATTGAGTGTGATGCTCATGCCATCGTCTGATGTCGACCAGCTTTCCGCAAGATAAGGTTGCGCATTCCAGTCCGCGTCAAATCTGAGCGGTGTGGCAAAAATCTGTGTTCCGGGAACCGCCGTTGCAATACCTGACTGAACCGCAGGGTTCAGATGGCGAGCTTTTTGCGTGGTTCCGATTACCAGGGTTCCGCCTGGCTTTCCCTCTTCCGCCTGAAGAGGGGTTGCGGCTAAAGTGCCCGCAAGAATAGTGGCAGTAAGTGCCAATACTCCAAATTTTCTCATCCCAGCCTCCTGTTAAATAAAACGAGTGCTATTTATTAACTTTTCCCGCTTTTTGATCACTTTCAAGGCTAATTGAGGTTACTTATTTCGTAAAATATATTTTAAGCGGGTATAACCTCGGAAAAAATGAGGGTTAAGCCTTAATCATGGGACTCCACACCAAGGACAGCATTGTTAAAGGCACCGCTGTCGCGCAGTTGGATACAGGTTTCAATGAACACCTGATCTGCTTTACTTAAGAAAGCATCGACCCGGTGGACGATCCCAAACTCTACGCTTCTGTACACGGGGGCAAGCGGAATTCGTACTAAATCACCTACTGTATATTGCTGCTTCTTAAGCGGACGTAGATTGAAAATTGAATAGCCAAGACCCGAGGCAACCATACTTCTCACCATTTCTGCAGACTTTGATGAATAGATGACGCGGGGTGTGAGACCGTCTTCTGCAAATAAACTGAACATGTAATCTCGAGTTTGTTGAAGATCCAGGAGAACCATGGGTTCTTTATAAACATCTTTTAAGGTGAGAATATTTCGGTTCGCCAATGGATGATCATGGGGGAGTGTGATGTGAGGCGGGGCAGTAAATAGCGGAATAAACGCCAAGCTTTCATCAAGATTAGATTTAAACCCAAGTCCCATATCAATTTCATTGCGGGAAACCCGGGATACATTCGCGTTGTTGTCTCCTTCCATAAAGTGAATGGAAATGTCCGGATAGTTATCGGCCAGCGCCCGTGTAATCAAGGGAAGTAGAATAGGGGCTGCGGGTGTAAAACATCCCATCCGAATAGAGCCATTAACAATATCGGTCTGTTCATCAACGGATAGTTCAAAGGATTGGTGCGCTTTTAGCAGTTGACGTGCATGACCCAGAAAACTTGCCCCAAACTGCGTGGGTACGATTCCTTTTGAGGGGAGGCGTCTAAAAATTTTTCGAGAGAGCTCCAGTTCTATGGTGTCGATCGCTGCTGAAATAGAGGAGGGGGAGATGTTTAATTCTTTAGAGGCGCTCGTAATAGATCGATGGCGAGCTGCCACATCAATATAGCGAAGTTGCTTGAGCGTATAGCGCATGAAGACCTCTTTGTTCGGAAATTTTGTGGAATACCCGCAGAACAATCTATTTTTCAGAGGGTAGCGCCCCCCTTACACTCTGTCCAATAAAAATCATACATCCAGAAATAGGGGAAGCGCACGTGTCTCTAGTCACTGTTTTCAAAGCGAAAAAAATCATCACAATGGATCCTGCTTGCCCAACAGCCACGCATGTGGCTGTAAAAGAGGGAAAAATTCTCTCTGTTGGTACAGCAAGCGATATGGACGGTTGGGGTGATTTCCAACTTGATGAGACCTTTGCGGATAAAGTGATTATGCCCGGCATGGTAGAAGGTCATTCTCATCTCATGGCCGGTGGAATTTGGGATTATACCTACGTAGGTTATCAGGATCGGGTAGATCCGGATGGTAAATTCTGGCCAGGTGTAAAAACAATCGAAGACGTAATCGCACGCTTGAAAGAGGTTGAAGGGACACTGAAACCGGATCAGGCGCTGGTGGCGTGGGGATTCGACCCGATCTTTCTCGAGGGTCCTCGAATGGTGAAAACGGATCTGGATGAAGTTTCCAAGACACGCCCGATTGCCGTCATGCATTCGAACTTTCACTTAATGACTGTCAGTTCTTCGGCGCTTAAGATGGCTAATTATGTTGCTGATATGGGAATTGATGGCATTGCGCTGGGCGACGATGGCATGCCCAACGGCGAGTTGCAGGAAATGGCTGCAATGTTCCCGATTATGCGGCGCCTTGGGGTGAACTGGCGCGAAATTGGCCGTGCACGTGAAAGTGTGAAGGCGTTTGGTCGTGTTTGTAATCGCGTGGGTGTGACATCTGCGACAGACTTGATCAATGAATTAAGTGATGAGGATGTTACGGCAATGACTGCGGTTACTGGTGCCGATGAGTATCCGATCCGCCTCCATTCCATGCTGAACGGATTGACCCAAACCCCCGACGAAACCCGTGCTCGCGCGCTAGAGCTGCGCGAAAAAAGCACCGACAAATTTATTCTTGGCGGTGTAAAAATTATCACCGACGGCTCTATTCAGGGTTTCACCGCGCGTATTCGGTGGCCGGGGCATTATAACGGCGCGCCAAACGGGATATGGAACATTGCGCCAGCCCAGCTAAATGATCTGGTCGACACTCTAAACGCTGCGGGTATTCAAATGCATATCCATACCAACGGTGACGAAGCGATTGAGGTCGCACTGGAGGCGTTAGAGGCAGCTAAAGTTAAAAATAATCGCCCCGATGTCCGCCATGTTTTGCAACATTGTCAACTTGCGGATCGCGCCCATTTCCGAAAAATGAAACGCCTTGATGTGCTGGCTAACCTGTTCGCCAATCATATTTATTATTTTGGCGATAAGCATGCTGAACTGACAGTTGGCCCTGATCGCGCACGCCGCATGGATGCCTGCCAGTCTGCAATTGATATGGGGGTTCCCTTCACTATTCACTCAGACGCGCCTGTTACGCCAATGGCACCTTTGTTTACGGCTTGGTGCGCGGTTAATCGGCTTACCGAAAGCGGTAAAACACTGGGTGAATATGAAAAGATATCGGTGGCTGAAGCGCTCTATGCGGTTACACTTGGTGCTGCTTATACTTTGCAGGCGGATCATTTTATTGGGTCTATCGAAATTGGAAAATGGGCGGATTTCGCGGTTCTTGAAGACGATCCAGAAGCCGTTGACCCTGCCGCCTTGAAAGATGTTGGGGTCTGGGGAACCGTATTGGGCGGGCGGAAATTTCAAATTCAATGACAGCGCGCCAGTCACCACTGCCGATGACAGTTTTGTCAGGTTTTTTGGGCAGCGGGAAAACAACTTTAGTCAACCGGCTGCTGCGCGATGCGGCGGGGCAGCGCATACTCATACTTGTCAATGATTTTGGTGACATTGCCATTGATGAGGATCTTATCGAAGCAGAAGACGGTGAAATGCTGTCGCTGGCAAATGGGTGTGCCTGCTGTAGTATGGGATCGGATTTGTTCGAAGCATTTGACAAAGCATTATCGTTTTCTCCGCCTCCTGATTTCCTGTTGATTGAAGCAAGCGGCGTTGCTGAGCCTGATAAAATTGCTAACTTTGCGAAAGCAGAGCCGGATCTGGTTCTCAATTCCATTGTAACAATTGTAGATGCACTCAATTTTGATGATACGATTTCGGACCCCCATGTGGGATCTGTTCATCAACATCAAATCGAAGCTGCTGATATCGTTTTGCTGAGTAAAACAGACTTGATATCCCCAGAAGAGATTGCGGCTTTAAAGCAGCGTCTTCAAAAGTTTTCCGCCTGCGACACAATTGTTGAGATGTCATCGGCAGGGTCCTATAACGGCCTTGTCTTTGGTGCGATACACCCGCGGGACGATGATGAAGTCTCTGGTGGTAAAATCGTTGAGCCACATACGCATGCTGATGTTTTCCAATCTTGGTCTTATCGTTTAGATAATGAAATTCCTTTGTCGGAATTACAGAATCTTATCCGTCAATTGCCCCCGAATGTCATCCGCTTTAAGGGAATTTTCCCCTGTAAAGAGGATGGCAATATGTATGAAATTCATCGGGTTGGGAAGCGGACTGACGTTCAGCAATTACAGCGTCAACAGAACCCCGAAAACCGGGACTCCCGCTTTGTTGCAATCGGAATTAAACACCCTAATTTTGATTCCCAAATGAAAGTCATTCAGGATCAAATCTGCTCTCTGGCCGGGTGATCTAGACAAACTCCGATATCGTCCAGAGTAATTGCGGCAAAATTAATATAGTTGTCATTAAAGCATCACCAATGTGACCGTTTCAAAGCATACCTTTCTAGAAATTTTAGAAAGGTATGTGGATATGACTGCTATCGAGGTTTCGGATCTTAGCAAGACATTTCAACGAGGCAAAAAAGCACTGAATTCTATCAGTTTAATGATAGAGGAAGGTGAAATGGTCGCGCTCATTGGCGCTTCTGGGTCTGGTAAATCTACATTACTGCGCCATTTGTCTGGTTTGATCAATGCAGATAAGGGAGCTGGCCGCATCTCCATTTTGGGCGAAGTGATGCAGCAGAACGGCCGCATTGGCAAAGGCGCGCGGTCCATGCGATCCAACATCGGTGTTGTTTTTCAGCAGTTTAATTTGGTTCGCCGTCTTACGGTACTCACCAATGTTTTGATGGGATTGCTGGGGGTTATTCCTTCTTGGCGCGGCACCCTTGGCTTTTTCACCAAAGATGAAAAAATCAAAGCAATGAACGCGCTGCAAAGGGTGGGAATTGTTGATCAGGCTGGTAAGCGGGCCTCCAACCTTTCAGGGGGACAGCAACAGCGAGCCGCAATCGCGAGGGCCTTGACGCAAGGCGCGAAAATTCTGCTCGCAGATGAGCCAATTGCTTCTCTGGACCCTTCCTCTGCCAAGAAGGTTATGAAAACGCTGCGCCGAATTAATGAAGAAGATGGGATCACGGTTTTAGTGTCCCTTCATCAGGTCGACTACGCTTTGGATTTTTGTCCCCGCACCATCGCGATGCGCGACGGTGAAGTCGTATTTGACGGCCCCTCAGAACATCTGACACCTGCATTCCTTAAAGAACTCTACGGCGACGACAGTATTGATTTGATTTCTGACAAACGGCGTAAAGCCTTCAAGAAAAAGATTGCCAAAGAAAGTGACCTCTCACTGGTCGCTGGCTAATGAACTGAATAAATTTTAACCAGGAGATACACTTATGATCCGCAAATTCGTTGCAACAGCTGCACTTGCTACCAGCCTGATGGTTGGCGGTATTGCAAAAGCTGAAATGAACTACAAACCGCTTGAGAGCGATCCAGAAGAGATTGTTTTTGGTATTATTTCAACAGAGTCGACTTCTAACCTGAAAGACCAGTGGCTGCCTTTAATGTCAGACATGGAAAAAGCGCTGGGTAAAAAGGTCAAAGCTTTCTTCGCGCCTGATTATGCGGGTGTGATCGAAGCGATGCGTTTTGGTAAAGTTCATCTGGCTTGGTTTGGTAATAAATCAGGCATGGAAGCTGTAGACCGTTCAGGTGGTGAGGTTTTTGTACAGACTTCAAAAGCAGACGGTAGCCAAGGTTATTATTCGCACATCATCACGCATGTGGATAACAAAGATATCAATAGTCTGAAAGACATCTTCAAATGCGATAAATCGTTGAACTTTGGTATTGGTGATCCAAACTCGACATCTGGTTTCCTGGTGCCGAGTTATTATGTGTTTGCTGAAAACAACGTTGATCCAAAAGAGTGTTTTAAAACGGTTCGCAATGCAAACCATGAAACCAATTTGATGGCAACAGCCAACAAGCAGGTGGATATTGCTGCTAATAACTCGGAGCAGATCGGCCGTTCAAAACTGAAAGCGCCAAAAGCTGCGGAAAAAATCAAAATTATCTGGACATCTCCTTTAATTCCGTCTGATCCAATGGTTTACCGTAAAGATTTGTCCAAAGAGCTGAAATCGCAAATTAAAGCATTCTTCCTTGGATACGGCCGTATGGGCGATGTTGCATCTGCACGAAAAGTCCTAGCCGGTATTTCTGATGGACAGGGCCTGTTCATGGAAAGCAACAACACACAGCTATATCCTGTGCGTCAGTTGGCTTTGTTTAAAAACAAGCTGAAGATTGAAAATAATAAAGAAATTGGCTCAGCTGACAAAGACAGCATGCTGACAGCAATTAACAAAAAACTGAGTGATCTCGCCATTCTGGCATCTCACAAATAACCCATAATGAATTTCATAACGCCCGGTTTTCATAGCCGGGCGTTTTTTTATATATGTTTGGATAATTATGATGAGCAGCATTGATCATTTGGGTGCGGCGGTCGAACTCCCTAAAAAAGAGTTGAAGCGAACCATCGGAAACCTTGTTATGTGGACCGTTATTGCATTGCTTCTTGCCTACTCCTGGGAAGGCGCTGATATGCGGCCAGGCGAATTAATTAGTAATTCTGACAATATGGTTGAGTTTGCGAGTGGCTTTTTTCCGCCCAATTTCCTTGAATGGAAAATGTATGTTCGCGAAATGTGGATCACTATTCAGATCGCACTATGGGGCACAGCGCTGGCAATTGTTTGCTCTATTCCGCTTGGAATACTCAGTTCGGAAAACATCGTTCCTTTTTGGGTATATCAGCCAGTCCGTCGTTTGATGGATTCGTTTCGTGCGATCAATGAAATGGTTTTTGCCATGTTATTTGTCGTGGCTGTTGGCCTGGGGCCTTTTGCAGGTGTTCTTGCGCTTTGGATCCATACAACGGGTGTCTTGGCGAAACTTTTCTCCGAAGCCGTTGAAGCGATCGATCCGCAGCCGGTTGAAGGAATTCGTGCAACGGGTGCAAATGGTCTGCAGGAAGTAATTTTTGGCGTAATCCCGCAAGTTTTACCGCTTTGGATTTCCTACTCACTGTACCGGTTTGAATCGAACGTTCGATCAGCAACCGTTCTGGGCATTGTGGGCGCAGGGGGCGTTGGTATGGTCCTGTGGGAATATATTCGCGGGTTTTATTACGCCGAAACAGCAGCTGTGATGATTATTGTCATTATCAGCGTTAGTATTCTGGATGTGGGTTCACAACGGCTTCGCAAACTGGTTACCTGAGGCAATAATACCTGTCTGAAGGTTAGTGAAAGGATTACCCCAAGCTTGCATGAGTGATCTCTATTTAGAGGTTTATGAGTGTGAGCTTGGAGTTTGGATGGAGCTTTGAGCACCTTGATGATTTCAGATCTTCGGCAATAGAGGATATTTATTCGAAATATGACCCGACTTGATAGATCTAGCAGCGAATTTGATCGTTACGCTATTTATTATGCCCCCGAAAGAGGCAGTCTGCTTGCTGAGTTGGGAAATCGCTGGCTTGGCCGTGATCCCGAAGGCTGTTTTGATCTTTCGCCACCCGAAAATTTGAATCTATCAATGGATCTGTTTGGAAAATACACAGCAACACCCAAAAGATATGGTTTCCATGGTACCTTAAAAGCGCCGTTTCGATTGCGTGAAAACGTTCATTATTTCGATTTGGATGCAGCGCTTTTGGAACTGTCCCAAAGATTAGCGCCTGCCAGTGCTAGCCCTCTTAAACTCAAGGGGTTTTCGCATTTTTTCGCTCTCGTTCCCTCCGATGAATGCGAAGAGATTAACTTGCTTTCGGCGCGGTGTGTGGACGTACTGGACGCTTATAGAAAACCGCTGGAAAGCTATGAGCTGGATCGGCGGCGCCTTGCAAATTTGACCCCAAAACAAGATGCATATCTTGAAAAATGGGGATACCCATATGTTTTTGACGAATTTCGTTTTCATCTGACGTTGACGGGAAATGTGCCTGAAGCTCTGCGCGGGGAATTTCAGCGGCTGATTGAAGGTTGGATGGCACCTGCGCTCAAATCCCCTTTTGTGGTGAGAGAAATTTGTCTTTTTGGGGATCCCGGCGGAGGGCTGCCGTTTAAGCTCGTAAAGCGGTATGCCTTGACGGGGACTGGCTAAGCTTGATGAGTTGATCAATCGCCAGATCAAGAGATCCACTATTGTTAATGACTGTCACATCGGCGCCAGACAGTTGAAAATCAGTTGAGCGCTTAATCCGATGCTCAATATCTTCAGCATTCTCCCGTCCGCGCTCCCTCAATCGTTTGCGCAGGCTTTCTTCGGATGCGACAACATGGGCGATATGCAATTGCCCAAATTGGCTTCGTGCAGTTTCAAGTACTGAACGGGATCCGTTGACGATTACGGTTTGTCCCATAGATATCCGGTTTGGGATGTCCACTGGTAATCCGTAATGCAGGCCATGAGCCTGCCAATGTAGACAAAATTGATGTGTGTCTCGCATTTTATCAAAAGCGTCAACGCTCACTTCAATATGGTTTTCGCCACCGGCGGAATGAGCGCGCGTTATATACCGGCGCGGAAAATAGAAATCGGGGTTGCTTTGAAGTTTTACTTTCGCGCCATCGATAACGCTATCTTTGCCAACGCCGCTTGGTCCAACAACCAGTACTAAAGATCCTGTCATTTTAAGAAACTCTCATCCCTTGTCGCCATACGCCGCGAACAACTGGATGATGAGGGGAGTGGTGAACGCGAACCAAATCGGCACGTTTATCGAGTGCAATTTCACCGCGATCATACAAACCCACTGATTCTGCAGGTGTTTTTGAGATGGTGCGAATTGCTTTGGGCAGATCGTATCCATCGACATCTTCAAATAAGAGCATGGCCCCGTGCAGAAGGCTATGGGGGACATAATCGCTGGAAATAATGTCGAGATAGCCACTTTTTGCCAAAGTTCCCGCCGCGATATTACCGGAATGGGAGCCGCCGCGGACCAAATTTGGGCCGCCCATCATAACCCCAAGACCGGCTTCATGCGATGCTTTTGCAGCTTCCAGCGTTGTTGGAAATTCAGCAACAGTCATGCCATCAGATACCGCTTCATCTACATGTGATTTTGTTGCATCGTCGTGACTGGCGAGCGCAAGTTTGCGCTCTTGAGCGAAGGAGACCGCGAATTTTCGATGCGGCTTGCTAAAACGCATCTGATCCTCTTTGCGTTCCGTGATGAAATTTTCCATTTCATCGGATGAGAGGCCGTATTTTCCCTGATAATAGGTGTAGTATGCTTCCATACTGACAAATTGCCGCTGACCGGGAGTGTGATCCATGATGGAAAGCATTTTTACCAATGAATCCGTCGAAAAGGCTTCCAGTGCGGGGATCATATCTGAATAACTCACTTCACATCTCAGATGTAGCAGGTGATCAGATTTCAGTAATCCTTCAGACTTGGCATGCTGCAGTCCGTCGACGCTTTCTTTTAACCGAAGAATACGGGCGCTTTCTTTATAGACATCACCCAAAGCAATGGCATCGAAAACCGTTGTAATACCGGCGCTCGCAACCTGATTGTCATGGGCGACGACAGCGGCCATTGCGGGCCAGTTTGTTTTCGGCCTGGGGGTCATATGTTTGTCGAGGTTATCCGTATGCAGTTCTACAAGTCCGGGAATAATGTAATCACGTTCCATATCCTGTGCATTTGGTAATAAACAATTACCTTCTGAAATGTCCGTGATAATCCCTTTTTCGGTCCGAATGGTGCCGTGGATGACTTCAGTTGACGTTACAATCCGGGCATTCGTAAAGATCTGTTCAGACATATGCTTCACTCCGATAAGCGGTGACATCAAACTCGCCGGTGCAAACGGCATTTCGGGTTTCATGGTCATGAAAAATTCCTAAAATTGCAGCGCCCCGCTCTTTGGCTTCTTCAATCAAGCCCAAGACAACAGCCCGGTTTGCGGCATCCAGCGACGCAGTGGGTTCGTCCAGTAACATAATTGGGTAGTTGGCAATAAAGCCGCGCGCAATGTTGACACGCTGTTGTTCGCCACCTGAAAAGGTTAGGGGGGATAAAGACCACAGCCGCTCAGGGATATTTAAACGGCTCAATATTTGCCGCGCGGCTTCCAGAGCGATAGGTTTTTCATATCCAAAATTCGCTAAAGGTTCGGCAACAATTTCTAACGTAGAGACCCGCGGAATAACCCGTAAAAACTGACTCACATAGCCCAGTGTTTTTTCCCGAATATTCAGAATCTGATGTGGGCTTGCCTGGACAAGATCAATCCACTCTTTGTCGTGATAGACGTTTATCTGGCCACGGCTGCACAAATAGTTCGCGTAGAGCATCCGCATAAAGGTGCTTTTCCCGGCGCCTGATTGACCGGTCAATGCGATACAATCTCCGGAGCTGAGCGTAAAATTTATGTTTTCGAATACCGGAATGACGGCGCTCTCTTGAGTATGGAGCACAAACTGTTTGGCAACATTCTGAACCTGTATCATTTCTGTCATGGGTATACTCAAGTTTGTAAAATAGAGGAAACGAGAAGTTGGCTGTAGGGGTGTTGCGGATCATCCAACACCTGATCCGTCAGGCCGCTTTCAACCACTTGCCCGTTCTGCATGACCATCAATCGGTGGGAGAGAAGGCGGGCAACCGCCAGATCGTGGGTTACAATCACAACGGATAGGCCAAGGTCGCGAACCAGTCCCCGGAGGAGATCCAGCAGGCGGGCCTGAACAGATACATCCAGTCCCCCTGTCGGTTCGTCCATGAAAACCAGACGGGGCCGGGTTACAAGGTTGCGGGCAATTTGCAGGCGTTGCTGCATACCGCCTGAAAATGTGGTTGGCAGATCATCAAGCCGGTTTTGGTCAATTTCAATTTTGTCCAGCCACTGCTCCGCATTGTTTCGAATGTTTCCGTAGTGACGCTCACCGATGGCCATCAGGCGTTCGCCAATATTGGCGCCAGCGCTCACGTTCATGCGCAATCCATCTCGCGGATTTTGGTGAACGTAGGCAAGATCTGTGCGCATCAAAAGGCGGCGTTCGGGCTCGTTCATTTCGGTATAAAGATCCCGCTGGCCATCAACTCTGGTATTGTAGGTGACAGACCCAGAGGTCGGCTGAATGCGCGCCGATATGCTGTTGAGCAGCGTTGATTTTCCAGATCCGGACTCGCCGACAATACCCAGGACTTCACCGGGCCAAAGATCAAAACTGACATTTTGGCATCCGACACGCTCCCCATATAGAACGGAGACATTATTGACAGACAAAAGAGTCTCTTTTTGGCTCAGCATCAGGCACGCTCCTTTGTATCTGCCGGCAGTTCGTTTGCCGTTCCCGTAAATCCAGCTTGTTGTCGTTGCTGGCAAAAGTGACTGTCAGAGCAGACAAACATTCGATTTCCCGCATCATCCAAAACAATTTCATCTAAAAAGGAGTCCTTCGCCCCGCAGAGGGCGCAGTCACTATCCCACTCCTGTATGTCAAATGGATGATCCTCAAAATCGAGGCTTTTAACCTCTGTATAGGGGGGGAGTGCGTAGATACGTTTTTCGCGGCCCGCGCCAAAAAGTTGCAGTGCGGGCATCATGTCCATCTTTGGATTATCAAACTTAGGAATGGGTGAGGGGTCCATCACATAGCGCCCATTGACAAGGGCGGGATAGGCATATGTCGTGGCAATATGACCATGCCGGGAGATGTCTTCATAAAGTTTGACGTGCATTAAGCCATACTCTTGCAGCGCGTGCATTTTGCGAGTTTCCGTCTCTCTGGGCTCTAAAAACCGTAAAGGCTCGGGAATTGGAACCTGATAGACAAGGATCTGACCTTCTTGCAGGGCGGTTTCCGGGATCCTGTGACGGGTTTGGATAATGCTGGCCTCTTCGGTGGCTTCGGTCGTCTCGACTGCGGCTGTTTTTGCAAAGAATTTTCGAATGCTCACTGCATTTGTTGTATCGTCAGATCCCTGATCAATGACTTTCAGTACGTCGTCTTTTCCAATGATCGCAGCCGTCACCTGAACACCGCCTGTACCCCAGCCATAAGGCATTGGCATTTCACGGCCGGCGAACGGCACCTGATATCCGGGAATTGCGACAGCTTTTAAGATTGAACGGCGGATCATGCGTTTCGTTTGCTCATCCAGATAGGCAAAGTTATATCCATCTTGCTGATCGAGTGCGGCGCTCATTGTGCGGCCTCCATTTCCTGTTTTTCGAGGGCTTCTTTGCGGAGTTTTCGGACTAGCTCCAATTCGGATTGGAAATCCACATAGTGAGGGAGTTTGATATGTTCGACAAAACCGGTTGCTTCAATATTGTCGGAGTGGGCGATGACAAACTCCTCATCCTGAGCAGGGGCGATGATCTCTTCACCAAGTTCCCGGTCGCGAAGGGCCCGATCTACAAGTGCCATCGATATGGCTTTGCGTTCATTCTGACCAAAGGTAAGACCATAGCCGCGTGTAAACTGCGGAAGTTCAGACTTTGATCCACTAAACTGATTTACATTTTCACATTCTGTGACGTCGATCTCTCCCAGCTCAATGGGAAAGCCCAGTTCATCCGGGGTAAACTTGACTGACAATTTCCCGTAGCGAATTTCGCCAACGAATGCATGGTTGCGGGCATATCCACGTTGTGTGGAATAGCCAAGTGAAAGCGTAAACCCTTCGTCTGCACGGGCAAGTGCCTGAAGTCGTACATCTCGATCAAGGGGGAAACTAACCGCTTCGCGGGTGATATCGCCAACCGGTTGGCTGGCTTCATCCATTGGTGGCAGTTCGGTCTGGATCAGCTCTTCATGCTGTAGCAGATCATCCAAAACCCGAGGCATTTGAGCGCTAAGATCTTCAGCGGCTTCTTGCGCTTGAACGGGTTGCTCGCCGTTGGCGATTAGCGTGAAGTCCAGCAGCCGGTGCGTGTAATCAAAAGTCGGACCCAGAATTTGGCCGCCGGGTAAATCTTTGTAGGTTGCCGAAATTCGCCGTTCCAATAACATATTGCTGGTTTGAATAGGCTCGGAATACCCAAAACGCGGGAGTGTTGTTCGGTAAGCCCGGATCAGAAAAATTGCTTCGATAAGATCGCCGCGCGCTTGTTTGATTGCAAGCGCAGCAAGTTGCGTATCGTGTAAAGACCCTTCGGCCATCACCCGGGCAACGGATAATCCTAACTGCTCAGAAATTTGGGATAAACTGAGCTCATCGATTGCTAAATCCCCACGGCGTTTTTCAGCGAGAAGGCGGTGGGCGTTATCAATGGCTTTTTCGCCACCTTTTACAGCAACATACATGTTAATTCTCCAGCCGGGTTGAACGCGGAATCCCAATAAGTCGACGATCTGCGGTGAGTATCAGGTCGGTACCGCAAGGGAAGTATTGGATATTTTGTTTCATGTGCCCAAGAAGCTCAGAAGGAAAGCCTTCGGGGCTGATACCTTGTTTGGTTTTTATTCCGGGTCCGGAAAGGTGCAGGGGATGGGAGCCAGCAAACCCCTTCAGCATAAGGATTAAAGTTGTTGATTTATGTGGGTTCTCGGCGGATCCCAAGGCCAATTGATCTAAGAACGTAAAATCGGACTGAGGCGTTGCGATCGCAAAACTCGCCCCGTTCGGGTTTTCGGTGATCGGACATCCTGTATGAAATTTCAAATGCGTTTGTACATTACCAGCCGCGATATCTGGGGCGATCCACAAGGGTGTTTCAAAATCAGCGAGTGCTAGTAAAATAGCCGTCGTTGCCGTGTCAAAATATTCGGGGGTTGGCAGGTCAACATCAAGGGAACTTATTTGACCCGGATTTGCCAGTGCATTTAGGACAGACCGAAAGACGTCGTTTGATTGTCGCGGTAGATCTTTAAAACCGGTGAGCGTATGGTCCTGCATTAATTTTCTCCCCGGACCATGGTGTAGAAATCGACTTTGGTCGCGGCAGCTTTTCGTGATGTTTTCGCTCGCTGATCCGCACGGATAGATTTCAAGTCATTCAGAAATTCGGTATTGGGAGAAGTTTGCTGAAAATTTGCATCAATCAGTGCAATCAATTCAGCATGACGTTTGCTGCGGCCCTTAACGTAGCCGTGACCGACGATTTGGTTATTCAATGTGACGCTGCATCGCGCGACACTAACTTCACCGAGATTAAACTGCTTGCCGCTTCCACCTGCTCTTGCACGAACCATTACAAGTCCGATCTCCGGTTCTCTGAGGTAAGTAAACGCCTGATCGCTGAGATTGTTGCGATAGAATTCTTCCAGCATTTTTTCTGGGGATTGGGCGAGTGTATTCAGCCAGTCTTGGCGGGCAGGGTGCTCTGAGCTTGGTGTTTGTGACAGCATTATTAAATTTCTCTACAACCGCTAAATTTGTCTAGATGTCTATATCTATTTCAAGGTATAGACGTTGAAGTGAGAAATTTCAGAGACGACTTTGTGAAACATTTATGAAAATTGGGCGTTGAGAATGGAATGGGAAAAAGGCCAATCAATTTGGAAGCAGATTGAGCGTCAGCTACTGCGTGATATTGCACTTCAAAAATTCAAGGCGGGGGATAAGCTGCCAACAGAACAAGAGCTTGCAAAAAGATTTGAAGTTAATCGTCATACGGTTCGCCAGGCGATGGCCGCACTGACTGAAACAAATGTAATTCGGGTAGAGCAGGGACGAGGTGCTTTCGTTCAGGAAACCTTGATCGACTACCCCATTAATAGCCGAACCCGATTTTCCCAGATCATATCCAGTCGGCACAGGTTGCCAGATAAAAAGCTGATTGAATCAGTAATTCGAAAATCGACCCCAGTGATTGCCAAACATCTAAAACTGAAGCCGGGAACACAGGTTATTGAGATTTTGAGTGTCAGTGAAGCTGATGGAATACCGCTTGCTGTGAGCCATAGTTTTCTGCCCGCGGACCGATTTGCGGGAATTGTCGAAATTTTCCGAGAAACTAAATCTTTAACCGAAGCCTTGAAGCATTATGGCATTGATGATTACACCCGGAAATCGACAAAAATTAACGCTGAATTACCCTCACGCAAGATTGCCGTTCTTTTAAAGCAACAAAAAAGCCGGCCGATATTGGTTACGGAAAATGTGGATGTTGATGCTCGGGGTATCCCGATCGAATATGGGAAAACAAGCTTTACCAGTGATCGGGTTCAATTGTTGGTGGAGCCGTGAGCTTGCTAAGAAGGGGATGGCGGCCAAGCCGCCATCTGGATATCAGTCTGCCAGTCCGACGGCACGCAATCCTTCTTCTGTTTTTAAAGAAAAATCAGTACCCGCGTAGTCTTTGCCCTTCTCCGTGCAGAGCCAAGCTACGGCTTTTGCGGGCCATTCAGCCGGAATATGAACAGAGGGGTCGAGTTTGCTAACGCGGTTAATGCCCGACGCCTTGATTGAAACTTGCATGCCTGTCGCAACTGTTCCGGGGCTTAATCCCACAACCGTAATGCCTTTGTCGCCATATTCGACATTGGCGCATTTCGTGAGGGAGAGGACCGCTGCCTTTGAAGAGCAATAATGGCTCCATCCTTCAAGTGCGCCAGTTGCAGCGCCTGAGCTGATATTGACAATAGTGCCGCTGCCTTGTTTGAGCATGTGAGGAAGAGCTGCACGCAGACCAAAATACACGCCTTTATAATTGACATCAGCAACTTCTGTCCAAGCCTCAGGGTCAGAGTCTGCCAGCATAGCGATGGGTTCGATCAGGCCAGCGTTATTGACAAGGATATCAAGTTTTCCATAGGTTTCGATGGCAGTTTCTACAGCCTTCTGAACAGCTGAATAATCGGAAACATCGCAGGCTACCGCTGTCGCCTGACCTCCTGATTTGTTGATCTCCTCGGCAAGTTCAAGGAGACTGCTTTCAGAACGCGCTGCCAGAACAACTTTAACGCCTTCTGAAGACAGCTCTTTCGCCGTTGCAGCGCCAATTCCCTTGCTTGCACCGGTGATTAAAGCAACTTTGCCATTTAGGTCATTCATATTTTGGATCCTGTTAATTTTAGTGGACTTGGAAAATCAGACAATTTGATTGAAACACAGCAGAATAAAGCGCTGAAGGTCTGATTGTCATATTTGGTTGGGGGTGATGTCTATTATCCCTGCTTACGTAGTTCCATATTTAGCGTCTGGTTCCAGATATAGAAATCGTTTTTTAGAATTAAATTCCTTGTCATGATTGGCCACCATTAATCTGACCGTTTCGCTTAAAATGTCACTATAAAAATCTTCACCCGCCTGTTCATAATGGGGGTCTTTTGAAAGGGCTTTTATGTTGGGGTTGTTCACCCGCCGGACTGAATGGTACGGGCGGTTTGTTAAATATTCAACCCGTGCAGATTGGTTATTTTGCCAAACACCTTGCCCCCGATGCTGAGGTAATACGCTTAACCAGCAGGCCTCAATGCTAAACGGATTATACATTTCAGGCACTCCAGCTTCCTGGTATAGGTGCTTCAAATAGGATTGCCTTGGAAATTTAAGTGCACTAACGCCGACCAATTGCCCATCTTTTGCTGTCAGCAGAATAACCTCGGCGTAGGGGATACTGCCGCGAACCATTTTTTCATTCATTTCGCTACCGGAAAGAACTATCTCCACAAATCTTTCGATTATGTCTTTGCTGCAATCTTGTGGTCGGCGTATATGCGTCTTAAGCTCCATAAATGATTGCCTTTAGCAGTAGCGAAGTTTTTTGGCTGGATCAAAAATGGTGTCATGATTAGTGACGATTAGCCGAATAAGGTCTTTCCCTGTTGCAGGATAGAAAGGCTCTCCGACTTGCTCATATCCATATCGAGACAGGTCAGCGACCCTTTCATTCTCTACGCGTGTAATGGCATGGCCGGGCCGGTCTTTCATATAATTCCGCCTTATTCCATAGATTGCAGACCAGGCGCCGATACCCTGATACTCAGGTAGGACACTCAGCCAGCAAACTTCAACACTGTGCGGATTATACATCTTGGGGACGCCAGCACGTTCAAATAAATGCTTATGGAATTCTGCATTTTGAAACCGGACGCAACTAACGGCAACGACCTTATTTTCAAGAAGTGTAAAAAATAACATTTCAGCAGAAGGAATCCCGCGTCGTAAATTTGCAAGGGGGACTTCGCCATTCGCCAAAACAACTTCAGCAAATTTATTAAGCAGTTTGGGAGAGCAATCGATAGGCCGCCTCATGATTGATCTCAGTTCCGGGGCTTGCTCCTTCATGTAAAATCCTTCGATGCGCGGGTATGCATATCATCAATTGGAAAATGAGAGTTCATTCCTATCGATATTTTCCACCAGTTTTCTAATAAAGCAATCTTAAATTTGTCAGTAGAGACTAGCGCCCTTTCCAAACTGGTTTTCTTTTCTCATTAAAGGCTTTGCGAGCTTCCTTGCTGTCTTCGGACCCAAAGGCGAGGGCCATGACGTCAAGTGCGGTTGGAGGGACTTGTTTGAAGTCCATATTTTCCACTCTATACATCATTTCCCGGGAAATTCTGAGCGCCAGAGGTGACATGCTGGCAATCTTTTCCGCAAGTTTCAACGTTTCCGAATGTAGTTCCGCATGCGGAACAACTTGGGTTATCAGGCCAAGCTGGTCGGCCTCGACAGCAGATATCGGATCGCCGGTGAATATAAGTTTGGCGGCTTTCATTCGGCCAATAAGTTTTTGTAAATGCCACACATGCATGCCCGGCGGTGTCGCAAGGTTTGGAACGCCAGGGTATCCAAAATCAGCATTATCCGCAGCGATAATCATATCGCAGGCAAAGGCAAGCGTGCAGGCGCCCTCTCGCGCATATCCGTGAACAGATGCAATAATTGGTTTGCTTAAGCTCCGAGCACGCTCAACTGTTTTTATGTAAAATAATGATAGAAACTCTTTCATTTCTGTTGGGCCAAAGGCTTCCAGAAACTTGATGTCGACGCCCCCGGAGAGACCTTTGCCCTCTCCAGCTAGAATAATGACACGCACTTCAGGATCATTGTCTGCAAGATCAAGTGCGGCGAGATATTCGTGGGTGAGTTCGTAATCAATCAGATTTGCGGGGGGACGGCTCAACGTGATTTCCGCAATTGATCCTGTGCGGGAATATTTAAGGGTGTTGAATGGTCTATTGGACATGTAGTTATTCAGTCATCGTGGGGAAATAGGTGACTGCCTTCTGTTGCTTTTTAATTATTCTTTTCAGCTCAACGATACATCATTTTCCGCGGATAGGTCGGGAAAAAATCTCTGAACTAGAGGCGAAATCGCACAAAATGTTTAGCTATCAAATCTAAATAAGAGAAAAGTTTTATTCGTTTAATAGCATATTAATCAATTCCGAGAAAAATTAAGCATAACTAACTAGGGGCTTGTTTCGCAAACCTGTCAGGGGGCCTGAGTCGTTTGCGGATGAAGATTTGGAAACTTGTGTGTGGTTTCCGAGAAAACTATTCAAGGGAAGTAAACGTATCATGGGAGCAAATCCTTCGCTTAAAACAGAGAAACTTTCGTTCTCCAGTAATCGCCTAATGGCCAAATTTGGTAATTTAAAAACTAAAACGAAGATTTTAGTGGGAATTTGTTCCCCGCTTGTCTTGTTAATGGTGTTGGGCCTTGTTGCAGGTTTGAACGTGAACGGACTTGTTGAGACAAGTGTTTCATTGAATGACTCTCGAGATACTACGGATCGTATCGCTGATCTGGAAGCCTCTACACTGAATATGGAATCGGGAATGAGGGGATATTTACTGGCTGGCCAAGAAAGCTTTCTGGACCCTTATAAGAGAGGCGAGGAAGAAACATATCAGTTGATTGAAGGGTTGCGAGCAAAACTTGATCCGTCCAATACGGAACAGTTGGAGCGTCTTAATCGAACCGAGCAAATTTTACGGGAATGGCAGGCAAATGTAACGGAGCCCTCCATCAAATTGCGTCACCAGATTGGGGATGCGCCTACAATGAACG
This sequence comes from Sneathiella sp., assembly GCA_034669685.1. Classification (GTDB taxonomy): domain Bacteria; phylum Pseudomonadota; class Alphaproteobacteria; order Sneathiellales; family Sneathiellaceae; genus Sneathiella. Next base: position 843,219 of record JAXMOU010000002.1, read on the forward strand.
ATATGGCCAAATTAGTTGGTGAGGCCAAAGGCAAGGTATTTTTTGAGAATTTTCGTAAGAAGATAAATGATTTTATTGCTGTAGAACAAGCGCGACTTAAAGAGCGAAAAGTAGAGTTCGCGACAGCAAAGGATGGCGTGCGAGAGCAATTTAAAGTCGTTCAGGAAACCGCATCCGGTGTGGAATATACACAAAATATTCTTTCAGCCGTTTCGCGAGTGAACAATCTAATTATTAAAATGCAGGCAGAATTACGTGGGTATTTAATCGGCGGAAATAAGAAATTTAAAGAAAGCTATCAAAATGCAGAAGATTTGATGTTTGCTGAGTTGGAAGTTTTAGGTCTGGAAGTCGAGAATGACGAAAAACATTCAGCGATGGTCGTTGAGGCTGACGAGCAAATTTATCAATGGGTGCAGGAAGTTATCCAGCCGGCCATAAAGTTACGTGAAGCGGTTGATAATGGAACTGGAACTCTTCTTGAACTGAATGCCTTTATTGGAAGTGATAAGGGGGAGAAACGGTTACAGGCTTTTAACGAAGCACTTGGAAGTATCTCTCAATCTGAAACGGAGCGTATTCATTTCCGCAAAGCTGACGCATTGGCTGCTGAACAAAAGGTGGATGCGGGTATTGCGACAATGATTTTTAACGAGCAGAAGGTATCTGCAAGTTACGTCACAATTGCCGCAGCTTTGGATATTTTGACCGCTGCGGTCGATATGGAAACGGGTATGCGGGGATATTTATTATCCGGTCAAGACAGTTTCCTGGTGCCTTATACTGAAGGCAGTAAAGCCTTTAAGCGGGCTATTGCCGATTTGGGCGCGCGGGTGATGTTTGAGGACGCAGCGCAGTCGAAAAGACTGACCGATGCATCAAACATTATTACGGCTTGGCAGAATGATGTTGTCGAAGGCATGATTGAACTCCGCCGGGGTATTGGTGACGCCAAAACAATGGATGATATGGCAGATCTGGTTGGTGAAGCCCGCGGTGAGAAATATTTTAATGAATTTCAAGCTGTCATGAGCGAGTTCTTGGCTGTTGAAGAAGCCGTTATGGCCAGCAAAAGTGAAGCCGCTAAGTCTACCGTTATTAACACCTACATTACGATAGCGCTTTGCGTGCTGGGGGCGGTTGTCATTGGACTGCTGCTTGCGTTGTTTATTGGAAATGGCATTGCAAATCCAATTCGTAAAATGACTACGGCAATGAATGAGCTGGCCAACGGCAAACTTGATGCTGACATTCCCTCTGCTGAGACGCAGGATGAAATTGGCGAAATGGCCAAGGCAATGACGGTCTTTAAAGACAATGCTGTTGAAGCGGAGCGCTTACGCGAAGAAGCTGCACGCAATGAGGAAGATCAGAAGAAGCGGGCTGCAGAACGCGCTGAAGAAGAAAGGTTGCGCGAAGAAAATGCGGCCGCTGAAAGGGCCCGTCAGGAAGAGGAAAATAGAGCAAATCTATTGAAACTGGCTGACGAGTTTGAAAAATCAGTTGGAAGCATTGCGACGGCTGTTGGTACGGCTGCAAAAGACATGCATTCATCGTCGGAGCAAATGCTCAAAGTAGTAGAAGAGACAAATTCTCAGACTTCAAGCGCTTTGGGCTCTGCTGAGCGGGCGTCTTCAAACGTGAACACAGTGGCCGCTGCCGCTGACGAGATGTCGAGTTCAATTCGCGAGATTAGTCAGCAGGTCTCTCATTCCACGCGTGTCGCTGGAGATGCAGTTAAACAGGCAGAAGATACCCATCATCAGATTAAGACGCTGGTTGAATCGGCACAGAAAATTGGTGAAGTTGTTGAATTAATTACGGATATTGCAGAGCAAACCAATCTACTGGCACTAAACGCCACGATTGAGGCCGCGCGGGCAGGTGATGCGGGTAAAGGATTTGCTGTTGTTGCGGCGGAAGTTAAAAATCTGGCGAACCAGACGGCAAAAGCAACCGAAGAAATTAGTAGCCAGATCAGTGGTATTCAGGGGGCTACTCACCATTCCGTTGATGCAATACAAAATATTTCGACAACGATTAGTCAGATGGATGAAATTTCGGCCGCGATTGCCGCTGCGATTGAAGAGCAATCAGCCTCAACTGAAGAAATTTCAAGAAGTGCTGGTGATGCTTCAACCGGAACAAATGAAGTGACGGCCAATATTTCAAATGTGACCCGGTCTGCAGAAGAGACTGGTGCTGCCGCTGGTCATATTTTGGATCAATCTTCAAATCTGGCTCAGCGATCAGAAGAGCTTAACGAGCAGGTCTCGAACTTCCTGAGAAATGTAAGGTCGGCATAAGTTATATAGGCGTAACCACCCTTCCCAAGGTGGTTATGCCTTATTGGCCGATAGCTTTTGGCCCAAACCCTCTGCTGTATTACTCAGTGCTGCCAAGCAGTTTTCTGCTCGTTCGCTTGGGATATGTACGGCAAGATCAATGACGAAATTTAAACCGTTTTCAAGCTCAACCTGCTCTGATTTCAGTTGTACGATATTTCCGTTGAACTCTGTAAAAACCTCGGACAGTCTGGCAAGAAGACCCGGTTGATCGGGGCCTTCGCAGCGGACTAAATGGGTGGTGGCGCGAGGTGGTGTTTGTTGATCTGGCAGGCTGAAACGCTTGACGTCAATGTCGGCCTCCTTAAGGGAAGCAAGGGTCTTGAGCTCTTCTGAGAGTTCAGTTTCGGTTATATGTCCGGGAACTTCGAGAATACTGGTAAATCCACCGCCTTTACCAAGGATTGAAAAACTGGTGTCCCCTAGGTTGACACCCTGATCAAACAAAAGTCCGGTAACTTCAGAAATCAAACCAACGCGATCTGGCGAAAAAACGGTTAATAGGGCTTTGTAGCTGCTCATAGGTCTGTCCAATCAACATGGGGATAACGCTCTCACTATATGAGGATAAGTATGGCGTTTTATGCCCGCCTAAGAAAGATCAAAATTTTTCTAGTTTCTAACGGGCTGTTAACGAAAGTCCGATAGATTTAAGGCAAGAGTTTAGCTTCAATCTGGCATATTTGCGAATAGATAACTGGAGAATTTGGGATGCTTATTGGTGACCTGCTGATGGCCCATGGGCTTGTTACGAAAGAAGATATCGAACTTGCTTATCATCGTCAGAAGGAAAATGGCGGTAAACTGGGAGATAACCTAGTTGCTTTGGGTATCGTCAGTCAGGATGATGTGGACCGAATAATTTATGAAGCCCCTCAAGCACCCAAAACAATTTCAGATACAGGTATCCCGACCGCAAACTTACTGAGAATCCTTTTTAAAGCGATCTATACGAATAGTATTGAGACTGCGTCTGAGTTTGCGACCGCGATTAAACTGCCTATCCCGGTCATTAACAGACTGGTTCAGGATGCGGCAGACCGTAAATATCTCGAAGCCTTGGGAACCGCAGATCAGACCAGTTTTTCCGAAAATCGATATGTGATGACTGAGGCGGGACGGCGTTTCGCTTTGGAATCCCTTCAGCAAAATCAGTATGTTGGCGCGGCGCCGGTCTCTTTGACAGCTTATCAAGAACGAATTTTGCAACAAAAAATCACGAACGAGCGTGTTTCTCAGGAAAAGATTGATAGTAGCTTTAATAATCTGGTTATTGCCGATGATTTTATTCGCCGCCTTGGTCCTGGAATTAATTCGGGTAAAAGTATTTTGCTGTATGGCCCGCCGGGCAATGGTAAAACAACCGTTGCTGAAAAGGTGGCGGCGATATTCGCCAACATTATTTACATCCCCTACTGTTTTGAAGTGGATGGTCAGATTATTAAAGTCTTTGACCCGGCCATTCATAAACCCGTCCTTCCCGAAGAGGGCGAACTTGTAAGGGCAGGTCTGCGCCGCGAAGAGTTTGATGGCCGATGGGTACCGTGTGAGCGTCCGGTCGTGATTACAGGCGGTGAATTGACGTTGGAGATGCTGGATCTGAGTTTCAATGCAAATGCCAGATACTACGAAGCTCCGTTACATGTAAAAGCATCCAATGGCACCTTTATTATTGATGATTTTGGCCGCCAGTTGGTAAGCCCCGAAGAGTTATTGAACCGGTGGATTGTGCCACTGGAAAGTCGTATCGACTTTCTAAAGCTGCACACGGGTAAAAGCTTTCAGCTTCCATTCGATGAACTGGTGATATTCTCAACAAATCTCGCACCGGACGATTTGATGGACCCGGCTTTCTTAAGGCGAATTCCCTATAAACTTGAAACGATTGGTCCTAACAAGGAACAGTATTTCGAAATTTTCAAAGCAGTTGCCCGCTCGAGAGGGCTGGAGATGACACGAGAGATTTTGGATATAGTGTTGGAAGAGCTTCAGGTTAAAAATAGCTTTGAGCTGGCCTGTTACCAACCTAAGTTTATCATCGATCAGGTAGTGTCGGCCTGTAAATATACAGGCGAAGATCTCCATTTTTCCGAAGAACTGGTCACGGATGCGTTGAAGAACCTTTACACATCCAATGCTAAAGGCGTAGGTAAAACCTCAGCCAAGTCTTTGAAGCCAGCGCCGGATAATTTAGCGGCTTTAGGCTAGAGTGCAGGCTTGCACAGGGCGAATGGGTTTAAGCAAATTCTTTCATTTGTAGTACGGCTTGCGTTCTATTGGAAACACCTAAAATTCTGAAAATCGCTGTAATGTGAACTTTTACGGTACTTTCAGCAAGATTAAGTGCATTTGCAATTTCGCGGTTTGATTGCCCTTTCGCCATCAAATCAAGCACATTGCGTTGGCGGCGTGTTAGTGCCAGCGTATTATCACCCAGTTCGGACTTTCCAGCCTTGGCTGATGCGGAAGTTGTAATCGAACTATCGGTTCCAAAAATCTGGGCAGGAATATACTTGCCGCCAGAAAGAACAAGGCGAATTGCACTTAAGAGGACATCCCGGCTAGATGATTTTGGGATAAAACCTTCTGCACCCAGGTTAAGAACACGAGACATGTCCGCGACTTCTTCTGTTCCGGAAACGATGACCAGCGAAATCTCAGGATAGCGTTTTTTTAAGTCGCTGATTGCATCTTCATATTCCATGCCAGGCATGCATAGATCTAATAAGATAAGGTCGGGTTTTTGAGCAGCACTTGACAGTGCGTTCTGGAGTTCACCAAAATTGCAACAATCTACAACCTCTACATTTTCATCCAGTTGCTGTAACAGCCCGGATAGGGCCATCCGATAAAGGGGATGGTCATCTGCAAGAAATATTTTCATAACTTTAAAATTAATACGATCTATATATAAGAAACATAAAATTATCACGTATAAGATTGAGTGTATATAGAAATTAACTTTTTGTTAATAAATCGCTAATTTTTTAGGCAATTACATCAGATTTAGCAGGAAAAGTTAAATCTGGCGTCGGGGTAAATCAGTTGAGCACAGGAGAGGATTCGCGTTCCACTCCAGGTTCGCCGATTGATCTGAAGGCAGGTTCCCGCCTGATCAAGTTCCATGAAATGGTGAATTTCGGCAGAGGACAAAATTGCTTCCATAATATGTTCATGGGACAACATGCTGCACTTTTCCTGAAAGTAGGCGTCGATACTTGTTCTGTTAAAATCGACAGATAGTAGGCCGGGAACAAGTGCCGGGTTTGTGTATCGATCTTCGAGCATGATGGGTAGATTATTTTCCCGGTGCACAAAGTAGGAGCGGAAAATCTGCTCTCCTTCCTTCATCCCCAAGCGATTGGCAAATTGGGCATTTACGGGCTCAGCCTGAAGGAATTTGATGTCACACATGTATTGCCCACCTCGAGATTGAACTGTGTCTTGTATATCTGCAAGGCTAAGGGAGGTAGATTTTTGCTTGGGTTGTGCGACAAAAGTACCAACCCCTTGAATGCGTTCCAAATACCCATCTCGCGTAAGTTCACGAAGGGCCCGGTGAATGGTCATTCTGGACATTCCCAAATCTTTAACCAGTGTATGTTCCGAAGGAATTTGACTGTGTGTGGGCCATTCTCTGGATTGAATATGGTCGAGAACATACCGTTTCACCTGCTCATACAACGGCTTGGGCGCCTCAAATGCTTTGGTTGAATTTGAGGTTTGATTTGAAATGTTCATTGGGTAGATCCCTTTTGCTTCATCAATGGCAAAAAGACGTTGAACTGCATAATTTGTGATCAAATAACTTTTGGAAGCGCAGTTAAAGTTAATGCTTGAATGGTCGTTCCAAATAAATATAATAAGGTCCATGATCGACGCCAAAAACACACATCGGTTGCTGATCACTAAGGCCTGCTCCGAATTTTTTGCGCCCCTCGGAGTGGGCCTTTTTATTTTCTAGCTCCTCACAAATAGCGTTAATGAAACCCTTGATCATGAGCCTCATTGTCTTCATATACAGGCTATAGAAATCATTCAGGTGTGAGGATTACTGAAAAATGACTGAGAAAAAGCATGAGTTTCAAGCGGAAGTAGCCAAATTACTCCATATCGTTACTCATTCTCTTTATAGCGAAACAGAGATATTCCTGCGGGAGCTTGTATCTAACGCCTCTGATGCGTGTGATCGGCTGCGATATGCAGCACTGACCGACGCTTCCCTGACAGAGGGAGATGCTGATTTTAGGGTTCGTTTGATTATCGACAAGCAAGCCAAAACGCTTACCATTGAAGACAACGGCATCGGTATGAGCGAAGAGGATATGGTTGAGAACCTGGGAACCATAGCGCGCTCTGGAACGTCAAGCTTTGTTGATAAGTTGAGCGGTGATGCGGCAAAAGATGTCAGCGTTATTGGTCAATTTGGCGTCGGTTTCTATTCATCTTTTATGGTGGCAGACAAAGTTGAAGTTATTAGCCGGCGGGCAGGTGAAGATGTTGCTCATAAATGGGTTTCTGATGGCGCTGGGTCATACACGATATCCGAGGCTTCGAAAGAGGCGCGCGGTACAAGTATTCTTTTGCATTTAAAAGATATAGCGCAAGAGTTTCTAGAGCCGAACCGCATTCGAAATATCATTCAGACCTATGCAGATCACATTGCCTTGCCTGTTATTCTTCAGGCGAGTGAGGAGGGTCAGGAAGATGAGACCCTGAACACGGCAAGTGCGCTTTGGACGCGGCCAAAATCTGAAATTACCAAAGAGCAGTATTCTGAATTTTATCATCATGTGGGTCAGGCGTTTGATGAGCCGTGGATGGTTTTGCATAGTAAGGTTGAGGGCGTTCTTGAATATAGCCTCTTGTTGTTTATTCCCGAGCAGCAACCCTTCGATCTATTTAGTTCTGATCGTAAATCGGCGTTAAAGCTATATGTGAAGCGGGTTTTTATCACGGATAATTGTGAAGAACTGGTCCCCGTTTATTTGCGCTTCCTCAAAGGTATTGTGGATTCCGAAGATCTGCCGCTGAACGTTAGCCGGGAAATGCTACAGAACAATCCTGTTTTGCGTAAAATTCGGTCTGGATTGGTCAAAAAAGTGCTCTCGGAGCTTGAGAAAAAAGCGAAGGATGACAAAGAAGGATTTCATAAATTCTGGGATAATTTTGGCGCAGTGCTGAAGGAAGGTATTTACGAAGATTTCGAAAATGGGACCCGGCTTCTTGAGCTGTCAGCTTTCCACAGCACACAGTCAGAAGCATATACAACCCTGGCTGAGTATGTGTCGCGTATGGGTGACGATCAGGAAAGCATCTATTACATTACAGGTGACAATCTTGAAGCCATTCGGAAAAGTCCGCAGCTGGAAGGGTTTAAGGCAAAAGGAATTGAAGTCCTGCTGTTGAGTGACCCGGTCGATAACTTCTGGCTTAGCCGTCAGAGCGAATTTGAAGGTAAAAACTTTAAATCGGTCACTCAGGGCTCAGCCGAGCTTGATCGTTTTAAAGGCTCGGATGAAAGCGATTCCGAAGAAGAGAAAGCGGATACGCCGAAGATGGATCTTTTGATCGGTGCTTTCCGTCAGGCCTTGAAAGACAAGGTAAAAGATATTCGCCCTTCCGCTCGCTTAACCGATAGTCCCGTATGTTTGGTCGCCGATGATGGTGATATGGATATGCATTTAGAGAAAATGCTGAAAGCCCATAAGCAATTGGGCGGTGCAGCCGCGGCGCAGAGGATTCTGGAAATTAATCCTAAACATGCCTTGATCAAAAAGTTGATGGATCAGGCGGAAAAAAGCGGTGCGGCGGATTTGCTGGATGAAGCAGCTCTGCTTTTACTGGATCAGGCGTATATTATTGAAGGTGAACCGTTATCGGATCCTGTCGGATTTTCGCAGCGCATGGCGAACTTCATGGCCAAAAGTTTATGATCATCTGAAATGATGTAACTGCAAAGGCGGCTGTAAAGGCCGCCTTTTTTTGTTTTTAGCACAAATCTGAACGACAACCGTCTTAGCCTTAGAGGTTCAAACTGGGGCACAGGGGTGATGGTGAAGCAAAAGAGAAAATTCGGATTTATATTTCTTTTATTTATTATTCCGACAGCGTGCGGTCATCGATTTGAGCCCGCATTGAAGGCAGAGGTTCGCCTGCTCTTGGATGCTGTGCAACTGGTGAGTGAGATTTCCAGAGCCCAATTTGAACTGGCCGAAAATGCGAACCGCCTTGCTTTACAAAGTAACTTGAATTTGCAGTTTGATCTGGGGGGACGACCCGAAGTCAGGTATCCCGCATTATTCACCGCGGAAGATCACAAGATCCGCAGAGCGATATTTGCAAACCTGACAGAATATTCGGCCCGTCTGAACGCCATTATACTTAAAAGCGAAGCCGAAAATGGAGGCTTGGCGCTTCTAGCTGACAAGGCTTTTTCCAGCCGGGATTTGGGCAAACTTGGAACGGGGAGCGTTTTATCTGAAAATACACTTTCGCTACTCGGGCAAGGTTTTGATGAGCTTGCCTCCTATCTGTCCACACCGAGATCAGATCAGAATTTAACTGAACTGGCAGATGGCCTGAATGAAAATTTTGAAAAAGTCGCATTTCTGCTGTTTTTGGATATTGGGGGTATTGTAAATCAATCTGAAGCATGCGGGAAACAACAGCAAACGGCACCTGTTATTCCTATTGTGATTGCTGATTTTCCAGAATGCAGATCAGGCTTGAGAGCCGTTACGAATGAAGCGCTGGGGCATGTAACTAAGACCTTGCGTTTGCGGCTTAAGCTGGCGGCGCCAAAGGAGTTGCGAGAGGCAAAGTCTCGGCCTGCTTTACTGGATAAAATCTATCAGCTAGAGCAATTGCGAGTGACAATAGATGAGAGACTTGTTGCAACCCGGGCAGGTGTTTTGGGGCTTGCCGCACTCCATCGGAAAATTGCATCCCACCTATCCCAATCAGGTGATCCACAAGCGCTAACAACTTATCTGAAATTGCCGGTACAACGACCAATCGATCAAGGGTTTATCTCAAATTTAGAGACATTGAAAACGGATGTCCAAAATTCGAATGCTAAAATACTGTCTGCGCTTGCTGGAGAATTCAAATGAAACTTGATGAAATGAGTGCGCTTGAGAGGCTGCGTTATGCGGAATGGCTTCTGGATAATCAGGATTTAAGTGATATTCCGAAGAAAACGCAATTGGAAGTTTTAGCGGCGCAACAGGCGATCTATATGGAAATACAAGCCCTGCAGGCAAGGCCCGTTTCGATGAGATCGTCAGAATACAGCACGCTTACAAAAGAGTTTTCGGAAAGCCGCGAATTCTTTGAGGCGCTTGAGGGTTGGGCAAATGAAGCAAATAAGTCTGGAAAAGCAGTTGAGGCAATACTTAAAGGCGTTATGACGGTTCTAACAGTCTTGTAAGTATTGCGCTCAGGAATTGTTTTGGCAGATCAACAAACCTAATTTTTCTTTTGATCAGGATCCATTATTGGATCTATTTTCCGGCGTGTGAGGCTATACCCTGCTTCTGCTGGAATATTGAGGAACTTTCCTTCAGCCGTTTTTTCGGCGACGGGCAAAACCGTGACCGTATCCGTTGCATGGGCATCGGCAATTGCATCCGCAGCCGATTTGTAGCGAGTTAAATATTCAATATTCATCATTGTTGGGAAAATGATCGTATATTTGCCTTCTTCCGCGCATTGCATGGCTTCGTTGGGGCCAATCCAGACGGAATCCACAGATTCTTCGCCATCATGAAAGGCCAACTGCTCTTCTGGGGCGATCGCAATGAAAAAATGGGTATCAAATCGCTTTGGCATGAAGGTTGGCGTGACCCAATGCGAATAATGGGCAAGCATTTCCGTTGCAAGTTCCAGATTTTCAGCATCCGCCATTTTCAGAATATCAATATCGCCAGCTTGCATGTCTTTGCGGTACTTCTCGGTTAGAAGTTTAACGCGACCCGGAGCGACAAGCTGCCCAGTCACCCGGTCCCGAGCCAACAGAATATGACATTCTTCGAAAGCTTCGCGAATGGACGCTATTTTGAAAGAGAGCAATGGATCTTCCAGGTCCTGGCTTGCGGGCAGGTGATCTTGCAGTTCTTTTTTGAGATCCGCTTCATCTACTTTTCCGCCCGGGAAAACCAGTGCGCCTGAGGCAAAATCAATCTGGTGATGACGGACGACCATAAACACTTCCAATGGATCGCTGCTCTTATTGCAATCTCGAACGAGTAGAACGGTCGCCGCCGGTTTCAAAGGGGCTGTTTCCTTAGTCATTACGCTTGTTCCTTTTTGATTCTGTGCGTTCTTATAGCTTGATGTATGATTTGAGGACAAGCAAACAGAAAAATGACTGGCGGATGATTTAAGGCATCTAAAGTTTAATGAGGAGGGCTGCAATTATGGGGCCGTAGCCATCCTGTTGAATAAGTAAAGCGCAGGAATCTCGCCCTTCCGAGATTAGGTTCTCAAGTGAAAGATTTAAGGATTTTGGGGTTCCATCCCATTCTTCAAGTTTTTCAATTTTACGGACAACATTGTGATAGGTGATGGTCCTGCCTGTGTTTTCACCTCGGCCAATGGCAACTTCTTTCATTTGGTCGATATCCATTTGCCAAATAACCGCATTGGTCGGGCCGGCGGGCAAGTTAATCTCAATACCTGTATCCGTGAATTGCCACTTTAAAGGGATCCTTTGGGCATGACCTTTGAAGAGTTCGAGATTATCCAGCAAGCGTGTATTGCTGGACCCGACGAAGTGGTCCTGCCCGGCTATAACCATCTGTGGGGTGTAGACATAACTTGTATTCAGATGATCCTTATATTGGACCTGCCGGGCATCATTGATGGGGGATGCCAGTGTATCTTTCCATCCGATATAGTCCCAGTATGTCACAGGAAAGGAGAGACCTAACACCGCAGGGTTTTTAATCAGCTTGGCCATCTGGGCATCTGCCGGCGGGCAAGACGAGCAGCCTTGTGACGTATAAAGTTCGACAACAGTGTCCATTTGTCGGGCATCTCGTGCAAAGACAGATTGCGCAGATAATAGAACAATGAGAATTGCAAAAATTTGAAGTGATCGATTTATCATGGGTTAAAGGTATCTGGAACTCTCTTCACATACAATTCAAGCTTCGGTGAGCAAAAAAAACGGCGGCATTTCTGCCACCGTTTTTTTTTGGAGTTTATGTTTGCCTTTATGAGGCTGAAAGATTTCTCAAAACATACTGTAAAATGCCCTGATGACGGTAGTATTCAACTTCATCCACGGTATCAATTCGGCATAGCAGGTTCACAACTTCATTGGTGCCATCCACCCGTGTAATTGTGCAGGGAATGGTCATGCCCGGAGTAATGCCGTCAGCAATATCTGAAATACTAACGGTTTCTGAACCGTCTAGGCCCAATGTTTTCCGTGTAACACCTTTGGGGAACTGAACTGGCAAAATTCCCATGCCAACCAGGTTGGAACGATGAATTCGCTCAAAGCTTTCAGCAATTACGGCTTTAACACCCAACAGGAGGGTTCCTTTCGCAGCCCAGTCCCGGCTGGAACCTGTGCCATATTCTTTACCGGCAATGACCACCAACGGGACGCCATCTTTTTGGTATTGCATGGAGGCGTCATAAATCCATGTTTGCTCGCCATCGGGCATATGACGCGTAATACCGCCTTCTGTAGCGGGCGCAACTTCATTGCGAAGGCGGATGTTGGCAAATGTGCCGCGCATCATGACTTCGTGATTACCCCGGCGAGAGCCGTATGAGTTATAGTCTTTCTTGGCAACGTGATGGTCACTCAAATATTGACCGGCTGGGCTATCAGCCTTGATCGCGCCGGCTGGAGAAATGTGGTCGGTTGTGACAGAGTCTCCCAGCAAAGCAAGAATACGGGCGTCTTGAATGTCACTAAATTTCCCCGCTTCTTTTTGCATGCCCTCAAAGTACGGGGGGTGTTGGACATAGGTAGACTCGGAATTCCACGTGTATGTTTGCCCTTCCGCAGTTTCAATGCTTTGCCATTCTGCGTCACCCGTAAAGACCTCAGCGTACTCGGTTGCGAACATTTCGCGTGTCACGGTCGAACGAACCGTTTCGGTGATTTCTTGATTGCTCGGCCAGATGTCTTTTAAATATACAGGATTACCATCTGAATCTTCGCCGATTGCGTCTTTGGTAATGTCAATATTAAGAGATCCGGCAAGTGCATAGGCGACAACCAGTGGCGGTGACGCCAGATAGTTGGCTTTTGCGTTCGGGCTGACCCGACCTTCAAAATTCCGATTGCCTGATAAAACAGAGCAGGCAACAAGGTCGCCTTCTGCAATGGCATCTGCAATTGGTTGGGCGACGGGCCCTGAATTACCAATACAGGTTGTGCAGCCATATCCGACCAAGTTAAAGCCCAGGGCATCTAGATCGTCTTGCAATCCTGCTTTAACAAGATAGTCCGTGACGACTTTTGAACCGGGGGCCAGTGATGTTTTCACCCATGGTTTTACTTTCATTCCCTTGGCATGGGCGTTGCGTGCCACTAGGCCTGCCGCCAGCATAACATATGGGTTGGAAGTGTTCGTACAGGATGTAATGGCGGCAATGATCACATCACCGCTACCAATACTGTAATCCGTGCCCGCTACGGCCACCTTTTTGGAAATTCCATCTTTATTACCGGAAAGCGTTTCAAGGCCCTTGGCAAATTCACTTGTTGCTTGAGATAGGAGGACGCGGTCTTGCGGCCGTTTTGGACCGGCAAGGCTTGGCTCAACCGTTGAGACATCCAGTGTCAGAATATTGGTAAACTCTGGGTCTGGGGTATTCTCATCGCGCCACATACCTTGTGCTTTCGCATAGGCTTCGACAAGTTTTACGCGCTTGGGATCACGGGCCGTAAAGTTCAGGTAGTTAATCGTTTCCTTATCGATTGGGAAGAAACCACATGTTGCGCCATATTCTGGTGCCATGTTGGAAATCGTGGCCCGATCTGCGAGGGAAAGTTCGTCAAGGCCGGGACCAAAGAATTCAACAAACTTGCCCACGACGCCTTCCGCCCGGAGCATCTGCGTAACTGTCAAGACAAGGTCTGTTGTTGTGGCACCTTCTTTCAGCTTTCCATCAAGTTTGAAGCCGACAACTTCAGGAACCAGCATGGAAATTGGTTGGCCCAGCATAACCGCTTCGGCTTCGATGCCACCAACGCCCCACCCCAAAACTGCGAGGCCGTTGACCATTGTTGTATGACTGTCGGTGCCGACAAGTGTATCTGGATATGCGACATCTACGCCGTTTTGGTCTTTCGTTGTCCAGACTGTTTGGGCAAGATATTCCAGATTGACCTGATGGCAAATGCCTGTTCCGGGAGGGACAACGCGGAAGTTATCGAAAGCTTTCTGCCCCCAACGCAGGAAGGCGTAACGCTCGCCATTGCGTTCCATTTCTAACTCCACGTTTTCTTTAAACGCAGATTCTGTTCCAAATTTATCGACCATAACTGAATGGTCAATTACCAGATCGCACTGGGCGAGAGGGTTGATCTTTTGCGGGTCACCGCCAAGATTTACCATCGCATCTCGCATTGCCGCGAGATCGACAACGGCAGGAACGCCGGTGAAGTCTTGCATTAGAACGCGTGCCGGGCGATAGGCTAGTTCGCGGTCTGCCTTCTTCGCTTTGAGCCATCCCGCAAGCGCTGTGATGTCTTCGGAGGTAACGGTTCGACCATCTTCATGACGAAGTAGGTTCTCAAGAAGAACCTTAAGTGAGAATGGCAGGCGAGACATGTCGCCAAGTCCGGCTTCTTCGGCTGCTGGAATGCTGTAGTAATCAAATTGCTGACCGTCGATGTCAAGTGATCGGCGAGTTTTGAGACTATCGTGACCTGTTGTTGTCAACGCTTTGCTCCTTGCTCAGTTTGGGAACGGGAAAATACCTTATTGATGGCTGTAGCGTTCCTAGGTTGAATTATATGTGCCTTGTTTTGTTAAATTATTCAAGAGTTAAGCTGTAAAACATAAGTAAAACGGCCCGCTCTAGATAAAGAAATGCTGTTTCTTCATGTTAGGTGTGCGTAGTTGGACTTCAATTCTTTTTTGCGAATGGTAAGCATCAGAAAGCGCGTTATGTTACTTTAGATTCGTATTAATCAGGAGTGTTTTCGGATTTCTAAAGAATAAAATTTCAAAAGACAGTTTCATATTTAAAGATAGTTGCGTTGTAATAGTTGGCTCGCGCAATGAAACAATTCATGGTCCAAATTTATTAAAAATTTTAACTCAAAAATTACCCGATAATATAATAAAGTAAATTTATTAATAGATTTTAACAATATTTAAAGATTCAAGTTTATTATAAATGTAAATTATCTACATGTATGTCTATTTTTGTGTAATTATTTACTTTATGAGTGAAAGTGATTATTTTTTACTTGTAATACAAATGTTTGTTTTTTTTGTATATTTTATTTTTTTGACTTATAAGCTGATTTTTTTCAGGTTTTTGTAGAAAAATACTATTTACACTTGACCTAGCAGGGGATATTTGATTATTCAAAGTGAAAGGCTCGATAAAAGAAGCCCAATAAGAAGATGGTCTCTATAAGGCTGCGTTTTCAGGGAGAGGTGTGTGGCGATTTTGGGTGTGAAGCCCAGAACGCGTGATGGGTGTTCAATTGCTGCTCGTTTTCCCAATTTGATAAAACTAATTAATTAAAGTGCCTGCTGATTTCCGCAGGCAGTAAGTTTGTTAGGGATGCAGGGAGCCTATGACAAATACAGCGCTTGACACGTTTCCAAAGCTAATCCGCAGAAACGCGAAGGAACGTCCAACCGTCGCCGCCTACCGGGAAAAAGAATACGGTATTTGGCAGACGTATAGTTGGAAAGACGTTTACGACAATTCAAAATCATTTGGACTTGGTTTGGTTGAACTGGGTGTGGGGCGTGGTGACGCCGTAGCGATCATTGGGTCAAATAGACCTCAATTATACTGGGTTTTTGCTGCCGCGCAGTCAGTTGGCGCGTTGCCTGTACCGCTTTACCAAGACGGTGTTGCCGACGAAATTCAATATGTTCTGGAACATGCGGAAGCCAAAGTTGTCGTGGTCGAAGATCAGGAGCAGGTGGATAAAGTCCTCTCCATTATGGATAGAGTCCCCACGATCAAGTATATTGTTTATAAAGAGACGCGCGGGATGCGCCATTATAAACAGCCGTTTGTTAAATCTTATGATGAGGTTCAAGGTTTAGGGCAGGCGTATGACGCCAAGCATCCTGAATTTTTTGATGCGGAAGCAGATAAAGCAAAGTCCGATGACATTGCAACATTGCTATATACATCTGGTACAACGGGACGCCCCAAAGGGGTAATGCTCAGCTTTAAAAATATGGTCGAAGCGGGCCGCCTTTCTGTTGAGTTTGAAAATTTGACAGAGAAGGATAAAGTGCTGTCCTACTTGCCGATGGCTTGGGTTGGCGATCATTTGTTCTCATATTCCCAAGCGATAACGGCCGGATTTTCGGTCAATTGCCCCGAAAATGCTGAAACAGTTCTAACGGATTTACGTGAAATCGGGCCAACCTATTATTTTGCGCCGCCAGCTATTTTCGAAACCATGCTGACTCAAATGATGATCCGTATCGAAGATGCCAGCTCAATAAAACAGAAAATGTTCCACTATTTCATCGAGGTTGCGAAACGCTGCGGTGTCGAATTAATGGAAGGTAAGCCTGTTTCACTTGCAGATCGGCTTTTGTACAAGCTTGGCGACATTTTAGTTTACGGCCCTCTCAAAAACACACTGGGTTTTAGTCAGATCCGGGTGGCCTATACCGCAGGCGCGCCGATGGGCCCTGAGGTTTTTAAATTTTACCGATCTTTAGGTGTGAATTTGAAGCAGCTTTATGGGCAAACAGAATCTTGTGCCTATGTCTGCATTCAGAATGATAAGGATGTCCGGCCCGATACGGTTGGTCCGCCAGCACCTGGCTGCGAGGTGATGATCGAAGAAGCTTCTGGAGAGGTGCTGTATAAAAGTCCCGGTGCTTTTGTTGGTTATTACAAAAATGATGAAGCGACCAAAGAGACAAAAAATGAGTCCGGTTGGGTTCATACAGGTGATGCGGGCATTATGACAGATGATGGCCAGCTGAAGATCATTGATCGTGCCAAAGACGTTGGTAAGTTGAATGATGGTACGTTGTTCGCACCGCAGTATATTGAAAATAAATTGAAATTTTTCCCCTTCATTTCCGAAGCTGTTTGTCACGGTGATGGCAGAGACACAGTGACCGCCTTTATCAATATTGATCTGGAAGCTGTTGGTAACTGGGCGGAACGCAGGGGTATTTCATATGCGTCCTATCAGGACTTGGCTGATCGGGATGAGGTTTACGGGCAGATTAAGGAATGCGTTGAAAAAGTTAATCAGGACTTAGCGATCGATAGTGAATTGGCGGGAGCCCAGATTAGTCGGTTCCTCATATTGCCCAAGGCACTGGACGCAGATGATGGTGAACTGACCCGAACACGTAAAGTTCGCAGAAAAATTATTGCGGAACGTTATGAGCCTCTAATCAGTGCATTGTTCAGCGATGCGAGCACCGCGGCTATTCAGTCCGAAATGACATTTGAGGATGGCCGCAAGGGAACCCTGAGCGCAACGGTTAAGGTTTCTGATTCATCAACCTTTCCGGCAATGCGTGCCGCTTCGTGAATTGCGGGAGTTAATTAAGTAATGACAGATCAAGAAATCAAGCCAGGCGATGTGCTGCTGGAAGTTGAGGATATCAGCCTGTCTTTCGGTGCTGTTCGAGCTATTTCCGATGTGAGCTTCAATATTAAAAAAGGGGAAGTTCGGGCAATTATCGGGCCTAACGGGGCGGGTAAGACCTCAATGCTGAATTGCATTAACGGTTTTTATCATCCACAGCAGGGCGCGATCACCTACAAAGGGCAGCGACGTTCTCAAATGAAGCCCCATGAAGCGGCAGCACAGGGAATTGGTCGCACCTTTCAGAACGTGGCCCTGTTTCGGGGGATGACCACGCTTGATAACATCATGACGGGTCGGAATTTGAAGATGAAGTCCAGCTTGTTCTCCTCCATGATCTGGTGGGGACCTGCGCAAAAAGAAGAGCTGGAACATCGCCGTTACGTGGAAGACATCATCGATTTTCTAGAGATCGAAGCGATCCGGAAAACGCCGGTTGGTCGTTTGCCTTATGGTTTGCAAAAACGTGTTGAATTGGGAAGAGCGCTTGCTGCAGAGCCAGAACTGCTTTTGCTGGATGAGCCTATGGCGGGTATGAACCTTGAGGAGAAAGAAGACATGTGTCGCTTTATCCTTGATGTGAATGATGAGTTTGGAACAACCATTTGCCTGATTGAACATGACATGGGCGTCGTGATGGATATTTCTGATCGGGTTATGGTCTTGGACTATGGCGGGAAAATTGGCGATGGCCTTCCGGCGGAAGTTCGCGCGGACCAGAAGGTTGTAGATGCTTATCTTGGCGGCGGTCATTAATCCAAACAGGAGTTTTTAATTATGGTGGACTTTTTGTTCTTCGTTGAGGTCCTGTTTAGTGGATTGCTGACAGGTGCTCTTTATTCTCTAATCGCACTGGGCTTTGTCTTGATTTTTAAAGCTTCAGGCGTCTTTAATTTTGCGCAAGGCGCAATGATGCTTTTCGCGGCCCTCAGCCTTGTGGGTGTGCAGGAAATGTTGGGTGTGCACTGGACCATCGCATTCGTCATAACAATTGCCATTATGGTTGTGCTCGCTTGGTGTGTTGAAAAATTTGTTCTGGGCAAACTTGTTAATCAGGAACCCATTATCCTCTTTATGGCGACGATTGGAATAACCTTCTTCCTCGATGGTTTCGGTCAGACGATCTGGGGTAGTGATATTAAAATCCTTGATATTGGGCTGCCAAACGGTACGTTTGACGTTGGGGGCGTGTTCATTGATCAATTGGAATTGGTTGCGGGTTTAACGGCCGGTGGGTTGGTTCTTGTTCTGGCGATCTTTTTTAATAAAACAAAAATTGGCCGCGCGCTTCGAGCGGTTGCGGATGATCATCAGGCGGCAATGTCGGTTGGTATCTCGCTTCGCTATATTTGGATCGTTGTCTGGACTGTCGCGGGCCTGGTCGGACTTGTGGCGGGTATTATGTGGGGTTCTAAACTGGGAGTTCAGTTTAGTTTGAGCTTGATCGCACTTAAAGCATTGCCTGTTTTGATGTTGGGCGGATTTACCTCCATTCCTGGTGCTATCGTCGGTGGCTTAATTATTGGTGCGGGCGAGAAATTGGCTGAAATTTACATCGGTGGCATTGATTTTATTGGCGGTGGGATTGAAAACTGGTTCGCCTATATGTTGGCTTTGGTTTTCCTATTGTTCCGTCCGCAAGGACTGTTCGGTGAAAAGATTATTGAGAGGGTTTAGGTCAGATGTTTTACCGTGAAGCTGGACAGTTCAAATCTTCTTATAAAGAAGACCAGGCCATATTTCCAATCTTGCAAGATCGCGTTGGTATTGCCGTTATTTTGTTGGTCGCTTTCGTCGTAATCCCCATGTTTACGAGTGAGTATTTCATTGGGGCGATTATGACACCGTTCCTGATCCTTGCACTTGCTGCGATCGGGCTGAATATCCTTACAGGGTATGCGGGGCAGATTTCGCTGGGAACCGGTGGCTTTATGGCTGTTGGAGCGTTTGCCGCCTATAAATTTGCGACCTTTACTTTTATGATCGGTGATTTCGAAGGCACGGTGCCGCTGGTAGCGACTATCTTGCTGGCAGGTGTTGTCGCTGCCTTGGTTGGCGTCATGTTTGGTATTCCAAGCCTGCGAATTAAGGGTTTCTATCTTGCTGTGGCGACGCTTGCCGCGCAATTCTTTATTGAATGGGTGCTTATTAAATTTGGCTGGTTCACGAATTATAGCCCCTCCGGCGTGATTACAGCCCCTCCGTTAGTTGTGATGGGGTATGAATTTAACACTGCACCTGAAAAGTATCTGTTTACGCTCGCTTTCGTAGCTGTCCTTGCGCTTGCGGCTAAAAATCTGGTCCGTAGCCATATCGGCCGGGGTTGGATGGCCATTCGGGATATGGATATTGCAGCGGAAATTATAGGTTTCAGACCGCTACAGACCAAACTTTCAGCTTTCGCAGTCAGTTCCTTTTTCTGCGGCGTTGCAGGTGCCTTGTGGGCGTTTGTTCATTTGGGGACGGTCGAGCCGGAAGCGTTTGGCATTAACCGTTCATTTGCGATCCTGTTTATGGTGATCATTGGTGGAATGGGCAGTATATTGGGAGCCTTTATTGGGGCGGCCTTTATCATGTTACTCCCCATTTTCTTGAGCAGCGTGCCACCCATGCTTGGTTGGGATATTCCTGTGGATATGATTTCACACATGGAATTCATGGTGTTCGGCGTCCTAATTATCTTTTTCTTGATTGTTGAGCCGCATGGGCTTGCAAGATTATGGACTATCGGTAAGGAAAAACTGAGAACCTGGCCGTTTCCATATTGATCTGTTCCTATATGAGCGGCACAGTAAAGTCGTTGCCATTTAGATAACAGTAAACATTCTCTTGGCGGAATTTTCCGCGATAAAACAAGGGTAACTCTGGGAGGAAATTATGAGTTTGAAGAAATTTGTACTCGGTGCACTCGGCGCAGCAGTTCTTGCGGCTCCGTTCACAGCACCAGCACCGGCATTTGCAGAAGATACATTATACTTGCCGAAATTGGTTTATCGTACAGGTCCATTCGCGCCAGGCGGCGTGCCAACAGCGAACGGTGCTGCTGATTACTGGGCAATGATTAATGAACGCGATGGCGGTGTTGGCGGCGCGCGGGTCATTTATGAAGAATGTGAGTTTGGATATAACACAGACCGTGGTGTTGAATGTTATGAGCGGACAAAGAACAACAACAACGGTGCGTTGATTTATCAACCCTACAGCACTGGCGTGACTTATGCGCTTGCTGACCGGACTCGCACAGATAAAATCCCAGTGATGACAATGGGCTATGGTCGTGCGGACGCCGGTATTGGTAAAGCATTCCCGTGGGTTTTCCCGTTAATGACTAACTATTGGGGTCAGGCAACTGGTATTATGAAGTATATCGGCGACCAAGTCGGTGGTTTGGATAAGCTCAAAGACAAGAAAATCGCACTTGTTTATCTCGACATTGCCTATGGCAAAGAATCTATTCCAATCATGGAAACTTTATCTGATAAATTCGGCTTTGAATTGAAACAGTATCCTGTCACATTCCCTGGCATTGAGCAGAAAGCAACCTGGTTGCAGATCCGCCGTGCAAAGCCTGACTATATTGTCATGTGGGGCTGGGGTGCAATGAACGCGGCTGCTATTAAAGAAGCTGCTAAAATTCGCTTCCCTGCAGAAAACTTCATTGGTAACTGGTGGGCCGGCGCGGAACAGGACACTATTCCTGCTGGTAAGGCAGCCATTGGATATAAAAGTGCAACCTTCTCTGAAGCTGGTACAGGTTTCCCCGTTATCAAAGACATCATGACGCATGTCTATGATAAGGGTAATGGTTCTGGCAAAGAAAATGTCGGTCAAGTTTTGTATAACCGTTCTGTTTTGACACAGGTCTTTATTCACACAGCTATTCTGGATGCCCAGAAAAAATATGGCGTGAAATCGATCACGGGTGAGCAGCTTCGTTGGGCTCTTGAAAATCTCAATATGGACGCGGCGACCTATGAAAAGATGGGCGTTGGCGGCATTGCTGCTGAAATTGCACCGACCTGTGAAGATCATGTTGGCGGTGGATCATTCTTTATCCAGCAGTGGGATGGTAAGAAATGGAACGTTGTTTCAGACACTCTAACCCCAATGAATGATTTGGTTGTTCCTGCGATGCAGGAATCTGCCGATAACTACCTCAAAGATAAAGGCCTAGAAGCAGTAAGCTGCAACTAAGCTGATTTGTAACTGATAAAGGAAAGTCTTGCCAAATGAATGCGCCAAGCAGTCCCCTTCTCAGGGTAAATAATATCGAGGTCATTTATGACCATGTTATCCTTGTCTTGAAAGGGGTCTCGCTAGAGGTGCCTGAAGGAAGCATCGTCTCCATTCTTGGGGCCAATGGTGCAGGCAAGACGACTACTTTGAAGGCCATTTCGAACCTCCTCCGCTCTGAGCGCGGGGAGGTTACGAAAGGCTCTATTGAGTATCGTGGAACCAACATTACCGAAAAATCACCAGCCGAATTGGTAAAAGATGGTGTCGTGCAGGTAATGGAAGGCCGTCATTGCTTTGAGCATTTAACGGTTGAGGAAAATCTTATGACAGGCGCTTATACGCGTAAAGGTGGACGGTCTGTGATTAATGAAGAATTGGAAAAAGTGTATCACTATTTCCCTCGCCTTAAAGAACGCCGCACTTCCTTGGCCGGGTATGTCTCCGGTGGTGAACAGCAGATGGTTGCTGTTGGCCGTGCGCTTATGGCAAAACCAAATCTGATCTTACTGGATGAGCCGTCCATGGGACTAGCTCCGCAGTTGGTCGAAGAGATCTTTGAAATCGTCAAACGTCTGAACGAGGAAACGGGGGTAAGCTTCCTGGTTGCCGAGCAGAACGCGACGATTGCGCTGAAATATGCGCATTATGGGTACATTTTGGAAAATGGCCGCGTTGTGATGGATGGCGCAGCTTCCGATCTTTCCAGCAACGAAGACGTTAAAGAGTTTTATCTAGGGCTGGGTGGCGACGGCCGTAAGAGTTTCCGTGATGTGAAACATTATCGCCGCCGTAAACGTTGGCTTGCCTAAAACTAGAAACAAAAAATCATATAGGTGACAGCATGACAGGTTCAGCAAAACATTACGACGAATTGGAAACGCGCGACAGCGCGGTAAGAAGGCAGGAGCAGCTTGCTGCGCTTCAGGATCAGATTGCTCATGCCAAGTCTAATTCAGATTATTTTGGAACATTGCTGAAGGACGTTGACCCGGCCAGCATTAATAGTCTGGAGGCGCTGGCAACGTTACCTGTGACCCGAAAATCAGACTTAATAGCTCAGCAAAAAAATCACCCTCCGCTTGGTGGTCTTAATGCTGAAAATCTCGCCAGCGTCGCAAATATATTTATGTCACCGGGTCCTATTTTTGAACCAGGTCAGGATGTAAAAGATTATTTCAGGATGGGCCGTGCCATGTGGGCCGCAGGCTTCCGTCCGGGCGATTTGGTTTATAATACCTTCTCCTATCACATGACGCCTGCTGGTCATATGATGGAAAGTGGCGCTAAAGCGGTTGGTTGTCCGGTATTTCCGGCCGGTGTTGGAAACACGGAAATGCAATTACAGGCAATTGCTACGTTAAAGCCACGCGCCTATGTTGGCACGCCGTCTTTTTTGAAAATTCTGCTCGAAAAAGGAAAAGAGGCGGGCATGGATATGTCCTCCATTAAAGTCGCCAGTGTTGGCGGTGAAGCACTTCCACCATCACTGAGACAGCTGTTGATGGATATGGGCATTGAGACGGTTATTCAGTCTTATGGTACTGCGGATCTGGGATTGATCGCCTATGAAACCGAAGCGATGGAAGGCATGACAATTGATGAGGGTATCATTGTTGAAATTGTCCGCCCCGGAACAGGTGATCCCGTTGCACCGGGTGAGGTTGGCGAAGTTGTTGTGACAACTTTCAACAAGACCTACCCCCTGATACGGTTTGGCACGGGTGACATGTCAGCGTTCTTGCCAGATGGTAGCTCATGTGGTCGGACGGGGCCACGAATTAAGGGCTGGATGGGCCGCGCTGATCAAACCGCGAAAATCAAGGGCATGTTTGTCCATCCCGGAACAGTTGTCGATGTTCAAAAACGGCACTCTGAACTACAGAAAGTACGGCTTGTTGTAACGAGTCTGGACAATGTTGATCAGATGACCTTGCGCTGCGAAGTTGCAGAGGGTAGCGACGATTTGAAGGCCGCGGTTTCAGGATCATTGCAAAACCTGTGTAAGCTGAGGGGCGATGTGGAGTTTGTGGCTGTTGGTGAACTTGCCAATGATGGCAAAGTGATCGATGATCAACGCACATACGAATAATTAGGGTTTGGGTAGACCTGATTTCAGGTAACCATTTGCGAACAGAGGAACAATCCTGTAGTCAGGGATTGTTCCTTTTTTATTAGGTGTTTGAAGCCTTGATGCTCACTGTTGAAAATTTAGAATGCATACGGCAGGAAAAGCTTATTTTTTCTGGTTTAAGCTTTCAATTGCAGGCAGGAGAGGTCTTGTGGGTTAAAGGCCGAAATGGCGCAGGGAAATCCTCATTGCTCAGGATCGTTGCTCAATTTTTAAAACCGTCTGCAGGTAAAATATTCTGGCAGGGGAATGAAATTGCGGAAGATCCGGACAGTTATCTGAAAAGCTTTGAATATATTGGCCATCAGGATGCTTTAAAATCAGCTCTGTCGCCGCGTGAGAATTTACAATTTTGGATGCAGTATAGAGGATCAAATGGCTTGGATGGCGCTTTGGCCGCGCTTGAGCTTAATGAGATCGCTGATTATCCGGTGCGAAACCTGTCTGCAGGACAAAAGAAGCGCAGTAATCTCGCAAGATTGATTGCGTGTCCTGCGCCTCTTTGGATTTTGGATGAACCCATTAGTTCGTTGGATAGCCACCATATTGATCTTTTTCGAAATTTGCTAATGAAGCATGTGGAAAACGGCGGCATGGCCCTGCTGGCAACTCACCAGGATCTAAAACTTGGGAATGAACGTGTTTTGAATTTGGATACAATCGAAAGGGGGTTCTCTTGAACGCCTTTACTGGTTTATTCGTTCGAGATTTGCGCCTGGCTTATCGGCAGGGAAGCGCTGTAACGCTGACCCTTGCCTTTTTCGTTATCGCTGTGACGCTGTTTCCGCTGGGGGTGGGGCCAGAGCTTTCCGTGCTGGCCAGAATTGCACCGGGTGTGTTGTGGGTTGGTGCGCTGCTATCGTGCTTGCTGACCCTCGATCGGTTATTTCAAGCAGATTACGAAGACGGAACGCTGGAACAGTTGATGAAAGGTCCCCTACCGATCATTTTCGTTGTTTTGGCAAAAGTATTTGCGCATTGGGTGACCTCTATACTGCCTTTGATTTTAATCACACCAATATTGGCTGGATCATTGAATATGCCCGGTGATGGTATTTGGGCCATTGTGACAGCCCTGTTGATCGGATCACCTGTTTTGAGCCTGATTGGTGCGATTGGAGCAGGGCTCACTGTGGCAATGCGCCGCGGAGGTGTGTTGTTGTCTTTGCTTATACTCCCGTTGTATATACCCGTATTAATTTTTGGTGTGGCAGCGGTCGAAGCTGCAATTGCAATGCTACCTGTGGCGCCGCATTTAATGTTACTTGGTGGATTGTCACTCGGGGCATTGGTGGTTAGTCCTTTGGCGTCTGCTGCCGCGTTGAAATTGGCTGTCGAGTGATACAGAATATGAAATTGTTAACAGGACAAAAAGAAAATGGCTGTTGATCTTCATAAATTTGCAAACCCTGCGCGGTTTTTGCGAATTGCGAACGCTATTTTTCCGTGGTCGGTTGGGATCAGTGTTCTTTTATTGGCGGTCGGGCTTTATCTAAGCTTGATTGGCTCTCCTGGAGACTATCAGCAGGGCGACACGGTTCGAATTATGTTTATTCATGTTCCTGCCGCGTGGATGTCGATGAGTGTTTATACAATGATGGCAGTCGCTGCTGCCGTTGGGCTCATTTGGAAACATCCCGTTGCCGATCTTTCGGCAAAGGCCGCCGCCCCAATTGGTGCCTGTTTCACATTTTTGACACTTGTCACGGGTGCCTTGTGGGGACAGCCGATGTGGGGAACCTATTGGGTGTGGGATGCCCGTTTGACCAGCTTTCTGATCCTGTTTTTTCTATATTTGGGATATATCGCGCTCTGGGGAAGTTTCGATGATCAATCAAAGGCCTCAAAAGCGGCTGCGATCCTTGTACTTGTCGGGGTGATTAATGTACCGATCATAAAATTCTCTGTCGATTGGTGGAATACGTTGCACCAACCGGCGAGCGTTGCCACGATGGATGGACCTAAAATTCATAGCTCAATACTGATCCCGCTTTTGGTGATGGGGTTGGCTTATACTAGCCTTTTTGTGAGTTTGTTCATTGTTCGCGTAAAAGCCGAAATCTTAGCGCGGCGGTTGCGCCTGCTGCAAATCAATCGGCTGCAAGAGTAGGCTTCGCGTCATACTGACGCAGAGCTCTCGATCGACTTGGAAAGTGGATGCGGATTTACTATATAAACGAAACGTGAGTTTGGGCTTTAATAAGGGTAGGGACTTTGAGCGAATTTCTACATATGGGCGGATACGGGTCCTATATTTGGACGTCTTATGGAATCTCGGCCTTTGTTCTTATCGGACTGACTCTTCTCAGCCTGCGTAAGCTGCGCCAAATTGAACGTGATTTGCAGCCTCTTGAAAATGAGCGCCGTGCTGCGCGCCGCAAGGCCGGTCGGCGGAGGGGTGAAGCATGACCAGAAAGCGCCGGCGGTTATATATTGTCATTGCCGCCATGACTGTTTTAGGGCTTGCTGCGACGCTTGTGCTGACATCATTCCAAGACAGTCTGGTTTTCTTTAGAAGTCCATCAGATCTGGTGGAAAATCCAATTCCTGCGGGCCGTACATTTCGCCTTGGCGGCCTTGTCGAAGAAGGAAGCTATGTG
The DNA here is from genome assembly GCA_034669685.1 of Sneathiella sp. Classification (GTDB taxonomy): domain Bacteria; phylum Pseudomonadota; class Alphaproteobacteria; order Sneathiellales; family Sneathiellaceae; genus Sneathiella. The sequence continues at coordinate 869,316 of JAXMOU010000002.1, forward strand.
AAAGACGGCGTGGATATTCGTTTCACTGTGACGGATCTAAATGAAACCGTTAAAGTACAGTTTAGAGGCCTTGTACCAGATCTTTTCCGCGAGGGACAAGGTGTGGTTACAGAAGGGCAGTTTGATGAGAACGGTGTTTTTGTTGCCTCAAATGTGCTCGCCAAACATGACGAAAATTATATGCCGCCTGAAGTGGCTGATAGCTTAAAAAAATCTGGCCAGTGGCAGGGACAAGAGGCGACTAAATGACGGGTGAGTTAGGGCAGTTTGGGCTGGTTTTGGCGCTTGTCGTTGCGATTTTGCAGGGAACCATCCCTCTTGTGGCGGCGGCGCGGGGTAACTTGCCGCAAATGCGCTTTGCCTCCAGTGCAGCACTTGTACAGTTTCTGGCAGTTTCTTTGAGTTTTGCGGCTTTGACCATCGGTTATGTCGGCAGTGATTTTACAATCGTCAATGTGGCTGGAAACTCACATTCCTTAAAACCAATGCTTTATAAAATCAGTGGCGTTTGGGGCAATCACGAAGGCTCATTGCTTTTATGGGCCTGGATCTTGTCGCTATTTGGATTTGCCGTTGCATTGTTCGGCCAGCAACTTCCAAGCTCCCTAAAAGCGCGGGTTCTGGCAATACAGGGGCTGATTGGGGTCGGATTTCTACTCTTTATTCTTTTTACCTCTAATCCGTTTGAAAGACTGGATCCAGCTCCCTTCGAAGGTCAGGGACTTAATCCGTTGCTACAGGATCCGGGCCTCGCCTTTCATCCTCCGTTTTTATATCTTGGATATGTGGGCCTTTCCGTTACTTTCTCGTTTGCGATCGCCGCCCTTATCGAGGGAAAAGTCGATCCCGCATGGGCGCGTTGGGTTCGCCCCTGGACACTGGCTGCGTGGGGATTTCTAACCCTGGGTATCGCTTTGGGGTCTTGGTGGGCTTATTATGAGCTGGGCTGGGGCGGCTGGTGGTTCTGGGACCCAGTTGAGAACGCCTCCTTCATGCCATGGCTGATCGCAACAGCATTGCTTCACTCAGCGATTGTCGTTGAAAAGAGAGACGCGCTAAAAAACTGGACCATTCTGCTCGCGATTATTGCGTTCAGCTTTTCATTGCTTGGAACGTTTATTGTTCGCTCGGGCGTGCTCAATTCTGTACATGCTTTTGCGACAGACCCAGCGCGCGGCGTTTTTGTGCTGGCGTTTCTAATCGTTGTTGTCGGAGGGTCGTTGTCGCTGTATGCCGTGCGTGCGCCGCAGATGAAAACGGGAGGACTGTTTGCCCCGATCAGCCGTGAAGGGGCGCTTGTGTTGAACAACCTGCTTTTGTCAACGGCTGCCGCTACGGTGCTTCTGGGAACACTTTATCCGCTTTTTCTAGATGCGTTTTCAGGCGAAAAAGTCTCCGTCGGGCCTCCCTTTTTTAATGCCACTTTCTTGCCGCTTGCGATGCCATTGGTTTTTGCCTTGGCGTTTGGGCCCTTTTTGCCGTGGAAACGTGCAGATTTGAAAGGCGTTTTCTCGCGCTTAAAATTTGCCACTGTATTTGTATTTGTAACACTTGGCGTAACTTGGTGGCTGGTCGACGATGGTCCGATATTGGCGTTTGTCGGAATGGCGTTGTTCGCGTGGCTACTTGCTGCGGTTGCGATTGAATTTGCCAGTCGGATAAAATTATTTCAGACTAATCTTGCCGAGAGTTGGCGCCGTTTCAAAAACCTTCCTCGAAGCGTCTATGGGATGACCTTAGCGCATTTGGGTGTCGCAATGGTGATCTTGGGCATTACAGCATCCGAAGCCTGGCAGAGTGAACGTCTTGGGGTCATGATGCCCGGAGAAACAGTTACCGTTGGCGGTTATGATTTCACATTTGAAGGCGCTGAAACGGCGAAAGGTCCTAACTACGATATATTACGGGGCACATTCCGCGCCTCTCAAAACGGAAAGCCGATTGTAACGTTGCAACCTGAGCAGCGGGTATATCAATCTCCTCCGATGGAGACGACGGAAGCTGCCATTTGGCCAATGCTGTCTGCTGATCTGTATGTGGTGATCGGCGAAGAAGATGGTAAAGGAGGACACGCAACGCGTATCTATCACAAACCCTTTATTTCGTGGATTTGGGGCGGTGCGATTGTGATGTTTATTGGGGGATTGTTCAGCCTGAGCGATCGCCGTTTCAGGATTGGTGCGGCCAACAAAAAGCAGCAAAAAAACAGTTCTGTTAAACCGGCGGGAGCACAATCATGAAACTCAAATTTCTGGCACCGGTTTTAACCTTTCTGGTGATCGCTGCCGTCATGTTTTACGCGTTGTTTCATTTAGATCCAACCGAAATACCCTCAGAGCTTATTGATCATAAAACACCAGAATTCAGCTTAAGTGCAGTTCCCGGATATGGGGAATCTTTATCATCGGCTGACTTAAAAGCGGGTAAAATCACCTTGTTGAATGTGTTTGCCTCGTGGTGCGTTGCCTGTCTTGCTGAACATCCGGTTTTGATGGAATTGAAGCGTCAGGGTAAAATTGAAATATATGGGCTTAATTATAAGGATAAGCCGGACGCTGCGGCTAAATGGCTTTCAAAACACGGAAATCCTTATACCCGCACGGGTATGGATTTAAAGGGGCGTGTGGGTATCGATTTTGGAGTCTATGGGGTTCCTGAAACGTTTATAATGGGCCCTGACGGCACGATCCTCGATAAAATTATTGGTCCGATTATGGAAAAGGACCTTAAAAATAAGATTCTACCGCGCATTCAGGAAAACCTCGGATGAGGCGGATTGGGGCAGTATATGGCGCTTTAGCGTTCTTGGTCTTAAGCTGCGCATTTGCAAATAATGCGTTTGCCGTATTTGTGGAAGATCGCCTGTCTGATCCCGTGCTGGAGGAGCGTGCCCGGGAAATATCGGAGGGTATTCGCTGCCTTGTTTGTCAAAATCAATCCATTATGGATAGTAATGCCGATCTTGCAAAAGATCTGAGATCAATCGTGCGTGAGCGGGTTGCCGCAGGTGATAGCGATGATGATGTTCGGAACTATCTTGTGTCACGCTACGGTGATTGGGTGTTGCTAAGTCCCCCTTTTCGAATGAAAACGGCATTGCTTTGGATTTCGCCTTTATTGTTGTTTGGCGTTGGTGCGGTTTTCATGTGGCGATTTATGAGAAGCAGATCAGATAAAATCAGTTCGGCAAATGAGCTGCAACCGTTAACGCCAGAAGAGATTTCGGAACTTGAAGGCGTTATGAAGAATACGGCCGAAAAGGCAGATAAATGATCTGGATTGTTATTGCAATTTTAGCCGCCTTGGCAAGTTTAGTACTCATTCTACCGTTTTTTCGTAAAGCTGATTTGCAAGCTACGGAAAGGGCGCAAGGGTTAGATGTCTATAAGCAGCAGCTAAGTGAACTGGACGCTGACATTTCCCGGGGCGTTATTAGTGAGGCAGAAGCAGAGCCTGTTCGTTTGGAAATTCAACGCCGAATTTTACGCGCAGGGCATGCGAGCGATCCCGTATTTGTGAAACCAGTTCGGCAAGGGATTGTGGCAGGGGGAGTTGCGCTGACTGTTATCGCTTCATCGCTTGCGCTGTACAGTTATTTGGGGTCACCAGACATTCCGTCAAAGCCATTGGCGTCGCGTGATATAGAGCAGGAGAAGCGGGCATTTGCCGGGCAGGATTTACAGACGCTTGTAAAACGCCTTGCTGAAAAACTTCAGGAGCAACCCGATAATCTGGATGGGTGGGTTTTACTTGCCCGAACTTTATCGCGAATGAAGCGGTATGAAGATGCAGCGCAGACATATCTGCAGGCGACTAAACTTGAACCAAGGGATGCGGATTTATATGTTGCGGCGGCAGAGAATTATTTCTATCTGGCAGAAGGGGTCGTTAGTGACGCAGCCTTGGTGAATTTTAAAAAGGCTTATTCGCTGGATCCTCTGCACCCGGGCGCTCGATATTATATGGCCGTTTATGATCTACAAGATGGTAGAGCAGATGATGCGCTGAACAAATGGATTGCGCTGTATCAAGACAGTGAAGCGACTGAGCCCTACATGCCGCTATTGTCTGAAAGAATTCGCGAACTTGGCGATCGAACTGGGCGTGATGTCGCTCAGTTGTTTGAGACAAAGAAGCCGCAAAGCAAAGCGCCAGGCCCAAGCCGGGAGGACATGGAGGCCGCTGCAGAAATGTCAGCCGCAGACCGGCAGGACATGATCAATCAGATGGTGGCCCGCTTGGATGAGCGGATGCAAAATGAGCCAGATTTCGAAGGCTTGATGCGATTGGGTAAAGCCTACGGCACCCAACAGAATTTTGTAAAGTCAGCAGATGCATATGCAAGAGCAGCAGCGCTGGAGCCAAAAAATGCCGAACCTCTCACCTTGCAGGCACTAGCGTTGGTGCGGGAAGCCAAATCGAAAACCCCACCAGTGGAAGCGATCGAAATATTCAGGCAGGTTTTAGCGCTGGATGAAACTGTCCCGGAAGCGCATTGGTATCTGGGCGTTTCGGATGCGATCGCAGGGCGAACTGATGCAGCGATCGCGCATTGGCAGAAAATCTTGACTCTAGTATCTGAAAATCATCCGATTTACGCGAATGTTACGAAAGCTATAAACACTCTTTCCCAAAAGGCTGAGAATTGATATCCTGAATTTGCGGATATAAATCCGGCTTTCAGGATCAAAGATCAATGGTAAAGATTTCAGGAACACTCTCGGGCAATGTTAATTTGTCGAGGCATATGCCGGGGCAGAATGCACAGTATGGTTCCGCGAACCCCAAATCTGTGGAACAACCCGATCGCCCCTCTCTTCTGAAAGATCAACGTCCTGATATGACGTTTAGTGGCATTGGGCGAACCATTGATATCAATGTCTAACTGGTGCTGAAAAGGGATAGCAACGTGGCCACTTTTGATCCCGCAGATTATGGATTTACCCGGCAGGTTCCCGATGGGGATAGTGTCGAGCGGGATGTGTGCACTGATTGTGGTTGGGTCCATTACGTTAATCCCAAGATCGTTGTTGGTTCTGTTGTGACTTTTGAAGATCAGTTCTTATTGTGCCGCAGGGCCATAAACCCGCGTAAAGGTTTCTGGACGTTGCCAGCTGGCTATATGGAGCAGAAGGAAACGACAGAGCAGGGCGCGGCCCGTGAAGCACTGGAAGAGGCGAATGCAGAAATTGAAATCCGGGATCTGCTTGGGATTTACAATGTGACGCATATTAGTCAGGTGCAAATTATGTACCGGGCAAAGCTCAATTCACCTACGTTCTCTGCCGGGCCGGAATCTCTTGAGGTCGAACTTTTCACATGGGATGATATTCCATGGACGGATCTGTCTTTTCCAACTGTCTACTGGGCATTGCATCAGTACCGACAAATTCAAGATAAAGACAGTTTTGTGCCTTTTGGAAATGCCGAAGGCGACCTGCTTAAAACATCATACGAAATAATGAAACGCTGATTTAGAGGCAGTGCTTTTCCAGATAATCAAAATATAGATCTTTATATTTATGGATGGATTTATATTCCTGATAATCTGCGGGCATTGTTTTAAGAGAGTTGAGTAAAATCGCGGCGCGTGCCGGATCTTTGGCTACCTCAGCCAGTGGTGTATTGAAAATCCGAATTGTAAACAGGGTGTCGCGCTCATTTGATAAGCGTTGCAGGGTTTGCTTTTCAACGCGTAAAAATGTTTTCTCGCCGATATTTTCAGCAGTTATGTCTGGTGCATTTTGCTGGGCGCGCCACCAATCTGGCTGGAACAGGGCCTCATTGTCATACAAGCCCCAGTTAAATCGCTGTACGTTTTTACGGGCTTTCATATTGTTAAAGAATAGATCAATTGAATTACCGATCTCTTCATTGACATGTGGAACCGGTGCATGAATTTCCCGCATGGTCTTGCCAACTTTTCGTGCCAAATCCCAGGCGGAGGGAAAGCAGACAACGGCGGATGACAGGCGAAAGCTTCCCTCGTGCTCCTGCATGATCACCAGATCTTCCTGAATAAGGCTGGCTGCTTTGACAAGGTCATTGCGGTCATCTGGAACGGAAGATGGGTTGATATGAGGGTGGTTGGCCGACAGGTTTGCCTGAACCCGTTCTAAAACTTCTGCTTCAGCAGATTTCGCTTCAACTGTTGAGGCAAATACAGCATCCCGCTGATCCGCAATCAGTTGCCGCTTTATTTTTATTTCGGAATCGTAATGAGTGTCCACCTCAATCCAGCTCTCATCGCGCAGCGGCTTTAAACCCATTGTCAGTTTAAAGTCATCTGCATCGATTGGAAAATAGGGAAGGGACATCTGACTTAGCCTTCGTCAGTTTGCTCTTCTTTTGCATGGCGCGTTAGCAAGGGAACTTGCGTGAGGAAAAACACAAAGGTTATGCCTGTAAAACCAAAGACTTTGGCATTCACCCAGAATTCTTCTGAAAAATTGCGCCAGATGAATTCGTTTGCAATTGCGAGCGAGCCAAAAAATAAGACAAGCCGAATGGTCAGAATTTTCCATCCCTTTTCATCCAGTTCCCAAAAAGAGCCAAACATGACCTTAATGAATGATCGTCCCATCAAAAGACCGGTCAGCATTGCACCGCTGAACAGGGCATAAATAATGGTGGGTTTCATCTTGATGAAAGTATCGTCGTGAAGGTACAGGGTTAATCCGCCAAAAATGGTGACAACAACGGCTGTTACCAAAGGCATCATCGGCAGGCGGCGTTCATAGTAGTATGCAATGGCCAGTGCGATCACCGTTGTCACCATAATTGCGCCAGTTGCTGCGTATATATCGACAAGATAATAGATGGCAAAGAAGAGCAGGATAGGGCCAAGTTCAGTCGCTGATTTAACTGCGGCAGGCATTTTATGCTGTGACATTAATGAGTTCCTGTTTAATTTTTTTCCGCGCCAGCGAGGGCATTGGCGAAATCCTGGGCTGCGAAGGGTTGCAGATCATCAATTCCTTCTCCCACACCAATTGCATGGATGGGGAGTTTGAACTTATCAGCTATGGCAACAAGGACGCCGCCTCTTGCGGTGCCATCCAGTTTTGTCATAACCAGACCTGTCACATCACAAGCTTTCCCAAAAATTTCCGCCTGATTGAGGGCGTTCTGGCCGGTGGTCGCATCAAGGACGAGCAGAGAGGAGTGCGGGATGGCAGGATCCAGTTTGCGAAGAACTCGCATAACCTTTTCCAGTTCCGCCATCAGGTCCGCTTTATTTTGAAGACGGCCGGCAGTATCAATCAGGAGAAGGTCTGCATTTTCTTCTTTTGCTTTTTCGTAGGCACTATAGGCAAGCCCGGCGGCGTCACCGCCCACTTTTGTCGTTACAACAGTTGCGCCTGTTCGTTCGCCCCAGATCGAAAGCTGTTCGACCGCAGCGGCGCGGAAGGTGTCTCCCGCGGCCAGTACGACCTTTTTCCCAAGATCCCCATATTGTTTGGCAAATTTACCAATTGTCGTTGTTTTACCAGATCCGTTGACGCCGATGACCAGAACTACGTGGGGTTTCAGGCTTTCGTTCAATTCAAACGGGATTGCAACAGGGGCCAGAATTTCAGCAACTTCGCTGGCAAGCGCATTGCGGATTTCATCTGGCGCAATTTCTTTATCATATCGGGTTTTTGCAATGTTTGCCGCAATGCGGGCGGCTGTTGCGACCCCTAAGTCTGATGAAATAAGGAGCTCTTCAAGTTCCTCAACGACATCATCATCCAGTTTACGTTTGGTGAAGATGTCTGAGATGCCAGTTGAGAGCGCGTTTGAAGATCGTTTAAGACCGTCTTTCAGCCGCCGGAACCAGCCTTTTTTTTCTGTTAATTCAGTGTCGCTCATAGAGCTGAAGTTTCCTCAATACTTGCCTGCAGCTTTTTGCCGTCGCTGCCGGTAATCAATACATCGATAATCTTACCGGGTTCCGCTATAAAATCAAAGGCTACCGGGGCGTATGTTTCTGTGCGGCCTGTATGATCATTCTCCGCCAATACTGAAAGGCGTTGACCAACAAGGCTGCTTAAATGACGGGTTAGATTGCGCTCGCCCACAGACCTGAGAGTAGACGCACGCGCTTTCCGAAGATTGCCCGGGACTTGCGGCATTTTTGCCGCCGGTGTGCCGGGGCGCTCTGAGTAGGGGAAAACATGAGCGTAAGTGATATCGCATTCTTCCAATAACAGGCGGCTGTTTTCAGCCATCTCGTCTGTCTCGGTAGGGAAACCGGCAATAATATCAGCACCGAAAACCACATCCGGGCGCAATTTTCGAGCTCTCTCGACAAAATCATAAACGTCTTGGCGCAAATGCCTGCGCTTCATCCGTTTTAAAATCATGTCGTCGCCTGCTTGCAGGCTGATATGTAAATGAGGCATGAGCCGTTTTTCATGCTCGATCAGGCGCCACATGTCGTCGTCGATCTCAACTGGGTCCAGTGAGGACAGACGCAAGCGCTTGATATCAGGAACGGCGGCCAGAAGCCGACGGCACATTTGACCCAAAGTTGGTGTACCGGGAAGGTCTTCGCCATAGGCCGTAATATCCACGCCGGTCAGCACAAATTCCTGATAGCCGTTTTCGACCAAAGATTGAGCCTGTTCAACAATTGCGCCCAAGGGAACGGACCGGCTATTGCCGCGCCCATATGGGATAATGCAAAAGGTGCAGCGGTGATTGCATCCGTTTTGAATTTGTAAAAAGGCGCGCGCGCGTCCTTCAAAACCTTCCAGCAGATGGCTTGCCGTTTCAGTGGCCGACATAATGTCATTCACTTGAACACGTTCAGAGTCCTCCAAGCCGAATGAAGAGGCTTCCAGTTTTTCCAAATTCCCTAAAATCTGGTCAACTTCGGTCATTTTCTGGAATTGATCAGGGTTAGTTTGCGCCGCGCAGCCAGTGACAATGATTTTGGCATCAGGGTGTTCGCGCCGGGCTTTTCGAATAGCTTGCCGTGCCTGCCGTTCAGCTTCGTTGGTGACGGCGCAGGTATTGATAATGACGGCATTGTTCAGGCCGGCAGCAGATGCATGGCCACGCATCACTTCGGATTCGTAGGTATTCAGGCGGCAGCCAAAGGTAATAACTTCAGGCTCTTTTAATTGATTGTGATCACTCATGACGGTGATCTTTCAAGCAAAGCCGGATCCAACGTGCCGTCAAAGGAAAAGGCAACGGGGCCGCCCATTAAGACATGTCCATTATCGAGGAGCTGCATGTCAAGAGGGCCGCCGTTCAGATGCAGACGGGCGCTTCCGTTTGCGAGGCCGCGACGGGTGGCCGCAACGATTGTGGCGCAGGCAGCAGAACCGCAGGCAAGGGTAATGCCGACGCCGCGCTCCCAAACACGAAGGCGCAAATCTCCTGATGGCATGACGCTGGCAACGCTGATGTTCGCTTTTTGCGGCAGCAGGGGATCGTGCTCTAAAATCGGGCCCCATTTTTCCACATCGATATCTTCGGCATCCGTGACAAAGAAAACCAGATGTGGGTTACCCACGTTAACCGCAACGGGCGAGGATAACGGTCCGGCTGAAATTTCCACATGATCTGTATCTTGCTCGCGGGCAAGCGGAATGGCATCCCAGTTTAAATTCGGGATTCCCATATCGATAATGATCGTCTCGTTTGGACCTGTTGTCCCTTTTAATAGGCCTGCGACCGTCTCGATAACAATTTCGGGTTTGTCTTGTTCAACCATCATCAGATGGGCAACACATCGCGTTGCATTGCCGCAAGCTTCGGCTTCAGTGCCGTCGGAATTATAAATTCTCATAAATACGTCGGCTTTTTGTGTGGGCTCTAATACGACCAGTTGATCGTAACCCACGCCGCGATGCCGGTCGCCAATTGCGCGCAATGAGGCCGGGGAAAGATTTGGATTTCTTTCCCGTCCATCAATAATGACAAAGTCATTACCAAGCCCATGCATCTTTTTAAAATTTACCTTTTCCATAACGCGCGATATAGGGGTTAAACGGCTTTCGGTCCAGAGATAGTTTATGTTTTTATGCGCTAACACTTGACTCTGATGGGAAGCTATGGCTATTTCTCCCCACTCAATTCAAATGAGCCATATATTTTGTGCCGCAATACAGGTACCCGTCAGTCCACGAGTTTCGTGCACTGGCGTTTTTTGCGTTGTAAGATTCTATGAGTGATTTTGGGAATTTTGATTAACTAATTTTGAACGGTTTTGACCAATATGTTCGAAAATTTAACCGGCAGACTAGGCGATGTCCTTGGTAAACTCACCAAGCGCGGCGCCCTTAGCGAAGCAGATGTTTCCGAAGCAATGCGTGAAGTGCGCGTGGCTTTGCTGGAGGCTGATGTCGCGCTGCCTGTGGTTAAAAGCTTTATCAAAAAAGTTAAAACCAAAGCGGTTGGAACTGAAGTCCTCAAATCAATCAACCCGGCACAGATGGTTATCAAGGTGGTTCATGACCAGCTGATTGAGACGCTGGGATCCGAATCGCAGGAACTGAACCTGTTAGCCGTCCCGCCCGTTGTCTATATGATGGTGGGCTTGCAGGGCTCTGGTAAAACCACATCAACTGCAAAGATCGCAAAATTCCTGACTGAGAAGCACGGTAAAAAGGTGATGATGGCATCCCTTGACGTGCGCCGTCCTGCTGCACAGGAGCAGCTTCGCATTCTCGGTGAACAGACAAATATCACTACACTGCCAATCGTTGAAGGTCAGCAGCCTGTCGATATTACGAACCGTGCATTGCAGTCTGCAAAATTGCAGGGCTTTGATGTAATCCTATTGGATACGGCCGGCCGTCTTCATGTCGATGAGCAGTTGATGGCAGAAATGAAGGCTGTCCATCAGGTATCTGCGCCAACGGAGACGTTGTTGGTTGTCGATAGCTTAACGGGCCAGGACGCGGTTAATGTCGCAACGCAGTTTAAAGAGCGTGTCGATGTAACCGGTATTGTCATGACGCGTATTGATGGTGATGGCCGCGGTGGTGCCGCTCTTTCCATGCGCGAAGTTACGGGTTGTCCGATCAAGTTGCTGGGAACTGGCGAAAAACTTGACGCGCTCGAAGCGTTCCACCCGGATCGGATCGCGAATCGAATTCTGGGCATGGGCGATGTTGTCTCCCTTGTCGAAAAAGCGTCTGAAATGATCGAAAAGGACGAGGCTGAAAAGCTCGCCCTGAAAATGCAAAAAGGCATTTTTGATCTTGATGACCTTGCCAACCAGTTGCGTCAAATGTTGAAAATGGGCGGTATGGGCGGCCTTGTTGGTATGCTGCCTGGCGTTGGTAAAATGAAGAAGCAGCTAGAGGGGGCCAACCTCGATGACAAGTTGCTTAAAAGACAAATTGCAATTGTGGAATCCATGACGCCGAAAGAACGGCGGAATCCTCAAATTATCGCGGCATCTCGTAAAAAGCGTATTGCAGCAGGTGCCGGTATGTCCGTTCAGGATGTTAATCGGTTGCTTAAGCAGCATAAGCAGATGGCGTCAATGATGAAGAAGGTAAAGAAACTCGGGAACAAAGGCGTTATGCGCAGTGGCCTGCAGGGTCTTTTACCACCTGGAATGAAATTTTAAGTTAAGCAGTATTTGACTGAAGAAAGAGAAGCTAACTATGGCATTGAAAATTCGCCTTACCCGTCAGGGAGCTAAAAAGCGTCCATTCTACCGTATCGTAGTCGCAGACGCTCGCAGCCCTCGTGATGGTCGGTATTTGGAAATTGTTGGAACATATAACCCAATGCTCGCAAAAGAGAGTGGTGAGCGGGTTAAATTGAACGAAGAGCGTATCAAGCATTGGCTTGGCACAGGTGCTCAGCCAACTGACCGCGTTGAAAAATTCCTGGCTGATGCTGGTTTGACTGCAAAAGTTGAGCGTAGCAACCCAGAAAAAGCAAAGCCTAAAGCAAAAGCTCAAGAGCGTTTGAAAGAAGCTGAAATGGCTGCTCAGGAGGCCGCTGAGGCCGCTGCTGCTGCCGCTGAAGCTCCTGCTGAAGAAGCGCCGGCTGAGGAAACTGCTGAAGCTTAAGGATTACTGGTATGTCACAGTCGGACCGACTGCTGCTTGGTGTTATTGCCGGGCCAAGAGGTATCAAGGGTGAGTTGAAGGTTAAATCCTTCACTGAAAATCCTGAAGATATTGCTTCTTACGGTCCCTTGGAAAACAAAGCCGGTGATCAAAAATTTGAGATCAAACTGGTTGGGTTCTCCAAGAACTTACCAATTATTCGAATGAAGGGTGTTTCTGATCGCAATAAAGCTGAGTCCATGAAAGGGCAGGAGCTTTATATTTCGCGAGAAAAACTACCTGAAACTTTGGAAGAAGACGAATTTTATCACGCGGATCTTGTCGGATTGGATGTGATATTTGAAGACGGAACCCATTACGGACAAATTCTTCGGCTCCATGATTTTGGTGGCGGAGATATTGTGGAAATCAAACCTGATGGAAAAGGGGCTAAAGCAAGCGTGCTGGTTCCTTTTACGAAAGACTTGGTTCCCACGGTCGATATGACCAAAGGACATATTGTACTCGATTTACCGGATGATTTTTTTGACACTCCGCCGAAAGAGTCGTTGGAAGAACCGGAAAGTAAATCCTGAAGGAGCGCAGAAAACGAATGTTGAAGCGCGATGCTGAAAATGAAGGTAAAGAAAACAGAGCGGCATGGGCTGCTCATGTTCTGACCCTTTATCCGGAGATGTTTCCGGGTCCTGTTGGCCAATCTCTGGCTGGCAAAGGATTGGAAACGGGAGCCTGGGATTTGCAGGTAACCAATATTCGGGACTTTTCGGTTGGTAAGCATCACACAGTTGATGATAGCCCCTTTGGCGGTGGTGCCGGTATGGTCATGCGGCCTGATGTTTTGGGAAATGCTATTGATGCGGCGCGGGTCGCATCTGGCGGTGATAAAAGATTAATGTATTTCAGTCCTCGCGGGCGGGTTATGGACCAGTCGCTTGTCAGGGAAATTGCAGAAGGACCGGGCGTTATTCTGGTTTGCGGCAGGTTTGAAGGAATTGATCAAAGAGTGCTTGATGCTCGGGAAATAGAAGAAGTCTCTTTAGGCGATTTCATTCTATCGGGCGGAGAGGTTGCAGCGCTGGCAATGTTGGATGCTGTGGTTCGGTTGTTACCCGGAGTTACCGGAAATCAATCGTCACTGGAAGAAGAGAGTTTTGAGACCGGGTTGTTGGAATATCCCCATTATACCCGGCCAGCGATCTGGGAAGATCGTGCGGTCCCGGAAGTATTACTCTCGGGACATCATGAGAGAATCAAGGAGTGGCGGCAAAGCTGCTCTGAAGAGTTGACGAAACAACGGCGAGCGGATCTTTGGACCCGCTGGTCAGATGAAAATTGAAATGAAGGTGAAAGCCATGAATACAATTCAAAAGCTAGAGCAAGAGCAGATTGAAAAGCTGACAGCTGAACGTGGTGTTCCAGACTTCCGTGCTGGTGACACTCTTAAAGTTCATGTGAAAGTTGTCGAAGGAACACGTGAACGTATTCAGGTGTTTGAAGGTGTTTGTATTGCCCGCAATTCCGGTGGTATTAACGCTAACTTCACTGTTCGTAAGATTTCTTACGGTGAAGGTGTTGAGCGTGTATTCCCACTTTACTCACCACGTATCGATAAAATCGAACTCGTCCGCCAGGGCGTTGTTCGCCGCTCGAAGCTTTACTACCTGCGCGAATTGCGTGGTAAGAAGGCCCGTATTCGCGAGCGTCGTGAAGATCGCGGTGTTAAGAAAGCTGCTGAATAAGTTTTCTCGCGCTCTTAAAATCGGTTAAAATAGTCCGGCGCGATTTTCATCGTGCCGGATAATCTATAATAACGACATAATTCCCGCTTAGAGAGGATCGCAACAATGGGTGCACCAAAAACCCTGTATGACAAGATTTGGGATAGTCACATGGTTGACGTCCAAGAAGATGGCGCATGTCTTCTATATATTGATCGTCACCTGGTCCATGAAGTAACCAGCCCACAGGCATTTGAAGGATTGAGAGTGGCCGGACGCAAAGTTCGTCGTCCAGACGCAACATTCGCCGTCGCCGATCACAACGTTCCGACAAAAGACCTCCATTTGGGAATTGTTGATCCGGAAAGTAAGCTTCAGATCGAAACACTTGAAGCGAACGTTAAAGACTTTGACGTGAATTATTTTTCCATGACGGATGAGCGCCGCGGTATTGTCCACATTATTGGCCCTGAGCAAGGTTTGACTTTGCCCGGCATGACTATTGTTTGCGGTGACAGTCATACGTCAACACATGGTGCATTTGGCGCATTGGCGCATGGTATCGGTACTTCTGAGGTTGAGCATGTGCTTGCAACTCAGACATTGATCCAGAAAAAAGCTAAAAACATGCGCGTTCAGGTCAATGGAAGCCTGCCAGTTGGCGTAACCGCTAAAGACTTGGCGTTGGCAATCATTGGTAAAATTGGAACTGCAGGCGGCACCGGTTGCGTTATCGAATACGCGGGACAAGCTGTTCGCGATTTGTCCATGGAAGGTCGCATGACACTTTGCAACCTGACCATCGAAGCTGGTGCGCGTGCGGGTCTTGTGGCACCAGATGAGACGACATTCGAATATATTAAAGGCCGTCCATATGCCCCAAAAGCGGGCGCGTATGAACAGGCAGTTATGTACTGGAAATCGCTTGTAACGGATGAGGGCGCTGTTTTTGACAAAGAAATTGTCATGGAAGCCGATGATCTTATTCCTTACGTAACTTGGGGAACAAGCCCAGAGGATGCGCTGCCGATTAACGCAAATGTGCCTGCGCCGTCCTCTTTTAAAGATCCCGGAAAGCAGGCGGCTGCGGAACGTGCCCTGAAATATATGGGGCTAACTGCAGGCATGAAGCTTACCGATATCGAAGTGGATCATGTGTTTGTTGGCTCTTGCACAAATGGTCGCATCGAAGATTTGCGTGCGGTTGCAGAGATTGTGAAAGGCCGTAAGGTCAAAGATACAGTTAATGCGATTATTGTGCCCGGATCAGGTCTTGTGAAAATTCAGGCAGAAGCAGAAGGTCTGGACCAGATCTTTACAGATGCTGGTTTTGAGTGGCGTGAGCCCGGTTGCTCCATGTGTCTTGCGATGAACGCAGATCGACTGGACGATGGTGATCGTTGCGCATCAACATCCAACCGTAATTTCGAAGGCCGTCAAGGCCGCGGTGGGCGGACTCATCTGGTTAGTCCTGCGATGGCAGCTGCTGCTGCGATCACAGGTCATTTAACTGATGTGCGGACTTTGGATTAAGGGGATCGATCATGGATAAATTCACAACACTTTCTGGCGTTGCTGCGCCAATGCCATTGGTCAATATTGACACCGATATGATCATCCCAAAGCAGTATTTGAAAACAATTCAGCGGGCTGGGTTGGGTAAAAACCTGTTTGCGGAAATGCGCTACAACAATGATGGCAGCGAAGCTGAGGATTTTGTTTTAAATCAGCCTGCGTATCGTTCGGCTCAAATCTTGGTGGCTGGTGATAACTTTGGTTGTGGTTCCAGCCGCGAGCATGCGCCATGGGCGCTGGCGGATTTCGGTATTCGCTGCGTAATTTCAACATCCTTTGCCGATATTTTTTACAATAACTGCTTCAAGAATGGCATCCTGCCAATCCAGGTTTCTCAGGAAGATCTGGATAAATTGATGGATGACGCAGGTCGGGGCGCGAATGCAACTTTGACCGTAGACCTTCCTTCTCAGGAAATTAAGGGTCCAGACGGTGGTACGATCAAATTTGATCTTGATCCATTTCGGAAGCATTGCCTGCTCAACGGTCTTGATGAGGTCGGGCTGACAATGCAGAAAGCCGATAAAGTTGATAGTTTTGAAGAAAAGCAAAAACTGTCACAACCCTGGTTGCAGGTTTAAACATAAAAAAGGGGCTCAGCCCCAAACACACGACAGAATAGGAATACAGATATGGCGTCAAACAAGTCACTCTTGATTTTGCCAGGTGATGGCATTGGTCCGGAAGCAATGACTGAAGTTCGCCGGATTGTCGACTGGATGGAAGACAACCGCGCGGTTAAATTCGATTTGGATGAAGATCTTGTCGGTGGCTCTTCGATTGACGCGCATGGTGTTCCGATTACTGACGCTGTTGTTGAGAAGGCGCAAAAAGTTGATGCCGTGCTGCTCGGCGCGGTTGGTGGCCCAAAATGGGATAACCTTGACTTCTCAATTAAGCCAGAACGCGGCCTTTTACGTCTTCGTAAAGATTTGCAGCTCTACGCAAACCTGCGTCCGGCAATCTGCTTTGACGCTCTTGTGGATGCTTCCAGCCTGAAACCTGAATTGGTAAGCGGTTTGGATATCATGATTGTGCGCGAATTGACCGGCGGTGTTTACTTTGGTGAGCCACGCGGTATCGAAGATTTGGGTAATGGTGTGCGCCGGGGGATTAACACACAGGTTTATACAACACCTGAAATTCACCGTGTTGCCCGGGTGGCCTTTGAACTGGCGCAAAAACGCAGTGGCCGTGTGGTTTCCAGCGAAAAAGCCAACGTGATGGAAAGCGGCGTGCTGTGGCGCGAAGAAGTGATCAAAATTCACGAAGCAGAATTTCCAGATGTGGAACTGAGCCATATGTATGCTGATAACGCAGCCATGCAGTTGGTACGGGCGCCAAAGCAGTTTGACGTGATTGTTACGGACAACCTGTTCGGCGATATTTTGTCAGATTGTGCTGCTATGTTGACGGGCTCACTGGGTATGTTACCTTCTGCGTCCCTCGGTGATGTAGATGAATTTGGCCGCCGTAAAGCTTTGTATGAGCCAGTACATGGTTCTGCACCAGATATTGCGGGCGAAAACAAAGCCAATCCGATTGCAACTATCCTCTCTTACGCCATGGCATTGCGCTACAGCTTTGATATGGGCGGTGAGGCGGATCTTGTCGAAACTGCTGTTCAGAATGTACTGGCAAGCGGCGTTCGGACAGGTGATATCATGTCTGAGGGCATGAAAATGGTATCAACCACAGAAATGGGTGATGCTATCCTTCGCGAACTTGATAAAATTAGTAGCTAATCCTACTTACAGGTTTGCATCTTAAACCAGAATGTCTGTGGCGGTGATTTTACCGCCATAGCGGAAAGTGAACGAAAGTTAAAACCATGGGATACAATGTTGCTGTTGTCGGCGCTACAGGTAATGTAGGTCGTGAAATGCTGAATATTCTCCACGAACGTCAATTTCCAGTTGCGAAGGTTACCGCACTGGCTTCTAAACGTTCAACGGGTAAACAGATTTCTTTTGGCGACAAGACGTTGACGGTCCAGAATCTGGACGGGTTTGATTTTACGGGCACTGATTTTGCTCTGTTTTCGGCAGGTGGTTCCATTTCGGCTAAATATGCGCCGATTGCAGCGTCTCAAGGCTGCATCGTTATCGATAATTCGTCCCATTACCGGATGGACCCCGATGTGCCGTTGATCGTGCCTGAAGTGAACCCAGAGGCCGCTGCGGGCTATACGAAGAAAAACATCATTGCGAACCCTAACTGTTCAACTGCACAGTTGGTTGTTGCCCTGAAGCCATTGCATGACGTCGCGAAAATCAAACGTGTTGTCGTGTCGACTTATCAGTCTGTTTCTGGCGCGGGTAACGAGGCAATGGATGAGCTGTTTAATCAGACTAAAGGCATGTTTGTGCATGACGATCCGACGCCATCCAGCTTTACCAAGCAGATTGCGTTTAATGTTATTCCGCACATTGATGTGTTTATGGATGACCGTTACACAAAAGAAGAATGGAAGATGATGGTCGAGACCAAAAAGATCATCGACAGTTCTATTAAACTGAGCGCGACATGTGTTCGTGTTCCTGTTTTCGTAGGTCATGCTGAAAGTGTGAATATTGAGTTTGAAAACGAACTCAGCGCTGATCAGGCACGTGATATCCTGCGCGAAGCACCGGGTGTAATGGTTGTCGATAATCCTGAAGAAAATGGCTATGTCACACCTGTTGAATGTGTGGGTGACTACGCGACTTTCATCTCTCGAATTCGCGATGACCATACAATTGATAACGGCATTAATTTGTGGTGTGTATCTGACAACCTGCGTAAAGGTGCCGCGCTGAACACCGTACAGATTGCCGAACTGATTGGTCGTGAGTATTTGAAAAAAGCGGCTTAATCAGCGCAATAGACTTAAATGAAAAACGCTCGGTTCAACCGGGCGTTTTTTGTGTTTTGAGGATGTTTTATTGCAAAGTTTGAAAGTTATCCGCAACTATGTTGCGTCGCAATAAATTTGCGCTATTATACCGCCAAAAATAAGAAGAATGCCATCACACCGGAGAGAGAAATGTCAAAAGCCCTTACACCTCGTCGTTCTGTCCTTTATATGCCTGGTTCCAATGCGCGGGCACAGGAAAAAGCAAAAGGCTTATCTGCTGACGGCCTTATACTGGACTTGGAAGATGCGGTGGCGCCAGGTGCCAAAGAAGAAGCCCGGGGGATTGTCTGCGGGAATGCGGCAAGTGGTGACTACGGTAAACGTGAAATTATTATTCGTGTAAATGGTCTTGATACACCTTGGGGGCGCGATGATATTATCGCTGCTTCAAAGGCGGGCCCTGACGCAATCTTGTTACCAAAAGTGGAAAGTGCCGCACAAATCCACGAGATGGAAGCCTTGATGAACGAAGCTGGTGCCCCGGCAACAACCACGATCTGGTGTATGATGGAAACGCCGCTGGGTATTTTACGCGCCGAAGAAATCGCCAGCGCCAGTGATCGTATTGATTGTTTCGTTATGGGGACATCTGATCTGGTTAAAGATTTACAAGCCCAGCATACGACCTTACGGCTGCCTGTGATTACCTCCCTTGGCCTTTGCCTGCTGGCGGGGCGGGCTTACGGATTGACTGTATTGGACGGTGTCTATTTGGATTTGTCTGATGAGGAAGGCTATCAGGCTTCATGTGTGCAGGGTCTTGAACTGGGTTTTGATGGTAAGACTCTCATCCATCCCAAACAGCTTGACGGTGCAAATGAAGTCTTCGCCCCTTCTGAGGAAGAGGTGGCCTATTCCCGCCGGGTGATTGAAGCTTTTGAAGCTGCAGAAAAAGAGGGCAAGGGGGTTGTTCTGGTTGACGGCAAGCTTGTCGAAAACCTGCATGTTGAAATCGCAAAAAATAAAGTCGCGTTGGCCGATGCCATCGCTGACCTCGCATCTTAAGGAGAGCGACATGGGATCCAGTAAAACAAATTCCGGTAATTTCTTCGAAGATTTTAAATTAGGTCAGGTGCTTGCGCATGCCACTCCGCGAACGATCACAGAAGGTGATGTATCGCTCTACACTGCGCTTTATGGCAGCCGGTTTGCGTTGCAGTCGGCTGACAGTTTTGCCATCGATTGTGGGCTTCAAGGGGCGCCGGTTGATGACTTGCTGGTATTCCATATTGTATTTGGCAAGACAGTGCCGGATATTTCCTTGAATGCTGTCGCAAATCTGGGATACGCAGACGTCAAATTTATCGCACCCGTATATCCTGGAGATAGCGTGCAAACCTCTTCTGAGGTTATTGGACTTAAAGAAAATTCGAATGGCAAAACCGGCGTTGTATATGTGCGCTCAACTGGTGTGAATCAGATGGGTGAGGTGGTGTTGGACTATGTGCGCTGGGTTATGGTGCGCAAAAAAGATGTATCGGCACCAGCACCAGAGCCAGTTCTCCCTGAGTTGCCAGATGTGGTGGAGCCGGATCAATTCGTGCTGCCACCAGATTTGGCTCTTAGTCAGTATGATACGGTGCTTGCAGGATCTCCCCATACCTATGAGGACTATGCCGTTGGCGAGAAAATTGACCATGTGGATGGCATGACCATTGAAGAGGCGGAGCATATGATCGCGACTCGCCTATATCAGAATACAGCCAAGGTTCATTTTAATCAGCATATGATGAAAGATGACCGGATGGGTCGCCGTCTGATTTATGGCGGTCATATTATCAGCTTGGCGCGGGCCTTGTCTTTCAATGGGCTTGGAAATGCCTTTTTCATTGCTGCCATCAACGCAGGATCTCATACGGCACCCACCTTTGCCGGTGATACCATTTACGCATGGAGTGAGGTTTTGGATAAGGCGGATTTGTCCGGCCACGATGATCTGGGCGCGCTCCGTTTGCGTACATTGGCTTTAAAGAACCGAAATTGTGACGATTTTCCGGATAAAAATGAAGATGGTTCACGAAATTCAGACGTTGTTCTTGATTTGGACTACTGGGTGATATTGCCAAAAGCCACAGTTACGGTATAAAAAGCATATAAATTGTAACGGTTGTTGACTAAAGCTTCCTTGCTTCTACAATTCGTGCAAAAAACAAGATACACATAACTCATTGATAGCTTAGCTAGAGAGATATCCATGGCGAATATAGAACGACCCCTATCGCCGCATCTGCAGATATATAAACCGCAGATCACGATGGTAACCTCCATCACTCATCGCATCACAGGTGTTGCGCTTGGTGTTGGAACCCTTCTTTTGGCGTGGTGGCTGATCGCTGCCGCAACCGGCCCCGAGGCTTATGAAACGGTTAGCGCTTTTCTGACTTCCTGGTTTGGCCGACTGGTCATGTTCGGATTTACTTGGGCGATTTTTTATCACCTTTGTAACGGCATCCGTCACTTGTTCTGGGATGCTGGTAAAGGCTTCGAGCTGCCAACCATGCGGAAAACGGGGATGGCTGCCATTATTGCATCCGTTGTTTTGACGCTTCTCACCTGGATAATCGCCTACGGAATTGGAGGCTGATCATGAGCATGAGAACACCCCTTAAAAAGGTACGCGGGCTTGGCTCTGCCAAAGACGGTACAACACATTGGTGGCACCAGAAGGTAACAGCGCTTGCGTTGATTCCACTTTTTGTGATTGCTCTGGCATATGTCATCGCGCTTGTCGGTGCTGACTATGGCCGGGTCCTTTATATTTTGAGCCTGCCATTTACTTCTCTGATCATGTTGTTGCTGATTGGCGCAACTTTCTATCATCTGAAGCTCGGTCTGCAGGTTGTAATCGAAGATTATATTCATACGGAAAGCACGAAGATTGTTGTTTTGCTTCTCAACACTTTTTTCTGTGCAATTGTTGGTCTTGCCTCTGCGCTGGCCGTTCTCAAGCTGGCCCTCGGGGGATAAAAGTAAATGTCTGAAGCTTATCCAATTATTGAACACGAATATGACGTGGTTGTTGTCGGGGCCGGTGGTGCGGGTCTGCGGGCGACCATGGGCATGGCGCAGGCTGGTTTAAAAACAGCTGCGGTTACAAAAGTGTTTCCAACCCGTTCACATACTGTTGCCGCGCAAGGTGGCATCTCTGCTTCTCTGGGCAACATGGGCGAAGATAACTGGCAGTGGCACATGTATGACACTGTTAAAGGATCTGACTGGCTCGGTGATCAGGACGCAATCGAGTATATGTGCCGCGAAGCACCAAAAGCTGTGCTGGAACTGGAACAATTCGGGATGCCGTTTTCTCGGACCGAAGAGGGAAAGATTTATCAGCGCGCGTTTGGCGGTATGACTACAAAATTTGGCGAAGGCCCAGCTGCGCAGCGGACATGTGCCGCGGCGGACAGAACTGGCCATGCCATGCTACACACGCTGTATAGTCAGTCACTTAAGCATGATACCGATTTTTATATCGAGTATTTTGCACTTGATCTGATCATGGACAAAGATGGCGCTTGTAAGGGCGTTCTGTGCTTATGTCTGGAAGATGGTACGCTGCACCTGTTCCGCTCTCACATGGTTGTGCTTGCGACTGGTGGTTTTGGTCGCGCTTATTTCTCCTGCACATCAGCACATACCTGTACAGGTGATGGCGGCGGAATGGTTCTGCGGGCAGGTTTGCCGCTGCAGGACATGGAATTCACACAATTCCATCCAACCGGTATTTACGGTGCGGGCTGCCTGATTACAGAAGGCGTGCGCGGTGAAGGCGGATATCTGGTCAACGGTGAAGGTGAGCGTTTCATGGAACGCTACGCGCCAAGTGCCAAAGACCTTGCCAGCCGTGATGTGGTTAGCCGGTCAATGACGATGGAAATTCGTGAAGGCCGCGGTGTTGGCGGGCGCAAAGATCATATCTTCCTGCATCTGGATCATCTGGATAAAGCGATGATCGAAGAGCGCTTACCCGGTATTTCAGAAAGTGCACGCATTTTTGCGGGCGTTGATGTGAATACCCAGCCGATTCCGGTTATTCCAACAGTTCACTATAACATGGGCGGTATTCCAACCAACTATCACGGCGAAGTTGTTGATCTTAAGGGCGACAACCCGGATGCGGTTGTGCCAGGCCTGATGGCTGTTGGGGAAGCGGCTTGCGTTTCTGTTCACGGGGCAAACCGTTTGGGTTCAAACTCACTGATCGATCTGGTGGTGTTTGGCCGGGCGGCAGCGCTTCGGGCTAAAGATATCGTTGAAGCCGGAAAAGCACATGCACCGCTTGCCAGCGATGCTTGCGATGCAGCACTGTCACGTCTCGATGGTTTCCGTAATGCAAAAGGGGACCAATCTACGGCTCAAATCCGCGATAAAATGCAGCGGGTTATGCAGGACGATTGTGCGGTATTCCGCACCGGTGAGACTTTGCAAGAAGGCGTTCAGAAAATCGGTGAAGTCGAAAAACAAATGGTCGATATTAAAACAACTGACCGTTCACTGGTCTGGAACTCTGATCTGGTGGAAACATTGGAGCTGGATAACCTGATCCGTCAGGCTGTTGTCTCCATGACGGCTGCTGAAAACCGCAAAGAAAGCCGTGGTGCTCATGCCCGTGAAGATTTCCCTGATCGGGATGATGAAAACTGGATGAAGCATACTCTCACCTATCACAGTGATGCAGAAGGTGTTCGGATTGATTATCGTCCGGTTCACACCTACACACTCACAGATGAAATTGATTACATCAAACCCAAAGCCCGGGTTTACTAAGAGCTAGGGACGTTAGATATGGTAGAACTGGCATTACCTAAAAATTCAAAAGTAGGCACTGGCAGAACCCATCCAAAAGCGGATGGGGCGACAAATACGAAAACGTTTAATGTTTATCGTTGGTCGCCAGATGATGGTGAAAACCCACGGATTGACACTTATTATGTTGATCTGGATGATTGTGGTCCGATGATTTTGGACGGTCTGATCAAGATTAAAAACGAAATTGATCCAGGCCTGACATTCCGTCGCTCTTGCCGCGAGGGTATTTGCGGCTCCTGCGCCATGAACATCAATGGCACAAATACACTGGCCTGTACAAAGGGTATGGATGAAGTGGATGGGGATATTAACATCTATCCGCTGCCGCATCAGCCTGTGGTGAAAGATCTGGTTCCAGATCTGACCAACTTTTACGCCCAGTACGCTTCAATTAAGCCGTGGATGCAAACTCAGACACCACCACCACCAGATCGCGAACGGCTTCAGTCTAAAGAAGACCGCGAAAAACTGGATGGTTTGTATGAATGTATCTTGTGCGCTTGTTGTTCAACATCATGCCCAAGTTACTGGTGGAATTCCGATCGGTTCTTAGGTCCAGCTATCTTGTTGCAAGCCTACCGTTGGCTCGCGGACAGCCGCGATGAGAATACGGGCGAGCGCCTTGATGATCTGGAAGATCCATTCCGTCTGTATCGGTGTCACACGATCATGAACTGCGCAAACACTTGCCCGAAAGGCCTGAACCCGGCCAAGGCAATCGCAGAGATCAAGAAAATGATGGTCGAACGCCGCGGCTAACGATTTATCATATGAGAATAAAAAAGGCTGCCAAATGGCGGCCTTTTTTGTTTTGTATGAGTGGTATAGGATTTGGCCAATGTAAGTGCTCGGAGGTATAATGCTTGACTACGCGTTGGAACAGCTAGCGGATGGGATATCGCTACCTGGTATTTTATTGATTTTGTTGCCTTTGACCTTGGTCATATCTGCAATATCTGGTCGCAACAGATATTTTCTGATCAATAGCCTTGCTCTAATCGCGATGAGCTTTCCTGTGACAGGGAAACTGTTGCTGGTCCCTATCGATATTGGAATCCGTTATGAACCTGCGCTGCAGCAGATACGTAGCGGGGAGGCTGATGTGGTTGTCGTTGTTGCCTCTGGCGCACATAAAGACGAGATGACAACGGCCCTGATGCCTTCGATGGCTTCCTTCTCACGTGTAAAGCGGGCGGAGGTGCTCGCTAATAAGCTTGAATTGCCACTCGTTCTTTCAGGTTCTGATCCTGATGGGCGGAGTGAATTACCATTTCTTGTTGAGCGAATTGATTTACAGCGTGAAGTTTATCTGACCTTCGGCGCGGCGGGAACTGCCGAGCATGCAGCTAATATCGCACGGCAAATGGTCTCGGCAAACTTGAAGAGGGCTATTGTGTTTGTGTCCGGTATACATGCATATCGGACACGTGCAGCCCTGCAAGCACACAATATCAGCGTACCTTTTGTTGTCGTTGGTCTAAACGATACGGATCTGGGCTGGCGAGATTTTATTCCCGGATTTGAAGGCTTTTTCTATTGGAAACATGCGCTCAAAGAATATGCAGGGTTGGCAGCCTATTCTTGGAAAGGACTGATTTAAGTCAGAGTGGCCCCCTAAACTAACTTTAATTGGTTCTGGTGAAAATTTACAAATCACGTATCAGGTCGGTAATTGAATTGAGGCCTATGATGTATATACCCAGTTATTTTAAAGTTCCGGCAAAAGAAACGCTTGTTGACCTATTACCGCAAGCCAGCTTTGCAGATTTGATCACCTCGGATCCAGATGGCGTGCCGATGGTTACACATTTACCTTTAGTCTATGCAGAAGATGAAGGTGAATTTGGGACTATTTATGGACACGTTGCACGAGCTAATCCCCATTGGAAGTTGTTTGAAGCGGGTCAATCACTCGTGATTTTCCGTGGTCCGCACGCATATGTGTCGCCCCGTTTTTACGCATCGCAGATTAATGTACCAACATGGAATTATGTTGCTGTGCATGCGTACGGCTCAATGTCGATTATCAGCGATCCTGATCGGGTCTTGGCAATTTTGAAACGATTAAGTGATGAAAATGAAGCTGGGGCCGCAGCTCCTTGGCGGGTTGAGGATTTTGATCCAAAGCGACTCCGAGCGATGATGCAGGCAATTGTGGCCTTTGAGATGCCGGTGACAGAGTTGCAGGCCAAAGCTAAGTTGGGCCAAAATAAATCTATTGATGACAAGCGGGCGTTAGCTATGGCTTTGTCAGCCGGTGATTTGAAGATTTGGCAGGACACCATACTCTAAGGATCAGTTAATTCAGCCTTTTGAGGTTAATATCCTTACCATTCAAAGAAGCAAGTTTTTCAGCCAATAACCCGGATTAGTAGTTTATCCTTAAAGTCTTGTTAACTTGTTTTTTATAATATTTCTCTTGTAAGGTGATTTTTGTAGACTAATTTAATCATTTTACGAGAAAAAATGGTGTCTTTTTTTATTGTCTAGTTGTGAGTTGAATTTCATCGAGCGAGTAGATGAATCCAGGAAACTTCAACAGCATGTATTGCTTTAGGTCATTCTATTTAGGTTGGCTTTGAGCGAATTATCAAATTTGTAATGTGTGAATAAGGCGGATTTTTAGCCCAATGTGTGTTCAGCATCGAAAATGTAGGGCACTATTATACAAGCAAAGGAAACAGGATGTTTGGTTTACTAGCGGGAATTACATCTTCTTCGGTTTATAACTCTTATACAAGTTCACTGTTTTCCGGTAGCTCGGAGATTGCTGCTTCAAGCGTTTCAAGACAATCAATTCTAGACGCTTCGTTTAGTTTTGATGCATCGTTTGGCGAGGTTAAGCGATCACCTATTGTGTCTGTACCTGCTGACGCAGTGCAGGGGGTTGCAGATACCACCGTTGATATACTTGCGGAAAAATTGTCGGGATTTCTAGAACCATTTGGAAAATCAGGAGAAGAACTCAAAGAAACTATCGGGTCGGTGTTGGAGGTGATTTCTGGACTTTTGCTGCATACATCGGAGAACGCTGATTCCATATCAATTGATATTGATATCACGCGAATTCAGGAAAGTTTTTCAGCAAGTTCTGGTAATTCCAGTGCAACAGCGACTGTAAGCGGGTTTGCCTTATTAATCGACGTCCAAACAACGTCGTCGGAATACGACCCTAGTAATTCAGCAGTTGTTGGATTTGATGGATCCCGAATTCGTTTTGGTCACATTGATACGTTGATGGGACGTGAGCAAGGGGTTTTCAATATTCAAGTTCAGGATGAAATACCTTTCCGTGCACATCAGGAGCAATATGTGGAGGACAGGCAGCATATTGTGGAGTTTTTAAAAAATACGCTCAAACAAATAGATGCGTTTAGCCCGAAGGAAGAGCAACAGTTTCGTCATTCGGTTGCTGACTTGCTGATTGGTCGTTCGGCTCTGAATTTTCAAGCTTGAATAATGCCGAATTTCAGCCGATTGCGCCTTTTAGATAATCTTCGGAGCGCATTTCCATAAGGCGGGATACGGTGCGGGCAAATTCAAAATGCCCGTGCCCTTCTTCATAAAGTTTTTCAGCCTCGACTTCTGCGGACAGCACCAGATTTGCGTGGGCTTCATACAGGACATCAACAAGGGTTACAAAGCGCTTGGCTTCGTTTCTGTTGTGGGGGCCTAGCTTTGGAACGTTATCCAGCAACAACGTATGAAAATTTTCAGTGAGCATTAAGTAATCTGAAGCGCCCAGCGGCCGCGCGCATAATTCCTCAAATGACATACGCGCAACGCCTCTGGCGCATGTATTGACTGCAATCTTACGTCCTTTGTTACTTAGCGTCGTCTTTTCTGGCTGGCTTCCCTCGATCAGTAACTCAAACGTCTCTGACATCTGTTGATCTGCATCCGGGCCCAAAGGACTAAAATAGACTTTACTTTTTGAGAGGCGGTCGAGCCGATAATCCGTTCCCCCGGATAAATGCAAAATATCAAGCTGTTCTTTGATGAGGTCGATGAAAGGCAGAAATAAATCCCGGTTCAGGCCGTCTTTATACAAATCTTCGGGAATGCGGTTGGAAGTGGCAATAACCACCACGCCATGATTAAAAAGAAGTTCAAATAATCGGCCCAACAGCATGGCATCGGCAACATCCGTGACTTGAAATTCATCAAAGCACAATAGCCACGCATCGCCCGCAATTTTTTGTGCCAAGGGGACCAGTGGGTCATCACCGGTTTTGTTTTTCGACTGTCGCCATTCATGAATAAAGGCGTGAACCTCCAGCATGAAGCTGTGAAAATGAACCCGGCGTTTTTTCTCAATCGGTGCAGTTTCAAAGAATAAATCCATCAACATGGACTTACCTCGGCCCACGTCTCCGTACATATAAATGCCTTGTGGGGGCTCAACCCGTGGTTTTCGAGCGCCCAATCTGAAGATATCTGTCCAATGAGCACTGGTTTCAGGGTTATAGGAGATCAAGCGCCGATGCAGCGTCTGCAGTTTTTCAACAGCCAACTCTTGGTTGGGGTCATGCTGAATGCTGTTTGAATGGCGAAGCGCGCGATAGGCGTCCAAAGGTCCGGAAGAAGTCATACCACGGCTTAAATCAATGTTTGCGTCTTTTGTAAAGTGATATGAGCTGCAAATTTTCTAGAATAGGCCGCCCGTGAGTCGTTTTCGCAGGTCGCTGGCATTGACGTCTGGTAACGCTGCTGTGGTGATGGTGAAGTCTTGGGTTGCTTTTATCAACTGCATTTCCCGCTTGTTTGCGACCACTGAAATATCATCGACCTTTACGACATTATGGCGCTTTAGAACGTCTAGCATCGCGGCGCTATTTTTAAGGGCGGCTTTATTTACCGCAGGAAACTGGTCTTTGTTCATGGGGATATCCGCCAGCTGGATATCCGTGCCTGCGGGCGTGTCGAGCAATGCCACCAGGCCTTTAAAGTCACCTTGTGTTGCGATGGAATTTTTGGGTTCACAAATTGCGCGTTCTTTTCTGAAAATCGCATCCAGTATACGGCAGTCCTGCCCCGTAACTGCATCCAAAGCATGTTCGCCGAGACCTTTTCCTGTCAAGATGGAGGAGGTGATTGAACCGGCAGTCAACAAATCCGCAATGGTTAGGCCTGCAATAATCGTTTCCGCGCAGCCACTAACAGCCAAACAGATAACGCCGCAGAGGGCAAGTTTGCGAATGATTCGATTGCGTTTTATTGTCATACCACTTTGATGCTGTCTTGTTTCATGACGCATTATGAATTGAATTTCTTACTAACTGTTTACTGCAGAAAGAAAATTTTAAGTAAATGCCTTTAAACCCTCGTGGCTGGGTTGGTTGAAAACGATGAAAATAGATATTACTTGAAAGTATCTTCACAAAAGTCGAAAAAAATGATGTCTTTTTCGGCGGGTGATCTTGCCCTCGGAACAGAAAAGGGGTAGTACCCAACCTAGAAATTCAATAGAGGATGGCCTCTGTATCAGAGACGTTCTCTTCCTATAAATCCGGAGATTAGAATGGCTCGCAAAAAAATAGCATTGATCGGCGGCGGTAACATTGGTGGCACCCTTGCTCACCTGGCAGGGCTGAAAGAGCTCGGCGATGTGGTTATCGTGGATCTGAATGATGGACTGGCTAAAGGTAAGGCACTTGATATTGCATCTTCAGCGCCGGTAGATCGTTTCAACGCAGAATTCTCTGGCACCGCAGATTACGCCGATATTGAAGGCGCAGATGTCTGCATCGTAACAGCAGGTATCGCGCGTAAGCCCGGTATGAGCCGCGACGATCTGCTCGGCACAAACATCAAAGTTATGACAGCTGTAGGTGAGGGTATTAAAAAATACGCACCAGAGGCGTTCGTTATCTGTATTACAAACCCGCTAGATGCGATGGTTTGGGTGCTGCGTGAAAAATGTGGCCTTCCTCATAATAAAGTCGTCGGTATGGCCGGTGTTCTGGACAGCGCGCGTTTCCGCCTTTTCCTTGCTGAAGAATTTAAAGTATCCGTCGAAGATGTGAACGCCTTTGTTCTGGGTGGTCATGGCGATACAATGGTTCCTTTGATCCGTTACTCAGCGGTTGCTGGTATTCCAGTGCCAGATCTGATCGCTATGGGCTGGTCAAGCCAGGCTAAAATTGATGAAATTGTAGATCGTACACGTAATGGCGGCGCTGAAGTTGTTGCGTTGCTGAAAACTGGTTCAGCGTTCTATGCGCCAGCATCCAGCGCGATCACAATGGCAGAAGCTTACCTGAAAGATAAAAAACGTGTGTTGCCAGTAGCAGCCCATTTGGATGGCCAGTATGGCCAGAAGGGTATGTATGTCGGTGTTCCCGCCGTTATCGGTGAGGGTGGCGTTGAAAAAGTTGTCGAAATTAACCTCAATGAAGAAGAACAGAAAATGTTCGATCATTCAGTTGATGCTGTCAAAGGACTTGTCGAAGCCTGTATCGGAATTGACCCAAGTTTAGGCTAACAGAAATAAAGGGCATAACTTAGCGGTTGTGCCCCTTTTTTTGGGTGTTATAGTTTGTATCGAACTCATAAATCCGACCAGCTAGAAGCTGATCCCAACTTGCGAATAGCGGAATATTATGAATATCCATGAATATCAGGCCAAGGGCCTACTCGGAAAATATGGTGTCACAGTCCCAAAGGGCGGTGTCGCTTATACTGCAGAAGAAGCAAAAACAGTTGCACAGGAGCTTGGTGGCCCAGTTTGGGTTGTTAAGGCTCAGATCCATGCCGGAGGACGTGGACTTGGTGGTGGTGTGAAGGTTGTAAAGTCAATCGAAGAGGTTGTTGAGGCAGCCAAAGCGTTGATCGGTATGCAATTGGTGACGCATCAAACCGGCCCAGAAGGTAAAGAAGTAAAGCGTGTCTATGTTGAAGATGGTTGTGACATTGCCCGCGAACTTTATCTGGGTGCGATTATCGATCGGGCACAGGATTGCATTACTTTCATGGCGTCGACTGAAGGCGGTATGGAAATTGAAGAAGTTGCTGAAAAGACACCAGAAAAAATTCACATGGTGCCGATTGATCCGGCAACGGGCATTAGCGCGTTTCATGCGCGTAAAATCGCCTTTGCACTTGACCTTAAAGGCAAACAAGTCGGTTCAGCCGTTAAGTTCATCATGGCGCTCTATAATTCCATCGTTGATACAGATGCAAACCTTGTTGAAATCAACCCACTGGTCGTAACCGGCGCTGGTGACATTATTGCACTCGATGCGAAAATGAATTTTGACGACAATGCGTTGTTCCGCCAGAAAGAGATTGCAGAGCTTCGCGACCCAGATGAAGAAGATCCATCTGAATTGGAAGCAGCTCAGTATGACCTCAACTATATTAAGCTTGATGGCAACATCGGCTGCATGGTGAACGGCGCTGGACTTGCAATGGCAACAATGGACATCATTAAGCTGAATGGTGGCTCACCCGCAAACTTCCTTGATGTTGGCGGCGGGGCAACCAAAGAGAAGGTGACCGAAGCTTTCAAGATTATTTTGAAAGACAAAAATGTTGAAGGAATTCTGGTCAACATTTTTGGTGGCATTATGCGTTGCGATGTGATCGCGGAAGGCGTTGTGGCTGCGGCTAAAGAGGTTGCCTTGAGCGTACCTCTTGTTGTTCGCCTTGAAGGCACGAACGTTGATCTTGGTAAGAAAATTCTTGCTGAATCCGGTTTGCCGATCCTGTCTGCCGATGACTTAGGTGATGCAGCAGAAAAAATTGTTAAAGCAGTGAAGGAGGCAGCGTAATGGCCGTTCTAGTCAATAAAGACACAAAGGTCATCTGTCAGGGTTTCACTGGCTCCCAAGGGACCTTCCATTCTGAGCAGGCAATTGCTTACGGAACGAAAATGGTTGGTGGTGTTACACCTGGTAAAGGTGGTGAGAAGCATCTGGACCTGCCTATTTTCAATACAGTTGACGAAGCTGTGCATACAACAGGTGCGAATGCATCCGTAATTTATGTTCCGCCTCCGTTTGCGGCTGACGCTATTTTAGAAGCAATTGATGCGCATCTTGAGCTGGTTGTCTGTATCACCGAAGGTATCCCTGTTCTGGATATGGTTCGGGTGAAACGGGCCTTGAAAAACAGCGGTACCCGTCTGATCGGTCCTAACTGCCCGGGTGTTATTACGCCGGATGAATGTAAAATTGGTATTATGCCAGGTCATATTCACCGCCGCGGTAACGTTGGTATTGTATCTCGTTCAGGAACTTTGACCTATGAAGCCGTTGCGCAAACAACTGCAGCTGGTCTAGGCCAAACCACATGTATTGGTATTGGTGGTGACCCTGTCAACGGGACTAACTTTATCGATTGTCTGGATATGTTCCTCAAAGATGATGAAACAGAATCCATCATCATGATTGGTGAAATTGGCGGTTCGGCAGAAGAAGAAGCTGCAGAATTCTTGAAACAATCTAAAATCAAGAAACCTGTTGTTGGCTTCATCGCAGGTGTTACGGCACCTCCGGGACGTCGCATGGGACATGCTGGTGCCATCATTTCTGGTGGTAAGGGCGGTGCCGATGACAAAATGGAAGCGATGCGCAGCGCTGGAATTACTGTTTCTGACAGTCCATCTGCACTCGGATCTACTTTGGTAAGAGTTTTGAAAGGGTAGTATTGTACTACTCATAAAGATCAGAACTTGTTTATTACTTAAGGGGGCGGGTTTATAGCCCGCCCAAATGACCAAAAATGGCTCAACAATTGGATAATTCCTCGTTTTTGACCGGCACAAATGCTGGCTTCATTGAAGATCTTTATCTTCGATATCAGTCTGACCCATCTTCCGTTGATGTGAGTTGGCAACAATATTTCCAGACCCTAGGCGATGACGCCGAAACAATTGTGAACGACAGCAAAGGTGCTCCTTGGACGCCGGCAAATGGTATGGCGCCGGAAGACGAGTATGGCATTCTTGGTGATGCTGCTTATCATGCAATTGAGGTGTCTGAAAAAAAAGGACTTCCTCAAGAGGACGTTCGGGCAGCTGCAGTGGATACAATCCGCGCGTTAATGCTCATCAGATCTTATCGTGTGCGGGGACATCTCAAGGCAAAGCTGGATCCTTTAGGACTTGAAATTCCTCAAGAACATCCTGAACTTGACCCAAAAAGCTATGGCTTTGAGGAAGCGGATTGGGATCGGGAAATCTTTTTGGATAATGTTCTGGGCCTAGAGACCGCAACGATTAGGGAAATACTGGATATTGTCCAGCGAACCTACTGCGGTAGCATCGGCGTTGAGTTTATGCATATTCAGGAACCAGACCAGAAGGGCTGGATCCAGGAGCGCATTGAGGGTCAGCACAAAGAAGTGAGCTTTACCTCAGAAGGTAAAGTCGCGATTCTACGAAAATTGATTGAAACAGAAGGTTTCGAGCAATTTCTGAACGTTAAATATACAGGCACCAAACGGTTTGGTCTTGATGGTGGTGAAGCTATGGTTCCGGCCATGGAAGGCATCATTAAGCGCGGTGGACAGCTTGGTGTTAAAGAGATTGTGCTGGGTATGCCCCATCGTGGTCGTCTTAATGTTCTGACAAATGTTATGGCTAAACCGTTTCGGGCGGTGTTCTCTGAATTTCAGGGGAATCCAGCAAATCCTGAAGATGTCGAAGGTTCCGGTGATGTTAAATATCATCTTGGGACGTCTTCTGACCGGGAATTTGATGGGAACAATGTTCATTTGTCTCTGACAGCGAACCCCTCTCATCTGGAAGCCGTTAATCCAGTCGTTTTGGGTAAGGCACGTGCAAAGCAGTTCCAGCTTGGTTCTGATGTAGGCGGACAGGTTATGCCGCTCCTGCTGCATGGCGATGCCGCTTTTGCAGGTCAGGGAATCGTTGCAGAATGCTTTGGTTTATCTGAATTAAAAGGCTATCGCACCTCCGGAACCATTCATTTTGTTGTGAATAACCAGATCGGTTTCACGACAAGTCCAAAATATTCACGCTCAAGCCCCTACCCATCTGATGTGGGTAAAATGGTGCAGGCACCTATTTTCCATGTCAATGGAGATGATCCAGAAGCGGTTTGCCATGTGGCAAAAATCGCGACTGAATTCCGTCAATTGTTCCAGATCGATGTTGTTATCGACATGTTCTGTTACCGACGTCATGGTCATAATGAAGGCGATGAGCCAGCGTTTACGCAGCCCCTGATGTATCGGACAATTGCTCAGCACCCAACAACCATGCAGATTTACGCGAAGAAGCTGATTGCAGAAGGTGTTGTAACGGAAGAGCAGGTCGAAGGCTTGATCAGCGAATTTAAAGAGTATCTTGAAAAGCAGTTTGAAACAGCAAACAGCTTTAAACCAAACAAAGCAGATTGGTTTGAAGGTCGTTGGCAGGGTTTCGAGCGAGCGGATCAAGGCGCTCGCCGCGGTACAACTGCAGTTGATATCGATGAGCTTCGCGAAATTGGAAATAAACTCTGTACTGTTCCTGAAAATCATAATGTTCATAGAACGCTGCAAAGAGTTCTAAAGAACAAAAAGAAAATGATCGATACAGGTAAAGATATTGACTGGGCAACGGCAGAAGCGTTGGCTTTTGGCTCGTTGTTGAAAGAGCAATATCCTGTTCGCCTATCCGGTCAGGATTGCGGCCGCGGTACTTTCTCGCAACGTCATTCGGTTATTGTTGATCAGATGACAGAGGACCGCTATCTGCCGCTTAATAATTTGTCTGAAGATCAGGCTCATTACGAGGTGATCGACAGTATGCTGTCAGAAGCCGCTGTATTGGGATATGAATACGGCTATTCACTGGCAGAACCCAAAACACTGGTTCTGTGGGAAGCTCAGTTCGGTGACTTTGCCAACGGTGCACAGGTGATTTTCGACCAGTTTATTTCAAGTGGCGAATCCAAGTGGTTGCGTATGAGTGGTTTGGTTATGCTGTTGCCTCATGGATATGAGGGGCAGGGACCGGAGCATTCATCAGCACGTCTTGAGCGGTTCTTGCAATCTTCAGCCGAGGATAACTGGCAGGTCGTCAACTGTACGACACCAGCCAACTATTTCCATGTGCTGCGCCGTCAAATGCATAGAAAGTTCCGTAAACCTCTTGTCGTGATGACACCGAAATCTTTGTTACGTCACAAAGAAGCCGTGTCGACACTTGAGGATATGGGACCTGGTTCAACATTCCATCGGGTGCTTTATGATAACGAAGTTCTTTGTAAGCCAAAGGATGTGAAGCGGATCGTCATGTGTTCAGGTAAGGTTTATTATGACCTGAAAGCACGCCGGGATGAATTGAAACAGAAAGATACGTACTTCCTGCGTTTGGAACAACTTTATCCATTCCCGGAAGAAGCTTTGATTGAAGAATTGAAGAACTTTACCCATGTAGATGAAGTTGTTTGGTGTCAGGAAGAGCCTAAAAATATGGGTGCTTGGTCTTTCGTAGATCCATATCTTGAAGAAACTTTTGCAAAAATGGGTATGAAGAAAGTCAAACGTGCGCGATATGCGGGCCGTGTGGCATCAGCCTCAACTGCAACAGGTCTCTTGAAGAAGCATAACCTGCAGCAAGCTGCACTAGTTGATGATGCGCTCGGCATCAAATCCGAATAGGAAGAATTAATATGACTGTCGAAATTCGTGTGCCCGTCCTTGGAGAATCTGTCTCTGAAGCTACTGTTGGTACCTGGTTCAAGAAAGCTGGCGAAGCAGTTGTTAAAGACGAGCCAATTCTGGAACTGGAAACAGACAAAGTTACATTGGAAGTCAATGCAACTGAATCTGGTCGATTAGAAGAAATCCTTGTTCAGGAAGGTGAAGACGTTGAAGTTGGTGCGCTCCTTGGGCATATTCTTGCCGGTGCGGATGGTTCAGCTTCGGCGCCTAAGGCTGCTGCTCCAAAAGAGGAAGCTCCGGCACATAAAGCAGAAGTAAAAGAAGCCGCACCTGCCGCTCCAGCGCCAAGTGCGCCTGCAGCAGCGCCTGCGTCTTCAGGTCCTGTTGAGGTTCTGCCTGCCGCTCAGAAACTGATTGATGAGAATAATTTAAACGCTTCCAATATTCGTGGCACCGGTAAAGATGGCCGGATTACGAAAGGCGATGTGCTGGAAGCTCTCGACAATGGGGGAAGCTCTCCAGCAGCTCCTGCGTCGTCAGCGCCTGCGGCATCTGCTGCGCCCGCCGCTCCTGCAGCGTCAGGTCCACGTCCGGAAGCCGCTCGCGAAGAGCGTGTGAAAATGACACGTCTGCGCAAAAGTATTGCGACACGTTTGAAGGATGCTCAGAATACAGCAGCTATGTTGACAACCTATAACGAGGTTGATTTGACAAACATGCTGGCACTTCGGGCAGAATATAAAGAGCTGTTTGAGAAAAAGCATGGCGCCCGTCTCGGGTTTATGTCGTTCTTTACCAAAGCTTGTGTTGCAGCGCTGCAAGAACTGCCAGCTGTGAACGCCGAGATCGAAGGCGATCATATTGTTTATAAAAACTACTATCACATTGGTGTTGCGGTTGGGACGCCAAATGGTCTTGTCGTTCCCGTTTTGCGGGATGCGGATCAACTGTCGTTTGCAGGTGTTGAAACCGGCATTGCAGCCCTTGGACGTAAAGCGCGCGATGGCAAACTGACCATGGATGACATGCAAGGCGGAACATTTACCATTTCAAATGGTGGTGTTTATGGCTCGCTGCTTTCCTCTCCAATTTTGAACGCACCCCAATCGGCTGTATTGGGTATGCACAAAATTCAGGAACGCCCAATGGTTGTTGATGGTGAGATTAAAGTTCGTCCGATGATGTATCTGGCGCTCTCTTATGACCATCGCATCATTGATGGTAAAGAAGCTGTGACGTTCCTAGTGCGCGTTAAAGAAGCCTTGGAAGATCCTCAGCGTCTTCTGCTTGAGCTTTAATTTAAAGAAATTAACTCCCTAAAGGGGGAAAAAATGAGTGATGATACTTTTGATCTGATTGTTGTCGGTGGCGGTCCCGGTGGATATACCGCGGCTATTCGTGCGGCACAGTTGGGTATGAAAACTGCTTGCGTTGAAAAGCGGGGCACGCTTGGTGGTGTATGTCTGAATGTGGGCTGTATTCCC
The DNA here is from genome assembly GCA_034669685.1 of Sneathiella sp. Classification (GTDB taxonomy): domain Bacteria; phylum Pseudomonadota; class Alphaproteobacteria; order Sneathiellales; family Sneathiellaceae; genus Sneathiella. The sequence continues at coordinate 905,440 of JAXMOU010000002.1, forward strand.
TCAAAGGCCTTACTGAAATCATCAGAGCTTTTTGAAGAAGCCCAGCATGATTTTGCCGACCGTGGCATCGAAATCGGATCCATTAAATTGAATCTGGATAAAATGCTGGGCCAGAAAAATACAGCTGTTGAAGGTTTGACGCAGGGTATCGAGTTTTTGTTTAAGAAAAACAAGGTGACCTATTTCAAAGGTGCGGGCGAGTTGCAAGGCGGTGGCCGCGTTGAGATTACTGGCGAAGACAATAAAACCATCAAAGGCGCAAAAATTCTGATCGCAACTGGATCGGATGTAATGCCGCTTCCCAATGTCGATATTGATGAAAAGCAGATTGTCTCATCCACAGGTGCGCTTGAGCTGACAAAAGTTCCGAAGAAAATGATTGTTATCGGTGCTGGCGTTATTGGACTAGAACTTGGCACTGTGTGGCGCCGCCTGGGTGCTGATGTAACGGTTGTTGAGTTTTTGGACCGAATTTTGCCAGGAACAGACAATGAGGTTGCTAAAAATACGCAGCGCATTCTCAAAAAACAAGGCATCGACTTTAAACTGGGTACGAAAGTAACCGGTGCAAAGAAAGCGAAAGCCGGTGTTACGCTGACGATGGAGCCGGCAAAAGGCGGTGACGCAGAAACAATGAAAGCCGACGTTGTGTTGGTTGCGATTGGCCGTCGTCCTTATACAACGGGTCTGGGACTGGAAGATCTGGGCGTAGAGTTGGATAAAGCGGGCCGCATTATTGTCGATGATAACTTTAAATCCAACGTGGATGGTGTTTACGCAATTGGCGATGTTATCGCAGGTCCAATGCTTGCCCATAAAGCCGAAGATGAAGGTGTTGTTTGCGTCGAGAAAATGAACGGTCAAAAACCACATATCGATTATAACCTTATTCCAGGCGTGATTTACACATGGCCAGAAGTTGCAACGGTTGGCAAAACCGAAGAGCAACTCAAAGAAGCAGGTGTTGAATATAACGTCGGTAAAGTACCATTTATGGCCAATAGCCGCGCCCGTGCTGTGGGATCAACCGATGGCTTTGCAAAAATTTTGGCCGATAAAAAAACCGATAAGGTTCTAGGTGTTCATATCGTTGGGGCAGATGCCGGAACGATAATCCATGAATGTGTTTTGGCTATGGAATTTGGTGCTTCTGCAGAAGATATCGCCAGAACTTGCCATGCGCATCCTACCTTGAATGAAGCGGTTAAAGAAGCGGCGCTAGCTGTTGCTGGTCGAACCATTAACGCTTGACCTGAGCTTCTGAAGTCGAAAAAATACAAAGGCCGGATTTTCTCCGGCCTTTTCTTTTTGATCCACCCCTATAAAAACAAACAGGTGACCTTATGAAACTCTGTTACAGCGCTACCTCTCCTTTTGCCCGTAAAGTTATGGCCGTTGCCATCGAAAAGAACCTTCGGGGTGATATTGAATTTACCAGCCCCGATACAAGCAATGTGTTTGTTGGAATTAATCCTGCCAATCCGCTGGGTAAAATCCCGAGTTTGGAGCTGGAAAGCGGCGAGCTATTATTTGATTCAATTGTAATTGCAGAATATCTGGATGCAAAAGACGGCAATCCAACGCTATTTCCCTCAGACGCCTTGGAGCGGGCGAAAGTTATGACGCTGCATGCAATGGCAAACGGTATGACAGATGCCGCTTTTACCCGTCGTTGGGATTCTTCAGCATTGCCAGAGGGCGAAAGATCACCTTCTTGGAGCGAGCGCCTTCGGGTTGCCGTGGAAAATTCATTAAATGAACTGGAAAAACAGGTCGATGGATTTTCAGGTGATGTGAATATCGGTACGATTGCAGTTGGGTGCGCGCTGGGTTATTTGGATCTGCGGTTTTCTCATGAGGATTGGCGGAATGGGCGGCCAAAACTAAAAGCATGGTTTGACGAATTCTCCAAAAGACCTTCGATGGCAGAGACAGCGCCTCCAGCTTCGTAAGATATTAAATGGCGCCGGTTAAACTCATAACGCTTTCCTGTATCGCTGAAATATTGGCAATGTCCTCTTTTGCGACATTTCCAGCATTGATGCCGCATTTTTTTGAAGCATGGAATTTGAGTGGTACCGAAGCTGGGTGGATAAACGGCGCTTACTTTCTGGGGTTTACTCTATTTGGTCTGTTTGCATCTACGCTGACAGACCTAATAGATGCCAGACGAATTGTGATTTTTGGACATATCTTTGCAATTGTCGGTGCATATGGTTTTGCCTTTCATGCAGACGGGTTTTTAGCGGCTCTGCCCTGGCGGTTGGTTTCAGGTTCGGCGCTGGCCTGCGCCTATATGCCAGGGTTAAAAATGCTGACAGATCGGGTGCCCGTCACCTCGCAACCGCGCGCAATTGCATTTTATACAGCATGCTTTTCAACGGGATCGGCGGTTTCATTCTTGTTGGTAGGTCAAGTTAATGGCTGGTTTGGCGAAGATGCCGCGCTTATTTCTGCGCTCGCAGGACCGCCGCTTGCCTTGATTCTAGTCTGGGGGATAAACCGTCCTGTACCACAGAATCATCCAAGGCCATGGCGCCAGTTATTTAATTTTTGGCCCGTGTTGAGTAACGGCAAGACGATGGGATATGTCGTTGCCTATTTTTGTCATTCCTGGGAATTGATGGCGATGCGATCATTTGTGGTCGCGTATCTGACGTTTGCGGCAACGCAGACATCAGCGCCGGCATGGATGGATGTGAGCCTCATCGCATCAGTTGTCATTTTTATGGGTTTACCCGCCAGCGTATTGGGGAACGAGCTTTCCTTGAAAATCGGGCGTCAACGGGCCATTTTGATGATTATGGGGATTGCATTCGCGCTATCAGCAATACTTGGTTTCGTGTCAGGCTTCCCATTTTATGTGGTCGCGCTCCTTTCCATTCTCTATGGATTTTTTGTCACAGCAGATTCGTCAACAATCACCTCAGGTGCCGTGACTTCGGCGCCTGCTGAATTGCGTGGATCGACGATGGCTGTTCACAGCTTTATTGGATTTGGTGGAGCTATGGCTGGCCCGGTTGTCGCAGGCATTGTCCTTGATATGGCGGGGGGGCGCGAAAATGCAATTGCTTGGGGAATTACTTATTTATCCATAGGCAGCATTGCACTCTTAAGCCCCTTGGTATTCAGGATAACGCGCTAAGCGGCCGATCAGCTTTTCGGGTGGGCTGAATTATACACATTTAGCATTTTTTCAGTGTCTAGATCTGTATATCTCTGCGTTGAGGATAGGGATGCATGCCCAAGCAATTCCTGAATGGTTCGCAGATCCCCCCCGGCGGCGAGAAGGTGGGTGGCAAAACTATGTCGAAGCGCGTGAGGTGTCGCCGTTTCGGGTAAGCCGAGCGCCCGGCGAAAGTTTTGCAATGTTAGTTGGATTTGCCTTGGGTTGAGCCGACGCCCCTGTTTTCCGATGAAAAGAGGCTCTCCGGCGCTCATTGGGTGCGGGCATATGGCCAGATATTCGGCGATTGCTTTTCGAATGATTGGTAAAATTGGAACAAGGCGTTCCTTAGAGCCTTTGCCCATAATTGTAATGCTATCGGAATTGGGGCGATCTTCATAATTTAAGGACAGCGCTTCTGAAATACGCAGGCCAGCGCCATAAAGTAGTGTGATAACAGCAAGGTCGCGGGCGCTCGACCAATCGTTTTTTTCAGCTAACGATTTTAGGAGATTTTGACTGTCCTTAGCATTTAATGGTCGGGGCAGCCGTTCCGGTCTTTTGGGAGAACGAACAGTTTTTAAGATTGGATTATGAAGAATTTCATCTTTTTCGAGTTTTTTGAAAAAGCTGCGGACAGATGAGAGAACCCGTGCAAGAGAGGTTGCGCTTAAGCCATCGCTTTTACGATCAGCCAGATATGCGCGAAAGTCTGATGCTTTGAGGGATTGTAAATCTTCAAGCGTTAGTGATTTACCAAGGTGGGCAGATGAAAATTGAATAAAGCCTTCCACATCACGCTCATAGGCCTCAAAGGTGTGCGGGCTTACTTTGCGTTCATGGCGTAACCAGTTTTTCCAATCATCAAGTGCGATTTGAAGTGGTGGTTTCGGCGCCATGGCTATGGAAGTGCTGTTTGTTCGAGCCACATTTGGAGCGAAGATTGCACGCAAATCGCAAAGAAAGATAAAAGGTCTGTGCTTTGCTCATTGTGGAAATGACCTTCTTCGCGGCTTCCGATCGCCAGCATGGCAGGGGCATTGAGCGAGGGTATGTCGAGTTTAATTAACGCGTCGGAAGCAACAAGATCCATGGCGGGGCCAAAAACAGCTTTTGATCGCGGCGCGACGGGACGCATCAATATATTTTCAGTGTTCCAGTTGGCCTTATTTATGTTGCCCTTTTTAAGCCGTTGCAGGCCGGTCATGGAGGGAAGGGGGATTGCGCCCTCTTCAACACAGAGCGTAATAACATCTACTTCTAAATGTTCAGGCAAGTCCTGCGTAAGGATATGGACAAAATGCGAAACGCTAGTGGCATTCAGGATGGCTCGAACAGATCGATGAACCATATCCTGAGTATGTAGATTAGCTCGGACGGACTTTACCAGATCATTCTGTGTTGATTTTAGACTGGCCAGTTGCTGCTGAAGGCGTTCTACCAAAAAAGACTGCATGTCCACCACGCCATCGCCTGAAATGCGATTTGCGGCAATGACATCCGATATCAGATTGGTATTTTGTTCAAGAAATTCGGGATGGGCCGTGAGCCAGTCTTTCACAAGACCTTCGTCAAGTTCATCGTTGGATTTTGATCCACTTAGCTTTTTCTTGGTTTCTTTGGCCACAGCCTTATCCCGTGTCTAAATTTGCTTCCTTGATTCTGCTTAACCTAGGATGCTCTGTCCAGTCTTTTCCCAATCTGCGACAAATGCAGCAAGGCCTTTGTCGGTCAACGGGTGTGAGACAAGTTGCTTGAGGACCTGCGGCGGGATCGTGCAAACATCTGCGCCCATTAATCCAGCTTGGACGATATGCATTGGATTGCGAATGGATGCGACCAGTACTTCTGTCTGAAGTGCGGGGTAGTTGCTATAGATTTGGACAATCTCGCTGATCAATGTCATGCCATCCTGTCCGATGTCATCAAGGCGACCAACGAACGGTGATATATATGTGGCACCCGCTTTTGCGGCGAGGATTGCCTGCGCTGCAGAAAAGCATAACGTGACATTGACTTGTGTTCCGGCTTTGCTCAACTGGGAGCAGGTTTTAAGTCCTGCCATTGTGAGGGGAACTTTGACCGCAATGTTCTCAGCTAGGCCTGCAAGTTTTTTGCCCTCTTCGATCATGGTCTCATAGTCGGTTGCGGCGACTTCTGCACTGACCGGACCATCGACAATTGTGCAAATTTCTTTGACGACTTCGATGAAATCACGCCCTGTTTTCGCAATAAGTGATGGATTGGTGGTGACACCATCCAGCAAACCCGTATCCGCCAGTTCACGAATTTCTTCAGTGTCTGCAGTATCTACAAAAAATTTCATGTCACTCTCTATTCTGTTTTATCGGCAAGTCTATGTTTTGCGATTTGTGTTTATCCATTTGCAAACCCCAAAAGACATTTTACTCCAAGAAAATTTTGCCTGCTGAGGCCAATTGGATTAGGAGTTAGGGATAGCAATCAAATTGTTGACCCTTAAATATACCAGCGTAGGCCCAATTTAAAGCATAATGAGCGTTCAGCCCCAGTTACGAACAGCAAGAGTCCTTTTGCCGATGAGCCAGGGGGCGGCCTATGACTATTCCGTTCCAGATGAATTAAATGTGCAACAGGGCTCATTTGTCAAAGTTCCCCTTGGTCCGCGAACCGTGAACGGTGTTGTATGGCAATTAAATCCCAAACTGGATATATCGCCGGATCGTCTCAAGGATATATTGGAAATTCTGCCAACGGCGCCCCTTTGCCAAGAAGCCATCGAGTTTGTGGATTGGGTTGCAAACTATACCATGCAGGGCGCAGGCCGTGTTTTACGCATGAGTATGAGCGTGCCCGACGCCCTTTATCCGAAAATGCCGCGCAAAGGGTATCGGCGTGCAGGCGAAATACCGAAACGGCTGACCCCAGCAAGAAAGCGTGTTCTGGAACTGCTAGAGGGCGGGCTTACGTACGCCGCAGCAGATATTGCGCAGTTTGCAGATGTGAGCCCGTCTGTTGTGAAGGGACTTCATGCTGCTGGCGCCTTGCAGGTTGAGGAATTACCAAGTGATCTCCCAATTGCACAGCCAGATCCGGATTTACCCGGTTTTGAACTGTCGGATGCGCAAAAGGAGATCGCTGACCAGCTTGCCGAGTTCGTTCAGGCGCAGGCGTTTAATGCGACCCTGCTTGAAGGAGTGACAGGTTCCGGTAAAACGGAGGTCTATTTTGAAGCAATCGCTGCGGCGCTACGTACAGGAAAGCAGGCGCTGGTTCTGTTGCCAGAGATAGCGCTTTCGGCGCAGTGGTTGGGTCGGTTTGAAAAACGGTTTGGGGTAAAACCGGTAGAGTGGCATTCAGATCTGGGAAGTGGAGAGCGGCGTCGAAACTGGCGGGCCGTTATTGAGGGTGAGGCACGCGTGGTTGTTGGCGCGCGATCGGCTCTTTTCCTGCCTTATCATGATCTGGGTTTGATTATTGTGGATGAAGAGCATGAAGCCTCTTACAAACAGGATGAAGGCATTACCTATAATGCACGGGATATGGCCGTGGTTCGGGCCACTCTTGGAAAGCTTCCCGTTGTTTTGGCGTCGGCAACGCCAGCGCTTGAGACCTATGTAAATGCAAAAGCCGGTAAATATGTGCATTTGCGTCTCCCCTCACGATTTGGCGCGGCAGAACTTCCCGATATTGAATTGATCGATTTAAAATTAAACCGTCTGGGGCGCCAGCGGTGGATTTCTGAACCCTTGGAAGCGGCAGTGAAAGACACGCTTGCGGCGGGGCGACAGGCGATGCTCTTTATTAACAGGCGCGGCTATGCGCCGCTGACTTTATGTGATGCCTGTGGTTTTCGTCTGCAATGTCCCCATTGTAGTGCTTGGCTGGTGGAGCATCGGTTAAGCCAGCGTCTGCAATGCCATCATTGTGGCTACTCGTCGAAAATTCCTGATGTCTGCCCGGAATGTGAAGAGCCGGATAGTTTTAAAGCCTGCGGTCCGGGGATTGAGCGACTGGCCGAAGAAGCGGGGCTTTTATTTCCGGATGCCCGGATGCAAATGATTGCGAGCGATACAATGACAGGTCCGGGCGCCGCTGCTCGATTTGTAGAAGCCATGACAAATGGCGAGATTGATCTTCTTGTTGGAACCCAGATCGTTGCAAAGGGATATCATTTTCCAAATTTAACACTGGTTGGGATTGTTGATGCTGACCTTGGACTTGCAGGTGGCGATCTACGCGCATCTGAGAGAAGTTATCAGCTGTTGTCACAGGTTGCAGGCCGTGCTGGTCGCGAGCAGGTTAAAGGAAAAGTGATGCTGCAAACTCACTTGCCGGATCATCCGGTTATGGCGGCGATGAAAAGTGGGGATGTTCAGAGTTTTATTGAACAAGAGGCAGAGATGCGCCAAATGGCAGCCATGCCGCCCTATGGTCGGCTCGCCTCTTTGATTCTGTCGTGTGAAGATTCCGAATCGCTTCGAAATTTCTCATTGATGCTGGCAAGAGGCGCGCCGAGCGGCGAAAATTTTTTGATAATGGGGCCTGCTCCAGCTCCACTTGCCTTAATTAGAGGCAGGCATCGTATTCGTTTTCTGGTTAGGGCCAGCAGACAGACGAATATTCAGGCATTGATCCGTTCTTGGCTGAAAGGGGTTAAAATTCCTTCAAATATTCGTCTTCAGATTGACATTGATCCCTATAATTTCATGTGAATTTGTGTGTTAATTGGGGCATTCGTGAAAATTTGGTGAATTTTGGTGAATAAACTGCTCATGGGGATATTGCTTCATGTAATTCCCTGTGCTAATAACCCGTTGCCTGACGAAAAGGGGCTGCTTACAAGGTCCTAATTGTCAGGTGTCATTCGAATTTTTCTTTCGACGCCTTTTGCGTCGTTTTTTTCAGGCTTGGGGATCTTTCCTTGTCAGCTGAGAACATAAAAGTTTCAGGTATCGCTGGCCGATATGCAACAGCGCTCTTTGATCTTGCTTCTGCAGAGAAGCAGGTGGAAGGTGTTGCGTCCGATCTGGCCACGATCAAAATGTTAATGGAAGAGAGCGCAGATCTTGTGCGTCTCGTCCGTAGTCCACTTATCAGTCGGGATAAGCAGGAACAGGCTATTTTGGCTGTTCTTGCGAAAGTCGGCGTTAGTGATTTGGTTCGGCGATTCGTGGGGACAGTGGCCAAAAACCGCCGACTGTTTGCACTTGCGGATATGATCGATACATTTGGGCGATTGCATGCCGCTGAGCGTGGTGAGGTGGTCGCAAAAGTTGTATCAGCCAAAAAGCTGACAGTTAAACAGATGGATGCTCTTACAAAAGAGTTGAAGTCTGCTACTGGAAGTGATGTGGCCATCGAGGCAGATGTTGATGAAAGCCTCATTGGTGGCCTGACGGTTAAAATCGGTTCGCGCATGGTCGATAGTTCTATTCGAACCAAGCTTCAAAATCTTAAGTTTGCCATGAAAGGGGTTGGGTGATGGACATCCGCGCCGCAGAAATTTCCGAAATTCTTAAACAACAGATTGCTGGTTTCGACACGCAAACTGAAGTTTCTGAAGTTGGACAGGTGCTGTCAGTAGGTGACGGTGTTGCTCGTATTTACGGTCTGGATAAAATTCAGGCTGGTGAAATGGTTGAATTTCCAGGTGGGATTAAGGGTCTAGCTCTTAACCTTGAGGAAGACAACGTGGGCGCCGTGATTTTCGGTTCTGACCGTGACATTAAAGAAGGTGACACCGTTAAACGGACTGGCGCCATCGTTGAAACAAACGTTGGTCGAGGCCTTTTGGGGCGTGTTGTTGATGGTCTTGGTAATCCAATCGATGGTAAAGGCCCAATCGAAAATTGTGAGCCTCGCCGTGTGGATGTGAAAGCGCCTGGCATTATGCCACGTAAATCCGTTCATGAGCCAATGATGACTGGTCTGAAATCAGTTGATAGCTTGGTGCCAATCGGACGCGGCCAGCGTGAGTTGATCATTGGTGACCGTCAGACTGGTAAGACAGCGGTTGCTGTTGATGCGATCCTGAACCAGAAATCAGTGAACGCTACCGATGATGAGAGCAAAAAACTTTACTGCGTATATGTAGTTATTGGTCAGAAGCGCTCCACTGTTGCTCAGGTTGTTAAGACACTTGAGGAAAATGGTGCGATGGAATATTCCATCGTTGTGGCAGCGACTGCATCCGATCCAGCTCCTTTGCAGTATCTCGCACCGTTTACCGGTTGTGCGATGGCTGAATATTTCCGTGACAATGGCATGCATTCATTGATCATCTATGATGATCTTTCCAAGCAGGCTGTTGCCTATCGTCAGATGTCTCTGCTGCTTCGCCGTCCACCAGGACGTGAAGCGTATCCAGGTGACGTTTTCTATCTTCATTCACGTCTTTTGGAGCGTTCAGCTAAACTGAACGAAGCCAATGGTCTTGGTTCGATGACAGCTCTGCCTGTTATTGAAACGCAGGCTGGTGACGTGTCAGCGTATATTCCAACAAACGTGATCTCCATTACGGATGGTCAGATCTTCTTGGAAACTGAGCTGTTCTATCAAGGCATTCGTCCAGCGATTAACGTGGGTCTGTCTGTGTCTCGTGTGGGTTCATCTGCGCAGACAAAGGCGATGAAACAGGTTGCCGGTACAATTAAACTTGAGCTGGCTCAGTATCGTGAAATGGCAGCATTTGCTCAGTTTGGTTCTGATCTTGATGCTTCAACTCAGAAACTTCTGGCACGTGGTGCCCGTTTGACCGAGTTGCTGAAGCAGCCACAATATTCTCCTCTGACTATGGAAGAGCAGGTTACTGTTATCTTCTCTGGCGTGAAGGGATATCTGGATCGTATCGAAGTGAACCAAATTGGCGATTTCGAAAAACAGTTGCTAACAGAAATGCATGCTAAGCATCAGGATCTTCTGGACACAATTCGGAATGAAGGCGCGCTTTCATCCGAAACAGATGAGAAGTTGCACAGTATTCTGGATAGCTTCACAACTACTTTTGCGTAACCTTTGAGCTGAAAAGGGGGTAGCCACGAATGGCGAACCTTAAGGAACTCAAAAATCGGATCACCAGCGTCAAGTCGACGCAGAAAATCACCAAAGCCATGAAAATGGTGGCTGCGGCGAAACTGCGTCACGCTGAAGAAGCTGCCAATGCGGCCCGCCCTTATGCGGAACGCATGGAAGCGATGATGGTCTCCCTCGCGTCTGGTCTTGAAGGCCGTGAGGGCCCGCGTCTATTGCAGGGCAGTGGATCCGATCAACGACATTTGATTATTGTTGCTACAGGTGAACGTGGCCTGTGCGGTGGTTTTAATAGCTCCATTGCTAAAGCCGCCAGTCTGAAAGTTCAGGCCCTTATTGCTGACGGCAAAGATGTTAAAATTCTTTGCGTTGGTAAAAAAGGTCGGGATGCACTGAAACGCCGGTTTGGACATTTAATTATCGATTTTGTCGATTTGTCTGGATCAAAGCGGATCGGTTTCGGTGACGCACAGCCTATTGCACAGCGGGCGCTGACAATGTTTGAAAATGACGAGTTTGATGTTTGCACAGTTTTCTATGCAAAATTCGTCTCCGTCATGACACAGGAAGTGACCGCGCAGCAGTTGATACCAGCTTCTATTCCAGAGAAAACTGGAACCGAAGTCGAAAACGAAGTCGATTATGACTATGAGCCTGAAGAGGAAGAGATCCTTGCGGATCTTTTGCCCCGCAATATTTCAGTTCAGGTCTACAAGGCTTTGCTAGAAAATTCTGCTTCCGAGCAGGGTGCTCGTATGTCTGCGATGGATAACGCAACACGGAATGCAGGTGAGATGATTGATAAACTCACCTTGCAGTATAACCGTGAGCGCCAGGCAGCGATTACAAGCGAATTAATTGAGATTATCTCCGGTGCTGAAGCTGTCTAACACTTCGGCCGGGTTTTGGAAGAATTAAGTGACCCTTTAGGGAGCATTAAAATGGCGAATAAGTCTGTCGGCAAAATTACCCAGGTGATGGGAGCCGTCGTAGACGTTCAATTTGACGGTGAATTGCCGAAAATTCTGAACGCTCTGCACACTGAAAATAATGGTCAGCGACTCGTACTGGAAGTTGCGCAGCATCTTGGTGAGAAAACAGTTCGCACCATTGCGATGGATGCGACTGAAGGTCTGGTTCGGGGACAGGAAGTACAGGATACTGGTGACGCAATTCAGATGCCTGTCGGACCTGAAACTCTTGGCCGTATTCTGAACGTAGTTGGTGAGCCTGTGGATGAGCGCGGGCCTGTAAATGCAAAATCATATGCGCCAATTCACGCAGAAGCTCCTGACTTTGCCGATCAGTCAACAGAATCTGAAATCCTGGTAACAGGTATTAAGGTTGTTGATCTTCTCGCACCTTACGCAAAAGGTGGTAAAATTGGCCTGTTCGGTGGTGCCGGCGTGGGTAAAACGGTTTTGATCATGGAATTGATCAATAACGTTGCCATGGGCCATGGTGGTTACTCAGTGTTTGCCGGTGTTGGTGAGCGTACACGTGAGGGTAACGACCTTTACTACGAAATGATCGAAGGTGGCATTATTGACACCGAAGGCGACAAATCAAAAGTGGCGCTTGTATATGGTCAGATGAATGAGCCTCCAGGAGCGCGTGCTCGTGTTGCCTTGTCTGGTTTGACAATCGCGGAATATTTCCGTGATCAGGAAGGTCAGGACGTGTTGTTCTTCGTGGATAATATCTTCCGCTTTACACAAGCTGGTTCAGAGGTGTCTGCGCTTCTTGGCCGTATCCCATCTGCTGTGGGTTACCAGCCAACACTTGCGACAGATATGGGTGCGCTGCAAGAACGTATTACATCAACCAATAAAGGTTCGATTACATCCGTTCAGGCGATTTACGTTCCTGCCGATGACTTGACAGACCCTGCGCCTGCAACATCCTTTGCCCATCTGGACGCAACAACAGTGTTGTCTCGTCAGATTGCAGAGCTTGGTATTTATCCTGCTGTGGATCCGCTCGATTCAACTTCACGTATGCTTGACCCAGCCGTTATTGGTGATCGTCACTATCGCATTGCTCGTGAAGTTCAGGAAACATTGCAGACATATAAATCACTACAAGACATCATTGCCATTTTGGGTATGGATGAATTGTCTGAGGAAGATAAACTGGTTGTGGCTCGTGCCCGTAAGATCCAGCGTTTCCTTAGCCAGCCGTTCCATGTTGCCGAAATCTTTACAGGTTCACCAGGTAAATTCGTGAAACTTGAAGATACAATCGATGCATTTGAAGCGATTGTTGCTGGTAAATATGATGATCTTCCAGAAGCTGCTTTCTATATGTGCGGTGGTATCGAGGAAGTGAAAGAAAAAGCTGCGAAACTTGCTGCAGACGCGGCTTAAGGCAGAGGTGAGGAGAGCTTAAAATGGCTGAAATGGTAACCATGGATTTGGTGTCACCTGAGAAGCTTCTGCTCTCGGATGACTATGAGATGGTGGTTGTTCCTGGTGCGGAAGGTGATTTCGCTGTGATGGCGGGTCATACACCGGTCACTGCTTCCCTTCGGCCTGGCGTGATCTCAATTTATGAAGGCGATACTGAAAAGGATCGAATTTTCGTAAATGGTGGTTTCGTTCAGGTATCGGATGATAAAATGACTGTCTTGGCGGAAGAAGCTATTCATTTGGCTGATTTGAGCCGGGAAAATCTTGAACAACGGATCAAGGACTTGTCTGAAGATGTTCAGGATGCGAAAGACGATGAAGTAAAACGAAAAGCTCAGGAAAATAAAGAACATCTTGAAGCAATTTTGGAAGCTTTAGGTTAAACGTCTGCCGAAAATGATTTTTAGAAAAAGGGATCCCTACCGGGATCCCTTTTTTTATTGGTATGCCTCTCAAGAACTATCTTGTCTCTTCCCAAATCAGATCATAGTATAAAAATTAATCAACTTATTGGCGGAGATTTCATGAGCAGAGCGGTAATTTCCGGAGGAAGTCTTGCCGGCCTGACAGCCGCAAAAGTTTTGTCCGCATATTTTGATAAAGTCATTATTGTAGAAGCCGACAAGGAACCTTCAGGGAACGAGGCCCGCAAAGGCGTGCCGCAAGGACGTCATGTACATGGCCTTTTAAAAGGCGGTGCGGATGCATTAACTCGTATATTCCCAGATTTACCAACGGAACTGGAACGGCGAGGTGCCTCTTCTGCAAATTTTTCCAATGATATAAAATGGTATATTAATCGGCGTTATATGCCGCGGTTTCAGGGCGACCTGACAATTCAATTTCAATCTCGGCCCCTACTAGAAGGATGTGTCCGGGATTTTGTTCGCGCTCTTGAGAATGTGTTTATCAGCTACGAGACTAAGGTTGTCGATTATACGCTCCATCCTGATAGTGAACGAGTTGCCGCTGCGGTGCTGAAGCAATCAGATGGTCAAGTGACTAGTATCGAGGCCGATCTTTTTATTGATGCGACTGGCCGTGGCAGCGCGCTTCCTAAATGGTTGGAAAATAACAACTGGGGCCGTGTTCCTTTATCTGAAACGCGAGTTGATTTGGGGTATGCCAGCTGTTTTCTCAAGCTTCCAAATGATGAAAACAGAGACTGGACGAGCCTTTTAATCTATCCGACTGGACCTGACGAAGTGCGTGGATGTACGTTAGTGCAGGTGGAGAATAAGACCTGGCTATTAACATTGGCTGGTTATCATAACGATCATCCACCGGCAGACAAAGTGGGGTTTTTGGAATACGCAAAAAACCTTCCGAAGCCAGACGTCTACACTGCGATCAAAGATGCTGAATTTTTGACAGATATTAGTTTGCATAAATTTCCCGCCAGTATTCGGCGCCATTATGATCGGCTTCCAAGATTTCCGCTGGGCTTAATTCCTGTAGGTGATACCAATGTGAGCCTTAATCCGTTGTTTGGGCAGGGAATGTCGGTTGCGATTTTGTCTGTCCAAAGTCTGGCAGGCTTGCTTGGGGACGTGGATTTTACGGATATTGAATCCATCCGCCGCCTGAGAGACAGCTATTTAAAGAGTCTGGTTGGTATTTTTCAAACCCCTTGGGATTTGGCTATGGGGCAAGATTTCAAGTACCCTCAAACTAAGGGGGTGAAACCCTTCGGTTTATCCATAAAGAATTATTTCAAATCTTTAATTTTATCTTCAAGCTCAACCGAAGTTATTCAAACCTTTTATGGTGTCGTGCATTTAGTTGAAAAAGAGCAGGTTTTCTATAATCCTAAACGCGCTTTAAAGGTTTTACAGACGGCTTCCTATACGGACTAAATATCTTTATTTAAGTAAAATACTAATATTCATTATAATTAATTTAGTTCCCGAAGTACTCTCCAACTACAGTTAATAAAATCTATCGATTAACACAATATTTACTAAGTGCTGTTTAGTTTATTATTGCGCTAAAAGTATTTGGGTAAAGAGATTGATAAAAGATAGCAACTCGATATTGTCAAACAGTGTGATTGCGGGGGCAGAGATAAATCGCTTTTCCCTGCGCTTTGCTGACCGTGACTTCGAGAATGACTACAATGATGACGCAATTGCCAAATCATTGGCCGTCATGCGCTTGTCTCTCTTATCTGCCCTTATCATTTATGGTGGGTTTTCTTTCCTCGATTACTATGTTTTGATGGATGTTTATGAAACCGCAATTGCCATTCGGTTTACAACGACTGTTCCGTTCCTTGTTGTTGTTTATGCTCTAACTTACTCGCGCTTTTATGCGCAAATTGCACAATTAGGTGCGGCACTTTGTATGCTCATCTCAGGGCTGAGCATTATAGCGATGACCTACATTGCGAGTGAGCCGGGAAACTATCTGTACTATGCCGGCTTGACCCCACTTATCATTTTCTGTTGCTGTTTGCCTCCCACTCGGTTTTTGTATGCGACAAGTGTAACTGTGTGCCTTGTGGTTGCTTATCATATTTCTGCGATGTGGCTGAACCCGATACCAATTATGATACTCTTGGCGAACGATTTCTTTCTGTTAACTGCCGCGGGTATGGGCGTGTTCGCGGCCTATTTTCAGGAACTGGCGCAACGTCGGGATTTCGTGAATATGAAAATGCTCGATAGTGAGCGGATGAAAAGTAACGAACTTGCAGACAAGGCTAATTCAGCCAATCATGCAAAATCAGAATTTTTAGCGATTATGAGCCATGAGCTTCGCACCCCCCTCAACGCGATAATTGGATTTTCAGAAATTCTGGAAAAGGAAATGTTTGGCCCACTCGGGACGGAGCAATATAAAGAATACTCGCATGATATCAAAAGTAGTGGTCAGCATTTACTGAGCATTATTAACGATATTCTTGATCTTTCGAAAGCTGAGGCCGGAAAACTTGTTTTGCAAGAGCAGGATGTTTCCCTGATAGAAGTCATTAATTCTTCACTGCGTATCGTTCGCGATAAAGCTGTTGAAAGTGGTATTCGTCTTGCTTTTGATGTCCCGAAAACGGAGCAGATAGTATTTGCTGATCCGCGTTTGGTCTCACAGGTCTTTCTGAATGTATTGTCAAATGCGGTTAAATTTACGCCCAAAGGCGGCTCTGTAAGTATTAATGTTATGGAATCAAAAGAGGGTGAGATTAGTGTCCATGTCACGGACACCGGTATTGGAATTGAGCCACAGAATTTGCAAAAGGTATTTGCGCCATTCGTGCAGATCGAAAGCAGTTTAGCTCGAAATTACGAGGGAACCGGACTTGGGCTCCCTCTATCCAAGAACGTGATGACGTTGCATGGCGGCAGTATCGAACTTGAAAGCATGATCGGTAAAGGGACGACCGTTCAAATCATATTCCCTGCTGAGCGAAACAAGCTCCTTTCTCTTGAAAAGAGCGAACCACTTCGAGCCCATATTGCATAAAAACGCGTTTAGTTTTTTTGTGCGGGTTTTTGAACTTCCAGAATAATGCAATGCCCCGTGGAGTCAGTTGAAACACTGCGCGAAGCTTCCTTCGGCAAACCTTCCGCCATTGCGAGCATGTTCTCTTCATCTCGATATTCAAGCTGCCAGTCGGTAACAAATTCAACCTGCCATTCAAGGCTTTTCTCGGAATCATACATGCTTCCGATGATCAGGGTTCCGCCGGGCCGTAAATTTCTATAGAGATCTTTCACCAACCGCGCTGCCCGTCGATCCGTTAGATAGTCAACAAGTCCAACCGCATAAATCATATCCTGTGCTGCAATACGCTTAAACAGGTTCCCCGCTGCCAAGAATTCAAGAAATGTTGCATGGAGGCAGGTCACGGATGCTTTGCCATTTAGTCGGATGACTTCAGGATAACTGTTCTTGTAAGCGTAAGAGAGTGCACTTTGATCCTGATCGATTAATGTAAAGTGAGTTGCAACAGGAGAGGCATGTCCTTTCAGGAAATTAGCAACTTCCTGAGCTGGACCGCATCCAAGGCTGCTCACACGAACTTCTTCTTTTCCATTTTGTGCGGCACTTGCAACAATTTCGGCAATTTTTTGCTTCACATGTGTCATGCGCGTCGAAATGAATTCACCAGTAGATGTGCCAAGCCGGTGGCAGAATTTTTCGTACGCAGTGTCGCCAATAAGGGACAAGTTATATGCGTAGTTCATGACTTCAAAGTCACCGGGATATCCCAGTGGCTTTTCATAGGAGCGTCTCCAGCAGGCGCCGGGAGTCAATTCGGGCGTCAGGACGGTCTCCGTATAACGCTTGGTTGCCTTTATAGCAGCGCTGTCGCCGCGCATAAGGTTTAGTTCGGCCATCGCTCTCTCAGAAATTGTGCGCCAGCGCTCTAACGCAACTTTCTCGCATTCATAAATTATATCCTGAATACGTTCTGCCCGACGTGGTTCATGAGATTTCAAGCTTTCCTCAACGGCATTCAGCGTGTCGCGAGAGGATTTTAATAGATATACGGCGTCTGAAATGACTTGTTTATATCCGCTAGGGACCAGCTCACTATGATCAGCCAGGCCATTTCGTATTCTGTTTTGAAGGGATATGTTATCGTGCTGTGCGATAATTTGTTGAATGTCCAGGTAGCCATCGGTGAGTTCCAGAGCAATTTTTTGTTCTTCTTCTTTGGACTCTATTCGGCGGATTTGGCCTTTACCTTGAAAAATCTCATCACTGCCAAGTTTTAAGGTGACGGGAATATCGCGATCAATATCAGATGTGAAAACAGCTTTTGTTTTGCTGATGAACGAGAGGCCGCTCATGCTAATATCAAAAACATCGAACGATTTGTCTTCAAGACTAATTTGAGGTGAAATTTCTTGCATCAAGTTTGATGTTTTAAAACGTTCGGCCCGATAAAAAACGCGCTTACCCTCACCACCCGTGAGTTCTTCGTAATGTTTCATTTCACTCTCACCTTTAGAACTACATCAACTTTTTCCCTAAACATTCAGATGGCTCGCTGAATGTACCACAGCCGAAACGAATCGGTTCAGAATTCTAATGCTCCCCATGGTCGCAATTGGCACCCAACTATTGGGAGATAATTTTGACTAGGTTAACAAAACGTTAATAACTATAGGAGTAAAATTTACACTAAAACAACAACTTATATCGTTTCGGCTGCAAAAAACGCTCAACCTACCAGATATTGTGGGTTTTCGGGGGCTTGTGACTATTGAGACGATTGAAGGTCTATTCTCGTGAAACGATTATATATGATTTAAAGGTACGAATCGAAGCGATTCACCAAATGTGTATATAAGTCTTTTTTAAAGGGAACTATCTGGTTTACTAATGAAACCTTGTCTGTCCATTTCCAATCACAAAACTCGGGATGCTCCGTTTCTATATTGATATCCCGGTCTGTTCCATCAAAGCGGAAAAGAAACCAGCGTTGCTTTTGGCCGCGGTATTTTCCCTTCCAGACTTTGCCGATCAGGTGTGAAGGCAGATCATACGTGACCCATTCATCAAGGACATGGATGAGGGAGGCTTTGTCAGTTCCAACTTCCTCCAGTAACTCCCGTTTGGCAGCACTGAGTGCATCTTCACCGTCATCAATTCCCCCTTGGGGCATTTGCCAATGATCAGAGGGCATATCTATTCTTTTGCCAACCAGAATTTCGCGGTTCGAATTGATCATCATGATGCCGGCGCAAGGGCGATAGGGGAGCTGACTATTGTCTGTCATTGAATTTCCTGTCTGTTCACGGTTGCGGATACGGGGGCGAGGACAAAACCTTTACGATTAAGTGTCTGCGCCCAGACGGCCAGCCGTTCCATTGTAACGGGGTAGGGGTATGCGACACCAATTGCAGTTCCGGTATAGCGTGCAATTCGTTCAAGATCAGCTAAGCGTGCATCAATATTGGCCCGATCAGCTTTATTGTCTAAGAAGCGGTTATTGATTGCGACCGGCATTCCCAGTTGCGCGGCAACTTTACCTGCAACGCTTTTGGCGGAAGTGCGGCCATCCAGAAAGATTAATCCTCTTGATTTCAACACTTTCAATATCGGTTCTACATCCAAAATGGAGGATGTGAAGCGTGACCCCATTTGATTTGTAACACCTGAATAGCCTGTAAACCGACCGAGCATCCACTCAAGTCTATTTAAATTTTCCTTATCCGTAAGACTTATAAGCAAGCTATGAGGACCTGGGTCATTGTTGGGGTAGCCAAAAGGTTCCATCGGGAGCTGAAGCAGCACTTCGTGTCCAGCAGCGCGCGCCTGCTCGATCCACCCTTGTAGTTCGCGAGCGTAAGGGTTGAACGAAAGGGTTATTGAGCCCGGCAATTTCTGGATAGCTGTTTTCGTCGCTGACTCGCTCATGCCCATTTCGCTCATGACAATTGCGATGCGGGGCCTGTTCAGGGGATCAACAAAGGGGCGAGCATAGGTACGCCAAGGCATTTTACCCGCGGGGCTAATAACTGGCAGTAACCCAAAATCAGATTTTTTGGCGAGTTCAGGGTCGGGCACAGGCGCTAACGCAAGTTTTTCCTCTGCAGGTGCAGGCTGTACTTTGAACTTTGTTGGTGCTTTAGGAGATACAGATGTTGCGGTGTTCTGGCCGTCATCAGCGGGCACTGTGCTTGTCTTGCTTTTATCATCCGGTTTCGTTTTTTCTTTAGGCGGCACCGCATGGTCTGACACTTTGGGCTTTACAGGTGGGGCACTGAAAACGTCTGTTTTGTCTTCTTTTGAACTTGCCTCATGCGCTTCATTCGGATGAGACGCGTCATGGGGTATGTCATGGGAAGTGGCTGTTGTGTCACTGGCGCTACTGTCAACGCTATGACTCTCTTCCTTTGGGGCGGCTGCTTCCGCTTCGGTTTTGGAATTATCTGCATCCTCGTAGGGAGCGGGTGCAGTATGCGATGAGTTTTCGCCTGCCGGAAGATTGTGATCCGGCTGTTCTTTTACCTCAGGCGATGGTTTGCTCACAGCGACGGGTGGCTGAATTTCAGCCTGAGCAATAACCATAGCATTTGTCGAAGGATCAGAGGCATCCAGATAGGTAAGCCATCCCGCGAGCCCACCTAAGCCGAGCACAAGTAGCGCATATAAAAATGGCAACACGGGTAGCCTTTTTTGAGGTCCCGATGTTGCCATTTTTTCTTTTCTTAGCTTCGCCAAGATAAACTCACTTCACATTTGAAAGCCAGAACGGATTAATTAATATCCTTTTTGGCAAATAGTGAGACACCCTTCAACAAATCTTTTGCTCTGAGCAATTGATAATCCAAGATTTTCTTATCATCTGCACCTTCTTCACTTGCTTCAGAGGGCTGTTCGTCGGTGCTTCCATTTTCCAGATGATTACGCAGATCTGCTTCGGAGCGTTGCTTCGAGCCTTCAAGCAGTTCAAGACGGGCTTGTTCAACTTCGATGTCAGGCGTAATGCCTTTTGCCTGAATAGAGGTTCCAGAAGGTGTGTAGTAGCGCGCGGTTGTCATGCGCATGGCACCATTTCCTTGCAAGGGAACAATTGTCTGGACCGATCCTTTACCAAAACTTTGCGTTCCCAGAATGACGGCGCGGCGATGATCTTGAAGGGCTCCAGCGACAATTTCTGAGGCACTAGCGGATCCGCCATTGATCAGGACAACAATTGGTTTTCCATCAACAATATCATCTGGTGTTGCATTGTAGCGTTGTGAATTACGTGCATCGCGTCCACGGGTTGATACGATCTCGCCTTTTGTCAGGAAGGCATCTGAAACGGCGATAGCCTGATCTAAAAGCCCACCGGGGTTGTTGCGTAGATCAACAATAATGCCTTTGATGTCACCGTTTGCTTCTTCGGTTAGGTTTTCGATTGTTTTGCGAATACCGCTATCCGTTTGCTCTGTGAAGCTGGAAATACGAACATAAATGAGATCGTCATCTTCAATGCGGCCCCGAACGGACTGAACCGTGATAATGGCGCGTGTAATCGTCAGCTCAATTGGCTCTTTAGCATCTTTACGCCGCATTGTGAGAGAGATATCTGTATCGACCAGACCACGCATTCTCTCAACAGCCTGGGAAAGTGTCAGCCCCAATACAGGCTCGCCATCGATATGTGTAATGTAATCTCCCGCTTTGACGCCTGCGGCTGCCGCTGGTGTATCGTCAATTGGTGTGACGACTTTAACCAAACCGCCTTCCATAGTGACTTCAATACCCAGACCTCCAAATTTACCCCGGGTCTGAATTTTCATGCCAGAGTAATTCTTGGGATTCAGGTAGCTGGAATGGGGATCAAGTGAGGCCAGCATACCATTAATCGCAGCTTCAATGAGTTGAGCGTCATCAACTTCTTCGACATAGTCTTCGCGAATTTTGGCGAAAACATCTCCAAACAAATTAAGTTGTTTGTAAGTCTCTGAACTTGCGGCAACTTCATTCTTAGGCGTTGTTAAGATTGCCAGCGACAAAATGACTACTGCAGCCGCCATGAAGCATGTAACAACATTTCTCATTATCCACTGACCTTTCTATATCCTGCCGCTAACCATGGTATTGGGTTCACCGGCGATCCCTTAACTCTTAATTCCATATATAATGTCGGTTTGACATTACCTTGACTTCTCATTGTTCCCACAGGCTCGCCTGCTAGCAGTAGCTGTCCCACATCGCCTTCGATAGAGCCTAACCCGGCGAGAAGCGTATGATAGCCTTCTCCATGGTCAATAATCAATAACAGCCCATAATGACGAAATGGTCCTGCAAAGGCAATCTGTCCATCATAGGGAGATACCACTGCTGCACCGTCTCGGGTTTCAATTTCAATCCCGTTCCGTTGTAAGCGCTTTTGGGTTGAATTGTAATTGGAAACTATCTTACCACCAACTGGTAAAGGAAGTGTGCCTTTTATTCTGGAAAAAGGTTTACCCGACCCAATTGATGGAAGACTTGCGATCTGAGCCTGTTGTGACTGTTGATTTTCCGGTTTTTGGCTAGCGTCACTTTTTCGTGATGGTACCGGCGTTGGAATGCTTGCCGTGGCAGCGGGAGCTGCATTTTCAGCTTCTTCTTTTAATCGTTTGGCATCCTCGCGCTGTCGGGCCAATTCTTCTTGTCGAAGGCTTTCCTGGCGGCGGATTTCTTTTTCGATGCGCTGGCGCTCTTCGGTCAGCCGTTTCTGCTTGTCCGCTTCCAACTTGGAGAGCAGGGCAACAAGGTTCTCCGCTTTGCTGTTTAGTCTTTCGCGCTTTTTGTTTTCACGGCTATTAATGCTTTTAAGAGCCGCTTGGGCTGTCCGTTTACCTTGCAAAAGTTTGTCGAGAGCATTTTGCTCTGTGACGCGATCGCTGCGCAATGCTGCAAACTTTTTCTGTTCAGCAATATACTGGTCTCTCAAGGAAGCCAGCGCATCCAATTGACCGCCAAGTTCATCAGCTTGGCGTTTAAGTGCGGGAATAACTGATTTCAGCAAGGTAGCTGCCCGCAACGTATCGATCAGGCTTTCTGGACTGCCGATCAGACTTCCTTCGGGTTGGCGACTTAATTGAATTAAGGCCGATAAGGTGTCGGCAAGTCCAGCATTCTGGCGGGAGAGCATCTGCAGTGTTTGTTGTTCAACGGCCGAGATATCGTCCAGACGATTTTCAGTATCGACCATTTTCTGATCGATATCCTTAAGTCGCAGTGCCGCAGTCGCCAATTTTTGTTTGAGGGCAACAATTTCACTGGAGAGTAAATTCAGGCGATCAGAAATCTCTTGCTGCCGGGCATTCGAGGCACTTAGTTGCTGACGCAGGAGGGTAAGATCGCTGTTGGTGTCCGCAACGGCCGGGCCTGCATGCAGGCTGACAAACAACGCTCCCAAAATGGAAGCAGCAAGGGCAGAAGCCCTTGCTTGAGAGAGTATTGTATCACGAAACGACACGGTCTTCCTGTGTTTCGGTTAGGAGAATTTTCCCTGTCATTTCAGCAGGAATATCAAGCCCGAGTACGGACAGGAGTGTCGGCGCAATATCCGCCAACGTTCCGTTTTCAAGATGCTGGTTTTTATCGCCAGCCGATAACACAAATGGAACCAGATTAGTTGTATGCGCAGTATGTGGCTTATGGGTTGTCTGGTCTTTCATCAACTCAATGTTACCATGATCTGCCGTAATAAACATTGTACCGCCAGCGGTATCAACAGCTTGGGTCAGGTCGCCAATACAGTTATCTATCGTTTCGACGGCCTTGATAGCGGCTGACATGACGCCGGTGTGCCCGACCATATCCGGATTTGCAAAATTAACGACAATGAGATCGAATTTACCGCTCTCAACGGCATCAATCAATTTTTGCTTTACCTCGGGCGCTGACATCTCGGGCTGTAAATCATATGTGGCAACTTTCGGGCTGGGAACTAGTATTCTTTCTTCACCTGTAAAGACCTGTTCTTCGCCGCCATTGAGAAAGAAGGTCACATGGGCATATTTTTCAGTCTCAGCAATACGGAGTTGGGTTTTTCCCGCTTTTGACACAACGTCGCCAAGGGTGTTTTGAATATCCACCGGTGGAAATAACGCGGGGATCACTGCTGCGAGTTTGGCGGAGTATTCGACTATGCCGACGATGGCGGCTAGGGCTGGTCGAGCACCGCGGTCAAATCCGCTAAATTGCGCATCCGTAATCGCGTCTAGAAGCTGGCGGGCGCGGTCTGCTCTAAAGTTTGCAGATAAAAAGGCATCACCCTCAGCAATTCCTGAGTATCCGTCTGCAATGCGCGGTTTTAAAAACTCGTCATTTTCGCCAGCCTCATAGGCAGCCAATAACGTCTGATCCGATAAGCTGGCGGTTTCACCTGTTCCATGGAACATGGCATCATATGATAGTTTGACCCGATCCCAGTTGTTGTCGCGATCCATCGCAAAATAACGACCGCATAAAGTGGTAAGGCGAATGTTTTCACTTTGCGACAGTGCTTCGTTGACCTCTGTAACGAAGCCAGCACCGCTGGTTGGCGGGGTATCCCTGCCATCCATAAAGCCATGAATGTCAACTTTGATCCCGGATGCAGCAATTATTTTTGCCAGTGCGATTATATGCTGCTGGTGCGAATGGACACCGCCCGGAGACAGTAAACCGGCGATATGACATGTTCCGCCGGTTTTTTTCAGTTTTTCAATGAGAGCGATCAAAGTTTGATTGGTGGCCAGCGAGCCGTTTTCAATTGCGGCATTGATGCGCGGTAGATCCTGAAGAATGACACGACCACTGCCAATTGTCATGTGACCGACTTCAGAATTCCCCATCTGTCCGTCAGGCAAGCCGACGTCCAAACCCGATGTTCCAAGCAAGCTCATGGGGCGTGTGCTTACAAACCGGTCCCAATTGGGTGTATTGCCCCGGGCAATAGCATTGTCGGTTTGATCTTCACGATATCCCCATCCGTCTAGAATACAGAGAAGAACCGGTTTTTTCGAAATTTTGTCAGCGTTTTTCATAATGGTCATTTATAAGGCTAGAGATCGGTTAAGGCCATAAAAATTAAAGCGTCTCACGCACGATGGTAGGGGTGATTATTCTGTATTGAATGGGCGCGGTATATCTGCTCGGCCAAGAGACCTCGAACCATCAGGTGGGGCCAGGTCATTTTACCCAGTGATAACAAACGATCAGCTTGATCCAGTGTGGACTGAGCGTGCCCATCAGCGCCGCCAATGAGAAAAGCCAGATCCTGTGCTCCTTCATCTGCAAAATTACGCAGCATTTTGGCAAAGGGGATGCTGCCCATTTCTTTGCCATGCTCGTGCAGGACAATTAATTTAGCGCCATTGGGAACGGATTTGATTAGCAGCTCTGCTTCGCGGGCCTTTAATTGCTCCCCCTTCAGCGGCTTTTTCTCTTCAACTTCTTTTAGTGAAATTTGCCAAGGTACACGATTAGCGTATTCAGTGTAGAGATCTTGGAGCGGGCCGCCACGAAAACGGCCCACACTGGCAATTGTCAAACGCATTGATCAAACTCCGGTTTGGACAAATGCAAAATTAATTTTAGTTCGCCATTTCCTGCGCGGCCATAGGCGCCCAAATTTTTTCGAGATTATAAAACTCTCGAACTTCGGGGCGGAAAAGATGGATCACAATATCTCCCGCATCAACGAGAACCCAGTCACAGTTGGCTTTCCCCTCAACATGGGCAATGCCGTAACCAGCTTCTTTAATCCGATCTTTGAGATGATCAGCCATAGCCCCGACCTGCCGTGTTGAGCGGCCGTTGGCTATAATCATGTAATCTGCAAAGGAGGTTTTGCCTGCCAGGTCAATGGATACAATATCTTCTGCCTTGTCATCGGCCAGGCAAGTCTGGACAAGGTCGAGAAGTTTAGAAGCAACAGCTTGTTTAGAATTCATATGGGGTTAACTCTACTCCCGTTTATGGGTTGATAACGATTACCTCTAATTTGGGTAGTTTTTGGCTCAAGAGCAAGCTTTTCCTGATTCTTTTTCCGATTTTCTTATGTATGTGCTGCTCATTTTATGTTTCGTATACGGAATGAATGTCCAGGCGGGGAGAGAGGTCTTTGCAAAATTAGCGATAGGACGCCCCCAACCTGAGGGAAATTGGCGCCTAGAGCGGTAAAAATGCGCGGCTTCACCGCTCAACGCTTTATAAGTATCGCCGGGTCGGTCAAACACGGCAACGGGGCAGGTGTTGAAAATATCTCGCCATTTATACCATTTGGGAATTTGCGCCAGATTATCGGCGCCCATTAGCCAGACAAAGGAATAGTTGGGATAGGCGCGAATCAATTTTTTTAAGCTTTTAGCTGTGTAACTGAGTTCTTGGTTGCGTTCGAAGTCCGAAACCTTAATTCGTCTGGAGGCTGCGATACGACGTGCATCCGATAGGCGTTTGTCAAAATCACCAAGTTCACTGGCATCTTTTAGGGGGTTTTGCGGGGCAACTAGCCACCAGATTTCATCCAGACCCAAGGTCTGCAGGGCAGTATGACTGATGTATGCATGTCCTTCGTGGGCGGGATTAAAGGACCCGCCCAGAAGTCCTACGGTTCGTTTTTTCAAACCCTATGCCCTTATTGTTCCGTTTCCGACAACTTGATATTTGAATGTTGTTAGCTGCTCAACACCGACGGGGCCGCGGGCATGCATTCTGCCCGTACTAATTCCAATTTCAGCGCCCATTCCAAATTCACCGCCATCTGCAAATTGGGTGGACGCATTGTGCATGACAATGGCGCTGTCTACCTGTTGTAGAAAACGGGCTGCATTGTCTGGATCTTCGGTGATAATGCAATCCGTGTGACCGGACCCGTAAGTCGCAATATGGTCCATCGCCTCATCCAGGTTCGAAACCACTTTTACAGACAGGATTGGGGCCAGATATTCTGTTTTCCAATCAGCTTCTTTTGCCGCTACGACTTTCTCGTTCAGAGATTGAATTGTATCATCCCCGCGGATTTCACATCCTTGGGCAATCATATGTTCGATCACTTCTGTGCCCAGCATGAAGACGATATCTTCATGGATCAGCAAGGTTTCTAGTGATCCACAAACGCCGGTTCTACGGAGTTTGGAATTCAAAATAACGTCGAGCGCCTTTTTAGGGTCCGCCTTGTTGTCCAAGAAAATATGATTAAGACCTTCAAGGTGCGAGAAGACAGGAACTTTGCTCTCTTTCTGGACGCGTTCAATCAGGTTGCGCCCACCGCGGGGCACAATAACATCAACAAATTGAACGGCTTGAAGAAGAGCGCCAACAGCACGTCGATCCGTTGTTGGAATCATTTGAATACAATCGGCAGGCAGTCCTGCTTCCTGCAATCCTTCGTGCAGGCAAGCCGCAATGATACGGCTTGAGTGAATGCTGTCGGATCCACCGCGAAGGATACATGTATTGCCGGACTTTAAGCAGAGTGCGCCTGCATCTGCGGTTACATTTGGCCGAGATTCGTAAATGATACCGATCACGCCTAAGGGAACGCGAACGCGCTGGATGGACAGTTCGGGATTGCGCGGCGATAATGTTGCGATGATTTCGCCTACGGGATCCTGTAGATCGGCAATATCTTCTAGGCCCTTGGCCATGCTTTCAATCCGGTCAGGTGTCAGGAGCAGGCGGTCTTTATAAGATTCCTTATAGTCTGGACGATCATTTACGGCGTCCATATCTTTGGCATTTTCAGCCAGAATTTCAGTTTTCTTTTGACGCAGTATTTTAGCGGAATGGCGCAGGGCGGCGTTTTTTTGCTCTGCGGGTGCATTGGCCAACTGCAGGGATGCTGCCTTGGCACGTTTGCCAAGATCTTCCATTAATTCCGCAATTTGTTGATCCGTTTTTTCCTGCATTTTCCTATTCCTTAAGCTGATACATGTTACTTTAATGCGAGTTCATCGCGATGAATCATCTCATCACGGCCCGCGTAACCCAGTATTGCTGTGATTTCGCTGCTTTTATGGCCGATGATAAGCGCAGCATCTGCAGAAGAATAGGCAGAAAGACCTTGTCCAAGCTCTTTACCGTCTTTGTTCAAAAGGGTGATTAGATCACCTCTTTCAAATTCTCCTTTGATTGCTGATACACCAGCAGGCAGTAAACTTTTCCCTTTTTTCAGCGCATTTTCTGCACCGTTATCGATTGTGATTGCACCTTGAGACATCAAACTACCAGCTATCCATTTTTTCCGGGCGTTCCGAGGCGTATCCTTGGCAATGAAACACGTATATCTGGACTGGGCGGTTTCAATGGCCTGTAAAGGATGTTGAATTTTGCCGCTGGCGATGAACATGTTGCAGCCGGCATCCATAGCGATTTCAGCAGCTTTCAACTTTGTGATCATACCGCCACTTCCAAAGGACGTTTTGACGCCGCCTCCCATACTCATGATGTCGTCGGTTAATTCTGAAACTTTGTCAATGAAACGGGCGCTGCTGTCGGTTGTGGGATCTGCGGTATAAAGTCCATCCACATCGCTTAGAAGAACCAGGCAATCTGCGCCAATCATTTGTGCCACGCGTGCCGCAAGCCGATCATTGTCGCCATAACGGATTTCGCTGGTTGCGACGGTGTCGTTTTCATTAATAACAGGAACCGCGCCGAGAGAGAGAAGATTGGAGAGGGTGCTGCGGGCGTTTAGATATCGTCTTCGCTCTTCGGTATCACTAAGTGTGAGAAGAATTTGCGCAACCGTGATATTTTCTTCGCCGAGTATTTCTTGATAGGCGTGGGCAAGATGAATCTGTCCAACCGCAGCAGCGGCCTGACTCTCCTCTAACTTCAAGGTGCCGGTTCCGAGCTTCAAAATACGTCGCCCCAATGCAATTGAGCCTGAGGACACGACAAGAACTTCCTGACCGCGTTTTTTCAATGTCGCGATATCAGCGGAAAGCGCTTTGAGCCAATTGCGGCGCAATCGACCTTCACTCTCTTCGACAAGTAAAGCTGAACCTATTTTGATAACAACCCTGTTTGCCTTCGTAAACCTGTCTATTAAGGTTGCCATTTGCCGTCTTCTTCGTCTCCAGATTCTTCCCGCGCTTCTTTCTCAAGCGTGCGCTGCTCGTCTCTTCTGGATGTACCAATGATATCCAAAAGTGCAAAGAGCAAGGGCTCAACATTGTCACCGGTCGCGGCCGAAATTGTCATAACTTTCTTACCCGATGCTTTTTCCAGAATTTGAACCTTTTCATCAATTTCTTCATCAAGCAAAGCATCGGTCTTGTTCAAAACAACAATTTCATCCTTTGTGGCCAGATCATCGGCATAGGCTTCCAGCTCTCCGCGGATGGTTTTATAGCTGGCCAGCACATCTTCTTCCGTTCCGTCTATCAGGTGAAGTAGAACACGGCACCTTTCCACATGACCCAAGAAGCGATGGCCAAGCCCAATGCCTTCCGAGGCGCCTTCGATAAGGCCTGGAATATCGGCAAGTACAAATTCTTTACCGCCAGCACCAACAACACCCAGTTGAGGGACGAGAGTCGTGAAGGGATAATCTGCGATTTTAGGTTTGGCGCGGCTGGTTACGTTTAAGAATGTTGATTTACCTGCATTGGGCAGGCCAACCAAGCCTGCATCTGCGATTAGTTTCAAACGCAGCCAGATCCAGCGTTCTTCGCCGGGCCAGCCGGGTTCAAATTTCCGGGGCGCCCGGTTTGTTGAGGTTTTAAAGGCAGCGTTGCCGCGTCCGCCATCACCGCCTTTACAAAGGGTAATGGTTTGACCAACTTCAACCATATCGCAAATCAGGGTCTCGTTGTCTTCTTCCATGACCTGAGTGCCAACGGGCACTTTTAAGACAACATCTGTGGCAGATGCTCCGGTGCGGTCTTGTCCCATACCGTGCCCGCCATTTTTTGCTTTAAAATGCTGCTGATATCTGTAGTCGATCAAGGTGTTTAGCCCTTCGACACATTCAACGACGACAGATCCACCACGTCCCCCGTTTCCACCGTTGGGGCCGCCGAATTCAATATATTTTTCACGACGGAAACTTAGGGAGCCGGGGCCACCATTTCCAGAACGCAGATACACTTTAGCTTGGTCGAGAAATTTCATAATGATATCAATTTCAACGGAGGCGGGAATACCGCATGTTATAATAAAAAAAAGGGGAATGGCTAGACCATTCCCCTTCATAAATTCAGTCACATATCGTTTTAAAAGACTTACGCTTGGCCTTCTACCGATATAAAGACTTTACCGCCACTTTTTCTGGTAAATTTCACTGTACCATTAGTCACGGCGAAGATGGTGTGATCCTTGCCCATACCAACATTGTCACCCGGGTGCCATTTGGTTCCGCGCTGACGACAAATAATGTTGCCTGAGATTACGGCTTCACCACCGTATTTTTTGATTCCAAGGCGGCGACCAGCTGTATCGCGACCGTTGCGGGATGAACCGCCAGCTTTCTTATGTGCCATCTAGACTACTCCTCGCTTTTTTCAGCAGCCGCCTTTTTAGGAGCTGCTTTTTTTGCTGCTGCTTTTTTAGGAGCCGCTTTTTTAGCGCTTCCAGAAGCAGAGATGTCTGTAATTCTCAGAACTGTGAGGTCCTGTTTGTGACCAGCTTTACGGCGGTAATTCTGGCGACGTTTCTTTTTGAATACGACGATTTTGTCGGCGCGTGCCTGCTCTAGAAGCGTTGCAGAAACGACTGCACCGTCAACAACAGGTGTACCGACAGTTAGCGCACCATCGTCACCGGCAACTGCCAGCACATGGCCTAACTCAACGGTGTCGCCAGCTTCTCCTGCCAGGCGCTCTACCTTGATAACATCGTCTTTGGCGACTTTATATTGTTTGCCGCCGGTTTTGATCACTGCAAACATAGCTGATCCGTTCCGAACATAATGAAAGGCCGCAAAGACTAACACTTCGCGCGCCACAATTGAAGGCCGCAATATATCCATGGCCTGTCTTAAGTCAACATGATTCAATAGTGAATGCGAAGTTTTTTATGAATTTTGATGTTGAGCGAAAAGAATGAGGCAAATCAAAGCCGTTTCCCCTGAATATTCTGACAAATCTTATTAAGAAATCAGCTCATATGGATGAATTCGTATGAATCAAGATTTTACAGGCAGTGCAAAATGCCGCTGGGCTTGAACGCAAGTGTAATTGATGCAGGAGAGATTCACTGTTACCCTTTTGGTAGAGTGTAATCCCTCTCAAAAAACAAAATAAAAACAAATTGGGCGGTAGCGATTGGATCTGTTTTCGCATCGCAGTGTCAGAAGAGGATTAAAATATGACTGAACAAGATACGCAGGCGGACCGGTATGATCCGTTTTCACATAATCTCGTCCCCACAAAAGGGTTTGAAGATTTGAAAGTGGGAGACAAATTTCCCATACCTTCCCGAACCATTGGGGATGCCAATTTCGCGGCCTTTCAGCTTGCCTCCGGCGATAACCACCCCATCCATTATGATGAAGAATACTGTAAAGCGCTGGGGTATTCGGGAATGCTTGCCCATGGGTTTCAGGTGCTTATTCAGGCAACGCCTGGCGCGGGCCTGTTCCCGCATGTGCTGGGGGATTGTATGATCGGGTTTATCGAACAGTCGAGTAAATTCTTAAAGCCGCTGATTTGTGGTGATACGGTTTATCCAATGCTGGTCATTAGTGATCTGAAAAAACAATCAAAAACTGGCGTTGTGACAGTGAGGGCAACCGTTCATAACCAGCGGAATGAATTGCTTATGGAAGGTGAGCAAAAATTCCTTGTGAAGCTTAGACCTGCCGCACAGACGTAACTTATACGAACGCGTGAGTAACCCAAGGTGCAGATTAAGCCAACTCGAACCCTATTGAGCAAAGTCTGCCCGGATCCAACATGAAGATCATGAGGATCCGGGACAAAAAGTGCCTCGCTTACCGTTATGGTTTCAGGTTAGGGCCTAACACCAAAACTGGGACGGCCCGTTTTTCGAAGCGGTGCTGCAAGTTCCGCAAAATCGCACAAAAGCTTACGGGTATGACGAGGATCAATTATTTCCTCGACCATAAATTTCTCGGCAGTACGGAAGGGTGATTTCAAGAGGTTCAAACGATCTTCGATCTCTTGAAGTTTGGCGGCTGGATCGTCGGCTGCTTCAAGTTCAGCTTTATATGCTGCTTCCAGACCGCCAGCGATGGGAAGAGAGCCCCAATCGCCAGATGGCCATGCATACCGAATATTAAACCGGGAAGAGTTCATATGGGCTGCTGCGGCCACGCCATAGGCTTTTCGTACAATAATGCTGCACCAAGGAACCGTTGCCTGAAAAATGGCTGTCATGGCCCGAACGCCATGCCGGATTGTGGCCTGTTCTTCTGCTTCGCGGCCGACCAGAAACCCTGGAATATCAACCAAATGGACAACGGGAAGGTGGAAAGTTTCCGCCAAATCCACAAAGCGAAGGACCTTATCTGCGGTGTCTGATGTCCAAGCCCCTGCATAATGATAAGGATCACTTGCCATCACAGCAACGGGCCAGCCATCAATACGGGCAAAGCCGGTGATGACTGAGCGGCCCCATTTACTGCCCATTTCAAAGAAACTGTCCTTATCCATCAGGCTGGCAATGATTTTACGCATTTTGTAAACTTGCCGCGGGTTGCGGGGAATTGCCTTGATTAGCCAATCATCTGCCCGCTCGGGGTCATCTGTAGGCTCCGTCCTTTCGGGCAGTTGATAAACTGATTGGGGAAGATAGGATAAGAATTTTGCAGCGCGCTCAAAAGCTTCGGCTTCTGTATTAACTTCATCATCCACCGCTCCGTTTCGAGTATGAATATCCGAGCCACCAAGTTCATTTTTACTTAAAGTCTCGCCAACTCGGGCGACAACGGGCGGTCCGGCGACGAACATTTGAGATGTTTCTTTGATCATTACAGAATAGTGGCTGGCGGCGACACGTGCCGCACCAAGACCAGCAGTTGATCCCAACGCCAAACCGACAACAGGGACGGTGGATAGATTGTCGACCACGACTTCCCAGCCCCTAACTGCTGGAATATAGGTGTGGCCTTCTGTTTCAATATTTTTAACGGAGCCGCCGCCGCCAGTGCCGTCGACGAGCCGGACCAGGGGCAATTGAAGCTGGTTGGCCATTGTCTCTACATGGATGAGTTTTTCGCGTATCCCTGCGTCGTTGGCGCCGCCTCTAACCGTGAAGTCATCACCGGCAACAACAACAGTCCGGCCGTTGATCTTGCCGCGGCCTGTAATCAGGTTTGCGGGTTGCATGCTGGCGATCGTTCCGTCAGGGTTGTATTCGACTTTTCCTGTGATAGAGCCGATTTCCTGAAAACTGCCGTCGTCCAGAATATTATCAATACGCTCGCGAACAGGTAATTTTCCAGCCTTTATATGGCGCGCAAGTTTTTCAGGCCCGCCCATTTGTCTGCCATATTCCTGCCGCTCCTGAAGTTCTTTAATCTCCTTTTCCCAAGTCATAGCTTGCCCCCTAATTTTATTATTATTTTTTGTGAATAATAAGATTAGGGGAGGTTGTGTGTGAATGCGAGTGGAAAATTTACGCTTTGAAGATTAGGACTTTACGCGTTCACTTTTAGGATCAAAAAACGGACTTATTGAAGGCGTGACTTCAATTCGTTTTCCGGCCACTTCTATTTCATATCGGCTAGCGTACAGGCTATCTTTATCGAGCTTTCCGATTTTAATATATCCCATGCCGACGCTGCATCCGAGCGAATGGGCATAAGCGCCGGAGGCAATATATCCCGCATATTCACCATCACGCAGTATGGGCTCGTTGTGATAGATCATGACATCGGGGTCACTGAGTTTAAATTGGATAAGGCGTTTTTGTATGCCAGCTTCTTTTTGGGCAAGTAATGCCTCACGGCCGATGAAACCGCCGGGTTTATCCCATTTAACCGTAAAACCAAGTCCAGCTTCCAGTGGGGTGTCTTCGTCGGTGATATCGTGTCCCCAATGTCGATAGGCTTTTTCCAAACGAAGCGAGTCCATAGCATGATAGCCCGCCAGTTTAAGATTAAAGTCCTTCCCTTTCTGAACAATCAGATCGAAAATATCTTGCGTAAACTCTGCCGGGATATAGATCTCCCACCCCAGTTCACCGACGTAGGTGATCCGGCTGGCCATGACACGAGCGTAACCCAAATCAATTTCTTGCATTGTTGCGAATGGGAAAGCTTCGTTTGAGAAATCGGTGGGAGACAACGCCTGCATCAGGGCGCGTGATTTAGGACCCATCAAGCCCACAACAGAATAGGCCGATGTCATATCGGTTGCGACGACATGTTCGTCTTCCTGAATATGTTTTTTGAGCCAGTCAAGGTCGCGCATTTGGGTTGCGCAACTTGTAACAACCATAAATGCAGTCTTGCTCAAACGGGTAACCGTCAGATCGGCTTCAATACCGCCATGATTATTCAGCCATTGAGTATAGACGAGCTTGCCGGGTTCCACAGACATGTCGTTCGTGGATAAGCGATTGAGGAGCTTTTCTGCATCTCGTCCTTCAACCCGGTATTTTGAGAAAGAGGTTTGATCGAAAAGCGCGACATCCTCTCGGACAGCCAGATGTTCCGCCTTAGAATTTTCGAACCAGTTTTGTTTGCCAAAACTATATTCATACACAGCTTCCTGTCCTTCATTTGCATACCAGTTAGGGCGCTCCCAACCTGAATTAACGCCAAAACAGGCGCCCTTCGCGGCGAGCCGGTCGTGAAGAGGGGATTTGCGTACATTTCGCGCGGTCTCTGGTTGGCGAAATGGCCAATGCATTTGATAGAGAAGCCCAAGGGCTTCAACCGTGCGATCATAAAGATAAGTTTTATTCTGCTGGAATGGCATCATGCGGCGAATGTCCACATCCCATAGATCCATTGGCGGTTCGCCGTTGTGAATCCAATCTGCGAGTACTTTACCTGCGCCGCCTGCCGATTGAATGCCGACAGAGTTAAAGCCGCTCGCCACAAACAGGTTCTTCACGGTATCTGTTTCGCCCAGCATATAACGATCATCTGGTGTGAAGCTTTCCGGCCCGTTAAACCACGTATGAATACCTGTGTTTTCAAGCGCTGGAATTCGCTTCATCGCATTATACAGGAAGGGTTCAAAATGATCCAGATCGGGGGGGAGTTCGTCAAAAGAGAAATCTTCGGGAATACCATTGTGTCCCCAAGGCTTTGCAACGGGCTCGAAAGAGCCAATTAGAAGCTTTCCAGCATCTTCTTTAATATAGATGCTGTTTTCTGGATCTCTGAGAACTTCAAAATCAGTTGGCAAATTTTCCATGGGCTCTGTCACGACATAGAAATGCTCTGCCGCATGCAGCGGAACGGATACACCGCAGGTCGCCGCCAAGTCACGGGACCACATACCGCCAGCCAGAACAACTTTTTTAGCTTTTATCTCCCCGTGATCTGTGGCAACGCCAGTCACAATTCCATCGTCGTCCAAAATGGCAGTTACGGTCACGCCTTCATGGATTTTTGCACCATTTTGCCGGGCCGCAGCGGCCATTGCCCGTGTCGTGTCAATCGGATTGGTTTGTCCATCACTTGGAAGGAGAAGGCCGCCAATGAGGTCATCAGTATAAACTAAAGGGTTTCGTTCATGGATTTCTTCCGGGGTTAGCGTAATACATTCCAGCCCAAGGTTCCGGGCCATGTCTGCGCCGCGCAGCATTTCTTCCCAGCGGGCCTCTGTTGGGGCGACGCCGATGGACCCATTTTGTTTAAATCCGGTCGCAAATCCTGAGATGCTCTCAAGATCGCGGTATAAATCACTGGTGTATTGAGCAAGCTTGGTCATGTTACTTGTTGCGCGAAGTTGCCCAACAAGCCCGGCAGCGTGCCAGGTCGTACCGCAGGTGAGCTCTCGGCGTTCCAGCAAATGAATGTCTTTGTAACCCAGTTGGGTTAAATGAAACGCAGTTGAACATCCAATAACGCCGCCACCAATGATGACAATTTCGGTTTCGCTTGGAAGATTAATGACGCGTGCCAAAGCCTTCTCCTTAAAATGTAGGTGGAGTAATAATCCAGATAACTGTGGCGTCTATTGATCCGGAATTTTTACAGTAATGTCGGCCGCCTTTAGGCAGGGTGAAGCTGTCGCCGACTTCGAGGGTGAATTGTGTTCCATCGATAAAAAGATCGAGCGTACCGGCCAAAACCACTCCGGCTTCGTCCCCTTTACGCAGTCGGCCATCTTCACCGGTTTCAGCGCCGGGTTTGTATGTTGTTTGAAGAAGTTCCAATGGGCCTTGTAAATTGGGTGATAGAAGCTCTTCTGTTAAACCGACATTTTGCATCTGCAAAACGCGGCGGTTATCCTTTCGGACAATCCATTGCGCCTCTTCTGCAAGTGCGAGAGCCTGACCTTGAAAGAACCAGTTCAGTTCTACATCCAAAGCATCCGCAATTTCTTCTAGAACGGGAACGGTTACGGCTGTTTTGCCGCGCTCTATTTCGCTGATATTGCCTGTTGATCGGCCAGTCTTCTCTGCCAGTTCAATTAACGTGAGCCTTTTGGCTTTTCGTAAATCACGAATTTGACTGCCAAGCGCTGCCGGGTCATAAGGTTTCTTTTTCGAATTTTCGCGAGAGGCCATAATAATAGTTTTCAATATTTTCAGAAAAATGAAATTTTTTAAATTATTTTCATTAATTCTATTTTGTTGCAACTGAATTTTTGATCTTTATTCATTTTCCCTCAAATCCAACGGAATTACTTTTGTTTTCGTAAGGCCATGTATAAGCTGAACGAATGAGTGAAGCTGAAATTTTAAAGCTGGTTGATTCCGCCAGGGCTTATGTTGAAACAACCATATTGACCCTTCCGTTTCTTGTGCAGTTTATCGCAATTGTTGCGGGATATGTGGTCGCACGATTTCTTCGCCCCCGACTAATGGAGGCCGTGGCAACTCTGTCTCGAAAATCAAACTCTGTGCTTTTGAATAGAGTTTTGACTGTATTTCAGTCTGTTTCCCTGCCGCTTATCTGGCTAATTGTTCAATTCTTAGTTCTGGCAGCTATTCAGGGAACAGGGCATCCCTCTTATTTGCTCAGCATAACCTGCTCCTTGCTCAGCGCCTGGGTGGTCATTCAGGTGATAACACGCCTTATGCAGAATACCGCATGGGCAAGGCTGGTTGCTTTTTGCATTTGGACAGTTGCAGCGCTTAACATCGTGGGTTTTCTAACGCCGACGCTGACTTTTCTAGATAGCTTCTCGTTCAGTTTTGGCGATACGCAAATCTCGATGCTTAAAATCGTAAAGGGACTTGTTGCGGCTATTATCGTGTTCTGGGTGTCGTTCGGACTGTCAAAATTTGCGGAATCGCGCATACAAAAAACAGTCGCTTTTACCCCCTCCGTACAGGTGTTGCTGGCAAAACTGGTGCGTGTTGGCTTAATTGCGATCGCAATTATGATCGTACTATCTAATTCAGGCATCAATATCACAGCCTTTGCAGTTTTCAGTGGTGCGCTTGGTGTTGGTATTGGTTTTGGATTGCAAAAGGTGGTTTCAAACCTGATCAGCGGCGTTATTTTGTTGCTCGATCGAAGCATTAAACCCGGCGATGTTATTGAGGTTGGAGATTCTTATGGTCGAGTGCATGCGATGGGCGCCCGGTATGCTTCAGTTATTACACGGGACGCGTCCGAGTATCTGATTCCAAATGAAGATTTAATCACCCAACAGGTTATCAACTGGTCATACAGCTCAAAAAATATTCGTCTAAAAGCGCCCCTTGGCGTGAGCTATGGTTCTGACGTGCCAAAAGTTATCGAATTGGTTGAGCAGGTGGCGCGGGGCGTCACCCGAGTTTTATCAGAACCAGCTCCTAAATGTTTGATGAAGGGCTTTGGAGATAACTCAATTGATCTAGAGCTCAGATTTTGGATCGCAGACCCTGAGCACGGATGCGCTAATATTACCAGTGCAGTGCTGGTCGAGATTTGGAAAGCGTTTAAAGAAAATGATGTAGATATACCGTTTCCGCAGCGTGATATTCGCGTGCAGATGGTTGGTGACGGCACAGGCATAAAGCATTCTTGAATCTTATTTACTCCAACTTACCAATGTAATAACATAACAAACATAAATGTTGAGACGAGGTTTTAGATGCTTGGAAGTCACGAACACGCTCATTGCATTGAAGATGCGATTGAAGCAGCAAATAGAATTTGTGATGAACGAGGGTTAAGATTTACAGATCTTCGCAGGCATGTGCTTGAATTGGTCTGGGCAAATCATGGATCGGTCAAAGCTTATGATCTTCTGGAAAACCTGGATAGTGAGTTTAGTGCAAAACCTCCCACTGTTTATCGGGCGCTTGAATTTCTGCAGGAAAATGGTCTTGTCCATAAAATTAGCAGCTTAAATGCCTATGTTGGGTGCGAACATCCTTTGAAGCATCGGGACTGTTTCTTTCTAATATGTTCTGAGTGCAACGAAGTTGCCGAATGTTGCGGATCAAACGTTGCAGAAGCGTTGCGGGATATGGCTACACGCCAAGGGTTTGTGCCGCATCATACGACTCTTGAAATTGAAGGAACCTGTCAAGCCTGTCAGGCCGCGAGTTAATAATACCGAATGTCAGAATTAATCACCGCGAAAAATATTAGTGTTTTTCGGGAAGGGCGATCTGTCCTTCGTGACGTCTCAGTGACGATTGGTCATGGGGACTTTATTACAATCATCGGCCCCAATGGTGCCGGTAAATCCATGTTGCTGAAATGTTTAATGGGGTTTTACCAACCAGATAAAGGGGAAGTGACGCAATCCAGTGATTTGCGAATTGGATATGTCCCGCAGCGACTTGTGGCAGATCAGTCTATTCCGATAAGTGTGAAGCGGTTTTTGAACCTTCGCACAAAATCGCATGGGGACGTGCTGCAAAAAATTGTTCAGGAAACTGAGATTGGACGGATCCTTGACCAACCGCTTGCAGTTCTGTCCGGAGGGGAGCTTCAACGGGTGCTGTTGGCCCGTGCTTTGCTGGATCAGCCAACTTTACTCGTCCTTGATGAACCCGCGCAAAATCTGGATATAACAGGGCAATTATCATTCTATCGGCTGATTGAAAAAATATACCGCGAAAATAAAATCAGTATTTTGATGGTGTCCCATGATTTACATCTTGTGATGTCTGCGACAAAAAATGTTCTGTGTCTCTCGGGCGAGGTTTGCTGTTACGGCGAGCCCAGCTCTGTGGCACAAGATCCGGCATTTGTAACCTTGTTTGGTGAAGATATGGCAAAGATGATGGCAAGTTATCACCACCACGATCATCCACATGACCATTCGTCTCATCATGGAGAGCATCATGTTTGATGATTTTGTTCTCAGAGCGTTGATTGCTGGCGCGGGTATTGCATTGATTGCTGGACCCTTGGGGTGTTTCGTTGTTTGGCGGCGAATGGCCTATTTTGGCGATAGCCTTGCCCACAGCGCGCTGCTGGGTATCGCACTTGGTTTGATCACAGGATTAAACAGTAACCTCGGTACCGTGATCGTTTGTAGTGTATTTGCTGTGCTGCTTTTGTGGTTGCAGCATATCAGGGTCCTGGCAACTGACACATTGCTTGGCATCTTGGCGCACGCCGCATTGTCGATTGGGATGGTCGTGCTGAGCTTCGTCGATAATCAACGTTTTGATCTTCACGCCTATTTGTTTGGCGATATTCTGACGGTAACTCTTCTTGATATCTATTGGATTTTTGGTGGCGGCTTCGTTGTCCTATTTCTTTTGATTAAGAACTGGTCCTCATTGACTTTGATGACATTGCATGAAGATCTTGCCCGCGCTGAGGGCGTCAAAACATTTTGGGTCAATTTGATCCTTGTGCTTTTAATGACAATTGTGGTTGCCGTCTCCATTCGGATCGTCGGAATTTTATTGATTACGTCGCTTTTGACTATTCCTGCCGCAACGGCGCGGCATTTTGTGCGTAGCCCTGAAGCCATGGCCGTTGGTGCCTCAATCTTGGGTCTGGTTGCTGTTTTTGGTGGAATATATGGATCTGCGTTTTTGGATACGCCGACCGGTCCGTCGATTGTAAGTGTCGCAACAATACTTTTTGTTGTGATTGTTCCGGTTGCTAGCCTCTTGAATT
The DNA here is from genome assembly GCA_034669685.1 of Sneathiella sp. Classification (GTDB taxonomy): domain Bacteria; phylum Pseudomonadota; class Alphaproteobacteria; order Sneathiellales; family Sneathiellaceae; genus Sneathiella. Next base: position 944,612 of record JAXMOU010000002.1, read on the forward strand.
ACAGGCGGTCGCGGCGTCAGGATTTATTTACTTAATCAGTGGTGTTCGGTAAGCTTACAAAAATTAGGGGAGCACCGAATGATAAAAAACACACTTGAAAAATGGCATCACCTTCTGGAAACCAAGGACGCTCGCGGATTAGCGGAAATTTTGCATGATGATGCGGTCTTTCACTCGCCAGTAGTTCACACGCCGCAGCAAGGGAAGATGCTGACCCAAATGTATCTGGCGGCGGCATTCCAGGTGCTTGGTGGTGATAACTTTACCTACTTGCGTGAAGTTTGTGAGGGTAATAACGCCATATTGGAATTTCAAACCACTGTTGATGGAATTCAGATCAACGGTGTGGATATGATTACAGTTGACGAGGATGGACTTATTACAGATTTTAAAGTGATGGTTCGCCCCTTGAAAGCAATCAATTTACTCCACGAAAAAATGAAAGCGATGCTTGAGCAGTTCAAGGCTGCTTCCTAAGTAATTCACTCTTGAGAGGGACTCTTATGCCGTCAGATCAGGTAATCTTGTTTGGCTTATTCGCGCTTGTCTTCCTGTTTTTGCTTTGGGGGCGTTGGCGGTATGACCTAGTGGCGTTTATTGCGCTAATTCTGGCTTTGGTTCTGGGAGTGGTGCCAACCGAAGATGCTTTTTCAGGATTTGGCCATCCTGCAACAATCATTGTCGGCTTGGTGTTAATTGTATCTAGAGGGTTAATGAACTCAGGTGCGATTGACATAATTACGCGAAAAGTGACAGCGATGGATTTGAAGCTTTCGCAGCATATTTCCGCCATGAGCGGGCTTGGCGCATTGCTTTCAGCCTTTATGAATAACGTGGCTGCCCTTGCCTTGTTGATGCCTGTGGATCTACAGGCTGCCAAGAAGAAATCCCGTAGCCCTCGGATCACCTTAATGCCGCTTGCGTTTGCAACAATACTTGGTGGGATGATTACATTGATCGGAACGCCGCCCAATATTATTATTGCGGCTTACCGGGAAAAAACTTTTGGCGAAAGTTTCGGTATGTTTGACTTTGCACCGGTTGGTTTGACCTGCGCTGTGGTCGGTATCGCATTCGTTGCTTTTTTTGGATGGCGATTGATTCCACGTCAGGATACAGATGATGATTCCGGTCGCGATTTGATGGATATGGATGACTATATCGCGGAAATTGTGGTTCCTGAAAATTCTCCTGCGGTTGGTAAGAAAGTGCGTGAACTTGATCCCCAGGCTGAGGATGCAGATGTTTCAATCGTCGGTTTGATCCGTCAAAAAAGGCGCTTTTCAGGATACGCGCGTCACATCGAAATACAGCCCGGAGATGTCTTGATCGTTGAGGCGGGGCCACAGGAACTGGATCAATTTCGCGGTGCTTTGAAGCTTGAATTTGCGGGTGAACGCAAGCATGAAAAAGTGGCGTCTGGTGGTATGGCGCTCCTTGAAGTTGTGGTGCCACAAAATGCGTTGATCGAAGGTCGATCAGCCCTGTCTCTGAAGCTGCTGCTGCGCCATGGCGTAACTTTGCTGGGCGTGTCTCGAGAAGGCAAGAAATTTAGAGAACGTGTTCGGCGGTTAAAAATTGAAGCTGGTGACGTGTTGCTGCTTCTTGGCCCAACTGAGCGCGTGGAAGAGGTGGCCAATTGGCTCGGTGTTTTGCCTTTGGCGGAGCGTGGACTTTCCGTTACTCAATATAAAAGGGCGGGACTAGCTGCCGGCATATTCGCAGTTGCAATTGGTGTTGCCAGTTTTGGCGGGCTGTACCTCGCCGTTGCCTTGGCAATTGTCGTCGCGGCATATGTTCTGCTGGATATTGTTCCGCTGCAGGAGGTGTATCATCAGGTTGAGTGGCCCGTGATCGTCCTGCTTGGGTCAATGATTCCGCTGGGAACGGCGCTGGAAAATTCGGGCGGCACTGCGTTGATCGCCAGGGAAATCGTCAATTTAACATCGGGATTACCAACAATTGCGGTCCTTACCGTTTTGATGGTTGTCATTATGACCTTGTCAGATGTGCTGAACAATACCGCGACAGCGGTGGTGGGCGCGCCAATTGCGGTGGAAGTTGCAACGCGTTTGAATTCCAATCCGGACCCGTTCCTGATGGCCGTTGCTGTGGCGGCTTCCTGCGCCTTTCTGACGCCTATTGGGCATAAGAATAATACGCTGATTATGGGTCCGGGTGGCTACCGATTTGGTGACTATTGGCGAATGGGGTTGCCACTTGAAATTTTGATTGTCGCAATTTCGGTGCCCGCGATATTGTTTTTCTGGCCTTTGTAATAGCGCGTCAGGTGTCAGGGACAAAGAAAGTTGTGTTGTCTGACACCGCTTCCATGACAATGAAGGTGCTTGTCTGCTGAACTTTTGGCAGTTGGGCAATTGTGGTTCCGAGGAATTGCCGATATTCTGAGACATCTTTGGTTCGAACTTTGAGCAGGTAATCAAAGTTTCCGGCAATCATATGGCATGACTGTATCTGTGGTGTTTGCTGAACGGCTATATTGAACTCTTGAAGTGCTTTTGTTGTTGTGTCGTTCAATGTGACCTGAACAAAGGCGATGTGACCCGCATCCAGCTTGTCTGGATTTAGCTGCGCCGCATACCCTTTGATGTATTTCCCTTTTTCTAACCGGCGCACTCTTTCAATGCAGGGGGTTTTGGTTAGCCCTACGTGCCCGGCCAGCTCAGTCATGGTCATCCGGCCATCTTTTTGAAGTTGTTTAAGTATGTTGCGATCTATCTTATCCATATGTCTGCTTTTTGTAGATTTTGTAGTCTAATTGTATATTTAAATCCTATTTTGAAGGAATATTGTTTAATTTTAAAGGATATTTTGGTCAAACTAGCTTTCTGAATTGCGGTACATTAAAACTCAATACGCTTTGTCGGTTTTGGTGGAGAAAAAAATGCTTCAGACTCAGAAAATAAACTTAGCAAGTGCAAGAGCACTTGTTCGTAAACATCATATCGGCGATGAAGCGCAGCGATTGGACGATCTGATTTCTTATCTTGATATGCCTGAAGAGCTCCGCGAAAAAATTGTTGAGGATGCGACGGAATTTGTGCGCCTGCTACGCCGTCAGGCAAAGCCGGGCATGATGGAAACCTTCCTAACTGAATATGGTTTAAGTACTGAGGAAGGGGTTGCGTTAATGTGCCTCGCCGAAGCGCTTTTACGGGTGCCTGATGACGAGACAATCGACGTTCTTATTCACGATAAAATTGCACCGGCAAACTGGAGCAAACATCTCGGCCATTCGACATCACCGCTTGTGAATGTTTCCACTTGGGCTTTGATGTTGACGGGTAAGGTTATCTCTCTGGAAGAGCGTGAAACATGGGATGTGGTCTCAAACGTACGCCAGCTTATCAAAAGAACCGGAGAGCCGGTCATTCGAAAAGCCGTTGCTCAGGCGATGAAAACCTTGGGGCATCAGTTTGTCCTTGGCCGCAGTATTGATGAGGCAATTACGCGGGCAAAAGATATGGAAAGCAAAGGATATCAATATTCATATGATATGCTGGGCGAGGCCGCCAAAACCGCAAAAGATGCTTCCAAATATTTTCTGTCTTATTCCAAGGCAATATCTAAATTATCAGAAGCCGCGGTTCACGATAAGGTTCGCGATAATCCGGGAATTTCAATTAAACTTTCCGCGTTGCATCCCCGGTACGAATTTGGTCAACGAGATCGCGTTCTAGCCGAACTGGTGCCGCGGGTTACCAGTCTCGCCATGCAGGCAAAAAATGCGGGAATGGGCTTTAACATTGATGCTGAGGAAGCTGATCGACTGGACCTTTCCCTGGATGTCATTGAGGCGGTTTTATCCGTTCCAGATCTTGCCGGCTGGGACGGGTTTGGTGTGGTGGTTCAAGCATACGGCCCCCGTGCCTTTTTTGTCCTCGACTGGTGTTATGGCCTTGCAGCTCAGTTGGACCGCAAAATTATGATCCGTCTGGTAAAGGGTGCTTATTGGGATACAGAGATCAAGCTCGCACAAGTCGAAGGCTTGGAGGGGTATCCGGTGTTCACGCAGAAATCGGCAACAGACGTGAGCTATATGGCCTGCGCAAAAAAACTTTTGGGGATGACAGATCGAATATATCCACAATTTGCCACCCATAATGCCCACACGGTCGTTGCTGTATTGGAAATGGCTGAAGATAAAGAAGCCTTCGAATTCCAGCGTCTTCATGGCATGGGGGAGTCTTTGCATGACTTGGCAAAAGAGAAATTTGAAGGGCGCTGCAGAATTTATGCCCCAGTTGGTGTGCACGAAGACCTGCTTGCCTATCTTGTGCGCCGCCTATTGGAAAATGGGGCGAATAGTTCTTTTGTAAATCAGGTTTTTGATGAAAAAGTGCCAGCGCGCCATGTGGTTCGGGATCCTGTCGGGATATTGTTATCCAGCCGGGAGAATAAGGTTGCCCACCTTCCAATGCCGCATCAGATTTTTCCAAGCGGGCGACAAAATTCTGCAGGCATGAATTTCTCCAATCCGGATGTTCTTGCTAAATATCACGCTGATGTTGGCGCATTTGCGAGTAAAACCTGGTTTGCCGGAAAAGATGCAACCCCAGAGAATGGGGTGGAGGTCCGCAATCCGGCCGATCATTCAGACGTAGTCGGCTATTTTACGGAGGTCGAGCCCCAGTCGGTGGTTGAAGCTTATAATATGGCCCGGGGCGCCATGGAAGGATGGCGTGGTGCCGGTGCGAAAGTGCGGGCAGACATTTTGCGGAAAATTGCAGATGCTTATGAGCTCAATTCTATTGAGTTGATGACTATTTTGACGCGTGAAGCGGGCAAATCCCCAATGGATGCCCTCAATGAAGTCCGCGAAGCCGTTGATTTTTGCCGATATTATGCCGATGAGGCGGAGCAGTTGTCTGATAACGGCGAGGCATCTCGCGGCGTATTTGTCTGTATTTCACCCTGGAACTTTCCCCTCGCGATTTTTACAGGACAAATCGTAGCGGCCCTAGTGTCAGGAAATGCTGTTTTGGCAAAACCGGCACCGCAAACACCGCTTGTAGCAGCGTTCGCTGTAAAGTTAATGCATGAAGCTGGTATTCCGGCAGGTGCGCTGCAACTCATGATTGGTGGCGTTCAAACTGGCCAAGCTCTTACAGAGCTTGAAAGGCTGGATGGGGTTTGCTTTACCGGCAGTACCGGGACGGCTCAAAAAATTAATCAGGTGATGGCGGATAAAGCCGCGGTCGATGCGCCCTTGATTGCAGAGACCGGCGGCCTGAATGCCATGATCGTCGACAGCACTGCCCTTCCAGAACAGGCTGTACGGGATATTGTGACTTCGGCCTTTCAAAGCGCAGGGCAAAGATGTTCAGCGCTGCGCATCCTTTATGTTCAAGAGGACATTGCTGACAAATTAATTAATATGTTATGCGGTGCAATGGATGAGCTGATAATTGGAGATCCTGCAAGTTTTGCAACAGATGTTGGGCCCGTAATCGATGCGCCTGCACGGGAAAATATCCTATCCTATGTTGAAAAATTTAGGAAAGAGGGAAAGATTATTCGAGAAAAATCTGTTCCTTCAGTGTTGCAAGATAAAGGGTATTTTGTCTCGCCCGTGCTTTTAAAAGTTTCAGGAATTGAAGCGATGGAGCGGGAGATTTTTGGACCGGTTCTTCATGTCGCGACATACAAGTCTGGCAAAGTGAAAGAAGTTGTTCAGAGCATTAATGATGCAGGATTTGGGTTGACGCTTGGGCTCCATACACGAGTAGATCACCGCGTTGAGGAAGTAGCTGATCAAGCACATGTTGGGAACCTCTATGTAAATCGAAACCAAATTGGAGCCGTGGTCGGCGTGCAACCATTTGGCGGGGAGGGGTTATCTGGAACGGGCCCCAAGGCGGGCGGCCCTTTGTATTTACATAAATTCAGAAAAGGTGGCTTTGATACGGATCTGAATAAAGGGTCTGAAAATCTGCAACTGAACGCGGAACTGGAAGATTTGTTGTCGTCCTTAGATCTTGAGGGGGGTGATCTGATCAAACAGAGCAGTTCGCTGATGAAAGGATATAGCGCGGATGTTCAAATTTGTGCAGGTCCAACAGGGGAGCGGAATCAATTGAGTGTTCACCCAAGGGGCGGCATTTTGATCGCTGGGCCCAACTGGTTGCAAGATAGCATTCTTGCCCTTGCAACTGGCAACAGTGTGATATTGGATGAGCGAGCGAAGGAATTGCCGACATTCAGAGAAGCCTTAAAAAAATTGCCGAACCTAAATGCTCGCGTGAGTTTTTATAACGGTGATCTTGAGTTCTTGGCAGAAGGTCGCTTTGACGCTGTGTGCTTGTCATTTGAAAAGACACCCGAGCTATACAAAGCACGAACTATTCTGGCAAAGCGGGCTGGAAAGATTATTCCCGTATTGTCGAGTTTGAGAAGTTGGCGTGAATTCGTTCATGAAAGATGTTTGAGTATTGATACGACGGCATCAGGTGGAAACGCAGCGCTTTTGGCTTCTGCGGCTGAATAATTATTATAAAATCATAACTTAATCTTTAGCGCCCGACCTTAATCTTAAAGGTCGGGCCTTTTATTTGTATTTTTTCGAACTAAGTTGGGAAGATAGACTTTTCAAAACTGGCAAAGCAAAAATATATGAATAAACAACGGCTAACATCGATATTGATGTTGCTGCTAGCTGCAGTGGTCTTGTTTGCCTTTGAATGGCAGATTGAGAGGTCGGCTATTTTCAAGGCACGCGAAGCTCAAAAGGAGCAGGTTAGAGAGTTGGCGGTGGAGCTTAAATCGCGAATAGTTTCACAATTTTCTCAAGAACTACGGCTTCTGTACGGATTAAGAGCGTTTATTGAAGCTAATCCAAATTTTTCAGAATATGATTTCGCCAAATACGCTGCTTCTATCAAGAGGTATCATCCAGAAATCCGAAATATTGCCGCGGCGCCAGATTTGATTGTTCGCTATATTTATCCCTATAAAGACAATGAAAAAGCACTGGGTTTGAATTACCGGATGGGCCCTGCCGAGCAGAAGTCCGCTATATACAAATCCATTCGGGAGGGGAAAGCGGTCATAGCTGGACCTGTTAATCTGGTGCAGGGTGGGGACGCGATCATTTTACGTCTGCCTGTGTATCTTTATCAAGAGAATGGCTCTCAAAGCTTATGGGGTATTATATCTGCGCCGATAGATGTTGAGGTAATTTATAAGCAAGTTGGTCTGACCGAGGCATTTTTGAATTATGAGATTGCGCTTCGGGGGAAAGATGGGCTCGGTGAAAATGGGGCCGTGTTTTATGGTGATGCGTCTTTATTTTCATCTGAAGCAGATTCAGTTCAATATTCAGTTCCATTGGATAATGGGTCATGGGTAATGGCCATGCGACCACAGGCTGGTTGGGTAACGACTTTTCCAGAGAAAATGGTGACGCGAGTAGCGTTTATATGTTTGTTTGTTGTACTGGTTATTCTCTGGCATTTTGCCGAAGCCTACCTGAACGAACGGCTCGAAATCCAAAAACAAAAAGAACAGGTCTTGAAAGAAAAGGCTGAGTTTTTGGAAATACTTAGCCATGAAATTAGAACGCCGTTGCAAGGCGTTTTAGCTGCCCAGCAATATCTTTTGGATAATGGCCTTAAGGAACCATTTCGCTCGATTGTTCGCACAGCGGAACAATCGGGGACTTATATTGTCGGGCTGATAAATGATTATCTGGACTTACAGCGTGCTGAAAGTGAAACCCTCACAGCAAATGTATCGCCTGTTGAGATCCGGCCGTTGCTGGCAAATGTGATTTCAATTGTCACAACTGGTAAAAAAGAACAGGTTGCATCCATTAAACTGGTTGTTGATCAAAATATTTCCCAGTGGGCAATGCTGGATGAAAAAAAGACGCGCCAGATTCTCGTGAATTTGATTGGTAATGCAGTGAAATATACCGTTAAAGGGTATATCAAGGTATCTGTGTTCAGTCAGGGAACTGACGAAAGTCCGCAACTTTGCGTCCAGGTTGAGGATACGGGTATTGGCATCGCGGAAAGTGAACTTGAATTTTTATTTGATCGTTTCACGCGAAGCGAAGGTGCGGAAAACAAGGCGGGCTCTGGCCTTGGTTTGGCAATCACAAAAATGCTGGTAGATCTTCTGGGCGGTCAAATTGAAGTGCGGAGTGTCTTGGGCGAAGGTTCTGTTTTTACCGTTGTTCTACCCACGACATATGTTGATGAGGGCGTTTACTCGCGGGAACTCGAGCCCTCTCATAAATTTAAATCTCACCATGATGTACGGAATTTGAAAAACTTAAATGTCATCGTTGCTGACGATATTTCTGTTAATCGTATTCTGTTAAACGCAATGTTATCCCCAATTGTGAAATCTGTGCAAATGGCAGAAGACGGTGAAGCCGTACTTCAAGCATTGCAGGATGGGAAGTTTGATCTGGTTATCATGGATATCCACATGCCTGTTTTGAGTGGTTTGGAAGCTGCGGAAAAAATGCAGAAAGATGAAAGGTTTAAGCAAATTCCGATCATCTTCTTGACGGGCGACGACAGCGATAAATATAGAAAATCTGTCCAGGTAAGTACCCCCCATAAAATCTTGGGTAAACCCGTTGATCTGGATAGTTTGCTTGCTGAAATTGGTAACGTTATGGATAATTTGAAATTATCATAACGTGACTTTGCGTTGATCATCAGTGGCCGAAAGCCATATGAATGTTGCTATAGCTACGATCTGTTGTTACTTCCTCACCGATCCATTCAGGGAAAATGATGTCTTGGTTTGCCGACTCTAATTCGATCTCGGCCAAAACCAATCCTTCATTTGGAGATGAAAATACGTCGATTTCCCAAAGTTGGTTGTTGCTGTCCATGACTTCATAACGCGTCTTTTGAATTATATTTCCGCGGGCCTGATCTTTTTGGCTGTGAAAATCGTCCACAGGGATTTCGTATTCATATTCATCACGAACAAGTACATCAGCAGACTGTGTCGGATATTTAAGCGTTAAAAATGCGGAATTGTCTTTTAGTCTCAACCGTATCGTTGGAGCATGATTGGCAGTTGTCAGATAGAACTGGAGGATGTCGTGCTTCTGGCGAGCAAGTGACATCCAGTCATTATTTGTAACAAGGAATTTACGCTCTATCTCCATTGAGGACCTTTCTTCATGAGATTGTCATTCAACATATTTTGACTTTGTAGCCAAGGCAATCTATCTATCAGCAGTTAAACTGGAACAGCTGTTCTAATTTGTATTAAGGAAACTCTATGGCTTTACCCCATATCGGGCTTGCCCTGCTCGTGAACTTCATCTGGGGTTTTTCGTTTGTAGCCGCTAAAATAGCAATGGGCCATTATTCGCCGCTATTGTTTACGTCATTGCGTTTTATTCTGGTGGCACTGCTACTTGCACCTTATTTGAAGGTCGCTCCTGGCCGTATGAAGTTTGTCCTGTCAATTGCGATGCTTGTTGGCGTGACACACTTTACTTTCTTGTATTTAGGTCTGAATACGGCAGGCGGTGTTTCTGCTGTAGCGATTACAATTCAGCTTGTTGCGCCGTTTTCTCTGATTATGGCTGTTGTATTTTTGAAGGAGACGATCCGTTGGAAACGGATAGTGGGTCTGGTACTTGCGTTTATCGGCGTGATGGTGCTGGGATTAGATCCTATTGTCTTTGATCATTTGTCAAGTGCGATGCTGATTGCGACTGCCGCCCTTTGTATGGCTGGCGGTATTGTGCTTATGCGACAAGCCATTGGAATTGGTGCCATGCAGATGCAGGCCTGGATCGCGTTATTTTCCTTTCCCATTCTACTTGGATTTTCGTTTGTGTTCGAAGAAGGTCAGGTGGCGCAAGTCATGAATGTGAGCTGGGAGGCGATCCTTTCATTGCTCTTTACGGTCGTAGCAACAACAATTATTGCACATGGGACATGGTATTATTTACTCCAAAAATATCCAATTTCGGTACTGACACCCTATGGGTTGCTGGCGCCGGTGTTTGGTGTTGGCTTTGGCGTGATTTTGTATGACGAGCCGTTGACTTGGAAATTTATGCTGGGCGGCGCTATTACATTGGCGGGTGTTCTGATCATTAATCTTAGAAATGCTGAAAAGCAGCCCAAGCCTCTTCAAACTTCTAGCGGTTTGTGAACCCCAAAGATACGGGGATCAAAGGGGGCCAGATTATTTTGAAACTGATCCACGCTTTTATCCCATGTATACTGCAGCGCAAACTCCCGGCAGCTTTTTGAATCGATTTCAAGGGCCTGCAACGCCGCTGTTTGAAGGTCTTCATGCAGGACCCCAACAGGGGCATCTGCGATGACATCAAGCGGACCTGTTACCGGGTAAGCCGCGACGGGGACGCCCGATGCCAACGCTTCCAAAAGAACAAGGCCAAATGTATCGGTTCGGCTTGGGAAAACAAAAACATCTGCAGCCGCAAAATATTGCGCCAGTTCTTCCCCGCGTTTCAGTCCCACAAATACAGCGTCTTTGTATTTCGCTTCCAATTGATTTCGTTGAGGGCCGTCTCCGACAACCACTTTAGTGCCTGGAAGATCAAGTTTTAGAAAAGCTTCTATGTTTTTCTCGACGGCTACTCTGCCAACGCACATGAATATTGGCTGCTTTATGCCCCTTAGTCCTTTTGCACGGGGATAGAAAAGTTCCGTGTCAATGCCTCTGGACCAACGGGAAATGTTCTTAAAGCCGCGGTTGGTCAGATAATCTTCCAGGCTTTGTGTGGCAACCATGATTGAACTGGATGGATCATGGAACCACCGAAGGAATGCATAACCAACAGAGAGTGGAAGGCGGGTTCGAGCCTGAACATATTCTGCAAACCGGGTGTGAAAAGCTGTGGTAAAGGGGATGCCTTTTTTGATGCAGTATCTACGGGCTGCAAGTCCAAGAGGGCCTTCGGTGGCAATGTGAATGGCGCTTGGTTGCGTGCTTTCGATTATTTGCCGTACTTTTCGGGCCGGAAACAGCGATAACCGAATTTCCGGATAGGTCGGACAGGGTAGGGTTCGAAAAAGATTGGGCGTGATCATCGTGATATCATGCCCTCGGCTTTCCAATCGAATTTTGAGCTGAGTTAGAGTTTGAACGACACCATTGATTTGAGGCGTCCAAGCGTCTGAGACGATGACGTATCGCATTCTTTAGATCCTTTGGTCGGAATGAGTTCAGAGTCAGGGGTGAACCATTGGATAATTTCCAAGCGACCATCAAAATGCTCAACAAGGGCGGAGCAGCTCTCCACCCAGTCGCCATCATTGCAATAGGTTACGCCGTCAATTTCCCGGATTTCCGGATGGTGAATATGGCCGCAAATAACGCCGTCGACCCCTTTTTTTCGAGCTACATCAGCCAGTGCATTTTCAAAATCCGCGATAAATTGCACCGCGTTTTTCACTTTTAATTTGAGATAGGCAGAGAGCGACCAATAGGGGTATCCAAGCCATTGGCGGGCACTGTTGACGATATCATTGAGTTTGAGGCAGAGGCCATATGCCCAGTCGCCAAGCAGGGCGAGCCATTTGGCATATTTCACAACCACATCAAATTCATCTCCATGGAGGACGAGGAACTGCCGACCGTCGGCTGTTTCGTGAATCATTTCCCTCGCCACGGTTATGTCGCCAAAGTTATGATCAACGTAACTCCGGGCAAATGCATCATGGTTTCCCGGAATGAAAAGAACTTGCGTACCTTTTCGCGCTTTGCGGAGAATTTTTTGAACGACGTCATTATGCTCCTGGGGCCAGTACCAATTGCGCTGTAATGCCCAACCATCAACAATGTCGCCGACAAGGTATAGTTGTTCAGAATGGGTATGCTTTAAAAAGTCTAAAAGAAATTGCGCTTTGCAGCCTGGGGTGCCGAGGTGAATGTCAGATATCCAGATCGATCTGTATTTTATCTTTGTCGCTTGGGCATTCATGTATTGCACTCTTGTCCCGTTTAATGGAACTTTCACCAATATGAACAAAATCAGTCATCAAACTCTGTGACGATTCTTGCAAAGGCATTGGACAATCGAATGTCCGCAAAATTAAATTTTTGTTGCGAACGAAAGACAATATGGTGACGCAGTCCAAACGACTCTTGATTATTTACAATCCGACAGCAGGTCAAAGTCACGAACGACGGTTTTGGAAAATCCTAAAATTGCTGGAGGCACGCAACTGTCTTCTGACGCTTTCGCAAACGGAAGGTCCTGACCATGCGACGGAGCTGGCGAGGGATGCTCTGAAGGATCCAGAAATAGCCTCTGTTATTGCAGCAGGTGGGGACGGAACGCTGGGAGAGGTGGCGCAAGGTCTGCGGGGAAGTGATATGCCACTTGGGCTTATTCCTTTGGGAACGGCGAATGTTTTTGCCCGCGAAATTGGGATTGGAACGAATGCCCGCAAAATCGTTGATGCTATTACTGTGGGAAGCCAGGTGCAGATTTGGCCAGGCTTGGTTAAGGGAAGGCGATTTTTACTGATGGTCGGCTGTGGATACGATTCTGTTGCCGTTGCCGGACTTAACCCAGAGCAAAAAAGAAAATGGGGGGCTCTTGCATATCTGTTATCGGCCATTCGTGTTCGACATCAATTTTCAAAATTAGAAGTGAATGTTTCGTGCGGTGATAAGAAATACTCAGCCGCTAGTGTCGTTGTGTCTCGGGCGCAAAAATATGGAGGTCCTTTTACCGTGTTTCCGCGTGCGAGTTTGGAACGTCGTGATTTACAGGTTCTGTTGCTGAAAAATAAAGGGTTAGGCAATGCCGTCATATACGGCATTGCGATGGCCTTAAATATTTTGCCCAAACTGGCATCCGTTAAAAGCTTTAGTACGGGAGAGGTTGTCGAGCTTTCTTCTTCCGAAGGCCTTGCCTGCCAGCGGGATGGAGACTTGGAAGATACAACACCGGTTGAAATTTCGGTGGATACTTTTCCCCTTAATTTCCTGATGCCCTACAGACAATAGGCTTATGTGTCATCTGTTGTTGTCGAGATAAATTTTCAGTCTGTCTAAGGATTGATACAGATTGTGCTTTTCCGTTTCACTCCATCCCTCAAATGTATCTTTTAAACCATATGACAGACGGCTTTTTGCGTCAAGATGGGCATTTATACCGGCCTCCGTTAGGTAAAGAATTTTGGAGCGACCATCTTTCGGGTTGTTTTCTTCTCGAAGAAATCCCTTAGTGACCATCTTGGCGATTGTTTTTGTGATGCCGGGTTGGGGTTGCTGCATCGCTTGTGCGATCAGGGTTATTGTTTTTCCTTCAGCCGGTCGATGGCTAAAATGATTGAGCAGAGTGAATTGCGGCGGCGGAACATCGGTTCCATCAAGTAATTGCCGCATTTTTGCAGTGGTCAGTTGCTCGATGATGCCGATCCAGTTGATGATACGAAAATCTAACGGGGGCTCTGATGGGTTATTTAAAGTCATGCCTTCAGTATATCGCCAAGTGATCGTCTTGGGGAAGGGGATGGTTGATCCTGATATCCAATTCTATAAAACATTTGAACTCGCTCTTGCTCCTTTAAACCAAGAAGGCGATTAAATTCCGTCTGATAATCAGACATTTCAGGATATTCTTGAAGCACTTGGCTAACCGGATGCATCGCCACGCCCAATTGGGTGGCTAACAAATTTAACCGAACGTAGTTTCGCCCGGCGATCACCTGACTTTCCCGGCTATTATCGGGGCTTATCAAAACCCCCATGCTATATGTGTTTTCGGCCCACCCAAGCGCGTAATCGATACCCCCTTGATAGGCCAAAGTTCCCGGTGTCATTGCCTTTTCAACGGACATGGCATCAAAAAGATTGAGGGCCCAAAACAAAGGACCATGCAAGTCGATACCATCGCGATGTTTTAGGATTTGATCAGCGCCAACGCGTGTTCTGATGACACTTTCCCCCAGCGTTCGTGGCGTTTGCATTTCAAGCAGCATTGCCTGACCGGCCAGTTTTCGAAGCGGTTCAACCTGGGCCTCTTCTGTGAATAACCGGCATTGATGGTTATCAAATAGATTGAGCTGCAAAATTTCCTGCTTGTGATTGGCTTCAAGTGGGACCGGTTCATATTTTTCTTTGTTTGAGCGTCTTCTTAAAATTTGTGAAAACAGCGGATCTTTTTTTGTATTTGGCGCTGGTTTCAACTGAATAACGGCAATTGGAAGCCCAGATATGTCCAACTTATTATGAGAGGGGGCGCCGTTTGGGAAAAGGTTAATCTTTGGATCATAGCCTTTCTCTAATGCCGCGATGCGAAGTAACTCCAAAAATGTACCCTGACCAATCATTACCTGCCGCGAAAATGGATCCGTTTCTGGAAGGAGCCGGGCTTTGTCCGCAAAAAGCGTAATTTGATTTGGGGTCGTTAAATCAGCAATCCACGCCTGCATATTGTGTGGGTTTGGAGCGAGCAAAGCATATGACAGTATCCATTCTCTGAACTCCATATCAGCGGATGGACCTCTCCAGGGAGAGATGGCGTCATCCGGCATTTGATCAAGTTGCGATGCGGCTCCAAGGCCTGCCGCGACCACAATGCCGGTCCCGCCAATTGTTTTTAAAAAAGCGCGTCTATTCATGAGCAATCTCCTTATTCATTCCTCGGAATATATTTATATTCTTAGGAATGTAAATGGATAATTTAAAGTCATGGGAATTTTCTGGATGAAATTTTTGTTTCGAAGTAGGTTGAGGCACCTGCCATTGGAAACTGTATGACCCAACCAATTTATACGCGAAAACAAGCAGCAACCCGTTTAACGGCATATTACACCTCGTTTTTTGCCGTTTATGGAATTGCAATTCCGCTATGGCCGCGTTGGCTGGAAGCGCAAATCTCACTGGAATATGTGGGCATAGTTCTTGGGGCTTCTTATTGGCTCAAACTGCTTGTTGTGCCTGTGGCGTCTTCGATTGCTGATATTGTCGGAGATCGTCGACGGGTTATGATTTTCCTCTCTTTGATGGTTTTCAGTGGTTTGTTGGTGTTGCCATTTTTGGACGGTTGGGTGCCATATGCGATTGTTTGGGGGTTGGCAGGCGCGGCGCTATCCACAGGGATTCCCTTAAGTGATGGTCTGACAATGCGTCTTGGCCAACTTATCGGCGTTGAATTTGGCAAGGTGCGGCGTTGGGGCTCCGTAAGCTTTATTGTCGTTTCTTTGGGAGTTGGTGCGCTTGCCGATTATTTTGGCTTAGATGCGATTTATTTTTCATTGCTGTTTACGGCTTTGCTGTTGATTGGGGCCGCTTTTATTGTCCCGAAAATTCACACGCCCTCGGATTCCAAGAAGGTGCCTATTTTTCGTCCCTTGTCGTTGCCCAATTTTCCGCTGTTCCTGATCACGGTCGCGTTACTTCTCTCCACGCATGCGGCACTTTATGGGTTTAGTGCGATTTATTGGAAAAGTGTGGGGTATAGTAACACGACGATTACTTTACTGTGGATTGTTGGCGTTGTTGCTGAAATTGGGATGTTTAGTATCTCCGGCCGATTAATCGACAGATTTGGCGCAATGCCGATGATCATCTGTGCGGCGTCGGGTGGTATGGTGCGTTGGACGTTACTGGCCGCTTCAACACAATTGCCGGTTTTGGTTGTCGCGCAGGCGCTGCATGCATTAACATTTGCACTACTTTACATGGCGCTGATTGCTTATATGACGAAACGAATTCCGGCTTCAATTTCGGCATCTGCACAGGGCTTGTATGACAGTTTATCAATGGGTGTTTTCTTTGGAATTCTGACCATGATGGCTGGAGTACTTTATAAAATTGACCCGTCATACAGTTTTTCGCTCATGGCGGCGTGTTCTACCGTTGGGCTTGGATTGGCAGTGCTTCTCCTAATTAAAGTTAGAAGGTTTGAAAAAAAACAATCGGCCTGATTTAAGAGAATTTGTTTTTGGTAAAGTCTTTTTTTGTGCCGCTGCTGATAAAGCGGACAGTATTTTTCTCGAAAATTGCGGCGGAAATCTTTCCTTTTAGGCGATAACTTCCTGTATCAATGGCAATACGATGTTTATGGACCTCGGGCTTAAAGCTCGGTGTGATGCTATGGCCATGAATAACAAGAAAATCTTTCCGCTCTCCTTCCCAATGTAGGAAAGGGTCGCGTATCCAACGCATATCCTGATATTTTTGCTCGTTAAGAGGCGTGTCCATCCGTATGCCAGCATGGACAAATACGAGGGGGCCAACCTGATGCATGTCTTTAAGCTTATGCATGAATTTTAAATGTCGTTTGGGAAAATGTTCCCGAAACAAATTGAATTTCTCTTCAGTGTTAAGGTTTTCCTGGTATTCGACTTTCTGAAATTTCAAATAACTCTCAACTGTTTGCATGCCACCATTTCGCCACCACAAATCATGACGCGTGCCGGCATGATCCAGAGCTTCCAATAAAAGTTCTTCGTGATTTCCGTGTAAAAAAAATTCTGAATGTTTGGCATTTTTGGCTTTTTTCGCCCGCTTACTCAGATACTCTATAATTTGGGCGGAGTGGGGTCCTCGATCAACAAAATCGCCAAGAAAAACAATATGCTCTTCTTTCGCAGGTTTCTGCTTGCGGTAGTCATCGATACTCGACATTAGCTCAGAGAGGCGGGTTCGTTGCCCATGGATATCGCCAATGGCAATGACGCGCTGACCTTCGGCCAACTTAACTCTGATTTTCTTTTTTGGATACAGACCAAACATCAACATCTTGTCTCGTTTTTTTGGATGGCTGTCAACGAATTACAGATGCTTTACTGTTGCGAAAGGACATCATTGTAATCTGAGGCTATGCACGCTAGATGTTTATTCTGTTTAGAACGTGGGCTGCATGATAGAGCTGGCAGGATCAAGCCAGTCATTAGAGACGGCTCCGGAGATTGTCAGTGAACCAGAAATTGCCTGAAGTCGACATTAAAGCTGAAAAATTAAAGGGCAATTCTGTTGCGCTTTATAGCAGACTGCTGCGCGACTATGTTCTGAAATATAAATTGAAATTATTGGCCGCGATCTTTTTCATGATCATTGGGGCGATGACGACTGCGGCAACGGCTTTCTTAATGAAGCCGATAGTTGATGAGGTCTTTTTCGAGAAAAATCCTGAAGTTGTTCTATATACGACAATCGCCGTCGTATTTATTTTTACCCTTCGAGGGCTCGCGACATTTGGCCAGGCCTATTTTATGCAATGGGTTGGTAATAAGGTGATTGCGGATATTCAACGCTCCCTTTTCCGAAAACTCATTGGTGCGGATCTTGCCTGGTTTCACGAGAATTCAACAGGACAGCTGATCTCGCGTTTTGTCTATGATACGGAACTTCTCAGAAGAGGTTCTAATCAAGCGCTTGTGGCATTCACCAAAGATACTTTAACAGCAATTTTTTTGGTCGGGTCCTTATTTTATTACGACTGGAAGATGGCCTCGATTATTTTTATTGCATTGCCGCCAGGTGCAATTGCTATTCGTCAGGTTGGCAAGCTAGCCCGAAAAGCCAGTCGCCGGGTTTTGGAGCAAACCGGCTCGTTTAGTACCTTTTTGGAGGAAGCTTTTCAGGGTATTCGGGTTATCAAGGCATATGGCCGTGAAAAGCAGACGACAATTAAAGGTGACGAAGAAATTCAATATCGCTTTAAATCACAGTTTAAGGCTATGCGTATTCAGGCAACCAGCAATCCAATTGTTGAAACCATTTCAGGTGTAATGATCGCGGCTGTTATTTACTACGGTGCAAGCCGCGTGACTGAGGGCGCCACTACACCCGGTACATTTTTTGCGTTTATCACGGCTGTCATGTTGGCCTATCAGCCGATTAAAAGTATTGCTAAAATTGCCCCGCAAATACAGAATTCTTTGGCTGCAGCACAACGCGTTTTTGATTTGCTTGATATCGTTGATAAGGTTACCGAAAAGGTGGGAGCGACCCCGCTCGAACTCCACAAAGGGGAGATTTCATTCAACAACGTTGCCTTTGCTTATGCAGAAAATTCACCGGTATTGAAGCAAATTTCACTGAAAGTCGGGGCAGGTCAGAGAGTTGCGTTAGTTGGTCCATCCGGGGGTGGTAAATCGACAATCCTAAACTTGATGCCACGATTTTATGATGTCAGCCAGGGGTCGATTTGTGTCGACGGGCAAGATGTACGGGACGTAACGCTGAAGTCGCTGAGGGAAAAATTCGCGCTGGTTAGTCAGGATATTTTTCTGTTTGATGACACTATTCATGCAAATATTTCCTATGGCCGTGAAACCGCAACTGAAGAAGACGTTATTGCTGCGGCCAAATCAGCAGCAATTCATGACTTTATTGTGAGCCTGCCCGAGGGTTACCAGACACGAGTGGGAAGTGATGGGGTCCGTCTTTCGGGGGGGCAGAAGCAACGAATTGCAATTGCGCGGGCGATGCTTAAAGATGCCCCAATTTTGCTATTGGACGAGGCAACTTCTGCACTAGACGCAGAAGCAGAACGAAAAGTTCAAATCGCTTTGGGTCATTTGATGACGGGTCGAACTTCTGTTGTGATTGCGCATCGTTTGACGACAATCTTGGACGCCGACCTGATCTATGTTGTCGTTGCGGGCGAAATCGCCGAGTTTGGAACGCATTCTGAGCTGCTTGCAAAAAATGGCGTATATGCAGATCTCTATAACAATCAGTTTAGCAATGATACCAATGTGACGCCGATAAAAGGTGCGAAACATAAAGGGTAGTTCTCGGATTTGAGGAATGTATGCAGGTAACGAGAATTTGGATGGTACGGCATGCGCCCGTTGACGTTCAATATTTATATGGGCAAATGGATGTTGACGCCGACGTTTCTGATACAACTTCTTTTCAATGGTTATCCAATCAACTTCCCGCTCGTTTTAGTGCATTTTCAAGCGACTTAGTACGTTGCCGCCAGACCTTGGGCACGTTGCTTCCTTATGGTCATGAGCTTGAAATGCATACAAGTTCAAGCCTGTTGCGAGAGCAGAGCTTTGGTGATTGGGAAGGTTTAAGCTACCGTCAGATTGAAGAGAAATATAGCGATCTTTACATTAGGTTTTGGGAAAACCCTGTTGAAAATGCACCTCCAGGAGGAGAGAGTTTCTCCGAGGTTGTCGATCGGTCCAGTCAGTATTTTAACTCAGTTTTGGAAGACACGAAATCTGACGACGTTGTTTTTTTCGTGCACGCCGGAACAATTCGGTCATTACTCGCACATGTTTTAGAAATTGAGCCTGCGAAGTCCCAGTTATTTGATATAGAGCCCTTATCGTTGTCGCGGGTAACCCTTTACCGGCAAGACAGTACCCTGAGCTGGAAACTGGATTGGGTTAATCGGGTGAGCTGAGATTAGTCTTTGCCGCTAACACCGGCTTCGGCAAAACTTGCCATTCCGGCGTGGCAAGCAATTGCACCTTTTAATATTCCAAGCGCTAGAGCGGCACCTGAGCCTTCACCCAGTCGCATGTTCAACTCCAGTAGAGGTTCTTTGGTAATATGTTTCAGAAGTCTTTGGTGGCCAGGCTCCGCGGAGCAGTGTCCTGCAATACAGTGCGCAAGTGCGTCTTTTGAAAGGCAATGAAGTATTGCAGCGGAAGCGGTGGCAACAAACCCGTCCAAAATAACAGGAATTCTGTGCAGTCTTGCGGCGGCGATTGCACCCGTCATAGCAGCAAGCTCTCGTCCTCCAAGACATCTAAGGATTTGGAGGGGATCCTCTAGTATTTTTTGGTGTCGCTGTAATCCTTCATCGATCACCTTCGCTTTTAAGGTCACGCCTTCTTCAGAAACGCCAGTCCCCGGTCCGGCCCAGTCTTTTCCATTTCCCTGGAACAGAGCCGCAGACAGGGCCGAAGCAACTGTTGTATTGCCGATCCCCATTTCTCCAACGACAAGGCAGTCTGCATCGGGATTCACGGAAGACCAGCCGATATTAATAGCTTCAATGCATTCCTCTTCAGACATTGCAGCTGTTTCTGTAAAATCAGCGGTCGGATGATCAAGCGCCAGAGGGTGTACTGAAAATTGCGCGCTAAATACGGCAGCAAGCTGGTTGATCGCAGCCCCACCGTTTTTAAAATTCTCCACCATCTGAATCGTCACTTCTGGAGGGAATGCTGAAACACCACGTTGGCAGACGCCATGATTACCGGCGAAAATAGTGATTTGAGGGGCCTCAAGGGTTGGCGGATTTTTCCCTTGCCACGCTGCGGCCCAAATGGCGAGCTCTTCCAATCGGCCTAACGATCCTGCTGGTTTTGTAAGTGACGCGTTTCGAGAGGCGGCAGCTTCCTCGCAGGATTTGTTGGGAGCCGGAAAGGTTTCGACTGTGCTGCGGAAACTGGAAAGATCGCTGAAGCGCATAAGGGGCCTGACATTTCATGAAAATACGAGGGCATTCTAGTCTTCATGAAAGTAAACGCAACCCATCTGGTTAAAGAACTTTCGGCCTAAAATAAAACCCACATCTTGTTTTTCAGTTGAGATTGATATTTAAGTGGAATGATCGTTCAAATAAAAGGATTAATCAAAATGACAGGTGTAAAATTAGCTGCTGCGAGCAAATTTCCGGAAATAAATGTTCAGCTGATTGGCGGCGAAAGCCATGAGTTGGGGCAATCTTCAGGTACAGATAGATGGAAGTTAATCGTTGTCTATCGTGGCTTGCATTGTCCGTTATGCGCAAAATATCTAGCGCAACTCGAAGAGATGGCGAGTGAATTTCACGAAGCCGGGGCCGATATTATTGCGGTATCTGGAGATGGTCAGGCCAAAGCCAAGGAGCAGGTGGAAAGAGGAAAATTGTCGATTCCGCTTGCCTACGGTCTGACGACGAAACAAATGACAGATATGGGATTGTATATTTCAAATCCAAGATCTCCTGAGGAGACAGATCAACCATTTCCTGAGCCGGGTTTGTTCGTGTTGACGCCCGAGCGAGAAATTCAAATTGTTGATATTTCTAACGCGCCTTTTTCTCGCCCAGATTTGCCTGCAATTTTAAGAGGATTGAATTTTGTCCGGACGAATGGATATCCGATTCGAGGTACATTTAAATAAGTGGGGGTTTCTAATCTGTATATTTGTGATATAATTGTTACGTTATGTTACCTTTGGGGGATTCCAGCGGATTTTGATTAGATAATCAATCAGGTGTTGTGTAGGGTGCCCATTTGGGATGAAGTAAGGTTTATAGTCGAATAAAAGAAATTTATTGCTGAAAGTTGAGAGTTACTGGGGCGCACCAAAATATTTCAACTTTATGCCAGATAAGGTGACTTATTTGAAAAAAGTTTGTGTAATTAATGAAAAGGCGTCTAAGGGCTTTGAAAAAGTCTATGACTGATATTTGGTTTTTTATCCGACATATAAACAATTCAAGGTTTATGAGGACGTGGATCATTCATAAGAATGATTGTATTTTCTAAAGAATTGTTACAAGAAATGAAAAGTTATCCTGATTGGATGTGTGTGGATTGGTAGTTGGAGACTGGACATAATGCAAGATGAAAATACTGTGCAGTCGAGTGTAGAAATACGTGACAGTATTGCATGTAAAGTTAAATGGTTTAATACGGCAAAGGGATTCGGTTTCGTTGAGCCTCTTGATGGAACTGGAGATGCTTTTGTCCATATTTCAGTGCTTCAGAATATTGGCCTGCAGGGCCTTCCAGAAGGGGCACCGATTGTTTGTGACTTGACGGCGGGCGTTCGCGGCCAGCAGGTGCATAAAATACATAATCTTGGGCCAGCGCCGGTGCTTGATCAACGCGAAGGTGATACAGAGCTTATTGAAGGAACAGTGAAGTTTTTTAATACAGAAAAAGGCTTCGGTTTCGTAACACCTGATGATGCAAGTCGAGATATATTTGTACATATGAAGGCTTTGGAAAAATCAGGACTTGGTGTACTCGAGGCTGCCCAAAGGGTTCGCTTAAACGTGAAAGACGGTGAAAAAGGGCCCCTTGCCGAAGGCGTGGAGCTTATTTAAACCGTTAAAAACACTGAATATGCAAGCCTCGCCACGATGAGTGACGGGGTTTTTATTTGTGCCGCCTCGGTGTTTATGGCTTGATATCTTTGGATAATAAGGGCACCCTTTCGCGGTGAAAACCTGAAAGAATAATCAAAAAGATCAGGAGAGAGATTATGCCGGGAATACTTGAAGGTGTTCGTGTACTTGACTTCGGACGTTATATTGCGGGGCCTTACTGCACGACGATATTGGCTCAGCTTGGTGCCGAAGTTATTCGTATTGAAAAGTTGGATGGAAGCGAAGACAGGTTTACGACACCTGTTAGTGAGAGTGGTGAAGGCGCCATGTTGCTGCAAATCGCCAACAGTAAGAAAAGCCTGACTCTAAATCCGATGAAACCGGAAGCAAAAGAAGTTATGCAGCGCCTGATAAAATCGTCAGATGTTGTCGTAGCAAATCTGCCTTTGGAAACATTGGACGCAATGGGGCTTGATTATGAAAGTTTGAAGTTAATCAAAGAGGATATCATTCTCACCCATCAATCTGCGTTTGGCGATACAGGACCCTACAAAAATCGGGTTGGTTTCGACGGTATTGGACAGGCGATGTCTGGTTCAATGTATATGTCGGGGGATGAAGAAACGGGCCCTCGTAAATTGAGCAGCCCCTGGGTTGATTTTACGACGGCACTAGTCGGCTGTATCGGCACGCTATCTGCCATCATGCATCACCGGGCAACCGGCGAAGGGCAGATGGTTGTGGGGTCGCTTTTTGGCTCATCCATTATGGTTTCAATCGCCGCGTTAATTGAGCAGGATTTGCTGCAATTAAACCGGACTGGAATTGGAAATCGCGGTTACAACGGCGGCCCATCCGACACATTCAAAACGAAGGATGGGTGGGTTTTGGTTCAATCAATTGGACGGCCATTGTTTAAACGCTGGTGCGACTTAATCGGCGAGGATCATTGGTTAAGCGATCCACGCTTCGATAGTGATCAAGATCGCGGAGATAACGGGCATCTGATTTCAGAGAGAATGGCCACGTGGTGCGCCGAAAGAACAACAGACGAAGCCATTAAAGCAATGGAGCAGGTAAGGTTGCCATGCGGTCCTGTTTTATCGCCACAAGAAGTTTTGGATGACCCACATTTAGCGGCGATGGGATTGTTGCAAAGATTAGAATATCCGGGTTTATCCAAACCTGCGCCGATCGCAAACTTCCCACTTAAAATGTCTAAAACCGAGGTATCCATCAAGCATAGAGCTCCTTTACTTGGTGAACACACAGAGGATCTTTTGACTGAGTTGGGTTTCTCAGCTGATGACATTGCAAGCCTGAGGGAAAAACGCGTCGTTTAATCCTGTTTCGAAAAGAGATTTGTCCAGTGCGTTAAAAAGCGCCAGGACCAGTTATTCATTTCAATGTCGTGGTGCGCCCGGTCGGCTAGCTGTTCCTTAGCTGACTGAGCGCCCGGCTCCACTAGCATATGGGAGGCTTTTCGAAGCCATTTTCGGTTCATTGCTTCAGTGACTTCCGGGTGAAACTGAATTCCATAAGCATATTTACCGTAGCGAAATGCCTGATTGGGGAAAAACTCTCCGCGTGCCAGTAATTCGCAGCTTTGTGGGAGTTCGAAGCCTTCTTTATGCCATTGATAGGCATGTAGATGCTTGTCAAAGTAAGCTGTGCCGGCGTTTGTCGGTTCAACCCGATAATAGCCAATTTCCATTAGGCCTTCTGGGTGCCTGGTTACATCGGCCCCAAGGGTGCGTGCCATGATTTGAGCGCCTAGGCATATTCCCAAATAAGGCGTGTTCGTTTGAATAACCCGCTCAACATATCCAGTCTCTTCGCGAATAAATTCCTCATGATCATCATTCGCGCTCATGGGGCCGCCAAAAATGACGGCTCCATGATGATCTGTTGGATCTTTTGGTAACTCATGGCCAATTGCAGGAATCCGAATATCCAAATCATAGCCTAGGGTTCGAAGCATTTCGCCAACCCGGCCCGGATCTGATTTGGCCTGATGCATGACTAGGAGTATTTTCTTCTGTGACATTACAACTTTCTACACTTAAAACGACTTTAGAATGCAATTGGATTGGCGCCGCTACATCGCGCTAATGCCGCCATCCAGCACAAGTTCAGCGCCAGTCATGAATTTGGATTCGTCCGATGCCAAATATAATACACCATATGCAATGTCATCTGGTTCGCCAATATGGCCAATTGGAATTTGCCGGGCGAGTTTTTCCTGCCCCTGACTTGTGCCAAGACGTTCAAACATTTTGTCAAGGATTGGCGTTTTTACAAATGTGGGGTGTACAGAATTACATCTGATGCCATTCTTTTTACGCGCGCAGTGCAAAGCAACAGATTTACTGAGATGGCGCACGGCTGCTTTTGCAGAATTGTAAGCAGCTATATTATGGCCCGCGATAATCCCAGCAATCGACGAGATGTTTATGATAGAGCCAAGACCGTCTGTCTTTTCCATATAGGCTATTGCATATTTGCAACCAAGAAAGACAGAGTCCAAATCTATTGAGTGAACCTTCTTCCAAGTCGCAAAATCGGTGTTTTCTACATCTGAACCATCGCCAATGCCGGCATTGTTGACAAGTATATTTAGCCCCCCAAAATGCTTTTCAGTTTCGGCGAGGACTTCTTGCCACCGATTTTCAGATGTAACATCCTGTTCTAATGCAAGCGCATTCTCACCAATCATTTCGACTGTTTCGTTTGCGGATTGCATATTGATGTCTGTTACAACGACTTTTGCCCCTTCTTTTGCCAGCATAATTGCCATTGCACGTCCCAGACCGCTGCCTGCTCCGGTAACCAATGCTATTTTTCCGTCTACACGTCCCATTTTTGTGACCTCTTTAATTTTTTTTTACGCTATTGCATGTTATTTGAGTTTTTGAAAAAGAGTTTCGTTGAACCAGTGTTGCGATTGTGAGAAGCATGTCAACAATCCTGTATTGGTTTTGCCCACATTTAATTTTTCTTGGAAAGTCCGTTTTGTATAACTCAGTTTCTAATAAGCACGAACTCGCTAGTTGGTTTTGGTTGTGGCTGATGCCTTCAATTCTGGTCGTTCAGTTGATTGTACGCGCAATATCCCAGGACTTCGCTACTGAGTATTTCAGTGGTGAAGGTGGCATAATTGAAAATTTTACGGTCATCGTTTTGATACCGGCAATTTTGATTGCAATTTACATTGTCGCTAACCGTTCACAATTACCAGATAGAAGACTGGCTATCTGGTATGGTCTTTTGGGACTGGCTTGTTTGTATTTTGCTGGTGAAGAAGCCAGTTGGGGGCAGCATTGGTTCGGCTGGCAGACACCTGCGATGCTGGGGGAACTGAATGACCAAGGTGAAACTAATTTGCATAACATGTCATCCTGGTTGGATCAGAAGCCGCGTTTGATTGTAGAGCTGTCGGCATTGATTGGTGGGGTCATTTTGCCATTACGCCGGCGTTGGAAAGGCATAGTTTATCAGCCCGGTACTTGGCAATATTACTTCTGGCCAACATGGGTTTGTCTTCCTGTCGGTGTGATAGTAGGGCTCATAAAAATACCTGATCGTGTCATTGGTGCTGCGAATATCCCCTATCCTTTCAATTTAAATGTAAGCGAAACTCAGGAACTCTACGTCGCTTTGGCGTTTCTTGTGTATTTAATGTCAGTTGCGGTGCGCTTGCGTTCTGGCAACGCCCAAATAAATACGTGAGACTGGGTTTACAGTCCTGAAGCGACGTGTTTATTTATGGACTCTTGCGCAGCAGATAAGTTATATGATGAACCGCGATTTTAATCTGGGGCGCAACAGGGTAAACTCCTGTTGAGACCTTGAGGGTATGAAAGGCTGACGATGAGTTGGACAGACGAGCGAATTGAAAAACTAAAAAGCCTCTGGGGATCTGGTAAAACAGCTGCTGAAATTGCTGAAGAGCTCGGTGGTGTTACCCGAAACGCTGTCATTGGTAAAGCAAATCGCTTGGGGTTGTCAGCGAAAGCGACAACAGCTGCTGCGCCGAAAGCAAAGAAGAAAGTTATTCCGGCGCACCGTGCCTGCCAGTGGCCGATTGGGCATCCCGGAGAAGCGGGATTTCATTTTTGTGAAGAAGAGTCTGTTCCAAGTAAACCATACTGTTTGAAGCATTGTAATATGGCTTACCAGTCGCGTGACAATAACTAAGCTATAATTACTGAATTACTGCTTTGTTATAATGCCACGCATATCTTCATTGTTTAGATATTCAATCGAAAGATAGGAGTTGATCGGTTTTTCCGTAGCTTCTAAGTGGCCCGTGGGTCCCCGATCATAAATATATCCAACTCTTTGGGCCTTTGTTGCGCGGCCAGAAGCATCTGTTTCTACAACTTGGGCACCATGATATGTAAAGTCAGTTGTTTTTGTGCCCTGACTTCGGGTCCAGCCGATTAAACGACCTTGATTGTCATAGTGATAATCGTCGCGCCAGTTTCGCTTTGCAAAAATCTGCGGGTCTACATAGATGCGTTCGTTGCCCGTGTGATCAATGCTCTGGATTTTACCTTGTGCAGAATACACTCTTGTTTGGTTTTCAGGATAAAGCAGAGTTACGAAAGACGGTGCAGATACGGATTTATCGGTTACTGCAAACACAGCAATCTCGACACGGTTTGAAGTTGCGCCTTTTCGGCTTTTGGGTTCAAACGGTGTGTGCCATTTGGACGTTATACGAACTGTACCGCCATCAGCAGTTGATTTCTCAATTGATATTTTTCCAGGATCACCCTGCAAAAGGACCCATTTGTATTCAATTTTCTCATTAAAGTTTTTATTTACAGATTTAACCTGAATTTTCATTGTTTTTTGAAATGCGCTGCTGCGAATGACGCGCGCGATAGCCGCGGGCGTATTAAAAAGAGTTTCAGGCAAGCTAAGCGTGAAGTCATCAATTCCAGGAATGGGCTGGTTCTCTTCTAGAACACGCATTTGGACTATTGAGGGAAATTCAGAAGCGTCCAGATCGTTGGCAAGGCGGATCATTTTTACGAGATCTATGTCGTCACCAGTAAACACGGCTGGGTGAGACTTGTAAGTGAAGTAATCTTCAGGGCTGACTGCGCTTTTCTGTCCCTTTCTAAAAACCATTTGGATTGCGGGGATTAATTTTGCGCTCTCGACCAATTCTTGTTTTTCTGCAGGCTTGAAGGCCGCAAGAATGGAGCTTACTGCCCTCAAGAAAGGTTGGTCTGAACCGGATTTCCCTTCTGATATCAATAGGTATGGTGTGTTCGTCGGCAACAGATCCTTTTGTTTGGTATAGTCTCTGACAGCTGGGAATATATAAAGTTGGCTGTTTAGGTACTGCAGTGCAAGTTGCCGTGGACCATTTGGCAACGTATAGGCAAGGCGAGCCTGGCTTCGCCAGAACGGGCCTGAAGATACGGCCGTTGATGTATTTCCAAAAGTTGGCGTGTTGTACAGAATTTTGGTGTTCAGGCCATAGTCTATGTCGTTTTCAACGGCGATCTTGCTATATTGAGTAAATGCCAGCTGTGGGTATTGTTTTGGGTTTAAAGATGAATGTTTGCGATCCCGATTATCATATAGATCACCGGTATTGCCAGCAGCCAATCCTCGCTGGAAAAGAGAGTTTAGCTCTTTCGCGGCAAGGTCATCATATTGTTGGACTTTTGCTGGAGCCACTTTTCGGCTGTTAAATTTAAAATAGGCTTTTAACGCCGCAACGCGGGGATCCCAAATCGTATTCGCGCTGGTAATTGGCGCGAGCTGCTTTTGTATGGTTGAGGGTTGAGGTTTCTGCTCATTGGTGATTGGCGCCTTCTGGGCTTTCTTCTGGATGAGCTTTTCCACTCGTAGATTAAAGCCTTTGTCTTCTCTTAGCGGTGCCAGGTTTTGATCTTTAAACAAAAGAGTCTGGTTATCAAATCCAGCGGCTATTGCCTGATCAAGTGCATCAAAGGCTTTTTGTGTTTTCCCTTGAGAGGCGTAAAGAGTTGTCAGTAAATACGGTGCTTCGATGTACCAAGGATAGCTCTTGGTAATCTCAGTCAGGATTTTTTCTGCCCGCTCGATTTGCTTTGCTTTTAAGGAAATAACGGCAACTTGCATTTTCTCGCTGACTTGGGGGAGTGAAAACAGCTGGGTTTCTTCACGATAGGCCGAAGCAGCCCCTTTTTGAGCAGGCAATAGTATAAAAAGTGAAGCAATTATGATGCTGAATTTATGCAATGGGATCATTTGACTGGGATGCTCAAAAAACGGTTTGAAGTCATGGGTTATTCATTTTCTTTGAAGACATGGAGTTTGAGATCCAGCTTATTGCCAAGCCAAAGTGCATTCTTGGTATGATCTTCCAAATCATTTCCGGTTTCAGGGTGAACCAGAACGTCGAGGCCCTGTCTATTGAGCATGAGCCAAGGGACAAGCTTGTTAAACTCAGAGGTTAAAAAGGCAACTTGATACATACTGTCGCTATGAGGGCCGACTTCATTGTCATGCCAGCGGCCTAATTTGACAGAAAATTTCTGTGCGATTTCCTGACGTAGCTCAGCAGCTATTTCCTTGGTTGAGGCGTTATAATACACATGTGCATGATAGCCTGAAATTATTGAAATTGGTTTGCTCACATTAAAAATCCTATTCCTAAGCCCAAGGCGATGCACTGGTTTCTCAAACATATTGTCTATTGAAAAGCAATCAAGCCTATTCTGACTTCGAAAAACCTGCTGATGAAGAATGCTTAAGTGATTCTGTTAGGTGAAATATACTGTCGCCACTCTTCTGAAAAGTTTGCTTTTATCACCGAAAAATCGCCGAAATACTCATAAATGTGCGTATTAAGTATTATTATATTATATTTTTTCAAATTTACTGCGATGCCTGCAAATTTGAGTTGACATGTAGCTGCTATATTCAAGAAACTGAATTTAATAAAATTTTAATAAAAAGATTTGGTGGAGCAATCTAGCAAACGAATAGAGAGGCGGAGTTCGCCTCTTTCCATATATCAATGGCAAGGGAATGTTAAAATGAAAACAATTTTGAAAAAAGGGATGGCTGTCGCATCAAGTGCCGCAATTGTGGCGCTGATGTCTGGGGCTATGGCGCAAGCGGCTATTACGGGTGTTTCCGGTGGCAGTTTATCTATCGGTGGGGCTGCGAGTTCTTCCACAACGGGTGCAATAATTTCCAATCCACCATTTGTGGTTGATGACAATGTTGAAAACAGCTTGCAGCAAGGCTTCAACGAAGCGCAAGGAGTTGTGCTGGGGGCTGATTTGGATGTTGACGCGGCCACTGATATTGCGGCTGGCACTAGAGTCGATAGTCATATGATCTTTTTGAATAGTGACCGTAACCTTGATATTAAACATTACAACGTGATGTGGACATTCAGTGGCACTATTTTAGGGGTGATGTCAGATATTAACGGTAATTTGGAAGCAGCTTCTTCGGGTTTTCTTGGAGCCGCCGGTACAACTTATGACAATGGCAATGCTTCGCAGTCGGCGCCTTTCAACAACAGAGGCTTGGAAGGTGGTGGTGATGGTTATTCGATAGCTGGAAATATTCTGACACTAAGTATGCATGTTACAGAGCCTGGCGATTGGATCCGGGTTGTTACGGTAAGTGCTGTGCCGCTTCCAGCCGCTCTACCTCTATACGGCGCCGGAGTTGCTGTGCTTGGCTTCTTCGGATGGCGCAGGAAGAAAAAAGCGGCTTCAATATGATAGGGGTTTAAACTGAACCTAGAAAATGGCGGCTTAAACAGCCGCCATTTTTGTGTCCTTGCCAATTTTTAAATCAAAGGGCAATCTATCGTTTGCTTTTAAGAACAAGGAAAAAATAATGGCATACGAACAAATCCTGTATGAAGTTGACGAAAACATTCTGACAATTACGCTAAATCGTCCAGACCGCTTGAACGCTTTTACGCAAGTTATGCGCGACGAGTTGATTGATGCGTTTGATCAGGCGGACGAAGATGATAACGTTCGGGCAATCATTGTGACGGGAGCAGGGCGTGCTTTTTGTGCGGGCGCGGATCTTGGTGAAGGGAAAAACACCTTTAATTACGAAGCGCGTGGTCTTGCTAAAAAAGATGTGGTGCACAGGGACGGCGGAGGACGGGTCACACTTCGCATGTTCCAGTCTAAAAAGCCGATCATTGGTGCCATAAATGGCCCGGCCGTAGGAATTGGGATCACCATGACCTTGCCGATGGATGTGCGTCTTGCGGCAGATAATGCAAAAATGGGGTTTGTGTTCTCCAAACGGGGAATTGTGCCGGAAGCTTGTAGCAGCTGGTTCTTACCGCGTTTGGTTGGCATATCGCAGGCGACTGAATGGGTTTATTCTGGACGTGTTTTTCCAGCGAGTGAGGCATTAAGTGGCGGGTTGGTGAAATCCGTTCATGCGCCTGATGAGCTAATGGCCGCGGCACGAGCGCTGGCAAAAGAATTCTGTGATCAAACTTCGGCCGTGTCAATTGCCCTGAGCCGCCAAATGATGTGGCGCATGCTGGGGGCCTCTCATCCAATGGAAGCACATAAGGTGGATAGCCGGGGCATTTTTCATATGGGGCAAAGCGCCGATGTTGCAGAGGGTGTGAGTTCCTTTTTGGAAAAGCGGCCCGCAAATTTCACAATGAGTGCATCCAAGGAAATGCCACCTTATTACCCTTGGTGGGAAGAGCCTGAATTTAAGTGAAAAAAAGGGGAGCTGATGCTCCCCTTTTTTGTTTAGGTTTTTTTGCGTTGTTTGCTGATCCAGCCAAGACCAAACAATGCGCCGCCGAAAAGGAGGAGTGCAGGTGGCAAGGGAACCACAGAAATTCGAATGGCCATGTCATCAAAGTCATGATCGCCCGCGCCGTCTCCGAAAAGGGCGATTACTGAATTATTTGTAATAGAGGAGAACGCCATTGCAAGCGGGTTGGTGATGTTTCCATTTTCTGCATCCGCAGGAGTTCCCCCGCCAGAGGTAGAGAATTTGAATGGTAGCAAACCATTTGCATCCGGGGAGAGTGTAACGGTTACGCTGGTTCCAACTGGTGTCACGCTTGTGTCAAACAGGATGCCAAAACCCTGAAGTTCAATGGCCCTATTTGTATAGCCGGCTTCTTTTCCGAGATATTCAAAACGAACCTGCGTTGTTCCGGATAAGGCTAATCCTTCATTGTTTGAATTACTGCTATTAAAAACTGTCACAGAATCGCCTGTCGAGAGTCCTGTAAGTGCCAAGGGTGCTTCGCTGAAGTTTGCTGGAAGTAAAACACCGTTTGTACCACCTACAAGTGAGAGTGAAGCTGCCATGGACGAGGCTGCCGTAAAAATGACGAAAACAGCTGAAAGAATCGATAAGGTTAGTTTGTTCATTTTATCCTCATTTTGCGTAAAGCAGTTAACTTTTTGGGATTGCCTAGCATCTCAAATGGTGATCGTTTCCTTTTTTAGTAAAAGTTTATGTAAAAAGCATCGTTCGTTTGGGGTATGGAATGTTCGAATTTGAAATTAATTATGGTTAATTTGTAATGAAAATATTGGTGAGGGTAATGTAATGCTATTCATTGTGCCGGTTTGAGACGTTCTTTTGAAGCCGTATTGCTGAAATCAAAAATTCGATGGAAAATCCAAATTTCAGTAAAACAGTTGGTATGTCGTTGGTAATCAGTTAATTGAAAATTATTTAAATAATAATAAAATAAAAATACTTATTTTATATTTTAATTATAGTAATTATTTTAAAAAAAATGTCTTTTTATACTAATTTATACTTGTGTATTGATGTATTTATTTAATTTTTATTTAAATAAATTTCCAAAAAATTCAATATTCCTGTAAGCGTAAAATTTTATTCATATTTTTTGCTCTTAATTGATCAAAATTATCCTTCTTTATTGGGTGTGGTAACTTTTTAAAAAGGTTTTTTCGGTAAATTTCTAACCAGATTGATCGAGTGTCTTGCGCCGCGATCGCTATCTTTACCGAGTATTCAGGAGAGACCCTAGAATGAGCACTGTTACTTCTCAGGCAGAACTAGACTTACTATCCCAAGCCGCATCAGAGTTTGGAGATGGTGTTGTTAATTTGGGTCGGGATCCTTCCATGTTTGGCATGGAGAGTTTTACGCTAAGCGCGACTTTTGAGCTGAATAGTTTGGATGGAGGACGACAGCGGGTACTCTGGAATCATACTCAATATGGTATAGAAGTATACGGTGATGATTTGCGGATCGCTTTGAGAGCTTCTGATGGATCACTCGATTATTACAAAGTGCCAAATATAATTAATAATACTGGCTGGCACGATGTGCAAGTTACTTATGATGCCAGTAGTGGCGGTCTAGCGATATGGTTGGATGGCGAGAATATTTTCTCCAAAGATGAAATTGATGTGGATCTAGGAGAGCCGCGCTATTGGGATGTGACTGCAGGGGGAACTGCTTGGGGGGATCAGCTTGATGGTCAAGTTGCGGATGTTTCATTCCACGATGAAGTCTTGGATATTGACGGGTCTCAGTCAACATATGATCGTATGTACTCACTCGATGATGGATCTCTGCCAGAGAAGATAAGCGATCAAATTGAAGACGACGAACTTGATGTTGAAATCCCTCGAGAACAGACTGAGACAGAGTTGCTGGAGTCAGCCGCATCAGAGTTTGGAGATGGTGTTGTTAATTTGGGTCGGGATCCTTCCATGTTTGGCATGGAGAGTTTTACGCTAAGCGCGACTTTTGAGCTGAATAGTTTGGATGGAGGACGACAGCGGGTACTCTGGAATCATACTCAATATGGTATAGAAGTATACGGTGATGATTTGCGGATCGCTTTGAGAGCTTCTGATGGATCACTCGATTATTACAAAGTGCCAAATATAATTAATAATACTGGCTGGCACGATGTGCAAGTTACTTATGATGCCAGTAGTGGCGGTCTAGCGATATGGTTGGATGGCGAGAATATTTTCTCCAAAGATGAAATTGATGTGGATCTAGGAGAGCCGCGCTATTGGGATGTGACTGCAGGGGGAACTGCTTGGGGGGATCAGCTTGATGGTCAAGTTGCGGATGTTTCATTCCACGATGAAGTCTTGGATATTGACGGGTCTCAGTCAACATATGATCGTATGTACTCACTCGATGATGGATCTCTGCCATCCAAACCAAATGAGGAGGATGGCCCTCTAGAAAATACGGAAGCTACTATTAGCGGCGTTGATACAGGCGCGGTTGAAGAAGACGGTGTTCTGACGGCAAAGGGTAAGTTGACAGCCGATGATGTGGATGCGGGCGAGAGTGGCTTTGTCGCCGGAACAGTTGCTGGAACATACGGGTCCTTGTCCATTGATGCTGCCGGGAATTGGGCTTATACGGCCGCCGATAGCGCGGCGCTTCAGGCGCTGGGCGCTGGGGACACTGTCGTTGATAAAATGACGGTCACGACACCTGATGGGACTACGCATACAATCGCAGTGACCCTTGAAGGATCTAATGACGCGCCGGTTATTAGTGGTGTCGATACGGGTTCAGTTGCTGAAGATGGCCCGTTGCAAACCGTTGGTAAATTGACAGCTGATGATGCTGATGCCGGTGAAAGTGGTTTTGTTGCGGGTATTGTGCAAGGTAAATATGGCGTCCTAACAATCGATGCTGCCGGGAATTGGGCGTATAATGCGTCTGGAAATGATGCGCTTCAGGCTCTTGGTGAAGGTGATGTTGTTACAGAAAAATTAACAGTGACGACAGTTGATGGGACGCCCCAGGTTATCACGGTTTCTGTATCGGGCACAGATGACACTGTTGTTATTAGCGGCGTTGATACAGGCACAGTTGAAGAAGATGGTGTTCTGACAGCAAAGGGTAAGCTGACAGCTGATGACGTGGATGCGGGTGAGAGTGGCTTTGTCGCTGGAAAAGTTGCCGGAACATACGGATCTTTGTCCATTGATGCTGCCGGGAATTGGGCGTACACAGCGGCCGATAGCGCTGCGCTTCAGGCACTGGGCGCTGGGGATACTGTCGTTGATAAGATGACGGTGACGACGCCAGATGGCACAACGCATACCATTGCGGTGACGCTTGAAGGATCAAATGATGCACCCGTTATTAGCGGCGTTGATACGGGCACGGTTGAAGAAGACGGTGTTCTGACGGCAAAGGGTAAGTTGACAGCCGATGATGTGGATGCGGGCGAGAGTGGCTTTGTCGCCGGAACAGTTGCTGGAACATACGGGTCCTTGTCCATTGATGCTGCCGGGAATTGGGCTTATACGGCCGCCGATAGCGCGGCGCTTCAGGCGCTGGGCGCTGGGGACACTGTCGTTGATAAAATGACGGTCACGACACCTGATGGGACTACGCATACAATCGCAGTGACCCTTGAAGGATCTAATGACGCGCCGGTTATTAGTGGTGTCGATACGGGTTCAGTTGCTGAAGATGGCCCGTTGCAAACCGTTGGTAAATTGACAGCTGATGATGCTGATGCCGGTGAAAGTGGTTTTGTTGCGGGTATTGTGCAAGGTAAATATGGCGTCCTAACAATCGATGCTGCCGGGAATTGGGCGTATAATGCGTCTGGAAATGATGCGCTTCAGGCTCTTGGTGAAGGTGATGTTGTTACAGAAAAATTAACAGTGACGACAGTTGATGGGACGCCCCAGGTTATCACGGTTTCTGTATCGGGCACAGATGACACTGTTGTTATTAGCGGCGTTGATACAGGCACAGTTGAAGAAGATGGTGTTCTGACAGCAAAGGGTAAGCTGACAGCTGATGACGTGGATGCGGGTGAGAGTGGCTTTGTCGCTGGAAAAGTTGCCGGAACATACGGATCTTTGTCCATTGATGCTGCCGGGAATTGGGCGTACACAGCGGCCGATAGCGCTGCGCTTCAGGCACTGGGCGCTGGGGATACTGTCGTTGATAAGATGACGGTGACGACGCCAGATGGCACAACGCATACCATTGCGGTGACGCTTGAAGGATCAAATGACGCGCCCGTTATTAGCGGTGTTGATACAGGCACGGTTGAAGAAGATGGTGTTCTGACAGCAACGGGTAAGCTGACAGCTGATGACGTGGATGCGAGCGAAAGTGGCTTTGTCGCTGGAAAAGTTGCCGGAACATACGGATCTTTGTCCATTGATGCTGCCGGGAATTGGGCGTACACGGCGGCCGATAGCGCAGCGCTTCAGGCGCTGGGCGAGGGTGATACTATCGTTGATAAGATGATTGTTACTACATTGGATGGTACAACGCATTCTGTGGATATTGCCGTAAATGGAAAAGCGGATCCAGAGGTTGATTTGCCTAAGCAATCAGAACTTTTGTCTGCTATAGCTAGTGATTTTGGGGACGGAGTTGTAAATCTCGGGCGTGACGATGCTTTGTTTGATATGGATGAGTTTACAATTAGTACTACTTTTGAACTGAACTCTTTGGATGGGGGGCGGCAAAGAGTGCTCTGGAACCATACTCAGTATGGTATCGAAGTAAATGATGACGACTTGATTGTCGGACTGAGGACAAGTGACGGACAGATGGAATATGTTCGAATTCCGGACGCATTTAGTGCGGCAGGATGGCACGATGTACAAGTCGTGTATGACGAAAACTCGACCTTAAATTTATATGTTGATGGCGCGCAGGTTTATTCTGATATGAATGTCGACGTTAGTCTTTCAGGGTCATCCTATTGGGATGTCATCGCAGGCGGGTCTCCTTGGGGAGACGAATTAGATGGCCGCGTTGCTGATGTCTCGATTGTTGGTAATAGTAGCGAAATTTCTCAATCAGATTCTATTTACGAAAGAATGTATGAGCTTGATAGTGAAGACTTGCTTCATATTACTCAAGCAAAAGTTGAAGAGAGTTTTGATGATGTAACTAATTATAATCTTGAAAGTTCTTATGTCCCACCGGCTGCGGATGTTGGAGATGTTGTAACGGTTTCAAATGCGGAAGAACTTAGTGCGGTACTCTCAAGCGGTGTTTCTGGAATTACAATAAAATTAGAGGCCGGAGACTATGTGGGAATTGATATTTCAAATATTAATCCCGATCTAGAAATAGTCATCACCTCCGCTGATTTGAACAATCAAGCTAGATTGAGCGATTTACATATTGATGGAAGTTCAAATCTAACTTTTGACGCAATCGATTTTGTTGCAAACAGTGCATCAGAGGTGGGGTATTTTATTGTTGATGTTGATGACAGTTCAAATATAAGTTTTAAAAATAGCTTGTTTGGGATGGGCACGGAGGATTTAAGGGATAGCGGCAAAATAGGTATTTCTGTCGCAGACTCAAATAACATTAGTATCTCAGAAAATGAGTTTACGTGGCTGACCCGTGGAGCTGGTTTCGATAATGTTGATGGACTTGAAGTTAATAAGAATTACATTCATAATCTTCGAAGTGATGGGTTCAATTTTGTTGCCGTAAAAAATACCAATATTATAAACAATGAATTCTATGACATGCACCCATCTGAAGGTGATCATCCGGATTATATACAGTTTTGGACAACCGGAGCCCCAACCGGGTCATCTAACGTGTTGATTTCGGGAAATTTTATGGCTCAAAGTGGGGGGGGGGACTCTCAAGGGATTTTTATTAAAGATGAAGATAATGTTGGTCATAGCAATTTCATAATTGAAAACAACATCATTTATCAGTCTGCATACAATGGGATCGCTGTTAGTGGCATTGATGGATTGGTTCTTAGAGAGAATACAGTTGTTTCCACTGCGGAACTTGAAGAGAAATTGTGGATTATTGTATATGATGCAGAAAACGCCGTAGTTGAGAGGAATCTTACTAATAAATTGTTGCTAGATGAAAATATTCCGTCGTTGAATAATATAATAGTGAGTATGGATGAGGAGAACTATAGCGTATGGTTCAGGGCACCGCTCAATGCAGCAACAAATGAAATTTCAGATTTTCAAATTTTACAAGAGTTCGAAGCGGGTGCAAATGTTGATAGATTGTTGTCTCAAGGAGATAGTTACGTTGGCGACAGTGCTGATAACGAACTCAAAGGCGACGAATATAACAACTTGATCAAAGGGTATTCGGGCGCGGATAGCCTCTTCGGTGGGGATGGTGACGACATTCTTTATGGTGGCTGGGGCCAAGATGTACTCGAAGGCGGCTCTGGAGATGACGTGTTTGTCTTTTTCAATGCTTTCGATAGCGCAGGCGGTATTGGGCAGCGTGATAAGATATTGGATTTTGAGTTGGGAGATAAGATCTCATTGCAGGGCTTGGTCGATGGAGATTTATCATTTATCGGAAACGCGGATTTCTTTCTGCCATCAATGACTACAACTGATGAAGAAGAATTTTTAGCTAGAGCGGCTATAGAATTTGGGGAAGGTGTAACTAGTCTGGGGAAAGATGGTGCACTTTTTGAATTGGCAGATTTTACAATTAGCGTGACATTTGACTTGAATTCGTTAAGTGGTGGGAAACAAGCGCTTCTTTATAGTCATACTCAGTACGCAATTTACGTTGTGGATGATAGCTTATCGTTTGAATTTAACGGGATTAACGGAGACGTCGTTAAGGCGCAAGTTCCTGGGGTGTTTAATGAAACTGGGTGGCAGGATATTCAACTGATCCATGATACAAACAGTAATGAGATGTCTTTGTATTCGGGTGGAAAGTTAGTTTATTCACAAACAACACCCGAAGGTTTTGAAACGGCACCAAAAGCTTACTGGGATGTAACGGCTGGAGGCACACCTTGGGGGTATGCATTGGATGGTCGAGTGGCGGATGTTAGCTTTTTAGATCAAGTGTTGGAAATAGATGTAAATGAAAGTATTGTTCAAAGATCTATGTCTATTGATTATTTGGATGATTTGTTTGATTTAGGTTTAGAGACAGGTAACGCTCAAGTAAGTTTTAATGAAGAGACTAATTTATTGTCAATTGATTTGGATGGTGATTTGTCAACTGATATGGAAATAGAATTGGTTGGTGTAAACTTAGAAGATTTAGGGGCTGCTGATTTCTTGATCTAGTAGATTTAGGGATGATAAATAATTTACAGATTTCAATATAAAAGTTGAAAGATTAATTGCACTAGTTTTTGTTTAAAGCATGTTTCGGTCTCTAAAATTTTCAATTGGATATAAATAAAAATAAATGGTAATGGGTAAAAGTAGGCGCAACGCAATTATATTTGTGTTTTTTCTAATCCTCACCTTACCCATTATCCTCTATGTGGGTGATATTAGGTTTTCAGTTTATCGGCTTTTTTTTCTGATAACGATTGGCCCTCTGTTTTTTCTTTGGGCCTCACAATCTGTCCGAAAAATAAATATTGTTGATATTCTTCTGATATTCTTCTGTATTTGGTCAAGTGCGGCCATAATAGTTAATCACTCTATTTCTGGAATGTGGCAAGCTGTTGGGGTTCAATTTATTGAGACGCTTGGACCATATTTGTTGGGTAGCTTATTAATACGAAATAAAGAAGATTTTAGAAAATTCATTAAGTATTATTTTTTAATAATATTGATATTCATTCCAATTGGGGTGATTGAATCATTAACAGCCAAGCAGGTGATAAATGATTTTTTTGGAATGATTTTTCAGACATTCGAATGGTCTAACTATCCTCCAAGATTGGGTTTTTACAGAGTTCAAACTGTATTTGAACATCCTATACTCTTTGGTGTCTTTTGTTCTTCTGGCTTTTCTTTAGTTTACTTTTTGGGATTCAAAGGAAAAAGAGTTCGTAAAAGTAAATTTAAAGCCTTCCTAGTGATGTTTTGTACGTTTCTATCTTTATCGATGGGGGCTTACGTTGCGGTCATTATACAAATAGGTATGATGGTTTGGGGGCATTTAACAAGGCGAATAAAAAATTCTTGGCTATGGCTGATACTAGGCTTTGCGCTTATTTATATAGTTATTGATATCTTGTCCAATCGCTCGCCTGTTGCAGTGTTTGTGACTAAGTTTACATTTGACTCTCACACTTCTTATTTTCGAATTTTGATATGGGATCATGCAACTAGGAATGTTGCTGAAAACCCACTTTTCGGCCTTGCCTTTCACGAATGGAAAAGACCTTATTGGATGCCGCCAAGTATTGACAATTATTGGCTTGTCATTGCAGTTCGGTTTGGACTTCCTGCACTAATTTTTATGGTCGGTGGGTTCTTGTATTTGTTTTTAAAGATTGCCTATACTAAATTTTCTGATCCAGTAGTTGCAGAAGCGAAAAAGGCTTATCTATATACATTGACAGGCCTTTTCGTAGCAATGTGTACAGTACACTTATGGAACGCAACTTATGTCTTCTTCATGTTTTTAATAGGCGCAGGGGTTTGGTTCTTGAATCCTAAAACCTCTAAATCATTGGAGGAGGAGATAAAGAAATAATGCCTTTATTGAATGTAAAGATTAATACTTATGACAAATAAAATAAAACAGTCTTTTGTCGTAATTGCTCTTGTAAATAACGATAAAACCTTAATGGAAAATTTAATGCGCTCTCCAATGATTGCTTCTGGGGAGGTAAAGGTACATGTGATCCGCGATGCAATTTCTGCGTCAAAGGCGTATAACGAAGCCATTGAAGAATTTCCAGGAGAAATAAAGATATTTGCACATCAAGATATCTATTTTCCCGGAAATTGGTTAGATAATTTAAAGCTCTCAATTCGAGAATTAAATTTGATGGATGCTGCTTGGGTTTGGCTGGCTCCTTTCGGAGTTTCAAATCAAAATATTCACGTTGGTGAAGTATGGTCTTCAAGTCTGGGAGGCATAATAGGTGCTAAGCCTAATGGGTTCGTTGAAGCTCAGAGTTTTGATGAAATGACGTTAATTTTAAATGCTGATTCCGATAGTAGGTTTGATGAGCGGCTGCCTGGTTTCCACTTGTTTGGTACAGATATAGTGTGCACAGCAAAAGCCAATGGCAAGAAATGTTATATTTCTGATTTACCCCTTGTCCACAACGATTCATTCCATAAGCAGTTAGGTGCAGACTTTGTCGAGTGTTATCTGTTTATGTTGAGAAAGTGGTTTAGGGAATTGCCTATTAGAACCCCTGTTTTGTGGATTGACTGGGTAGGCTGGAGCTTATGCATACAGCGTTTGAAAATGTGGAAATCTATAGAAAAACGTAGATCTATTGCTTTAAATACAGATTTAGACCCTCAGGAAATTGCCCAAAAGTGTAATTGGGAAAAGCCGAGTGAGTCTAATTGAATGAATGTTCTTATAAAATTTAGGTCTAAGCTTGCGAATGCTGAAAGTCGGTCAATTGTCAGGTTTTTTTGCGTCGTATTTCCGCTTAATTTTGGTGGTTTCGGGTTGCAATTTTTGACAGCCATTATTTTGGCTAGACTGATGGAAGTTAGTGAATATGGCTCGTATGTATATGCATTTACCTTAGCAACAGTGCTCGCACTTTTTGTTGGATCTGGGCTAGATCAACTTGCATTGAGGGAAATTCCAAAATTATTAATTGGTGATAACAAGCGGGAGTTGTTTGGGTTCTGCGGGAATTTACTTATAAACTTACTTTCGCAGTCACTTGGCGTTTTTTTTGTATTCTATTTGTTGATTTATACAGAGTTTCTCTCTTTTAACGTTAGTTTTGTTTTGGTTTTGCTTGTCGCTTTGTTTTTGGGCTTAAGCAATGTGGTTGTTGGTGCCTTGCAATCTGTTGGTTTCGTTGTGTTTCCTCAAGTATGTATTCGCTTGCTACAACCTCTAATTCTCTTTATTTCTATAATAATTTACAATAGCTTCTTTGCTAATATTACGCCAAGCATTGTTTTGAAATTTTATGTTTGTATCAGCGGGCTGACTGTCGCGCTTTTATCCAGTAAACTGGTTTTACATCTCACACCAAGGCTTAACGGAAGCAAAATTATTATTAGGAATTCTATTCCTATGTTCTGGACTGGCATTTCAGTCGCCTTCGTCGGTGTATCGTATGTCTTAAATACTAATATTGATACACTAATGATCAATTGGTATCTAGGCGACGAAGAGGTTGGTTTGTATAGAATTGCAAATCGGGGTGCGTTGGTAGTGGGTGTGTGTCTAATCGTAATGAATCAGGTGTTGTATCCTGTTCTTTCAAAGCAATTAGCTTCATCAGATACACGCAATGTGCAACAGCTAATCAATATTGCAACAATGCTATTGTTTGTGTTTGGTAGTATTAGTTTCGCTATAATGTATTTAGGTGTTGATTATTTTATTGCTTTATTTGGTGATCAATATGAGGGGAGCCGGCTTTCCTTAAGGATTTTATTACTAGGAGCTTGGTTTGACGTATTCCTGGGAGTGGTCGGCCCAATTTTATTTCTACATAATAAAGAGCGACTACTAATAACTGCAAATGTAGTTGGAATAGGTATAAATATTACATTGAATTCAATTTTGTTGCCAGTGATTGGAGTTGAAGGAGCCGCCGTCGCTACCGTTGTCGCCTTGTTAATTGCTAGGATTTTGTTAGTTTTTTTCGTGCATAGAAATACAAAATTTAAAATTCTTTCATATAGTTAGTTTCGACTCCCTACTTAGAAAAAGGTGAATTGAGTTAGCGTTCAGATTGGTTGTATTTTTTTATTAGAGAAACCGTTTGTTTGATATTTTGACGGCTAGATGCACCAAATACAATAGATTCTATTTTGGGTTGCGTCCCTACGTACTCGATGGCTTCGGCCGGTGGAATGGCACCTGAAGCGAAAATTGACATTGCTACGGGACGAAACTCTTTGGTTGCGATGAGCTTTTCGTAATCCTGAACTCCACCGCTCATGCGGAAACCTATCTTATTAATATTAGAGCAAATGATTGGGTTTTTTATCCCAATTTCATCCAGCGTTTCTAATAATAAAGGAAGGTTCATTGTTATGAAGCCAGGCTCTGCATCATAATTTTCTACTATATGGTCGTAATAGCTTTTTAGCGCTTGTTTAGCCCCTAAGCCTAGCATTAAATCAGTTACAACATTTTGTAGAAAAATTACGGGTGTGGAGAGCCCTTTGAACATTTTCATTTCAGCGTCAATAAGTAACCCTATTGCTGCGTCTATGTCTTTTCTCGCTAATGACATTCCGCCTTTAACTAAAGTGTTGAGTAATTTTCCCTCCGGGATTGCCATCTTCATCGTTCCCAAGTAACCCAATTCAGTGACGGCGTTGGCATATTTATGCGCGTAGGGCATACAAGGATAAAATGAGAAATTCTTATAATTATCCGGATGAGATCTCACATGATCGCAAATTTTGGAAATTGAATCATGAGTGGTGCACATGAAGACATTTATGCCTTCAGAAATTGCAATATCAAGGACCTTTATGACCTCATTTATGTCTTGAAATCTAATCGCTTGCGCCCTTGCTTTTTCCTCAGACATGTGGTTTACACCAAAAAATTGGTTATCGCCGAATAGTATTTTTTCCATAGAATTCTCGTTACTTAAATTTATTTTTTGATGTCAAGCTTATGAAAGTTTTTTCCAAAACGAAGCTTTTTTCGAAGAGCCAGTTTCAGTGTTGCTTTGAACTTCTATTGGTATTGATGGAATACTATTTGCGTCCAGAATGGATTTGGCTATCTGGTCTGTATCGACAGCAGATCTAAAAGTATTTTCACCATCTATTCGATTTGTCAAAATACTCTCCACAAAATAGTCAATTTGTCGTGAGTACTCTTCACCTCTTAAATAGTATTCGACTGGAGCAGTGAGTTCAGTTGTGTATTTGACATTCCATCCATTATGATAGTCCGCTAGGTTCGCAGTATTTTGACGCAAGTACATTTGTACCTCTTGTCTATCGGCCGTGATTCTTCCGTTTGTACCCCAGACGTGAACCTTCGTAGACATTTTACGAAA
The DNA here is from genome assembly GCA_034669685.1 of Sneathiella sp. GTDB lineage: Bacteria > Pseudomonadota > Alphaproteobacteria > Sneathiellales > Sneathiellaceae > Sneathiella. The sequence goes on from JAXMOU010000002.1 coordinate 987,514, forward strand.
ACTTTCATCACTCCAGTTCGAGAGCAATTGTCCAGTGGTGCCGTCCTCGTATTCAAATAACGCGTAGACTTCGTCATCGACATCGTTTGAGAAAACAGAGTTCAGACTTGAAGCCCTAATACCTTCGGGCTTGCCGACACAAAAATTCATTAAATCAATAGCATGGCACGCGTAATCATATAAACATCCGCCGCCTTCGTTTTTATTGGACCGCCATGATTTCCCTTTGGGTCTTAGTACAACAGGCCCATATGCTTCTGCTCTTATGTTGTGCACAGTTCCGATTGCGCCCTGCTCGATAAGTCTCTTAGCTTCAAGAAAAGCTCCGACAAATCTGTAATGATAACCAACTTGGTTTACCAGGCGTTCTTTTATCGCAATTTCTGCTAATGAGCGGCCAACTGCAGGGTCCAAACAAAATGGTTTTTCGCAGAAAATATGTAGCTTTAAATCAAGACATTCCTTGACAATTTTTGCATGTGAGCTAGACGGAGTTGCAACAACGACTGCATCAAGCGTTTCTTTTTGAAGCAATTTTTTATAGTCACTGTAAGTTTTAACGCCAGTAGCTTCGTTGGCATAATCTAACACAAATTTAGAGCTGTCACATACAGCTACTAAATTTACGCCTTTGTGGGCATTAAGGATCGCAAAGTGAGAAATACCCATTTTGCCTAAGCCTATTAGCGCTACATTTATCATTCCATTAAATTCCAGCTTATAAAAAGTTTGTAAAACACTTAATTTTGTTTTTGTCTATGAGATTATAGTTTCTCTGACGAAAGAGATAAAATTTTCAGGCGCGGACAGTGAAAAAATTTGTTTGTCACGTTCTTGGTTTTTTGCCTCTGAAATTTTCGCAGAAATATCATCATCTCTATATGAGATAATTAGTTCCTTGTTCTTGCGTAACCAATCAGCGGTATGAATTTGATGGTCAGTTGTATGTTCGCCAGTATCTGCATATCGAGGCACTAACAAAACGGGTTTATTGTACTCAATAGCGGAAAATACACTTCCCATCCCCGCATGAGCAACCAAGAGGTCGCATTGAGAGACCAGATCCATGAACTTAGAGCTTGTGAGCATCCGGTGCCATTCCATATTTTCTGGAATGTAATTTCCGCCACCAATTTGGCATACTACCTTTTCATCGCGATTGCTTTTAGACCAATTGTCCATACTTTGAACTAGACGATCAAAAGGCAACATTGAACCAACAGTAACAAAAATCATATGACACTACCTTTCCATTTCGGTCCATCGTCACTTGAAAGATGTTCCCATTGGGTTAGCCAAACGTCTGCAACATGCCGCGCCATCTTTCCGGATGTCGATAGCGTTTCAATATTTGCAACACTATCTATCCATATGGTTTTTGAGCGAAGAAATATTTTTGCGAATGCGAGAGCAAAAAGTGCTGGTGCAGACCCTGTAGTTATCACGACATTAGGACGAATTTTCAATATTAATAAACTTATTTCAAATGCCGATTTTAACGACTTTAATTTATTAAACCGAGAGAAGTCAGTGAAAGTCAAATAATCTGAACCGGCCACCATCGATGAATAGTCTTTGTATACGGAGGCATATGTGACATCTAAGCCTTCGAAAGCAGGTTTTAGGCGGCAAAGCTGCCACCAATGTCCTCCTCCGGAGGAAATTGCGAGAATTTTGTTATTATGCATCAGAGAAAATATTGTCCTGTTTGCGATTTAAGAATTTGTGCCTATTTCCAATACTGAATTGGATCTAATTTCTCTTGGTTTTTTAAGTAAAATAGTAGCATGGCCTTGGCCCGATAAAATCTACACCAAAATAGAATAGGAATTGCTTTTAGTTTATAGGTTATCTTGGGTAGTTTAGGGTCGAGTAATGCCTTGAAAATATGTGCAAAGGGTGACAACGCTGTCATGATTGATAGAAACGGCCAGCGAATAAAGAAGCCTTTTCCTGTTTTTTCTGAATTGTACTTCATCGCTATCTGACGATTCCATTTTGATCTTAACTCATTTAGAGTCTGTCGAGCAGGGTGGAAAACTTTACAGTTTTTTGCGTAATAGAATTTAGCTCCCTTTTTTGTAGCGCGATGACACCAATCTGTATCCTCTGCAACTCCGTCTCTAAATTCCCCAACGTGGTGGAAAAATTTTTTGTAGACCCATAAGTTACCAGTTGCTGCTTCTGATTTTTTTGCATAGTGCTCTTGATTGGTTAGGAAAATTATCTCGAAAGCTTCAACGCTATTTGGGACCAATTTTGAAGAAGCTAAAGTTATTTCACCGGCGACGACAGAATCCTGATTCAATGAAGTAATAAAATCAAATCCATTTTTTATGAAATCAGTGTCAAGAGTACAATCGCAATCTGTAAATGCTAGAATCCTGCCTTTTGCAACTTTGATACCTGCATTTCGAGCCGCGGCGGCACCTCTTTTTGTTTCAATCACAGTAGTCAAAAGAAATTGGTATGAAGAACAGTCAATCTTGAATTCAGCAGAACCGTTGTCGCATACAATGACTTCGAAGAGGTTTAAATTAAAATCTTGTTGTGCTATTGAGGACAAACAGTTCTCAAGGCGTTTTTGGTCATTGAAGTGGGGTATGATGATACTAACCTCAATTGAACTTTCACTTAATTTATTTTTTTGAGCTTGCATTTCAGAAGATAGATCTCCAGTTGATTTTGTAAAATAAGTTGGAGGAAATTATTTTAAATATTATTAACGCCACAGTTGATTTTATTTGTTCAAATTTGGTTAGCAAAATACTTTATAGCAATGAGGAACCTCATCTAACAGTTTTCTTTTTTGTGAAGATAGGCAGATAAATGTTATTTTGAGCAGGGGTATTGATTTTTACAATTTAACTCTGTGTTTAGAATTTTAAGTGTAAATGTTTCTATGATTTCAAGCTGATATTTTCTTTGAACAAAGAGTATTGGTCGCAATAAACGTAATAATAATTATGTAGTTTAGATCAACTACAGCTGGACTTGGACTTAATTATGAAAATCTCTCTCCTAATCAAAAAACTTATGCTTTTGATTTCTGCTTGTGCTTTGCTGGCTTTAGCTGCTTGCGACTCTCCTGAAGAGAAGGCGCAGGCCTATTACCAAAATGGCCTTCAACTTTTTGAAGAAGAAAATTTTGAAAAAGCGGATCTAGAATTGCGAAATGCGCTTCAGTTGGACCCCAATATAGCAGATGCTTGGTATCATTTGGCGCTGGTTGAAGAGAAGAACGGTAAGATTCGCCAATATGCCGGTGATTTGATGAAAACGGTTGAATTGGATGTAAACCATGTCGGTGCCCAAGTTCGACTGGCAAAGATCATGTTGTTTTCGGGACGTTCAGATGAAGCGCGGGAAAAAACAAATTTGGTCTTGAGGTTGGCACCAGAAAATCCAGATGTATGGTCGCTGCAAGCCGCTGTTTTACTGCGCGATGGTAAAACTGAAGAGGCCCGTAAATCAGCAGAGAAAGCAATTGAACTGGAGGCGGGGCATGTGGAGGCAAGTCTTGTGCTTGCCGTTGGCGCCCTAGGTGAACAAGATTTTGATAAAGCCTTATCATTTATTGCTGTCAGCCGTGAAAAGCACCCAGAGAACGTACCACTGCTTCTAACTAAAATGCGTGTGTTAGAGATTAAAAAAGACAAGGCGGGTATTGAGCAGACATTTCGGGATTTGATCAAAATTGATCCCGACAATCGGCAGTTTCGAACGAATTTGACACGCTTTTATTTATCCGAAGGGAAAAAAGACAAAGCCGAAGCTGAAATCAGGTCCATCGCAGATCAGAATCCCGAAGATACAAATGCCAAGCTTGATATTATCCGGTATTTGCAATCCGTTTCGGGAACTGATGTCGCAAAGGCTGAGCTCGAAAAAGTTATTAAAGAACAGCCCGAAGAGTATATTTATCAACTGGCACTTGCGGAGATGTTCTTACTTGAACGGGATGTCGAAAGCGCGAAGACAACCCTCAAGAAGGTTATCGAGAGTGCTGGTACCGAAGAAGATGGCTTAAGCGCCCGTGTTAAGTTGGCTGAACTCTTGCTTCGTGAAGGAAAGAGAGATGAAGTCAATGCGTTACTTGAGCAAACTCTGTCAGTAGATGCGCTTAACTTGCAAGCTCTTACAATGCGAGCTGCGCTTTCGCTAGATGCAGGCCGCATAGAGGATGGCATTACGGATCTGCGATCTGCGCTTAAGAATCAGCCTGATAATGTTCGGGCTACCATGCTGCTTGCGAGAGCTCATGAGATGAACGGAGCTGTGGAGCTGGCAGATGACCGATTTGCCGCCGGTGTTAAAATGTCAAACGCAAGTCCAGACGCTTCCCTTCAGTATTCGCAGTTTTTGACCCGGAGAGGCAATCAGGAGCGCGCCATCAAGGTGTTGAAGGATTCCTTGAAAACCAATCCTCAGAATAGATCTTTGCTGACGGCCTTGGCGCAAGTCTATTTGATTGAAAAGGACTGGAAGGGCGCGGAAGAAATTGCGACTTACTTGAAGAAGCTAGATCAGGACAATCCAGTCTCCGATCAAATATTGGGGCGGGCCTACGCGGGTCAGAATAATTTTGAAAAGAGTATTGAAGCTTTTCAGCAGGCGCATGAAAATGTTCCAAATGGCGTCAATACAATGGTGGCGATGACGCGGCTTTATATGGCTCAAGGAAAGATCGAAGAAGCGGTTAAATTCCTGAGCGATATTATTGAGGCATCTCCAGAAAATTATCCCGCGCGTCTCTTGCGTGCCCAGCTTTTTGCGGCAAACGGTCGCGATAAAGAAGCTTTGGAGAGTTTTGAAAAGATCATTAGTGAAAAGCCAGATTATGAATCTGTTTATTATGCGCTCTTTACCTATCATGTTCGCCAAAAAGACTTTGATGCGGCCCGCTCATCACTTGATCGGGGCTTAAAAGCTCTTCCAAAGAACTATACGCTTCTAATGTCTCAAGCAGGTTTGTTTGAGCTTCAGGAGAAATATCCGGATGCCATCGAAATTTATAAAGAGATCCTTGAACTTCGTCCCAATAACGATGTGGTTGCCAATAATTTGGCGAGCTTAATGTCTGTTGTACATGATGATGAGGAAAACCTTCGTCTTGCCTATACGTATGCAAAGCGGTTCAGAAGCTCTAATGTGCCCCATTTTCTAGATACCCTGGGATGGATACATTACAAATTAGGTGAGTATGAGCTGGCAACCGAGCTTCTGGAAAAAGCGGTAGAGAAAATGCCGGATTTCGGGACATTACGTTACCATTTGGGTATGTCTTATTTGGCGGAGTTGAACACAGATAAAGGGAAAGCGGAGCTTGCAAAAGCGATTGAAGTTGGTGAAAGCAAACCGTTCCCGGAACTTGAAGAGGCTAAAAAAGAGTTTGGCTTGATAAAATAGCCACAATTCTTAGGTAAAAGTCGTTATTTGTTAAGGGGTCCCCTATAATATAGGGTGATCCTTTAATGCCACCCGCATTTACCAGATGGTATGCCTTTATGTATGAAGAGTTTTATGGGCTGCACAATAAGCCCTTTTCAATTCAGCCCGACCCTGAGTTTATTTACTGGGGAAGAACCCATTCATTAGCCTATGCTATGTTGGAATATGGCGTGATGAACCATGCCGGCTTCACCGTGATTACAGGGGATATTGGCTGCGGTAAAACGACGCTCATAAGGCATCTGCTCAACAGATTAGAGGGGCAGTATACTGTCGGACTGGTTTCCAACATACAAGGTGGAAACCTTCTAGAGTGGGTTCTTTCTGCCTTTGGTCAACCTTATGATAACCCGTCACAGGTCGCACTGCATGATCAGTTACAAGCTTTTTTAATTGAACAGTATGCGGCGGGACGCAGGACAATTTTAATTGTCGATGAAGCGCAGAATTTGGGCCCTAAACTGCTTGAGCAACTTCGCCTGTTATCTAACATTAATTCTGATAATGATCAGTTGTTGCAATTGATCCTGGTCGGGCAGCCACAGTTAAAGACATTGCTTCAATCCCCGGGTTTGACGCAATTTGCACAGCGGGTCGCGTCTGATTTTCATCTTGTTCCTTTAAGCCAGTCTGATGTTCGAGAGTATATAAACCACCGATTAGAAATTTCGGGGCGCCATGAAGAACTGTTCACAGATCTAGCATGTGAGCGAATTTATGAAGCCAGCCGCGGCATTCCCAGAATTATCAATATCTTGTGCGACACATGTATGGTTTATGGGTTTGCGCAAATGGCAGAGCGAATTGACAGCGCCGTTGTTGATGAGGTTATCGAGGATAAACGTGAACACGGCGTATTTAAGCTCGGTGAAGAGGGCGCGGTTGCAAAGACCGAGAAGCCATCCATGTCAACAAGTGAAGAAGATGATGAACCGGCACTTGTTATTCGCGATAAAGAGCTGGTGAAGTTGCTGCTTGAGAAACTACAAGGATAAAGAGATTATATTTTTGGTGAATTTTTCAAAGTTAGTGAAGGCGTGTTTACTTATCAGTTGCATTTATTGGGCTGTTCTCCCTCGTCATGTTGAGGCAGGCGATCATTATGTAGACCCTCTATCTAATTCTCAAATTAAGCCAGATGGATCAAAATCGATGCCGTGGCGAAATTTACAGTCACTAATTGAAGGTGGATTAGTAAAATCAGGTGATACGATTTACTTGTTTCCTGGATACTATAATCTACTAACAATTTATAAAAATAATAAATTGTCCGAAACAAAAATTGTTTCCATTTCCAAGCATAAAGCAGTTTTTTCTAAGATTATGATTAGGGAATCTGAAAATTGGACACTGGACGGAGTTAAAGTACTTAAAGATTTAAATACACCTTCAAACGCTCGGAACTTGGTCGATATCGAGACAGGCTCTAAGAATATTACCGTTAAGAATTCAATTGTCCTTTCAGCAGAAGATAGTTTGGGGTGGGGCGTTAAAGAATGGAATGACAGAGTGAAGTCTGGAATTTTTTCTCGAGGAACGAATGTAACTATATTAAATAACGCGGTTTATAATGTTGATTTTGGTATCTCAATGGTTGGTAAAAAATCAACGGTTTTAGGTAATCGCGTGACGGATTTCTCTGGGGATGGTTTGCGTGGACTCGGAGATGAGTCAGTTTTTGAGGAAAATGTTGTTACAAATTGTCATTCAGTAAATCAGAATCATGATGACGGATTTCAGTCTTGGAGTATGGATGATAAATGGAATGTTGGCGTTAGCGTAGTTAAAAATGTTTCTCTTAAGCGCAATGTTTTTATTGCAAATGAAACAAAGAATAATTTTCCAAATTGTGAGATGCAAGGTATCGGGCTCTTCGATGGTATGTTTGAAAACTGGGTTATTGAAAATAATATAGTGGTTGTTGATCACTGGCACGGCATTACCGTTATGGGTGCGAAAAACATCAAAATATTGAATAATACTGTATTTGATCCAACAGATAAAAAACCTGGGCCAGCTTGGATTAGAATAACAAATCACAAAAAGGGTAATATTTCTTCCGGAAACTTAGTCGCCAATAACTTGACTCATTCATATAGTTTTCCAGATGGGGGAGTGATGCAACTTCAAAACCAAATCATACGAAACCCTTATGATCTATTTGTTGATCCTGATAACCATGACTACCGCCTGAAAAAACGAAGCCGGGCTGTCAATGCTGGCATGGATGGACTGGGCGTAGATGAAGATTTTTTTGGGAACCCACGTCCTTCAGGAAGCAAAACAGATGTTGGGGCCGTCGAGTTTCAGCAATAATTGCTTAAAAAGTTTTCCGGATTGAGACAGAAATAGAGTTTTCAATGATATCGCCGGTGCTATCATTATCTCTCGTCAGATTGTTGTAGCTTGCCGTGCCCCGCAATCCATTTCCAAATTTGTAAGAATAAGTTGTCCCGAAATTATATACTGTCTCTTCTTCTGCTGAGCTGGAACCATCAATTATATCGGAAACTCCCGCATTAAGACTTAGATCAGCACGTGGTGTAAGTTGGCGTATATAGTTTCCGTTTAAGGCTGCGATACGTTCACTTGAACTTTCGGAGAGAATATCGCGTTCGATATAACTTCCTGAAACACTATAGGTGTTTCTGCCGCGAGAGCCGTTCCATCGTAGATCTAGGACTTTAGATTTTGTTACGTCATCGACGTATCGAGCCGCAGAAAAGTTTGGCCGGATTAGCTCACCTTGGTCATCTAAAACATCTGTATTCGCGAGGCTGTAGTCTGCGGAATTAATGGAAACCTTGTAAGTTGCCGTGATGCTATCTTGGCTGGTCGGCTTATATGATGCATTCATATCATAAACGATATCATCAAAACGGTGACCAATCTGAAAACTTATATCTGTACGCGTATTGGGGTGAAAGCGCACACCGCCACCGGCAAAAAAGCCGCCAAGGTCATCGTCATTATCTACATTGTTAATGTCAAAATCATCATATCCAACTGTACCGAGAAGAGAGAACATCCGACTGATGGGTAGCTCTCCTGTTACTGTCGTAGAGGCATGTGTAAATTCATCGCCAACATCTGATTCAGACATCAAGAGCTTATTGTCAACGGACCATTTGTAGGCATCAAACCTCAGTCCACTATCAAATTTCAGTTGATACTCATGTGATTTTTGATTGGAAGGGTCTGTTGAGTTTTCGCCAACATTTGGGTCGAAAAAACGGGTCTCTGAGTAGCCATAGCGTGCGGTTGCAAGCATCCAGTCATCAAAGTCTTGAATATAGTAGGGGCTAAAACTGCCATTTAGAACCTGAGTTCGGCCATTGGACTGTGTTCTGTCAGAGGCAGCTGTCGCGCCTGTGCTATCCAGACTTTCCTCAGTGAATGTGAGGCGACCATCAATGAAAAGATGGTCTTCGATCAGTTCAATATTTCCGTTGCCAACAAAATTTTGTCGATAACCATCGAGCTCATGATATTTTGCATAATAATCTTGAGAGATAGTGTATGAGACATCAAGATTTGTCCGCCTAGTCTCACCGGATAGATTAAACCCCAAATCTACGCTGGTAATGAAATCACTTTTTTCATTATTTGTTGTGCTAAAGACATTGTCTGAAAATTGCTCATCCGCAGAGACAAAGGGTGCAAAATCCCATTCATTTGCAGAAGCAGTAAAAGAGTTTAGACAGGTTCCCACAAGCAAAAAAGTCGCGAATGAGGTTCGCGATTTTTTTGTGCGATTTTGTTGGCTGCGCCAAATCGTGGGGTTCAACACGTCTATCCTAAGTAATACTGATGTAAACAAAAGTAGATCTTAACGCCTAAAACCAGCTTTCAGGAATAATGATTATGTCACCAGGTAACAGGGGAACGTTGGCCGAGACATCCCCATCTAACAGGAGGTCGTTTAATCGAACCCGGTATGTTTTTTTCTCGCCGTTTTCGTAGCGGATAATGATCGACCGGTTACCTGCTGCAAATTCAGTCATGCCGCCAACCGCGATCATTGCATCAAGAACCGTCATTTTATCATTAAATGAAATTGCCATGGGGCGAGCGGCTTGGCCGACGATCCGAACCTGCTGGTTGTAGGGGCCTGCAAATTTTTTCACTGAGACTGTTACTACGGGGTCAACGATAAATTTTGTGAGTTTTGAAGCGATGTCTTTGGCCAGCTGATCGGCCGTTTTTTCTGCAGCCTGAATGTCACCGATCAAAGGTGTGGAAACTTTTCCGTCGGGGCGAACCGGCACCGTTACTGAAAGATCTGGGTTTTGCCAGACAAACACATCCAGTTCATCATGGGCACCGATAATATATTCCGGTGCATCAGTCAAAGTTGTTGGAGCGTCACCGGAAAGCTCTGGGTGTGAGGCACAAGCCGTAAGAATTGCGACCAACCCAATCGCAAGCAAACGCGTTACGAGTGCACTTAAAGATTTCTTTTTCAACGAAGCCTCCCGCCGGCAAAATATTAACATTATTTGGCCATATTAAAGCAATATTCACTAACGTGGGAATATAACTATATTTTGAACAGCTGTAAAAGCTAAGCTTTGAGTTTTTGTCAGTTTCTTTGGTGTCGTTGTTATTGAGCAACGCATGGTTTCTTGGTTATGGGTTGCTTAATTCTAGATCGAAAACCGTAAATCACGAGGCGTTTTGACGCGAACTGGAACTATTGGGAAGTGCCGTGAAGCAAAAAGGAAGTGCGTTCCTTAAAGAAACGCTCGATAAATGTAAAAAAGCATTTGTAATTGTTGCAGTCTTTGGTCTGTGCATAAACTTGCTTATGCTAACGGCCCCGCTTTTTATGATGCAGGTTTTTGATCGTGTGATTACCGGCCGAAATACAGATACTCTGATAATGTTGATGATAGTTGCGGTAATTGCATTGACGACAATGGCCGCACTCGAATCTATTCGAACCTTTGTTATGGTGCGATTAAGTGGCTGGCTTGATCGCAGGCTTGGGGCAATTTCGCTAACCGCCAGTATCTATGCCACTCTTAAAAAAGGAGAAGATGCTAATGTTCAGGGGCTTAGGGACCTGAGCACCTTTCGTTCTTTTCTTACTGGCGCAGGCATTTTCCCAATTTTAGATATGCCTTTTGCGCCAATCTTTCTGGGGTTTATGTTTTTACTTCATCCATTGCTTGGGGGAATAGCATTGATGGGGGCGGGGATATTGTTTTCGTTTGCTCTTTTTAATGAAATGGTCACACGAAAATCTCTGGCTCAAGCTAGTCAGCAATCGATTGCTGCAATGACCTATGCGGAAGCTGCTTCGCGGAATGCGGATGTCATTGAAGCGATGGGAATGTTGCCAAATTTATTGGCTAAATGGAATAAATCCAATGAACAGGCACTCGTCCTGCAGGCACAGGCAAGTGACCGGGGCGGGTTGGTATCATCTTTCTCTAAGTTCTTCAGAATGGTGTTGCAAATAGGTGTTTCTAGTGCGGGCGCCTGGCTTGTCATAAAAGGTGAAATGTCAGCAGGCTCTATGATCGCTGGATCCATGATTATGGGGCGTGCTTTGGGACCGGTTGAGCAGGCCATTGGCACATGGAAGGGGTTCATTGGTGCCCGTGCAGCATACGGGCGATTGAAAGCAAAACTTGCTGATACAGAGGTCGAGGGCAAAACAATGCCCTTACCTCGTCCCAAGGGAAATATTGACATTGAAAATGTTAGCTATGTTCATTCGGGGCATACGGAACCTGTGCTTCGAAACGTTAGTTTTCGAATTAGTGCCGGCGAAATTGTTGGGCTGATTGGCCCGACGGCCGCAGGCAAATCAACGTTAGCTCGAATAATGGTCGGTAATTTGAACCCTCGTGGAGGTCATGCCCGACTTGATAATATGGATGTTTCCGAATGGCCAGCGGCAGATCGCGGGCAATATATAGGGTACTTGCCACAGGATGTAGAGCTGTTTGCAGGAACCATTCGAGAGAACATATCACGTATGGCTGAAGGAGATGCCGATTTGGTGGTGGAGGCCGCCAACAAAGCGGGCGTCCATGAAATGATTTTACGGATGGAGAAGGGGTACGAAACACAAATTGGTGATGGCGGTGCCGCACTTTCTGGTGGACAGAGGCAGCGCATTGCCTTGGCAAGAGCGATTTATGGAAATCCTTGTTTATTGGTTTTAGATGAGCCAAATGCTAATCTGGACAGCGATGGTGAAAATGCCTTGATGCAGGCAATTGATGTGTTGGCTGGTGAAGGAATGACTGTAGTTGTTGTTGCACATCGCCCAAATGTACTTCGTTTTGCTGATAAAATTGTGGTTTTGCGGAATGGCATGGTCGATGACTTTGGATATCGCGACGAAATTCTCGAGAAACTCCAAGGACCGCAAAAACCAGCCTTGGCCTCGCCGACAGCTTTTACGACTAAAGCTGCCGAACCCTCCCTGCAACTGGGGCAGGCTGCTACATCCCCTCAGGATACAAGGGGGAGAAAGAACAGTCGAAAGAACACAGATAGTGGGAATGATGCTGCCGCTCGGATGAGCAGAATGCAGGCCATTAAACAGCGAAATATTGACCGTGCAAAAGAGAGAGCAGAGCAGAAGAAAAATTTACGCTCTGCAGCTCCAAATGTCCGTAAAAGTAATCACGAATCCGATGCGATCCAACCGATCAGTAGAGAGGTTAAAGCTGAAATCCTCTCGCTTGCAGGCAGGAGTTTGAGCGAAGAAGAAGTTTCTGAAATTTATAAATTATATTCTTCCGGTGATAAGGAAAATATGCTGCGAAAACTCAAGGGTGTCGGCTGATGAAATCTTTAGGGAAAGAAATAGGTTATGGATACAACAAAAACCGCTAACCTTGACGCGCTTGGTATCGCAAAGCCTGCTTGGGTTGGGTTGTTCGTAATTGCCTTGTTTTTTGGCGGTTTTGGAAGTTGGGCGGCGCTGGCCCCACTGGGAAGTGCTGCAATCGCGACAGGTGTTATTAGCGTCGAGGGAAGCCGAAAAACAATTCAGCATTTTGAAGGTGGGATCATCTCGCAAATCCTGGTGAAAGATGGAGATGTTGTTAAAAAAGGGGATGCATTAATTGTTCTCGATAATACGCAGGCAGAAGCGTCTTTGCAGCTTGTCTATGGCCGCAAAATGGTTGCGCTTGCTGAATTAGCTCGACTGGAAGCTGAAAGGGACAATGCTGCTTCAATAGATTTCGACGAATGGCTGCTGTCGCGAAGTGAAGATCCAAATGTTTTAAAGGCCATGGAAAGCCAGAGAAACATTTTTGAGGCCCGGTTGCTGGCAAGGCAGGGGCAAATTACGATTTTGAACCAAAAAATCTCCCAGCTAGATGAGGAAATCAAAGGCCTTCAAAATCAGATCCTCTCAACCAATGAACAGACTAAGCTGATTAATTTAGAGCTCAAAGATGTTGCAACACTGGTAAAGAAGAAACTCGCGAAGACTACCAGGCTTAGAGCGTTGCAACGAAATGCTGCCGAGCTTTCCGGCGCTAAAAGTCAAAGTGTTGCCCGTATTGCGCAATCAAGACAGGCGATCGGCGAAATACAACTGCAAATCACTGAACTTCAAAACGCGGTATTGAATGAAGCCGTTGCAGATCTCAAAAATGTTCAGGCCCAGTTATTTGATTTAGAAGAGCAAGAGCGATCTTCCCGTGATGTGTTGAACCGGACCGAAATCGTAGCGCCAACGTCCGGTGTCGTTGTTAGTATGGCCGTCCATACAGCCGGCGGCGTGATTAGAAGTGGTGAGCCGCTCATGGAACTTGTGCCGATGGATCAAGCTTTATTGGTACAGGCTAAAGTTAATCCGTCTGATATTGACGTTGTGCATATTGGCGCATCAGCGCGCATTACCTTTCCAGCCTTCAGTCAACGAGACGTATCCCCCGCCGATGGTTCAGTTATCAATGTTTCGGCAGATAGCTTGACAGATGAGCGAACCGGAGAGTCCTACTACCAAGCGCTTGTCAAAATTGACAATCTGGAAGTTGCCAATATCAATATTGAACAACTCCGCCCTGGTATGCAGGCTGATATCATGATCGCGACAGGTGAGCAAACGGCTCTTCAATACTTTTTGAAACCAATACTGACCAGTTTCAATCGCGCGATGAAAGAGCAATAAGTCTCCACTTACTCGTTCGGAACGTATCTGGGAAGAACCTCAAACAATTCGGTTGCAAAATCAGATAGGCGCTTGTCAGCGATGATTTCTGACATCTCGGTTGTAACGGGCATTGTTAATCTGACCAATGCCCCGTCTGTACGATTAGACATTAAGCCACCAGCGAGTAAATTGAACTTGGCGAGATATTCGTTTGCAATGTATTTCCCACGTTGCTGGAACCAGTAATAAACAAGCAAACGTTGTTCGCCTTTTCCAATCATCACTCGATTGACAGGCACATTTGTGCCATTGTTGTTAAGTTCAATGGTTGTTAAATCTGTAATTTTCCAACCACCTGAAGGAATACAGACGCGCGGTGAGTGAGGTGTTCGTCCCGCCGACTGCTGCTCATAATAGCCAATGAACAAAGAAACTGTCGGCAGATCCTTCTCTCGGTAATGTCCAAGGAAATAGTCACTCATCTGCAAGATTTCTTGTTCTATTCCAGGTAACTGATCCTCTTCGGCAATCATGTTGTTAATTTTCAGAGGAAAACTTGCAAAGGTTGCTCTTTCTGGAATAACGGGATCAATGGACCGTAAGAAATAGGACAGAGGCCCAAGGAGCAAGCATAGAACAATAACAGCATACACCGGCGTCATTGTTTTTGGGGATTGCTTCTTTGAAGTCTCAGCTTCTATTTTTAGGACGCCATTTCCGATAGTTGCTTTTTCTTTTTTGGTTAGCGTTAGCCAGCAAACAGCAAGTGTTAAGGCGAATGAAATAAGGAAGAAAACCCAGCCTTCAAATAAGTGGAAAAAGCCTTCGGATACGCCCATATCAGTGAATTCAACAAAGGCACCCGTAAGGAAGATGCGAACACTGTTCATTACAATTGAAACTGCAGCGGCCAATACCAAAAATAGGCATCTTTTCCATAGCTTGATGTCGAAGAGCATTCCCGAGAGAGCGCCGAGGCCGATCATTGGATATAGATAACGCAGACCACTACAGGCTTCTGCGACTTCCAATTTCATTTTTCCCAGATCAATGATGTTACCATCCTGAAAAACAGTAATGCCAACCGCGCGTAGCCAGAAAACGCTTACGTCTGAAGAAAAGAGTTGCAGCCCATAGGAAAGGTTGGAGTTTAGAAAGCTAGGTGGAGGGACAACAAAAGGCAGTAGTATTAGAGACGGAAAGACATATCTTGCATAAGTATATCCGCCGAAAGTAAGGAAAAGTCCGAAAATGAGAGCGAACGTACTCAAATGGCGGACATTTTGAATGCCTGCCTTAATGGCGAGGGAGTATAAGGCAATTGAACCAATCACGACAAGAACCCCAAGGTATCTACCGCGGGGATCAGGACGTGCCAATAAATCTTTGCGTTTCCATAAAAGGTATAGTGATACACCAAGCATCAGAGGGCCATGGCTAAACTCCTCCGAGTTCATCCAAGAGTCCCAAAGTAAGTGAGCATCCGGGGCGTAAAAGACTAAAACAAGCAATATGCTTAAAGGCAATAAAAACTTTGACCAGTCTGTCTTGTGACCTGAAGAGTTTATCATTTGCGTCACTGTATTGTGTCCCCCGATTTCGCATTGTGATTTCAAATAGAAATCGCCCAATTTTTGTAGGTAGTGTCTAGAATGAATTTTTAAAGTCTAATAATAATGTGTTTGTCTTTCAGAAGCTTTGTTTAAAACAACACCCACTAAGTTAGTCGATTGGATTTGACGGCGAGCTTCTTTAACTTCAACCGGTTTTGTCTCATCGCTTGCAACTACCAATAATACGCAGTCAACTTGCGGAAGAAATGCAATAGCATCATCTCCGGCCATAAGGGGCGGCAAGTCAAAAATAATAATTCGGCTTTCATAACGAGACCGAAGGTCCTGAACCAGAGATTTTACACGCTTGGAGGTTAGTGTCTCGGCCGAGTTTTTGATCGGAATGGTATTTGGTAAGACGACAAAACGTGGGATACCAGGATTTATGAGGATATCCTTGATTTCCGTTTGATTCTCAAGGTAGTCAAATAAACTTTTCTCGCATTTTAATCCTAAGTACTGAGAAATCCGCGGACGCCTCAAGTCAAAGTCAACAATCAAGGCGGTTTTATCAGTCTGCTTGGCTATGCTGAGGGCTAAATTTAGAGCGACAACCGTTTTCCCGCATTCGGGAGAAGGGCTCGTAATTGCAAGCGTTTTCCATCCATTCTCCTCCATTTTACTAAGCACTTGAGTTCTAAGAACATCGAAGGAGACTGAGTCAGGATCCTCACTATCAAAGGTAATGATCCGATTTGCGGCTAGATGTTTGGTGTCAAGTTTGACAACCTGCGTCTCGTTATACAAAATTTCTTCATTTTCAACCTCAGGAGTTCTGCGGTTTGAAGAAATGATGCCTGAATGTTTATGAGCGGGCGTCGTTTGTTGTGATGATTTCGCTCTGGAGATTGCGTCTTTGATACGTTCCAACTCAGCCTCCTAAAAAGGTAAAATATTCATGCGTTCCGCAGCAGCCCAGGCCCTGTAGAACAGAATATCCAACGGTTTATAAAATATATGAATAAGAGAAAGGCTGACGGCAAGTACGATTGCGGGTGCCAGAAGTAAGGCGCCTAGCTTGTAGCGCTTTTTTTGAATATCTCTTTGTGTTTTGATAAAGGGAATCGCGACCAGCGGGGGGTGTTTTAAAAGCGCTTCGAGCTCTTTGGAGGTGCGAACCCGGCGATCTACGAGCTCGATTAGAACTGCAGTTCCGAAACCGGTTGCAAATGCCAGAAATACACCAATCCCTATAAATTTTGGTCGATTAGGCCAAACAGGTTCTGTTGGTACGATCGGAGGTTCCAGAAGGAGAAACCTCTCTGCTTTTTTCTCTTCTTCAAGGTTTTGAGCTAATCGCGCTTTACCCTGTTTGGCTTCAATTTCTTCGTACTTAGCTAATATTTCTCGCTGTGTTCGATTTAAAACAAGCAGGCCTCTCTCTACTTCTGGGGTTTTGAGAATTAATTTTTCGGTTTCAGCCGCTTTTGCCCGAAGTTGTTTAAGCTGCTCAACTGTATTCTCTGTAGCCTGCTTATTTGAGGAGAGGCGTATATTTATACGTTGGATCAATTGTTCTTGTGCTGGGTTTGTCGTTTTTCCGCTTTTTGTCTCAATTCCATCACTGGCCTCGGCTGCAAGTTCGTCAGCAATTTGAGTTTCTAACGCTGCTACTTTTCTTTGAAGTGACTTTACTGTTGGATGTCGCTCTGTTAGCTGTGTCAAGGCCTGCGTTAATTGATCTTTAGTTCGCTGCAACTCTAGTTCAGTGGTGTTGTCGGGCGTTTCAATAGTCCCAGATCTATTTACTAGACCAGATTTCGCGGAACTTAATTCTAGCTCAAGATATTTACGCTCATCCCGGAGCGCATCTAGTTGCCGCTCAGCTACTTTAATTTCTGATTGAATGCGTTCTAGTCCGCCTAGCCTTAGTTCCAGATGCTCAGGCAGGCTTTCGCTGTGTTTGCTTTTATATTCTGAGATCGCATTTTCAGTTGTGGTAAGGGCATCTCGAAGTTTCTTGGCTTCTTGCTGAAGAAATTGTGTTGTTTCCGATGCTCTTTCTGTTCTTGTTTTGACGTTCTCACTCAAGAATAAAGTAACGAGCTCATTTGCGACTTTAGCTGAAATCTGGGGGTCTTCGTGTTGGAAGCCGACTTTAAATGCAATTGTTGTTGCGCCGCGCCTATTGGAGCCAACTTCTGAAGTTATTACATCAAGCGTAATCAATTCTTGCATTTGCTCAATGAGTTCAGAGACAGAAAGTCTTTTGCGGTCTTCATTAAAAACAGAGTATTTATCAATAATCTTCAAAAGATTACTGCGCGTCATGACTCTTTGTTGAATGATTGTAATTCGCTGGTTGGGGTCGGAAGTGACAGTTGATTGAACAAGCTCAACAGGAATTTGCTGAGATTCAACAAGTACTGTGCCCACTGATTCATATCGTTGAGGAATCAAATAAACGACGACCACTGCGAGAATTGCCCCAATTATCGCCGGCACTAAGAAAAAGAAAAACCGTCGCTTGGCGATGGCAAGGATCATTGAAAGATCAAATGATCCTTCCTCTTCTTCCTGTTGATAGTAATCTGTAGCCATTTATCATTCACAAAATGTTGTTAAAAAAAATACTAAACTCAGTCTTTGTCAAAGGTTAGGCAATAACTCTTCAATTTGTATTGCTGACCTCGTCTACGCCAAGGCAACCTATAGTTAGTCATATGTTCTAGCCTGAAAAGTGTAAATAAATTATGCACCTATTGCGCTAGTTGATTGATTATCTTTCTGGCGAAAATACCTAATACGCATTTTTATTAATAAATCCGACAAATGCGGTCATGATCAAGATTTGGATATCAAATAATAACGACCAGTTTTCGCAATAATACATGTCATGCTGAACGCGGGCTTCCATTTTATCAAGGGTATCAGTTTCGCCTCTTAGCCCTTTAACCTGTGCCCAGCCCGTAATACCTGGCTTAACGCGGTGGCGTCCAAAATACCCTTCGATAAGCTCGGAATATTCTTCATTATGATCAACTGCATGGGGGCGTGGGCCAACTAGCGACATGCTGCCAAGAAACACATTCAAAAGCTGAGGGAGTTCATCCAGACTTGTTTTTCGAATGAAACGCCCGACTTTTGTGATGCGAGGATCATTTTTGGTTGCCTGCTTAGTCGTTTTTACTGGGGCATCGCCGTGATACATGGATCGGAATTTATAGATTTCAAACTCTTGATTGTTATATCCGAACCGCTTCTGTTTAAAAAGCACGGGCCCTTTGCTTTCCAGTCTGATCGCGAGTGCAAGGCATAAAAAAACAGGTGAAAATAAAAGGAGAAGAATTGCACTGAAAATTTTGTCTTCCAGCCATTTAACCATGACACCCCAGCCAGATAGAGGAGAGTCGATTACCTCAATCATAGGAATGCTACCAAAATGCTTGGGGGAAGGTTTGTTGGGAAAACGAAACCCGACCAGGTCCGAGACTAAATGGACATGGGCTGGCAATTCCCTAAGTTGGCTGACAATTTCCACCTGCCGGTCATCCGCATTCCAAGGCAGAGCGACAATAATATCATCCACATGGTTTTTTCGGCAATATTGCTTAAGTTCTTCGATATTTCCTTTGATGGGAAATTCTAGCAACTTTTTATCGATCCGTGAGGCACGATCATCAAAAATGCCAATCACAAAATTCATTGGGTATTTTTGACTTTCAGTCAGAGTCTTTATGAGATGGCTTGCCTGAGGTCCGGCGCCAACAATTGCAATATTTCGCCGGATGAGGCCATTTCGCGCAAAAAAACGAAGGCCGCTATATCCAATAAACCTCGCAAGGGAAAGATAAAGTATGCCCAGACCAAAAAAGCTATAAATCCAGACACGGGAAAATTCACCCGAAATATTCAAGGAAAATGCCAGAGCCAGAAGTAGCAAGATGGTGATCAGAAAGGCTGCAGCTATTCGCGACGTTGTCTGCAGAGGAGCCATGATGGCAGAAAAATCATAAATACCAGCATAGCGGCCAACGAAAAAATAAGAGCTGAAAACAAAGAAGATGGCGAATAAATAAATTTCGCGAATATATGTAGGGTTACCGATAACAATTGCATAAGCTGTGAATCCAGCGGCAGCTATCAGTAAGGTGTCAATTAGACTAAATAACCCAGACAAAACCGTTGACGAAAGCGGATAGCTCTTGTCTTTGGTGGGGAGATGCTTTTGATCCTGAATAACACTCAACCTATTCATCCAAGTTAATTTTTCCAATAGTTGCTCAACTTCTTGGTGATCATCTAGGGCTGTTATATACATCCTTTGATGAACTAAAGCTTACCAAGCCCGACATATATACCGTGTTATCATCTAAATTGATTAAAATAGTAGAAATTAAGTTCAGAATATATAAAGCGTTGCAAAAACTACGCTTTTAGATCGTAAAAAAGGAAGTTCTGTGAAGTCTTTTCATCGCTTGTATATCTTGATTTGGGGGTTGGCACTAATGGCAATCGCCGTGGGGTCATTGCTGCCGGTTGAAGAGCTTCCAAAAGTTTCCTCACTTGTTAGCGATAAAATTCAGCATACAGCTGCTTACGCGCTTGTCGGCTTTTTTGGGATTCTTGCTGGAGTAAGAGTAAAATCCAAAGGATTCCTTCTTTTAGTTTCAGCGTGTGTTGGTGTTGGGATCGAATTTCTTCAACCCTTGAGCGGTCGACACTTTGAGGTTGCAGACATGGCCGCGAATACGAGCGGTCTTATAATAGCGACTGTCATCTATATAGTGGTTTGGAAATTCAAACGCTTAAATGCATCATAAAGTAGAATTTAATTGAATTTATAATCATAATAGTTATTTCAGGTATTTGTAATGCTCTGGAGTTTGATTATGCAATTTATTCAAAAAATTCGATTGCCACTCGTTGGAATTCTCGTTCTGCTCTCGCTGGGCATCATGGTACTGGCGTATAGCTGGTATTTTAAAGATCGTTTTTCAGTCGCGTTACAGGACCTACTCGTAGAGGCGAGTGGCATGCCGGTAGAAGTTCGAGACGTTGATTTGAATCTGTTTTCAGGAACAGGAAGCATTGGTTTTATTGGCTTCAATGAAAAAGGTGCTGAGACAAAGAACATGCTGGAGATCGAAGGCGTTCAGATTACATTCTCAGTTATGAGCGTGTATTGGGGGCCACTTGTCATTCAAGAGATAACCAGTCCGGCAGGCGCTATCAATAGCTATATTATCGGTTCCGGAAAGCGCATAAAAAATTACGCAGACCGCTGGCATAGGCCGGCGGGTGAAAAGCCGGTTGGTCAGGAAAGAGCATTTGTTGTTCAAAGCGTTAATCTGGGACAAGGGCAAATGAAGTTTGGTCAGATCTTGATTGGGTCCGAAGTGAAAAATATTATTGAATTTCCGGAAACGCACCTGAGTTTTTCCAAAGAGCAAAACGAAAATTTCTCAGATTTGGGCCAGATACGCCGAATTTTGGCTGAAGTTGCTGATCAATCACTTCAGGCAACGGGATATAGAGTTCTTAAATAGCAGCGCAATTGCTGTTAGCTGCGATTAATTTCCAAGCTAAGTAAGGTAAATCTTGCCCTGAACTGTTGAGATGACTAAATGTAATGTCATCAAAAACTAGCAGAGTAAAAACATGCAATCCTTGGTTAGTCTATTAAGCACAGTTATTGAGATATACGTTTGGCTCTTAATCGCCAGCGCGATTTTGAGCTGGCTTGTCGCCTTTAATATTGTCAACACGAGCAATCAGTTCGTCTCAACCATTGGCCAGTTTCTACATCGTATTACAGAGCCGGTTTTGAGGCCACTGCGGCAAGTGATCCCCTCAATAGGTGGCTTGGATGTAACGCCGATCGTTCTTATTCTGCTGCTTTATTTTATCCGCAATTTGATGTGGGAATACTTGGTATTTTAATGCGAACCCCTTTTGAGGTTTTGAACGAAGGGGTTCGTTTAAAGGTTCGTTTGCAGCCAAATGCCTCATCAAATCGCATTGATGGTATATATGGCGACAGGGAAGATTGCCGGATAAAGGCGCATGTAACGACAGTTCCTGAAAAAGGTAAGGCAAACAAATCGCTGTTGAAGCTATTATCCAAATTTTTAGGCTGCCCAGCCAGTCAATTGACTTTGATAAAAGGGCAGATAGATCGAAATAAGACAATTTTAATTACAGGAGATGCGGACCCTGTGGTTGATATGTTGAATGTTTGGTTCGCAAAAGAATGTGAAAAGGCTGACAATTAATGGTTGCCGATAGAATTGATGGTAAACAGTTTGCCGAAACCGTCAGGGAACGGGTGGCAAAACAGGTTGAAATTCTCAAAACCCAGCATGATCTAAAACCGGGCTTGGCCGTTGTTTTAGTCGGCGAAGATCCGGCGAGCCAAGTCTATGTTCGCAATAAAAACAAGGCAACCACAGCCGCGGGCATGACGTCTGAGGAAATCAGGCTTGATGCGACCGCCAGTCAGGATGAGGTTTTGGCTGTGGTGAACCGGCTGAATGAAGACCCGTCAATTCACGGAATTCTGGTTCAATTGCCATTACCAAAACAAGTGAATGAAACAGCTGTTATTAATGCAATCGATCCCTCCAAGGATGTGGATGGTTTTCATGTCATTAACACCGGAAGGCAGGCCGTTGGGCTAGACGCAATGGTGCCCTGTACGCCGCTCGGATGTATTACGGTACTGAAAGAACGCTTAGGCGACTTGTCTGGGCTGAATGCCGTTGTTGTGGGGCGGTCCAATATTGTTGGCAAGCCGATGGCTAGTCTTTTACTTGCAGAGAGTTGCACCGTTACAATTGCCCATTCCAGAACAAGAGATCTGCCAGAGGTTTGCCGGAACGCAGATATACTCGTCGCAGCCGTTGGCCGGCCAGAAATGATCCGGGGCGATTGGATCAAGGAAGGGGCGACTGTCATTGATGTTGGCATTAATCGAATTGAAGGTGAAGGCGGAAAAACGCGCCTTGTCGGAGATGTTTGCTACGCTGAAGCTGAGCAAGTGGCGGGTGCAATAACTCCTGTACCCGGCGGCGTCGGACCGATGACAATCGCTTTCTTGCTGGTCAATACAGTAACGGCAGCCTGCCGAATAGCCGGAGTTGAAATTCCAAAGGTTACCTGAGGATAACAGCATGCTGCCCGCCAAAGATCATATGTTTCCCTTTTTAAAGGCCGTTGTTGTCGGGATACTTACAGGTATTGTGTTCGGTGTGGTGTTTTTGGCCCTGCCGGGCGCCGCGTTGTTGATTGTTGTCGGAATAATGGGCTGGCAATGGGACCTCAGCTGGATTCCTGAGGTATCAACAATTATGACAATTGGCGGTATCGTGGGGGCAGTTTTCTCGGCATTGTTGTTCGTGAAGGATAAGCATATCCCCTACGTTGAAGAGGTTCAGGATTTTGAAGAAGATTAATCTGCTATCGGAGTAGATTTAGCACAAAAAAGGCGCCTGAAGTTCAGGCGCCTTTTCTGGTTTTTTAGGATCAGTCTCTTAGCCTTTTTGGCGATGAAGCAGACGCAACCGCAAGGCATTTAACTTGATAAAGCCTTCAGCGTCCCGTTGGTCGTAAACAGTGTCTTCTTCGAAAGTCACATGCTCCATTGAATAGAGAGAGAACTTACTCTTACGGCCAACAACACTTGCCCGGCCTTTGAACAGTTTCAGACGAACAACGCCAGATACTTTTTCCTGACTTTTGTCGATCAAGACTTGTAGCATCTCACGTTCTGGTGAGAACCATAGGCCGTTATAAATCAGCTCTGCATAGCGGGGCATAATATCGTCTTTTAGATGCATCGCGCCGCGGTCAAGGGTGATCTGTTCGATGCCGCGGTGGGCTTCGAGCATGATCGTTCCGCCTGGCGTTTCGTAGATACCCCGTGATTTCATGCCAACGAAGCGGCCTTCAACCAGATCAAGACGCCCAATGCCGTTATCGCCCGCAAATTTATTCAATTCGGTGAGCATGGTCGCCGGGCTTAAGCGTTTACCGTTCAGGCCAACGGGATCACCTTTTTCATATTCGATTTCAATATAGGTTGGCGTGTCAGGTGCTTCTTCAGGGGAGACAGTTCGCGTATAGACATATTCGCCAGCTTCTTCCCATGGATCTTCCAGTGCTTTTCCTTCTGCGGAAATATGAAGCAGGTTTGCATCAACAGAGAAGGGCGCTTCACCGCGTTTGTCTTTGGGGATTGGAATCTGGTTCTTTTCCGCAAAATCAATCAGCTTGGTCCGAGAGTTCAGATCCCATTCCCGCCAAGGTGCGATGACTTTAATGTCTGGATCAAGAGCATAATAGCCCAGTTCAAAGCGAACCTGATCGTTGCCCTTACCGGTTGCACCGTGAGCAACAGCGTCAGCGCCAACTTCTTTGGCAATTTCAATTTGCCGTTTTGAAATAAGCGGACGGGCAATCGAAGTCCCTAGAAGGTATTGACCTTCATATACGGCATTGGCGCGAAACATTGGGAATACAAAGTCGCGGACAAATTCTTCGCGCAGGTCATCAATGTAAATTTCTTTGATGCCGAGCATTTCGGCTTTTTGGCGAGCGGGTTCCAGCTCTTCCCCTTGACCGAGGTCTGCTGTGAAAGTCACGACTTCACAGTTGTAAGTCGTTTGGAGCCATTTGAGAATAACGGAGGTATCCAGGCCACCGGAATAGGCCAGAACAACTTTTTTAATGTCTTTAGACATAGCAATTTACCTTTAGCGCAAAACACTGTCCGAATGATTGTGAAGCGCGAAAATAGGGGAAAAGAAAGTGACCTGCAAGAGAAAGCCGTCTTGCAGGTCTTTGGACTAATTCTGTTCGATCCAAATTTGAATTAGTTTGCAGCTTGCTGGCGCGATGTTGCACGTTCTTTAATGCTGGCCGTTTTAAGCTGGCCGCATGCTGCCATGATGTCCTGTCCGCGCGGTACACGTACTGGGGATGAGTAACCCGCATCATTCACAATCTTGGCAAAGCGATGAATTGCGTTGTTGCTTGAGCAAATATAATTGCTCCCCGGCCACGGGTTGAAGGGAATCAGATTCACTTTCGCTGGAATATTTTTAAGAAGCCGGACAAGTTCACGGGCATCGGCAGGCGTATCATTGATGCCGTCCAGCATTACATATTCAAACGTAATTCTGCGTGCATTGTTGCTTGCCGGATAGTCTTTGCAGGCCTGCAGGAGCTCTTTAATAGGATAACGTTTGTTAATGGGCACCAGGATATCACGCACATCATCTGTTACGGCATGCAAGGAAATGGCAAGATTAACGCCAAGCTCTTCACCGCACTGATAGATTTTAGGAACAACACCTGACGTGGAGAGCGTAATGCGGCGCTTGGACAGGGAAATGCCTTCGCCGTCCATTATGATCTGAAGTGCTTTGGCAACATTGTCATAGTTGAGTAGAGGTTCACCCATACCCATCATGACAATATTGGAAATCATTCGATTTCCTTTTGGACTTGGCCATTCATTGATGGTGTCGCGTGCGACCAGCATTTGCGAAATGATTTCACCCGCAGTCAGGTTGCGAACCAATTTCATTGTACCTGTGTGACAAAAGCTACAGGTGAGCGTGCAACCAACCTGGCTTGAAACACAAAGTGCGCCGCGATCTTCTTCGGGAATATGAACCGATTCGACTTCCTGACCATCTGGAAATTTGACCAGCCACTTGCGTGTTCCATCAGTTGATTGCTGTAAACTCGTAATTTCGGGACGGTCAACACTGAAATGATCGGGAAGAATAGCCCGCATTTCTTTGGAGATTGACGTCATCTCGGAAAAGTCGCTGGCGCCTCGGTAGTAGAGCCAGTGAAAAAGTTGGCGTGCCCGCATTTTTGCCTGTTTTTCAGGGACTCCGCTCTCCTGCAAGGCCAAAGACATTTCTTTCCGAGAAAGCCCGATAAGGCTTTTTCGAATGGCTAACAGGTCAGGCTGACGATTAACGGCCTCTACATCGGGAATTAAATATTCCATGGCTCACAAATACTTCTAAAAAACATGCAGGCTCCAAGCGCGGAGCCCAAAATATTGCCGTAACTTGAATTCGGCTTAACTGCAGCTTTTTCTAATCTGCTTATGCGCCGCTGTAAAGCCTTGCAATGAATAGGTGTCTGTTGTGAGGGTTCCGCGAGAGGACGTACCTTTGATAACCATTAGGCTTCCGCCGCGCATGGCGCTGATCACTTTATCGTCGCTTTCGCCTTCAGCAACCCACGCAACGTCGTTGTCTGTTGCTAGCTTGAACTTCCGCTTATCGATTGTCATGTCGACAGTTGATTTGTCTTTGTAGGTGTAGCCGGTTACATGGCTCACTTCCTCTTTTGACCGGGATTTGGGCCGATAAGTCACCATCATATAGATATCGCCGCGATTTACATTCGTCGGGAGAGACTTGGTTGGCCGTGACAGCATGTAGCAAACTTTCTGTCCACCTTCGACCCAGGTGTAGGCATTCCAGTCTTTGAATGTGCCAAGCGAACGTGGATCAGGGCTTGCGGCTTGAGAGAGAGATCCGGAGACACAAAGTGCGCCGAAAAAAGTGATTCCTAGTGCGGTTTTTACTGTTCGATTTAACATAGTCTCAGTTTATCTGCTTTCGGTTTCATGTTTTCGTCGTTGATACTGATATCGTTGTAAGCTGAATTTCAGTCTACACCTGCTTACTTTTCAAGGTTCTATTTTTCGGAGCCCCCTGAACATGTTCAGGAACCGGGATCGCTTTTCCCAGTTCGCTTGTAGGCCGCTTTGCAAATCTTCCATGCGTCGCAACCCGATCATACATAACGATGGCGCCCGCTGTTGCAACATTCAAACAGAAATTTGTCGGAATTTTGATGAAATAATCACATTTTTTCTGCATGCCTTCTGTCAAGGATCCTCTCTCCCGGCCTAAAACATAGGCTGCGCTTATTGGATGGTAAAAGCTCGGTAAATCCTGCGCTTCGTCCAATAATTCAACGCCAACCAATTTGCAAAGCTTTGGAAGTTGGATGTCTTCAACACTGTCAAAGTCGTACCACGGTATGTTCTTTGGAGCGATGCTGGTGTCTGAGCGGGCTTTTCTCACCGAGTATTCGGCTGCAACCGTAAACACAAAGCTTGCGCCAAATGCATGCGCCGTTCTAAAGAGGTTGCCAACATTCATTGGCTTGCTAACGCCCTCTATTCCAATACCAAAGTACCCTCTACTAGACATAAAAAAGTTCACTCCACCGATAAAATTCAGTTATGTTGCGACGATGCTTAAGTAATTTTCACGATCAGGACAATCCCCATGATAAACCAATTGGTAAAAAATTCTACTAACGCTCCGTTGGTTGTTGATGTGTGGCGTGGTGATATGGTCGAAAGTCGACATATTATTAATGCTGTCGTGACGGACCCTGACGGAAAAATAGTCCATCAGTGGGGAGAGATCGAGGCGCCCGTTTACCTGCGTTCTGCGATCAAACCCATACAGGCGTTGCCGCTTGTCGAGACAGGGGCAGCGGATGCATTTAATCTTACGGATACTGAATTGTCGCTGGCCTGCGCCTCGCACACGGGTGAACCCGTTCATGTTGAAGCGGTTACCAATTGGCTGCAGCGGATTGGATTGGATCTGAGTGACCTGGAATGCGGCGCACATTGGCCGACATATCGACCTGCGGAGAGAGCTTTGGCCGCTCTTGGCCAGATGCCGACAACAGCTCATAATAATTGTTCGGGCAAGCACTCAGGGTTTCTTACAACGGCGTTGCACATGGGGGACAACCCAAAAGGCTATATTAAGTTAGAGCATGCAGTGCAGCAGCGGATCGTCAAGGTTTTGGAAGAGTTCACCGACCTTGATCTGAAGAATGCGCCGACGGGTATTGATGGCTGCTCTATTCCGACAATTGCAATTCCCCTGCATAATTCTGCGATGGCGATCGCGAGGTTTGCCGATCCATCCAAATTGGGGGGCGAACGTGCAAATGCATGTCGGCGGATTCAGAAAGCCATTTCGGTTGCACCGGAAATGATTGCGGGGTCCGATCGGCTATGCACGGCCCTTAATAAATCGGCGAATGGTAAAGTGATTGCCAAGGTCGGAGCTGAAGGCGTTTATCTGGCAGCCCTGCCAACTCTTGGGTACGGCATTGCTTTGAAAACACAGGATGGAACCGTTCGCGGCGCTGAAGTGGCGGTTGGTTTCATACTTGAAAAACTAGGGGCAATGACATCGGAAATGCACCGGGAGATGGATGCCTATGTAACACCTGTTTTAACCAACTGGAATAAACTTGAAGTTGGCCGGTTATCGGTAGAGGGCCCAGCCTCTGAATAACTTATTTGACCCAATACCATGTTCCGCATTAACTTGTGTGCAGCGCAAAAAATAAATAACCCCTGAAACGGGAAATTAAGAGGGAAGAAGATGAAAGCATTACTCTGTAAAGAATTTGGCGAGCCAGATGATTTGGTTTTGGAAGATATCCCTGAGCCGCAGATTCAAAAGGGAATGGTGAAAATTCAGGTTCATTCAGTGGGGCTAAATTTCCCGGACACCTTGATTATTGCAGGCAAGTATCAGTTTAAACCTCCTTTTCCATTCGCCCCTGGTATGGAAAGCTCTGGCATTGTTAGCGAAGTTGGCGAAGGTGTTTCAAACATTAAGGTCGGTGATCGCGTAATGGCGAACCACAGTGTTGGTGGCTTTGCCGAATATGTTTTGGCACCAGAAGATAGTACATTTGTCATTCCAGATAGTATGCCCTTTGATCAGGCCGCTGGTTTTCCCGTGACATATGGCACGACCTATCATGGTCTGGTTGATCGCGGAGAACTTAAAAAAGGAGAAGTGCTGCTGGTTCATGGCGCAGCGGGCGGCGTTGGATTGAATGCTGTTGAGCTTGGAAAAGCTTTGGGTGCTACTGTTATTGGAACCGTTGGTTCTGATGAAAAAATGGACATTGTTCGCCAGTATGGAGCTGACCATGTCATCAATTATTCAACGGAAAGCATTAAGGACCGGGTAAAAGAGCTGACCGACGGAAAAGGTGCAGATGTTATTTATGACCCCGTTGGCGGCGATGCCTTTGATCAATCCATGCGCTGTATCAACTGGGAAGGACGTTTGCTCGTGATTGGATTTGCATCTGGTCGTATCGCGCAGCTTCCAACAAATTTGACACTTCTAAAAGGCTGTTCTGTTGTCGGTGTTTTCTGGGGTGAATTTGCCCGCAGGACTCCTGCCAAGAATCGCGCTAATTTTGAGACAATGCTCAAAATGGTCGAAGCTGGCGACATCAAGCCACATGTTTCCATGCATTTCCCGTTAGAGAAAGGTGCGGATGCAATGAAAGCTTTGTTGTCTCGCAAATCCACTGGTAAAATTATTATCACTGTTAAGGAATAAAGCGTGGCAAGTGGTAGAAAGGGGCGGGATCGCGCTGTCCAAGAACAGTATGAAGACTTCCCCTATCCGCCACGTGATCCCGAAGATGAACGTAAGCGGCTTATCGTCGGTAGTCCCAGTAATATAGATGAGATAAATCATTATATTTTTGGTGGGAAGCGATCTTTTGATAAGCCGTTTCGCGCCTTGATCGCTGGGGGCGGAACTGGTGATGCTGCCATAATGATGGCGCAACAGCTGAGTGATGCCGGAACGGGCGGATCAGTGACCTATCTTGATCTGTCCAAGGCAAGCCGTGCCGTTGCAGAAGCCCGCGCTGAAATTCGCGGATTGACCAATATTGAATTTTTCACCGGTTCCTTGCTTGATTTACCAGATATGGGGTTGGAGCCTTTTGACTATATTGATTGTTGTGGAGTTCTGCATCACCTGGATGATCCAGATGCGGGGTTAAAGGCCCTGAATTCTGTTTTGTCTGATGACGGTGGAATGGGGCTAATGGTATATGCGACCATTGGCCGAACCGGGGTTTATCATGTGCAGGATGCTTTGAAGCTGCTGGTTGGTGATTTGCCCCAGAAGCAGCAGGTTCCTTTGGCCAAGAAATTTGTAACGGATTTACCGTCAACAAATTGGCTGGTCCGAAATCCTTTTGTTGGCGATCATAAGTTGGGCGCGGATGCAGCTTTTTTTGATTTGTTGCTTCACCCAAGAGACCGAAGCTATACGGTGCCTGAAGTCAATGAGTTCCTCAAAGGGGCAGAGTTAGATCTCATCACATTTATTGAACCTGTAAAATATGATCCCTGTGTCTTTTTGAAAGACAAAGATCTTGTCAAGCGGGCCAAAAAATTACCGCCAATGGCGCAAGCCAGTCTTGCCGAAAATCTAACCGGCAGTCTTAAAATCCATTTGTTCTACGTTCGCAAAGCAAATTCAACGCTGAGTACAGCAAAAATTTCACCGGAGATGGTTCCCGTTCTAAAAGAGGGAAATCCCGGGTCTGCGCTGGCAGCCGCATTTAAAGGGAAATCGTCCTTTGATGTGACGTTTGATGGTGTGAAAATCAATTTTCCACTACCTGACAGAAGCGCCGAAATGGCCGCTTTGATTGATGAAGGCATAACGTTACGAGAAATGTCAGAAAAGATGGGGCTTGGTTGGGATCGATTTAGGGCGCAATTCGCGCCGTTTTTCAAATTGCTCAATAGTTGGAATATCTTATGGTTGCGAGCCAGTCGCCCAGAATAAAATTTTGTATGGACTATTGTGCATATGCGAAAAAAGAGGTTTCCATCAACCCTCAATATTGGCTATGATCTGCCAGAAATTGGTGGGAAAGAGACGTCTCGGTCTTTAGTCTGAAACCCCTATGAATGCGACGTTTCAGAAGAACCATTCATCAAACAGGTAAGGTAGGAGTCATCATTTATGGCAAATAAGAAATATGCAGATGCAGCAAATGCGCTGGAGGGCCTGCTATTTGACGGGATGACAATTGCGGCAGGCGGGTTTGGCCTTTGCGGTATTCCGGAAAATCTCATCGCAGCAATTCGAGATTCTGGCGTTAAAGATTTGACAGTCTATTCGAATAACGCAGGTGTCGATGATTTTGGGCTAGGTGTTTTGCTGCAGACAAAGCAAGTTAAGAAAATGGTCTCCTCCTATGTTGGCGAGAATGCTGAATTCATGCGTCAATATTTGTCTGGCGAATTAGAGCTGGAGTTTAATCCGCAAGGAACGCTTGCGGAACGTATGCGCGCTGGCGGTGCAGGTATCCCCGGTTTTTATACAAAAACAGGCGTCGGCACACTGGTTGCTGAAGGTAAGGAAGAAAAGGTTTTTGACGGTGAAACCTATATCCTTGAACGTGGCATTGTTGCGGATCTGGCAATTGTAAAAGCGTGGAAAGGGGATGAGTACGGGAACCTTGTGTACCGGAAAACCTCACGCAATTTCAATCCCATGGCGGCGACATGCGGCAAGGTAACTGTTGCTGAAGTCGAAGAAATGGTGCCGGTGGGGTCAATTGATCCTGACAACATTCACACTCCCAGTATTTATGTGCAGCGTATCCTTAAAGGGGAACATGAAAAGCGCATTGAGCAGCGGACAATTCGGGAAGCCTGATAGGAGTAAAAAATATGCCTTGGGATCGTAACCAAATGGCTGCCCGTGCAGCACAAGAATTAGAAGATGGTACTTATGTAAACCTTGGAATTGGTATTCCAACGTTGGTATCCAATTATATACCTGAAGGTGTTGATGTCACATTGCAGTCGGAAAACGGCATGCTGGGCATGGGACCTTTTCCTACAGAAGACGAAATCGACGCCGATTTGATCAATGCAGGTAAGCAGACAATTACTGAACTGGACCGGACGAGTTATTTTAACTCGGCAGATAGTTTCGCAATGATCCGCGGTGGACATATTGCCCTGTCCATTCTGGGCGCAATGGAAGTTTCTGAAACAGGTGATCTGGCCAATTGGATGATCCCTGGAAAGCTGGTTAAGGGTATGGGCGGCGCCATGGATCTGGTTGCCGGCGTCAAAAAGGTTGTGATTATTATGGATCACACCAATAAAGCTGGCGAAAAGAAAATCTTGAAAGAATGCAGTTTGCCTTTGACGGGTAAAGGTGTGGTTGATCGGATCATTTCAAACCTAGGTGTTTTTGATGTCGTAGAAGGGGGGCTGGCGATTGTTGAGCTGGCGCCTGATGTGACACGTGAAGAAGTGATCGAAAAAACGGACGCAAAAATCGTTTCGTAAATTCTGCTTTATGATGAGAAAAGCCGCCACATTTGGCGGCTTTTTTTGTGCTGTTTCTTTCGCGCAGGGCTGCATTGCAAACTTAAGTATTTGAATTATTTAGCAAGCGTCCTAATATGTTCGAATGTCCTCAGCAAAAATGTCTCTTCGCCTTTTCAACGATGCACCTGCTGCCTTTCAAGCCGCGATTATGATGGTTATCGGATGCTTTTTTCTTGCCGGTCTTGGCGGGTTAATCAAGTATTTGTCTGACAGCGGCATGCATGTTTTTGAAATTGTATTTTTGCGAAATTTAGCGGGCCTGATTGTGATTTTCCCGCTGCTTCTTCGCAATGGCTTTGGGTCGATGCGATCCAAGCGTCCGGGATTGTTTTTTATTCGGGGAATATTTGGTTTCATTTCGATGATTTGCTGGTTTGCAGCAATCACAACAATTCCACTTGCTGAGGCGGTTGCCTTAAATTTTACGTCGCCGATTTTCGGAACACTTTTGGCGATCTTTGTCTTGCGTGAAGTTGTTCGGTTGCGGCGCTGGGTCGCCATTATTGTGGGCTTTTTGGGCGCTATGATCATCCTGCGCCCCGGAACAATTGATCCCAGTACAGGGACATATTTGGCGCTGATCGCCGCGGCGACCATGGCCTGCTCCATTACCTGCGTGAAAATGTTATCGCGAACGGAAAGCACACCTTCAATGGTGGCGTGGGCGCAAATTATCATTCTGCCGATGTCGTTAGTACCTGCGCTGTTTGTTTGGCAAATGCCGACATGGGAGGATATTATTGTTGTTGCCGGAATGGGTGTTTGTGCGACCGTTGGCCATTTGTTTTTCACGCGTGCTTATGCCATTGCTGATGCGACCTATGTGATGCCATTTGATTTTTCCCGGCTTATTTTCTCTGCCATCATCGGATTTCTCTTTTTTGCGCAGGAACCGGATGTATTTGTTTGGGTCGGGGCGGCTGTTATCTTTGCCTCCTCAGTTTATATAGCGATGCGCGAGGCAAAGTCAGGTCAAGCGGTCGTCGAGAAGGTTCCAGATGCCTAAGACAACTAGCTTGCAATTTGGAGAATTGAATGCGCGTCTTTCTGCGCTGCCCGGGAACGTAAAGGGCGCGCTGTGGATGCTGGTAGGGAGTTTTCTTTTTTCAGTGATGGGCATTGGTGTGAAATATGTTGGTGCCCATCTGGACAGTTTTGAAATTGGTTTCTTTAGAGCATTTTTCGGACTGATTGCGGTGCTCCCCTTTGTATTTTACAAGGGGATTTTGAGCGTTAGAACAGCGCGGCTTCCCCTTCATTTTGTAAGAACCTCTGTGGGCATCACCGCTATGCTGTCGGCTTACTATGCCATTACGCATATGCCTCTTGCCGACGCCATCGCACTGTCATTCACACGCCCATTATTCTTAATTGTTCTGGCTGTGCTGTTTTTAGGTGAAGTCATTCGCTGGCGGCGCTGGTCTGCAACGTTGGTTGGGTTTATTGGTGTTATTGTCATGTTGCAGGCAAATTCGGATGTGGGATTTGCATCAGCCGTGGGGCTTTTTAGCGCCTTTATGGTGGCATTGGTTTCGGTGTTTTTAAAGAAGCTGGCTGTTACGGAATCGCCCATAACAATCATGTTTTATTTCGGATTATTTGGAACGGTTATTACGGCAATTCCTGCAAGTCAGGTTTGGGTGACACCAGGGATCGAAGATGTACTGGTTATGTTAGGGGCATCGGCCGTGGGCGCAGGCGGCAATTTTTGTATGATCCGGGCGCTCAGTGCGGGAGAGGCAACTGCCGTATCTCCGTTTGACTATATGCGGCTCGTTTTCTCCGGGGTATTCGCATACTTCTTATTTGCTGAGGTCCCAACGCTGGGAATGGTCAGCGGTGCACTCATTATTGTTTCATCAACGCTGTATATTTTACACCGAGAGTCAAAAGCCAATAAGAAAATCCTGAAAGCCGTTCAGCCAGTTGAAAATTAACTAGCTGTTCAGGGCGTCAGCATGATGTTTGATGTGATCTTCCATGAACGTCGCCATAAAGTAATAGCTGTGGTCATATCCATCTTGAAGGCGCAGTTTTAGGGATTGCCCGGCCTCAAGGCATGCGCGTTCAAAGATCTCAGGCTTCAATTGATCTTTCAGAAAAGGATCTGCTGTTCCTTGGTCAATCAGAATAGTGCCGTCAAAGCGCTGACCTGATTGGATTAAATCGGTGGCATCATAGGCCCGCCAACTTTCTGTGTTCTGTCCCAAATATGCAGCCAGCGCTTTTTGTCCCCAAGGGATTTGCATTGGCGCCACAATAGGGGCAAAGGCAGACACCGATTTGAAGCTGTCTGGGTTTTTGAGGGCAATTGTTAAAGCCCCGTGGCCGCCCATGGAATGTCCCGTGATCCCGACGCGTTTCGGATCTACATTGAAGTTTGCATTGATAAATTTAGGCAGCTCACTTTGGCAATAGGAATACATTCGATATCCGCTATTCCAGGGGCTTTCCGTTGCATCAAGATAAAAACCGGCGCCGGTGCCAAAATCATAGGCGTCATCTTCACCTTCATAACCCAGGCCGCGTGGACTTGTATCGGGGCATACAACAGCGATCCCATGTGCTTCAGCGTACCTTTGAAAACCGGCTTTTGTTGTTGCGTTTTCCTGCGTGCAGGTTAGCCCGGACAAATAGTAAAGCACGGGAACCCTCTTTTTCGCGCTGACGCTGGGCATAAAGACACTGAATTCCATTTCGCAGCCTGTCTCCACCGCAGTGTGTTTATACACACCTTGGGTGCCGCCAAATGCTTTTTGTACGCTTACTGTGGTCAGTGTCATTATGCTGGTTCCCGGCTGGATTAGTAGATTACAACTGAACGAATGCTCTCGCCCGCATGCATTAGGTCAAAGCCTTTGTTGATATCTTCAAGCGGCATTGTATGGGTAATCAGGTCATCGATATTGATTTTACCATCCATATACCAATCCACAATTTTAGGAACATCTGTGCGCCCTTTGGCCCCACCAAAAGCAGAGCCCCGCCAGACGCGACCTGTCACCAGTTGGAAAGGACGCGTTGAAATTTCCTGCCCGGCGCCAGCGACACCAATGATTGTGCTTTCGCCCCAGCCTTTGTGGCAACATTCTAGTGCCTGGCGCATGGTCGTTGTATTGCCAATACATTCAAAAGAATGATCGGCCCCGCCGTCCGTAAGATCGACCAGATAAGGGATTAGATCGCCTTCAACTTCTTTTGGGTTCACAAAGTGGGTCATCCCAAATTTTTCAGCAAGCTCTTTGCGGGCAGGATTTAAATCAACACCAATAATTTTATTGGCACCGACAAGCCGGGCGCCCTGAATGACGTTCAGGCCGATACCGCCCAAACCAAATACGATGACATTGTCGCCGGGTTTAACTTTCGCCGTGTTGATGACAGCTCCAACCCCGGTTGTAACACCGCAGCCGATGTAACAAACTTTATCAAAGGGTGCATCTTCGCGGATCTTTGCAACAGCAATTTCCGGCAGGACCGTATAATTTGAGAAAGTGGAGCACCCCATGTAATGATGGATGGGTTGACCATCTAAAGAAAAGCGGGAGCTGCCATCTGGCATCAATCCCTGACCCTGCGTTTCGCGGATCGCTTGACACAGATTTGTACGCCCGGATGTGCAGTAACTGCATTCGCGGCACTCAGGTGTATAAAGCGGGATAACATGGTCACCCTTTTTTACGGACGTCACGCCCGCGCCAACTTCAACGACAACGCCTGCGCCTTCATGCCCCAAAATGGCGGGGAACAGACCTTCAGGGTCATCGCCAGAGCGTGTAAATTCATCGGTGTGGCATAGTCCAGTGGCTTTAATTTCAACCAAAACCTCACCAGCTCGCGGGCCTTCTAACTGCACCGTCTCAATTTGCAATGGGGCGCCTGCCTTGAAGGCAATTGCTGCTCTGGTATCCATGGGTGTCTCCGTGAAAAAATATGGTAGGTCAATAATAACAAACGGCTCGGGATTTACAATCGGGCAAGCAATTTTCATTTATGAATGGATATGCTCTTAACCTTTAATCATAAATAGAGGGAAATCGCTATTTCTTTAATCTTTCGGTAAAATTATCCCGATATTAATGCAGAAAGTTTTTAGAACACTAGTAGTATGAGATGTATTTTTTTAGTATCTATCATGATCTTATATTTATTGACTAGTTTGAGGATGTTCTAGTCCAATAGATAATATTGGTATCAGTGGTTTTTTTAGGAAGAGAGTTTATGAATATCGCAGATGTACCAGTTTTTATTCTTGCTGGCGGTTTAGGTACAAGGTTAAAAGAACATACTGAGTTTAGGCCTAAGCCGATGGTGGACGTAGGAAACCACCCGATGCTTTGGCATATAATGAGCACGTACAGTCAGTATGGCTTTAGGCGGTTTGTTGTTTGCGCGGGTTTTAAAGCAGATGTTATCAAAAATTATCTGTTAAACTTTGACGCGTTAAATTCAGATTTTACGGTGAAGATCGGTACATATGATGTCGAATATCATGGGACAAACGAGCATGTACCATGGGAAGTTACTGTTGCTGATACCGGAGCATATTCGATGACTGGTGCGCGTGTAGCCAAAGCAACTAACCTTTATCTTAAAAATTCCGAGCATTTTGCGGTTACCTATGGTGACGGATTATCGGATGTAAATTTAGCTGATGAGTTCGAATTTCACAAAAAACATGGAAAACTCGCAACAGTTTTAGGGGTTAATCCACCGTCTAGGTTTGGGGTTTTTGATTTAGAAGGCGATAAAGTGAAAACTTTTGCTGAAAAACCTATTGTCGATGACAGCTGGATTAACGGCGGATTTTTCTTTTTTAAGAGAGATTTTACAAAGTATTTGTCTACGGACGAAAGCTGCGTCCTAGAACAGGCGCCGCTAACCAAAGTTGCGAAAGATGGTGAGCTTACTATGTTTAAGCATAAAGGATTTTGGGCATGTATGGATACGCAAAGAGACAAAGAAATGCTCGATGCTATGTGGTCTTCTGGTGATGTGCCGTGGTTAAAAGAGAAATAGAACCTGTATAACCCTTCATGTGAAGATAAAAAATGGAATGAGATTTATGTACAGCAACATTGTGGTAGAAGACTTAGAAATAATAAAAAATAATATTTTGAAAGCAAAAGATTTTGATAATGGAACTGTCTTAGTCACAGGCTGCGCAGGATTTTTAGGTTTTTATACTTTGTCTGTATTGGTAAGGCATGCGGCAGAGTTGAAGGTTAAGAAGGTAATAGGATTAGATACTTTTTTATTGGGGCGACCCGACTGGGTAGAAGAACTTCTTCATGATTACCCAGATGTCTTAAGTGTTTCTTCGTTTGATATCGCTAAGGATGGATTGGAGAGCGTCGTAGGTGCGGATACCGCAAGTTACGTTATACATGCTGCATCTATTGCATCGCCTCCATTTTATCGCAAATATCCTCTTGAAACAATTGATGCCAATATCTGGGGTCTTCGGCAGATATTAGAATTTTATAGGGAGAATAAATCTTTAAAGGGTTTGCTGTTCTATTCTAGTAGTGAAATATATGGGGATCCAGATAAGGATAATATACCAACCTCTGAAGAATATCGTGGGAATGTTGCCTGCCAGGGGCCGCGGGCTTGTTACGATGAGTCAAAGCGTTTTGGTGAGACTTTATGTTGGGTTTATGCAAATCATCATCAAGTGCCAATCACAATTGCACGCCCATTCAACAATTATGGTCCGGGGATGGGCATTAATGATAAGCGTTTGCCAGCAGATTTAGCTAAATCTGTTTCAGAAAATAAAGACTTGGTGCTTTTCTCAGACGGTACGCCGACCCGGACTTTCTGTTATATCTCTGATGCTATCACAGGGTATTTACTTTGCCTTCTCTCAGGTTCGTTCGATGTTTTTAATATTGGAATGGATAAGCCGGAAACATCAGTGCAAGAATTGGCTAATTTATTCGCGAAACATGGTCGAGACCTTTTCGATTATTCCGGAGAGGTGAAGTTGGAGCTGAGTACTGATCCAAATTATTTAACGGACAATCCGAACCGGCGCTGCCCTGTTATCGATAAGGCAAGAGATAAATTATCCTATAATCCGACGGTTTTGGTAGATGAAGGAGTTAGGCGGTATTTAGCACACATTAAGCAGGAACTATCAAAATAATGAAATTATGCGTTATTGGAACAGGATACGTGGGATTGGTTTCCGGAGTTTGTCTTGCCGCAAAAGGGCATCAGGTGACCTGTGTTGATTTAAATCCAGATATAGTTGCTATGTTGAAGCAGGGGAAACCACATTTTTATGAACCGGGTTTGCAAGAGTTGCTTACCTCCGTAATTAATGCAGGTAAGTTTACTGTGACTTCTAGTCTTAGCGATGCGATGCAGGGAGCTGAGATCGCAATGATAGCAGTAGGCACGCCCTCAGTAGATGGGGAGATTGACTTAAAGTTTGTGCGTAGCGCAGCTAAAGAAATAGGAACTTTTCTGAAAGCAGCAGATCAGCATACCTCTGTTATTGTGAAGAGCACTGTAGTTCCGGGTACTACTGACGGTGTTGTTTTAGACGAAATTCAAATTGCTTCGGGTAAAAAGTTAGGACAATTTGGATTAGGTATGAATCCTGAATTTCTAAGAGAAGGGTGTGCCATTGAAGACTTTTCCCTCCCGGACCGTATTGTTTTTGGCTATGAAGATAAAAAAACATTGGAGCGTTTGGAAGCGTTATATGCCCCTTGGGATTGTGATAAACTTGCGGTGAACTCAAGAACAGCTGAATTGATTAAGTATGCCAATAATGCTTTGCTAGCAGTGCAGATCTCCGCGGCAAATGAAATTGCGAATTTATCAGCTGCTATTGGAGGAATTGATATACTCGATGTGTATAACGGTGTCTGTGCGGACAAAAGGTGGCGGCCAATCGTTAATAATCAGCGGGTAACACCCGGCATTACTTCTTATTTATTACCAGGTTGTGGCTTTGGAGGTAGCTGTTTCCCAAAAGATGTTGAAGCGCTCAGAACACTTGGTCAAAATAATGATAGTCCAATGAGGTTGTTGCAATCTGTGTTAGACATAAATAATGAGCAACCGTCCCAAGTTGTGAAAATTTTGTCGCAGCAGATGGGATCACTTAAAGGAAAAAAAGTACTAGTCTTGGGGCTTGCATTTAAGCCTGATACTGATGATGTGCGTGAGACAGCATCCTTTAAGATAGTTCAAGATCTTCTAGCTAAATCTGCAAGCATTAAAGCTCATGATCCTATCGCAACTTCCAATTTTAAAAAGTTGTTTGGGGAACCGCCAAGTGATTTAACGTTTGTCGAGGACTGGGAAGAAGATGTTTTTGAGGCAGATGTTATTATCATTGCAACCAAATGGGATGAGTATAAAAATATAACTAACCTCAATTTAGACGGTAAGGTCATATTTGACGCTAGGCGTCTATTTGATAAAGGTAGACTGAAGAATGCGACTTACCTTACGATTGGTATGCGGACCAGGGGGCAATAAGTGCTATTTGAAAAAACAAATGTTAATGATTGCTATGTCGTCTCACTAGAGAAGAAAACAGATGAGAGAGGCTTCTTCGCACGTTTTTTCTGCGAGCAAGAATTTGAGAAGCATGGTTTAGAAACTCAGTTCCCTCAAATCAATACCTCTTACAGTGAAAAAATAGGGACTCTGAGAGGAATGCATTATCAGACGGCCCCAAATGGTGAAGCTAAGTTAATCCGATGCATTCAAGGCGAGATATTTGACGTTATTGTAGATCTAAGGAAAAGTTCTTCTACCTTTGGGGAGTGGGTTGGCATTTCTCTGGATAGCATCAATCGTAAAATGGCCTACGTTCCCGTAGGCTGTGCGCACGGTTTTCTCTCATTGAAGGCCAATACGGAAGTAATTTATTTGTCATCTTCTCCTTTTAGCCCGCAGTCAGAACGAACCATAAGGTGGGATGATCCTCGTTTTGGGATTAAATGGCCGATTGAGCCAATTGTAATGTCTGATAAAGATCGTAGCGCGAGCGAATATATTGAATCTAGTCATAAGAGCGGATACTAATTTATGCCGTTAAATATATTGTTCACAGGCGCTAGTTCTTTTACTGGATATTGGTTTATTAAAAAATTAGTTTCGACCGGAGCTACGGTAACCGGTACTTTTAGATCTCCAATAAGAAACTATAATGAAGAGCGGGGCATTCGAGTAAAGCAAATTACTCAAAACATCACTTCTGCTGTGGGAATAGAATTTGGTGATGATAATTTTATTGAGCTCTTAGATGAGCGATTTGACGTGCTTTGTATGCACGGTGCGGAAATGGCCAATTACAGAAGTTGGGATTTCGATCCGATCGCTGCTGCGCAAAAAAATACAAATTCATTGCGCGTAACTCTCGAACGTTTCAAAAGTCGAGGAGGGAAAGCGATTTTATTTACTGGCAGTGTATTCGAGCCACACGAAGGCGCAGGCGATAAAGATTTGCAAGCGTTAAATCCCTATGGTTTATCAAAAAGTATAAGCTTTGAAATTCTAAAAATGGAAGCGGAACGAATAAATCTACCAATCGCTAAATTCGTTATACCTAACCCGTTTGGTGAGTTGGAGGATTTTAAATTTACTTCTTTTTTATGTAAGAGCTGGTCGGGAAATAAAGTTCCTGAAGTTAAAACACCACTGTATATTAGAGATAATATTCCCGTTGATTTACTTGCAAAAGCCTACGTTAATTTTATTTTTGAAGCGATAGAATCAAGCCATTCATTCTTCAAGTTAAATCCGAGTGGCTATGTTAGCTCACAAAGGGATTTCGCACTTAAGCTCAAGTCAATGATTGAGGGTAAATTACATGAGGATTTACCTATCACATTTGCGGATCAGGCCGTTATAGATGAGCCGTTGGTTCGAATTAATACACATCCTGCAATAAATTATGTCGATGATTGGGATGAGGGAAAGTTTTGGGATTCTTTAACTGACTTTTACATCAAGTCCAATTGGAATAAATAGAGATGAAGCATGAACCTGTTGTCGCGATTGTTCTTGTCAACTGGAACCGTGTAGCGGATACGCTTGAATGCGCAGAGTCGATACTACAGTCAAATTATAAAAATGTGAGAATTATAATTTGCGAAAACGGCTCTGAAGATGATTCATGGAAACATATGTTGAGTTGGGCAAAAGGTACTTACGGAGAGATTGAGCCATCAACATCAAACGATTATCTGCGGTCCTTAAGTCTTCCCAATTCGGTGAAGCCAGTGGACTTTACTGAAGTTAGCAGTGAGAACGTTCAAACAGTTACAACTTTAAGTAAAGTAAACTTTATTAAGATAATGCCAAATAGAGGTTTTGCTGGTGGCAATAATGTTGGTCTCAAACTTGCGTTAAATGATTCATCAGTTCAGTATTTCTGGATATTGAATAATGATACAGTCATTGAGAAAGATGCAATTTCCAAGTACTTGAAAAGCTTTTCTCTTGATGCTGACATTGGGATAAGTGGATGCAATCTGGTGTATTATGGTGCACCAAATATGTTTCAGGCGATGTGTGGTAGTAAATTCAATTATCTTACTGGCACCTCACGTTGTTTGGGGCAAGGGCAAGCAACGACCTGCCAAATATCGAAGGAAGAAGTTATAGAAAATACAGACTTTGTGACAGGGGCAAGTATGTTCGTCACACGTAAGTTTCTAGAAACTGTTGGCTTCTTAGAAGAGAATTTCAAAATTTACTTTGAGGAGATAGATTGGCGGTTGAGGGCTGGAGACACTTTTAAAGTCGGATATGCTGAAGATGTTTTTGTGTACCATAAAGAAGGTTTGACAATGTCAGGTAGTGTGGATGTTGGTTCTGCAAGATCACCTGCAGCCGAATTCTTTTTGGCGCAAAGCCGAATTAAATTTGCAAAAAAGCACTTTCCGTTGAGGGTGCCTATTTACTGGCTTTATTTAGCTTTGACTTGTTTGAAGCATGTTTTGCGAAGACGGTTCTCAAACGTTAAACCTCTTCTTTGCGCAATGTTTGGAATTCAACTTTACAGATAGCGGTGCTTGCAGTCTAGCTGCGTAATATTAGTCAAAACTAGTTTCTTGCGCTTCCTTTTCCAAAAACTGTTTTGCCTTGGTTTTATGGTCATCTTTAACATGTTTTTGGACGGTTGAAATGGCGGCCATTAAAACGCTGGCGTCATCCGTATATCCCAATCCCGCGATGAAATCTGGAATTACGTCCGCAGGCATAATGAAATAAGCCAGCGCGCCAAATAAAACAGCTTTGACAAAAGCCGGGCTCTGGCCGTCCATTGCGCAGTAAAAAGCAGCTGTAACATCCTCTGAAAAAGGAATTTTACCTAAGTTGCTGCGAAGCTTTTGCCCAAACTCGCGCATGACCATTTTTTTGTCTTGCTGCAGTTTTTCGGCATCGAAGGCCGATATATCTTCTTCGTTCTCTTGCATGTTTTCTATATGAGTCGCTTTTTCAGAATTTGCAACCACTGATGCTTTTCTTTTAAAGGTCTAAGGTGTAATTACAGTCATAATAGCTAAACCATAAAAAAATAATTGGAGACAATGAATGGATATCAACGGGAAATCAGCCATTGTTACGGGTGGGGCGTCAGGATTGGGTGCAGCAACAGCGCGCGCATTGGCTGCTGCTGGCGCTAAAGTCGCAATTTTCGATATGAACGAAGAGTTAGCCAAAGAAGTCGCAGGCGAAATTGGCGGGTCGGCGTTTGCGGTTAATGTTGCCGATGATGCCTCCGTTGAGGCGGCTTTTGCAGCCGCTAAAGAGGCGAACGGCATTGCACGTATTCTTGTGAACTGCGCAGGGATTGGTCCGGCGGCCAAGACAGCATCCAGCCGGGGTATGCACCCACTGGATAAATTTCAGCAAGTCATTAGTGTCAATCTAATTGGAACCTTTAACTGCATTCGCCGGGCCTCTCAGGATATGTTGGAGCTGGATCCGATGGACAGTGGGGAGCGGGGCGTGTGTATTAATACAGCTTCTGTCGCTGCGTTTGACGGACAAATCGGGCAGGCTGCGTATTCTGCTTCTAAAGGCGGTATTGTCGGTATGACATTGCCGATTGCCCGTGACCTTGCAAATGTTGGTGTTCGGATCATGACCATTGCGCCGGGCCTGTTTAAAACGCCGTTGCTTATGGGATTGCCGCAGGAAGTGCAAGACAGCTTAGGGGCGACTGTTCCTTTCCCAAGCCGTCTTGGCGATCCATCTGAATATGCAGCGCTTGCAAAACATATTTGCGAAAATCAGATGCTCAACGGCGAAGTCATTCGCCTTGATGGTGCAATTCGCATGGCACCGAAATAATATTTCTGGCTGAGCGGCGATATTAGCCGCTCAGCTGATTTATATATGCTGCAAGCTTGATGTCTTTTTCGGACACACCGCCAGTGTCATGCGTTGTTAAAATCACATCGACTTTGTTGTAAACATTGAACCACTCTGGATGGTGGTCCATTTTCTCGGCTTTGAGCGCGACCCGTGTCATAAAGGCAAAGGCTTCGCTAAAGTTTTTGAACACAAACTTTTTCTCAATCGCATCGCGGTCTGCGATCTTATGCCAGCCGTCAAGTTGTTCAAGCGCTTCGTCGATTTCTTGTTCTGACATGGTGAGGCTAATTTCCTTTCAAGTCTCTGTTCAATATCTACTATACTAACATAGGTCCAGTTAATCGGTAATGGAGCTTCATATGCTGTCCGTTGTTTTTGTCTGTCTTGGCAATATTTGCAGATCACCTTCGGCAGAAGGTGTGTTTCAGGCGCTGGTAGATGCAGCCGGACTTACGGGGAAAATTACCGTGGATAGCGCGGGGACAGGAGGCTGGCATGTTGGTGAGCCGCCAGATGCGCGGGCGCAGCGTGTTGGTAAAGCACTTGGCTATGATCTTTCCGCGCAACGGGCGCGGCAGTTCCAAACTGCGGATTTCGATAAATTCGATTACGTGATTGCCATGGATCAAAGCAATTTTGAGAACCTGCAGCGAATGGTGCATGGGGAATTTTCAGGTGAACTTGGATTGATGCTTGATTATGCGGGGCGTATCGGCGATGAAGTCCCTGATCCGTATTACGGTGAAATCGAAGATTATTATCATGTGTTTGAGCTCTTGAAGCCTGCAGCTGAAGGGTTGCTTGCGCATATTCGCAAGAAGCACACTATCTAGTTTGGAACAGTGAATGACCAAAATCAGTGAGATTAGCCGCAACTGGTGGCACGAAGAGACCGAAGGCGTTGCATTTACCCATGCGCTGGATATGAAGCTGTTGCATTCTGAACAAAGTCCGTATCAAAAGATCGAAATTTTTGAACACGAAACCTTTGGCCGTGTCCTGACGCTGGACGATCTTGTGCAAGCCTCACAGGCGGATGAGTTTATGTATCATGAGATGGCGGTTCATGTGCCGCTACTGGGGCGTAAATGGGATGATGTCAGCGTCTTGATCGTTGGCGGTGGCGACGGGGGTATTTTGCGCGAAACATTGAAACATGATTTCGTGAGCCGTGTTGTGATGGTGGAAATCGATCAACGGGTTGTTGAGTTATCGAAAGAGTATCTAGAGATAAACGGTGATTACAACGATCCACGCGTCGAATTGATTATCGGTGATGCGGCAGATTACATGCGGCGCGCTCGCGCACTTGGAGATAAGTTTGATCTCATTATTTTGGATTTGAGCGAGCCAGTTGGCCCGTCTTCGACAGTGTTCACGTATGAATTTTGCGAGAATTTTTCAAATTGCATTACGGACCGCGGAGTCGTTTTGGATAGTGATAGTATTTTTGTGGGAAAAGATCGGGCATATTTCCTGCAAGAACTATGCGGTGATAAAGATCAAAACCTTGTGAGTATTATGCAG
Source organism: Sneathiella sp. (assembly GCA_034669685.1). Classification (GTDB taxonomy): domain Bacteria; phylum Pseudomonadota; class Alphaproteobacteria; order Sneathiellales; family Sneathiellaceae; genus Sneathiella. The sequence continues at coordinate 1,031,774 of JAXMOU010000002.1, forward strand.
GGTAAAAATCTATTACCGCATGTCGCTGGGTACCGGTCTATTGTGCAGCTCTATCCTGCGGCGGAATTTGGGTTCTTCCTCTATAGTCGCGACGGGCACTCTTATTCTCATCCTGTGAGTTCACATACAGGGCGTCATTACAATCCAGAGCTTCATACAGCGTCCTTCGCGCTACCAACCTGGTGGCGTACAAATTTGGGGTTTTAGTTGGCAGTCGCGGCCGCGTTGGGGATTGATGTCAGGTCAAAAGTGAATTCTTCCTCATAGTGCGGGCCGCCTCGTCCCAATTGACTTGAAAATAGAGTGAATTCAGAAACCTCATGTCGGTTGCTTTTGAGGAGCGCGTGATCGGTCAGGTAGTTTCGAACCCGCTCATAGGGGGAGCGGTGTATGCGTGCCAAAGTCACGTGCGGCTTGAAGCGACGGTCTTCCAGCTTAACGCCGCAGCGGGAGAGGGCGGTGGTTGTTTTCTGCTGAAGCAATGTTAATTCCGGCGACGAATTTATCCCCGCCCATAAAATTCTGGGCCTTTTTGCATTGCCAAAAATATCGACGCTATCGAGCTGAATTGAGAATTTGGGAACGGAAATATTGCCAAGGGCCAGTCCAATATCAATCATATCGGCCTGATTAACCTCTCCCAAAAAATTCAGGGTAATATGGGCAACTTCAGGTTTTGACCAAATCGCGTCGGGTATCCCCGATTGTATGCGGGCTATTTGTTCTCTGAACTCTTGTGGAAGATCAATCGCAACAAATAGCCGCATGGAACTACTCCTTAAGGACAGGGATACGGATGTAGATTATGTATCTCATCTATAGACTTAAGGATGTCATCTGACAGTTCAATGTCAATGCTATCGATATTAACTTTCAGCTGGTCCAGATTTGTTGCACCGATAATGTTAGATGTCACGAAACGGCGTGTGTTGACATAGGCAAGCGCCATTTGTGACGGGTCCAGATTATGTTCATTGGCCAAAGAAACATATTTTTCTGTAATGGTCATTGCAACATCTGTCGAATACCGCTTGAAGCGTGTGAACAAGCTTAGGCGCGAACCCTCAGGCATTGCGCCGCCCAGATATTTACCGCTTAAGACGCCCATGGCGAGCGGCGAATAGGCAAGCAGTCCGCAATTTTCACGAATTGATACCTCTGCCAAACCCACTTCATAGGATCTGTTCAGCAGGCTATAGGGATTCTGAACAGAGGCCACGCGCGGTAGATTATGCTTATCCGCAAGATGAAGATATCGCATTGTTCCCCAGGCACTTTCATTGGAAAGGCCAATATGTCGGATCTTGCCACTTTTAACCAGTTCATCAAGTGCCTGAAGGGTTTCGAGAATTTCGATCGCATCTTCTTCTTCAACATGCTCGTATCCAAGACGACCAAAATAGTTGGTGCTGCGTTCGGGCCAGTGAAGCTGGTAAAGGTCAATGTAATCTGTTTGCAGCCGTTTTAGGCTATCATCGACGGCTGCTTTTAAATGTTTAGCATGCAGCCGTGATACCTCACCGCCGCGATAAAAATCGTTGTCTGATTTGCCTACGGCTTTTGTTGCGAGGATAACTTTTTCGCGGTTTTTACGTGCGGCAAGCCATGTTCCGATATACTGTTCTGTGCGGCCCGCTGTCTCTTCTTTGGGGGGGACGGGATACATTTCGGCTGTATCAATAAAATTGACTCCCTGATCTAGGGCGAAATCCAGCTGCTCATGAGCTTCGGCTTCCGTGTTTTGTTCACCCCAGGTCATCGAACCAAGACAAATTACGCTAACATCAAGGTCTGTTCGACCAAGCTTTCTATATTTCATAAATAAATCCCAAGAATTAGGTACAGGTATGCGCCCCTGAGTAATTAGTACGAGTGCTTGTTAAGAAAGTCGGTGAGGGATGGCAGCATTTTACTGACAATCACGGCAACACCAGCTTTGTTTGGATGGATGGCGTCATCTTGATTGAGTTTTTCAATGGATGCAACACCCTCCAGGAAAAATGGATAGAATGAAATGTTATATTTTTCCGCTAACTCTGGAAAAATTCCGTCAAATTCTTGCTGATAATCGGCCCCCATATTGGGAGGTGCCTTCATGCCCGTCAGAAAGATGGGAATATTTTTTCCTTGGATTTTCTGGATGATGGTTTCCAGATTCTGTCGGGTGATATGAGGTTCGATCCCGCGCAATGCGTCATTAGCCCCAAGCTCTATCAGGACATAATCCGCGCCATTGGCAAGCGCCCAGTCCAATCGTTGCAATCCTCCTGTTGAGGTGTCGCCGGATACGCCCGCGTTCTCGACCTTTATATCCAGCCCGCGCTGTTGCAAGGCGGCTTCAAGCTGCACGGGAAATGCTGCATCCTGTGGTAGTCCGTATCCAGCGGTTAAGCTGTCACCAATGGCGACAAGTGTTTTTTGTGCTGCTGCAAATGAAGGTGACAGAACATAAAAAACACAGCAGATTAGGATGAAAGTGTTGAAAATGGCGGAAGATTTGCCATATGCCTTTAAACAATAATTTTGTTGCATAGGATCGCTAGTGACCTCTTCGCCAATTATTTCTCTTCAAGATATACACCTCACACTTAATTCAGATGCAGGGCCTGTCAATATCTTACGTGGTATAGACCTGAATATAACTGAAGGGGAGACAGTTGGAATTGTCGGTCCGTCAGGATCTGGAAAATCAACCTTGATGTCAATCATTGGAGGCCTTGAGACGCCAACAAAAGGAAGTGTGACCATATGTGATCAATCATTTTCGGGTTTGAGTGAAGACGATCTGGCGCGCTTTCGCCGGGACAATATTGGCATTGTTTTTCAATCTTTCCACTTGATCCCAACAATGACCGCCCTCGAGAATATTGCTATTCCGATGGAGCTGGCAGGCCGGAAGGATGCGTTTGAGATCGCTGCCCGCAAGCTTGACGAAGTGGGGCTTGGCAAACGAAGTGGCCATTATCCGACACAATTATCTGGCGGTGAGCAGCAACGGGTTGCGCTTGCACGTGCTGTCGCGACGGAGCCCAAAATTTTACTTGCGGATGAGCCAACGGGTAATTTGGATGGGTCGACGGGTGAAGTGATAATTCAAAAAATATTTGAACTGCATAAATCGCATAATTCAACGTTGGTGCTCATTACCCATGATGAGCATCTGGCGGAGAAATGTGATCGCACAATTCGGATAGAAGACGGCCGGATTGCTTCGGAGACTTCATTGCAACCCAAGACTGAGCTCGAAGGAGCTGTTTCGTGAGTGCAAGGGGCGAAGAAAGCCTCTCACTTGCCCTGAAATATGCATTTCGGGAAATGCGTGGCGGTTTGCGGGGGTTTAGGATTTTTATTGCCTGCTTGATCCTTGGGGTTGCGGCCATTGCTGGCGTAGGCACACTTTCCAGCTCTATTAATGAGGGGTTACAGGCAAATGGACGCGTCATTCTTGGGGCAGATGTCAATGTTAGGCTGACCTCTAGAGCTGCAACAGATGAGCAGTATCAGTGGTTGGAAGCCCAAGGGACCGTTAGCTCAGTTAAGTTGCTGCGCGCGATGGTTTACGCTCCAAAAGCCGATAAAAGGCTTCTCAGCGAATTAAAATCGGTTGATTCCCTTTATCCATTATACGGCGTCATTACAGCTAAAGCCGCGTCCGGGGATATTTTAAATAATATCGATAAACTTTTGACCTCTCCCGGTGAAATGCCAGGAGCGCTGGTCGAACCGTTGTTGCTGGATCGGCTTGGAATTACGATTGGCGATGAGCTTGTTATTGGTACAAAAACAGTTCGCGTTACGGGAATAATTCAAAGTGAACCCGATAAAGCCAGTCAGGGAATGGCACTTGGCCCCCGGGTTATTGTCTCAGAGGGTACGCTGCAGCGTAGCGGACTTATTCAGCCGGGCAGCTTGCTCAAGTATAATTATCGCGTGAAACTGAACGAGGGAATTTCTGTGGCCGATTTTCGTGAAAGAGCGAAAATTGAGCAGGAAAATGCGGGGTGGCGGATTACAGACGCCTCAAACGGGGCACCGGGAATTAAGCGGTTCGTAGACCGGGTGGCGATGTTCCTGACGCTTGTTGGATTGACGGCGCTGGTTGTTGGAGGCGTGGGGGTTGGCAATGCGGTTCGGGCCTATCTGGACGGAAAAACAGAAACCATCGCAACGTTGAAATGCCTCGGTGCAAGTAGTGGTTTGATTTTCCGCATTCACTATTTGCAGGTTCTTTTCCTGGCGCTTGGGGGCTCGTTAATTGGCCTTGCACTTGGTTTTGGGGGTGCATATGTCGCCTCACAATTTTTGGCGCAGGCGCTTCCAGTTCCTGCTGTCGTTACCTTTCAGCCCGGCCCACTGATCCTGGCAACTGCGTTTGGATTGCTTACAGCGACCCTTTTCTCAGTATGGCCATTAGCGCGTGCGCGCGAGACGTCTGCAGCGGCATTGTTTAGAGATTTTGCGGGTCAGAAAAAATGGCCCAAGCCGTTTTTCAGCATATTGACGGCCTTAACCTTTGTTGTGCTTGTTGCCCTAGCCGTTGTCACATTTGATGAGCGATTTTTTGCACTTGCCTTTGTTGTGGCGGCAAGTGCGGTCTTTTTAATTTTATTTTTAACCGGCATAGCAGTTCAGGCTTTGGCGCGCCGTGCGCCCAGAAGCCGTTTTCCGGTACTAAGGCTGGCAATTGCCAATTTGCATCGGCCGGGCTCAGCGACGGCGAGCGTTGTTTTGTCCATGGGGCTTGGCCTTACACTCTTTGTTACTGTCGCTTTGATTGAGGGTAATTTGCGGTCCCAAGTTCAGGACCAATTACCTGAAAATGCGCCTGCATTCTTTTTCATCGATATTCAAAATACCCAACTGCAGGAATTTATTGATACCGCAAATGCTGTTACAGGTGTCAGCAATGTTAATCACGTGCCAAATCTTCGAGGCAGAGTGGTCAAGGTAAATGGTATCCCGTCGTCGCAAGTGAAAATTTCCAGCGATGTTAAATGGGTCCTTCGGGGGGATAGAGGGCTCACTTATTCGCAGGATGTGCCGGAAAATGCAACTTTGGTCGCGGGAGAATGGTGGCCCCGCGATTACACAGGCCCTCCTTTGATCAGTTTGTCTGAGGATGCGGCAATTGGAATGGGGATCGGTGTTGGCGATACCATGACAATTAATGTTATGGGCCGCGAAATCACGGCCACAATTGCCAGCCTAAGAAAAATTGATTGGAGTACGCTTGCCATCAATTTTGTCATTGTCTTTGACCATAATGCATTAGCTGGTGCACCGCATAGTCATTTGGCAACGGCTAAAGCACTGGACAGCGCTGAGCTTGATTTGTTTAGGGCGATCACCAGCAAGTTTCCAAATATTTCGGTCGTCCGGATGAAAGAAGCACTTCAGACCGTTTCAAAAATTCTTGAGCAATTGTCCTCTGCGGTTACGGCAACGGCATCGGTTACCCTTGTTTCTGGTATTTTGGTGCTGGCAGGGGCATTCGCTGCCGGGCATCGCAAGCGCGTTTATGATAGCGTAATTTTAAAAGTTTTAGGAGCAACACGCAAAGATATCTTCCGGATTTTCGTGTTGGAATATGCGCTTTTGGGCTTGGTAACTTCCATAATTGCCGCTGCAGCGGGGTGGCTCGCGGCTTATGTGGTTATTACGGAAGTTCTGGAAGCAAAATGGCTGGACCTGCCGGGAACTGTTGCAGGAACAATATTAATTAGTGTGTTTGTTACAATTCTTTTTGGGCTTTTTGGGTCCTGGCGAGCACTTGGTGAAAAGCCCGCGCCAATCCTGCGTTCAGAATAGTTGTGATTTCTCTTGAAACTCATTATACTTATACCAATATGTAGGTAAAATTATTTGCCTTTAGAGAGGGACTTATGGCTATTGATTATTCTCGGTTGAATTCAGCTAATACACGGACTGTTGATCAGGCCGCAATGGATGAGGGCTTACGCACTCATATGCTGAAAATTTACAACTATATGGCGTCAGGTCTGGCGTTGAGTGGTATCACAGCTGTTTTGACGGCTACTAATGAAACAGTATTTAATGCTGTTTTTGGAACGCCGCTTCAATGGGTTGTTATGTTCGCTCCTCTGGTGCTTTTGTTCATGATGGCTAAAAGTAGCGCATCTACTGCAAAAGTACTTTATTGGGCAATGGTGGCCACGTTTGGTGTTTCCATTTCCTACATCTTCCAGGTTTATACGGCGGAAAGTGTTGTTCGGGTGTTCTTCATCACGGCGGCAACATTTGGTGCTTCTAGTCTATATGGCTATACGACCAAGAAAGATCTGACAGGTATGGGTTCATTCCTGATGATGGGTCTATTTGGTATTATCATCGCATCTGTTGTGAATATCTTCCTTGCATCAAGCATGCTGCACTTTGTGGTATCGATCTTGGGTGTTTTGATTTTCACAGGCTTGACTGCTTTTGATACACAGCGCATTAAATCAGAATATTACCACGGTCATTCTGGTGAAATTCTGGAAAAAGGTGCCATTATGGGTGCGGTTTCTTTGTACCTGAACTTCCTGAACCTGTTCATGATGCTGTTGAGCCTGCTTGGTAATCGCAACTAATGACTTGAATTTCATAGTCTTAATCGACTTGAAAAACCCGGCTTACACGCCGGGTTTTTTGTTGTTCAAAATTGATGATATATTTCTCTTGGCAGTCTGTATGAACATGTTAAAATAGTTGGAAATCAAACATTATAATATTAAGAAAGTGACAGCCCATGCGCATTCTGATCGCCATGATGAAACATGAGACCAACACCTTCTCGCCAATTTCAGCTAATTGGCAAAGGTTTGAAAATTGGGGTGCTCATTTTGGAGATGCTGCGCGCACAGCGTATGAAGGTACAAATATGCCGATGGGGGCATATATTGAACTCGCAAAATCTATTGGCGCTGAGATTGTAACGCCTGTCGCCGCAGAGGCCATGCCAGCGGGGTTCGTTACTGAAGAAGCTTACAATAAAATGGCAAACGCGATTTTGGATGAAGTGCGCAATGGTGTTGATGCCGCAATGCTGGACCTTCATGGCGCAATGGTGTCTGAAGTAACGCCAGATGGTGAAGGCACGTTACTTGAGAAAATTCGGGAAATTGATCCCGATCTGCCGATAGCTGTTACGCTGGATCTACATTGTAATTTGACAGATCGGATGATGCAGAACTGCACAACCCTGATCGGCTATAAAACCTATCCGCATGTTGATATGTTTGAAGTAGGTACGCAGATCGGCCAGGCACTTTTAGATACACTTGACGGTAAGATCAAACCAGTCATGTCATGGGGCAATACGCCGTTGATCAGTCAGACCCTTTGCCAGGGTACAGATGACGAGCCGATGGCGACAATCATTCGATTGTGTAAAGAGGCCGAGACGGAAGAGGGTATTATTGCCGCGACGGCATTTGGTGGATTTGCGCTTGCAGATATCAAGCAGGCTGGCAATTCTGTTGTTATTGTTGCGGATGGGGATCAGGCGCTCGCTGATCGGGTTCGTGACCGTATTCTGGCTGCTGTTTGGGAGCGCCGTGAAGATTTCATTTATAAACATGCTCCACTTGAGGAAAAAGTCGCCGAAGCCAAGGCGATGACAGATGGCCCAGTTATTCTGTTGGATCATGCAGACAATTGTGGTTCAGGCGGCACGCAGGACGTTATGACTGTGATCGCTGAGATACACCGCCAAGGACTTGAAGATGTAGCTGTGGGTGCTGTTTGGGATCCTGAAGCCGTACAGGAAATGCAGGCCGCAGGCGTTGGCAGTAAAATCACACTTAATCTCGGCGGCAAGACAGATATGCCCTCAATTAATGAGGTTGGAGAGCCACTGAAAATTACAGGTACAGTGAAGGTGCTCACTAATGGCGAATGGACCGTTCACGGGCCCATGTATAATGGGGTTAAAGTGTTCATGGGGCCGACAGCAGTGCTGGATACCGGGAAGATGGAAATCGTGATTGTTTCCAATCATCATGAGCCTTGGGATCAAGGTGTGTTCACATCCGTTGGGATTGAGCCTCAATTCAAAAAATATTTATTGCTGAAAAGCCGTATTCATTACCGCGCTGGATTTGCCAAGTTGGCAAAGGCGACACTCACTTTGGATGGCAAGGGTGTCACGACTTCTGATAATCAACTGTTGGATTATAAGAATGTTCGCAGACCCATCTATCCGCTGGATCTGATTAACGAGGCTTAAAAGACATGCAGGATCTGTACGGAAATGTGATTACAACTCAATCAGAGCAAACAGTTGAAGCGGTTAACCTGTTTTCGACCAGCCTGATTGGTTTCGGCACAGATTTTGCGCCTATTTTTGAAGCTTCGGATGCGGATCCAAATTGCGCTATGGCTGCAGGGCTTGCAGGTTTACTTGGGCTGTTTCTGGAAACACCTGAACGTCTTGAGATTGCAGAGAAATATTTTAAACGAGCGATTAGTGCAGCGCCGGGTGCCAGTGAGCGTGAACAATTATTCGTTGAGGCGCTATGGCACTCTTGTAAAGGTGACTTGACGCGATCATTGAGATGCTTTCGGCGGTTAGCTAAAGAATTTCCTCGCGATCTGCTCGCTGCGAAAATTGGGCAAACACATTACTTTAATCTTGGCGATGACGAGGGAATGCTGTGGCTTGCAGATCAGGTCGCTGACGCTCATAAAGATACGGCTTATTTGCATGGGATGCGCGCATTTGGCTTAGAGCAGATGTCCCGGCTAGAGGAAGCTGAGGATGAAGCGCGGCTGGCAACCCATATGCAGCGGAGAGAGCCTTGGGCGCATCATGCTGCTGCGCATGTTATGTTGACACAGGGGCGCCATGACGAGGGCATAAAATGGATGACAGATCTCTCGTCCGAATGGGATGACTGTAATTCCTTTATGTATACCCACAACTGGTGGCATTTGGCTGTTTTCTACCTTGAGCTTAAAGAATTTGATAAAACGTTAGAGCTTTATGATGCCCATGTCTGGGGGCGGGATAAAGCGTATAGTCAAGATCAGATCAATGCGATTTCTCTGCTTTGGCGGTTAGAAATTGCGGGTGTTGACTTGGGGACGCGTTGGCAGGATTTATCGAGTTGGGTTGCGTCACGAACTCACATTAACGATCAACCTTTTCTGGATATGCAGTATGTCTTCGCACTTGCACGAGGCGGTCAGCAGGACGAGCTGTCCGCTCTGATCGAGGGTATGGAAAAGCGGATTGAGACGGCCCCGAAACTCACGCAGGATGTATGGGGCAATGTGGCGACACCTGCTGCAAAAGCATTTGTCTCTTATGCTAAAGGTGACTATAGCAAGTGTCTGTCGCTATTGGCGCCAGCGCGGAGTCAGTTGCAGCGTATCGGTGGCAGTCATGCTCAGCGAGACTTGTTTGAGCAGGTTTGGATTGATAGTCTTTTAAAAGCCAAGCGCAAATCTGAAGCGGTTGAATTGCTTGAAGCCCGGCTTAAATTTAGGCGCCCTGTTCCCTTGGATGTTGCCTGGTTGGACCAGGCTAAGGCAACAGCATAAATCAAACTAATCAACTGTTTGTAGGCGTTTTTTGTCAAAAATTCGAAGGACTTGCGCAAGGTCATGTCCGCGTTTGAGGATGCGTCCATTTTGGCCATGCACCGAATAGGCGCCTTGTTTACCGGCGAGTTTAGGTTCTTTGTAAATCTGATAAAGGGGTTTTTCAGTTGTTCGGTGAAACACCGCAAAGCTACAACTGTGTTTTGATTGGCCAATGGCATAATCACGCCATTCCGATTTGGCAACCATTTGTCCGTAAATTTGGAGAATTTGACTGAGTTCAATTCGATTAAAGAAAACCGGTGCCGGGATTTTTGGTGCATTGATGCTCCGCCCAGCCTGAGATGTTACATGGTTATTTAGGTGTACGACGTCGCTCATGTATCCTTCCGATTGATCAAATAATCTTCCCCTAAATGATTAAAGACGTCAAGTATTGTGACATTTTTCTGATGGTGCCTATATATAGTGAGAACATGGTTCTTTCGAAAAGATTTTGTGGAGAAAAAGTGATGGATAAAGTCAAAAAATCAGATGCTGAATGGAAAGAAAAATTGACGCCTGAACAATATAAAATCGCACGTAAAAAAGGGACCGAGCGGGCTTTTACAGGCATCTACAACGACAACAAGGCAACTGGAACATACAAATGTATTTGTTGCGGTGAACCGCTTTTTTCATCAGAGGCGAAATATGACTCCGGCTCAGGTTGGCCGAGTTTTTGGCAACCGTTAAATTCTGAAATGGTTGGTGAAGTGGACGATAAGAGCTTCTTTATGCGCCGTACAGAAGTGGTCTGCAACAAATGCGACGCGCATTTGGGGCACGTATTCCCCGACGGTCCCGCGCCCACAGGTATGCGCTATTGTCTCAATTCTGCGTCACTTGATTTCGAAGAAAAAACAGAAGACTAGCGTTTATTCATTTCCATAAGTTGACTGGAGAAGTGACAAGCGGCGAGATGACCCGTTTCTACCTCTTTGAGGGCGGGGTTTTCGTGTTTGCACTGTTCCTTTGCCATTGGGCATCTGTCCTGGAAAGAGCATCCAGTTCTGCGCTCTGTCTGACCCGTTACGGACCCTTGCAGGCGGATGCGTTCGCGTTCGCGTCCAGACGCCGGTCTTGGTACTGCGTCTAACAGAACCCGGGTGTAGGGATGCGCTGGATTTGAAAACAGATCTTCAGTGCGTCCTTTCTCGACAATGGATCCCAAATACATAACTGCGACTTCATCACACAGATATTCTACAACCGCAAGATCGTGGCTGATGAACATGAAGGTGACGCCGTAACTGTCCTGCAGGTCACGAAGCAGGTTCAGAACCTGAGCCTGCACGGACACGTCGAGCGCAGAGACCGGCTCATCCGCCACAATAAGGGATGGGCGTGTGATGAGGGCGCGTGCGATTGCAATTCTTTGACGTTGTCCGCCGGAAAATTCATGAGGATATTTATCAACATCGGTTGGTTTCAAGCCAACTGAAGATAAAACCTCTTTGATCCGGCTCGTTTTTTCAGCGGCATCCAAGCGCCCCAAAGCCGCCAGTGGCTCGGCAACAATACGGCCGACGGTGTGGTGAGGGTCCAAAGAGCCGTATGGATCTTGAAATACCATTTGGAAATGCTGGCGATGGGGGCGCAGTTCGCTAAAACTTTTGCCAACGACTTCCATCCCCTGAATAACAACAGATCCAGAATCTGTTGGTTCAAGTGCCATGACATTGCGGGCCAAAGTGGATTTTCCACAGCCACTTTCACCCACTATTCCAAAGCTTTTGCCTTCTTTGATTTCGAAACTGACCCCGTTAAGAGCGTATACAAATCTTGGCTCGGCAAACAGCCGTTCTTTGGGAAGTGGATAATGCCGTACCAGATCAGTGACTTTAAGAACTGTATTGGTCATTTGTAAAGTCCCTCGCTACGGGCGTCTTCGGCCTGTTGAAGGTTATGACATGCAACATAGTGGTCGCCTTCAAGGGTGTGATTAGTTGGAATTTCGCCACGACATTGTTGGGTTGCCAGCGGACAGCGGTCCGTAAAAGTACAGCCGGATGGCAGATTTATTAAATCAGGTACAGTCCCCGGGATCGTTATAAGCCGGCCATTTCGCCCCATTCCAACTTTTGGCATGGCGGCAAAGAGCCCTTGTGTGTAGGGGTGTGTTAAATGATCAAAAATGCGATCTGTTTTGCCAGACTCCACGACGGTTCCGCCGTACATGACCAGCATTTTCTCAGTGTTTTCAGCAATTACGCCAAGGTCATGGGAGATCAGGATAAGGGACATACCCTCTTCTTTCACCAGCGATTGGATGAGCTCCAGAATTTGGTCCTGAATTGTTACATCCAAGGCCGTTGTCGGTTCATCCGCAATCAGAATATCTGGTGAGCAGGAGAGGGCAAGCGCGATCATAACCCGCTGACGCTGACCCCCTGAAAGTTGATGGGGATAGCTTTTAACCCGTTCAGATGGGTTTGGTATTCCAACGCGCTCGAGCAAACGGACCGCTTCTTCAAACGCTTCTTTTTTTGCCAATCCCTTATGTAATAAAAGTGGCTCCATGATCTGCTTGCCGATTGTATGAACCGGGTTGAGAGATGTCATGGGTTCTTGAAAAATCATTGCCATTCGGTTTCCCCGAATATGGCACATTTCTTTTTCTGACTTTTCAAGAAGGTTATCGTTATTGAGCATAATTTGCCCAGAGGTCGATCCGTTATCGGGCAGAAGGCCCATAAGGGCCAGTGCTGTCATGGATTTACCGCAGCCGCTTTCCCCTACAATCCCAAGGGTTTCCCCTTTTTCGAGAGTAAAGTTTAGGTTCCGTACAGCTCTCGCAGGACCGCGGGCGGTGTCCAGGGATACATTCAGGTTTTTGACGTCCAGCAATGTCATCTTAACGTTTCCTGCTCAAACGAGGGTCCAGAACATCGCGCAAGCCATCTCCCATGAGATTAAGACCAAACACGGCAATCGCTATTGCAGCGCCGGGATATACCGCTTGCATTGGCTGCAAGAACATTAATGTCTGCGCCTCGTTTAGCATCCGGCCCCATGATGGATGAGGGGGCTGTGTTCCGAGCCCGAGGTAAGACAGCGCCGCCTCTGCCAGAATGGCGATGGCAAACTGGATGGTTATCTGAACGATGAGGATGGATAAAATGTTGGGCAAGACATGTTCAATGGTGATGCGGAACTTGCCTTTTCCGGACGCTCTGGCCGCAAGTACATATTCGCGTGCCCATATGGAATTGGCTGATCCCCGGGTTAAGCGTGCAAATACGGGAATATTATAGATACCAATTGCCAGAATAGAATTAACACCACCGGGCCCCAAAATCGCAGTAATCATGATCGCAGATAAAATAGCGGGGAATGCGAAAGAGAAATCGCTAAACCGCATGATCAGTTCTTCAACCCAACCCCGTTTGGCCGATGCGAGCAGTCCCAAAGAGACGCCAAGACATACACCAATTGATACCGCTACAACGCCAACTGATATTGAATTTTGAGTCCCTGCCATGAGCATGGATAATACATCACGCCCAAACTGATCAGTTCCAAACCAATGATCTGCAGAAGGTGGTAAAAATCGCGTTTGGATCGAAATTTCAAGACTTCCGGGCGTCCAGAACAGCGAAACAAAGGCACAGGCTAATAGGAATAGGATCATTGTGCCGCCAATGACGAAGCTTCGGCTGTTTAAGCAACGCCCAATGAAACTCTGAGAAAAGGTACTACTCATATGTCGTGTGCCTTCAGGCGAGGGTCAATGATAGCGTACAGAATGTCGACAAAGAAGTTGGTTAAAATCACCATTGAGGCGAGTAATAGAACCACATTTTCGACAACGATTGTATCGCGATTGTTGATTGCTTTTAGAACGGTGGAGCCAAGTCCGGGCATATGGAATACATTTTCAATAACAACGGTGCCAACCAAGAGGTTTGCAAACTGAACACCCATGACGGTGACAACCGGGATCATTGCATTGCGAAGGACATGTTTCCAGAGCGCAGCTCTCTGGCTGACACCTTTAGCGCGGGCAGTTCGCACAAAATCTTCACGGAAGACTTCAAGGACAGATGAACGTGTAATGCGTGCAAGCATGGCACCCAGGACAGTTGCAAGCGCGACTGAGGGAAGGATCAATGCGTGTATGCAAGCCCAAAACCCTTCTTCCCAACCGGGAAAGCCGCCAGCAGGAAATAGTCTCAGGCCAACAGCGAAGTAAAGAATAAGTAGGACCGCAAGCCAGAAATTTGGAACTGAAATCCCAAGCTGACTAATACCCATAAGGGAAACGTCGCCGATTTTGTTGTGATTTGCCGCCGCATAAAGTCCAATAACAAGCGCGAGGATTACGCTCAACGTCATGGCCATGATCGCAAGCGGTATCGTGATTTTAAGCGCGCCCTCAATTAATTCCCATACAGGGACCTTGTAGGCATAACTATTTCCAAGATCACCTTGTAGCAGATTGAAAATCCAGTCGAAGTAACGCTCCAGCGGAGGCCGGTCTAACCCGAGTTCTTTTGTGAGGGCTAAAACTGCCTCATCGGTTGCATCAACCCCAAGAATTACAAGCGCAGGATCACCTGGAAGGATCTCCATCACGGTGAAAATAACTATAGACGCACCGATTAATGTCGCGATTAGCGTCATAAACCGTTTAGCGATAAATACGCTCATTTCTCGTTAAACTTCCCAGCTCTTGCCCAAACCAAATTATTTAGTGAATTTTTCATGTACCCTAAAATTATAATTGTTTGTAGTCAATCATTCTTGAACGTAAAATATTTGATCCATCTTCTGTTTAAAATACCTTCAATTAAAACATCATACATTTCAACAGCCATTTAACAAAGGGCAGAGGCGATGGGAGCTGAATTCTCTTGCCCAATGAAGGGCGCTCAATTAGGTTCCGGGTATGAACGGACCTAACGGGAAAAGTGGACAGCGTCGCGCAATGTCTGGAAATTTGAATTCATTCATGATGAATGGACGCAGATGGATAACTGTCTTTGCGTTGTTCAGTTTATTCCTGAACATACTGGTCCCTGTTACTCAAGCCAGCCAATCGACGAGTGATAAAGGCGAATTCGTCGAAATTTGTACCCAAGGCGGTACTAAACAGATTTCTTTGCTCAAGCTGTCTTCCTTGGATGCAGAATCTAAGGACATGGAAAACTGTCCTATTTGTGCAGATTGTCCTCTGTGTTGGCAGACGCAATCTACAACAATGCTTTTGGCACAGGATATCTGGCATACTAGAGATCGGCGTTACATTAGCGCCCGGTTTTTCATCGATAATGACTTTATTCAGATTAACTCTCGTAATTCTTGGCCCGATAACCGCGGCCCACCGCGGATCTAGGAAATTATAAAATTAGCGCCGCGTTTAGAGTTTGTAGAGCGTGGCTCATCCAAATAATTGATTTTTTCGGTCAGGTTTCATAGGTGTTCATGATGAACAGGTTTTTTTCTTATTCAGTCGCTGTTCTTGTTGTTGTTGGCGTAATCATTGCCGCATTTGTTATTTCAAACGAAATGTTTGGAAGTCGATCTGGCAGCAATTCAAGTGTGATTGCCGGAGCGAGCCAAATTGGGGGTGCTTTTAGTCTAACCAATAACAAAGGCGAGGCGGTTACCGATGAAGACTATAAAGGAAAGCTGATGCTGGTTTTCTTTGGCTACACCTTTTGTCCTGATGTTTGTCCAACTGAGTTGAATGTAATGGCGCAGGTTGTTCAAGGGTTGGGGGAGGAAGCCAAAGAGGTTGCCCCTATTTTTATCACTGTTGATCCCGAACGGGATACAGCAACTGTTCTGAATGATTATGTTGAAGCCTTTGATCCTGCAATCATTGGTTTAACTGGAACTAACGAGCAGATTACCTCAGTGAAGAAGCTTTACCGCGCATACGGTCAAGCGGTGGATAAGGATAAAGATCCCGAGTTCTATCTCGTTGATCATACCTCTTTTACTTACCTGATGGGACGTGACGGTAAATTGGTTACTGTTTTTTCCTATGGAACTAAACCCGAAGAAATCATCTCCACAATTAAAGAAACACTTTAAGAGAAAGAGATGAAAATGTTTAAATTTGCGAAAAGTACAATTGTTGCTGCTGTTGCCTTTATCACGATCGCGGGCCTCAATGTTGCTCCAGCGAAGGCTGATGGCCATCTGATGGTAGAAGGGGCGTGGGCACGTGCCGCTACATCGAAAGTTGGCGGGGCATTTGCGACAATCCAAAACCATGGAAAAATAGATGACCGCTTGCTCAGTGCGGCCTCTCCCGTTGCTCAGCGCGTTGAGATTCATACCACTGAAATGAAAGATGGTGTGATGAAAATGATTGAGCAAAAAGACGGAATTGTTATTCCTGCGGGCCAAGCTGTTGAGCTGAAACCCGGTGGTTACCATGTCATGTTGATGGGTTTAAAAGGCCCTCTGGTTGAAGGAAACGTCGTTCCGGTTACTTTGAAGTTTGAAAAAGCAGGTGAAGTTACCTTGGAAGTCCACATCAAAGCCGCGGGTGCAATGGGCGGAATGAAGCATGATCATTCAAAAATGAAAAAGCATATGCACAAAACAACAGACTAAATTCTGTTCAATAAAAAAGCCCGGATACTCCGGGCTTTTTTAGATCTTAGCGAAATAGCTTAGAACTGCGCTGTCGCCATAACGGCGAGTTCACCGTGCGGTCCGGTTGCCCAAACCTCGCAAGTATTATCATCAATTTGTTTACCGCATATCCGGAACGGCGCGGTATCGAACACAGGACTTATGTTCCTGAATTCAAAATTCTTCAGGCTCTTATCCTTCATATTTTTAATCGCTAGATTCATAAGAAGAGTGCCAATGAGGGGGCCATGTACAACAAGACCTGGATAGCCTTCGACGCCTGTCACATAGTCACGGTCGTAATGAATTCGGTGGCCATTATAGGTGAGTGCTGAATACCTGAAGAGCATTACCGGGTCGGGGATAATTGTTTGCTCCCAGTCGCAGTCAACGGGGGCCGATTTTGGCTCTGGTGGGGTATCCCCTTCTTGAGCAGCTTCGCGGTAAACGATGTCATGCTCTTCGTGAATATAGCTGTCCCCGGATTTTTTGAGCTTATGCTCAACAGTGACGAAGACAAGTTTCCCCGAGCGGCCTTCTTTTTCGGTTACATCTTGAATGGTTGATGTTTTCTCAATTGTATCTCCTGCTTTAATGGGGCGAAGGAATTTAATCCGGCCCCCAGCCCACATCCGTCTTGGTAATTCAACAGGCGGTAAAAAACTGCCTTTATAACTATGGCCATCTTGAGCCAGATTGGATTGTTGATCTGTGGGAAGGAAATACATCCAGTGGCCACCTGCGGGAATGAACGAGGTGGCCGGAACAGTTTCATTCATTAATGCAGCAAAACCATCCAGTGCTTGCTGATGAATAATTTCAATCCGCTTTTCACTGTTGCCGATCCAGTCGGTTAAATTTTTTTTATTGTTTGTCATTCATATTGACTTATGTATTTTTCACCTGTTTCAAGACTATAACAGAACAGCATTAGCGTAAACGCTTGATTGTTATTTTTGCTCCTACTCTTTGACCAAAAAGTGAGGCCAATATCAAACCGCATAAACTTCCAGATTTGAACTTGCAAAAAGCGCCAACATTTGAGGCAGCTGCAAAGTTAATTTTCACGGAAAATGCCAAGCATATTCATGAGAATGTAAGTCTGTTTCTTAAAAAAGATGACGAAATGGCGTTAATGCAAATTCGTATCGCAACGCGGCGAATTCGGGTCGCGCTTAGGATTTTTAGAGATTTTATACATCCTCTGACCCGCCAAACTTTTAAAGAAGAGTTCAGGGCATATGGCAACCAAATGGGAAGAGCCCGTGATCTGGATGTTTTGTTGAACGGTCTTCTGAGTGAGCAATGTCCACCTAACGTAAATGCCGAAGACTATCAGGATTTACGGTTAAGGATTGCGAAAATTCGGAACCGTGAATTTCGCAAGATGCGGAAAAAACTAAAGAGTAAACAGTTTCGCAATTTAATCAAAAAATACGATGCCTGGTGCTCAAACCCTTTAAGTCTTGGTAAAAAAAACGCGTATCCGGACCTGCATGGTTTCGTCTTGGATACACTGGATGAAGGGCGGGCAGAGCTTATGCTAAAGGGCCGGGATCTTGACGATTATTCTGTCGAAGATCTCCATGAACTTCGCAAATACGTAAAACGTGCCCGGTATTATGTCAGATTTTTCGCCTCACTTTTGAAGCCAGAAACGGTTAGACAGGCGTATGATCTTCTTGTCCCAATGCAGGATAGTTTGGGACATGTGAATGACGTGAGCGTGGGCACGAAATTACTTGGACGGATTTGTTCCGATGTTTCCTCGAAAAAGATGAAACGATATCTGCATATGAACGCCCTGTTGCTTGAATATCTGGGAAAGCAGGCGGATGCAGAAATGCTGGTCTATGAAAAATGCTGGGCGGATTATCGGACCTTCTCAATCAGCAAAGATGATTTCATTTAAGATCTGAAAGGTAATAGCAACATCCAGAGAAACGATTGCCGAGGTGTTTTTTGGAATTGCGTAAGACCGATTGTCATGCCGGTTTGTCCAGCATCGGGGGCTTGTTTATAGGTTCTAAAAAGACGGTCCCAAATTGAAAGATTAAAGCCAAAATTTCGGTTTAATTCATCCGGTTTTATGGAATGATGAACGCGATGCATATCGGGCGTTACCACAAGAAGCCTGACCCATTTATCCAGCGCAGTTGGCAAAGCGGCATTCGCGTGGTTAAACATGGCCATTGTGCTTAATAGAATTTCGAACAGTATGACGGCGATCGCTGGTGGCCCTAGCAGGAATACCAAGAGAAGCTTGATCCCCATGGAGAGGCAGATTTCAATTGGATGAAAACGCGCACCCGTCGTCACATCATAATCTGTATCAGCGTGATGCATTTTATGGAAGCGCCAGAACAAAGGTACTTTGTGGAAAACGACATGCTGAGTGTAAATAACCAGATCCTGGAGAATAATCGCGCATAGAATTTTTGCCGCCATTGGGGCTTCAAACTGGTTGAGTAAACCCCAATTGTTTTCGGTACATATTACGGCAAGCCCTGTCGCAAGCACAGGAAACAGAAACCGAAGAAGAAAAGAATTGAAAAACGTAAGCCCAAGGTTGTTTGTCCATCTCCATGCTTTGGAAACGATGAGAGTTCTTCTGGGAGACAGGATTTCCCATAGCGCGACAAGCAATAAAGTACCGCCAAAAAAACTGAGGCGGATCGCAGGCTCGTTTGCCAGAATAAACTCAACCATATCAGGTCCTTTTCTGAATTTGCGATCTATTCTATAGATAAATTCAAAAGCTCACGATCACATCTTTGTTAAACAAGGCGCTGCTACAAATGAAATTTCTTGAAAATGGGAATCGAGAAGCTCCCATTCGCTTATTGCTTGCCCATGGCGCGGGCGCGCATATGGACACCCCATTTATGAATTATTTTGCTGAAGAGCTGGGGGGCGAGAGCGTTCATGTTGTAAGGTTCGAGTTTCCCTATATGGCGCAGCGACGCCTTGATGGATCTAGGCGGCCGCCCGACAGGCAGCCCAAATTACTGGCATGCTGGCAAGAGGTGATCACACAATTTAGGCCTGCAGACAAACTTGTAATTGGCGGCAAATCCATGGGAGGGCGCATGGCCTCCTTAATTGCGGACACGGCGGAGGTTAAGGGGCTGTTGTGTTTGGGGTACCCTTTTTATGCGACGGGTCGGCCAGAGAAGCCCCGGACCGAACATCTTGAAAAGCTTAAGACATCAACTCTCATTGTTCAGGGGGAGCGAGATAGCATGGGAAATTTCGAGACAGTTGAGAAATACTCCCTATCCTCGAACATTGAGTTTTTCTGGTGTCCGGATGGAGATCACAGCTTTAAGCCAAGGAAGGCGTCTGGCCGCACGGAGACGGAAAATTGGCGCGACGCAAGTATAGCAATACAAAAGTTCTTAGCTGGAAAAACCTAATGCTGAAGGGAGAGGGCTTGGCTTTGGCCAGAGCCCAATTCACCGACGTGGGAGATTTTGTTGCCCAGACAGCTTAAAATTGTCCGAACTTGGTTATAGCCTTCGTCGCTGGCACCGACATTGAGTTCAAGTTCACCGCGACTTGCCGCTAACTCATCTCCGATTGCAGGAGCATCAATCCAGAGGGCGCCTCGGGCTTCCGCTACTTTTGCAAATTGCTGCGTGGTCGTTACAGGCGTTGTGCCGACATCAATAATGATCGTTTCTTTCGTGATGTTATTGAGCAAGGAGTCTTCTCCCATTAGAACTTCATCCAAATCACGAGTGGAATCAAATTTTAACAGAATAATACCGCCAGCCACTTTTCGGGCGATTTCAGCCGCGGAGCCGCAAAGATTAATCTTTGCGCGGGCTATCTCATATCTTATGGACGGTGACGCATGGTAGGCATACGTCTGTGCCCCAGCTTTCTGAACTCGAAGAGCCATCTGTTTGGCCATTGGGTCAAGGCCGATGAAGCCTACAGTTACTCCTTGTAGCGTTCCCATATCATCCCCCACACATCAAATTAGATTATTGTTGATTAGAATAATATTATAAAAAAAATGGAATGACTACGGTAATGTGACAACAGTTGTGATTTGGATCGGCGATTAAAGCCTTGCGAAACGGGTCGCTGAACCCCGCTCAATAGCCGCAGCAGTCAAGCGATCGACGTCAAGACCGTGGCGTAAAATTTCGAGCATTCGCAATTCTTCCTGACTGAGCTGTCCATCGCAGACCGCGACGTCACAGGCAAGCGCATAGGCCGTGTCATAAAGTTTGCGAGGCAAGACGGCGCGAATCTTGGCAACGATCGCCGCAAGCTCTGAGTTCCCACCGAGCAACTCCATACTGCTTTGCGCATCGGTTGGAAGATGCTCTTCGTCATATTCGACGAAAATCGGAAGGGATTTGACAATCTGTCCAATTGTTTTGAACTCACTATCATTCATATCGCCGTCAGACGCGGATACCATAACCATGGTAGAGATGAGGGCTGTGTGAAGCGAAAGCGACATTTAGATTGGTCTCCTGTGAATTCAATTTCTATAAGAAGGATATGGGGATCACTTCGTTTTATCCAACAATATTTTGCGATGTTCTGTTTCTTTTTCCGAAATAAAGTTTCTTGTCATCGCAATTGCGTCTTTTAGACCGAGTCTTTCTATCGGTACATCTGGGGGGAACGCAGTGGTTAGGCGTGTCGGCATCATACTGTCGAGCATTACAAAAACGCCAAAATCTGTCTCACGCCGTAAAAGTCTCCCGTAAGCTTGCTTTAGCTTTAACCGGGTCAGCATATCATCATAGCGGCTGCCGCCGAACGCTTTCTTGCGGGCTTTATGTTTGAGATCCGGCCGGGGCCAGGGGACGCGATCAAAGACAAGCAACCTTAAGGAGCGGCCCGGTACGTCTACGCCGTCGCGAACTGCGTCTGTGCCCAAGAGGACAGAGTTTTCTTCTTCTCGAAAGATATCGACCAAGGTTGCGGTGTCCATTGCATCCTGATGTTGCGCAAACAAATCAATCCCGCTATTTGCCAGTGGCCCAGCGATATTTTTATAAACCTCTCGCAAGCGCCAAATCGCTGTAAATAGTCCAATTCCGCCGCCTTTGCTTGCCAGAAATAGTTCGCGGTAGGCGCTGGCGACCTCGCGAATATGATCGCGGCGAACGTCGGTCACGACAATTATGCGTGTTTGTTCCTTAAAATTGAACGGAGACAAAAGATGCGTCCGTTTCGGCGGGAGAATCAAATGAGCCGCCCCCGTTCTAAAATCAGCGCTTTGCCAATCTTCGTCTTCTTCGGATTGATCGCGAAGGGTCGCAGAGGTTATGACCGCGCCATGGGACGGTTTTAGCAAGGTTTCCGCAAAAGGTTTTGTTGGATCGATCCAGGCCCGATAATAACCCAAGTCAATTTCGCGCCCTCCTGATTTTTCAATGCCCAGCCAATCGACAAAATTATCCGGTGTCGTTCCCATCAATCCTTGTAAAATGGACTGCCAAGGTTTGATCATCATTGCGGTTCGCCGGGAAAGGCCTTGCACCGCCGCTTCAATACGCTGCCGGTTTGCTGTGTCCAGGTCTTCGGCATCGTCTTCCAGACGGGTAATTAAAATTTTTGCCAGTTTTGTTAAAGGCCGGGCAAGTTCCCCAAGTGCTTTTTCAAGTTCGATCGCTTTCGCCTCCAACTCTGGTAAAAACTCTTCGGCAGTACATTCGACCGAATAGGGGCTGTCAGGGGAATGTGTTCGGGCTTTTACTTGTTGTTTGATGAGACTTAAAAAGCCTTCCATGGGCCCGCGGGTTTTACCCTCCTGAATGCGAGCGAGCCATCCTTCTGTTGGCAAAATCCGACTGGCGTGTATGGCTTCTTGTAAAACCTGACGCCCTTCTTCATTCTCCCCCAGTAAATCGGATATCCGCTTTTCAAGGCCGCGCATTCGGCCTTTGCGGGCCGTTTCATTCCCCGATATCCATCGCCGAAGTTCGGTTCCCTCCAACCCGGTTAAATGGGCTGCGAACGCGCTGTCTGCGGCGTCAAACAAATGGTGGCCTTCGTCAAAGACATGGCGTTTGGGAAGGTGGGGATCGTCCGGCCGAGACGCAGCATTGATCATCACGAGTGCATGATTGGCAATCACGATTTCAGCTTTACGGGCTTTACGGGTGGATTTTTCGATAAAGCATTTTCGGTAATGACTACAGGCAGAATAGATGCACTCGCCACGTCGATCGGCAAGCCGGACTATTTGATTAGATCCGACCAGTTCCATTAACCAACTCGGAAAATCACCGCCCATATCACCGTCTTTTGTGGCGCTTAGCCAACGGGCGACAATACCAAGCACAATACGGTCTGTATTGCGGGCAGCTCCCCCCTGAAGGGCTTCTTCGTAGTTGAGCAGGCAGACATAATTTTCGCGGCCTTTACGAACAACTGTTTTTGCATTCTTCTCCGCGGCATCTGGAAAGAGCTTACTAAGTTCTTCGTCTATCTGCCGTTGCAGGTTCTTGGTGTAGGTGGAAATCCAGACAGCGGCCCCGTTTTTTTGTGCCCAAACACTGGCTGGTGCAATATACCCCAGCGTCTTTCCAGTCCCGGTTCCGGCCTCGGCCAGAACGACTTTGGGGCTGTCTTCATGATCTCGCGGAACAAAAGCACCGGCAGCGGCTGCCGCAAAATCTGATTGTTGGGGGCGCTCTTCTGCGTTGATATCCAACAGCTCTCGCAAACGGTGCCGAGCTTCCATTTCACTGACCGCCTCATCTTCGGGCGGCGGATCGGGGGCAAAGTCAGGCCATTCGCCGAGTTGTTTCCAAACATCGAGCCCGCCATAGGGACCATCGCGATCTGATACGCCCAGCGCAGCCAATACGCTTGGACCCCAGTTCCAACCACTGTTTGCCATGGTCATGGCAATCTGGCTGGCTTTTTTCCGATCCGGGGAAGAGAGTTTTGTGAGAGCCGACAATAAATAATTCGCAGCTTCAAACAAGCAGAGGGCTTGATCTTCCATACTTGAGGGTATGTCAAGTGAGAGCGCCTTTGCGATCCCGCGGGGTGTTGGCAAACACAGTTTTGCGGGGTAGGTGAAAGCAAATAGTTCCAGTACATCATATGCCGTGAAGGGATTTAAATCCAATCGGCGGGCCACAGATAAACGATGAATAAGTAGTGGCGGTTCCTGACTAACTTTTAGCCGGGTCTTTTCAATTGATTCTTCCTCAATTTCCCCGTCTTGCGTGAGCCAGGTGGATTTATTGCCAGAAACGATCAGGACAGGCGCATCTGGCAGGCGAATTTCTCCGCCAGTACCGAAATTTTCCTGATCCACCGTGTTTTCTGTCATTTCTAGAGCTAAATTCCTATCGCTGTCGTTGACGCAGTCACTTTGTACGCCTAAATTCCGCCGACCACAATTAATGGAGAGTATATAATGTCATCGGATGCTGAAATCGCATTGTCAAGTAACTCCTGGGCGTTTGCCGAGGCGAAGAAGCTTGCAGATCGCTATGCGAAAGAAGCGCCTGCCAAGGGATATGTGCTGTTTGAAACAGGCTACGGTCCTTCTGGTTTGCCGCATCTGGGCACTTTTGGAGAGGTTGCAAGAACTTCATGGGTTCGTCATGCCTTTTCCTTGCTTTCCGATATTCCAACGCGCCTGATCGCCTTTTCGGACGATATGGATGGATTGCGTAAAGTTCCGGATAATATCCCAAATCCTGAACTTTTAGCGGACAATCTGGAAAAGCCTCTAACTGAGGTGCCTGATCCGTTTGGCACTCACGATAGTTTTGGTGCCCATAACAATGCAAGATTAGTTGCGTTTTTGGATCAGTTTGGATTTGACTATGAATTCAAATCATCAACTGAAGCCTATAAATCAGGTGAATTTGACGAAACATTGAAACTGGTTCTTGAAAAATATGACCAGGTCATCAATGTCATCTTGCCAACTTTGGGGCCTGAGCGTCAGGCGACCTATTCACCGTTCCTGCCAATTTGCCCGCGTACACGCAAAGTGTTGCAGGTGCCAATCATTGCACGGGATACAGAAAATCATACGGTCACTTATATAGATCCGGAAACGAGCGAAGAAGTTACTTTGCCGGTGACAGGCGGCCATTGCAAATTGCAATGGAAAGTCGATTGGGCCATGCGTTGGCATGCGCTGGAAGTCGATTATGAAATGGCTGGTAAGGATTTGATCGATAGTGTCACGCTGTCGAGTAAAATTGTCCGTATTCTGGGTAAAAAACCACCTGAGGGCTTTAATTACGAGCTGTTTTTGGATGCTGACGGGAAGAAAATTTCGAAATCCAAAGGTAATGGTATTACGATTGAAGAGTGGTTGACTTACGCTTCACCGGAAAGTCTCGCTCTTTACATGTATCAAAATCCGAAGAAGGCGAAACGTCTTCATTTTGATGTGATCCCAAAAGCGGTCGATGAATACTATACATTCTTGGAGAAATTTCCGAATTTAGAGCCTAAGCAGCAGTATGGTAATCCTGTTTGGCATCTGCATGCGGGTAACCCGCCAGCGGCAAATATGCCAATCTCGTTTGGAATGCTGTTGAACTTGGCGGCTGTTGTGAATGCGGATGAGCCCTCCGTGCTTTGGGGTTTTATTACGCGTTATGCTGATGGGGCTACGGCTGAAAACAATCCCGCACTTGATAAGCTTGTTGGATATGCGATTGCTTATTATCGTGATTTTGTGAAGCCTGCGAAAAGTTATCGTTTGCCCAATGATCAGGAAAAAGCGGCCATGGAACAACTGGTGGGCCTACTTGAAACAGCAGATCAGGATACGCCGGCGGGTGATATCCAGAATATGGTTTTTCAGGTCGGAAATGACCAAGGGTTTGAGAATCTACGCGATTGGTTCAAGGCGCTATATGAAACCTTGTTGGGGCAATCACAGGGGCCCCGAATGGGATCCTTTATTTCGCTGTATGGTGTTAGCGAGACAGTCGCGCTGATTAAGCGAGTGTTGGCTGGTGAGGATTTAGGCGCTGCCTAATTTTACGAGATGAATTAAAAAAGCCGCGATGTTGATCGCGGCTTTTTTTGTATCTGCAAATTTTCGATTTAGAAAATCTGACTGGATTTAGAAAAGTCCATATACATGTCCCGCAATTTCCGGGCAACGGGACCTGGCTGAAACTCTTTGTCTTCAATCCGGGTGACGGGTAATACTTTTCCGTAGTTGCCACTGTTGAAAACTTCATCCGCCGTAATGACATCTTCTTGGGTAAGGAAGGTTTCGCTCACTTCAATGCCAGCTTCTTTGGCCAGTGTCTTTACCCGTGCGCGCGTGATGCCTGCAAGAAAACAGCCGGTTGGGGCGGGCGTAAAGGCAACGCCGTCTTTGACCGTCCAGATGTTAGACGTGGCAAATTCGGCAACATTATTGTTTGCATCCATCATGATGGCATTATCAAAACCCGCAGATCTTGCCGCAGCGACCGCCCGCCCAGAATTTGGATACAGGCAGGAAGCTTTTGCATTCGTTGGCGCCATATCACTTGCTGGGCGGCGTAATGCTGAGAAATGTGCGGTAAAGCCAGCCGCCTCTGGCATGGGGCTGTCATATACAGCTAGTACAAATTCAGCGCTATCTGGATCTGGATCAATAAAGCCACCGCGCGCAAAATACATTGGGCGAATATAGAGTTCTGATTCTTTGGGAAGCTTCTTGATGGCTGTTGTGCAAAGTTCGATAATTTCGCCAGTTTCAAGCGTTGGCTTCATTCCCAATGCTTCAGCAGAGCGCCCTAGGCGAGCACAATGAAGGTCCAGATCGGGCGCCATTCCCTGAAACGAGCGTGCACCGTCAAAAACTGATGAGGACATCCAAAACGCGTGATCACCAGGTCCGGTAATGCGCGGGCTTTCATCATACCAATCGCCATTATAAAAATAGACACCAGCCATAATAATATTCCTGAAATACGTCTTTGAAAAATAGAGAGACTATTCCCTTAACAGATAATCAAGTGATGAGGCAAGTCGAGTCCTTCCATCTTGTGAGGAGGCGCATAGTGCACTGTTCTTTTCTAGAGATATCGTTTAAGTTTCGATCAAATTTTGAAGACAGGCAAAGAGGTTGCAATGACCACAATATATCATATGGCCGATAAAGACGCATGGGACCAAGCGGTTGAGCAGGGCAGTTATCCCGGTACAGCTATGGATCAGGCCGATGGTTTTATTCATATGTCTACTTCAGAAACGATCATTGAAAGTGCTGCAAAACATCGCAAAGGGGTCCAGAACCTCCTGCTTTTGGTCATTGAGTCAGAAAGTTTGGGGGAGAAGCTGATTTGGGAACCTGCGCGCGGTGGCATTTTGTTCCCGCATTTGTATGAAGATTTAGACC
This sequence comes from Sneathiella sp., assembly GCA_034669685.1. Taxonomy (GTDB): domain Bacteria; phylum Pseudomonadota; class Alphaproteobacteria; order Sneathiellales; family Sneathiellaceae; genus Sneathiella. Next base: position 1,058,298 of record JAXMOU010000002.1, read on the forward strand.
CCGGCAAAGTTTCAAAGGTTGTCCCGCTCCCCCTTGGATCAGATGGTCTGCACGTATTTCCGGACTTGGGTGAATTTTAATGGGAAGCGGATATCAGTTATTTTCAAAAGCACTTTTCTGTCTGGATCCCGAGAAGGCTCATAACCTGTCGCTGGCAGCGTTGAAGTCTGGTTTCATGCCGCTACGAGATCCCGCGATTGATCCTGTTTTGAAAGTTGATCTTTTCGGACTGTCTTTTCCAAATCCTATCGGATTGTCTGCTGGATATGATAAAAACGGGGCCGTTTTAGATGCCTTGCTTGGCTTAGGATTTGGGTTTGTCGAGGCGGGCAGCATTACCCCTAAACCACAAGCGGGTAATCCCAAACCACGTATTTTCAGATTAACCGAAGATCAGGCCGTTATTAATCGCCTGGGGTTTAACAACAAAGGTCTGGATTTTGCCATTCGGAATTTCCAAGCCCCGCGAAGGGCTGGTATTGTTGGTGCTAACCTTGGTGCGAATAAAGATAGCGAAGATCGCATTACAGATTATGTCGTGGGCTTAAAAGCGCTGGCACCGCATGCTGATTACGTCACTGTGAATATTTCCTCGCCCAATACGCCCGGTCTTCGTGCCCTGCAAGGCAAGGGGGAGCTTGAGGATCTCTTGGGCAGATTGATGCATGCACGGGCGGAGCAGCCGGATGCGGTTAATCAAAACAAGCCGCTGCTTTTAAAAATTGCACCGGATCTGATGGAAGAAGATAAACGCGATATTGCCGAGGTTGCGATTGCTATGAAACTGGATGGTTTGATTGCAACGAACACCACCATTAGCCGTCCGGAAACGCTCCGGAGTGCGGACAAAGAACAAACTGGTGGGCTTAGCGGCCAGCCGCTTAAAAGCCTGTCTTTGCAGCTTGTAAAGGATCTCTACCAACTGACGGGCGGTACTATTCCCATCATTGGCGTTGGGGGTATAGGCTCGGCAGAAGATGCGCTGGAACGAATAAAAGCCGGTGCGTCACTTGTCCAGCTGTATTCTGCAATGGTATACGAAGGTCCCTATCTTGCACACCGGGTCGCATCCGAACTGGCGCAGCTTTTAAAAGCTGAAGGATTTACGAATGTTGCGCAAGCCGTTGGAAGCTCTAGCCGTTCTTAGTCAGATACTTGTCCTGTTGTTCTGATAACGCCAAGATCGGTATCATACTTTACGGATTTGCGTTCTAAAATCGCGGCAATTGCGCCAAATTCGGCTGCGGAATTGACGTCAAGCTCGATAGCATCGTTTGAGCCTTCTACTTCAAGGACAACACGGCCTGTATTTGTATTGGCTTGCCAGGCAAGGGCATATTTTTTGACTTTAACTTCTGCCATTTCAATTCTCTTTGTTTATTTGAGGAGCTCGTTAGGAGATTTTTTTAAAAAGGCTTCTTTTTGCTTTTGAAGCTGGAGAGTTAGGAGCTCTTGCTCGGCGGTTTGTCTGCTTAAGTAAGTTTCACAGAAATCATTAATTTTATTGGATCGAATAAAATTGATACAAGCGAGTGTGATCTCATCTGTTTCGAAAGTCATTCTAACAATATCGCGGACAGCATCGGCCACACTGGTGAGGTCTTTATTTTCAGGCGCGGTATCTAAAACGACATTGCCAGATGTTTGGCTTGTGGTGGTGATTTTGCTAGACGTCGCGGTGTTCGCCGTTTTCTCGTCTTCGTTAGTTTCAGGTTTCTGGGGCTCGATTGAGGTTTGCGAATTGGCACCCAGCACAACAGTTCGGGGCTTAACTGCGCCTGTGAGCTGTTCAATTGCTAATACGGATACAATAATCCGTTGATCCCGTCCGGCTTGAATGGTGAATTCATCTGCTGTGATCGCGCCGTTCATGTAGCGTTCACAAAGGCGGTACATCATGTCCCTAAGCACAGTTATTGTCTGGGTTCTGAGGCCAATGTTCGAGCCGCTTTCTGAGATGGAACGGGAAAATTGTAGCGCCGCATCGGCTTTTTGGGCTTGGCTTAAAGAAGCCGAAAGCCCGATGGAGGAGCTGAGTACGGTAAAGGCATCGGGACTGGGCTCAGTGCAAAACTGAGTCACTTTTTGAGTGATCACACTGCCATCACTCTGTTTTACGGCACGTGTCATTTGAGTGGAGAGCAGGCCTCGCTGTTTGGCATCCACAAAAACGGCTTTTCCATTTTCAAACTCGGTTGTTCGGAAAATGGAATGCTCATTTGCGGCTCCACAAGCTGTTAAAAAACTCAATGAAATCAGGCTTGCAATTTTGAGCAGTTTCATTGATTTCCCCCTCGAAACAATGCAGAATCATGAAAATTAGTTTTTCATAATAAGCTTTCGAAGGCAACCCTAAAACGAATATGGAATTTTGCGATTTCTACTCGATTTCGGTTAAAAACTGGGCGGCGTACAGGCGGTTACGACAACGGCGGCTTCTTCACCGATACACCGGAACCGGTGGGGTTGGTGACTTTCAAAATAAAAGGCGTCGCCAGCTTTCAGAATTTTTCGCTCTGCCCCAACCGTAACCTCCAGTTTGCCCTGCAAAATAACGCCTGCCTCTTCTCCCTGATGGGTGAGCATGTTGCGGCCAGTGTCGGCGCCGGGTTTGTAGGTTTCGTGGAGAACTTGTAAGGATTTTCCCGTTAGATCGCGGCCAACCTGTTTATATTCAATTTTACCTTCGGAAATGCGGGCTAGTTCCTTCTCTTCGAAAAAGATTTTACGCCGGGATGAAAAATCATGAGCGAAAAATTCAGACATAGCGATGGGAAAACCATCCAATACCTTTTTCAGTGACCCCACTGACGGGCTGGTTCTGTTTTGTTCAATCATGGATATTGTTCCATTCGTCACACCAGCACGGGTTGCGAGCTCTCGCTGCGAAAAACCGTGTTCTGCACGTAAAGCCCGAAGCCGGGCGCCGACATCAATATCCATTGAGTTTCCTTTGATTCTGAACTTACTGTTTAGAATTCTAAACACAAAAATCAAAATGTGAAGATGGAAAGCGCAGAAACGTTCGGGCGCATTTTTTTCTTGTCTAGTTTACTGACCTTGATAGCGTCTTTTTATCAAATCTACTGGGAGACGCATATGTCCACTTCTACTGCAAATAATCTAGACGCTTTTTGGATGCCTTTTACGGCGAACCGGCAATTTAAATCGAACCCACGCATGTTGGTGAGTGCAAAAGATATGCACTATACCAATGCGGAAGGTCAGAAAATTTTGGACGGAACTGCGGGGCTTTGGTGCTGTAATGCCGGACACGGCAGACAGAAAATTGTCGAGGCCGTGAGTAATCAGATTGGCGAAATGGATTACGCGCCAGCCTTTCAAATGGGCCATCCCAAAGTTTTTGAATTGGCAGCTAGAATTTCAGCGATGATGCCAAACGGTCTGGATCATGTTTTCTTCACAAATTCAGGTTCAGAGTCTGTTGATACGGCGTTGAAAATTGCATTAGCCTATCACCGGGCACGGGGTGAGGGTACCCGCACACGCCTGATTGGCCGTGAACGCGGTTACCATGGTGTTGGCTTTGGCGGTATTTCAGTGGGCGGTATTGTGTCAAACCGCAAAACCTTCGGCTCGTTGCTGACGGGCGTCGATCATATGCCCCATACCCACCTTCCTGAGAAAAATGCCTTTAGCCGTGGTATCCCAGAGTATGGAACGGAGTTGGCGGACGAGCTGGAGCGTATTGTCACGTTGCATGACGCATCAACTATTGCCGCAGTTATTGTAGAGCCCGTTGCTGGTTCAACTGGCGTGATCTTACCGCCAAAAGGTTATCTAGAGCGTCTTCGCAAAATTTGTGACAAGCATGGTATTTTGCTGATTTTTGATGAAGTGATTACTGGATTCGGTCGTTTGGGTTCACCATTTGCGACTGAATATTTTGGTGTGCAGCCGGATTTGATCACCATGGCGAAGGGTCTGACAAGTGGTACAATTCCAATGGGCGCCGTTGTCTGTTCCAAAGACATTTACGATGCCTTCATGAACGGGCCGGAAAACATGATTGAATTGTTCCACGGCTTTACATATTCCGGGCATCCTGTCGCCGCCGCTGCCGGTTTGGCAACTCTTGATGTTTATCAGGAAGAGGGCTTGTTTGAGCGGGCGAACGCGCTAGCTCCTTATTGGGAGGATGCGCTGCATTCATTAAAAGGATGCCCACATGTGATCGATCTTCGAAATCTGGGGCTAATTGGCGCCATAGAGTTGGAGCCCATTGACGGAAAGCCGACAGCAAGAGCTTTTGAGGCATTCCTCAAATGTTACGAAAAAGGCCTGATGATCCGGACAACCGGTGACATTATTGCGCTTTCTCCGCCATTGATTTGTGAAAAAGAGCATGTCGATCAGATCTTTGATACGATCCGCACTGTCCTTCACGAAATCGCTTGATACAGCTCAGTTAAGGAATTTGAAAAATGTTAATTGGTGTACCTGCAGAGATTAAAACACTGGAATCTCGTATCGGAATGACTCCGGGGGCTGTTCGTGAGGCTGTCGCTCATGGTCATAAAGTCGTTGTACAAAGCAATGGCGGGTTGAAAATTGGATTGACGAACGACGATTATATTGCCGCTGGAGCCAGTGTTGCAGATACCGCAGAAGAGATTTTTGCGACTGCGGATATGATTGTAAAGGTAAAGGAACCTCAACCTCAGGAATGTCTGATGCTACGGGAAGGGCAGCTTCTGTTCACGTATTTGCATTTGGCACCTGATCCGGAGCAGACAAAAGCGCTGCTGGCGTCTGGTTGCACCGCCATTGCATATGAAACAGTGACAAGTCCGCGCGGTGGGTTGCCGCTTCTTGCTCCCATGAGTGAAGTGGCGGGGCGCATGTCTATTCAGGCCGGCGCGCATTGTCTTGAAATGCGGCAGGGCGGCGAAGGTGTTCTTCTGGGCGGTGTGCCCGGCGTTCCCTCAGCGGATGTTGTGGTGCTTGGCGGCGGTGTCGTCGGTGTCAACGCTATTCGAATGGCGCTGGGCCTCGGTGCTAATGTGACGGTTTTGGATAATTCCTTGGGCCGCCTTGCAGAGCTTGATGCGTTATATGGCCCGCAGTTGAAAACAATCTACTCAAGCAAAGATACGGTAGATGAATATGTGAGCAGGGCTGATCTTGTTATCGGCGCTGTACTTATTCCAGGAGCTGCAGCACCAAAGCTTGTAAAAAAATCCCATCTTGCAAATATGAAGAACGGCTCGGTGGTCGTGGATGTGGCGATTGATCAAGGCGGTTGCTTTGAAACATCAAAAGCAACCACACATGTGGAACCAACGTTCGTTGTTGATGGTGTCGTTCATTATTGTGTTGCCAATATGCCCGGCGGCGTAGCACGGACTTCAACCTTTGCACTGAATAATGCCACAATGCCGTTCATGATTGCTTTGGCAAACAAGGGTTATAAACAGGCGCTTACAGATGATCCTTATTTGCGAGAAGGGTTGAACATCCATGCAGGGCAATTGACCAATGCTGCGGTTGCTCATGATTTGGGTTTAAGCAGTATTTCCACCTCGCAGGCAATTGCTGCGTAACGTCATTATTCGGGAGCAGAGGCAATATCTGCTCCCGTTTTTATAGATCCCGGCCCAAATCTCTTAGAATTTCTGCGGCGGGTTTTATCTCCCTAACATCGCCAACACCTTGCCCTGCATATAGTTGGACAGTTTTTGCAAATCGATCTGTATCGCCTCGCCGTGCACCGGCTGCTTTGAATTGGCGCAAGCTTTTTACAGTTGGTTTAATGACGCGATAGGGCGTTCCGATTGGCCAGCCATAAGAGTAAAAATGACCATGGTGAGTATCATCTGGTTTAGCGTCAATTAGGCGCTGCCGATATATGGGATGCGCGTTGGATTCCGTGGCCGCGATGAAACTGGTACCGACCCAAGCGCCGGCCGCTCCCATTTGAAGAACAGATTTGATTTTTTCAGGGCTGGACAGGCCGCCTGCTGCCAGAACTGGTGCCGTACCGGCTATTTTTAAAATATCAGACAGAACTGTTAGCAATCCAATTTTGCTAATAACATGACCACCAGCTTCAATCCCTTGAGCAACGATCATATCTGCGCCATCATTTAGGGCTTTTTGTGCATCAGCAACACTACCGACCTGGACCATTACTGTAATTCCCGCAGCTTTTAAACGCGGGATAACAGAGGCAAAATCACCCCAATACAGAGACACAGCTTTTGGTTTTTCTTGAATTGTGACAGCAAGTTGAGCTTCAAACCCGTCTGGTCCGCCGCCGGGAAGCACCAAATTAATGGCAAAAGGAGCTTGAGTGAGGGCTTTGGTTTTGCGGATCCATTCCTGTAAATCCTTGGCGGGAAGGCGAATGGCGCCGAGATGGCCTAATCCGCCAGCATTGCTGACGGCGGCTGTTAGCTCAGGGCCAGCAATCCCACCCATTCCGGCTTGAAAGATTGGATTTGCGGTTCCACAAAGAGACTGAATATCTGGCATTTTCTGACTTTCGATATTTGACTTTCTAAATAATAGCTGTGATTTTATATCTTGAAAAATGAATAATTATGAAAATTTATATCAGGAAATAAGATATGAATGAGCTTGATCTGAAATCGTTAGCAATCTTTCGCACGGTTGTACAAGAGGGGAGCATTTCAAAAGCTGCTGAACGTCTTAACCGCGTTCAATCAAATGTCAGTACGCGGATCAAACAGCTTGAGGCTACACTTGAAAAGCAATTGTTTTTGAGGGTAGGCCGAAATCTCCACCTGACAAGTGAGGGCGAAATCCTACTAGCGTACGCAGATCGATTGCTGAATTTATCTGATGAAGCGGTTGACGCACTGTCGCAAAATACACCAAGCGGGTTGATCCGGATCGGCGCGATGGAAAGTACGGCGTCAGCGCGACTCCCGAATTTGCTTAATCTTTATAATAAAAAATATCCTGATGTTCATGTAGAGCTATCGACGGGAACCGCAGCGGCATTGGTCAATAAACTGGAGAGAGGGGCTGTTGATGTTATTTTTATTGCAGAGCCAATGGTGGACACGCGGTTTGAGACAAAGGTGTGTTTCGACGAAGCTCTGGTGTTGATAACCCCGAACAGTTACCCCAATCTTTCAGAGTTTTCTCAACTGAAAAATAAAACGCTTATTGGTTTTGAGATTGGATGCGCATATCGCGCTTATCTTGAAAACTGGTTGAAATCAGAAAAAATCGCGACCAAAGGCAGCTTGGCCGTAAGCTCATATTTGGCAATTTTTGCTTGCGTGGCCGCAGGGACCGGGTTTGCCGTTGCTCCGCAATCTGTTTTGGATTTGGTTGCGACATCATCGCAGTTTCAGCAAAGCAAATTGTCTGGGAAGTTGGCCTCGATAAAAACGCTGATGGTTTGGAATAAGAAATTAAAATCCCAAAATTTTTCAGCACTTTATAATTTGATGGCTAGCGAAAATTCCATACAAGCCGTGACGCAATAATATGTAAGTTTTACTTATATGATAATCATTGTCACATTTAGTTGCAATTACGAAAATCTATACTTATACAGGAGATAATTAACTAATAGATTGCGTGAAGGAAACGAAAATGCGTCTTGCAAAACATTTGGTGGCTGCTGCTTTGACACTTGTCTCGGCTGGAACCTTTTCTGAAGCGATGGCTGAAGAGGTAAATCTGTATTCTTATCGGCAGGAAAACCTAATTCGCCCCATATTAGATGTGTTCCAGAAGGAAACAGGTATCAAAGTAAATGTTGTTTTTGCAAAAAAAGGGATGCTGGAACGGCTGAAAGCCGAAGGAATGAACAGCCCCGCTGATGCTATTTTGACCACTGACATTAGCCGTCTTGCAGAACATAAAGAAGGCGGCGTACTTCAGGCTATCCAATCTGATGTTGTTGAAGAAAATATTCCGGCGCAATACCGGGATCCAGAAGGCTACTGGTTTGGCCTGACGGTTCGAAGCCGCGTTGTATATTACGCAAAAGGTCGCGTAGATCCGTCTGAGCTTTCGACTTATGAAGACTTGGCGGATCCAAAGTGGAAAGGTCGGATCTGTATCCGATCTTCATCCAATGTTTATAACCAGTCGTTACTCGCGTCTTTGGTCGCTCATTTAGGACCGGAAAAAGCAGAACAATGGGCTGCGGGCATTAAGGAAAATCTGGCGCGCAAACCACAAGGTGGGGATCGGGATCAGATTAAGGCTGCAGCTGCAGGTGAATGCGATTTGGCAATCGGAAATACCTACTACTACGCTCAGATGCTGAATGCTCGTGAAGCTGACATGCGCGAAGCCGCAAATAAGGTTGAGATCTTCTGGCCGAACCAGGCAGGCCGAGGCTCTCATGTAAATATTTCAGGGGCTGCTGTTACAAAGGCGGCCAAGAATAAGGCGAACGCAATTAAGCTAATAGAGTTTCTCTCAAGCAATGAAGCTCAAAAGTTCTATGCCTCTACAAACTATGAGTATCCAGTAAAACCGGGCGTTGCGATTGACGGAACACTTGCCGTTTGGGGAACGCACAAGTTTGATGAAATTGGATTAGATAAAGTCGCTGCCAAGCAAGCGGATGCGGTCAAAATATTTGATCGGGTTGGCTGGCGATAAGGTAACTCATTGACGATAAAAAAAACGGGCCTGAGTTAGGCCCGTTTTTTTGTTTTAAAGTGTTCTTAGGAGGAAAACGCTTTCTTTAAAGCGACGACACCTTCGGAAATTGCGGCTTTTGCCGCGTCAATCGCACCGCCCAAATTGATAAATCCGTGGATCATTCCGGGATAATCCGTATGTACAGCATCGGTGCCGTCTTCGTTCAGGCGTTTCGCGTATGCTAAACCTTCGTCTTTTAGAGGGTCATAGCCCGCTGTTTGAACCAACGCCGGAGACAGACCTGCAAGGCTTTCGGCAATTAACGGGGACGCGCGCCAATCGTCTTTATCTGCTGAGTTTCGCAAATACTGTTTTTGAAACCAATTCATGAGACTATTTGTTAGAAAATACCCGTCCGCCAGCGATTGATGAGAATCTGTGGTCATGTGCATGTTTGTGGCGGGGTATATCAGCCATTGAAAAGTCGGAAGTTGCAGGTTTTCGTCTCTGGCCATCAGGGTCACAACAGCGCTTAAGTTCCCACCGGCACTATCCCCCGCAACGGCAATTTTTTCGGGGTCTCCGCCATAGTTTTCAATGTTCTGTAAGGCCCATTTATAAGCTGCAAAGCTATCTGTTGGTGCCGCAGGAAAAGGGGCTTCGGGTCCCATTCGATAATCAACGGACACCACGATAAAATCGCCTTCATTGCAAATCTGGCGGCAAAGTGAATCATGACTATTGCGGCTGCCAATGACCCAGCCGCCACCATGATAATAAACAACAACAGGCCGCTTGTCGGTATGGCCTGCCGGCGTATATATGCGAAGCGGTATCGCACCATTTGGGCCATCAATATTTAAATCTTCAGATTTGCCAATTGATATATCTTTCAAGCAGAGTTTTTGTGCCCGCTCTTCATAAGTGGCCTTTGCCTCTTGAGGTGACATGTCTTCCAAGGGAGGTACTTTGGCTTCAATGGCGACATCGAGCACCCATTTAGCCTGTGGGTCGAGAGTCATATTATATTCCTTCTTGTAGTTTCTTCTCAACGAAATGTAGGCGATCCTGACCCCAAAATATTTCATCTTCGATGACAAAGCTTGGCGCACCAAATACACCTTGTTTAATGGCTTCCTCAGAGTAAAGATTATACAGAGCCGTATATTTAGCGTCGCTTGATTGTTCGAGGAGCGCTTTGCCGTCCAGTGCCAATTCATTAGCGATTTTGACCAATAGAGACTCGTCCGTGAGGTCCAGCTCGTCTGCCCAAACAGCCTGTAAAAATTTCTCAGCGAGAGTTAAGGGGCTTTCTCCCTGATCGGCTAAGGCAATGCACATGAGGGAGGCAACCAGAGGATCAACAGGAAAGTATTTTGGTTCCAGAGTGAGGGGTAAATCAAGTTCTTTGCGCCATCTTTTTAGCTCCATGAAACGGTATTTTTGCCGTTCAGGTGCCCTTTTCGCAAGCGGCAGGCCGCCAGTTGCCGGAAAGATGGTGCCAAAATTTACGGGTTTGAAGTGGACCGTCGCGTTGTATTTTGTTGCAAGGTCACAAAGCCGTCTGTGCCCCAAATATGTCCAGGGGGAAGAGAGGCCTGCGTAGTAGTCTATTGTTTTCGACATAATCGTCCCTATCGTTTTTTAATTTAGTATATGGAGCCGTCGGTTGATCAAATAGTTAAACTTGCCCCGATCACAGAGAATTGTTGCGTTCATTCTGACTAAGAAGCATTGCCTGTGTTCTGTTCTTGACGTTTAGTTTGCGAAATAACGCTGTTATGTGGACCTTGATGGTTCCTTCAGTCAAATTGAGCTGTTTGGCGATTTCACCATTGCTCAGACCCAGTGAAATCAAAGACCAGATTTGATCTTGTCGTCTTGTTAATTTTATTCCCTGCGGCAGCGTTGCTTTTTTGAAGTAGTGGTTGGGCGGGTTATGGCTTTTTCCCTGCTCAATCAGGAGCTTCATTAATTTGACGTGGCTGGACATCGGTGCTGCTTTCGAAATTACACCATCCAAGTTACTTTTTTTGAAACGGGGGAGTTCATCCAGGTGGTCAACAGATACAATTATTGGATTGTGCCTACTGATTTTTCTAAGAATATCCAAAGTAGATTTTGAGTGGTCGGGTAAACTGTTGCTCGCGACAATTATTAAATCGCATGCTGATACTTTAAGGCAGCGTTGCAGTTGCTCAAGATCTGTGCATTCTACAAGCTTAACCTCTTGCTCGAGCACTTGATCAAGGGCCATGGCAAGTCCATCTCGAAATAGTACATGTGCATCTGCAATTGCAATTCGCACAGCAGAGGCCTCCCCCAATTCTTGTTCCCATCGTTTTCTGGGAATCTACTTATCTGAATCAGGTTAGCGACAACTTTCGGGAGAGTACATAAAAAATTTCTACGGCGAATGGTCAGGATTCGCAGCTGGTTGAGCGTTCTTGCTGTGAATTATACCAATTTATGCTGTAAATCCCTTCAGGTCCCCAAATTGCCGAATGGCAAATGAGTCCGTCATCCCGGAAACAAAGTCAGTTATATCCAGTAACCATTCGTACAGCGGTTTTGAGTAATCTCGCTGGCTGTTGAATAGGTTCATGACAACCTTGGACTTGGGGGATGGCGCCGTTCCATTTTTTAAATAGGCTTCCCACTCAAGGTTCGCTGTAAAGAATTCCTCAAGCATTGTTGTCAAAATTTCCGAGCCACGCAGTTCGGCTTGCACGCGTTCTTTGTGGTTGAAAATTCGCCCTCTGCACAATTGCTCAATCTCACTAAAGATATGGGCATTCATTGAATAGCTCAGTAGGTCTTTTTTAAAGGTGCCATTTAGGATGTCGGATTCATAGTCTGCAAAAATTGAAGAGACTTCACCGATCAGATGCCCGATGCATTTCGCACGCAAGTATGAGATTTTCTCGGAGTTATCCATTATTTCGGTATATCTGGAAGGTGCTTCGGACAAGAGTCTGAGCATCAAATCTTCTGTTTCGTCAAAATTTAGACGTCCAAGCTTAAAGCCGTCTTCAATATCAACGACGGAATAACAAATATCATCTGCAGCCTCCACCAGATAGGTCAGTGGGTGACGACACCAATAATTTTCGTGTCCGCGCTGGATGAGGCCCAGCTCGTTTGCAACTTCACTAAACTCTTGGACTTCAGATTGCATGATTCCGTATTTTTTACCGGCATAGTCTCCTTCAATCGAAGTTCCTATTTTTGACGTACGGGGATACTTCATGAACGTACCGAGTGTTGCATAAGTTAGGCGAAGCCCTCCGTCATTGCGCCAGTTTTGCAGCTTAGTCAAAACGCGAAAGCCTTGGGCATTCCCTTCAAATTGAAGGAAATCCAGTTGTTGATTTTCGGATAATCCTTCTAAATGACCGTTGGCTTTTGGTGAGGTGTTAAACCAATGGCGAATAGTATCTTCGCCAAAATGGCCAAAAGGTGGATTGCCGATGTCATGGGCCAAGCACGCAGCAGATACTATGTGCCCAAACTCGGCAGCTGTATAATTGCTCCCTTTCAGGTGTCGATCGATCACAACCTGACCGGCGTTGGCGCCAAGTGACCGGCCAACGGAGGCGACCTCCATGGAATGGGTTAAACGGGTTCTGACGTAATCACTATCGGTCATCGAATGGACCTGGGTTTTATCCTGCAGCCGGCGAAAGGCGCTTGAAAACACAATTCGATCCTGATCTTTGTGAAACGGGCTTCTGGAAGCTGATACAGGCTCATTCGCTTCCTGACCAAACCGTTTACTCGACAGTAATTTATACCAATCCATCATTTCGTAACTATGCTTTCAATTTAAACAGCTGAATAGTTTTGTTATATCTATAGCCTTTTTGCTAAATGATAATCGATTAGTTTCCCCAGCCAGGGTATGTGACGATCAGATCTGCAACCATTTCCCGATTATTTCGATCCATTGAATGAATCAACTTCCCAATACTGCCAAAACTTTCCTGAAAAACTTGATCTGCTATTTGTCCATTCCAAAGCGCAACCAAAAAGATTAGCATTCGGCGCTGGGCGTGGGACAGCTTAAGACCGCCATCAGAGTCTTTATCTTTTTTTATTTCAGTTATGTCTGGCGCAATTTCGAAGTGATTTGTTAATTTCTCTATTTCATTATCTTTCGGTGTAAAGTAACGTTCTAGTTGATTATAAGTAATTGCTTCTTTAACAAAATTAGTGAAATCATTCTCTGTCACGATTTGAAACCTTATGGGATAGAGTTTTGTTGGATGAAATGTAAAAAAAGATGTACAGTTAAGCAATGAGTGAAAAACGCGCCCTTATAATTGATGATGAAAAACTCTTTGCTGATTTCGTTCGGCAAGTTGCTGAAGGTATGGATTATGAGGTCCGTGTCACAGACCAAGCTGACACATTTAAGCAGACTTTTAAAGAGTTCGATCCAACCGTGATCATTCTGGACATGGTGATGCCTGGTGTTGAAGGTATTGAGCTGGTCAACTGGCTGGCGGAAGAGGGCTGCTCAGCCAGAATTATGGTCGTAACTGGTTATAATCCTAACTATGTTGATTTTGCCAAAACCATTGGTAGCGCGCGCGGACTTTCGGAAGTTCAAAGCTATACAAAGCCGATCAGCCTGGCTGATTTGCGCAAAGCGTTGTCCTGATCACAGTCTGACGGCTTGATTTACAGCCCATTATATGAAAAAATCTAATTAATGTTGGCCCCTGTATAGGGGGCAATGTTCTCAGGGCAGGGTGAAATTCCCTACCGGCGGTAAGAACGTAAGTTTAAGCCCGCGAGCGCTCGTTTATTCGAGGTCAGCAGATTTGGTGAGATTCCAAAGCCGACGGTTAAAGTCCGGATGGAAGAGAACATGACGTGTTTCGACAGTATTTTGCTGTCTGGAACAGTCTGGCTTGCCTTGAGTTTTTGATGAATATTGAAACTGAGGCATAAAAAATGACCCAAGTAAAAAATAAACAAAGCAGTCTCCTTTCAGAGGTCAAAAACTCAACTCGTAAAATTGCTGTCATTCAGGCGAATTGGCATATTGATATTGTGTCAAAAGCGACAGCGTCTTTTTGCGAAGAATTGACTAATGAAGGAATTTTAAACGAACGAATTGAAATTTTTGATGTGCCGGGAAGCCTTGAGATACCGCTTCTGTGTCAAAAACTTGCGCAAACAGATCAGTTTGACCTGATTATGGCCACAGGCTTAATTGTTGACGGTGGCATATATCGGCATGATTTTGTCGCCGGGACGGTGCTAGATGGCATGATGCGGGTGCAACTTGATACCGGTGTACCCGTTCTTTCTGTCGTGCTGACGCCCCATAATTTCCAGGAAGTCCCAGCCCATATGGATTTCTTCAGAGAGCATTTTGTACTGAAAGGTCGGGAGGCTGCAAATGCAGCCATCCAAACTCTAAATAACCTTTCAGTCTTTTCGCAGCCCAAACGGATGGCATCTTAAATTTTGTTGATGCTGTTCAGGATACGAAACTAAATGATTTGGCTTTCATGATCTTTCCAATATTGATCACGCAATAGTCTCTTATATAGCTTTCCCGTCGGATGACGGGGAAGCTGTTCGATAAAGTCGAGTGTACGAGGACATTTGATATGGTTCAGATGGTCACGGCAAAACTCTATAAGTTCTTGGGCCAGTGTTTCTGACGCCATTGACTGATTAACCAGTTGGATAACCGCTTTGACCTCCTCACCGAACTCTTCGTTGGGAACGCCGAACACGGCAACATCATATACTGCAGGATGGGTAATCAAATGATCCTCAACCTCTTGAGGGTATATATTGACGCCCCCTGAGATAATCATAAAGCTTTTGCGGTCGGTGAGATATAGGTAGCCATCTTCGTCGACATACCCGACATCGCCAAGAGTACTCCAACCCTTGTTATTATAGCTCTCTGTGGTTCTTTCTGGATCATTGTGATATACGAAATCTTTTCCATCCGAGAAATATATGGTTCCGGTTTCCCCCGCGGGAAGTTCATCGCCGTTCTCGTTCACAATGTGAATATTTCCCATGACCGATTTCCCTACAGTTCCCGGGTGGGCTAGCCATTCTGTAGGGCCGGTTGTGACATATCCGTTTCCTTCAGTTCCGCCATAATATTCATGGATGATAGGACCCCACCAATCAAACATCTGACGTTTGATCTTTTCAGGGCAGGGGGCCGCCGCGTGAATAGCGGTCTTTAACGAATTGACGTTATATTTCTTTCGAATGTCATCTGGAAGTTTTAGCATCCGAATAAACATCGTTGGCACAAGCTGGGTGTGCGTAATCTCATATTTTTCAACAAGCTTTAAGAAAGTTTCAGGTTCGAAATTTTCCATGACAACACAGGTGCCACCAAAGCGCTGAACGCGCATGTTATATCGCAGTGGTGCGGCATGATATAAGGGGGCCGGAGATAAGTAGATGACTGAGTTATCAAAGCCATAAAGATTCTGTAAGATGTTATAAAGAGTGTCTTCAGATCCGATTGGGTTGCCAACTTCAACTGGCTTTATTCCTTTGGGGCGTCCCGTAGTACCCGAAGAATACAACATATCCGCACCTTCACATTCATCAACCAACGCTGTTGTGGGGAATGGCGCAATGACCTCCTCATATGATTGGTATCCGTCAATCGTTCCCCCCATCATGAGCGCGGTTTTGACTTTTGGGATTTCGTTTATGATATGGGCCGCAACTTCGCTTTTATACAAAGAGGTGATGAAGAGCTGAGCACCACAATCGTTCACAATATAGCTAGCCTCTTCTGCTGAAAGGCGTGAGGAAAGCGCTGTGTAATACAGGCCAGCTCTCTGTGCTCCCCAGCATAATTCATGAAAATGACTATTGTTCTCCAGCATAAAAGCAATGTGATCGCCAACTTGCAATCCATTAGCTCTAAAGTATTGAGCGACTTGATTGGAACGTTCGTTCAGCTCTTGATAGGACAGGGTTTCCCCTGTCGTTGCCATGATTACAGCCGGCTTATTTGGCTGGGATTGCGCAAACTCCCTTATGTGCATTCTGTTTTCTCCCCGACATCGCCATTTTATTTTTCTCGTTTTTTTAGAGCATTGTTGGCGATTAGTTTATTAATTGCTTCCTCTTTTATACCTGCTTCTCGCAGGATATCTTCAGAGTGCTCTCCAAGGTGGGGTGGTTGCAACCGAATTCTTCCGGGAGTTGCCGAAAATTCGGTTGGTATCCCGGTGCAGACTACTTTCCCTTCCGTGGAGTGGTCCATTTCGTGCCAAAAATTAGTCGCGACCAAATGCGGATCATTTAAGAGGTCTGAGGGGGTGTTTATTGGAACGGCTGGAATACTTGCTGCTTCAAGATCTTCGAGCCAATCGGCGGCATCACGTGTTAATACGATTTCTGAGAGAAGGCCATAGAGCTCAGTGATATTGTTCAGGCGATTTGAAAGGTTACAGAACCTTGGATCCTCCATAAGTTCTGGGCGCCCTGCCATGTCAAAAAATGTCTTCCAGTGTTTATCAACATAAGGAAGGACTCCGATCATTTTGCCGTCTTTGGTTTTATAAGGGTGCCGCGTTGGTGATGTGGCGCGGGGGTATCCAGCCTTACCAAGTGGCGGTATGAAATGCTCACCGTATAAATGCTCCAGCATGTGAAACTGAACCATTGTTTCAAACATTGGGACTTTAATTTCCTGACCCTGTCCTGTTCGTTCCCGATGAAACAGAGCCATTGAAACAGCATAAACGACCGTCAGTCCGGTGGCTTTGTCTGCCACAACAGTTGGCAAGTAAGCGGGGCGTCCGACCAGTTCGCTTTGGGTTGCCGCAATACCGCTAACACCCTGGATCATATCATCATAGGCCGGTTTGTTGGCATAGGGACCTGCTTGAGAAAATCCATATGCCCCACAATAGATAATCGAGGGATTTACTTTGCAGACCTCTTCATATGTCAAGCCAAGCCGTTTGATGGCTGATGGGCGCATATTATGAACAAAGACGTCCACTGTTTTAAGGAATTCCAGAAAGCTTTCTTTTCCGTCTGGATCTTTCAGGTCAATCGCAAGGCTTCTTTTGTTCCGGTTGGCAGTCATATAAACTGCGGCCATATCATCTGAGTGACGGGGGCCGATGTCACGTGTCGTATCCCCTTCCAGACTTTCCACCTTTATAATATCCGCGCCGTGATCTCCGAGTATCTGGGTTGCGAACGGCCCAAGAAGTACAGATGTTAGGTCAGCGACGCGGATACCAGTTAAAGGTCCATTGTTATTGTTATTCATTTCGAACCTGCTTTTTATTTTATTAATAGGACTTGGGAAGACCCAAAGCTTTCTCGGCAATAAAGCATAGGATAAGCTGAGGACTGATCGGCGCCAGTCTGCAAATCATTACCTCACGCATCAGACGTTCGACCGTAAATTCTTTGGCATAGCCAACGCCGCCGTGGGTTAATACGGCTTGCTGGCAGGCTTTAAAGCCTGCCTCTCCGCCCATATATTTTGCTGCATTGGCATAGGTTCCACATTCCTGTTTGCTATCGTAAAGCGATGCGCCCTTCATAACCATGAGCATTGCGGCTTCCAGCTCCATCCAATTTTCCGCCAGTGGATGCTGGATTGACTGGTTTTGTCCTATCGGGCGTCCAAAAACTTCGCGGTCTTTGGCATACTGGGTTGCCCGTGCAAGCGCGTTCATCCCAATTCCCGCGCCTTCGGCACCAATTAGAATACGTTCAGGATTGAGGCTGTGCAGCAAGTAATAAAAACCTTTGCCTTCTTCTCCAACAAGGTCTTCTTTGGGGATTGGAAAATCATTGATAAAGACTTCATTTGAATCAACGCATTTGCGACCCATTTTTTCAATTATCCGCACATCGCAATATTTCCGGTCTAAATCAGTATAAAAAATGGACAGACCATCTGTTGGTTTTTTGCATTTTTCGATTGGAGTGGTACGAACCAGCAGCATAATTTTATCTGCTTCCTGACCGGTTGTTGTCCACATTTTCTGACCATTAACGATATAGTTTTCGCCGTTCCATACGGCTTTGGTTTGCAGTGCACTGGTGTTCAGGCCCGAGTTCGGCTCCGTTACACCAAAGCATGTTTTGACTGCACCTTTAATCAGTTCGGGCAACCAGCGTTCTTTTTGTTCCTGCGTGCCAAAAACAACAATGGGGTGGGGGCCAAAAATATTAATATGGATCGCGGACGCTGCGGACATTCCACCTGAGGATTTTGCAACCTCATGCATCATCACGGCTGCTTCAGTTACGCCCAGATTGGCGCCACCAAATTCTTCGGGCATAGTAATGCCAAGCCAGCCAGCATCTGCCATAGCTTTATGGAATTCATTAGGGAATTCGCCGGTTCGATCTCTTTCGTGCCAATACTCATCGTCAAATTTTGCACAGAGTGCGGCAACGTTATCGCGAATGGAGATTTGATCATCACTTAATGAAAAGTCCATGGTACTTCCTTCATATTATTGATTTTTTGCTCACACTGCACTAACTGCGAAGCCGTATCAAGAACTGACTGACAAAATAGTCCATTTTTCGGAATCAATTCGTATATACGAAAAATGCCCGCCGAATTGGCGGGCATTTCATTGGGAAGTAATCTAAACCTAGTTCAGCATTGTTTGCGGTAACCATACAATCAAGGCTGGGAAGGCGATAAATAAGGCGACTGTCAAAACGTCCGCGATAAAGAACGGTCCAATGCCGCGGAAAACATCCGAAAGCGGTATATCAGGCCTTACCCCGTTGACCACATAACAGTTCAAGCCAATTGGCGGGGTGATCAGGCAGATTTCGACCATTTTCACCACGATGATTCCGAACCAGATTGGATCGTATCCAAGGCCAATAACGGCAGGGTAAACAACAGGAAGGGTTAGCAGGAGCATACCAATTGCATCCATAAACATACCCAATATCGCATATCCGCAAAGGATCAGAACAATGATCATTGTCGGCGGGAACGGAAGGCTTAGGATCCATTCAGCAAACGCTTCGGGTAGTCCTGAAAATCCGAGGAAGCGGACAAAAACCAGCACACCCCAAATGATCGAGAAGATCATCACTGTTAATTTTGCCGTTTCAAACAAAGCATCTTTAAGCTGCTTAGTGCGCATTCCATGTAGGAATGCCAGAATTAGAACGACAAAGGCTCCAAGGGCACCTGCTTCAGTTGGTGTCGCCCAGCCGCCATAGATGGCACTAAAAATAATACCAATGACGGCAACAATTGGCAGCGTTCCGGGAAGAGATCTCATCCGATCTCCCATAGTGAAACCGCGAACTGGAGGGCCAAGTTTGGGGTTAAAGCCGGCACGTAGCATAATGATGAGTGCATAGATTATGGCTGACAGGATACCCGGAATGAAACCCGCCAAAAGTAATGCGCCAACCGACTGCTCAACAATAATTGCGTAAATTACCAAAATTGCACTGGGCGGAATAAGAGAGGCCAAGGTTCCACCTGCGGCAACAACACCCGCAGCGAGCCGTCGGTCATACCCCGCATTTAACATTTCTGGAATCGCCACGCGGCTGAACACAGCTGCGGTTGCGGTACTGGCGCCGGAAACGGCAGCAAAACCCGCTGCTGCAAAAACGGATGCGACCGCAAGGCCACCGGGTACCCAACCAACCCATTTTTTGGCGGCGTCAAATGCCGCCGCGGTGATTCCAGCATGGAAAGCCAGATAACCGATAAGAATAAACATCGGCAATACGCTTAATGAATAAAGCGTGGCTTTTGAATGTGGGATTGTCCCCACGATACCCGTACCAGCATCCCATCCAATAATTGAAACAATACCGATCATACCCACAAGAGTAGCTGCGATATAAACACGGACTCCCAAGAATACCATAAGCATCAAGGCGCCCATACCGATTACACCGGAAATAAGTGGATCAATTTCCATTACGCATTCTCCCCGTTACGATCGGTTTTTTTTCTATAATTTTGATCAAATTGTGCTTGTGCAGCGGCTTCTTCACCAAGTGCATCCGCGATTTCGTTTCGCGCTTGTTCTTCAACATCTTCAATAACGGGAATCGCAATAATAGGGGCATTCGGATAAAAGAACATCCGCGTAAAACCAACTGTTTGAACCGCAAAGCGTATCCATAAAATACAAAAAGCTAAAGGAATTATGAGTTTCGCCGGCCAAATTGGAAGGCCAATATCAATAGTGGAGTCCCCGAAGTCGTAGGCGCGTTCAAAGTGTAGCCAACTTGTTTTTATCAGGATTGTTATAACAAAAAGCCCCACAAGAGTAGCAAGTGCTTCAAAAAAATAGAGAATCCGGCCTTTAAATCGGGCCATGAATAAATCCATCCGTACATGGCCGCCCAAACGTTGGCAGTAAGCAATGCCGAAGAACGCAAACACCACCATACTTTGTTCGATGAAATCGATGTAGCCATAGATGGGCAAGTCTAGCAGTTTACGGCTTAGGACTTGGGTGACGCCAAGCAACATAACCGCAAAAATTGCGATTGCAGAAAACCCGTTGAGGAAGTTTTCCAGTTTTGAAAACCAGAAATCAAACTTCCCGAGCAGCCCAGAAGGAGGCTCATTTGATGCTATTGAATGTGTTATCATTGACTTTCTCTCTAGATAGAGGAATCCGGACGCCAAAGGTGAGTTGGCTTTTTTATTTAATCTAACTTCTTTTCGGTTAGATTTTAACTTAGTTAATGCACAAAAAAGGGGCCGGTAGCAGTTGCTAGACCGGCCCCAAAATTGGCATCGTTTACTGCTTAGCTGTCGTCATAATAAGGTCGAGAAGTTCCTCTCCAGGAACGTCTTTGGACTTCATTTCAACAATCCAGTCATCCCATACAGGTTTCGCGCCAACGGCCCGGAAACGTGCTAATTCTTCATCAGAATAAGTGATAGGCTGTAAGCCTTTTTCTTTCATGATTGGAAAGTTTTTCGCATCCGCTGCTTCATAAGCAACAAACAAAGACTCGTAAGCTGGCGTTTTAGCTTCATCCAGCAGTTTTTTGTAGCTGTCAGGCAGTGCGTTATAAGCTGGAATGTTCACAACAACTGGACAGTTGTTTGCGCCTGGGCTCAGGTTCGCTGTGTACCATTTGCCGATATCAGTCAAACGGTAGGCAACATGTGCGTAAGTGAACGGAAAGGATACCGCGTCAACTGTACCGCGTTCAAGTGATGTGTAAACTTCTGACGCAGTCACGGTTGTTGGAATTGCGCCAAGTTTGGTCATCGCTTTACCGATACCGCCAAGTGCGCGAACGCGCATTCCGTCCCAGTCCTCAAGTTTCAATGGTGGTTTGCCAACACCTGTAAACTCGTATTGTGGAAGCAATGAACTCATCAGAAGTTTTGCGTCCCAACGGGCAAGATCTTTGGCAACTGTTTCATTGGCGTAATATGCTTCATGCACCTTGGCCTGAGTCCGAAGGTTCGGGAAAGGCAAGAATGGTAAATCAAGACCACTCAATGTTGGGTTTTTGTCTGGGTGATAGGCTGAACAGAACATTGCCATCTGGAAGGCGCCCAATTTAATGCCGTCTAGATTTTCTCTAGATTTGGATAAAGCCTCACCATAATGAATTTTAATTTTAAATTTGCCGCCAGTACGTTCGTCAACATATTTCGCAATTGTTTCAACGCCAGCTGTAAACGCCCGCTGTTTTCCCCAAGTCGATAGGTTCCATCGGACTTTTGGTCCGTCCACCACATCTGCGGCTGATACGCTAAAAGCGAAACCGAAAACAGTCGCAGCAGCTGCAGCAGACAACATTGTCTTTTTAAGCATTATTAACTCCCTTTAAATTTAATACTTATTCTTATTTTTTGAAACTAAAGCATGGTTTATGTTTTATTTCAACAAGTTGTTAGCTTGTTTAGTTGCTTCTTTGCGGCGTCGACATACAGATGCTCCTTATCCGTACACAGGCATGAAACATTACTAGTATTTGTTGGGGGTGTGCGATGATTTGTATTTTAATCGGATTTACGCCTGCTTTTAGCCAGTATATGTTGTCCGAATGAAACCAACACGCCCTTCACTTTTAATTATAGGACATGGCTCCTCTTCCTCGAACGCAGCAGAAGATGCTGTTCGAAAACATGTGGAGACGCTGAGGTTGAGTAATCGGTTTTGGCAAGTCAGTTCTCATTTCTTAATGCAGGGAGATACGGCGCCAGAAATTCCTGAAGGAGAGGTTTTTCTGTTGCCATTTTTTATGAGCGATGGCTATTTCGTAAATACGAAAATACCTGAAGTATTTGATCTAAAAGACTTTAAATCAGAAACTGAAAGCAGAAAATTATACCAATGTGCTGCAATAGGTGAAGATCCCGAGCTTTCGGTCATTTTGTTGGAAATGGCAATGGACCGCGTGAAAGCAATTGAATTTGATCCAATGGACACGCATATCCTACTCATCGCGCATGGTTCTGAGAAAAATGATGCCTCTTATAAAGCGGCGTCCATGCAAAAAGATAGTTTAAGCTTTCGGAACGTTTTTAAATCGGTAGAAGTTGCTTTCTTGGAGCAAGAGCCAAAGATATCAACGGTGCTACAGAGGATTGGAAAAACCGGCGAGCGGGTAATTTGCTTGGGCTTATTCGCCAGTGACGGTCCGCACGCATCGCAAGATGTTCCTGCCGAAATAAATGACTGGATCGAAAACCAACCCTCTGGAAATTTACAAGTGTTTTATGAAGGGCCGGTTGGAAAACGCCCTGAGATCGTTAAGTTGATTCAGGATAGTGTGAGTCGGTGTGCAGCGAACGTTAATGTTTCTTGATGCTGTGTTTCGAATGCATAATTGGCATATTTAAAGGTATTTATGTATATTGAGACATTAAAGTTTGAGATTTTTCTTTAATCTCTGTATTGCAAAGAGTGAATTTTATAAAGAGGTCCTTATTGGATGGTAGAACGCAAGGCTCCAAAAGCTGTTAAGAAGAAAATTACGGCAACCGTAAAGTTTTTTGATGAAGGAAAAGGGTTCGGGTTTGTATCCCCATCTGACGGGTCTCCCGATGCTTTCATCCACATTTCGGTGCTGCAGGATACATCGTACACTGAACTGTCTGAAGGTATGCAGATTGTTGTGGATCTTAGCGCCGGTGATCGCGGTGCGCAGGTCTCGGCGGTTTATGAACCTGAAGAAGGCGAGGTTGTCGCGCAGCCGGGGCCGGATGTTGAAGTTGAAGGTGTGGTCACAACCTTTGTGCCAGAGCATAGGTATGGCTTGGTGACCCCCGATGGTGCTGGAAAAGACGTTTTTTTCCATGTAAATACATTGGAGTACTCCGAAATCGACATGGAGAAGTTTGGTATCGATAGTAGAGTTCGTTGTGTTGTGCGCCAAGGAATTAAAGGGCCAATCGCTGATAGCATAGAGCTGCTTTAAAGTTGGAGGAACGGACATGACACGAACAGAGACTTTGCGCGTTCAGCGTTATTTACGTGAGAAATTTGGAAACGATGATTTCGTTGTGAAAGAGCGGCGGCCTTCCGACGGGACCGCTGAGGTTCTACTTGGTGACGAATTTATTGGGGTTGTTTACCGGGATGAAGATGAAGGGGAAGTCTCCTTTGCCTTCCATATGACCATATTGGATATCGATCTGCCGGAAACATCCTAGAACAATTGTTTTAGGTGATTACAAAGGGCTCGATGACCGTCAATGTCATCGGGCCCTTTTTTGCTTTTTATTAACTCTCCGGCACTAACATTTTGAAATGACAAGAAGAAGCCAACTTTCTTTCAAAGGTTTTGTTATTGGGTTTTTATGCGTTTTGGGTGTCGAAACCCATGCACAGGATTTTGTTGAGCTCAGTGTAACTGGTAATATGTCTGAAAACATAACAGGTGACTGTTATTTGCAAAAATCCGGAGGTCAAATGGCGCGCCAGCGGATTGAAGGAACGATCCCTGCGCATTTCTGGCTACCGACTTCGGCATTTCGATGTAATATTCAAAAAAGTTCATCCCGCAGCATGATTGTCGTCACGGTACTTCGCGATGGACAAGTGGAAATCAGGCAAAAAAGTCAGGGTCCGCTTAGGTGGGTGGTTGTTCGCTCGTCGGGCCCTTGGGGGAAAGCCAAGGCTGGTGTCTATGCCGCGCGGCCACTTTATCAATGAGTTTTGACAGATTTTGAATTCAATTGAATAGCTCTATTTGCAGTGCTGGAGTTCAAATTGGATTGTTGCGTGTCCAATCCCGAACTCAGTTTCCAAATATGCATTTATTTCACTGAGCAGGTTTTGCATATCAGTAGAATCTTTGATCTGAACGTGAAGTGTAAGAATGGTTTTTTCCGCGGTTAAAGACCAGGCATGAATATGATGTGTGTCCACAATATCAGTAAATTTTTGGGTTAAACAGTTTTGGATGTGCGTTAAATCAAGATGATCCGGTGTTCCTTCAAGCAATATGTGACTTGATTTTTTAACAATCCCATACCCACTTTTTAAAATGATTATGGCGACGATAAAGGAAAGGATTGGGTCCGCAGCAACCCAACCTGTTGTCATGATAATGAGTGCAGCGATAATAGCCGCGACAGACCCCAACAAATCACCGAGCACATGAAGAAGGGCCCCTTGCATGTTTAGGTTATGTGAGTCCCCTTTGTGCAAAATCCAAAATCCGACGATATTTACGAATAATCCAACTGCGGCAATAGTTAACATTGGACTGGAAAGAATGTCTGAGGGGGTTATCAGCCGGTTAATGGCTTCAATGGTAATCCATCCGGCAATAAAAAACAGCGTGAGGCCATTGGTAAAGGCCGCTAGAATTTGGAATCTATGATACCCGTAGGTTCGGCGGCTGTCTGCGGGGCGTTTGCCCAATCTAAAGCCAAACCAGGCGAGTCCCAGAGCCGCAGTATCCGAAAGCATATGCCCGGAATCTGCAATTAGGGCCAATGATCCCGAGTATAATCCGCCTGCAACCTGCAACAGCATATATGTTCCGGTAAGGCACATTACCCAAAACACTCGTCTTTCGCTATCGGCCGTTACATCTGGAGCGTGGTCATGGTGGTGCTTGTTCGTGTGGGAATGTGAATGTGACATGCGGTTCTTTTTACTATTTTATTCGCTATCCTCAAGGAATAAAAAACAACTGTTTTGAAAATTAGTTTAAGTATTCCAATAGAAACAATTTGAAATGTAATTACTCATTATAGGAAATTTGGCTTCAAGAACTTTTACTTAATCGTATAAAATTGTCACAATGACGCCATCATTCAACTCTACTAAGGAGCTTATTGAGTTCTTGCTGAACAAAATACTGGTTTGACACTCATATAAGATGCTACATTTTTATCACTGTATGTTGATTTATGTGTATTGAGAATTACATTAAATTTAAACTTACAGTCGGATCGATTATTAGAGTATTGTAAATATTCGTCAATTCGTGGGTTTGCCAAATTTCTGCTTTTTAGTAAAAGCGGTCGGATTGGTTAGATTATATTTGAGTTTTCTTACTCAATGTTAGGGGAGAGATATGAAGAAGTTAATTACATTTGCTGTTCTAGGTACTGCCTCAGTTGTACTTGCTGCTTGTGGCGGCAAGCTTGAAAAAGCCGAAATGATGTCCGCATCAGGATCAGCGTATAGCAAAGCACTTTACAACGACTATATCACTCTTTCCAGAGGCGAATATGGTGAAGGGGATTATACGGATGCAGATAGATTCGCTGAAAAAGCGATGTCAGCTGCTATGGGCGAAGACGTTGCCCCTTATGATCCGGCTAACTGGAAAATTCCAGCAGACCGCCTTCCTGTGATGACAGGTGCGCATCAACGTTTGACAGACGCTTTGGCTGGAACTGCTAAAGGCAAAGCGACAGTTCAGCTTGCTCGCGCTCAGACCAGCTTTGATTGCTGGGTCCAGGAACAGGAAGAGAATTTCCAGCCTGATGATATCGCGGCTTGCCGGGATGCTTTCATCGCTGCAATGGCAGACGTCGACAAAATGACAATGGTTGCAAAACCTGCACCAGCTCCTGCGCCAGCTCCAATGAAAAAAGAAATGATGGCAGAAGCTAAAACATGGGAAGTTCTGTTCCATTTTGACAGCACATCAATGTTGCCTGGTGCAAAAGCAAAAATTAAAGAAGCGGTTGGTTACGTGGGTAATTTCAAAAATCCACGTGTCACGATTGCGGGCTATACAGATACGTCTGGTACCGTCAAATATAATGCGGCACTTTCAGAGCGTCGTTCTGAAGCTGTAGCTTTGATTGCAATGGACATGGGTTTAGATCCTAAAAACGTTGTAATGCGTAGTTATGCTGAGGATCGCCTGTCTGTTCCAACACCAGATGGTGTTAAGAAGCAGGAAAATCGTCGCGCAACAATTACGATTGAGAGCAAGTAATTTCATTGGGGAAGCGATTAGTCGCTTCCCATCATAGGAAACCGTTCGATGAAAATTATTGTTAAAGTCGTTTCAGGCGTATTTGCCGCTTTAGGAGTTGCTCTGTTACTTGGAGCTTGTTCCCCCGAAGTGGGTAGCAAAGAATGGTGTGAAGGCATCAAGGAAAAAGGTGTTGAGAATGTAACAGCATCGGAAGCCGCTGATTTTGCCAAGCACTGCGTCCTGTAGGCGATAGAAAATCAAATGAGAAAAGCCAGCTTTAAAAAGCTGGCTTTTTTTATGCGTCCCTCTTTGTGTGTGGGGGGGGGGGAATAGATCGGATGGAAAAGGATGATGTTCGGGGTTGTTTCAAGTCGAAACCAATTGTTGAAAATCAATAGACAACCTTTTTGAAATAGTTGTTTTGATCGTTTGGATGGTCTTATACTTCTGATTGTTGTTAGCTTTGAAAAATATACTATTTTTTTTGGGATTCTTTTACAGAGTTCCAGAGTCCGTTTGGGAGGGATGTATGATGAGCAAAGAAAAAGCAACATCCGCAAAAGAAGAACCTATAAAGGGGCAAACTGCACAGAACGTTCAAAATGCGCATCGGGAGCATAAGTCACCGGATGAGCTGTTTCTAATCAAAGAGATGTCGTTGGTCACTGATGTAACGACGGAAGATGTATGGAAATGGCTTGCTGCAGGCTGGTCGGATTTGAAAGCGAATAGCGCTGTGAGTATCAGCTATGCAGCCCTGTTCATTGTCCTTGGGCTGATTATATCGTTCGGCTTCTATTTTATGGGGTGGCCCTATTTGATTTTGCCCGCTTTGACAGGTTTTCTTCTTGTCGGCCCAGCAGTGGGGATCGGATTTTATGAGATTAGTCGGTGCCACGCTGCTGGGGAAAAAGTCTCTCTCTTAGCGGCTGTGACAGCTGCCCGCTATAATAAGTTAGGGATTTTTGGTTTTGGAGTCGCGCTTGCTTTTGTTTTTCAAGTCTGGATTCGAATTTCATTTACCGTTTTTGCCCTGAATTTCCCAGGTATTATGCCAGACTGGGGTGTCATAATAATACGGACTTTCAGCATGGAAGGCGTTTATTTTGGAATTTCGATAGCGCTTGTTGGGGCTGTGTTTGCCGCATGCATTTTTTTCGCAGGTGCTTTTACCATGCCAATGATGATGGATCGAAATTCAGTCTTGCTTCCATCAATTATAACCAGTGCCTATGCAGTCCAGCGTAATCGAAATGCGATGATCTTATGGGCTGCAACTATTGTTGCATTGACTGGAATTGGTTTGGCGACCGCTGGCATTGGACTGATCGTGACGTTGCCGCTTGTTGGACATGCGACCTGGCACGCTTATAAACAAGTGATGTCAGGTGATCTTCCAAAAGGAGAATTCCATCCCATCGGCACTTTTGCTGTGTCATAGTGAATTGTACAAAAGCTGGCGACGGGATCGGAGAGGGCGGATCAGTTTACGGATAGATCAACTGCTTAAATGGTGACCCCGACAGGACTCGAACCTGTTACCTCCAGATTAGGAATCTGGCGCTCTATCCTGATGAGCTACGGGGCCGAACAGCTTTGTTCAAGGTCAGTGATATATCATTCTTACGCGTGCAATCAACGCTTTAATCGATGAGATCGATCCCGAAACGGGATACATTCAAACGTCAAATAAGCTCAGGGCTGCAGATAAATCAGCAAATCATCTTTTAACTGTGAGTGAGTCTTTTATCGAAATGCTTATCTTCCAACCGAGAGCATGAATTTTTCTTATCCTCAGTAGTCAAGCGTGTTTGATTGAAATATGGGGACTGCGCGGAACATGCGTATTTATTACGGCCGAATTGGTGTGATTGCGGCTCAAGGCTAAACGTTGATTCTATTGCAAACAAATCGACGCGATAGAAGGGTGGTATTTTTGCAACAATGAGAGACTTAAGTGCTTCCGTATTTGTTGACGGGGGGGCTTGGTACGGGACAAGTATTGTATATAAGTAAAAATAGGTATATATTTTAAAACAATAGGTTAGTTTGTTGTTTGTAGGTCGAGAAATGACTAAATTATATTGTTTTGGGAAGTGATCGAGATCGTGCGTATTTGTATGTTATTTATTTTGTGATGTTCGTCACTTCCGCGTTGGGGTTCGCACGGTTTACAACACAAACAGTTGAAAAACATCAGCTAATCTTGGTTCACTCAATTTAATATTTCACGTTATAGTGAAATGGAGACTGAAATGAAAAAATTGATCTTGGGTACGAGCGCAATCGTAGCCGCATCAACTCTGGCAGCGTCCCCCACTCTTGCCGCAGAAAAAATTAAACTTGGCCTAAGCGGTTACCTGCAAACTTCGTTTGTTGTAGCGGATTACGATACAGGTGATCAACTTCCAACAAACATCCGTAACGAAGGTGAAGTTCACTTCACAGGTGAAACGACACTTGATAACGGTTTGACATTCGGTGTGAATATCCAGCTTGAAGCTCGTACAACTGGCGATCAGGTTGACGAAACATACATGTATGTTTCTGGTGCATTCGGCCGTATTAACGTTGGTTCAGAAAACAGTGCAGCCTATTTGATGCATTATGCGTCTCCAAATCCGGTTATTGCTTGGAATCTGAACGATCCAAACGCGGAAGCCGGCGGATTTACGACACCAGCTACAGCACCAACTGAAGTTAGTGATAAGGATAAAATCACTTACTTCACACCACGTTTCAGCGGATTCCAGTTTGGTGCATCTTACACACCAGATGCTGACTGGGAAACAGGTACAGGCTTTTCACCTTCCGATGCAATTAAAGACGAAGGTGCCGCGGATGAAGCCTACTCAATTGGTGCAAACTATACCGGTAATTTAGGTTCAGTAGAGTTGAACGCATCATTGGGTTATGATCTGATCACACGCACGACAAGTGACGATACAGATGAAATCTCAGCTGGTTTCAATGTTGGTGTTGCTGGCTTTACTGTTGGTGCAGCGTATAAATTCACTGACAACGATAGCGGAACTGACGATCGCGAACGCCATGACTATAACGTTGGCGTAAGTTATGGCCAAGGTCCATGGAGTGTTGGCATCCAGTATGCTGGTGTTGATCTTGATGACGCTGCTGATGGTCACCTTGACGCATTTGTGGTTGGTGGTAACTATATCCTGGGTCCAGGCATCACTGCATTTGGTGGTGTTCAGTATTTCTCAGGTGAAGATGACCTGGTTGGTTCAGAAGGCGACGAAGCAACTGTCTTCTTCGTAGGTACAGCCCTAACATTCTAATCCAAACTGGATTAAATGCGAAAAGCCCCGCCTAGGCGGGGCTTTTTTGCTTCATGGCAGATAGCTTACTAAGCGCCTTCCATCCCGACAATGGTCAACGAACATACATTTTGATGTGGGAAGCCCCCCAGATTATGGGTCATGCCAAAAACAGGATTGTCGGTTCGCTGGCGCTCACCTGCGCGGCCGTTGAGTTGCAAATACATCTCGTAAATCATGCGAATACCAGACGCACCAATGGGGTGGCCAAAGCATTTTAGGCCGCCGTCGATTTGGCAGGGAATTTTACCATCAGCATCATAGAAGCCATCCATGATGTCATTCACCGCACGGCCTTCGCTGGAGATGAACAGATCTTCCATGGTGACAAGCTCAGTGATTGAAAAACAATCATGAACTTCGAACATGCTGATTTGATCGCGCGGATTGCTAATGCCAGCTTCTTGATACGCGCGCTTTGCGGCCGCACGTGTCGTTACGAAATGGCTGCCATCCCATGAGTTGTGTTGGGCTTCGCGGCCATTAGAGGCAGCAAGCTGCATGGCTTTGACAGTTACAAGATCTTTTTTACCCAGTGATTTGGCAATTTCGGGTGTGGTTACGATTGCAACAGCTGCTCCATCACTCACGCCGCAGCAATCGAACAGCCCAAGAGGTTCTGCAATCATCGGAGCGTTCATAACCTTATCTTCGTCGATTACATTCCGCAGATGGGCTTTTGGGTTTTTTGAGCCATTGGCATGACTTTTAACCGAAACATGTGCCATGGCGCGTTTTAAATCTTTGGCGCTGACATTATGTTTTGCGCTATAAGCTGTTGCCAGTTGGGCAAATGAGCCTGGCGCAGATGCATTTGCCCAGAATAAATCATTGACCGCACCGCGGCTGCGTTGAGGTAGGCCGCCATAGCCGGTGTCTTTGAGTTTTTCAACACCAACCGCAATAGCGATATCTGCAGCGCCGGAAGCCACAGCGTAAGTCGCACCGCGAAGTGCTTCGGATCCACTGGCGCAGTAGTTTTCAACGCGGGTCACCGGGATATTGGGCAGGCGGAGTGCCATAGATAATGGAACAGCGGATTTGCCCACATGCTGTTCCTCAATGCCTGTGCCAAACCAGGCAGCGTCGATCTGACTTTTATCAATGCCAGCATCTTCCATTGCCTCAACGAATGCTTCGACGATTAGGTCTTCGGCATTGTCATTCCAGCGTTCGCCAAAACGTGAACAACCCATGCCTAAAATTGCAACTTTATCTTTAATTCCTGCAGCCATAGTTATGCTCCTGTTTTTGCGTCCACAGGGACGGCTTTCCAAAAATAGCGGCGGAAGCCACGTTTATTGTCATAGTCTTTAACCCGAAAGACCATTCGCATTTTCATGCCGACGGTGAGGTCATCATCGGGGAAAATATCAGTGAAATCATTCATGAGGCGCCCGCCGCCCTCAAACTGGATCATGCCGTAATAGGCTGGCGGATCCGGAGAAAAAGTTAGCCTGTCGGCGGTATAGGAATTCAAGGTTGCTGTTTTTTCTGCAAATGGATGATCTTCTTGTGCGCCAATCGCACCACAATTTTCATTCACGCAGATATTGCTTTTTGGAAATTGAAGGGTGCCGCAATTTGTGCATTCGCCGCCAACCATCCGCTGCGCCATATATCGATTGCGATAATGGGTTGTCAGGCCGGTGTTTTTGTCGACCTCGGCGCGGATGCCCAACTCCATTTCAATAGCCCCGTTAAAAGCCATAAAACGGTTGTAGTTTGTGACGGGTCGCCCTTTGGCGAGTGAGCCGCCTACACCGTTTCGAGCTGGCAGTTTTTTGATCGCATCGGTAACTTCAAACAAAAGGGCATCGCTGCCTTGCCCGAAGCTCGCTACCAGAATTTTGTCGCCTGGTTTCGCGCTTTCCAAGGCGTGCGCCAGCATAATCAAGGCATGGGCGGAACCGGCTTCACCGCAATTGGATTGCAGATTGTCTGCAACAGCATCTGGGTTAATACCGACCACCTTGGCGAGACCGGCAGCGACATTGCGCGCTGCGACGGGAAAACAGAAGGTGCTAATGTCGGCGGCGCTGGTTTGGGCAGCTGAGAGTGCCCCGTTTATGGCAGCAGGCACAATTTTCATATAGCCTTCGTCACGGACCCAGCGCTCTTCCCATGTGTAATCATACTGCCCTTCTTCGCCCCGGAAATGGTCCACAAAATCCACAGATTCTGAATGGCTGCCGATTAATTTGGCAATCACGTCTCCAGACCCGATCAGGAACGCTGCGGCCCCATCACCTGTGGTCAGTTCCAGTGCGCTTCCAGCTTTTGTCTTGCGTCGTTCCGCACTCGCAAGAAGAACGTTACCGGCTCCTCCTTTAGCAGATTGTAGTGCAACATTAAGGGCGGCCGTGCCGGCGCGCATGGAGGAGGCAAAATCCAGTGTTTGGAGGTTGCTCGCTAAATTGAGGGCGTCTGCGACGATCCCGGCATTTTGCCGATCAGCAAAAGGGAAAGTGGTTGAAGCCATATACACTGCGTTTATGTCGTCGCGGTCTCGCCCGCTTAAGCAATCCCGGGAGGCCTCAACGGACATGGTGACACTGTCTTCATCCCAATTTGCCATAGACCGTTCGCCGCGGGCCAGACCTTTCAAGCCCGGGTTAAACCAAGCATGTGCTTTAAAAATTTCCTCACGCTGTAGTCTGCTTTTAGGGATATATCCGCCATAAGCTAGAATTCCGACTTCCACAATCGTCTCCTTCATCGGTACTTGTTCTTGTTGTTAGAAATGTCATTCTTGCAAGTTGCCGATTTGATTAGGAATTAGGGACAATCTGCACAAATGACACTCTATTGGATTGTTGGGAGCTTTAATTGTTTTTCGTTTTTGAACTGTTCCCTAGATCCATATTCCGTCAATAAGGTACTCATCAGATAATTAATACGCAAGCTAATTATATTCCCGTTGCCCTGTCATGATGCCGCTTGTTGCGTTGCGAGATAGTCTCGTTATAGTGGGCGCAAGTTATTTGGGGGCACGCGTATGGATTATACAGATCATAGAGCTGGTTTTATTTTTGCGGACATCGCAAGATTTCGGGTTCGTTTGTTTGATCGGTTGTTAGCCCCGCATGGTTTAACGACATCGCAGGCATGGGTGTTGGCGCAGCTTTTCATAGAAGATAATCTGACGCAAACCGAGATTGCGCAGCGTATGGATGTTGGAACTGTTACGGTTGGGGGATTGATTGAGCGGCTGGAGGCAAGAGGGTTTGTTCAGCGAAAAGTCGATTCAGTAGATCGCCGGGTAAAGCGCGTTAGCTTGAAGGAAGAAGCCAAACCCATTGGCCGCATTATGACGGAATGCGGTAAACAGTTGAACGAAGCGACTTTTGTTGGAATGAGCCCAGAGGCTGCGCAAAGCACGATGGATAATATGCTTTCTATTCGCGAAAACTTACTTGTTGCCTTAGAAGGCGATCTGGATTTTGAAAATGCGACTGATATTTTACTAAAAAAAGAGCGGGAATAGAGTTCCGGTTATTTTTTATTCTTGTCCATCGTATGCATGTTTTCACCAAGTTTGTTTAAGAAATGCGTGAAGGCTATGCGATCATCCGTCGAGAAGTTTTTTAGTGCCTCGTCGTAGAAGTCGCCGATTAATGGGGCGATTTTACTCCAAAGCTTAATTCCCTTCTCTGTTCGGCAAATATACCGAAGACGTTGGTCTTTCGGATTTGTATTGCGAACAATCAAATCTCTTTCTTCCAGTCGGTTTAATACACCTGAAATGTTCTGGCGGCTTAGCCGTAAATAATCACACAGGTCGCTGACGCTCATTCCATCTTTTGCGGTGTCACGCGAAAGGGCGCCCAGAACGGACCATTGCTGCGTTGTTATCTGCTCCGACTCAAGGGCCTGGGCCCCGACTTTCTGTAGGCTGTTCGCCGTTTGATATAGTCGAAAGAACAATCTATTGCTTAAATCATCAAACATAATAGCCAATTTTTGCCAATAAAATTAGAAAAACAATCAATACATTGACATAAATTTAACTTCAAGGAATGCTTGAAAGAAAACGGGAGGAAAAGGCTCGTGTATTTTTCACTAAGTGAGGAGCAAAAAGCGATTACCGAGGTCGCAGGGCAATTCGCTGCCCAAAAACTCGCACCGGGATATTTGTCGCGCGATAAAAGCGGGATCTTTTCAAAAGATCTAACGCGAGAGATGGGGGCGCTTGGCCTTATTGCTCCTGAACAACCTCAATCTCTAGGGGGGAGTGGTGTCGATTATCTCACAAGTGGTCTTATTATGGAGGCAATCGCGGCCGCAGATTTTAACATGGCCTACGTGCAGCTATTGGGCTCATTAAACACACAGATCCTTGCGCGCTACGCAGGTAAGGAGGTTGCCGAGCATTGGGTTCCCAGGATTTGTGCTGGTGAGGTAACGTTAGGGGTTGCCCTTACTGAGCCAGGCGGTGGTTCTGACGCGGCAAACCTTCAGCTTAAAGCCGTTGCCGTGGATGGTGGATACGAACTTACAGGAGAAAAAGCGTCTATCTCAATGTCTGATCAGGCGGAAATTATGGTGGTTTTTGCTCGAACTGGGGATAAGGAGAGTCGGGCAAAGGGTGTGAGTGCGTTTTTGGTAGAAATGAATAGCCCCTCAATTAAAACAAGCCGCTATGATGATATGGGACAGCGGTGTATTGGTCGGGGATCGATCTTTTTTGATCAGGTGTTTGTGCCAAATGCGCATCGGCTTGGTGATGAAAATAAAGCCTTTTCTCAGGTTATGGAGGGGTTTGACTTTAGCCGGGCTTTGATTGGGCTTCAATGCCTCGCCGTGGCGGAGGCTTCGCTTAACGAAAGCTGGAGATATGTGCAGGAAAGAGAGGCATTCGGCCAGCCAATTAGTGTTAATCAAGGTGTTGTTTTCCCGCTTGCAGAAGCTCAAACCCAATTAGAGGCGGCGAAACTTCTTTGCTATAAAACGCTCTGGCTAAAAGATCAGAATATGCCGCACACGACCGAAGCTGCGATGTGCAAATGGTGGCCGCCAAAACTGGCTTTTGATATTATTCATCAATGCCTCCTAACGCATGGTCATGGTGGATATGGAAGGGATTATCCTTTCGAGCAACGCCTTCGAGATGTTTTGGGACTGCAAATTGGCGATGGCACAGCGCAAATAATGAAAATGATCATAGCAAGACAAAAACTTGGAGGAAATCGATGAGGGGTTTAGAGGGTAAAAATGCAATCGTGACGGGCGGCGGCGGCGGTCTCGGTACGGCAATATGTAAGCGTCTGGCTGAGGCGGGCTGCCGGATTGGTGTCTTTGACTTGAACGAAGAGGCAGCTAATAAAACAGTGAGTTCCATTGGATCAGAAGCTGCGGTGTTTCCTGTTGATATTTCAGACTTTGATGCGGTTAAAGCCGGTGTTGCAGCCTTTGAAGATAAGTTTGGCCCCACGGATATTCTGGTAAATAATGCGGGCTGGGATCAGGTTGGAAATTTTCTGGATACCGACAAGGCATTGTGGGAAAAAATTGTTGCCATCAATCTTTGGGGCCCTTTGCACATGACCCATGCTGTGGCTAGCGGCATGTCTGATCGCGGCTCGGGGAAAATTGTCAACATCGCTTCCGACGCCGCACGGGTTGGATCAACAGGTGAGGGCGTTTATTCCGCTTGCAAAGGGGGAATCGTCGCTTTTTCAAAAACACTGGCCCGTGAACTTGCCCGTAAAAATATAAATGTAAACGTTGTCTGTCCTGGGCCTTCCGACACTGCGATCCTCAATGATTTCATTGGGGAGGGTGAAATGGGCCGAAAAATTTATGAAAGCCTGAAGCGGGCTATTCCCTTCAAGCGTTTGGGGCAGCCAGAAGATTTCGGCGGTATCGTCGCTTTCCTGGCAAGTGATGAGGCGGACTATGTAACCGGACAAGTGATCAGTGTGTCTGGTGGACTAACAATGGCAGGATAAGGAACAACAAAAATGTCATACGAAGATATCCTCTATGAAGAGAAAAACGGCGCGGCGTGGATTACGATAAATAGAGCAGATAAATATAATGCGTTTCGGGGGCAAACGGTCGAAGAGATGATCAGCGCCATGAATAAAGCCGCCTGGAATAAAGATATTGGTGTAATCGTTCTGGCAGGTGCTGGCGACAAAGCTTTCTGTACGGGTGGCGATCAATCTGCCCACGATGGGCAGTATGATGGCCGCGGTACGATTGGTTTACCAATTGACGAATTACAAAGCTTGATCCGCGACGTGCCCAAACCGGTTATTGCACGGGTGCAGGGGTTTGCCATTGGCGGTGGAAATGTTTTGGCAACCTTGTGTGATTTCACAATAGCGTCTGAGCAAGCCCAGTTTGGGCAAGTAGGGCCAAAAGTGGGATCTGTAGATCCGGGCTATGGCACTGCTTATCTTGCCCGGGTTATTGGTGAGAAAAAAGCGCGTGAAATGTGGTATATGTGCCGCCGGTATTCGGCCGTAGAGGCTGAAAAAATGGGCCTGGTGAACAAGGTTGTGCCGCATGATCAGCTAGATGCTGAAGTAATGCGCTGGTGCGACGAGATTATGGAGAAAAGCCCAACTGCGATTTCCATCGCCAAAAAATCATTTAATCAAGATAGCGAAAGCATTCGCGGGATTTCTGCCATGGGGATGCAGGCCCTATCACTTTATTATGGCACGGAAGAATCCAAAGAGGGCGTTAATGCCTTCAACGAAAAACGCAAACCCGATTTTAGAAAACACGTGAAGTAAATAAATAATGATGGCTAGGGTGGATCATTCGATCGCCTTAGCCATCACTTGATAGTTTCATTAGGACCAATCCGCTCACGATTAATAATGCAGCAGTAAGGCGCATAGGCGTCACAGATTCATTCAGGATAAACACCCCAATCAAAAACGCACCGACAGCGCCAATTCCCGTCCAGATCATATAAGATGTGCCCAGAGGAAGGCTACGCATGGCCAGCGATAACAAGCCAAAGCTTGCGATCATCGTGATTAAGGTGATGGCGGTGGGAATAGGATGGGTGAAGCCGTTTGATTGCTTCATGGCAAATGCCCAGACAATTTCCAAAAGACCAGCGAGGACAAGAAGAATCCAAGCCATTTGTAACTCCGAATAAGTCGGGTCGTCCCGAAATAAATAGCCCGAAAAGGGGAGGTCGTCCTCTTTGACTTTATTTAAGGACTTGAATTATAGAGATCAAGGCTCTTAATACTGTGTTAGTGAGAAAAACAATCGTGCCCTAGATAACAGGTACGTCAACAAAGGTGCGATTTTGTGGAAAAGTCAGAAGAGAAGATCTTTAATGTCCCTCCGGTGACCAAGTATCTGGTTATTTCACTAATCGTCGCTCATATTTTGTTATTGGTTACAGATAACCAAACCCTAATTTGGGTGTATGAAAATTTTGCCTTTAGCATGGGGCGTTTGCGTCAGCTGCTGGAGGGA
Organism: Sneathiella sp.; assembly: GCA_034669685.1. Lineage (GTDB taxonomy): Bacteria > Pseudomonadota > Alphaproteobacteria > Sneathiellales > Sneathiellaceae > Sneathiella. Next base: position 1,095,071 of record JAXMOU010000002.1, read on the forward strand.
GGTGGTGATGTAAGTGCTGTATCGGTGCTCTTTACACTTTGTAGTCACATGTTCTTGCATCATGACTTCATGCACTTATTGATCAACGCTTTCATGTTGCTCGCCTTCGGTTCCATGGTGGAGCGCTATTATGGCGTTGCGACTTTCATAACTATATTCCTGTTGAGTGGTTGGGCCGGGGCTTTGGGCGAATACGCGGTATCGGCGGAGACAAACGGTATTCTATATGGCGCGTCCGGAGCGGTTTTTGGGATGATGGGAGCGACGATGCGTTTGATGCTTCCCCGCCTTGGATGGAGCAAAGTTATTAGCTTTGCGGCTGTTATGATGGGCCTTAATTTGATTATCGGTTTAACGCCAGTTGCCCAGTTATTGGTAGGCGATGATGTCAGTATTTCGTGGGCTGCCCATTTTGGTGGGTTTGTTGCGGGCACCTTGCTCTCACTTATTTTTAGGCCAAATTATAACGCGACCAGCTAATCACGATACTGTTAGGTGCGTGTGTTTTGGATCTGCGATATCCTTCTGAGGCTTTAAATTTTATATTAGGGTGTCAGATGAGCGTCTTTAGAAAAATCTCTTTGGCTGGTTTTCTACTCTGTATTTTTCAGTTTAGCGCTGTTGTCTATGCTGATGACAAAACAGGCCCCTTCCGTGAAAACTTTCTTGGTAAAGCGGCGGAGGGTTATGACGTGGTTTCGTATTTCTTGGATGGCAAGGCAGTGGAGGGAAGTGGAGATCACGTCTTTACATGGAAAGATGTGGAGTGGCGGTTTTCCTCGCAAGAGCACAAAGATCTATTCGCGGCTAATCCTGAAAAATATGCACCGCAGTATGGTGGGTATTGTGCGTATGCTGTCTCAAAAGGATATACGGCGAGTGTGGATCCAGAAGCTTGGTCGATCGTTGATGGAAAATTATACCTCAACTATTCAAAAAGTGTCCAAAGTACCTGGGAAGCGGATATTCCTGGTTACATCAATTCCGCAAATAGCAACTGGCCGAAAATTCGCAAAGATTTGTGAGTCTGATTTAGACTGACGAGCAAAGAAAAAACGCCTAATGAAAATTTCCATTAGGCGCTGAAAATTCTGTAAATTCTATGCGGCCCTAGCGGCGCCAAATAGGTAACTCTTCGTCTGCAGCAGGTTGGTAGGTAACTGTCATTTCATCAAAAGCAGCTAATGTCGTCGCCAGATCTTGATCATCTCTCATTTCAAATGCGTTGAACCCACAGCGTTGCATGTAAAATACCTGATCTTGCAGCACATCACCGGTTGCCCGAATTTCACCCGTATATCCAAGGCGTTCGCGTAAAAGCCGGGCTTGAGAAAATGCTCGTCCATCTGCCATTTTTGGAAACTGTAGGACAATAAGGTCCAGTCGTTCCAAGTCAGCAGAAATTTCATTTACATCATCTGTATTTTCCAGAATAACGCCCAGCCGGTGATTACGCTTTAAAAGCTGCTCCTTATTGGCCTGCCATTCTTCAAATGGAATGTAAATATCGCCAGCCGGCAGATTGTCAATTTCTTCAAGGCCCGTGTAGGGTGTCCAGCTGTCGTCTTGGGGTTTGCGGTCCTTTATGTATTTACCCATAAAGCTTCTCCTTGAAAGGGTCTTGCCCAATCCGGCGATATGTCGTCAAGAAAGTCTCGTCGGGGTCTTCCCGGTTTTCAAGATAAACATCTAACACCTGGCTGACAGCATCAACGATTTCATCCGCAGTGAAGGCTGGACCAATAATTTTACCAATAGAGGCGTCTTCACGTGCACTACCGCCGAGTGTCAATTGATAGACTTCAATGCCTTTTTTATTGACGCCAAGGATGCCAATATTTGCCACATGGTGATGACCGCAGGCGTTGATACAGCCAGAAATATTCAGACTGATATCTCCAAGGTCATTAATGTAATCATAGCTATCAAAACGTTTTGTGAGCGCTTGAGCAATTGGAATTGAACGAGCCGTCGCCAAAGAGCAATAGTCCATGCCGGGGCAGGAAATCAAATCCGTCAGGTGATTGTAATTGGGTGTCGCTAAATCCAGAGCTTTCAAGTCAAGCCAGAGACTATGTAAATCTGTCAGCTTTACATCTGACAGCACTAGATTTTGACGATGTGTTGTTCGAATGGCCCCCAAGGAGTATTTGTCTGCTAAATCGGCAATGGCATCCATCTGATCTGCTGTCACATCACCAGAAGGCTGATTTCGCGATTTTAAAGACAGATATACAACGCGGTAGCCATCCTGCTTATGTAGCTCGATATTTTTATCTGCCCATTGAGCGAATTCAGGGTCGGCGAGAAGCTGAGCATCAAAATCGCTGTCAAAATCACTCAAAGTCTCATAGGAAGGATCTTTGAAATGTGATTTGATATTGTTGATATCTGTGTCGCTCAGGCGCAAACCGTTTTCTTTGATCTGCTCCCACTCTTCTTCCACCAATTCACGGAATTTCTCTTCACCGGTTTCGTGAACAAGGATTTTAATCCGCGCTTTGTATAGATTGTCCCGGCGGCCCAACCGATTATAGACACGCAAAATTGCTTCTAGGTAAGTCAGCATGTCATGGGGCGGAAGGAATTTGCGGATGAGCTTACCAATCATCGGGGTGCGGCCGAGGCCTCCTCCCACGTAGATTTCAAGTCCCAGTTCGCCTTTAACATTCTTGACTAATCGAACACCGATATCATGTACCGCAACAGCGGCCCGGTCGTGGGTTGCGCCGCTAACCGCGATTTTGAATTTGCGTGGCAGGAAATTAAATTCCGGATGGAATGTGGACCATTGACGAATTAACTCGCAATAGGGGCGAGGGTCTTCGATCTCATCACGGGCAACACCAGCCAGCGGGTCGGAGGTTGTGTTTCGAATGCAGTTGCCGCTTGTCTGAATGGCATGCATTTCAACTTCCGCCAAATCCTCAAGGATTTGCGGTACGTCTTCCAGCTTAGGCCAATTATACTGGATATTCTGGCGTGTGCTGAAATGACCATAACCCCGATCATATTTGCGTGCGATATGGGCAAGTGTCCGCATTTGATTTGACGATAGCAAACCATAAGGTACCGCTACTCGCAGCATATAGGCGTGCAGTTGCAGGTAAAGGCCATTGCGAAGGCGTTGCTGTTTGAACTCATCTTCAGATAGGTCACCTGAAAGGCGACGCTGAACCTGATCGCGAAATTGCGATACCCGCTCCTGAAGGAGTTGGTGATCCGCTTGTGAATACTGATACATTATCTAGCTCAATTAAATATCTGGTGACTTGCCGTAAGATTTAGGCGGCGTGCAAATTTGTTGATGCTTTGGAGGATTGCGGCAGAATGATCGTTGGACCATTCGCGCGAATTTTTTCCCGGTTCTCCACTGGCTCAAAACCTGATGCCGTTTTCTCGACGAGAACAGGATAGATACCGACTACAATATTGTCCCGATCAGAGCGTTCGGCAGCTTCACGCAAAGTGTCGATATCGCTATCCTCGGCGGCCGTAGCTTTGTTCAGGTCGGTTGTCCAGCTGATGCCTTCGCTATCCAGGCATAAATATGCAACCAATCCTTCTTTAAGCAAGGATGCTGTATAAACTTGTAACGCCATCGGCTTTCTCCTTCACAAAGACTGCATTAACTCGAATCTGATAATTTTGAATATATAGATTATTAATTTAATTACGCAAGATAAATGTATAATTATTTTAATTAACAGTATTTTTATGTGTTAATTGATCGGGGATGTGTTCGAGCCTAAGCTTACATGAATTCCACATTCCGTTTTTTCCTGACCAGCCCAGCGACCAGCCCGCGGATCGGCGCCTTCGGGTGTGCGTTCCGTGCAGGGCATGCATCCAATTGATTTAAATCCGTCTGCCACAAGAGGGTGGGGAGGGAGGTTTTTTGCCAAAAAAGCATCCTTAATGTCGGTGTTATTCCAGTGAACGAGCGGATTGATCTTCACAAAATTGTCAGAAGCCTCTATCACTTCAAGTGTTTCGCGCTGCGTATTTTGGAAACGCTTCCGCCCCGTAATCCAGCCTGTAAAGCCTTCTTTTTCTATGGCGTTAAGTGATTTTTGCAGCGGAATAACTTTGCGGATCTCGCAGCATTTATCGGCATCTTTGGTAAATAGCATGTCGTCTGGATCCAAGTTTTCCAGAATCCCTTTATCCGGATGAATAATGCGCACATCCTCTAGTCCCAGTAGCTCAGTGACCTGGCGCTGATAGCGCAAGGTTTCGCCAAACAAGCGCCGTGTCTCAATGAAAATTACGGGGATTGTGGGATCGACACTTGCTACAAGATCCAGCAGTACAATCGCCTCTGCACCGAAGGAGGACGTCATCATCATCTTGCCGCCCATCTCTCCATTAATCAGCGCTTCTAGCAACGGAGCTCCGTCTAGGTGGCCGTATGTGCCGCGCAAGCGTGCGGCGAGCACTTCGGTGGGTGTGGTATCTAAATTTGAAGACATGTTTATAAGCTCTCATTCGGTAGATATCCGTAAATGTATAGGTTATTAATTAAATATCAAATTAAAATGTTTAATAAATAATATTACAAAAATTTAGTGTTAAAATAATTTGATGTTTCACTAATCTTCACTGTAAAATGCTGTCAGCCTTTTTGGATGAGGGGTATGATTATGTGGAAAATACCGGGAGTGGCACTCTTATGCGGTTTTCTGGCGTTTGCTGCCGCTCGCACCGACACAACTATGTTGGCGGCGGTCAGTGCGGATCGCGGGTCTGTTAGGTTGACAGACGGCCAAATTGTTTCACTGGAGGGGCTGTGGTTTAATGAAAATACTGTGATGCCTGTCATGCTATTCAATCGTCCTTATTCAGTGGAAAGTCATGAGTTTGAAAAAATTGGAATGAATCGAAACCGCTACGGGGATCGGTATGCATGGCTGAAAAATCTGGGGCTTGGGCCATTGCAGAAGTATTTAGTTGAAGAAGGATACGCCGTATACAGTGGTATGGGACCCTATCCGGAAAAATATCGACAAGAGTTGCTGGTAGCTGAAAAATTAGCGAAGGCAAACAGGAGACGGATCTGGACGCAAGGCATCTTATTGCAGGCATCAGGCATTGCCGGCGTTTGGCAGGGGAAGCCTTTCAGGCTTGTTGAAGGCAAAGTGATTTCGGCGGTCAGTACTAAAAGTGGTGTATATCTGAACTTTGGATCTGATCGAAATACTGACTTTACGGCTTATATTCCACTCGGAAGTAAGCGTAACTTCAAAAATATTGACTGGAATTATGAGGAATTAGTGAATAAGTGGATTCGCGTGCGAGGATTAGTTAGAAACTATAATGGCCCTTTCATGGAACTATACTTCCCTGAGCAGGTGGAGCTGATTGACGTTGAACGGAAAGACTGGAATGTGGAACATGACTAAGCGTAATTTACTCGGAGGTCAGAAGCTGAGGCTTCGTCGACTGCTAGGTGGTTCTATTATCGGCCTTAGTCTGTTGCTCCCGACGCAGTATTCCTTCGCGCGGGATGGGGATGTTGTCGCAGACTTCTTTTCTATTTTTGAGCCGTCAGATGAAAGCGCGATTGGCGCGCAGCAGCATAAGCAAATTGTTGCCCAATATGGGGGGGAGTATCTAAGGGACGGGTTAAATGAATATGTCCTTGATATTGTTTTACGAATTGTCTCCGTCACTGAGAAAAAAAATGAACCGTGGCAGGTTACCGTATTAAATAGTCCAGTGGTGAACGCTTTTGCGCTGCCCGGTGGATATGTTTATGTGACGCGAGGATTATTGGCGCTCGCAAATAATGAGGCCGAGGTTGCAGGTGTTTTGGCGCATGAGGTTGGGCATGTGATTGCCCGCCACGGCGTGGAACGTCAATCCAGAGCAACTGGTATGGGGATTTTGGGCGCCATAGCAGGTATTTTGACGCAGAGTGCTGATGTCGCGCGGCTAGGGCAGACTGTGGGGGGATTGTTCCTTGCAGACTATTCCCGTGATCAAGAATATGAAGCGGATCAGCTGGGTGTGAAATATTTGGGGCTGGCGGGCTATCCCCGTGAAGCGATGGCTGACTTTCTCGTTCGTCTGGATGATTATACGGCTTATGCATCGAAGGTTGCCGGTAAAGATGGCAAATCAGGTCAATATGACTTCTTTGCTTCTCATCCCCAGACCGAAGATCGTATTGAGCGGGCTCGGTCAAACGCCCAAGCTCACAAAGATGACCTGAAAAGGAGCTATGAGACACAAGCTTACCTAAGCCATATTGATGGAATGTTGTTCGGCGATGACATCAAAGAAGGAGTTATTCGCGGTCGCGAGTTTCTCCATCCGGACCTTCGCTTGGCATTTAAAGCACCCAAGGGGTTCCAGCTTATCAATTCAACGCGGGCAGTTTTGGCGAAAGACGGTAAAGGAAACCAGATGGTTTTTGACCTGGATCCGAGAGGGCTGAGGGACTTATCGCCGCAGCAATATATGTCGAGTGTCTGGATGAAGAATGTTAAGCACGCCAAGCCAGTTGCCATAAAAGTTGGCGGCGCGAATGGCGCAAAGACATCGTTCGTTGTCACCCAAAAGGGCCGAAAAATATATGTAACGGCGGTTGTTATCAATTTTGGCTACGATAAGGTTGCCCGATTTGCTTACCATTCGAAGGTTCGTGACCAGGAGTTGGAGGAGCGCTACCGGGAAAGTTACAACAGCTTCAGGCCAATGACCTATCAGGAAGCATCTGAAATTAAGCCAGTTGAACTTCGGATCCGAACAGTTGGATATAGAGAAGATATTGCTGACTTGATGGAGGATATGGCGGATTCAAAATATCAAAAGGATTTGTTTTTATTGTTGAATCCAAAATTGAACAGTCAGGAACCAAAGCGCGGTGATACCTATAAGACACTGGTATATGGCGCTAATGGCAATTAGCTCGATGTGATCAGGTCGTCGATTTCGCCATCAAGTGTAATACAGGCGGCGGTAAGGGGGCCTTCAAACCCGCAGCCGCTGTCGAGGGAAATTGTGTGATCTGTTTCTTCGACGCCACTATGTGACCTATCAAATCCTCGTACAACCCGCTTAAAGCCGGAGTAGGGTTCACCAATCTTATCGAAGTAGCCGCTTCCCCACCAAAAGGTATCTGTTTGCTCGGTAACGGGCCGGCTGGGATCGATACCCGCATGGACAAAGAGTAATTCTCCGTCAGCGGTATATGCTGCACGGCGCAATGATATTAGAATGTCATTGTGGCCGGGGTTGCTTTGGATGGCGTCCCGAAGACGACCAGTCCAGCGTGTTGTCGCTAAAATCCCCTCTCGAAGGTAGCCTCGTGCTTCCTGTTCGCTCGAACCATAAGCCGTCAACGTTTCTTTGAGGCCATGTTCGATCATCCAATCGAAAACACCTTTTGGATCACTGGCGAGTTGGATTTGCAGCAATTTACGAAGCATTTCTTCTTGGGCGCCGCGCAAGAACACGATGTCTTCAGGGATCATGCCGGGTAGGCTGAGCCGATCAATGCGGAAGCGGAGCAATTCATCAAGAACACCTTTGATGTTTCCACCATAACCAAGGTAGTTGCCAAGGTAGACAAGGCGATCCCCGTGCTGCCAGCGTTTTACTAGCATTTCATGAAGCTCGATGAGTTTTTCATCTTCGCCGTGGATACATGATACCGCCCAGATACGTTTCGCCTGAGAGATACATCCAAATTTTTCACTATGAGCGTTTGGTTTCATCGAGACTTACAATGAATCGTCTGATTCGATTTTTCAAGTCTTACATTACAAATTTACGAAAAATTAACAAAAAAAGTCCGACAATGAGTCGGACTTTTCAAAACGGTCAGTAATTTGTACCGAAATCAGGCTGCTTTTAAAACTTTCTGGAGTTTCTCAGTTGCAGCGTCATCTTCGATTTTTTCAACAACTGCAAGCTCACGAGATAATCTTTCAAGCGCAGCCTCGTAAATTTGGCGTTCACTGTAGGATTGATCAGGTTGATCTTCATTCCGATGAAGGTCCCGAACGACTTCCGCAATTTGGATTGGATCGCCAGAGTTGATTTTCGCTTCATACTCTTGGGCACGTCGGCTCCACATTGTGCGCTTGATCCGCGCTTTGCCTTTAAGTGTATCTAAAGCCGTTTTCATTTTTTTGGGGGATGAAAGAGCCCGCATGCCGACACTTTTCGCTTTCGCGATCGGAACACGTAATGTCATTTTCTCGTGAGAAAAGTCGACCACATATAGTGTCAGGCTCATGCCTGAAATTTCCTGCTCTTCAATGCTAACAACCTGACCGACGCCATGTGTTGGGTATACAACATGGTCCAGAGGTGAGAATTCTAACTCTTTAGACATTCAATTCCTTCTCTATGTTATGCCACAACATCAATTCGACAAAAAAAGAGCGGCCAGTTAATTGCAGGACGCTACAAGTGATGTTGTACCATTTTTAAAGGCGATTTGTATCGCAATTGGATATGTGGGACATGGGGAAAATTACCCAAGACCAAAAATGCCGTCTTTCCAGACAACATTTAGTACACAAACAATATAGTGATCATATCACATTTTTGGTGGAATTGCTAACGGGAAACGATAGCTGTCATACGGGCTTGGATTTGCAAGCCCGTATTGACCTATTATCGTATCAACCTGCGCCGGGATTGGGACTAAATTCATTTTTGAATTTGTCCTCTTTTCCATTCCAGTCATCCGCATCCGCAGGCGCATCGCCTTTTTGGGTAATGTTCGGCCATTTCTCAGAATATTCCCGGTTCACCTCCAAGAATTTCTCGGCGGTTTCTTCTGTATCAGGCAGAATTGCTTCGGCAGGGCATTCAGGTTCACACACACCGCAATCAATGCATTCGTCAGGGTGAATAACAAGCATGTTCTCACCTTCGTAAAAGCAGTCTACGGGGCAGACCTCCACGCAGTCCATGAATTTGCATTTGATGCAATTTTCGGTAACGACGTAGGTCATATCTTTCTCCAGCTCTATGGAATATTATTTGATCAGACAATTAGCAATTATCGTTATTGGGTTTTAAAAACAACCCCCTTTGTCACAGATTGGCAATTTTAAGGGGATCAGTTTTGCGTGATACGGGCTTGGACTTTCTTGCGAGCCTTGCCGCTTTCAACGTCGTCAACATATATCAGGCCGCAAATGCGGCGAATTAAATTTGCTTCATAGTCGCTGATTTCACCATCGGCATATGCCATTTCCCACAGCATTTCAATAATGTGCACGCGATCATCGAACTCAACAGTTTCTTTAACGGTGCGCGTGAAATACAGGATTTGTTCCGCTTTCTCACGTTCGGCCTCTGCCTCTGCAATAACGGATGCAACCTGTTCATCTGAAAGTTTGTAGTGACGGCGCAGCAAATCGGAAACCATTGCTTTTTCTTCGTCGCAATAGGTTTCATCTGACATTGCAGCTTCAATTAATAAAGCGGCGGTCGCGACTGTTTTTTCATCCAGATCTGAACCGGCGGTGTCAATTTCATCGCCCAGTAAGAACTTTTTCAGTTTAGCTATCATGGAATTCCTTACTCAATTCTTCGTCGGACTGTCGCCTAAGCAGTTCCGTGACAATGCTTGTATTTGCGACCAGAGCCGCAAGGGCATGGATCGTTCCGACGGACCTTACCCCAGTCTGCTTCATTGTTGGACATCTCGTTCTCGCCCGTTGCCGGGTCGATGTGAGTGGCCTGCATCTCGGCATCATCGGGCTCTTCGCGTTCAATAATCGCCTCAGGATTTTGAAGTTCCACATGGCTTAAATAAGTTGTAACGCTCGTGTGAAGCTGTTCCAGCATCGCTTGGAACATATTAAAAGCTTCCGTTTTATATTCGTTTAACGGATCTTTTTGCGCGTAAGCTCTGAGGGATACTGACTGACGAAGGTGATCCAGTTGGAGCAGATGATCTTTCCAGATCTGATCCAAAATTTGAAGAAGCAGGCTTTTCTCGACCATACGCATCACATCAGGACCGTATTTAGCAGCTTTCTCTGCCATTTTACGGTTGATATGGTCGTTCAGACGATCACGGATCTCTTCATCCGCAATACCTTCTTCGCTCGCCCAATCGCGAACATTAACATCCAGTCCCAGAACTTCTTTTGCTTCTTCGGTCAGTCCATCGACATCCCATTGCTCGGGGTAGGCTTTTTCTGGAATGTGCTTGCTGACCATCTGGTCAATAACCTCAGCGCGCATGTCCTTAATCGTTTCGGACACGTCTGACTGGTTCATCAGATCGATGCGTTGCTCGTAAATCACTTTCCGCTGATCGTTCATGACATCGTCAAACTTCAGCAAGTTTTTACGGATGTCGTAGTTGCGCGCTTCAACTTTTTGCTGCGCTTTCTCAAGTGCTTTATTGATCCAGGGATGAATAATTGCTTCACCGTCTTCAAGACCCAATTTTCGGAGCATTCCATCCATGCGCTCTGATCCAAAAATACGCATCAGATCATCTTGAAGCGACAGATAGAAACGACTGGTTCCCGGATCGCCCTGTCGGCCAGATCGGCCACGAAGCTGGTTGTCGATACGCCGAGATTCGTGGCGTTCCGTACCAATAACAAACAGCCCGCCAAGCTCTAGCACTTTTTTCTTCTGCTCTTGCGTATCAGCTTCTATTTCAGCCGTGATCCGCTTGATCTCAGCTTCATCGGTAATGCCTTGCGTGCGGTTCTCGATCATCATATCGGTGTTACCACCCAATTTGATGTCGGTTCCGCGGCCGGCCATGTTGGTTGCAATGGTGACAGAGCCGATGCGACCGGCTTCGCCAACAATGGCTGCTTCCTGTTCATGGTAGCGCGCGTTCAAGACACTATGTTTGATGCTCTTTTTCTTAAGAAGCTCTGACAGCATCTCGGATTTTTCGATTGAAACCGTACCAACCAAAACCGGCTGGCCGCGTTTTTGGCATTCTTCGATGGTTTGGCTAATCGCCTCGAATTTTTCCTCGCCTGTCCGGTAAATTTCATCGTCCACGTCTTGACGCTGAACGGGGACATTTGTTGGAATTTCGACCACTTGCAGGCCGTAAATTTCCATGAACTCTTCGGCTTCTGTGGATGCTGTACCCGTCATACCCGACAGTTTGTTGTACAGACGGAAATAGTTCTGAAAAGTAATGGAAGCCAGTGTTTGGTTTTCAGGCTGAATATCGGCGTTTTCTTTGGCCTCTAGTGCTTGATGCAGTCCGTCAGAAAACCGGCGACCTTCCATCATGCGACCTGTAAACTCATCAATGATGATTACTTTATTATCTTTGACGATATAGTCTTTGTCTTTTGTAAAGAGTTTGTGTGCTCTCAACGCCTGATTGGCGTGATGAACAGCGGCAACATTTTCAACGTCGTATAGATTGTTGCCTTTAAGCAGCCCTGCTTCATCAAGCAGCTTTTCAATGTTTTCTGTTCCATCTTCGGTGAAGCTGACAGCTTTGCTTTTCTCATCAACTTCAAAGTCAGTATCTGCAAGCTTGGGGATAATGGCATCTACGGCGCGATACAAATCCGAGGAATCCTCAGCCGGCCCAGAGATAATCAATGGAGTTCGCGCTTCATCAATCAAAATACTGTCGACTTCATCCACCACAGAAAAATTAAAGCCGCGCTGAACCATTGCATCGGCTTCGAACTTCATATTGTCGCGCAAATAATCGAAACCAAATTCGTTGTTGGTGCCGTATGTGATGTCGCAGGCGTAAGCCGCTCGTCTGGTTTCTTCATCAATACCGCTGGCGATGCAGCCAACAGAAATGCCCAGTCGTTCATATACACGGGCCATCCATTCACTGTCACGTTTCGCAAGATAGTCGTTCACCGTTACAACGTGGACGCCTTTGCCTTCCAATGAATTGAGATATGCGGCCAAGGTTGAAACAAGTGTTTTACCCTCGCCGGTCTTCATTTCGGTAATTTTGCCTTCGTGCAGGACGATGCCGCCCATTAGCTGGACATCGTAATGGCGCTCACTCAAAGCCCGCCGCGCGGCTTCGCGCACACTTGCAAAAGCGTCAGGTAATAAATCATCCAGCTTTGTTCCAGAACTGAGCTGGTCTCTGAATTCTTGCGTCTTGTTTTTCAGCTGCTCATCGGTGAGGGCCACATACTGGTCTTCCAAAGCATTGATTTTTTCAACCTTGGCCATGATGGGTTTTAAAACCCTGTCATTTGATGACCCAAAAATTTTTCTGGCTAATGTACCAAACATAATTGCCCCGACTCCGATTACTTTTTCGCATGCATCTGGCATAAATTGTGAGCTTGAAACTTCAAAAAAGGCGAAATTTCAAAAAAAGGATATGGTGACAGATAAGCGGGATGCCCCGCGCTGTCAATCTATCCGGACGGAGTTAAACGTTTTCATCCTTAAATAGTGGTTAATTGGGCTTTTCTTCTCTATTTCAGCAACAGAGCTTGTGCCGCAGTATAAATGACCTATATTTCGGGCAATGTAGAAAAGGGTTGGGCTTTAAAAGATCAAAGGCCGCGCTTCTCGTGATTCTAGAATAAGTTTGGGAACGATAATATGAAATTAGCAAATCTCCTCGTACTGGTCATTGTGGCCGGAATTTCAGGAGCTGCCGGGTTTTACTTCGGTATGGAACGGGAGGAAATGAAAAGCGAAGAAGTGGCCTTGAGCACTGATAGCTCGAAAACCGAAGAAGCTGATAACTCTAACAACGCGTTGCTTGCAACAGTTGATGACAGTGAAATTCGTGAGGACGATCTTCGCCGGGTCTATGACGGCCTTCCAGCCCAGTATAAACAGGCACCATTTGCGATGATTAAAGCGCAGTTGCTGGGGCAGTTGGTTGATATGCAGGTTATTCAGAATGCTGCACTTGCCGAAGGATATGGCAAGGAAGCTGATTTTGAAAGTCAGGTCGCGGACATGCGCATGCAAATGCTGCAGCAGTATTTCATCAGCAAGAAAGTCGAAGAGGCGCTTACTGATGAAGCTCTGAAAGCTGAATATGATAAGAAAACAGCGGATTTTGTTGCAGAAAAAGAAGTTCACGCGCGTCATATCTTGTTGAAAGAAGAAGATGAAGCGAAAGAAGTGATTGGACTGCTTGAAGCTGGCGGCGATTTCCAAGAGTTGGCCAAAACACACTCAACAGGCCCTTCCGGTCCAACGGGCGGTGATTTGGGATATTTCGTAAAAGCGCGGATGGTTCCTGAGTTTGCGAACGCCGCATTTGAGATGGAAAAGGGCAGCTATTCCAAAGAACCTGTTAAAACGCAGTTTGGCTGGCATGTGATCCTTGTTGAAGACGTTCGCGATACGCAGCCACCTGCATTTGAAGAGGTGAAAGCTGATATTGAGAAGCAACTGTCAACAGACACAATTACGCAGCTGATTGATAGCCTGAAGGAAAAAGCGGTTATTGATATTGTCGAAGCAGAAGCGCCGGAAAGCGAAGAGAAACCTGCTGCGGAAGACGAGAAAAAGGATTAATCCTTTTTTGAGTTGAGGATATTAAAAGCCCGGAAATGTTCCGGGCTTTTTTATTAGGCGTCAGGTGTGGGGATCCAAGGCAATGCTGCGATTTCGACACCTTCATCAACAAGTTCCGCTTTCTGATCTTCGGTGGCCTCGCCATAGATGCCTCTTTTTTCAGCCTCTCCGTAATGAATCTTCCGAGCTTCCTCTGCAAACTGTGTTCCTACGTAATCACAGTTATTTTCCACAGTTTGACGCAGTTCCTTGAGCGCCGCAATTGCGCCAGCAATTACTTCGGTATCATTCGTGTGAACAGCCTTTGATGTTGACGTCCGATTGGCTTTTTGGGGAACAGATGGGGCCATAATCGCTTTTTCAACGGTAGTAGAGCCACATATGGAGCAGGCAACAATGCCTTTTTCCACCTGCGTGTCATACGCAGAACTGTTTTGGAACCATGCCTCAAAAGTATGGTTCTGATGGCATTTAAGATTATACTTAATCATTCAAAATTACATCATTGTGGTTACTGTTAAATATCGGAATAAGGTATTCCATTCGTAAAAATAAGCCATTTAAATAAAAGCGCAAGTGTTGCCGTGGCGGGACATGGGGCTAAAAAGGATAGCGTGGTATCAATATGAAAGATTTATCTGCTTCGAACTGGGTGGAGTCTCATCGTGCGTTGTTTCTGCCGGAGGAAAAGGTTTTGGATTTAGCTTGCGGGGGTGGGCGGCATTCTCTTTTTTTGGCGAGGCAGGGATGTTCTGTGACCGCAGTGGATATCGATACAGCCGCAATTCGAAGCCTAGAGGCGCCGGAGATCCATATTGTTGATGCTGACCTGGAGCAGGATGACTGGCCCTTTGAGCCGGAAATGTTTGGCGCTATTTTAGTTTCAAACTATCTATGGCGTCCGCTGTTTGATCCAATAATTGCCACACTTAAACCCGGTGGCATCATTTTGTATGAGACATTTGCCGTGGGGAATGAAGCCTATGGACGGCCTAAAAATCCAAATTTTCTTTTAAAGGAAGGCGAGCTTTTGAGCATTTTTAGCGCGTTTGAAATAATGGATTATTATCACGGGACCCAAACAACACCGCAGACTTCTGTTCGTCAGGGGATTGCAGCGCGAAAACCGTTCACTAAATAGCTTATTCAGCTGCGTTGACGAGGTTTCCCTGCGTATTCAATGTGAAGGGGCGGATATTCTTTAGGTTGGGAACTTGCGATCGGCGTTTGGCAACTTGCTCCATATCGATTTCAGCCATAATGAAACCGGGCTCTTCACCGCCATCCGCTAAAATTTCGCCCCAAGGGTCAATTATGAGTGAGTGACCATAGGTACGTCTTTTTTCCGTGTGTTGGCCGCATTGAGCCGCCGCGATGACAAAGGCACCATTTTCGATCGCTCTTGCTTTTAGCAACGTGTGCCAGTGAGCAAGTCCAGTCGTATAGGTGAAGGCTGCGGGAACCGTAAATATTTCAGCGCCGCCATTGACCGCGAGTTCCTGAAACAAATGGGCAAAGCGGACGTCATAACAAATAGCCAAGCCCAATTGCCCCCACGGGAGCTGGGTGGAAACCGCCTTGTCGCCCGGTGCATATGCACTTGATTCCTTGTGGCTTTCACCGCTATCCAGCTGTACGTCAAACATATGAATTTTGTCGTATCGGGCCGCAATATTTCCATCAGGATCAATCAGGAAGGAACGGTTTGCTAACCGGTCATCATCCGGTTTTTTAATGACTAAAGAGCCCGCATGGATCCATTTGCCGTGTTGCGTTGCCAATTTTCTATATTCAGCAAGTGTGACATCGTCCGCTTCATATGATGCTTTCTCGCGGGCAGATGCCTTGTGCGGTTCCATCATATTGGTAACTTCAGGGGTTGAGACAAAATCGGCACCTGCAGCCAGAGCCTGACTCATGAGTTCCAGGCTGGCTTTCAGGTTTGCTTCCGGATCTTTACCGGATGTGAGCTGTATGCAGGCTGCGTTGAATTTTGTCATATCTGGGTCCTGAAGCTTGAAGCGTTATGACAGAATGTGATCCAGTTCACCGGATGCGTCAAGTTTATGGATGTAATCACAATCGCCAATATGGTTGCCATTGACAAAAACTTGGGGAACAGATGTTGCTCCGCCTGACCGCTTGGTCATTTCTTTGCGGCCTTTTAGGTCGCTGGTGACATCTATTTCCTTGTATTTGACGCCTTTGCTATTGAGGAGTGATTTCGCTCTTGAGCAAAAAGGGCAAAACATTGTCGTGTAGATTTCTATTGTTTTCATCAAAGGGGCCTTAGCTGGTGGTAAAGACGTCTATATAGTCAAAGCGCTTGCCCGAACAACCCGGCTGAGTGTGAGAAAGCTCACTTTGGCCGCTCCTTCCTGATGCAAGCACGATGCGCAGGCCTCAATTGTAGCACCAGTTGTAAAAACATCATCAATCAAAATTATGTGTGCATCCGTAATCCGGTGTTTCCATTTCCCATTAACTGAAAAGGCACCTCGTACGTTTTTAAATCTTGCTTTGAGGCTTTTTCCGCCCTGTGATTGGGTGTTTCTTTTTCTAATGAGTAAATCGGCCGACCAGTTCAGTCGGTTTTCTTTTGCAATTAACTGGGCCAATAACGCAGATTGATTATAGCGCCGTGCCAGTAATCGGCGACTGTGCAGCGGGACTGGCGTAATTAAGCAATCTGGTTTGAGAATATCACGCCCCGCACGGGACATCCATTTAGCAAAAGTAGGGGCCATATCCGTGCGATCCGCATGTTTGAACGCAAGAATAGGTGCGCGGCTATGTTCATCATATTTTAAAACGGAGGCACCTTGTTGAAAGCTTGGGGGGTGCGCAATACAGTTTCCGCATTTCATATTTTCTGCGACGGAATAACCAAAGGGATAGCCACACTGGGCGCATTTGGGGGCGCTGATGAATTCTGTTTGTGTCCAGCAATCTCCGCAGAGGGAACCAACCTCATCAACAGGTTCGCTGCAGGATGGGCATAACGCAGGAAATAATGTGTTGAGGATTTTAGACGCCCCAAACCTGATTTGATTTTTTATAAAGCCAGCATCAGTCATGTTTTATAATTACGCGAATTATGAATTATTTTAAACAATTAATGCATGTTGTTTCGAGAGTTGAACAGCGCCAAAGAGCATGCGATAAGGCGTTATGAACCTAAAATCTTCTCTGCCACCCAGCGCTTTTCTTTTTGATCGTCAGCTCATTCGCCGACGTCGACGTCGCGTATCGCAATTGGATTGGCCGCGTCACCGTTTCCTTTTTGATGAAGTTTCTGATCGATTGGCGGAAAGAGTGTTGGACGTTAGTCGGCAGTTTGATCGGGCGCTGGACTTTGGGTGTCATGATGGGGCGTTTGGTCAAAGGTTGATCGGATATGATCGTATCTCAGAGCTTGTTTCCGCGGATACAAGTTTGGATTTATTGAGCGACGGACATCCCGGAACTAAAGTAATTATGGATGACGAGTTCATACCCTTTACGCCCGGGTACTTTGATTTAATTGGAAGTGTATTGTCACTTCATTGGGTCAATGATTTACCGGGAACCCTTATTCAAATCTCTCGCTGCCTTAAATCAGATGGCTTGTTTCTGGCGGCCATGTTTGGCTCGGATACACTCATCGAATTAAAGGACTGTCTGGTGCAGGCCGAAATCGAGGTTAAGGGCGGAATGAGCCCGCGGGTATCTCCTTTTTTGGATGTTCGCGACGCAGGATCTTTGATGCAACGGGCTGGCTTTGCCTTGCCTGTCACAGATACGGATACATTAACGCTGAAATATCAGAACGCTTTTGCGCTGATGCATGAATTGCGTGGTATGGGAGAGGCGAATGCATTGGTTGAGCGCCAAAAAACATTCACGGGCCGCCGGGTGTTGTTAAGGGCAGCAGAAATCTATCAGGAAAAATATCAGGACAGTGAAGGTCAAATTCCCGCAACTTTCCAGATCGTTTATCTGGGCGGTTGGGCCGCTCACGAAAGCCAGCAGCAACCGCTTAAACCGGGCAGTGCCCAAAGTAGCTTAAAGGACGTTCTCTAAGCAAAGTTCAGGTTAAAGTAGATCCTGCAGCATTGCGACCAGAGGAATATCTGCGGGAGGCATGTCGTAGCTTTTAAGCGTGTTGGCGCGCACCCATTTTAAGGTTTGCCCCTCTTGTGGCTGAGGTGTTCCCTTCCAACGCCGACACACATATAATGGCATTAACAGGTGGAATTTTTCATAGGTGTGGCTGGCAAAGGTAAACGGCGCTAGGCAGGCCGCCGTTACATCAATGGATAGTTCTTCTTTCAGTTCGCGGATCAACGCCTTTTCCGGAGTTTCACCTGCTTCAACCTTGCCACCGGGAAATTCCCATAGCCCCGCCATGGATTTGCCTTCTGGTCGCTGGGCAATCATGACCCTGTTGTCGTCGTCTACAAGTGCAACGGCGACAACTAACACTGTCGGTAGTGATGTCATGTCTGCCCTCTAGCTACGATAGTCAGCATTGATATCAATGTAACCATGCGTCAGATCACATGTCCACGCGAAGGCCGAACCGCTGCCCACCCCGACATCAACATCGATAGTGATGTTGTCGCCTTTCATATGCGGGACAACATCGCTTTCTTTATACGTCGCCAGTTTTGATCCGTTCTTGGCAATATCGATCCCACAGACTGAAATAGCCAATGCATCGCGGTTAGCTTTCTCGCCAGACTTTCCAACGGCCATAATAATGCGGCCCCAGTTTGCATCTTCACCGGCAATCGCTGTTTTCACGAGCGGTGAATTGGCAATCGCCAGCGCAATTGTTTTTGCAGATTTGTCCGTCTCTGCGCCTGTCACAGATACGGTTATAAATTTGCTGGCACCTTCACCGTCTTTCGCAACCTGCTGCGCAAGATCTTGCATTACTTGGCGAAGAGCAAGGCGGAAGGCCTCCAATTCTGGATCTTCGATTGAGCTGGGCACTTTATTGCCCGCTGCCTGCGTTGCAAAAAACAAAACTGTATCACTGGTCGAAGTGTCGCTATCAACGGTGACACAGTTAAAGCTTTTCTCGTTTTCAGCAGATACCAGCTTCTGCAGGATGTCGCTTGGAATGGCTGCATCGGTGAATAAGAAGGCAAGCATTGTTGCCATGTCCGGTGCAATCATACCTGAACCTTTGGCAAATCCCGCGATCGTCACCTCGGTCCCGTTCAAGGAGCATTTTGCATGTGCGCCTTTTGGAAATGTATCAGTTGTGAGAATGGCATGGGCTGCTTTTTCAATGCCATCTTCGGTAAGCTGGTTGTACAGGCCAGGAATGGCGTTGGTTATTTTGTCGTTCGGAATTGCATCGCCAATCACACCTGTTGAGGCGACGTAAATTTCTTCTGCCGAGCAATCGATTGCCTGAGCTGCTGCCAAGGCCGTCTTCTCAACCGTTTCCATTCCGGCTTTACCTGTAAACACGTTCGCAATACCAGCGTTTACGACCAATCCTCTTGCAGATCCGCCGGGCAAGATCTTTCTGCCCCAATCAACGGGCGCACCCGGCATTGAGTTTTTAGTGAAAACACCAGCAACTGTTGTGCTTTTGTCCATGACAGCCAGCAGCAAGTCATCACGCCCTTTATAGCGCATGCCAGAATTCGTCGTCGCGAACCGAACGCCTTTTATTGCGGGCATTTGCGGAAAATTTTCTGGAGCTAGGGGTGATTTCTTCATCGGTTAGGCCTTTGCTATCTGGTCAAGGGATCCAGATAAGTCATATGGAATTATTCGTCAAATATTTGTGGTGCTGTTTATAGGGGGCGTGTCGCCGTTATCATATAGTTCACACTAAAGTCCTGACTTAAGGACCATGATCCATTAACGGGATTGTAAGTCGCGCCGCTCATATCTTTTACCTGCAACTGGTTGCGCCGTAAAAGAGAAACGACTTCGGAAGGGCGGAGGAATTTTTTCCAATTGTGGGTTCCGGTTGGAAGCCACCGCAAAATGTATTCTGCGCCAATAATTGCGAGGGCGTAACTTTTTAGCGTGCGATTGAGCGTTGCCACAAACATTAACCCACCGGGTTTTAGCATTTGGCAACAGGCTGCGGAAAATCCGTCAATATCCGCCACATGCTCGATAACTTCCATATTCAGGATGATGTCAAATTGCTCGCCAGAGGCAGCAAGTTCTTCAGCCGTTGTGTGGCGGTAATCGATGGATAATCCAGAATTTTTAGCGTGTGCTTTGGCAACATTTATATTCGTACTGGAGGCGTCAGCCGCAACGACTTCAGCGCCAAGGCGGGCCATAGGTTCGGATAGCAATCCACCACCGCAACCAATATCCAGAAGGCGTAAACCTTTAAGCGGTTTTAAGGGAAGCGGCGTCTCTTCATTAAGGTTTGGGAAGTGACCAATAACCTGATCGCGAATATAGCCGATTCTTAGGGGGTTGAATTTGTGTAATGGCTTAAACTTGCCGCTCTCATCCCACCACTCATCTGCCATCGCAGCAAAGTTGGAGATCTCGGTGGGGTCGACGGATTTTGCGCTTGCAGCTTCACTCATATCAGTTCGTTCAAAAAAAAATCCAGAAATTCTAATAAATTGGTTGCAAAGCTTGCCGAGCAACCCGTGTTAAGTATATGTATACGCTCCTTCAGAATGAAAAGGTACCCATTGCAATATAAAAAAGGGGACCGCTCTGGAAATTGTGACTGATGTGGAAAGGTTTGTGCAAAAATGGCACGGCTGGTTATGAAATTTGGGGGTACGTCTGTCGGATCTGTAGACAGAATCAAAAACGTGGCCCTACGCGTACAAAAAGAAGTTGAAGCCGGAAATGAAGTTGCAGTCGTTGTGTCTGCCATGTCCGGTGAAACGAACCGTCTGGTTGGCTTGGCATCTGAAATTTCTCCCCTGCATGATGCACGGGAATATGATGTTGTCGTGTCGAGCGGTGAACAAGTGACTGTTGGGTTGCTGTCAATTGCGCTTCAGGATTTGGGAATTAATGCCCGTTCCTGGCTGGGCTGGCAAATTCCGATTAAAACAAGTGCTGTTCACGGATCGGCGAGAATTGAAAGCATTGAAAGTGACGAAATTATCAAGCGATTTGGTGATGGTCAGGTTGCAGTATGCGCTGGATTCCAGGGGATTGCGTCAGATGGCCGGATCACCACGCTCGGTCGCGGCGGATCGGACACATCTGCCGTTGCGCTGGCCGCAGCATTGAAGGCAGATCGTTGCGATATTTATACAGATGTTGACGGAATTTATACTGCGGACCCGCGGATCGCGACAAAAGCTTCTAAACTTGATAGAATTACCTATGAAGAAATGCTTGAGCTTGCATCGTTGGGCGCTAAAGTTTTGCAGACCCGTTCTGTGGAAATGGCGATGAAGCATCGGGTAAAGCTTCAGGTTCTATCCAGTTTTGAAGATCTCCCGGGGACTTTGGTTGTTGATGAGGAAGATATTGTGGAACAGCAAGTAGTAAGTGGCGTAACCTATACACGAGATGAAGCAAAGGTTACCTTGCAACAGGTAAATGATCAACCGGGCGTTGCGGCTACCGTTTTTGGGGCGCTAGCAGATGCAAATGTAAATGTGGATATGATCGTTCAGAATGTGTCTGAGAATGGCAAGGCAACGGATTTGACATTCACAGTTGGCAAGAACGAACTTGCCTCCGCGTTAAAAGTTTTGGAAACCCTGCAGGATAAAGTGAATTGCAAAGCACTTGTTCCAGATCCGAATGTGGTAAAAGTATCGATCGTTGGTATGGGAATGCGAAGCCATGCAGGTGTGGCGCAGACCATGTTTGCGGCCCTTGCTGAAAAAGGAATTAATATTCAAGTGATCTCGACATCAGAAATTAAGGTCAGTGTTTTACTTGCAGAGGAATACACCGAATTGGCCGTGAGAACACTTCATTCTGCCTTTAACCTGGATGCCGCTTAACGATGACAGACAATAACGCTATGGGGGGGCAGCAGGCCCTGGATAAAGCTTGGGCTCGTGGGCGCGAGTTTCTGGGCACTGAATATGCGATTTTAGGCGGCGCAATGTCATGGATTTCCGAGCGAAATCTGGTTGCTGCGATTTCAAATGCAGGTGGTTTTGGTGTCATTGCCTGTGGGGCAATGACAACCGAATTGCTTGATGCAGAGATCAAGGGAACAAAAGCGCTAACTCAAAAGCCATTTGGCGTAAACCTGATCACAATGCATCCCGATCTGAATGATCTGGTGGACATATGCCTTGAGAACGGTGTCGGGCATGTTGTTTTGGCCGGAGGCCTACCGCCGAAGGATACGATCGCAAGGTTGAAGTCCGGCGGCGCTAAAGTCATTTGCTTTACGCCAACGTTGGCCCTTGGTAAAAAACTCATTCGAAGCGGTGCTGATGCGCTCGTTATCGAGGGGATGGAAGCCGGCGGGCATATTGGCCCCGTATCGACAAGTGTCCTGGCCCAAGAGATTTTGCCAAATATCACAGATGTTCCCGTTTTCGTAGCGGGCGGAATTGCCCGGGGCGAGGCGATTGCAAATTATCTGAATATGGGCGCTGCAGGTTGTCAGTTGGGGACCCGTTTCGTTTGTGCTGATGAATGTATTGCCCATCCGGATTTTAAACGTGCTTTCATTCGGGCGAGTGCCCGTGATGCTATCACAACGGTTCAGGTTGATCCGCAATTCCCGGTTATTCCAGTTCGTGCCTTGAATAACGAAGGGTCCAAGAAATTTATTGAAACGCAACATGCCGTGATCGCCAAGTTCAGGTCCGGTGAGATGGATCTGGGTACAGCTCAGTTGGAAATTGAACATTTCTGGGCGGGCGCTTTGAGGCGGGCCGTCATCGAGGGCGATGTCGAAACCGGATCCGTTATGGCCGGTCAAAGTGTTGGCATGGTAAAGAAAGAACAGCCAACAGCTGAAATTGTTCAGGAGTTGGTGCAGCAGGCAGCGGAGGCTTTAAATGGTTTCTCAGGCAGGAAGGTCGATGCCTAGATGAGCAGCGCGGCGTTAAGCGGCCCCAGAATTTTGTTCCGCCAGATCCGGGAGGTCATGGCGGGCAAAGGGGATGCTGAGCGCCGATTGCAGGATATTGTCCAGCTGATTGCCTCTAACATGATTGCAGAGGTGTGCTCTTGTTATTTGATGCGCGCCGGCGACATGCTCGAATTGTTCGCGACACAAGGATTGAAGCGAGAAGCGATCCATAATACGCGGCTCAGGGTCGGCGAAGGCTTGATCGGTGATATCGCGGCTCATGCTCGCCCACTCAATTTATCAGACGCTCAGGCGCACCCACAATTTGCCTATCGTCCAGAAACGGGTGAGGAAATATATAACTCCTTACTCGGCGTTCCCATAAAACGTGGCGGCCGGGTAATCGGTGTACTCGCTGTTCAAAACCAAACTCAGCGTAATTATACTGAAGAAGAGGCTGAGGCCCTACAAACAATAGCGATGGTTGTCGCTGAACTAATCAGCTCGGAAGAGATGATCAGTTCCAAAGAGTTGTTGGATACGGCTGGTAATGCAACAACTCCTCATCGATTGGCGGGGCGTACTCTGGCTGATGGGCTGGGAATTGGTTACGCGGTCCTGCACGAACCTCATATTGTCGTTCGGCGAACGATTGCAGAAAATATTGCTGACGAACTGGAACGATTAAGTTCAGCTGTTGCTCTCCTGCAGGAGGGCATTGATACAATGCTGACAGCCCATGATCCTGCGATCACTGGCGAGTCTCGTGATATTTTCGAAGCCTATAAAATGTTTGCACATGACAAAAGCTGGCTGCGTAAACTGGAGACTGCGGTTGATTCAGGCCTAACGGCTGAAGCTGCAATCAAGCGTGTTCAGGATGAGACACGCAATCGCATGAAGATGATCTCAGATCCTTATATTAGAGAACGTTTGTCGGATTTAGATGATTTGGCAAATCGGCTCTACCTCCATCTGGAGGGAAATATGGGGATCGATCGACAGCATCTTGATCAAGATACGATTGTTGTTGCTCGAAATATGGGCGCTGCGGAGCTGTTGGATTACGACAGAGTTCATTTGAAAGCCGTTGTCCTGGTCGAGGGAACGCGAAGTAGTCATGTCGCGATTGTCGCTCGGGCATTGGGCATTCCTGTTTTAGGGCAGTGTACAGAAATTTCCCGCGTTGTTGAGGACGGGGATCTGGTTTTGGTGGATGGGGAAAATGCTCAGGCATTCATCCGGCCAAGTGACGACGTTATCCAGGTTTTCCAACGCAGTATGCGTCACCGTGCGCAGCGACAGGCCAAATATGCGGCCCTTCGCGATAAGCAGGCGATAACTCTCGACCAGCAAAATGTTAAATTGAACATGAACGCCGGTTTGTTGATTGATCTGGATAATTTTTCGGATTCTGGCGTGGATGGCATTGGTTTGTTTCGAACAGAGCTGCAGTTTATGGTGCGCTCCCAAATGCCTAAAGTTGATGAACAGACTGAACTTTATGCAAAAGTTTTGGATAAAGCTGGGGATAGACCTGTTGTCTTTCGAACCCTTGATGTTGGCGGTGACAAGGCGCTTCCCTATCTCGAAATGAAAGGGGAAGAAAATCCGGCTTTAGGATGGCGTGCTATTCGCATTGGTCTTGATCGCCCTGCAATCCTAAAAGCGCAGCTACGGGCTATGGTTCGAGCTGCGGCAGGCCGAAAGCTTTCTTTGATGTTCCCAATGATTGCCGAAGTGTCAGAATTTCTGGAAGCTAAATCGATGCTGATGAAGGAAATTGAACGCGAGGAAGCTCGTGTTGGCCGGCGACCGACTAAAGTTGAAGTGGGAACAATGCTTGAGGTGCCGTCGATCGTCTGGCAACTGCCTCATTTGCTAAAAGTCGCAGATTTTGTTTCTGTTGGTTCCAATGATCTCATGCAATTTTATTATGCCGTGGATCGAGGGAATTCGCGCGTGACGGATCGCTATGACATGTTGAGCTCCGGCTTTATGTCCATCCTGAAGTATATAGCGGATGAAAGTCACAAAATGAACGTACCCGTATCGGTTTGCGGCGATATCGCAGGGCGTCCCCTTGAAGCCATGGCCTTGCTGGGACTAGGGTTTAGGAATTTTTCCATGTCGATTGAAGGCTTGGGGCCTGTTAAGGAAATGGTTCGAAGTGCAGACACCCGAAAAATTCAGGATTTTGTCTGCTCACTTTGTAATTTGAATGAATCAAGTGTCCGCGAACAACTTCGCGCTTTCGCCAAAGATCATTCTGTTATTATATAAATCATTGATCTTTATTCAGTATTGCTGATAATTGCGAGAGAGGTTGTGTTGTGTAAGTGCAATCGCGAGATGCGGCGCAAGAGTAACGTGAGACATATGGTGTATTGCGATGGATGAACAGAGAAAGTTGCCTTTAGAAGAGGGTAAACCTCGGCTCACACTGTCGATAGAAGATGAAAATCGTCGAG
Organism: Sneathiella sp.; assembly: GCA_034669685.1. Lineage (GTDB taxonomy): Bacteria > Pseudomonadota > Alphaproteobacteria > Sneathiellales > Sneathiellaceae > Sneathiella. The sequence goes on from JAXMOU010000002.1 coordinate 1,120,004, forward strand.
ATCAGGAGGATCCAATTCAGGAACCGGATGAAAATTCAGTCGCAGACGACGAAGAAGAGCTCAGTGTTGGCGCGCATCTACGCCGCGAGAGAGAACGTCAGGGTCTCAGTTTACACGATGTTGCGGAAAAATTACGCCTACGCGCAACGCAACTTCAAGCATTGGAAGAAGGCGATTACGAAAGCTTGCCCGGTCAGACTTTCGTAACCGGATTTATTCGGTCCTATGCATCTACATTGCGATTGGATGCGGTTGCGGTTGTTAATCTGTACAAGCGAGAAAATGATATTGGACGTAGTACGCCTGATCTAGCATTTCCTGAGCCAACGCCCGAAGGGCGCATGCCGGGCATGGGGTTGCTGATGGGGAGTGGCCTTGTTGCATTACTTCTTTTTGCAGGCTGGTATTTTTATTACAAAGACAATGCGCCTGATCTTGAAATAGTACAGGAATTGCCGCAGCGATTGATGGAGAAAATAACCGGCGCTGATGATGAGCTGCCCGCATCTGCTGAAAACACGGGTGCGGCCACTGTTTCAGCTGGCACCGCAGGCAGCAGTAGTGTTCCATCAGATGGATCCGCAGCTGTTGAAGCCCTGAAACCTGAGATTATGTCAAATCAGTCCATTGCCGACGGCGCTTCGGTCGAACCGTCACCTCCAGCTGAAGTCTCGGATCAGACTGCCGCAGAAGTTGTTCCGGAAAATGAGACGGCTGCGACTGGAGCAGCCTCAGTTGAAGATGCGGAAAAAATAGTGAAAACTGAGGCTGAAAAGGCTGGAAATGAAGCGGCTACCATGGGCGAGAGTCCAGCGAATAGCGCTGCTTCAGGCCCTGAACAATCCGTCGCGGATACCAATAGTTCAGAAGCGACTGCGCCTGAAAGTAATGAAACAGTACCCGCAGCTGACGTGAAGCAAGAACCTCTTTCAAGTGAGACTGCCGAGGCAACGACCTCTGATAGTGCTGAAGTAACAGTCGCCCAAAAACCAAATGCTGAGGCAGCTGCACCCGAGACCACAGCTTCATCAGGGTTTCAGCAATTAACCCTTTCAGAACAGACGCCTCCTGCCAGCACTGAAGAGGCATCACCTTCTGAGCCAGTGACCCTTGGGATGGAAAATGTCGCCGCTCGTTTGGTTCTGGTCGCTAATCAGGAAAGTTGGGTGCAGGTTTTAAATTCAAATGGGGATACTATCTTGGACCGGATTATGGAGGCAGGAGATACTTTTATGCTGCCCAATAGTCCAAGTTTGTCCTTGAGTACGGCAAATGCATCGGGTTTAGAATTGCGACTCGATGGTGAAGTTCTCGGCACTTTGGGGGCATATGGTCAGATTGTGCGCAATCTGTCACTTGAACCAGAAGCCTTAAAAGAGAAATTTAAGGCAGAAAACTGATATCTGGGCGATGTTGGTGCGCCATCACCAATGAAAGGTTGAAATTTTTGCATGTTGCGGCCATTTTAGGCGCAATTACGTCCGGTTGTCGGGCGCTCCAAAGAGATTGTGAAGTTTTGTCCCATGAGTGTAAGACCTTATCGCGATATTATACGCCGTCCATCTCGTCAAATATCGGTTGGTAATGTACTGGTCGGCGGTGATGCGCCAATTAGCATCCAGTCAATGACGAATACATTAACATCCGATCCTTCAGCAACAATTAACCAAATTCTTGCTTTGGAGGAGGCGGGTGCTGATATGGTCCGTGTATCCTGCCCAGATGAAGAGAGCACCAAAGCCCTGAAGGAAATTGTTCGCGAGACGAACGTTCCGATCATCGCAGATATACATTTCCATTATAAACGCGGGATTGAGGCTGCTGAAGCGGGGGCCGCTTGCTTGCGAATAAATCCGGGTAACATAGGATCCGCGGATCGTGTGCGTGATGTCGTGCAGGCCGCGGTTGACAATAATTGTTCCATGCGTATTGGCGTCAACGCCGGAAGCCTTGAGCGTGAGCTGTTGGAAAAATACGGTGAGCCGTGTCCAGAAGCTATGGTTGAGTCTGCCCTAAATCACGCGCGCATTCTCGAAGACAATGATTTTACCAACTTTAAAATTAGCGTTAAGGCCTCCGATGTATTCCTATCTGTTGCAGCCTATCAGGGGCTGGCAGAGGCGTGCGACTATCCACTGCATTTGGGAATTACAGAAGCTGGCGGACTGATGTCAGGAACTGTTAAGTCATCAGTGGGCCTTGGGATGTTATTATGGGCTGGCATCGGTGACACCGTTCGTGTTTCCCTGTCCGCTGATCCGGTTCAGGAAATAAAGGTCGGGTACGAAATATTAAAAAGTCTGGGGCTTCGCCGCCGCGGGGTAACAATTATTTCTTGTCCATCTTGCGCTCGGCAAGCTTTCCCGGTTATTAAAACCGTTGAGAGGCTTGAAGAGCGGCTAGAACATATTTCAACGCCGATGACCTTATCCATAATCGGCTGTGTTGTTAATGGACCTGGCGAGGCACGGGAAACGGATATCGGGCTTACAGGCGGCGGCAAAGGAAATCATATGGTTTACCTTAGCGGCATTACCGACCACAAGATCGATACAGATGGCATGGTGGATCATATAGTTGAGCTGGTTGAAGCTAAAGCCGAAGAATTACAAAAACTATCTGCAGTCGGTGAATAAGTCTCATAACCCCTGCATCAGCAAAGAAATATAGCGGAGAATTTTAACGTGTCATTACCTCAACCCGTTCGAGGCACCCATGATTTACTGCCGGATGATTTTCGCCGGCATGCGCATGTCGTTGATACTGCCCGCGAAATAGCTGCAAGATTTGGCTATACCGAGACTGCGACTCCTATTTTTGAATTCACGGAAGTGTTCGCCAGAACAATGGGGGAGACTTCGGACGTCGTATCAAAAGAGATGTATTCTTTTGAAAGTCGGAGCGGTGAAAGCATTACATTGAGACCTGAGTATACGGCTGGTATCTGTCGCTCGTTTATTAGCAATGGTTTACAGCAAAATGTTCCGGTCAAAGTATTTGCCAACGGGCCGATGTTTAGATACGAGCGGCCCCAGAAAGGCCGTCAGCGGCAATTCCATCAGATCGATCTGGAATGCATCGGTGCGTTCGAAGCCAAGGCAGACATCGAAGTCATTGCTACCGCGTATATGATCTTAAAGAAACTTGGCGTATTGGATAACTGTGTACTGCAAATTAATACGCTGGGTGACACGGATAGTCGCCAAGCCTATCGCGCTGCGCTGGTGGATTATTTCAGTGATCACAAAGACAAACTTTCCGAAGATAGTCTGAAAAGGCTAACCAAAAACCCTTTGCGTATTTTGGATAGTAAAGACAAAGGGGATCAGGCGCTTGTTGAAAATGCACCGGTTTTTTCAGATTATCTAAACGCGCATTCAACTGAATTTTTTGCAGAGGTTCTCGCAGGGCTGGATGCTTTGGGCATCGGGTATCAGCTTAATCGCCGCCTCGTTCGCGGACTTGATTATTATACACATACGGCTTTTGAATTCGTGACGACAGCTTTGGGTGCGCAAGGCGCATTGATTGCTGGAGGACGTTACGATGGCTTGATTGAGACTTTGGGCGGCAAACCCACTCCCGGAATTGGTTGGGCTGGCGGTATCGAACGCTTGGCGATGCTGGCTGAAAATGTTCCGCAAGCAACGCGTCCAATTGCCGTGGTCCCGGTTGGCGACATCGCGGAAGAGGCTGCTGCAAAGCTCGCGTTTGATCTGCGCCTTCAGGGGTTTGATGTGGAAATGGCGTTTAAGGGAAATGTGGGCAAACGTATGAAGCGTGCAAATAAACTGAACGCGCGTGCCGCCATCCTGATCGGGGAGGATGAACTCGCTCGGAATGCCTGTACATTCCGTGACCTCGATGAAGGATCCCAGGATGAAATCCCACTTGCATCAATTGTGAGCACTTTGCACGGACTGGTTAAGGAATAACGGATGCTACCAGAAGATACGCTGAATTCCATCCTGGCCCGATTTGATGAATTAGAAGCAGCAATGTCCGGGAAAATGGGGGATGTCGCGGCTGACGATTTCGTAAAAATGAGCCGTGAATATTCAGATCTGAAATCTGTTGTGTCGGCTATTCAGGAATTTAGAAAAGCGAACGACGAACTCTCCGAGCTTAGAAGTATGCTTGAAGGGGATGACCTGGATACGGAAATGCGGGAATTGGCTGAGCTGGAAGTTGAAGAACTTGCCGGTAGAGTTCCCGAGCTTGAACAACAGATTAAGCTGAGCTTATTGCCTAAAGACGATGCGGATGAAAAGAACGCTATCTTGGAATTGCGTGCCGGTACCGGTGGTGACGAGGCTGCCTTATTCGCAGGCGATCTGATGCGAATGTATCAAAGATATGCCGAAAGCATGGGGTGGAAATGTGAAACCATGTCCATGTCAGAGTCTGATATCGGTGGTATCAAGGAAGCTATTGTAAAAGTTACTGGGCGAAATGTTTTTGCCAAAATGAAGTTTGAATCCGGGGTCCACCGGGTGCAGCGTGTCCCCGAAACTGAAACGGGAGGACGTATCCATACTTCAGCTGCAACCGTTGCGGTTTTGCCAGAGGCTGAGGAAATTGACGTTAAGATTGAGGATAAAGATATTCGCGTCGATATCTTTCGGGCTTCCGGTCCGGGCGGTCAGTCCGTTAATACAACGGATAGTGCCGTTCGAATTACGCATATTCCAACAGGCATTGTTGTTCAGCAGCAGGATGAAAAGTCTCAGCACAAGAACAAAGCAAAAGCCATGTCGGTATTGCGCTCTCGTATCTATGAAGCGGAACGAGCTGAGAAGGCAGCCCTTCGATCCGCGGAGCGAAAAGGCCAGGTGGGATCCGGAGATCGATCTGAACGTATTCGGACCTATAATTTCCCGCAAGGACGCGTAACAGATCACAGGATTAATCTGACACTTTATAAATTGGATAAAGTTATGGTTGGTGAGGCCTTGAACGAGGTCATTGATGCACTGATTTCTGAGGATCAGGCGGAACGTCTGGCCGAAGTTGATGGTAGCGTTTAACTCGAATGAGAATTGATGAAGCCTTGAGAGAGGCGGCACGGCGATTGAGTGATCTTCCTGATGGGGAAGGGCGCCGTGATGCCCGCGTTTTACTGGCACATCTGGTCGGTGACTTCGAGATGTTGTACCGCGAGCCCGAAAAAGAGCTTAAGCCTGAAGACATAGCAATTTATTTTGGATGGGTCGGGCGCCGGGCAGAACGAGAGCCGGTGTCTCATATCATTGGAAAAAGAGAATTTTATAGTCGCGAGTTTAGCGTCAGCGCGAATGTACTGGATCCCCGGCCTGATAGTGAAACACTGGTTGAGGCGGTCTTATCACGGGTCTCTCCAGATAAGGTCGGTGCGTCAATTCTGGATCTTGGAACCGGGAGTGGCTGTCTGCTGATCACGTTGCTATTGGAACTCCCCAGTGCCAAAGGTGTTGGCGTAGATATTAGCAGCGACGCGCTAGCACAAGCCAAAGAGAATGCAGAGCGTTTGAGCGTTTCCAGTCGTTCAGAGTTTGTTAAAAGTAAATGGTTTAATAATGTTGATGGTAAGTTCGACGTTATTGTGAGTAATCCACCTTATATCGAAACTGCTGTGATCGAAACCTTGCAGCCAGAAGTTCGCGATTTCGAACCTCATTTGGCGCTGGATGGTGGAGTTGATGGTCTTGATTGTTACCGGGACATCCTTACGGACATTGGAAATTTTCTCCAACCAGATGGCCTTGTTGTATTTGAGATTGGTCAAGGTCAGGATCAGGACTTAATAGTGTTAATGCAGGATGCTGGGTTGAGCGAAATACAGATGCATAAGGATCTGTCTTCAATCGTTCGAAATATAAGCGGAAAATTAAAAATTTAAGATTGTGAAAAAAAGAGTTGGAAAAATTGTGAAGCGGCGCTAGGGTAATAAAAGCTCAGGCGCACGCGCTGCAGCCGAATACGGCTGGGGTCATTATTTACAAAAAATCAGACTGAAATCCAAATAGATGAGCGGCATCTATAGCCCGTAATTGTAGTGGGGCGAGTTGCTGAGGTTTCAAAGTCTAGTTGATAATGTGTGCTCATTAACTCAATAGAGATGGATTAAATTGATTATGCGAGTTAGCGGTAATCGTCGCCCCAGGGGCGGGCGTTCAAATACGAGTAATGGCCGTTCCGGGTCCTCAAATGGGCGGGGTAATTCTGGGAATAACCGTCGTTCAAACAATGGTAACCGAAGTTACGACAGTAACGGACCAGATGGAAAAATCCGGGGATCGGCCACACAAGTTTATGATAAATATGTCTCGCTGGGCCGTGATGCACAAACATCGGGTGATCATGTTGCTGCGGAAAATTATTATCAACATGGTGAGCATTATTATCGGATCATGCTGGCAAACAACCTTGTGAAGCTTGATCGCTCTTCTGAAAATGACGAAGACGCAAATAATAATGGTGTTGATGACAATCAGACGGATGCGACTGAGGTTTCGACGTCTAATGAGGCCGAAAAATCTGAAGCGTCAGATAACGCTGCAAATGAAGCAACCGTTCAAGAGCCAATTATTATCGATTTAAGTGATCCAGATCGAGCTGAACCCAAAGCGAAGAAAAAGGCTGCACCTGTAGCGGTAGAGCAGAGTGCAGATGATGCGCCTGAAGAGGGCGAAACGTCTGACGCGAGTGATGCGGGTGACGCGGATGGGGATGATAAGCCGAAGACTAAGCGGCGTGTTAGCCGGGCTCGAGGGCTGCGACGGAGAACGACACCACGCAAAAAGGCCTCTGATGAAGAAAAAGATGAGCCACAATCTGCATAGTTTTAAGGGAGCTTCGGCTCCCTTTTTTAATGCAATAAATTTAAATTTTGCTGGATAAAGAGCTTGTAACTTCCGTAAAATTTACCAAATATCTTAATAGGAAACCGCTGACGGGTTGCCTCATGATTGCCTATTTAAAGGGATCAGGCAGCAGCGTATTTTGACAGCGGTCTATGTGTCGAGGATGAGCATGGATTTTGAAAAATATACCGATCGGTCGCGCGGTTTTATACAAGCGGCCCAATCACTAGCACTTCGTGAAAATCATCAGAAACTAACGACAGAGCATCTTCTGAAGGTCCTTCTGGACGATAAAGAAGGACTGGCCAGTGGCTTGATTGGCAAGGCAGGCGGTCAGGCCGCGGTTGCTTTGCAACTTGTTGAAGTCGAATTGAATAAACTCCCTCAGGTTACTGGCGGGGGCGCTGGACAGGTCAGTCCGACTCCAGAGATTGTTCGCTTGTTTTCAAATGCCGAAAAACTGGCTGAAAAAGCAGGCGATAGTTTTGTCACTGCTGAACGGTTGTTGCTTGCGTTAACCCTTGAAGAAGGGACGCCGTCTGCAAAAGCTTTGAAACAGGCAGGGATTACAGCAAATAATCTCAATGAGGCCATTAACGACCTTCGCAAGGGCCGAACAGCAGATAGTTCCGGTGCTGAGGGCAGTTATGACGCGTTGAAAAAATATGCACGTGATCTAACCGAAGCTGCCAGAGCAGGTAAGCTTGATCCTGTAATTGGCCGGGATGAAGAAATTCGGCGAACCATTCAGGTGTTGTCTCGGCGAACCAAAAATAACCCTGTACTGATTGGCGAACCCGGTGTCGGTAAAACGGCAATCGTTGAGGGGCTTGCCTTGCGAATTGTTAATGGTGACGTCCCTGAAAGCCTCAAAGACAAGAAATTAATGTCGCTTGATCTGGGTCAGTTGATTGCCGGTGCAAAATACCGAGGTGAATTCGAAGAGCGTCTAAAATCAGTTCTTACGGAAGTTTCTGCAATGGAAGGGGAGATTGTCCTTTTCATTGACGAATTACATACTTTGGTGGGCGCAGGAGCGGCTGAAGGATCTATGGATGCTTCCAACCTTTTAAAGCCTGCACTTGCACGTGGGGAGCTGCATTGCGTTGGTGCGACCACTTTGGAAGAATATCGTAAGTATATTGAAAAAGATGCGGCACTTGCCCGTCGGTTTCAGTCGGTCCTTGTTTCAGAGCCAACGGTCGAAGACACCGTTTCAATTCTGCGTGGCCTGAAGGAAAAATATGAACTACATCACGGTGTGCAGATTGCAGACAACGCCCTAGTTGCGGCAGCGGCGCTTTCTAACCGTTATATTACGGATCGGTTCTTGCCAGATAAGGCCATCGATTTGATGGATGAGGCTGCAAGTCGACGCCGAATGGAAGTGGACAGCAAGCCAGAAGAAGTGGATGAGTTGGACCGCAAAATTTTGCAGATGAAAATTGAGGCGTCAGCTCTTGAAAAAGAAGCGGATAAAGCGTCGCAGGAACGGTTGGAAAAACTCAGGACAGATTTGGTTGCGCTTGAGAGCAAATCCGAAGAACTCACCCGTATTTGGAGTGAGGAGAAGGAGAAGCTTAATTCTGCTCAAAATGTAAAAGAGCAATTGGAGAAAGCACGGAATGATCTGGCGATTAGCCAGCGAAAAGGAGATCTTCAAAAGGCGGGTGAGCTTGCGTATGGGCTGATCCCCTCGCTTGAAAAGCAATTGGCGGATTCAGAAGGTACCGAGAGTTCTTCAATTGCGAAGGATAGCGTGAAGGAAGAAGATATTGCGGGCGTCGTTTCGCGCTGGACCGGTATTCCAGTGGATAAAATGTTATCTGGAGAGCGGGAAAAGCTCTTGGATATGGAAACACGTTTACGGACACGAGTTGTTGGTCAGGAAGAGGCTCTTAGAGCTGTTTCAGATGCTGTTCGGCGATCTCGGGCAGGCCTGCAAGATCCTAATCGGCCAATCGGGTCGTTTCTATTCCTGGGTCCAACCGGGGTTGGTAAGACAGAGCTGACAAAATCACTGGCTGCATTCTTGTTTGATGATGAGCATGCAATCCTGCGGATTGATATGTCCGAATATATGGAAAAGCATAGTGTGTCGCGCCTCATCGGTGCTCCTCCGGGGTATGTCGGATATGATCAGGGCGGTGTGATTACGGAAGCTGTTCGGCGGCGTCCTTATCAGGTGATCTTGTTTGATGAAGTTGAGAAAGCGCACCCAGATGTCTTCAATATTTTATTGCAGGTTCTGGATGATGGACGTTTGACGGATGGTCAGGGGCGCACAGTCGATTTTAAAAATACGTTGATCATTCTGACGTCAAATCTTGGCAGTGAGCATTTGAAGGCAGGCAATGCAGACGATCCAATTGTTCAGGCAAAAGTTCTGGAAGTTGTCCGAGGCGCTTTCCGGCCTGAGTTTTTAAACCGGTTGGATGAGCAAATCATCTTCCATAGTTTAAGGCGTGAAGATATGGATGCCATTGTTGATATCCAACTGACTCATTTGACGAAGTTGCTGGAAGATCGTCATTTATCAATCGATCTGGATCCAGGTGCTCGGGATTGGTTAGCAGAGAAAGGTTTTGATCCGGTGTATGGTGCCCGGCCGTTGAAGAGGGTTATTCAGCGGTATTTGCAAAACCCTCTCGCAAATCAGATCCTCAAAGGGGATATTGCTGATGGCGATACGATCTTGGTCAGCTCAGGTGAAGATGGGCTGCTTATAAATGGAAAAGTCTCCAAGGCAGCTTAAGTTGCTTTGGGCTAAAGTAAAAAGGGTGGCTTTAGCCACCCTTTTTTTATTGTGAGAGTTTTGCCACTCGGGTTGTGAGGGGAAGAGAGGCGACCTCGTTATTTACTTTTTCGATGTTGGACTTGAACTGGGCCAGGATCTTGCCCTTTAATTTTCGGCCCGCTGGTAATTTCACAGACATCGGATTGATTTGTTTGCCATTCTTATGCACTTCATAATGAAGGTGGGGGCCAGTGGAGCGTCCGGTTGTCCCGACATAACCAATGATTTGGCCCTGTTTAACGCGAGCCCCTTTTCGAATACCTTTGGCGAAGCCTTTCATATGGGCATAAGCCGTTTTGTAGGTGCTGGTATGGCGAATACGAACATAATTGCCATAGGCGCCGTTTCGACCTGCCATTTCAACGCTACCATTGCCCGCAGCCATAATGGGGGTTCCCCGAGCTGCGCCAAAGTCTGCGCCGCGATGCATTTTTGTGTAACCTAGAATGGGGTGCTTTCGCTTGCCAAAGCTCGATGTTAGCCTTGCGCCGTCAATCGGTGTACGCATCAGTGTTTTTCGAACGCTTTGACCCTTCTGGTCATAATAATCGACAATGTCGTCATCAGATGTTTTGAACCGATAGAGCGAATGGGTCGTGCCGCTCAGCGTCATTGACGCCCATTGAATGTTTCCTTCTTTTAAAGGGCGTCCGCTTTCGTCAACGAACCTTTCGAAAAAGACTTCGAAGCTGTCTCCCTGTTGAATCTCACGCTGGAAATCCACATCGTAACTAAAAATTCGGATGAGATCGAGAATGACTCGTGTGGGCAGACCCGCTTGTGAAGCCGAGAGAAATAACGAATTCTCAATCGTACCACCCGCGTGGGCCATCGTCTTCTCGAGAGAAATGATCGTTTCTTTCGCTTCAAAGCTCTGCTCGTTTAGGCGTACAGCAGACACTTCGCGGTCAACGTCTTCATGTAGGGACACGCTTTGCAGTTTGAAGCCATCTTCGCGAACGGTTCCATCTTCAGGCGTATCATCCGTGAACTGAAGTGTTACATCTTGTCCAATTCGAAGGCGGCGAGGGTCAAACACAGCAGAAAGAGCAGAAATTGCCTTGTGGCTTTCATTTGGGGCGGCGCCTGCGCGGGTCAGAACCTTCATTAAGGTGTCGCCTTTGGTGACTGACACAGTCTTAATCTTGGGGCCTGAATTTTCCTGCTTTGATTCTATGGATGTATCTTCGTTTGATGACAACGCAGCATCAGACGCGGTTTCAGCCGATGAGGCGCTATCCAGTGCGACACTCGCTGAACTGAAAGGTGGAAACGTTGTGCCAGGAACAAACGCATAGGCGGTTAGGCCGCCGATCAAGCCACCCAGCACAAGTATAGCCGCCGGGATGGCAGCTTTTTTAGGAGTTTGAGAGTTATCAAAATTTCCTTTGAGTCTTTTCAGCACAAATATACCCACACTTCTCTAGAGTTTTCTGTTCGCCGTTAACCTTAAATCTACGCAGCAAACAATGCTTTTCATCCATCGTTTTGTCAAGATATGCTTATATCAAGAAGGTTAACGAATTCGCTACTCCCTCAAATCTTTTAAGGCGCAATATACTGACCGCATCAATCTTGATTCAGGGAGATTGATGCGGGCGATATAATGGGATGAGAAAGTTTGCCATATCTAAAGGCTGATTTAGTCTCTTTCATGGCAAGTATGATGACGGCAAAATCCCGAAAACTGGCGGATAAAAAACTTTCTTCAAAAAAAACGAAAAAGGGTGTTGACGGTATTGGGTGATGGGCCTATAACCCGCCCCACGCTGCTGACGAGGCGGCCTTGAGAGTTAAGCGCAAGCGGTACTTGAAGGCCCCGAAAGTTAGCAGATTTCAGACGGAAG
>JAXMOU010000003.1:0-797598 GCA_034669685.1 Sneathiella sp.
TCTAAAAAAAGCACCCTAATACAGGTGCTTTTTTGCTTCATAATCTCCGCGGGGTGGAGCAGCCCGGTAGCTCGTCAGGCTCATAACCTGAAGGTCGTAGGTTCAAATCCTACCCCCGCAACCAAATCTAAACGCCGCTAGGTCAATGACTTAGTGGCGTTTCTGCGTTAACAGAGTTTTGTCTTTGAAGGGGTCGGGGCTACTTTTGGGCTACCTCAAATTCTTTAGATAGATACTTTAAAAGTGAAAAAGCCAAAGCTTTTCCAAATATTGTTTCTTTACTTCTAGTTTGTTCAATTTAAGCTAGTATGCAATGAACTTAATAATAGAATTATATAAAAAGTATTCTGTTAAGCCGTTGGGTTTGGAATACCGAGCCTTTGAAAGGCTCTTTATATGGGGGAGTGCCTATCATGAGCAGCAAAATAAAAGCTAATGAATGGAGCGTTCTGGATAGGGAGCTCTCAGATCGTGATGACGATAGCTTTGGTCATAAACATTTCTCAGATTTGTTGGGTGATTTGATAGAGAGTCCCCATCATAAACCTCCTTATAGTGTTGGGTTACTTGGTTCTTGGGGAACGGGAAAGAGCAGCATAAAGGAATTTTATCGATCAAAGTTGAAGGAAGATACTACAGGAGAAAAAGGGAAAAAAAGGAAGGACCTATTTCATTCAATTACTTTCAATGCTTGGAGATACGGTGGTGACGAGGATCTAAAACGTGCTTTGTTGAGGCTTGTGTTTATGGAGCTAGGGGGGGATGACACTGAGATACGAAAGAATCTCTACAAGCAGGTCAGCACGAAATCAAATAAAAATCGTGATTTTTGGGAATGGTCTAGAGAAGCCATACTGCAGAATATTTTCTCTGTTTTAATTTTTTTAATACTTGTCGGTTTAACGCTTTTAGCGATTTCGACTTTTGTAGGTTTAGTTGGTCTGTCAGATCAATTTGCATTGTCGGCGTTGGGTATCGCTGGACTGGGTGTTAGTGGTTTTTTAGCCAAATATGTCGTGGACATTAGAATTAAATTACCTTCCTTCTTTTTGCCAGTAACAACGGTTTCATTTCCAGCTACCGGCGCAGAGGAATATGAAAATTTACTTATTTGTCAGATCCAAGAATATAAAAAAAGTAAAAAAGGAAAGTTTTGTGAAAGACTTGTTGTGTTTGTGGATGATCTTGACAGATTGTCTCCAAGTGAAATGGTTTCTGGTTTAGATGCAATTAGAACATTTTTAGAGTTACCACTTGGTCAAATAGATGAAAATTTCGGCGTAGTTTTTGTGATTTCTTGCGATGAGGACAGAATTGCAGAAGCTTTAGCTAAGGGAAATAGAAGTAATCCTGACTTGCCTGGATCGGTAATTACTAGGTCAGATGCGCGCCGGTATCTTGGTCGTCTATTTCAATTTCGTATTGAAATTCCACCTTTTCCGAAGCAGGACATGCGTTCATTCGCGATAGACAAGTTAAGTAAGTTGGATTCATTTATCGATGATATAACGAGTAGAGGGATAGAGTTAGATCAAGTTGTCGACAAAATGATCCATACAGGGGTACAGAGCCCACGCAACGCGATTCAATTAATAAATGCTTTTACTCAAAGTTGGAGAATAGCAATTGAGCGAGAAAAAGCCGGTTTAGGGTCAAAATCAGCCGGAGCGCTTTATGATGGAGCGGTAACTGGGCATCCAATAACTTTAGCAGTACTATGTGTGTTGCGAGTTGATTTTCCGGATTTTTATAATGAGCTAGAAAGAAGGCCCGAATTAATTCAGGAGTTTAATAAGGTCGTTCTAAGGAGGGAGAAACTGAGCTTATTGCCGCCTGTAGGACAAGAAATTTTTGAAAAATTTGTGATTGTGGAAGAAGATAGGGCAAGAGTAAAACCAGAATTTAGAGCTCTCCGGCAATACCTGTCCAGTGTACAGGGGTTGAGGTGGTCTAAGAATTTATTGCCTTTTCTTTTGCTTGCTGAGAATGCTCTTACACGCCAGTTCGGTGATAGTGCACCAGCTTTATATGATGCTCTTGTTTCTGCAGATACTGAAGGTGTTTTAGAAATATTTGGGCGGAACCTCGACAACAGAGAACTGAGTGAAGACAACGTAAAACTGTTGTCACATTTATTTGAAAATGTATTCCAAGACACATATGAACGACGCATTAATGCTGCGAGACCATTAGCCGAACTGTTGCCGAGAGTTCCTGCTAATATTCAAAGACCTCTTATTGAGCCGCTTGCGCGTCAAATGATAGAAATTAAGAGTGTTCGAGAAAATGTGGGCCCGAAAGCTGCAACACTTATGATAGATCAGTTGCAGGATGAGGATCAAAGAGATGTTACTGTTCAATTCGTAAAAGATCTTCTAGGTGAGGGGCATTTGGATTGGAGGTTACCGTCTTATGAGAGGCCAAATTTAGAACAAGCGCAAGAAATTGTTATGGATGCAACTGAGTTGGCATTGAAAGTTCGTGATACTTGCGGATTGCCAGAAGATGCTGATGAGATTCTAAAAAAATGGCTTCTAGACCGGTCAGTTGAAAGCGAAGCTGGTGTCACTGAAATACCCTTTTCTACATTTGAAAAGTGGATGAAACGTTACTCAAAGAATCTGTTGCCACTTCTGGGTAAAGATTACGCGGATTTAGCGATAATAGAATTTGAGAAAAATCCAGATGGTATTGTTGATGAACGAGACACTATTGAAAGAATTCAGTTAGTTCACGATGACTTAGTTGATGCAGGAGTGGAAAGTTTAGCCACTTTGTGGAGTCAATTAACTAAGATGGTCGCAGTTAAATCTGCTGAAGCAGTAGAATATGCGCACAACAGAGCTTTACTATCTGTTGATCAGGCAATCTCAAGCCAAAAGAATGAATTCATCCAGTCTTTTGCAGGACGCTTAAACCTCGATATGACTGATGAAGAAAACTGGGAGCTTGACTGGAGTAATGGTGCTGAGGACTTCCTAAAGTTATTTACACAATGGCAAGAGGATTTAGAAACAGGAACAATTGCCTCAGTGGTGCCCTTAATTGTCTCGTGGGGCCACAATCCTTCCTGTGCAGAGCATATGGTCAGAATATACAACGTAGTAAAAAGAATTGATATAGATGCGCGAAATTCGGTGATAGGGAATTTTGTAGAAAGACCAATAAATTTTAATCCAGAACAAACGCTAAAAGTATTGGCACAAGATTGGGAAACTTTAAGTGAAAAGCATAGAGAATCCGCTATTGTGCAAATGAATACGTTAATAAATGACAGTGATGTCGATGAGAAAGGAGCAGAAAGATATCAAGCACTGGTATCCAATATACCTAAAACAGCTTGGGAATCTAGCGAGCTTCAGAGTCATTTAGATACTTTGTTTAGTCAATTGAATGCACAACAAAACAACTTAAATTATGTCAAGAATATTTTTCCAGTTTCGAAACTACTCCTTCAGCATGCATCAAATGATAAGGCAACTTCTTTTCTTCAGCAGCTATTTATTAGTACAATAGGAGCAGTAAAAATCTATCCAGAGCTTCATCGCATAATGAAGGGGGAGTGGCCCGCAGTTGGCGGATTTGCGGGTAATTATCCCGCTAGCGATATTGCTAAACAAGGCTCAACATTTGTCCAAAGTCATCCGTCTATCGAAGGTATCAAAAATGTCTTTGACTCGGTTGTCCAATTAGGAATAAGGGTTCTCGAGGCAAAAGACGCAGCCGTAATTACAGAGCTTTGTAACGCAGCGATTGCGTTATGGCGCCAAGATCCTAAATTGGCAATGCCTAGTATCTTAGATATCGTGGATTTCCTATCGCCATCAGATATCACTACCATTTTAACATCTTCGAGTGAGAAGAACTCGAACAGTAAAGATTTTGATCAGCTGCTCCTTAAAGTAGCCGAAAGTAGCACAGAAGAACGATGCATAGAAATTTCTATTAGCGTTCTTTCAATGCCACCACATGAAATCGCAACACATCCCGACGGAGCTTTTAGGTCATGGATGAAGGCTTTGAAAAAGAAGGAAAAGGCGATTGCAAAAGAACTTCTCGAGGAAAGTCAGCTTAACGACGAACAACGGGAAAGAGTTTTTGCCTACGTCACGAGCCAAAAGAAATTAACAACTATTCCTTTCTTTAAGCAGACAATTCCAAAACTGATATTACGAAAAGAAGAGCCTAAGACTCTAAAAAGAGTGATTGGGAGTATATCAAATATCGCAAATCAGTATCAATCTGCTGATGATAGAAATCAGATGGTCGAAGCATTAATACCTTTGCTTAAAAATCTTTCCAGTGATCATCTAACTAAGATTGCTAATTTGCTTAGAAGTTTAGGTGGTAAAAGTGCAATTGATCGAAGCTGGGACGCGTTGGAAGAATTGGAAAGCGACCAACTTGATGTAATGGTAAATGCTTTTCCAGAATCTAAGGTCCTAAAAAAGTTTGCTGAAAAAGCTAACTCTTCATAAGTGGTTTTTTCTTTGCCATTTATTTTGTGAAGTTGCTGTTTCATCGTTTCGGGCTTTAGGCCCGGAAACGATGAAACGGAGTGTTTGAGCAGTCAGCCTGTTTCGGGACTTCCAACAAAATCCTTACGTTATGTACGGTTGCTTCCAGCTCCGTACGTACGTTTAAACGGTATTCACAAAAGCCCTTCGACCTGCGCTTTCTGCTTCAGCCGGGTGATGGTTGATTTCGATACGTTTAGATCATCCGCAATATCTGCGTAGGGGAGTTTCTCTTTTAAAAGCTCTACACATCGTAAGTAGGTAGGATCGCCATCCGCATACGTCCAAACGAGGGTGCCTTCTTCATTACGTAACGTAGCCTCCATATCCCTTGTGTCCTTGGCTTCCAAATGCCGCGCCTTCGTATACCTAACGAGCATTCGGGTTGCATCCTCTCCGGCTAGATAATCATCGGGGCGTTTAAGCTGAATGACAATGTCCAAGACATCTTCTTTCTTGTGACTGCCGCGCTGCTTGCCTTCTTTGTTAGCGTGATGAACAAACACAACGGCAATACCGCGTTTTCGAAGCTGGCCTGCCCATTCCTGAATAGGGGCCCAACTATCCCCTTCGTTCTCGTTCCCTGTACGTATGAAGGTCGAGATATTATCGATAAACACCACCCTTGGATTGGCCCGTTCAATCAGCTGATCTATTTCATACCGCCCCGTATCGATACCAATATCCGGCGTGCTGCTGTCTTGATCCTGAATGTCGGGGGTGTAGATATAAAGGGGCGCCTTCGTATCAACTCCATTGGAAAGCGCCTTGAAGCGCTCCTGCATGGCAGTTGCCTGCATTTCCCCATCCAGATACAGAACGGGGGCAGGGGTAGGTGCCTCATAGGTTAGGAAAGGGCTCCCATTGGCAACGGCAATGGCCACTGACAGGCAGAAGAAAGTTTTTCCGATACCACGGTCCGCAAACACCATATTGATCGATCCCTCAGAGAGCCACGGGCCCAGAAGCAACTTTCTTTCGGGAAGCTTTAGCTGACAAAAATCATTAGCGGCAATCAGTTTATGGTTTCGAGGCGTGACAACAAACTTCCAGTGGGCTGGAACAGGTTCCCTGTTCTGTTGGATATACGTGTTTAAAGCGCGTTGAACGTCTGATCGGTGCGGATGATCGGTTAGATCATCCAGTTCGTTCCAATCAGTCAATTCTGATTGAGATTTTAGATAATCACAAACGTCTGATTTATCCTGAAGCGGAAACCGTAAAATATAAACCGTTGCCGATCCCAAAAGAGGGCGCAACGCAGTATAGACCTTTTCAGCATAGACCTCCCCAGCCTCATCATTATCGGGCAGGATGTAAAACTCCGTCATACCTTTCAAGATCGACCAATCAGCGAACTGAACCTGATTACTGCCGCCCAAACTGGTGATGGCTTGATAGCTCAGCCCATGAAGGGCCGCGCCGCATTTCTCCCCCTCAGGGATGAATACCGGATCAAACTGGTTTGAGAGGGTTTCAGTGCCAAACAACCGGTTGCAACCGGGAAGATCACCGGGAATACCCGGTTTCCCGTCAGGCTTAAAATAGGGGATGATCTGTTTTTTAACCGGTTCGGTCTGATTTTCTCTAGTTTCTTCCAACCGAATGACATGGCCATAACTTGTTCCATCTGGTTTTCGGTATATCCATCGCTTGACCTCTTTCATGGATATAACTCCTCTAAATGTTCACATGCTGCGTTAAAGGACAGTTTGCTGATATTCATATGAAAAGAGAGAATATCCCCGCCGCCAGTACCGCAGGAAAAACACTTGAATGCCCCCGTGTTTCTGTTGACGACAAAGGAGCCGGTTTTTTTGTCAGCGTGGAACGGGCAAAGCCCGCTCCAGTTATGCCAGCCGTTACCCGTATGGCTTCCAAAGTGACCTTTTAAATATCGGGCATAATAAAGGTCCGGCGATATCCGGTTTTTAAGTTCTTTAGGAGTAGCTTTCATTGCGCTGTCTCCCCGTTTAAGCGGGACGTGATAAAAGCTTCCACATCTTCTTCGCGATAGCGGACAAGCCGTCCTGATTTAACGTAAGGAAGATCATAGCGTTTGGTCGCCCGCCATACGGCCAATGTTCCGGGCGTGACGCCCAGAATACGGGAGACTTCGTTTGCGGTTAATAGAGTTGTACTCATAGATATTAATCCAAATAAATCAATCACACCCAGCACTGCGCTTGGTGTTTCTGGATTAATAAAAAGCAATTTTCTTGAATGATTTTTAGGTTGAAAAAAGGGGTGAAAAAATCACCCTTAAAAATTCACCTAAATTGGAGAAGGATATGCAAGGGGGCTTCTTGATACGTGTCCGCCGCAGTTTTTATGAGGGTTAACAGGTCTTCTGGCACGTAAATTCTGACAGGACCTCCCGGAGTTTCTCCGTTACAAGACTCGAGGAATTCTCTCAAGCACTGTCCAAAATGCCCATCTCTATACTTGGTGATCTTGATTTGCTTTCTCGCAAGTTCTCGGGCTAATTCGGTAGCAATATCCTGCCGCGTATCTGTGAAAGTCTGTCTGTCAGATTTCTTTCTTTTGCTCAGATTTTCTTTTGCAGTTTCCCCGCTATCAATCAGGAGATTGATATGTTCCAAAATATCAGTGAGCTGGGGGCCGTTATGAGGAATGGCTGTTTGAAAAGAATCAATCATTGTGAAGTCCGGATTTTCAACAATTAGCTTGTGCAGCTTCTCAGCGCATCTTTGAACTTGCTCAATATCGGCTCGGATTTTTTTGTTTTCGGGTATCCATTGCTCAACGAGGTATTTCTTTCTGAGTATTCCAACAAAATTGTTGATCGTGTCTGCTGATATTGCATCAAACTCTACCCCTGTAATCGCCTCAAATTTAGTAATGAGTTCCTGCAATTCATCTTCAGAGAGCTCTAAAGGCTTCCTTTGGTCGCGCATATTCATTTTATTTCTTTCTTATTTTTTTAACTGCAGCATGGCGTCAGTTGCTTTGTCGATGGCGGCGCGAACGGGATCGTTATGCAGCCTCGCATAGACGCGGGTTGCCTGACTGGACTTGTGGCCTAAAGATTTGCCAATGATTGCTTCGCTGGCTCCTGTGATCGCCTGATAGCTGCCAAAGGTCCGCCTTATGTCATGGATGCGAATATCCATAAGGCCGGTTGGCAGGACTAACCCTTTAACTGATGCGGTGGTTTCAATTGTCTTAAACAGCTTTCCAATATCTTCATTAAGAGGAATGTCGTCTTGTACGGTCTGGATTAAAGAAATGAGGGTTTCATCCTGCTTCCAAAGAGCAATGGTTGCCCGTTGTTTAATTCGTATCCATGCCTTCTTCGGATCATTGAGGTGCCCCGCTTTGCTCTTGTCGCTTGGAAAGACCCAAGGTGATCCAGCTGCGGCTTTCAGGCGGTTTTCTAAAAGCTGTTCGGCTGGAACCGAAAGCGGAATAGTGACAGGTTCCCCGTTCTTGGTTTCGGGGATACGCCATGTCTTGTTGTGCCAATCAATCTGCTCCCACCGCATTTGCAGAACATTTGTTTTTCGGGCGCCAGTATAAAGGGACATATAAAGATAATCCCTCGCGACCTCATTGAGTTCCGCATCCAACGCGACAAAGAGAAGGGGTAACTCATTGGGCTGTGCATAACGGTCCCGCGCTTCTTCTTTGAACTTTTTGATACCCGCTGTTGGGTTGTCGCCGTCCCATCCCCATTCGATTGCCTTGTTATACATGGAGCGAATACGTTCCAATATTCGATTGGCTTGATAAAGGCCGTTATTCTCTTTGGTTTTAAGGTGAAGGGTTTTAATCTCAAACTTGCTGATATCGGATATCTTGCGGTTATACCATTGCGACAGGAACTTGTTGATTTCCCGCTCGTCGTATTTCCAGCTTTTTTTCTCAATTTTGCTGTATCTATCCATATAGAGGCCAAACAGTTCCTTGAACGTTATTTCCTTGCGAAGTCGGTTCTTTTCCACATTGGGGTTGGTGCCGTCTGCAAGCTCGCCCTTGGCCTTTGTGGCGGCGTTACGGGCCTTCTCAATAGTCATGTCAGGGAACTTGCCAAGCGTTACCCGAATAGGGCGCCCTTGAAGCTTCTGATAAAGCTGAAAGCTTTTGGAACCGCTTGGCATAACCCGAATAATCAAGCCCGGAACCCGCGTATCCTTAAAAGCGTATCGCTTGCCTTCAGGCGGCAAGGGAAGGGCGTGTAGCCCCGCTTTGGTAAAATTGATTTTCTCATTAGGGGCTACCATAGGGCTACCTATTTCCGTAAAAAACATCGCATTCAATCTATCTTTATTAAACGAATGTGGCAGAAATATGTATATAAAATAACAGGTTATATATATTCAGTAATACCCGTTAAATATACCCCTGTTTGGCTCATAACCTGAAGGTCGTAGGTTCAAATCCTACCCCCGCAACCAAATAAATAAGGGTCCCTCTCGGGGCCCTTTTTTATTGGCTGTGTGGTCTGTGGATCTGACACCTTAAGGAAAGCCAATAAGGCTTTCCGAGGTTCGCGGCCGAAGGACGCTACGGAGCAAAGCGACGCTAAATCCTACCCCCGCAACCAAACTTTCAAGAATTTAAATTGCAATATCAAAGAGTTGGTGTCGTAGGTTCAAATCGCCCTGCAACCAACTTTAATTGCTGAAATTGCTGAAAACGATTTGAAACCTTGCTTTGAAACGTAGGTTAAATTCACTTGAGTTTCTTATCAAAAAATCAGCTTCACGTTGACCAGCTTCTTGTCTTCATACTAAGTTCTACCTCTAATTAAGTTTGGCGAGGGAATATGTCCGACGAAGTTGCGAGTGAAAGCGCGCCGGATATGGGTTGGCGTTGTTGCTGAAGTATATTGTATTGCGGTCGATAGTATTATAACGGGCTGGTGTAGGGATGAGAAAATTGCGGAGTATCTGTCCGTGACGCTAATTAAGGGCAAGTTTCTGGCGCGTTTGGAATGTATGTCTTTGCCAGGAATAATATACCTCGCCACCTATTCGGTCTTAGAAGCTTTTCATTCAGATATGTTTTTGGCATGGACAGAGTATTGTCGAGAGCTAAGCCATACCCTTGCTGGTGGCTTTCCAGGTGTAAATCGGATGATACACGGTATTGTAGCGTTGGGGTATGATGAGCGAGTGCCTTACTTTGAGCATATGACAGCTGCTATCGTGATGTTTAGTCTCCCTATTCCGATTTTAAATATTATAAACTATAGATATATAAGGCTTGCATCTAAGGAACGTGTAAAAAAGAACGTAATGTTTGTGAGATCTATTGCGGTACCATTGATATCTATACTTATAATATTAGGGTATTTTTACACTGGAGTTGATCCAAAAACTCATTATTTTGGAAGGTATCAACCACATTTAAGTAACATTGATGTTTTTATATTTGGTTTTGGAGTAATATTAATTGCTAACCACGGGTTCTATAATCTGGTAGTCGGAATTCTTAGATTGTATCGGTATTTACGTTCAGCTTGACTGTCGTTTTAACAATAAAAACAATAATTTGATGGGTGTTTCTGGAGAGGGAGTAAATGAGGTGTCGGTTTCTTGGGGTTTATGCAAAAAAGAAAAACTGTGATCCGAAATCGTCATTAAATTTGTCATTCTGCTTAGATAAATTTGAGAAATCCCATTTTTTTAGTGATGATGGTGGGCTGTGCAGTCCTGAGGATCAAGAAGGGAGGCCAAATCCTGGCTCACTATCGGTGATCTATACTCTGCCTGCGATGTTGGAGAAGGCAGTGACATCGGGATCAATCTTCCACGTCACACCGGTATGACCGTACAGTTGAGAATCCCTTTTCTAAAAAGCGGTTAATGCTAAGTTGGAGGGAAGGAGACTTGGATGGTGAAAGTACTCTTCATAGACTGTCGTTGCTTGCGAGCTCCCGCAACCAAGAAAACAAGGGTCCCATTAGGGGGCCTTTTTTGTTGGAGGGGTGGGACTCGGGGGAGAAACTCAGACAGGCTTTGCACCGCAGAGGCTGGCAAGGTTCACAAAAGGCAGCATTAGCTGCGCAGGTGCATTGATCAGTTTTTCTAATTTCCTGCGATCACCATCTGAAAGCAGCAATCCCGCGCCGAAGAATTATGAGTAGATATCGTGGATTGTCTCGGACGACTCTTTCCTTAAATGTGATTAAACTTTCGCCTCTGGCTTAGGGGCATTAGTCTGATCAATACCCTTTTTTCCAACGATTTCATTTGCGCGGGCGTGGTCTTCTCGGGTGCTTTGCAGTCCGTTCTGATCTACTCCGCGAATGGGTGAATATGTAAGCCGGGTCAATAATGGAAAATGGTCAGACCCAATGTGCGGAAGCCGCAATATCGATTTGACTGTAAAGTGCTCAGTGTGGAAAACGTGGTCGAGCGGCCAACGGAGTAAAGGATAGTCAGCATGAAAGGTGTTGAACATGCCTCGGCCAACACGAGGGTCAAGTAAACCGCTGAGTTTACGAAATAATCGTGTTGTGGACGACCAAGCCACGTCGTTCAGGTCTCCGGTTAAGATGATTGGTCCATGTTCACTCTCGGCTATGCTCCGTGCAACAACGACCAATTCCGCATCGCGCTCGGCAGATTCCGGGTTTTCTGTTGGGCTGGGCGGAGCGGGATGTAGAAAATGGATCCGCACGGCATCTCCATTTCGAAGCCTCAGAAGGGCATGCATCGATGGAACGTCATCTTCCACAATATACTCTATGGAGTGCTCCTCGAGTGGCATTCGAGAGTAGACATGCATGCCATACAGGTTGTCTTGCGGGCATTTTATCGTGAAGGGCATGTCGGTTTGAAGGATGTCCAGCTGCTCTTCCCACCATTGATCTGATTCGAGAGTGACGAGCAGATCTGGCTGGTGCTTCTGCACAAGGCGAACAAGTTTTTGTGCTTCTTTGTTCGGTGTAAGGACATTGGCGGTCAAGATGCTGAGTTGGCGGTCGCTATCGGTGTCCACAGCAGATTTGACCTCGACGGGCCACAGGCGGGTATAGGGCAAGATCCACCACACTTGCCATATAAAGCACGCCAGTGTGATGCCAATCAGGCCATATTTAACGGCACTTGTGTCGACCAGAAAGAGTTGCAGGGCAATTAATACTACGGCAAAAAACGTTATTTGTAGTCGCGGAAAATCCATGCTTCGTACCAGCCAATGAGGATTGTTCCACAGCGGTAAAAGAGTGAGAATGACAAGCAATAGGGTTGCGATAATGATAGAAAAGGTCATATGGTCTCACAATGTATTTGGGTCTCGGGGCTGGACAATAGGCATTTCCTTACTAAGCATCCCCGTATCTATACGTAATTCCTGGAAATGAGACAGTAACTATTTCAACTCCATCAAAAAAACGAACCCTGTCGGTTGGTCGTGACGCGTCGTAATGGCATCTTAGCAAGAGTTCCCGAACAGTCGACTGCAGTTGAACTTGTAAAGCGGCTAAAACCGGTCTCAATCAGGCGTTGTCACATTAACTTATGACAGGCGTGATGAAACTGAAGCAACACTATTTTGGCAGCGATACTAGCAGTTTTCCGAACGCTAATTGCTTCGGCGCGACATTCCTTGAGGTGAGTTCGGGTTAATCGGTAACGTTGAACGTAAGCGCTATTGGGGGCGGTGGTCTGAATATGCGATCTTTTGCATCTAATCCGTCTAATTCAAAGTCGTATTTTTTTCGCGAAGTTAATATGACAACACCCCAATGGGTACTGCCGAGTTATTTATGTCACGAAACCGGTGCGTTAAATGCCAGTTGGTTCATATACAGATTGCCATCCTTTGAGCCAATCTATTGCACTTTGATCGTCCGTGTTTTGCGTTATTGCTGCAATTTGCCTCAGGGCGACGCGGATGGCTGTTCTTTCCAGCCTGTCATATTGATCTTCTTTGCTATCAAGAGGGCTTCTATTTTTGAAGGCGGTCAATATACGCTGTTTTTGTTTAATAAATTTGGCCGGTCCATAGGCATTCAGAAGAGGTTGAAACCTGTCCAGGCGACCTTTTTGAAACGCAATAGGCACCCCGTGTTTGTCGGAAAATGCGTTTGGCGGGTGAATATTACAGCAGGGGACAAGATGCGTTGGAATAGGAATATTGGCCGAATGGGTTCGCCCTGATTTCATAAGTTTCGGTATAAGATGGGTGTGGGGGCCTACAGGCGACACGCCGCCGGTATCGGGGCCGCCAATCTTTTGGAACACTTCGACGCGGCCCAGAACAGATGAAACAATTCGGTGAGGATGATATTCAAAGATAGCCCCCATAACAGGATTATCTGGCGCGAAGACGGGCCGACCTATATTTTTTGTTAGAACCGCGATCAGATCAGGATGAGATGTGCGGATACAAAAGTCGATATGCATTTGAGATAGACCAAGATCAAACAGCAAAGCGGTGCGATCGGTGCTTAAGATAGCGCCTGCATCTGGTCCCAAATTAGTCAGCCCCTGCCTGCAATTGCGACGTGCTTTCGTTCGGTCCAAGCATAGGCTAAGACCATGAGACCACCGCTTCGAATTAGCCGATAGGGTTTCATATGCAACGATTTGGGCCGATTTTAAAACGTCTTTATTAAACCTTAGAGCTCCTTTGGTTGTTGCAACAGTAAGAGGTGAGCCCGGAGTGCCGAGTAAACTGTCGTCTTCACATTGGATGAATTCTCCGATGGCACCAAATGAGCCAATGCTCCAGCCGGTTTCTGGATCTGCAAGGAACTGTTCAACTTCAAAAATGAGACTGTTGGGTGACTTCATTCTGCGCCTCCATTAGCCAGTTTATGAGGAAATATTATGAGGTTGTCGTCCGTTTGAACCTGTTGGATTTCAATTCCATAAGCGGTGCGCAGTAAATCAGGTGACAGCACGTCCTGAACCGGCCCATCGGCAAGGCATTCGCCGTTGTTCAAAAGAATAAGCCGGTCACACCACCGTCCAGCCAAATTTAAATCATGGAGGGAGATTATGATTGTTCGCCCCGCCGCGGCTAAGTCTTTGAAGGTGCTCATCAGGCGAATTTGATGCGCCGGATCCAAGCCATTTACGGGCTCGTCTGCAAGAAGAAGCTCGGCTTCCTGCGCTAACATTCGCGCAAGAAGGACGCGTGCCTGCTGTCCGCCTGAAAGAATATGAAACGGGGTTTGCGCGAAAGGCAGAATATGCATTTGTGCCATCGCATGGTGGATGATGTTGCGATCTTGCTGCCTTAGTATTTTAGGCCATTGTTGGTGGGGGAGGCGACCTAGCCCAACAATTTCTTCAACTGTGAGTGACCAATACACTTGCCTTTCCTGGGGCATGTACGCGATGCGTTGCGCCCGCTGTTTTTTAGATCCGTTTTTGCTGTCTATACCGTCAATCGTCATCCTTCCATTGAAGGACTGAACACCTGCCATGGATTTTAGCAATGTGGATTTTCCAGCTCCATTGGGTCCAATTAAACCAATGAGTTGAGGCTTGGCGGCGGACAAATTCAAGGGGGAAAGAATTTCTTTGTTCCCAATGGAGACGGATAAGTTGGTGCAGTGGATTTTTATCATGTAGGTATCTTTCGAACACGTACGAGTAACCAGATGAAAAAGGGAACGCCAATCAGCGCTGTGATAACGCCTAATTTCAAATCTTTACTGGGTAGAATGATCCGAACCAGGATATCGGCGGCCAACAGAAACGCAGCCCCGCCCAACAGGCTGACTGGTAGTAATCGGCTTGGGCGGTTGCCAACAAGTGGTCGCAGAATGTGCGGTACAACTAATCCGACGAAGCCAATCGCCCCGCTAACCGATGTTGCGGCGCCGACGCCGATTGCCGTTCCCAGTATGGCCAGTAACCGTGTTCGATTTACATTTACGCCAAGACTGACGGCAACATCCTGACCCAACGATAGGGCGTCCAAAGAGCGGGCTGTGGAAAATAACAAAACCGCCCCAACTGCAATAAAGGGTATGGCTAGACCCACATGTAACATGCTGCGATCCGTTAAAGATCCCATCATCCAGAACACAATTTCGAGTGCGGCAAAGGGATCAGGTGATAAATTAAGGATTAGTGCTGTTAGGGCACCTGCCATTGAGGACAGCGCAACACCCGCCAGAATAGTCACCAGGATATTAAAGCCGGCCCCGCCGACAAGAATTGATATAAGGGCGACGGCTACCCCGGCACCGATCAGGGCGCTTATCGGTAGGGCAAAAATATGCCAGGCACTTAAACCTGAATAAATCGCAGCAACGGCGCCAAGGGAGGCGGCAGCGTTAATTCCCAGCACCCCCGGTTCTGCAAGCGGGTTTCGGAGTAATCCTTGAAGGACCGCTCCGGAGAGACCCAGAATAGCGCCAATCGCAGCTCCCAGAAGCGTGCGCGGCATTCTGATTTCCCACATTACCAACGATAACAATGATTGCTCATTCGAGAACAGCGCATGCCATTGATCTGAAAAGGAGGCGGACGTATAGCCCGTCATAAGAGACAGTATAAAGAGGCTGACTACCAACACTGCCAGAAAGGCTATCAGCAAGGGATATGGTAAGTTTCTGGTTTGTATGCTCACGGTTGGACCTTTTTAATGGCATCTTTTAGCTGGTGAATGGCTTCAAGGGAGAAGGGTGCTCCGCAAATCCAGTATTTGCTGTACAGGGTGAGTTGGCGTTCTTGTCCAAACCACTTTAGGAGGGCAGGGTGATACAAATTTTCCGTGGCTTTGCTTTGCGGTACCTGAGAGCTGCTTCGTTGCCATGTTAATAAATAATCAGGGTTGAGATAAATCAGCTCTTCCAAGGGGATTTTTCGAGTGCCGAGTTGACCGGATTCTGTACCGAGGTGCTTGGCTCCGGCGGTCTGAACCAATGTACTCTCCAATGTGTCGCCGCCAGTGCTATAACTGTTGGCGCCGTATGACCCGATAAGGGGGCGCTTTCCTTGTTCTCGCTTTAATAGGACGAGTTCTGTATCCATGGCGCGGATCAGCGTCTCGGCTCTTTCTTTTTGATGTAAAATTTCACCTAATCTTCGAATGTTGATCCGAATGCTTTCGAAATCACGCGCAGGTTTGATTTCAACGACATTTTGCCCAAGTCGTCGCAGCAAATCTTTGGTGGTTCTTGTTGAATATTGTCCCGCAATGACTAGGTCGGGCTTGAGCATAAACAATTCCTCGGCTAGCCCATGGTTGGCTGGAATAGTTCTGGCAAGGTCGGATAAAACACTACTGTGCGGATCATGGGATAGGTAGCTGACTGACACCAGCTGACCGGGGTCCGCAATCAGAATAGCCAATTGATCCGTGCATAAATTCATAGAGACAACCCGCCTCGGATATTGATTTTCCGAGGCGTTGCCAATAGACGCTGTCAATGGAGTTGTCAGTGCAACGACGAGAACAGCGAACAGATGTTTCAAGGTGATCTCCAATTAAAAATCAGCCCGTAAACCAATAAATGCGGTTAAGCCTTGAGAGTTGAAACTGTAGACTTCCTGATACTTGGAATTCAGCAGATTTTCGACACGCCCATAGAGCTGAACTGTTTCATTGATTTGATAGTCAGCCCCAACAGACACTAGAACGTAATCATCCAGCGTAACGCGCGTTTGCGGTGTCGAGTTTACATATTCAAGATCTTCCATCGCTCCATTGTAAACTGCGTTTGAGAAAAGAGAGGCCCGGCCTTCATCGAAAGTATACCGCACACCCAAAGATGCGGAATGGCGAGGGCGGCGAACTTCTTCAACACCATTTGGCTCTTTCGAGCTTAGATAGGTGTAGGCACCATTGAGCGTTATATTGTCGAATAATTGGGCGTTTACTGAGAGTTCAACCCCTTGTCGCTTGCTGGTTCCGTCCAAATTCACGGGAGATGAAACGCCTAGGCCTGCGTCATACTGTGATTGGATTTCATCTTCTAAATGTTCACGGAAATAGGTGAGATCAATGACGAGATTGTCACTCAGGAATTTTTGTTCAACACCAATATCCCAGCCGAAATTTTCTTCAGGTTTCAAGTTCGCATTGCCGATAAAGGTACCGGGATTAAATCCGAATTGCTCATAAAATGTCGGATTGGTTATTCCGGTCCCAATAGAGGCGTGTAAGCGACTGTTGAATTGCGGGAAGACGTATGAGCTGCTTAAGCTATACGTCAGTGAATTTTCAAAATTGTCATTGATGTCATATCGCACGGCCGCGGATAGAAATAGTTTTTCACTAAATTCGCCGCGATATTCAAATGCCGCACCATATAAATTGCGACTTTGTGTCGGAAATTGCGCCGGACTTGAAGGGTAATTGTTTGTAAAAGTTTCGCGCTCATATTCGAGCGCTCCAGTTAAGCTATGAAGGGCGTTCAGGAATGAAGGGGTCTCCAATTCAAATGTCCCCTGATACCCAGCGTGAAAACGCGTGCCTTCATTCCCGGAAACACCAGAATCTGTTTCCCCTTTTCGCAGGACCGACGTACCTTCTAGCTGGAGTTTTTGAATGAATTGGTCATCGAAGCTAAAGGACGTTAGACCCAGTCCGCCAAAATATTCACGGGTTTTGGTGTAGCTATTTGTGTCAATAACCAAACCCTGTGTTGGGGTGGCGGGAAAGGCGAAATCCTGATCGTCAGACTCTGACTCTCTACGTACATGCCGGGCAGTGACATCAAGTTGAAGATTACGCCCTAGATCAATCGTTCCCTTGCCGTTTAGTGTTAAGTTTTTGTCTCCATCCTTTTCATTGCCGAAGCTGGAGATATTAAATCCGTCAGTCCGCCGAAATGCACCTGAAAGGGCATAGTCATACTTATTTCCACCGCCTCTGACACCGATGTTGGCAAGTGCTGTTCGATCTGTCCCCAGTTCACTTTGTGCGTTGACCTGAAATGCGTTCCGCTCTCCTTTTTTTGTAATGATATTGATGACACCTGCCGTTGCGTTGGATCCCCAAAGGGCACTTTGGGGGCCTCTTATAATTTCAATGCGCTCAACATTTGCAGCTTGAAGGCTGCCAAAATCAAATTCACCCTGACTGGGCTCTGAAACTTCAATACCGTCAATCAACACAAGCACATGATTACCTTCCGAACCTCTAAGCCGGA
The DNA here is from genome assembly GCA_034669685.1 of Sneathiella sp. Classification (GTDB taxonomy): domain Bacteria; phylum Pseudomonadota; class Alphaproteobacteria; order Sneathiellales; family Sneathiellaceae; genus Sneathiella. The sequence goes on from JAXMOU010000003.1 coordinate 17,605, forward strand.
CCTGTGTCAGGCCTCCAAATGAACCTGTTCGAGAAACGGAAATACCCGGAACCTGCCGAAGGGCGTCCACCAAATAGCGGGTTTGTGATTTTTCGAGCTGCTCAGCTGTAATTACAGTATGTGCACGGCCAATTTTTCGTCCTTCTAGTGGTGTGTGGCTTGCGCTAACGATGATGGGATCAGCGATGATTTCTGATGCATTGGAGTTCGTAAATGGGGCGGAAATTAAACACAAAATACTGGTAAATTTGATAAATTTACTCATTTTTAGACACCTAAATAGGTGACCGTTAGCCTTTGTAGCCAACGATCAGATAAAAAAGATGCACTTATTGACAGGTGACAGATATTCAGGGCCGCAAAATAGCAACACAGAACATGCATCCCCCTTAATAAGGGCATGGTTCAATGGTGTCACCTTTACGGAGATAGCCGCACCCTGACACACCCCGTGTCTGGGTTCGAGTGACCTGTAGTGGCAGGTCTCCTGGCTTGTGGGTCAATGTAACACATTCACCTTCCCAGCTTGATGCCGAAGCAGAAGCTAGTGGTCTAATTGAATGCTCACTCACCACATACAGTTGCGGGGGCAGCCACGGAATGAGACGTTTTCGTCTTAACCGTGTTCCCTTTTGATCCGCTATTCGCGGAACCACTACATGTCGTGGATACTACTTACAGAAATATTTTGGTCAATATGTAATTGGATATAAGCCGCTTCCGTTCAATTGTAACGGATACGCAAACCTATTCATTTTTCGTTCTCTTCACCGAACAGTTAGATGCGAATTCTGGGCTCGAATGTTCAACCTTTTGTTGTCGTGAACTAGGATGAGAAAATCAGACAGGCTTTGCAACGCAAGGGCTAGCAAGGATCACATTAAGCAGTGTTAGCTACCAGGTGCAGGGAGGGCCAAGGCCCGCGCTAAACCCTAACGCCGAAACCAAATAATTACCCATTTAACTCAATAAGTCAGGTGGGGTTTTGTGTTAGCGGTCAGCTTTATATAAAATCAATGGGGCTACCGCCGGTTTGCCGTTATACTTTAAGGTGAGATCGTTGAGGTTGCCGGAGCGCAAAAGCTGCAGACATGCTTGATAATCCTTTTCGTCAGATGGCATAGGCAACCAAAGATCGGAACGTTAGAGGTGTTTTCTATGTCTGGAGTGTATCATAAAATTGGCATTTATTGTGTTGTTTGCGCAATATTACAGTTGTGTTTGAGCAATGGGTTCGTCGGGAATGCAAATGCCGATACAGGAGAGGATCCGGTAGAACTAGAACGGACATGGCAGGCAGCAAAGGTATATCTACCATCTGACGGACCGATAACGCGAACTCGTGTAAGTGGGCCGGAACTCTTGGCTGGCGTTGATCTTTCTCCTTATTCTGTTGTCATATATGCCCATGGATGTGCTGGCTTGGGGCAAGCCGCAGAGGATGCGGGCGTATTTTTAAGTCAGTCAGGCTTTATCGTGGTCGCTCCGGATAGTTTTTCTCGCCTGAGTAAACCACGTAGTTGTGACACATCAATCCCCAAAGGGGGACTGCACCGCGCTGTTCTTGGGTGGCGGCATGCGGAAGTAGATTCCGCTATTAAGCGTCTGAAATCTTTAGGCGCGCACGCTCCTTCTAATATTTTTCTTATGGGTTTGAGCGAAGGAGCAATTACCACAGCAACTTATGAAGGGGAAGCGCTGTCAGGCCGTATAATTGAAGGATGGACCTGCCATGCAGGTTGGCCTGAATATCGGGGCTTGCGAAGCCCCCATTCTGAACCCGTCTTGTCAATGGTTGCTGATCGAGACCCTTGGTTTACCTTGCCTGTTTTGAAAGGTGATTGCGGCGCCTACATGACCAATCATAAAAATGCATCCTCTGTTGTTTTTGGAGCAGGATCTCCTTTACGGACAAGGCACTGGCTTGCTTTTGATGGGGAGGTCAAAGAGATGATATCGGAATTTCTCAAAGCAAACGAAAAATAAAACGGGGCGCGAGCTGTAATCCGTTTAATTCTAAGTTGGCTTCGCCTCTATCGCGTTAATGCTCCAGCATCCTATCAATAGATAGAAAATCGTTTAAAGTCTGCCGGTGCTGAAATCTAATTCATTCGGTTAGATTTTAAAGCACCGACAGATTTTTTCTCTATTCCAGAAAGGGTCCAATATTGGCGCGTGCGAAAGCTGGGCGGGCTTGAATTTTTTGCCACCAAAGCGCCGTTTTTGGATGCCGCTCGGATGTGATTTCGTCGGGGGCGATTTCTTCTTCTATTCGTTTTATAAAAGGAACCGCCGCGATATCAGCAATTGAATAATTTTCGCCAACCAGCCACTCACTTTTGGACAACGCTTCTTCCATTTTATCGAGCAGCTTGATTAATTCATTGCGTGCTTCATCAAGTTCTTCGGCTGTATGGGGCCTGCGTGCAACTCGCATCCACGCCTCTTTTCGATCACGGCTTGGGACATTCTTTAGCACATTTTCCAGTTCCTCATCGGTCCATTTCTCAGCAAGTTTTTGAAGTGTAGATCGCCAATTAAAGACGATAAGATGATTGATCTGGCTATCGATAAAACGGATCCAGTTTCTCATGAGAGCTTTTTCGTATGGATCTTGAGGTCGCAGCGGCGGGTTTGGAAATAACTCATCCAGATATTCACAGATCGTTCCGCTTTCGTGGAGCGGGCGTCCATCGTGAAGTAACGTTGGTACAACGCCATTGGGATTAATTTTTAAATATTCAGCGCTATGCTGCTCCTGCTTGGACAGGTCAATTTCGTGGCCCGTCCAGGGAATAGATTTTTCTTCGAGGCACAAACGTACCCGCCGCGAGGCGCTTGATTTCGCCGCATGATATAGGGTGAACATTGTCGGTTTCTCTTTCTTATTGTCCTTTGAAATTGGCCGGCCGTTTTTCAAGGAAGGCACGTTGCCCTTCTTTAAAATCTTCACTGAGGAAACATTCTCGGCTGCGGGCTTCAACTGCCTTCATGTCCCGCAATTCCGGATCCGCCATAAGCTGGTCCACGGTAAATTTGGTTGCTTTGACTGATAGCGGCGCATTTTTCACGATGGCCTCTGCGGTGGAGAAGGCTGAACTCCATATATCCTGCGAAGGGATTATCTCTTCAATAAGGCCAAATTGAAATGCAGTTGCGCAATCAATCTGATTTGCGGTGAACAGAAGCAGTTTGGTTCTTGCCGGACCAATGATCTGACTGCAGCGGCGAAGCCCTTCGGAGCCATAAGAGAGACCAAGTTTTGCAGCGGGGATTCCAAAGCGGGCACCTTCAGCGGCGAGGCGTATATCGCAGTTCAGGGCCGTCATCAGCCCTCCGCCCAGGCAGTAGCCCTGAATTACAGCAATTGTCGGTTTGGGGCATTTTGCCAGAATATTCTGATAATCCAGAAAGGTTTCACCTGATTTAGTATTTTCTGAAAATCCCCCAATATCGGCACCTGACACAAAAGCTTTCTGGCCGGTACCGGTCAGAATAATCACTTTAACCGCATCATTTGACGTGAAACTTTGAATAGCCGCCGCCATCTCAGAGGTCATATCGCGATCTAACGCATTATGTTTAGAGGGGTTGTTAAAGGCAATCACGCCTATACCCTTGTCAAATCCAACGAGAAGACGACCCTCTGCCCGGACGGTCTGAAACGGAAAAAAGGTTTCAATCGATTGAGAAGACATTGTTTATTCCTGTTCTGGGATCAAGATGGCGGGTCCCATCAATTGGCGGCTTTGCAACGCTTCATGTGCACTTCGGGCATCGCTTAACGGGTAGGTTGCTGCAATCGGGGTATTCAGTGTGCCGGTCTCCACTGCCTGAAAAAAGTCTTTCGCAGATTGGAGGAGCTCTCCGGGTTCACTAATGTAACTGCGCAATGTGGGGCGTGTTACGATGATCGATTTTGAGTGAAGCCGTTGAAGATCAAATTTGCCAACATTCCCCGATGCTGTTCCGTAGCTGATCACCATTCCGCGGGGGCGGATGCAGTCCAGTGAGGGCAGGAATGTATCTTTGCCAACACCGTCATAAATAACATCTGCTCCCCGACCGTTCGTAATTTCCATTACGCGTTTTACAAAATCTTCGTGGGTGTAATTGATCGTTTCCGCACAGCCATAATCTTTTGCAATTTCAGCTTTTTCAGGTGAACTTACCGTTCCGATAACAGTTGCGCCCAGGGCTTTTGCCCACTGGCTCAGGAGAATGCCCATCCCGCCAGCGGCTGCATGGATTAGGGCAATATCACCGGGCTTTATTTTCCAAAGCCGTTGAACCAGATATTCCGCCGTAAGCCCTCTCAGCATATATGCGCCCGCTACGGCATGAGAGATAGAGTCGGGAATATGAATTAGGCGTTCAGGCGCCATATTGCGAGAACCGCAATAGCTTCCACCACCAATATAGGCAACCCGATCCCCTTTTTTGAAAGTCGTCACATGCGCGCCAACTTTGGTAATGGTGCCTGCGGCCATATGACCAAGTGTGATGGGAAAGGGTTGAGCTGACTGCGGCCCGCCGTGATCGCCTTCACGTTCATAGATGTCAGCATAATTGAGGCCAATTGCCTGATGCTGAATTTGAACCTGATCTGCAGCTGGCTCAGTCAGTTCCATGGTTTCATATTGAAGCTTTTCAGGGCCTCCATGCGAATAAATACGTATGACCTCAGTGTTCATCAGGTTCGCTCCCGGGATTTATGCAAGGCATTTTTTGTTGTTATTTTGCGCCATTAGCGCTTCTGGCTGCAGGTTATTCTGCAATTAATGTATTCTCAAGTTATTTTTAAATATACATAAAGAATTTTAATGTATACAAATGCAGAAAGAGCGAATATGTTTTATTGTCAGCTGAGTTGATCAAGCTGATGAGGGAATGGAAATGCGGACAACTACGAGCAAAAAATTAAGAGCGCAAGTAGAGGGTGAGATTATTTCGGGGGCGCTGAAGCCAGGCGACACGATTGATGAGAAGTCTTTATCTGCTCGCTTTGAGGTTTCGCGGACACCTGCGCGTGAAGCCATTTTGCATCTTGCGGCTTCGGGATTGGTAAAGATCGTCCCGCGGCATGGCGCCGTTGTTCAGGGTGTTTCGCCCCAGCTTGCTATTGGTATGATGGAAACGCTCTCCGCATTAGAAGCAGAAGCCGCTTCACTGGCTGCCCGGCGGATGTCCATTGAAGATCGTCAAATGCTTCGAATTATTTATGCGGACGCGGAAGAAGCTGCCAAGCGGCAGGATAGCCCCGAATATGTAGAGCATAATCGTAAGTTCCATCAGATGATCTATAAAGGGGCGAGTAATACGTTTCTGGCTGGACAAATTGAATATACGCGTCAGCGTATGGCTTTCTATCATCGGAGTAGCCTGTTTCAGCCAGCTCGGGTTAATCAATCCTGGGAAGAGCATGGGCGCGTGGCCGAGGCGATACTGGCGGGCGATGAACAGCTTGCGAACCTGGAAATGCGTGAGCATATTTTGTCAGGCGGCAAGGTTTTCGCGGATCTGGTTTCAACGTTTGTACGAAGTGAGGCTGACAACCAAGGAGGGCAGAATGAATAAATGCTGATTTTGTTCTGTTTCACCACATCGGTCCTATCAGTCGCAAAAACTTAATCAAAAACTGAATTGACCACATCAGGGGGTCTTTTGACCTTCTGTTAATTGCCTTTTTCCGAGAAGGCAAAGTTGCAAACTTGTGCCTTGCGCGCGGGTTTTGTAGGCCGGGCAAATAAATTTAAAAAAGGCAGCCCAAGAATAGGTTGCCAAAACAGGGAGGAAAAAATGTTTTTAAATCGTAGAGCGTTTTTAAGAAATAGTACGGCAATGGCAGGTGTCATTGCTGCCATTGGATCATCAAGTCTTGGGTTCGCCGCAAAGGCGCTTTCATTTGACGAACTTTATGCCGCAGCAAAAGAAGAAGGGGAACTGACGTGGTATGTTGTGCCGCTTGCCTCGGCAACCGCTGAAAGAGTAGGGAAGGCGTTTAGTAAAGCATATCCCGGCGTTAAAGTGAATGTTGTCCGAACAACAGCCTCCGTTGCATTCCAGCGACTCAATCAGGATATCGATACTGAGACCAATAATTGCGACGTGTTTACAACCAGTAACATTGCGCATTGTCTTGACTTAAAGGGTCGCGACCTTTTGGTGTCTTATACGCCAAATCGTAAAGAGGAAGTGTTGGAACAATTCCGAAATATCGATCCGGACGATATGTTCCATGTGACGATCGCGGGTCCTATGGCCATGGTATACAACACGGACAAAGTTAAAGCAGAAGATGCGCCTAAAAAATGGACCGATCTTTTAGATCCAAAATGGAAAAGTCAGATGGCGGTCGGGCATCCTGGTTTCTCCGGCTATATCGCACTTTGGGCAATCAAGATGCGGGAATTATATGGCTGGGAATACTTTGAAAAAATGGCTGCAAATGACCCACATCTAGGACGTTCCAGTATTGATGGTGTTACGACTGTCGCATCGGGCGAGTGTATGGTTGGTGCGGGGCCGGGCGCGTCTGCCTTGGCTGCAGCATATAAAGGAAACCCTGTTCAACTGGTTTATCCCGAAGATGGGACAGTGATTATTACATCGCCAAGCGCTGTTCTTAAAAACGCGCCACATCCAAACGCTGCCCGTTTGATGATGGAATTTTTAATGAGCCACGAATGTGCCGAAGTGATTGCGGCTGATTTTTCAACGCCAATTAGAAGCGGTGTAAAACTCAGAGACGGTGTGAAGCCTTTTGATGAAATTGCAATCATTCAGGCGACACCAGAACAAATGATGAAAGAAGTTCCTGAAGTAACGGAGCAGTGGCGTGAAACCTTCGGCATATAATAGCATGCCAAACAATCGACTGCGGCGGAAGCCGCAGTCGCCTTTTACTGATCCTATCTTGTGGGTTTGGATTGGTTTGGCGTTGGTATTGGCATTCTTGATTATTAGCCCACTTTCTCGACTGGTGTTGGACAGTTTTAGTGATCCAAAGACCGGTGAATTAACCTTTTCCAACTTCATCGACACCTTCTCAAGTGCTCGTAATTTGGATGCCTATGCAAACACCTTAAAGCTGGCCGTCGCAACGGTCGCAATCTCATTGTTTCTGGCATTACCCATGGCTTGGGGGGTCTCCCGAACAGATATGCCCGCACGGGGTATGATGTTCCTGGGGGTCATTGGGGCATTTATCATGCCGCCGTTTCTGGGCGCTATTGGCTGGATATTGTTGGCGGGGCCAAATGCTGGATGGGTTAATAAAATCTGGCAGGCGGTAACAGGGTCGGAAGAACCCCTGCTCAATATATTTAGTTTTTGGGGGTTGGCATTTGTTATCGCCCTGAACGTATTTCCCCTGATTTTTGTCTTTGCCACATCGGCACTGGACTTGATCTCCTCGGAGTTGGAAGAAGCGGCTTCTATTCACGGAGCGGGGCCTTTTCGGACCACCTGGTTGATCACTCTTCCGCTCGCGCTTCCCGCCTTGCTTGGCGCATCAATGCTTGTTTTTCTGGAGACCATGGCGCTCTATGGAACGCCTGCACTGATTGCAATTCCCGCTCGCCTGAATGTTGCGACGACTCAATTGACATCCTTTTTTGAGTATCCAATGCGTGTGGAAATGGCAATGACCTTTTCCGTGCCTCTTGTGCTGATTACAGTGGTGTTACTGGCTGCCCAACGTTTGATCTTAAAGGGAGGACATGTTGCGGTCAGCGGTAAGGGCGGTACCCGTCAGCCGATGAAAATTGGTGGATGGCGCTGGGTCCTGCTCGGGCATGGCGTAATCGTTAGTTTAATGGCTGTTGCCTTGCCGGCATTTACCCTGATTACGACTTCTTTTTCAAAAGCTTGGGCCAAGGCACCTTTACCCGGAAATCTAACCTGGTCGAACTATCAAAGTATCCTTTTTGAGCAGGATACCATTCGTGATGCAATGTGGAATACAGTGAGTTATTCATTAATTGCTGCAAGCATTTGTACGTTTTTGGGATTTGTTATTGCGTATATTGTTATACGCAGGTTGCTACCGATGTCTTCATTGCTGGCGGCCTTGTCTGTTGCGCCTGTCGCGGTGCCAGGTATCGTTCTGGCCGTCTGTTTTTATGCGGCCTATGCAGGTCCACCCTTTAAACTCTATGGTTCAGGTGCGTTAGTTGTCATCGCTTTTGCAACTCGCTTTCTCCCAATTGCTTTTGTCGCCAGTACGTCAGGTGTTCGTAGTTTGAACCCGGAGCTTGAAGAGGCGGTCCGGATTTTGGGGGGATCCCGACTTAGGGCCCTGTACGAGGTTGTCGCACCGGTTCTCAAAAAATCACTGCTAGGCGTCTGGATCCTTGTTTTTGTGATCTGCTCTCGTGAACTATCGACGGCTTTGTTCCTCACCGGACATAACAACAGGGTTATCTCAATCCTTACGCTCGATCTAAGTGAGCAGGGTTACTATGAAACGCTTGCTGCTACTGGCGTGGTTTTGTTGCTCATTACAACAATTGTCGTCGCTATTGGAATGAGGTTGCTTGGACGCGACTTCATGCTTCGAAGGAATTAATATGACAAATTTAACCATAGAAGGCCTGACAAAAGATTATGGCCCGTTTCGCGCTGTGGATGATGTTTCACTAACTCTGAACTCTGGCGAGTTTCTATCCCTGTTGGGGCCGTCAGGCTGTGGTAAAACAACGACTTTGCGGATGATCGCGGGCTTTATTACGCCCAGTGCCGGTCGCATCATTCTGGATGGAGATGTGATTTCTTCTCCTGAAGGTTCATTGCCGCCAGAAAAACGTGAAATGTCGATGATTTTCCAAAGTTACGCGATTTGGCCAAACATGACCGTTGCGCAAAATGTCGGCTTTGGCTTGCGTATGAAGCGCCTGCCTTCAGAAGAGATCCGCAAACGAACCGGTGAGATACTGGAAGTTGTGCGACTATCCGCTCTGGCAGATCGATATCCAAATGAACTCTCGGGTGGGCAGCAGCAGCGGGTTGCCTTAGCGCGCGCTGTTGTGGTTCAGCCAAAGGTCATGCTGCTGGATGAACCGTTGTCCAATCTTGATGCAAATCTTCGCGAAGAAATGCGGAATGAAATCCGTCGCATGCATGATGAATTCAAGGTCACAACCGTTTATGTTACCCATGATCAGGCAGAAGCAATGGCAATTTCTGACAGGATCGCCGTCGTTAATTCTGGCCGAATAGAGCAGGTGGAGACACCTTATAAGCTATATACACGGCCTAAAACGCGATTTGCCGCAGAATTCATTGGCCGCACCAATCTAATCGATGGATGCGTTGAAGGTGGGATGGCAAAATTTGACGGCTTTGAACTGCCAATGGATCAACTGGCCTGTCAAACGAGCGGCAGCGAGTTGCTGGTGTCATTACGTCCGCAGAGTATCCGTCTTCAATCTGGTGAGATTGGAATGGGGGGCACGGATGACTTGGTATTATCAGGCGTGATCACGGAGCGATGTTTTCTGGGCGAAAGCTGGGATTATACCTGCCGCCTGAAAAATAGTGGGCTGGAATTAAGGGTTGCCGCTTCGGCAGAGCATGTTTTTGAAATGGATCAACCGGCAAAGATGATTATCCCGACCGGAAGTATTATACCGGTACAAGCGGAAATTGGAGGGTAATGAAATGAAAAATACGTTGCCAGGACCACTTTCAGGATATCGGGTTCTTGATTTGACACGCATTCGTTCAGGACCAACCGCTGTTCGGCAATTTGCCGATTGGGGTGCTGACGTAATCAAAATTGAACCGGTGGGCGATACGTCCGGTTATGGTTCGCGAGAAAGCTCTGATTTTCAAAATCTACACCGGAACAAGCGCAGCATAACGCTCGATTTAAAGTCTGAGGGTGGGCGCGCGGTGCTTTTGAAAATGGTGGAAAGCGCAGATGTGCTGATTGAAAATTTCCGACCATCCGTTAAAAATCGACTGAAAATAGGATATGAAGACCTAAAGAAAATAAACCCGCGCCTGGTTTATGGCTCGATCTCTGGTTTTGGTCAGACGGGACCATATGCAGAACGTCCGGGCTTTGATCAGGTCGCGCAAGGGATGGGAGGGCTGATGTCTGTGACGGGCCTTCCAGGTCAGGGGCCTGTGCGTGTCGGTGTGCCTATTTCTGATTTGGCTGCGGGGCTATATTGCGCAATGGGTGTTTTGATGGCGCTGCTCAACCGTGAGAAAACAGGTAAAGGGGACTGGGTGCAAAGCTCGTTACTGCAGTCACAGATTGCGTTGCTCGATTTTCAAGCAGTCCGGTGGTTAATTGACGGCATGGTTCCAAAACAGTCGGGAAATGATCATCCTGTTGCAACCCCTATGGGCGTTTTCCCAACAATTGACGGGCCGGTGAATATCGCCGTTCATGGTGATCAGATGTGGCGGTCTTTTTGTAACGTGATCGAGCGTCCGGAGTTGGCAGATGATCCACTTTATAATTCAAGCGTAAATCGTTTTTCCAACAGACCAGAACTTAATGCAATTGTTGCGCGCGAGACTGAAAAATTTAAGGCGCTACCCTTGATGGATGCGCTGAACGCGGCCGGAATACCCTGCGGTCCAATTTACAACATAGATCAGGTTTTTGGCGATCCTCAGGTGAAGCATCTGGATATGGTCGCAGAATTTGAACATCCTAAGAAAGGTTCCCAGAAACTTCTGGGGCAACCGATTGTAATGGCGGGTTATCAGCCGACGGTGCGAAATGCGACACCTGATGCGGGTGAACATACGGATGAAGTTCTTCTGGAATTTGGTTACGATGCCGCAGAGATAAAAGAAATGAGAGCAAAAGCTTTAATTTGACACAAAAGAGGACGTTCAATGACAGGTGAATTCGTGGCACCGATTTCCGAAGCAGATGGTTATACACCGGAAGTGAAGGTCGAAATCGAAGGCGGCATCGGCTGGATGATTTATTCAAATCCACGCCGGCGCAATGCCGTGACCCTCAATATGTGGAAACAGATACCGGCTTTAGCGGCCTCATTGGATGCAAATCCGGACGTGCGGGTGGTGGCGTTGCGCGGAGAGGGAGACGCCTCTTTTGTCTCTGGCGCGGATATTTCCGAATTTGATAAAGTCCGTGCAACACCTCAGGATGTGGCGAACTATGATTTGGTCAGCCGCCAAGCAAGTGCTGCAATCATGGGGATTTCAAAACCAACCGTGGCCGTTATCCAGCGCTGGTGTGTGGGGGGTGGCGTTGCGACAGCACTGAGTTGTGATTTGCGCTTTGCCAGTGACAATACACGCTTTGCTGTACCGGCTGCAAAATTAGGTCTTGGATATCGGTATTCCGGTTTAAAGGCGCTGGTTGAAATCGTTGGACCGGCAACAGCCCGGGAAATTTTCTACACTGCCCGTCAGTATGACGCAATTGAAGCCAAAGAAATTGGGCTGATTAACCGCGTTGCCCCAACGGCATCATTTGACGACGACGCAAAAGCCTATCTAACATCTATCGCTCAGAATGCACCCTTAACAGTTAAAGCGGCCAAGCTGGCAATTGCGACTGCGATGAAAGATCCGGCTGATCGGGATGTCGACGCCGTCGATGAAGCCGTTGAACTTTGTTTTGCAAGTGACGATTATAAAGAAGGCCGCAATGCATTTCTCGAAAAACGGCTTCCTCAATTTAAGGGACGATAGGTTTTTTCAAAAACATGTCTGTTAAATTTTTCAATCCGGCATCATCTTCGGTGCCGGATATCGGCGTTTCACTGCTTTTTTAGTCTTCAGGTTAGCTTCAGGTTGCTCTTTTAAGGTTGTTCCAGATTTGGAAGTACCTGGAGAGTAAATGACTGAAATCCGTTGTGAATTTGACAAGGTTCCTTTTGGCGCATTGACCCTGGGGTTGGGAAAATCGCTTCTGGATACGTCGACTGCCTCTGTGCAGATCAAGTTGGTAAAAGAAAGTCAGCAGGAACGAGACCGGATTACCCGGTTTATTGCTGAAAAATACCAACAGACCTATCTGGCGAATATTAAAGTAGATTATCCGTATCTCTTTTGTCTGGAAGATGCTGATCTGGGATTGCAGGCCGCGGCCGGTTTTCGGCCCGCCGCACAGGATCCGCTCTTCCTTGAACAATATTTATCGTCTCCCGTTGAAAATCAGGTGTTGTGTGACCGGTCAGAGATTGTTGAGATCGGCAATCTCGCCGGAACCGGGCAGGGTGCCGCGACCTTATTGTTTGCTGCTATGGCGGCTTATTTTGATCACCAGAACTTTACGACTGCAGTTGCGACAGGATCCCCCTTCCTGGAACGACGCTTTCGTCAGTTGGGTCTTCAACCAAGGAAGCTGGCACCCGCCCGACAAATTTCCCTCAATTCATCAGCGGAAAACTGGGGCAGCTACTATCGCAGCGAACCCTACGTGATGGCAGGCTCCATCTTTCATGGCTATCAGCGGCTCAAAAGTTTGTTTGGGATCGAGTTTGTTGAGTTCCCATTTGAAAAGCCGCTTAAATCTCTCCCGACCAAGGTTAAAAGACATGCTATTTAAAGCGATTGCAGTTCATGGCGCGAAAGTTGCTCTACAAGAGCCGGGAAAAACCCTGACCTATAGAGAATTGTTGGCGGCTGTAGAGAGCAAGGCGGAAAGTTTAAGTCCAGCGGATCGAATTTCTCTGGAACTGGATAATGGAATTGACTGGATTGTATGGGACCTGGCGGCTCTATACGCAGGTGCAGTCTGTGTTCCCATTCCACCCTTTTTTACAGCGGCGCAGAAAAATCACGTTTTCAAAACAGCAGGCATTACGGCCCGAATTACGCCCCAGGGGATAATTCCGGTTTCGCAAAGTGATCATGTGGTGCTACCAGACGGGACCCTCAAGATTACATTTACGTCGGGTACGACGGGCAATCCAAAAGGTGTGTGTCTGTCCAAAGATGGGCTGATGACAGTTGCTTGCTCACTTTACGAGCGACTGGGAGACGCATTTGTGGGGACCCATGTTTGTATTCTCCCACTTGCGGTTCTCCTGGAGAATATCGCCGGTGTCTATACAGCCTTGCTGGCCGGTAGTGTGGTTCGGTTGAACCCGCTTTCCTCTTTCGGTGAGATGTACGCAAATCTTCATGCAATTTTGAAAGACGAGCAGGCAACCACAGTCATACTTGTTCCCGAAATTCTTCGATTGTTGATGAAACAGGTTATGATGCAGGGCCCCCTTGACGGTCTGGAGTTTGTTGCTGTTGGCGGCTCTCGCGTAGATCTAAATCTGCTTGGCGCAGCTCGTCAGATGGCACTGCCAGTCTATGAAGGATATGGTCTTTCTGAATGCGCTTCTGTCGTTGCCCTGAACGTTCCGGGCGAAGAACAACTGGGTACTGTTGGGCGTCTTCTACCGCATATTGTCGCGACGATCAGGGAGGGCGAAATTGTCATCTCTAACCCTGCTTTCTTGGGATATGTGGGCGAGCCCAAAACGGGAGAATTTGCGACCGGTGATCTTGGCTCATTTGATGACGAGGGTTACCTCATCATCGAAGGCCGAAAAAAGAATGTCCTGATAACCTCCTATGGACGCAATGTTTCGCCCGAGTGGATAGAAAGCACGCTGTTGTTGCAGCCGGATATTGCGCAAGTCGTCGTTTATGGAGACGGAGAGCCGCAGTTGAGCGCCCTGGTCGTGCCAAGCCATCCACAAGCAGATTTAAACCAGGCAATCAAGTTGAGTAATGAACTCCTTCCAGATTATGCCCAAATTCATCATTTCAAAATGGTTCCGCCCTTCACGGTTGAAAACGGGTTGTTGACCGGAACAGGTCGCCCCAAGCGGGATCAGATTTTAACAGAGAACCTACTAGAAACAGGAGAAGTTTCATGACTTTTTATGATCGTCTGGTTAAAGAGACCGAAGCCGCACGAACAGAACTTTATTCCGTTCCCCAATTGCAGGCAGGGCTTTCAGGCCAAATTAGCCGGGCAACTTATATCGCTTATTTGACAGAAGCTTTTCATCATGTGTCTCACACGGTTCCTTTTCTGATGAGCATGGGCGCAAGGTTGCCGCAGACCAAAAAATATCTGCATAAGGCAATTGCAACCTACCTCGGCGAGGAAGTGGGGCATGAAGAATGGATCCTGAATGACATTGAAACCGCGGGCGGTAACAAGGAAGCGGCACGCAAATCAGTTCCAAACCTCGAAACTCAAGTCCTGATTGCCTACAACTACGATTACATCAATCGGAAAAATCCGGTTGGGTTTCTGGGGATGGTCTTCATGCTGGAGAGTACTTCCATTCAAATTGCGAATAAAGGCGCTGAAGCCGTGCGTTCAGCTTTGAACCTGCCTGAGACAGCGTTTTCCTATCTCTACTCCCATGGTGAACTGGATATCAGCCATATGAAGTTTTTTGAAGAGACAGTTAATCAGGTAACAGATGCCGAAGATCAGGCCGCCATTATCGAAGTTGCCTCAAACACGTTTCGGCTGTTTGCCAGACTGATCGCTGCCATCCCGTTTGAGACGGAAGCCCGCGATGTCGCTTAAAGGGAAAACAGCGTTTGTAACGGGTGCGACCGGCGGCATTGGGGAACCCCTATGCCAAGCGCTGGAAGCACGGCAGGTTCAGGTCGTGCGCTACAGCCGCAAAGAACACGGGAACTTGATCACCAATCTTGAGGGCGCTTGCCGCTCCCTTCAGGATCTGGCCCCGGATATCTTGATCAATCTTGCCGGTATGAATTGTTTTGCGGCGGCTGAGGATCAGGATTATGACCGGATTATCGAGCTGAACTTGACCGTGCCCATGCGCCTTTGTCAGGCTATTTTGCCGACAATGAAGCGCCGGGGAAGTGGTCAATTGGTGACTGTTGGGTCCATGACCGGCATGATCCCGTTGCCGCATGTAACGGGTTACGTCGCCGCAAAAGCAGGCTTAAAGGCGTTCAGTGAAGCCTTGCGCCGGGAACTGCGGGGAAGCGGTGTTTCCGTTACGCATCTGGTGCCCCGGGCTGTCCGAACAGCAATGAACGAGGGGGTCGCGGATGCTGTTAATCAGCGGACCAAAACCAATTATGACCTGCCTGAACAGGTCGCTCGTCGCATGGTTACGGCGATCGAAAATCAGGAGTCTGAAGTTCGTTTCGGCCTGCCTGAAAGAATTTTTGCATCCCTGAACTTTTTGGCTCCGGGGTTAATTGATAAGGGGCTTGCGAGCCACACGGAAATTGGACGGCAAGAACTCGATGGACATCGGGATGCCTTGGCCGGTCCAGTTCAATAACATATCTGATTAGGACGAGGAAAATGAAGAAACTAACAGTTGCAGTTGTTGCCCTTGTTTTCATGGGACTGTCTATGACAGGTCCTGTGCAGGCGGGCACTGATGAAGCATTGTCGCGCGGCATAGCCCACTTGCAGACGGAATGGGCGCGGATCAAATATCAGGAAGCGAATGAAACGCGCCAAATCGACGCTATTCATACGCTGGAAGAGAAAGCCAGCCAGTTGGCGAAACAATTCCCAAATCAGGCAGAACCCAAGATTTGGGAAGGGATTATTCTAGCAACTGATGCCGGGATTGATCAGGGATTTTCAGCACTGGGCAAACTTAAAGAAGCGCGCAGCCTGTTTGAAACAGCCTTAAAAATTGATGGCACGGCCCTGCAGGGATCCGCCTACACATCTCTAGGCTCGCTCTATTATCAGGTTCCGGGTTGGCCAATTTCATTCCGGGATGATGGCGAGGCTGAAAAAATGCTGAAAAAAGCTGTTGAGATTAATCCTGACGGAATTGACCCCAACTTCTTTTATGGCGATTTCTTAAACATGAAAGGCCGGACAGAAGAAGCAAAAATCTACCTGAACAAGGCGTTGAACGCCCCCGATCGTCCAAATCGGTCATTGGCAGATGCAGGTCGGCGACAGGAAATCAGGGCAAAGCTTGCAGAGCTTAATCAAAAGTAGGAAGATGCAACTGCTTTACCTCATATTTTTGCAATACAAGGTCGAATATGCGCATCTTGCTGGTTGAAGATGATCTGAATCTGGGCCGGGCAACGGCAGAAGGTTTGAAAGAACAGTTTGCGGTTGATTGGGTGCAATCTGCGGAAGAGGCAGATGACGCCCTGCAAACAGTGCAGTATGAACTGATTGTTTTGGATGTGATGTTGCCCGGAATATCCGGTGTTGAGTTCGTGAAATTGATCCGCAAAGCTGGCAATCAGGTTCCCGTTCTCATGCTGACCGCGCGAGATGCCCTTCGCCACAAAGTGGAAGGGCTGAATACTGGCGCCGATGACTATCTTGTCAAACCCTTTGAATTGGACGAATTGCTCGCCAGATGTATGGCACTTGTCCGAAGAAGTAAGGGGCAGGGGACGCCTGTTATTCAGATCGGCGACATTAGTTATGAACCTTCAACCTGTCATGTGGAGAAAAATGGATCTCCCGTAATATTGTCTTCTCGTGAGAGAAGCATATTGGATTGTTTGATGCGCTCCAAAGGCCATATCGTCCCGAAAGATCGCATTATGGAGAGTATCTATGACTGGTCATCGGAACAGGTGGAAAGCAACACGGTTGAAGTGCACATCTCGGCACTTCGGCGGAAACTTGGAAAAGAGGTAATCCGCACTATTCGGGGCGTTGGGTATATGATAGCCGCATGAAGAAAACCTATTCTCTTCGAAAACGGCTTCTGTTGTGGATTGGCTTCCCGGTTCTCGTTGCCTCTGCCCTTATGCTCTTTCTCAGCTATTTCTATATCTGGCATGAGGTAGAGGAAGTTTATGATGCGCAACTTGTTCAGTCCGCCAAGGTATTGCTGCAACTAACGCGGCATGAATTGCAAGAAGGCGAAGAGTTACATCTGGACGAAGAAGATCCCGGGTTGTCCCACAAATATGAAAGCAAGCTTGGCTTTCGGATCTGGTATCAGGGGAAGGTCGTCGAAGGGTCAGCTTCATCCAGGAATTTTGGGGTGTTCCAAGCCCCGCCCGGCTTCTCTGATCGTGAAGTAAATGGCCTTAGATGGCGGTTCTTTGTCTATGTGGATCCTGATAATGAAGTTCGGATTGAAGTCTCGGAACAGTATGAAGTTCGCTATGAATTGATACTTCAATTGCTCAGCTCCCAACTCCTGCCAATTGTTGTTTTTATTCCAGTTCTTTTCTTTCTGGTCTGGTTTGGCGTTAATCGAATGCTTCGTCCTGTCGTCGGGATCTCAGAAGAAGTGTCGAGGCGAAGCAGTGAAGATCTTAGTCCCTTGAAAGTCGCGGAGCTTCCCGACGAGATCGAACCTTTGATCGGCGCGCTAAATGATCTTTTTGATCAAATTACGGAAAGTTTTCAAAGAGAGCGTGAGTTCACCGATCATGCCGCGCACGAGCTGCGCACACCATTGGCGGCAATGAAAACCCAGACGCAGGTGTTGCTTAGAAAGTTTAAGGGCAATCCATCTCATGTTGAAGATTTCAAAAATCTGCAGCAATCCATCGACCGGGCAACACATCTAGTGGATCAATTACTGGCTTTGGCGCGTCTACAATCAGAGGATTATACGACAGAGCAAGTGGATCTTTCCAAGTGCCTTATCAAGGCCCTTGATGAGCTTGCCGTAATGTACCGCAGTAAAAATCATAAACTGACGGTTGACCTCCCAGATCATTTTCAGGTTGCTGCTAACGTGGCATCGCTGGATATCATGGTTCGAAACCTGCTTGATAATGCGTTTAAATATGTTCCTGAAAGTGGTGAAATCTCTGTTCGTTTGTCATCAGACGGGGAATTGGAAATTTCTGATACGGGACCGGGGCTGTCGCCAGCTGAAAAACAGTCTGCTTTCAATCGGTTTTACCGGGCTGATAAATCGGGACAGATGGGAAGTGGTCTGGGCCTGTCCATTGTAAAGTTGATCGCCGAAGCCCACAAAATTTCGCTCCACTTATCCGATAGTTCTGCAGGGGGACTATCCGTAAAACTGAATTTTCCCAAAAATTAAATGCAATTAAATGCCGCGCCTTCAGATCCACTTCAGCTTCACATGACAGATTGAAGCCTCAAATCAACAAGAGGTTAGATCATGAATATTGTTAGAAGAATGAGTTTGCTGTCTATTGTCCTGGCCGTCGTTGGTGCCGCTACTGTTGCGCACGCCAGTGATCTTTGTAAAGTTCCAAAAGAGGAGTGGCAAAGCAAAGAAGCTCTGCAAGAAAAACTCGAAGGACAGGGTTGGAAAGTCAGCCGGATCAAGGTGGATGATGGTTGCTTTGAAGCCTATGCAAAAGATGCCGAAGGGCGCCGTGTCGAGGCCTATTTTAATCCAAAAACATTCGAAGTGGTAAAGCAGAAGTTTGATGACTAACCTGAACAAGGAAACAATATCTGTCTGGGATCCATTGGTCAGATTGTTTCATTGGGCCCTGGTTCTTGCCTTTATCATCAGTTGGATAACTGGGGATGAGTGGGATGACGTCCACGAAATCTCCGGTTATGTGATTGTGGGTCTGATTTCCTTCCGGCTTATTTGGGGCTTGGTTGGTCCGAAATATGCGAAGTTTCGCCAGTTCGTCCGTTCCCCATCTATGGTTATTCAGCATGTAAAAGAGGTTTCGAGCTTCAAGGGGCCGCGCTACATCGGGCACAATCCCACCGGCGGAATAATGATTGTGCTGCTGCTGATCATGCTGGCGTTTACATCTCTTATGGGCTGGCTAATGACCACGGATATGTTCTGGGGTTCAGAAGTTATGGAGGAGTTGCATGAATTTGGCGCAAACAGCTTGCTCGCGCTTGTTGCCATTCATGTGGCGGGTGTTATATGGGAAAGCCTTCTTCACCGTGAAAATCTTGTGCGAAGTATGTGGACCGGACGCAAGCGAAAGCCCTCTCCAGAGGATATCTGTTAGATCTAGCCAGTTTGGGTCGTTGAAGGGTTTCATATAAAGGGAAGTCTGCTTGGATTTCCCTTTATTTTTGTCTTTGCGCCGCAATAAAAGCCAGACAGGGAAAAGCCGTTTATGCGGCAGGCTTTAACGATACGACCGCTAGCTCCAGCGGGGTAATTGGGCGCACTTGTAACGCTGCTGAAGGTCGGCTCAAGTTGTCATAGAATTTGGGTGAAGAGTAGAAACAGGCTGAAGAGAAAGCCGAGGATGGGCACCCAGATTGACACCTGGTAAGCCTTTTCTGGAACGACTGCATTTCCCCGTTTAATTTTGATCAGGGCAAGATTGACGAGGCAGAAAACAACAATCACGATCGATGAGGTTGTTTCAGCGAGCTGTCCAATGGGCAAGAAATAGGCCAGAAACAGAACGATTGCAATGATACAGAGGGTTGCTGTTACCGGGGTATGGGTCAACGTGTTTACAGTGCCCAGAAACTTTGGCAGGTTTTCTTGTTTAGACAGTCCATAGACCACCCTTGATGCCATGATAATCTGGATCAGAATGCCATTTAATGTTGCCAGTATCGCGATCAGATTGAATGCCGTTGCAATAAAATGACCAGAGTCTTTGAAAACCAGAAGTAAAGGGGCTGCGGATCCGGTGAGCTGATCAAGCGGAACCACAAGGACGACCATGGAGACAACAAGGATATAAGCGATTGTCGCGACAAAGAGCGTCAGGATAATTCCGCGCGGCATTGTTTTCTCGGGATCTTTAACTTCCTCGGCGACATTGACGATATCTTCAAATCCTATAAAGGCAAAAAAGGCCAGTAGGCTGGCGGACAAAATACCGCCCCAAACCGAAATGTCGAAAGGCGGAAACAGCTCTGGCAGGCGTGTCATGATATCGGGGTTGGCATAGAGTCCATAAGCGAAGACAATAATCAGGCCCGAGAGTTCAACGACAGTTAAAATTGCCGCCATCGTGACGGACTCCAGAATGCCCCATATGGCGATCAGCCCAATAGCTCCAATAACGACAAAAGTCAGAATTGCTGAAGAAAGCGGAATGAAATTCTGTAAATAGGCCGCAGCACCAATAGACACCGCCGCCGAAGAAACAACACCAGAGGCAACAACCATCAATCCGACGATTAGAGAAAGTGTTTTGTTGTTAAATCCTTTTTGAACATAGGCTGCCTCTCCGGCGCTCACGGGGTAGCGACTGGAAAGTTCGCAATAGGAAAGGCCGGTAAAAGCAACAACAAAGGCGGCTAGTAAAAAGGATACGGGGGCGTAAATGCCTGCCCGGGCGGCTGTTGCGCCAACCAATACATATATCCCCGCGCCAACGGTTACGCCTAATCCATATAAAATGAGCAGCGGCAACGTTAAGCGGCGTGTGAGTTGTGATGTATCTGGTGTTTCAGCGGTCATTTATGGATTTTGCAGCCTATAGGGTTGTCCTCATGGAAAAAATCCGGAGAGATCCAGTTTCATCGATAGCGTCGGCCGAGGTTCATTGATGATATTAGATCCAGATGGATCATAGTATCATTGATTTAGAATAATGTTTTCTTTTTAAGTTGTTGCGGGCCCTAAAGACTGAACCCACTTTCTTTCACAAGCGGGTTCAGATTATTTTGCTATTTTAAGATTTCCGGTTTTACCAGCCATTCTTTGCCGCGCAGCATGGCTTTCCAATAGATTGGCGGTAGAATTTTCTCTTTCAGAAACCAGGCCAGCCAGCTTGGCTTTTGTCCATTGATGATCCAGCTTGGGAAACTGGGTAGCAGTTTGCCGCCATACCCAAATTCTGCCAGAACGATTTTCCCGCGCTCAACCGTTAGCGGACAGGAACCATAGCCATCATAGTGTGCAACACCTGTTTTGCGGTTCATGTCATTCAGGACATTCTGCGCAACGATGGGGGCCTGCTTGCGGGCTGCGGCGGCTGTTTTGGCATTTGGCGCGTTCATGACATCCCCTAGGCTCCAGATATTGTCATAGGTTTTGTGGCGCAATGTGTTTTGGTCCACATCAACCCATCCCGCGGCATCTGCCAGGGGACTGACACGGATAAAATCCGGGGCGCTTTGCGGTGGGCAAACATGGATCATATCAAATGCCCGCTCCACCGTTTCCAAATTGCCATCCGCGTCCACTTTGTTGAATGTCGCCGTTTTCCGGCCGCCATCAATGGCGACGAGATTATGATTAAACATCAGGTCTGCTTGGTATTTTTCTATATAGGCCATAAGGGCGGGGACATATTCCTTAACCCCGAACAGAACGCCACCTGCATTATAGAACCCTACATCGATATCTTTTAAGACCCCATTGCGATACCAGTGATCAGCAGAGAGATACATGGCTTTCTGCGGGGCACCGGCGCATTTAATCGGCATGGGCGGCTGGGTGAACAGGGCCGTACCCTTCTTCATCTGCTGAACAAGTTGCCAGGTGTAGGGGGCAAGGTCAAAACGATAATTTGACGTTACACCGTTCTTGCCCAAGGTATCGACCAGCCCATCGACTTTATGCCAGTCCAGTTTCAATCCCGGGCAGACAACAAGTCGGTCATATTGAACCAGACGGCAACCTTCAAGCAGGACAGCGTTCTTGTCCGGCTCGAACGCAGCGACCGCCGCCTTTATCCAATGCACGCCCTCTGGCAAGACCGAAGACATGGTTTTAACGGTATGGTCTGCGTTGAAAACACCGCCGCCAACCAGGGTCCAGCCCGGTTGATAATAATGGATATCTGCAGGATCAATGATTGCAATGTTAAGATCACGCGCGCGCGTCAACATTGACGAGGCGACGGAAATACCCGCGGCACCGGCGCCGACAATGACCACATCGAATTTTCCGTCAATCTCGTCTGTTGGTGTTTTTCCGTTATTTAAAATACGCCTCACAACACCCTGCATATCATAACCGGCGTCCTTGGCTTTGCTGAGGATGTCAGAAATCGGCATCATGCCAGCGCGGCTAAGCGACCACAATGTCGTGGAACGGGTGCCGCTCCGGCAGAAGGCTAAAACAGGTTTGGGCGCACTGGCAAATAAAGTTGCGAAGGTTTTGGCGTCCTCGTCGGTCACTTTGCCGGTTGTCACGGGTTGATAAAAAGCTGCGAGCCCAAGTTCCTTTGCCTTGGCCTCGATCTCCGAGAAATTGGGTTGATCGCCGCCTTCGCCATCAGGGCGGTTGCAGATGACGGATTTGAAACCGGCTTCTTTCAACGCTTCCAGATCGCTAGTGAATATTTGCGCGGACACACTGAGTTCGTTATCAATTTTTTTTGTTTCCATGACTTTCCCTTTATTATTTTCCCAGCGTTAGATCGCGTCCAGCGGTATCTTCAAATAACGAATACCGTTTTCTTCCGGCGGCGGGAGATCGCCAGCGCGCATATTGACCTGAACCGATGGCAGGATCAGAACGGGCATATCCAGCTCCTTGTCGCGATCTGTCCGCATTTTGACAAAGGCACCTTCATCAACCTTGTCATTGATGTGAATGTTAAGCGCTTTTTCATCAGCGACAGAAGTCTCCCAGACATAGTCTCGACCATTGGGGGCATAGTCGTGACAGAGAAAGAGGCGGGTTGAAGGATCCAGTGAGAGAATTTTCTGTATGGAGTGATACAGTTGTTGGGCATCCCCGCCCGGAAAATCACAACGGGCCGTCCCATAATCGGGCATAAACATTGTATCGCCAACGAACGCCGCATCACCAATGACATAGGTCACGCAAGCGGGGGTATGACCCGGTGTATGAATAACCCGCGCTTCCAGATCTCCGATTTGGAAATGATCTTCATCATTGAACAATTGATCAAACTGACTGCCATCCGTTGCAAAACTGTCCTCTACATGAAAAAGCGATTTAAAGACGCCCTGAACGGCATCAACCCTCGCGCCAATTCCAATTTTACCGCCCAGTTTTTCCTTCAGGTACGGAGCTGCGGTTAAATGGTCGGCATGAACGTGGGTTTCCAGAATCCATTCAACAGCCAGCTTTTCCGCTTTGACAAACGCAATCACCTGATCGGCTGAGCTGTGTGATGTTCGTCCGGATTTTGGATCATAGTCGCACACACTATCAATAATGGCGGCTTTGTTGGTATTTGTGTCCCAAACGATATGCGTGGCGGTATAGGTTGCCGGATCGAAGAATGTTTTTACATTTGTTTTCATTGTTTGACGTCCCTTGATCGTTCTTTAGAATTTCACGTTATTTTTTTGTGCAGATGCCCAGCAGCTTATAGGCAGGGCAGAACCCAATTAATCCTGTCAGCAGGGGGATTATACCAACCCAGCCCCAATTGGTTTGTGGGCCCACATAAACCAACGCAATTAATATGATCCCAACAGTGACGCGCAAAACTCTGTCAAGAGCTCCTTCGTTAATCCACATTTTCGACTCCTGTTTCAAAATTATTAGGTCTATTGTTCTCTGGCGGGTTGCAAAGGTCTGTGACTTAGTC
Organism: Sneathiella sp.; assembly: GCA_034669685.1. Classification (GTDB taxonomy): domain Bacteria; phylum Pseudomonadota; class Alphaproteobacteria; order Sneathiellales; family Sneathiellaceae; genus Sneathiella. The sequence continues at coordinate 40,984 of JAXMOU010000003.1, forward strand.
ACATAACAACGAAAATAAAGAAAATGGTGAAATAGGCATGGTGGGTTGGATCGAGCAGTTTCCGGAATTGGCGGCTTTGCCAGAAGAACATCGCAGAATACTGGTTGATCACGCGGCAACAATTAATTTGCCCGCTGGCACCACAGTATTTGCGCCTGGCCGCTTGGCTGAAAGTTTTCTACTGCTTCTCAAAGGGCGGATTCGCGTGCAGCAAACGTCTGCATCCGGCCGGGAAATTGTCTTATACCGGGTGGGCGGCGGAGAGACCTGCATTATGACCACCGCTTGCTTGCTTGCAGATGAGCTTTATAGCGCAGAAGGCATTACTGAAACCGACGTTACGGCTATTTCGATCTCTAAAGAAGCTTTTGACGATGCAATTGCCCGCTCTCCCGGATTTCGGCGTCTGGTCTTTTCGCAATATTCGCACCGAATTTCCGATGTCATGCATGTTGTCGAAGAGGTGGCTTTTGAACGGCTTGATAAAAGGCTGGCGGCACGGTTACTGGAACTTGCCGATCCAGCAGGCGCGCTCACCATTACGCATCAGGAACTGGCGTCAGAGCTGGGAACCGCACGTGAAGTGGTCGGCCGTCAGCTCAAAGAGTTGGAACGTCGGGGCTGGGTCACCTTGTCACGCGGGAGCATTGTCCTCACTGATCGTGATAAACTGGATTGTCTGGCTTCTGGATAAAAGGATGATATCGGCAGGAAGCCGGGCCCCCACCGGGCCCGCGAGGCCTCATCGCCCGCAGAATTGGGCGTAAAGACAGGATGCTAAATCGAAAATTCGAAAACAGATCCAGATGCCTGTAAAATGAAATTTATATGGATTATCGCGTTTTCAATGTTTGTTAAAAAGGGTCATTAATTTATATGCGTAGCGAAGTGGAGATACTCTGAAAATGAAAGACATCGTTTTACATCCCATTGGAACCGTGCAGTCCACGCGGAAAGAGATACGTGATGATAATTGGGATGAAGAGACCGCTTTTATTGAATTGGATCCCGATATTTTCACAAATGAAGCCCTGATGGGGCTTGAGGAATTTTCTCACGCAGAGATACTTTTTCATATGGACCGGGTTGATCCTCTGAAAATCGAGAAGGTCGCACGGCGCCCCAGAAATAACGAAGCTTGGCCTAAAATCGGTATCTTCGCCCAGCGCGGAAAGAACCGCCCTAATCAGATCGGGACAACTGTTTGTAAAATATTAAAGGTGGAGGGGCTGAAGCTATATCTTGAAGGACTGGACGCGGTTGATGCAACGCCGGTCCTGGATATCAAGCCATGGGTCAATGAATTTGCACCCCGAGGCAATATTTACCAACCCCTTTGGATAACAGAGCTGATGCAGGAATACTGGAACGCTAAAGATATTTGAGGCGTTTGGCGGATATTTTGCAAATATTGGGACTGAAATATGTAGCGGTTGGATCTCGCAATTAAATATCGTAGGGTGCGATCTAAATTCCCTCAACAGGCAATGGATATGGTTCTTGCTGGTTGTCGAAAGACAATGTTCTAAGGTGTGTTAAATGCTCGAATTACTCGCGTTGCTTTCAATTTTATTCATTATTGGAAGTCCCATCTGGCTTTTTGTTCGAAGTGCGAAAGCTAATCAGCGGCTGCAGCATTTAGAAGATGAAATCAAACATCTGAAAGATCGTCTTAATGCAGGCGCAGGTGCGGGCCAATTCGCAGAAGCCTCTAAGCCGTTTGCCGAACCCGCAGAGGCGGCACCGGCCACGCCGCGTGAGCCGCCAGAGAAGGCCGCGCAAGTTGAATCTGTGCAAGCTGAACAACCTGCGGCAGCCCCCCAAACGGGCAGACCTGATCCCAAACCGGCTGGCGTTCAGCAAAAACCGATTGAGGAATGGCGAAGTCATCACGAGGATTTCGACTGGTTCAAGGGGGTCAATTGGCTGGTATGGATCGGCGGTGCCGCGCTTGCACTTGGCGGTATTTTTATTGTCAAATATTCCATCGATTATGGATTGCTGGGGCCTTGGGCGAGAGTCATTCTCGGCACCGTACTTGGGCTTGGAATGTTGGGGGTCGGGGAATGGTTTCGCCGTCAACCCGAACAGGGCAAAAGCCTGACAAGCTGGACGTATTTGCCCCTGTCGGTCTCTACCGCTGGGCTTACCGTGATATATGGCGCCCTTTATGCGGGCTTCACCTATTTTGACCTGTACCCCGCATTCGTTGCCATGCTTTTACTCGCCGTTACGGCGCTGCTGGGGATGGCCTATTCCCTAATGCTGGGTCCGGTTATGGCGGCCATTGGAATGCTCGGCGCGTATATGGTGCCGATTTTGGTCTCTTCAAAAACGGCATCCACCGAACTTCTGTTTATGTATCTGTTTGCCGTTCTGGTGGGCAGCATGTTGATTTTACGCTATCGCCCCTGGAACTGGATCGCGGTCTCTAACCTGGTTGTCAGCGCGCTTTGGGTGCTGCTTTGGGAGTTGAGTGGAAACAACACGGCGGTTGACGCTTTCGTTGTGGAAATCTATCTGTTTCTGAGCGTCCTGCTCTTCATTTATTATTTTATGAAGGATGCCGCCGATCAAAGCGCCAAAATTGATTTGTTCAAACGCACTGGGCTCCTGACGGCCCGCTCAATTCTCTATGCGGCGTTTGTAATGGTATCGGTGTTTGCACTGTTTCTGGCTGCAGGGCATGGACATCAGAGCCTGGCCATATTGCTGGCAGTTGCAATTGCCCCGTTATCCGTCCTGGTCGCGAGGGATATTCCAGGCTTTAAGGGTTTGCCGGTCATTGGCCATGCAACGGTCTTGTTCTTGTTGTCGCTCTGGCCAGATACATATTTGCGGATGGACTTGAATTCATATGAATATGGCTCTGCCGCCTCTGCCGAACTCTGGCGTTTTGCGGTTCTGTGTTTTGCCGCCGCATTTCATTTTATGGCCTATGGCGCTTGGTGCCTGTATAAAAAATCAACCTCTTTGCTGGGCGCGGCCCATGCTGTTGCGGGGCCGGTGCTGGTGTTCTGCATTGCTTACTGGAAATGCAATCAGCTGGGCACCTCTCCGGAATGGGCTGCGATTGCGCTGACCATTGCAGGGATGTCGGCTATTGCCGCGACAAAACTGTCAAAGAACTTGCCTGAAGGATTGCACAATTCGGTCATCGCGATTTTTTTAATCGGGGCAACGGCGGGGCTTTCCTTGGCATTTGCAGTTGCTTTGGAGGCGGAATGGCTCACCATTGCCTTTGCCATTCAATTGGCCGCAACCGCTTGGGTCTATCATAAAATTCCCGTATCCGCTTTCCGGCCCTTGGCGTCGCTTCTGGCGATTTTCGTCATTGTCCGGCTTGAGCTGGATGGCGAGGTTCTGCGCTTCCTTGGCCGGTCAGGGGAGACCATGGACTGGTTCCTCTATGGCTTTGGTATTCCCATCCTGTGCTTTGGATTTGCCTGGGTGTTGTTCAGGCGCAAGAAAACAGACTATCTGGTGATGTTGCTTGAAAGCGGTACGATCCTCTTTTGGGTAACGCTGCTGGCCCTGTCTATTCGCTATTTTGCCGGTGTTCAAAGCGATATGGAGGGAGTGCTGTTCAATTGGTCTTCCTTCACCTTTGCAGAGCTTTCGGTGCATGTGGTCAGTCTGCTGGCCAATGCGTTGGGATTATATTGGCTCAATAACAAAGAGGCGTCGCCGGTTCGCTCGTGGGGGTGGAAAATACTGGGCGCTTTGGGCGCGGCGCAGCTTGCGCTCGTACTGATGATGTCTGTTAATCCACTGATTGTCTTTAATGGCGGTGTTGGAAGCTGGTATGTGATCGATTGGCTGTTTGTCGCCTATCTGGTGCCCGCGGGCCTGTTTTTGGCTTTCCGGATGCTTGCCGCGAAAGAACATACACAGCTTTCCTTTGGCGCAGCGGTCGCGGCGTCTGTTCTTGGCTTTCTTTACCTGAATACCGAAATTCGCCACCTGTTTGTCGGGCGTGATATCCGGTTGGGGCATTTTTCTGACTGGGAGTTCTATACCTATTCGGTGGCCTGGCTGGTGGTTGGCGGGGTGTCCTTGTTCGGCGGCATATGGCGGGACAATCTCTATGTCAAGCGGGCCGCCTTCATCTTGATATTGGCGACGGTTGGAAAGGTGTTCCTGTTTGACATGTCCAAACTGGACGGCTTGCTCAGGGCTATTTCGTTCCTCGGGCTGGGCGCAAGTTTGATCGGACTGGGTTTCCTGTTTCAACGCTATGGACAGAAAAAGACAGCCGAACCCGATACACCGGCCAATCAGTAAGCGATAACCTCACCGGGGCGTATCTATACGCAAGGCGGTTCACAAATTGTATTGTGATTGACAGGGCAATATTCTAAATTGTCGCATGTCAAATTGGATGCCAAAACGCGAAAACCTTGAACGCCCCCTTCATTTGAGTATCGCCTCTGCGATGAAAGAGGCCATATCCACCGGTCATCTGGCGGTCAATGAACGCCTGCCACCGCATCGGACTTTGGCCGATACGCTGGGGGTCAGTGTTCACACCGTCAGCAAGGCGTATGATGAATTGATGCGGCAAGGGCTGATCGGCAGTCATGTGGGGCGCGGGACCTTTGTTCTGGATGCGACACAGGCCACTGGGCAACCATTTCTGATGGAGCGCGGTCAGCAAGGGTTGATTGATCTGTCAATCGCACGTCCTTTGTATGATCAGATCCATGTGGACCAGATGCAGGCCGCGTTGCAGGAACTTCCCAAAGAAATGAACCCCGATGTGTATCTGGCCTGCCGTCCAAATGTTGGATTGGAATCCCACCGCCGTGCAGGCGTTCGCTGGCTTGCTGAATGCGGACTGGAGGTTGAGGCGAAATCGGTTGTAATGACAAACGGGGTTTGCCACGGAATGTCAACGGCGCTGGCGGCTGTTGCGCGTCCGGGCGATATTGTTGTGACCGATAAAATTGCCCATCATCTGATTATTTCGTTATGTTCATACCTCGGCTTGCGCTTGCAAGGCTTGGATATGGACGAGCAGGGGGTTTTGCCCCAAGCTTTTGAAGCGGCCTGTAAAACGCAGGATATTCGCGTATTTTTTACGGTGCCCACGCTGGCCAATCCCGCAGCGGGCCTGATGTCTGAAGGGCGGCGCGAGGCGCTGGCCAGAATCGCCCAGAAGTATGATGTGCTGATTATCGAGGATGATGTGCTTGGGCCGATGCCCGAGGTTCGGATTCCGCCCATGTCCAGTTTTGCGCCCGAACGCTCCATTTATCTGACCTCTTTTACCAAATGTGTGGTTCCCGGATTACGGGCGGGCTACCTTGTCGCGCCGGACTTTCTGCTGCCAGCGATTACCGGCCGTCTGATTGTCTTTAGCTGGATGGCAACGCCCCTGATCTGTGAACTGGCGAGCCGATGGGTTGAAGATGGAACTGCGAAAAAACTGGTGCTTTGGCAAAGGGAAAAAATCGCGGAGCGATATGCCATCGCGCAGGAGGAATTGGCCGGTCTGGATTGGAGCGGACAGCCCGCATCCCTTCATTTCTGGCTTCGCCTTCCCGATACATGGGAGGCCCGTGCCGTCGTCGATCATGCCAAGGCTTTGGGCGTTGCAATCGCATCGCCTGACTCGTTTCGAACGGCGCAGAGCGGCGATCTGAACGCGGTACGAATTGCCGTTGGCAGCGTGTCAAATCCCGACAGATATCGCCATGGCCTGCAACTTATTCGCGACCTTTTGAAGCGATCTCCTGAGCCTTTACCCCAGTTTGTATAATTGTACTGCGTCAATATAATATTTGACTTGCATATCAATTGGCGACCACACTCACCCTCGAAAATATGAACTGGGTATTTTTGATTGCTGAAGTTATTTAAAGCCTATTGATGTGGATCCGGTGGAGCGCATTCGTTGATATATGGTGCCGTTTTGTTGTGGCGCAGGCTTTTGAACATAGGCTTTCAGCTCATTTGCCCAGTTCCTTAAAATTACTGACGAACAGGAGAAGGTGGCTATGAAATTGAGAAATTACAGCCTGATGGGGTGCGTTGCTACGATTGCAACACTTGCGTTCGGTGCATCTGCGGTACAGGCAGATACTTGGAAATATGCGTTTGAAGAATCAATGACTGAGGTTCAAGGCGTATATGCGAATAAATTTAAAGAAGAGATTGAGAAAAACTCTGACCATGAGATTCAACTCTACCCCTACGGTACACTGGGCGAGTCTGCGGATCTGATGGAACAGACCCAAGCGGGTATTCTGCAGTTTGTTGATCAGTCTCCAGGATTTACCGGCGCGCTGATCCCTGAAGCTCAGGTTTTCTTCGTCCCATATCTATTGCCAACAGATCAGAAGCATCTGGCGCGTTTCTTCCGCGAAAGCAAAGCGATCAACGAAGACTTTAAAAAGCTGTATGCGGAAAAAGGTTTGTCGCTATTGCAAATGTTCCCTGAAGGGGAAGTTGCAATGACAACGAAAGAGCCGGTTAAAACATGTTCGGATCTTGATGAAGTGAAATTCCGGGTTATGACCAACCCACTGCTTGTTGAAGCCTATAAAGCATTTGGTGCAACGCCAACGCCGCTTCCTTGGGGCGAAGTTTATGGCAGCTTGCAGACCAACATCATTCAGGGTCAGGAAAATCCAACGTTCTACCTCTACTCAACAAAACTTTATGAGGTAACAGAGCATATTACCTATACCGGTCACAGCAACTTCACGACTGCGGTTATGGCCAACAAAGAGTTCTTTGATGGTTTGCCTGATGCGGACAAAAAGATTGTTGAAGATGCTGCAAAAGCAGCGTTTGAACATATCGTTGTCTATCAGGAAGGTCTGGCTCAGGAAGAATTGGCCAAGATCAAGAAAGCTAAACCAAGCATGACTGTAACAGTCCTGACTGAAGAGCAACGCTCTTGCTTTAAGGATGCTGCCAGTGAGGTGGAAGCGAAGTTTATCGAAATGACTGGCGACAGCGGAAAAGCGATTTTGGAGAAATTCAAAGCGGATCTGGCTGCGACAGCTAAATAAGCGTTCGACGTAACCAAAGTAGCTTCCGGATGATCGTTCAATATCATCCGGAGCTATTTTTCTGTTTCACAACAATTCAGGCGGGTGATTTCTGTGACAGAGACAAAATTCAAATCGTTACTACCGGGCGTACTGGGGCGCATTGACGACTTCATAGGGGACGCAGAGGCTGTGATACTGGCCGCGGGCGTGTTGTTGATGGCGCTTAATACAGTTGGAAACGTGATTAGCCGTTTCATTTTTCAATATAGTTTTTTCTTCACTGAAGAAGTGAACAGTATCCTCATCATTTTGATCACTTTTGCGGGTATCGGATATGCTGCGCGCCATGGCAGGCACATTCGGATGTCGGCGATTTACGACGCACTGTCAAACCGGAACCGTAAAATTATGATGATCCTGATTACGATCATTACGGCCCTCACGATGTTTGCACTTTGCTATTTTTCCATCGGTTACATTGCGAAAGTTGCCAATTCCGGTCGCGTTTTACCCGCCCTGCAAATTCCGGTTTACTGGATATTCCTTTGGGTTCCGGTTGGGTTCGCTGTGACAGGTATTCAATATGCTTTGACAACAGTGAAAAACATTATCGAAAAAGACGTCTACCTCTCCACGCAGCTGCTGGAAGGGTATGATGACGACGAGATCGAGATATAGGGGGACCTGATGGCTACTAAAATTACAGCAATTATGGTGATCCTCCTATTGGCTGGATTACCGATGATGGTTCCGCTTTTGCTGGGAGCCTTTTATGGATTTTACGAGTTGTTTGGCGGCATCTCGAAAATGGATTTTATGGTGCAGCAGATCCTTGCGGGTATTCGCCCTGCATCTTTGATCGCGGTTCCGATGTTTATTCTCGCCGCTGAAATTATGACACGCGGCCAATCTGCAAACCGACTGATTGACATGGTGATGAAATTCATCGGTCACGTAAAAGGCGGACTGGCAATTAGTGCGGCTGCCGCTTGTACTTTGTTTGGTGCGGTTTCCGGATCAACGCAGGCAACCGTTGTGGCTGTTGGCTCACCGCTGCGCCCACGGATGTTAAAAGCAGGCTATAAGGACTCCTTTGTTCTGGCCCTGATCATTAACGCCAGTGACATCGCCTTTTTGATCCCGCCCAGCATTGGGATGATCATTTACGGTGTGATTTCAAGCACCTCGATTTCCGAACTGTTTATTGCGGGCGTTGGTCCGGGCCTTCTGCTGATGGTATTGTTTTCGGCCTACAGCATGGTTTACGCAATCATTAACAAAGTCCCGACAGAGCCAAAAGCCAGCTGGTCCGAGCGACTGGACGCGGGGCGCAGAGCGCTTTGGCCTTTGGGCTTCCCGGTTATCATCGTCGGCGGTATTTACGGCGGTATTTTCAGCCCGACAGAAGCCGCAGCGGCCTGTGTTTGCTATGCCCTCATTCTGGAAATGATCGTTTTTAAATCTTTGAAAATGAATGATATTTTCAAGATTGCGAAATCAACGGGCTTGATCACGGCGGTTGTCTTTATCCTTGTGGGCGCTGGAGCGTCTTTCTCATGGGTCATTTCCTTTGCGCAAATTCCACAGGAAATCCTCGGCTCCATTGGCATTATGGATATGGGCCCGAAATCGGTTCTGGGTGTTATCTCGGTCGCATTTTTTGTGGGATGTATGTTTGTCGATCCCATCGTTGTGATCCTGGTTCTGGTGCCGATTTTTGCCCCTGTTGTAAACGCCGTTGGGCTGGATCCGGTTCTGGTAGGTACAATCATTACCTTGCAGGTGGCAATTGGGTCGGCAACACCGCCCTTTGGCTGCGATATTTTCACGGCCATTGCGGTATTTAAGCGACCCTATATTGATGTGATCCGGGGTATTTTCCCGTTCACCTTGATCTTGCTGGTCGTATCCGTCGCACTTATTTTCTTCCCGCAAATTGCGCTCTTTGCGCGCGATCTCGCATTCCATTGATTGATAGGAGGCAGCCGTGTTTAAAAAAATTCTCGTACCCGTGGATGGCTCTGATAAGTCAATTGAAGCCTTAAAGCTCGCTGTGGACTTGCAAAATATACACAATAGTGAACTTCTGATCCTGACTGTATATCGTCATCACAGCCTTTTAGAAGCGTCTATGTCCATGGTTCGCGGGGATTCAAACCCCGAAGTCATGGATAATATTATGCGCGAGCATGCGTCCAGTGTTGCGGAAAGCTGCAAGACATCGGCCAAAGAATTTGGCAGTACAAATGTCAGGGCTTTCGTGAAAAACGGGCCGCCAGCGCGCACCATTGTCAAATTCGCTAAAAGCAAAGAAGCGGACTTGATTGTTTTGGGAAGCCGGGGGCAGGGCGATCTGGAAGACTTCCTTTTGGGAAGTGTCTCCCATAAGGTGACCGGACTGGCTACCTGCCCTGTGCTGGTGGTCTAGTCCCTCTGGTCTCCGGCCCTTTTCCGGAATCTCATAAAGAACGCAACCGAATGTTTAGGATTACCATGAATGACAACTGCAGCCATAACTCCGTCTCTGCTATCTGCTGAACTTGATGACTTGCCCGTTCCCAAACGGATCGGGCTGATTGCACTTGCGACCGATCACACCTCCGAGCTGGATTTCTCCAGACTTTGTGATCCGGCAGAAGTTGGGGTTTACGTTGCCCGAATTGCTTATGATAATCCGACCACGGCTGAAAGCCTGCGTAAAACCGGCCCTAGAATTACAGCCGGTGCGGCGCTTATCCTGCCTGATGAACCGCTGGATGTTGTGGCCTTTGGCTGCACGTCAGCCACGGTTGAACTGGGGGAAGAGGCGGTTGCCGATTACATCCATGCCGCCAAACCTGAAAGCAAATGCGTCACGCCAACATCGGCGGCTTTTGCCGCCTTTAACGCATTGAACATTCAGCGGGTCAGCGTTCTTACGCCCTACACCCCTGATGTGACGCAGGATCTGCTGGGCTATTTCACCCAAAACGGGCTGGGGGTTGAAAATGCCGCATGTCTTGGGCTTGATGATGACCGGAAAATGGCGCGGATCTCACACAAAAGTATCATTGACGCGGGTGTTCAGGCATTTGATGAAAAAGCGGATGCGCTGTTTATTTCCTGTACGGCTGTCCGGGCTGCGGAATGCGCCGGTGAAATTGAAAAGATTATTGGAAAGCCTGTGATCACGTCTAATCAGGCGATCATATGGCGAAGCCTGCGACTGGCTGGTATTGACCGAAAGATTTCTGGCTGCGGCCAGCTTTTTGAACTTTAATTTTCTGAACGGAGGGTGCCGCAATGGGTTTCGTATCTATTGAGGATGTTGAAAAAGCACGGCTAAAAATTGCGTCTTCCATTCGCAAGACGCCAATCGTGCCGTCTCAATTTCTGTCAGACCTGTCTGGCTCAGATGTCTATTTGAAACTTGAACAACTGCAAATTACCGGCAGCTTTAAATTGCGCGGGGCGACCAATGCGATCCTGTCGCTGTCACCGGCGCAACAGGCTGCGGGTGTGGTTGGGGTTTCAACGGGAAATCATGGACGTGGTCTGGCCTATGCCGCGCGCAATGCAGGCGTTAAATGCATCATCTGCATGTCCGAACTGGTGCCGCAAAATAAAGTCGAGGGTATTGAGGCGCAAGGGGCCGAAGTGCGTATCATTGGCCGCTCACAAGACGATGCGCAAATCGCGGTTGACCGTCTGGTTGCTGACGAAAAAATGACCATGCTGCCGCCTTTTGATCATGCCGATATTATCGCGGGTCAGGGAACATTGGGCCTTGAAATCACCGATCAGCTGGACGCAATTGATACGGTTCTGATCCCCCTTTCGGGCGGGGGGCTTATTTCCGGGGCGGCGCTGGCGCTGAAAGCGGTTAATCCAAACATTCGGATTATTGGCATCTCCATGGATCAGGGGGCGGCCATGATTGAAAGCCAAAAGGCGGGCAAACCCGTTGCCGTCCCTGAAGTCCCTACACTCGCGGACTCGCTGGGCGGCGGTATTGGCCTGTCCAATCAATATACCTTTGAAATGGTCAAGGCGCTGGTGGATGACCTGATCCTTGTGACCGAGGTGGAAATTGCAAACGCCATTCGCCATGCCTACTGGGAAGAGAAATTGGTGATCGAAGGATCGGGTAGTGTTGGCATTGCCGCGCTGCTCGCTGGAAAGGTGAAGAACGCGGGTCGCTGCGTGTGCCTGATCAGTGGCTGGAATATCGATATGAAACTGCACAAACGGATCATTGACGGCGAGAATGTCGATGTCGCGGCGGAGCAGGGAGGGCTAGTCGATGCCTGACATCAATATCTTAAATGAAACAGCGCTGCGGCAGGCTGTCGGGCTGGATATATCCGCTGTCGATTGTATTGAAAATGCGTTCCGGTTGCTGGCCACCGAAAAGGTTGTCATGCCGCCGATCCTGAACCTTCATATTCCAGACTTCAACGGCGAAGTGGATGTGAAAACGGCCTATGTACCGGGGATCGATGCGTTTGCCATTAAGATGAGCCCGGGCTTTTTTGACAATCCCAAACTGGGACTTCCCAGCCTAAATGGATTGATCATTTTGTTCTCGGCCAAAACCGGCATTGTCGAAGCGGTGCTTTTGGATAATGGATATCTGACCGATGTACGCACCGCTGCGGCGGGCGCAGTGGCGGCCAAATGGCTATCACGAAAAGAGGCATCTGTTGCCGGTATTGTCGGAACGGGTGTGCAGGCGCGCTTGCAACTGAAGGCCCTGACATTGGTTCGCCATATTAAAAAGGCGGTTATCTGGGGCCGCAGTGAGGATAAAGCTGCAGCTTGCGCCCAAGACTGCGCGGCTGAACTGGGCATTGATGTACAGCCCATTGATACGATTGACGCGCTAATGGCGCAAAGCGATATCGTGGTGACCACAACGCCCTCGCGTGAAGCGCTTATTCATAAACATCAACTCCGACCCGGCCAGCATATTACGGCAATGGGAACGGATGCGGATTATAAAACCGAGCTTGCCCCCGATGTGATCCCGGCGGCAAATTTATATGTATGTGACAGTCAGGCTCAATGTCTGAAACAAGGTGAATTACGTCCTGCCGTCACCGCAGGAACTGTTTCCGTTGACGCTATTTTTCCAGAATTGGGCGATATTATTGCCGGAAAGAAAAGCGGACGGGAAACAGATAAGGATATCACGATCTGCGATCTCACCGGGACGGGTGTGCAAGATACGGCTATCGGAACCTTTGCTCGAAACCGCGCCGAAAGTGCGGGTGTAGGCTCTATTTTTACAAGCTAATTAAATATGGAGAATGTCATGGCTGGCATTAATCTACCTTTTTCCGTTGCAGAATATCAATCCCGTCTGACGAAAGCGCGAACGGCGATGAGCGCCAAAGGGATTGATCTGATGATTGTCACTGATCCGTCGAACATGGCCTGGCTGACTGGCTATGATGGCTGGTCTTTTTATGTCCATCAATGTGTTGTGTTGCCGCTGGAAGGTGATCCAATGTGGTTTGGCCGCAAGCAGGATGCTAATGGCGCGCGCCGAACCGTCTTTATGCAAGATGAAAGCGTCCTGTTCTATCCTGAAGAATATATTCAGGCCCAGGACTGCCATCCGATGGATTATCTGTCGGGCCTGCTGGAAGCGCGGGGTTGGGGGTCTTTGAATATCGGCGTTGAAATGGACAATTATTATTTCTCTGCCGCGGCCTATATGTCGCTGGTAAAACATTTGCCAAACGCGACCTTGAAGGATGCAAATTCTTTGGTGAACTGGTGCCGCGCCGTTAAATCCGAGCAGGAACTTGTCTATATGCGCCGCGCTGGACGCATTGTCGAAGAAATGCATAAGCGGATTTACGATGTGATTGAACCGGGCATGCGGAAAAATGATCTGGTCGCGGAAATCTACGACGCAGGGATTAAAGGGGCCGATGGATTTGGCGGTGATTATCCCGCTATTGTGCCGCTTTTACCCTCAGGCGCTGATGCTGCGGCGCCGCATCTGACATGGGATGATATGCCGCTTAAAAAGGGCGAAGCGACCTTCTTTGAAATAGCCGGTTGCTACCGCCGGTATCATGCGCCGCTCTCGCGCACCATATTCCTTGGCAAACCGTCGCAAACCTTTATCGATGCGGATAAAGCCATTCAGGAAGGCATGGAGGCAGGCCTTGAAAAAGCGGTTGCGGGTAATCTGTGCGAAGATATCGCCCACGCTTTCTTTGCGGTTTTGAAAAAGCACGGCATCCACAAGGATAGCCGGACGGGTTATCCAATCGGGTTGAGCTATCCCCCCGATTGGGGTGAGCGCACGATGAGTTTGCGCTCAGGCGATAAAACCCTGCTCGAGCCGGGCATGACATTCCATTTCATGAGCGGCCTCTGGATGGACGATTGGGGTCTGGAGACCACTGAAAGCCTTGTTATCACGGATGGGGCGGCGGAACTTCTTGCGTCTGTTCCTCGCCAACTCATGGTAAAGGCGTAAAACATGTATGAAAATCCAATAAAACCAACTGTAGATTTTGAAGAAGACGGGATCCAGCATGGTTTCCTAAAGCTGCCGCATTCCCATGACACGTCGGCTTGGGGATCCATCATGATCCCGATCACCGTTGCCAAAAATGGCGAAGGGCCAACCGTTTTATTGACGGGGGGCAATCATGGGGATGAATATGAAGGGCCGATCGCCCTCTTTGATCTGGCAAGAACAATCCAGCAGGAGGATATTTCAGGTCGGGTCATTATTGTTCCGGCAATGAATTATCCGGCGTTTCGAAGCGCCACACGAACCTCGCCCATTGATACGCGCAACATGAACCGGATTTTCCCGGGTAACCCCGAAGGCACCGTAACCGAGAAAATCGCGGACTATTTCCAGCGAACCTTACTGCCGATGGCCGACTATGTTCTGGATATCCATTCGGGCGGTAAAACGCTTGATTTTGTGCCCTTTTGCGCGGCGCATGTGCTGGATAATAAAATGCTGCAGGAACAATGCGTCGCAGCGATGGAGGCTTTTAATGCGCCATACTCCATCATGCTGTTGGAAGTGGATGCGGTGGGCATGTATGACACGGCCGCCGAGGAAATGGGGAAAATCTTTATTTCAACTGAACTGGGCGGCGGTGGATCGGCAACGCCCGAGACGATTGAAATTGCAAAACGCGGGATTACCAATCTGCTGCGCCACGCCGAAGTCATGCAGGGAAGCCCTGAGGTGGGCGATACGATCGAGTTGGACATGCCCGATCACCGGTGTTTCATTTCCAGCGAAAGTTCGGGCCTAATGGAGCATTGCGTTCAATTGGGAGAGACCGTAAAAGCAGGTCAGCTGATCGCGCGGGTTCATGACATTGACCGGACAAATGGTATTCCGACCGAATATTATAGCCCGCTGGATGGTATTTTTACGGCGCGCCATTATCCGGGGCTGATCGGTATGGGCGATATTGTGGGCGTTGTTGCACTGAAAGTGTAGCAAAAGATGTTGGGATGATATGATCAAACTTGATGATCGGGATTTGAAGATTTTGGCTGTTCTGCAACAGGATGGCCGGATCCCCAAAAATCAACTGGCGGCGCAGGTTAATCTGTCTCCAACCGCTTGCTGGGAACGCCTGAAACGACTTGAAAAACTGGGCGTTATCGAAGGTTACGGCGCCCGGTTATCCTTGGTCAAACTGGGGCCGACCGCGACTATATTCATGCAGGTTGAACTGGCCAGCCACCGGGCCGAAGATTTTGACCGGTTTGAAAAAGCTGTCATGGAAATGGACGAAGTGTTTGAATGCTGGGCCGTGGGCGGCGGCGTAGATTATTTCCTCAAACTCGTCTGCTCTGGTGTGGATGCCTATCAGCGCAAAGTGGATGAAATGCTGGCCGCTGATATTGGACTTCGGCGTTATTATACCTACGTGGTAACCAAGCCTGTGAAGAATGTGTCAGTGGTGCCACTGCCCCTGCTGAACGATTAAAAAATCGGAATTTGTAGCGACGCAGGCTGTCTGGCCGATGGTTCATCTGTTTTCAGGGGGCTAAAGCGGATTCTTAACTGAAATCGGCCGTGACTATAAACGCACTCACTAGAGAAATTTCTCTACCATCCTCTCTTCAAATGAACGGCGGAGTGAATGATGAGCGTACGCACACAAAATTTATCTCGATCATCGGAACTGGATCAATTAACCGATCCGCGTCTGTTGAAAGAATTCGCCTACTGCGCGGGAAAATGGCAATCGGCTATCTCGGGCAAGGTTATTGACGTGACAAACCCGGCGGATGATAGCTGGATTGGCAGCGTTCCGGCGCTGAGCAAAAGCGAAAGCGTCAAGGCAATTGAGGTCGCGCATGCGGCTTTTCCAGCCTGGGCCGCCAAACTTCCGCAGGAGCGGGCAGAGATTTTGCGCAACTGGTTCCGCCTGATCAACGAGCATAAGGAAGACCTGTCCCTGATCATGACGCTGGAGCAGGGAAAACCAATCTCGGAATCGCGCGGTGAAATCGACTATGGGGTTTCCTTTATCGAATTTTTTGCCGAAGAAGCGAAACGAACCGATATTCTGGGCATTACCTCTCATTTGCATAACGCAGAGGTCGAGCTGTGGCTTGAACCTATTGGCGTTGCGGCCCTTGTTACCCCGTGGAATTTTCCCAATGCGATGATTACCCGAAAAGCGGCTGCGGCGCTGGCCGTGGGCTGTCCGGTTCTGGTGCATCCATCAAAGGAAACCCCTTTCTCGGCGCTGGCCCTTGCCGAATTGGCCGAACGGGCGGGCTTTCCAGAGGGTGTTTTCAATGTGATCACCGGCGAGCCAGCGGAAATTGTTGGTGAATGGACGGCAGATACACGGGTTCGCGCTTTATCATTTACCGGCTCTACGGAAATTGGCCGTCTGCTCTATGCGCAATGTGCGCCAACCATTAAACGGCTGAGCCTGGAGCTGGGCGGACACGCTCCCTTCATCGCCTTTGAAGATGCCGATCTTGATCGCGCCGTTACGGAAGGGATCAAAGCCAAGTTCGCAACTTCAGGACAGGATTGTCTGGGGGCGAACCGGTTCTTTGTTGAAAAAACCGCCTATGCTGACTTTTGCAAGAAATTTGCAGAGCAGGCCGCGGCTTTGTCCATGGGCGCGGGGATTACCGATCCCGACATTGGTCCGCTGATGAATATCCGGGCTGTTGAAAAACAGATTGAACATGTGCAGGATGCCCTTGAAAAAGGCGCAAAATTGCTGTGCGGGGGTCATGTCTCTGCGCAAGGGCCACTCTTTTTTGAACCAACGGTCCTGATGGACGTGCCCGCGAATGCGAAAATCATGTCCGAAGAAACATTCGGGCCAGTTGCCGCCATCACTTCATTCCAAAACGAAGATGAAGTGATCAAACGGGCGAATGATACGGAATATGGCTTGATGGCCTATCTGCATACCAAGGACCCTTCGCGCATCTACCGGATGAGCCGGGCGCTGGAATTTGGCATGGTGGGGGTCAACCGCACCAAGGTTACCGGCGCTCCCATTCCCTTTGGCGGAATGAAACAATCTGGCCTCGGCCGCGAGGGATCGCGCCACGGGATCGAAGCCTTTTCTAATATCAAATATGTTTGCCGCGACTGGGCATAAGCCCACCGCCTTAAAATCAGGAGAGTATAATGCTGACAAATGATCAACTTAGCCAATGGGACCGGGAAAACTTTTTCCACCCCTCAACCCATCTTGCCCAATTTGCACGCGGGGATCTGGCCAACCGGATTGTGACGGGTGGTTCTGGCGTTTTTATCGAAGATCGCGATGGCAATAAGTTGCTGGACGCCTTTGCCGGTCTGTATTGTGTGAACGTGGGCTATGGCCGTCCGGAAATCGCCGAAGCGATTGCGGCGCAGGCAAAAGAACTGGCGTATTATCACTCCTATGTGGGTCATGGCACCGAAGCCTCGATCACCCTGTCTAAAATGATCATCGACCGCGCGCCGTCTAATATGAGCAAGGTCTATTACGGTCTGTCCGGATCAGACGCCAATGAAACCAACATCAAGCTGGTTTGGTACTACAACAATGTTCTGGGCCGCCCTGAGAAGAAAAAAATCATTTCGCGCTGGCGGGGCTATCACGGTTCCGGCCTGATGACGGGCTCTTTGACCGGACTTGAACTTTTCCACAAGAAATTTGATCTGCCGCTGACGCAGGTTGTTCATACCGACGCGCCTTATTACTATCGCCGCGATGATTTGAGCCTCAGCGAAGAAGAGTTCTCAAAACAATGTGCGGACCGATTGGAAGCCCTGATCCTTGAGGAGGGACCGGATACGGTTGCCGCTTTCATTGGGGAGCCAGTGCTGGGCACGGGTGGGCTTGTGCCGCCGCCTGCCGGATATTGGGATGCGATCCAGCCGATCTTGAAAAAATACGATATTCTGTTGATTGCGGATGAAGTGGTAACGGGCTTTGGCCGGTTGGGCTCTATGTTTGGCTCCGATCATTATGGCATCGAAGCAGATATCATCACGTCTGCCAAAGGGCTGACATCAGCATACGCGCCGCTCTCCGCATCTATCATTTCGGATAAAGTCTGGAAAGTTCTGGAGCAGGGAACGGATGAATTTGGCGCAATCGGGCATGGCTGGACATATTCAGCCCATCCAATTTGCGCGGCTGCGGGTGTGGCTAACTTGAAGCTGATTGATGAAATGGCTCTGGTTGCAAATGCGGGCGAAGTTGGTCCTTACTTCAAACAGCAAATGACAAAAGCCATCGGCGATCATGCCAATGTTGGCGACGTTCGCGGCGAAGGCTTGATGATGGCAGTTGAACTGGTTGCGGATAAAGAAAAACGCGAATTCCTTGATCCTTCTCTGGGAACGGGACCTAAAATCGCAGCGGCCTTGTTAAAACGCGGCGTGATTGCCCGCGCTATGCCGCAAGGCGATATCCTCGGCTTTGCGCCGCCGCTCTGCCTGACCAAAGCCGAAGCTGACACCGTCGTCGGTGCGATGAGCGAAGCGGTCAGCGAAGTCTTCGCAAACGGCTAGGATCTACTGAGCAGCAAGATGATGCTCTAAATTAAAATTGGTGTGTATTGAAGCAATCTCATGCTTTTGAACGAAATCGTAAATGTAGATGATCGAGCACCTCAGTAACCAGATAAACAGGGTCCCAATAGGGACCCTGTTTGTTGACTAACTGGGGAAAAAGTATTCACTTAATTCTATAAAAACCGATCGGGCGGTAGCGCCTGTATCACGCCTGCCATCGATGTTTATGTGGTAGAAAATCCAAAAGCCCAGCTCAATCGGACCGAAACTGCGTTTCGCGATATTCTGTATGGTCTCATCGATGCAACCCCCATCGAAGAGCGTATCTACATTTAAAGACCGGCTTTTTCTATTAGAACGGCCCTGCGCTTTAGGCTATCGGCTGACCAGGTCTCGTCAAATTTATAAAATAATTCGACTGCCTTTGCCGCGTCGGGCAGCACGACCCATGGCTGTTTGGAGCAGGTGTAAATGTGAACGTCAGGCGGCATCAGGTCGGGGTTGTCGAGTGTTCCAACGCGGATAAAACGAATGCGCTCTCTCAATCCGGCCATATGATAATTGCTCCAGACGGCCACATGGCATTTTGGGCACCGCGCAATGATTTGGCCCTTGCCGCTCGGCGAGTCAACGGTGAGCTCGTCAACTTCCCCTTTTGTCACTTGCACTTGATCGGCCTCGATCAAGGCGTTCAGCGCAAAGGCGGTTCCGGTTTGCCGTTGGCACCAGCGGCAATGGCAACAATGCACGATCATGGGTTTTGACTTTACGGTGTACCGAACATGACCGCATGTGCAGCCCCCATCGCAGGTGTTGTAATCTTCGGCCATAATTTGCCTTTCCATCGCCCTGCGGTGCAGGGTTGAGCTTTGATTTCGATTGCCAATAAGGTCGCACTTAACCATGATTGTGGGAACTGGAGAAAAATCGACAGCGCTTTTGCAAAAATGCACGATGGGGGAGCAGAGGATGCAATGGGATGACGCTCGAATGTTTCTGGCTTTCGCCCGCGAAGGATCGTTCACCGCCGCGGCCAAGCGTTTGGGCGTGCAGCACTCGACGGTTTCGCGGCGAATTCACATGCTTGAGAAAGACTTGGCGACCCCACTCGTGGAGCGCAGAGCATCTGGTTATGTTCTGACCGAAGCGGGCGAAGATCTAAGGACGTCGGCAACTCGAATAGAGCGGGAAATACTATCGTTCGAGGCGATAAGCGCGGGCCGGATTGACGATCCATCAGGGGAGCTGAGGATCGCCGCGATCGCCAATATGGCATCGACGGTGCTGATGCCTCTATTCGCTCAGTTCAGCGCCGAATATCCCAACATTGATCTACGTGTTGAGGTGACGAACGACTCTGTTCGGTTGTCGGAGCGCGAAGCGGATATTGCGCTTCGGCAAACCAATTGCCCGGGTGAGACACTGATCGGTACGCGTCTGACGACGGTGGCTTCCGCTGTTTATGGGTCAACCGATTATTGCGCGGCGCTCGCAGCCGGCCAAACCTCTGAGAAATGGCTGGGGGTCGATTGCTGCGAATACCATCGAACATGGACGAGGCAGGCGCAGCCGCAGCTCACCCCATCCTTCTGTGTTGATGATACCTCCCTCACACTCGCCGCGTTGAAAGAAGGGCTGGGGGTGGCGTATCTTCCCTGTTTTATGGGCGATAGCGAACCGTCACTGGTTCGATATCGCGAACCAGAAAAACAGCACGAACTGGGATTGTGGCTTCTGTATCATCGTGATTTACGCAGCACCAAACGCGTGCTGCTCTTTCGCCAGCACATGCAACGCGAGATCGAGAAAATCAGGGCGCTCTTTGAAGGCGATTTTCGCTCTGAGCCTAGTTAAATTTATAAATAACCTACTGCTCTGTCACAGTGGGAAAATAAAAGGTGACAGTTGTGCCTGTCCCAACGCTACTCTCGATGATCAGCAGGCCGCCCGATTGCGTTGCAAAACCGTGAACCATACTCAAACCCAGCCCGGTGCCTTCTCCCACGGGTTTTGTGGTGAAAAATGGATCGCTCGCTCTTTCGATAACGTCTTTAGGCATCCCCGGCCCGGTGTCTGTAAGTGCGACTTTCACATATGGTCCTGGTTTGAAGTCTCTGTGTTTGAGTGCAAATTCTTTATCAACCAAAACGTTGTCTGTTTCGATTATCAATTTCCCCTTGTCCTGCATCGCTTGACGGGAATTGCGGACAAGGTTGAACAAAGCCGCCTTAAACTGTGCGATGTCTACGTTGGTGTCCCACAATTGATCGTTGAGCTTAACCTCAAAGGAAAGCGATGCGTCGACAACACCACGAAGAAAATCCACTGTTCGGGTTATGGGATCGTTCAAGCAGGCGATGGTGGGCTGTAGGGTTTGTCTGTTCGAAAATGACAGAAGCTGCTGCGTCATTTTGGCGCCACGGCGAGCTGCCGCAACGGCATTGGTCACGGGTTGGCGTGTTTTAGGGTCGCTTGCAAGTGTTTCCTCATGAAGCTCCAGATTTCCCATAACAACGGCGAGAATATTGTTAAATTCATGGGCAACGCCGCTGGTCAACTGACCGACCGCTTCCAGTTTTTGAGCCTGCCTCAACTGTGCTTCATTCTCACGAAGCAGGCTGTCTCGGCGGATAAGGGCACGGATTGGCAAGATTTGGATCAGAAGGTAGGTCACAATGCCAAGGGTCAGGCCAAGAAGGCCTGAAATAGCAGCCTCGACCCAGATATACGTGACATCTTTGGAGATGCGCAGGGTTGCGACAACGTCAAGTCCATCGCGAATATCATGCGTTAGCGTGATGTGGGGAAACGTCATGACGTTTCCAGTCTGGACAATTAAGTTTTTACGCGGGTCTGTAATTTGCACCATATATTCGCCTGATGGATCGACAAGATTTGTTTCAATCAGCTCTTCAAGTCGCACCGTCTGGAACTGCCAGATTTCCGGAGATCCATATACTAACCGCGAGACTTTAAGAGATAGATTTTCTGTCGAGACTTTCAGGTTGCGTGTTTCATAGCGATAGGAAGTTAGAAGATAGGTGGTGAAAAGGGTAAACATAATCGCGGCCGCGACCATTAAGGCTAGATAGCGCAGGTTCTGTTGTAAATTGGCCGTTGAATTGTCGATCATTTAGCGAAGCGTCTCACCAAAATGCGGCACATGACCATTTTCGCTCAGAATACGCTCGCCTTCTTCTGAATTTACAAAGGCAATAAAGCGCTTTGCAATTGGTGAACTGTCAGAATTTGTCACAAGGTAATATGTTTTTGTCATGGGATACGCGCCGGAGCGGACGGATTCAGAGTCTGGCAAAACACCATTGAGCGAAAAAACCGTCAGGGACCGTTTCTCTGATCGAACAAGGCTGAGGGCAATAGTGCCCAGTGAATTCTTCAATCTTTCAAGTTCATTGGCTGTATCCTGATCGGTTATGGCTATTGGGATACCTGGAACAGATCGGGCTTTAAGCAACGCCGGCTCCATATCGGGGATATACTGCAGCAACAGTGCGTTGTCTGTTTCTTTTTTGGGTCGCAGAACAAGCCGAACCCGTTGGGCAAACGCAGGGGTGGTATTGCCCGTATTATAAATATCAATTACTTGTTGTGTCGTAAGATTTTGTGTTTTCGCCTCCAGCGTTCCCGCAAAAACAATCGCTGTTGAAGCATAGGGAATAGCGTTGATCCCAGACCCTTTTTCTTTCTCTTTTAAAGGTCTGGCTGAAAGTGCGATATCTATTGCTCCTCCTTTGAGGGCTTTAATACCACCGCCGGTTCCAAGGCTGGGTAAAACAATGATATTTACATTGGGGTTCAGCGTTTTAAACGCATCGGCCAGTAAGTGCATTCCACCCAATGCGCTCCCCGTACCGCCAATTTTCAGGGTGTCATCAGCACTTTGGGCTATTCTCATATCCCATAGACAGAAAAGAAGCAGAAAAAGAGAAAGGTGGGGCAAATACTTAAGTTTTCTCATTCTATTATCCCGTTACTTAGTACCATAGAAATGAAATGTACATTAAATTGTATGTATAGGGATATTAATTTAATATATAATGAATATAAAGATGGTTCTTTTTTGCTTCAAGCTCCTGCGCCAGTTTAGGCAATTTTAGGGACTTGATGTCGATAGCGTGCGGTGCGATTGCGCTTCTGGCCAGCGCCAATAGCCCGTTTGTGGTCGCCAGAAAACTACCGGTTTTTAAAGTAAAACGCCCAGCTGCTGACACTGAGGATCGAAAATATTGCAATGAGGAGGGTTAGCCTTTTTACGCCGCGGTGATATCCATTGATATAAGAAATTGTTGAAATTGTTGGCTCTTCTGGATCGTATTTTACCTCATAGAAATCCCCAACTTTCAAATAAGCCTGATATTCTTTCCCGACATTTTCAGTTTCAAGAATGATCTGGCCATCTAGGGTGCGATATTCGTATTCCACATAATATGAAGTTGGGCCACTTTCCCTATTCCCCGGGGCCTTTGAACTGGCCGTTGCAGACGAGCCCGTTGAAGCGTCTTCAAATTTTCGAATGATTTTAGCCTCTGTGATAACGCCTCTTTTATCCAGATTACTGGCATGGGTACTATTCCCATAATATAAATAACAAAATAATACGGTCAGTAAGGTAAATACGATTCCAAAGCCAACAGGAATATTCATTTTTTTCTCATAAATTAGAGTGATCTTTTTGGCGCCTATTCCCGTATGTGTCCACAACGCATATTTGGTTCAAATAGAGTTGAAAAATCTGCAACGCTTAAAAGAGTGGCTTCCTAACGGAACGGCTTTCCTTGGCTGGGCAATTAACATTAGTATTTTTCTAATATATTATATATTAGGAATTTAACGAATTATTATGTTCTTTATTAGTAATTATTAGGGCTGTGTCTGAGTATATATTCCAACGGGATTCCATGTGTTTATTTTGGCGCGAAAGCGCAATAATCAGGGCGTTATTAGTTCTATTTATTAGCCTCCAATTGTGTCATTTTGCAAATGCATCGTCACAGCTTCCAACGGCTGAAAATGGCGTGCTGGACTTGCGTGACTGGGATTTTGACGCGCACGAGCCGCTGGAACTGGCCGGGCAATGGGAATTCTATTGGCAGACCTTTCTCGATCCGACGACAATTGAACAATCGACAGTAACGCCAGACTACATCAGGGTGCCGGGAGTTTGGTTGGGGCATATTATCGATGGAAAGCCGCTTGGTAAATATGGCTATGCGACTTATCGGCTGAAAATTCTGCTCCCGGAAAATCCAATAGATCTGGCGCTTCATCTCAAACGGGTTCAGTCGGCCTACCGTGTCTATGTGAACGGTCAGCTGTGGATGCATTCCGGAACACCGGGGAAGACGGCGGAGGCTGAAAAACCAATTGTCGTACGCGAACTTGGTCGGTTTAAGGGGGCGTCGGGAACCCTGGATCTTGTTGCTCATGTCTCCAACCATGTCGGCTATGCGGGCGGGGGCTTCTTTAATTCAGTCACCTTGGGCACAGAGCAGCATCAACATCAGCACCATCTGTTCGAACTGTCCCGGGATGTGTTTTTAAGTGGGGCGCTGTTGTGTCTGGGTGGCTTTCTCTTAATCCTTCATCTGGGCCGCTTCAGAGAGAAAACCTATTTTGTCCTCTATGTGATGTCCTTCTGGTCTGCGGTCTATATGGCCACAGTCACCTCGACACTTGTGGAATTGTTCCCCGCAGTCCCATGGGTTTTAAACGAACGACTGTCTTATGTGGCGGCGGCTTTTCTCATCGCGCTGACCTATGAATTTATTTATCAGGTCTGCCCGCGAAGAACCAGTCTGATCCTCTCGCATATAATCCTTTATCAGGCCGCGCTGATTTCCCTGTTCGTTATTTTGTGGCCGGGTGGGCTTCCCAGTGAAACTCTGTATCTGTTTACCCTGCATTTGGGTGTTGTTTCGATTTCATGTGCGGTTGAAGTCCACTACATTCTGGTCAAAAAAGTTACCGGGGCCCTGCTGATTGTTTTCGGCGTGGCAACTCTTGTTGTGTTTGGGGTGCATGATATCTTGCATGCAAACGGTTTTATTAGAACAGTTTATCTGGGGCCTTATGGCATTCTGATCCTGCTGTTTTTCTATGCTGCAATTCTGGCGCTTCGCGTGAACGATAGCATCACGCGCAACGAACAGATGGCCGAGGCGATCCGCTCCCTCACTGATGGCGTGGCTATTTATGATCGTTGGGATCAGATTGTTGTCTGGAATGACGCCTATTGGCAGCAATTGACAGAACCTGCCCGGAAACTTTTAAAACCGGGAAGGCCCTTTCTCGAACTGGTTCAGGCCGATGCCTATTCAGGGGAGTTGCCCGGCGCTCTTGGACAGGAACAAAATTATATCCAAAAGCGGATGCAGAACCATCAGAACCCCGGAAGTACATTTGAGGTGGAGCGTCTGGGCGGCTGGTATCTATACCGGGAGGCAAAAACGCCAGATGGGGGGCGGGTGACGCTGGCGACCAACCTAACCCAGCAAAAGGAGAAGGAAGCAGAATTGCAGGCGGCCCTGGAAAAAGTGAGCGCTGCCAATGAAGCAAAGAACAGTTTCCTGTCCAATATGAGCCACGAGCTGAGAACGCCGCTCAATGCGATTAACGGGTTTTCGGACATGATGGTCAACGGGGTGCTGGGGCCTCTTAACACGCAATATCAGGATTATGCTGGTCATATCAGCCGATCGGGAAAACATCTTCTGCGTCTGGTGACGGACATGCTGGATGTGGCACGAATTGAATCTGGCAAGCTGCGGGTCATACCTGAACAGATTGATTTGACAGAGCTTCTGGAGGATTGTTTCCGGATGGAAGCAGAGAAGCTGGAGGCACGGAAACTAATATTCACCCAAACTATTCCCGATGACCTTCCGCCGCTCTATGTTGATCCGCTCAGGGTGCGCCAGATCATTTTGAATTTGCTGGATAACGCCATTAAATTTACAGACATTGGCGGTGAAATTTCCGTCAAGGTGGACGTTGCTCCAAATGACGCGGTTCGGATTAAAATTCAGGATACCGGCATTGGCATCGCGCCAGAAAATATCGAAATAGCCCTGCAGAAATTTGGGCAGATCCGTCAAAGTCACCTGAACGCCCATGACGGACTGGGGTTGGGGCTTTCCATCGCCAAGATCTTCATGCAGTTACACGGCGGAACTCTGGACCTTCAAAGCCGGGTCGGGGAGGGAACCACCATTACCCTGACCTTCCTCTCGCCTGAGCAGTCCACGCAGTTCTTTGGCGTTCAGGAGATGAGGGCGTAACGGATTTTAAAGTTGCAGTTTGCAGGTGATACTCCCAATATCAGCTTTCTACTCTGAAACCCGTATTAAAGAGACCGCTCCCATGGCCACCAAGTCTCCTCCCGCAATGGGGGTGTTTGAACGATATCTCTCCGTATGGGTGGCACTTTGTATTGCCGCCGGTGTTGGCTTGGGTGTCTCCTTCCCGCACGTTTTCGAAACTATCGCCGCCCTTGAATATGCCAATGTTAATCTGGTGGTGGCACTTTTTATCTGGGTCATGATCTACCCCATGATGGTCAATGTGGATTTTGCCTCCCTCAAAGATGTGGGCCGCAAGCCAAAGGGGCTCTGTATCACGCTGGTGGTGAACTGGTTGATCAAGCCCTTCACCATGGCGGCGCTGGGTATTTTCTTTTTTGAATTTCTGTTCGCCGGTCTGGTCGATCCTGAAAACGCCAAGGAATATATCGCGGGTATGATCTTGCTGGGGGTTGCGCCCTGTACGGCTATGGTTTTCGTCTGGAGCCAGCTGGTGCGCGGCGATGCCAATTACACGCTCGTGCAGGTGTCGGTGAATGATCTGATCATGATCGTGGCCTTCGCGCCCATTACAGCGCTTCTGCTGGGGGTGACCGATATTATCGTCCCGTGGGAGACATTGCTGCTGTCCGTCCTGCTGTATGTGCTCATTCCGCTGGTGGCCGGATATCTCACCCGTAAACTGCTGGACGGCGGGCAAAACAGTTCAAGTGCCGCGATCACCCGTTTCACAGACAGGATCAAACCTTTTTCAATCCTCGGGCTTTTGGCAACCGTTGTCCTCTTGTTTGGCTTTCAGGCGCAGACAATTCTGGATAAGCCCCTGATCATTGCCTTGATTGCGGTTCCGCTGCTCATTCAAAGTTACGGTATTTTTGCCATCGCCTATGGCTGGGCATTTCTGTGGCGCGTGCCCTTCAGCACCGCTGCCCCCGCTGCCCTGATCGGGACGTCCAACTTTTTTGAACTGGCCGTCGCCGTTGCCATTAGTCTGTTTGGTCTGAACTCGGGCGCGGCACTGGCAACGGTTGTCGGCGTCCTTGTCGAGGTGCCGGTTATGCTCTCCCTCGTCGCCTTCGCCAACCGAACCCGCCCTCATTTTCCGGCGTAGGGATGCCCCGCACTTTGCGGCGCGTGGAATATTCAGGGTCTGTTCGTTCGAAACCAGTCAACAATTGACGGCATGGCAGGCTCAAAATTTCCGGGCGCAGTGAAATTCAGGAAGCCAACCTTTTCATCGGTTCGATTTTCGAAATCATGGGCGGTGCCGCCGGGCACAAGGATAAAGCTGCCTTTGCTTGCTGATTGCCATTTATCCGCGATAAAAACACTCAGGACCCCTTCCAGAACATAGAAGATATCGTCTTCAGGATGTGTGTGAATGCCGGGCCCTTCGGAATTTGGCTCTAGCCACCATTCTGAAATACAGTACTGGCCCTGGGTCTCTTCCCCATCGGCTTTAAACGTGGCAGTAAGCGCGCCCATGTCATAGCTGCGCCCTGCGTCTTTTGCCAATATAATTGTCTTGCGGCTCATATCTACTCTGGCCGATTACTCATCCGCCAGCCCCCTTCTGTTAGCACCTAAATATTGCGATAATTTAGGAAAGAGGGAAACAAAAGATTTTGGACGCGGTTCTTGATAGGTCACCAAGTTAGTTTGGAAGTCGCGACGGCTCACTCACCATTCAGTGGCTTCGCGCTGGCGACGCCATAGCCGCGCAGGAACATGTCCACTGCGTTGGTGACATGCTGTTGCAGGTCGTGCGTGCGGGGTTTCCATCCACTATAAGTGAACTGGCGGATGTCCAAATCTGACTTGATCAGGCTGAGCAGGAAAATAGCCGCCTGTTCCGGATCGCTTTTGGGCCAGTTGCCCGCTGCTATCTGGGCTGTAAAATACGCAGCAAGGATCCTTCGGCCCTCTAGGGAGCCGGTTTCATAAAACACTTTTCCCACATGGGGGAAGCGGGGGATCTCGCTGATCAGAAGGCGAAAATATTTGATGGTGTCCGCCGCAGTCAGGAACGTCATCAGTTTTGTCCCAAATTCGATGAGGGATTCGCGCAATTCCAGATTTGAAAACTGAATTTCCCCGATTATCGATGTGGCGTGCTTTGTGCCATCGCGCACAACTGCTTCAAATATTCCGTCCTTATTGCCAAATAATTCGTAGATTGTACGCCGGGATCCACCGGCTTCAGCCGTAATCATTTCCAGCGTCGTTCCGGCAAGTCCATGTTCTGTAAACAGTTTTCTCGCTGCGCTGATCAGCGCTTCTTTACGCTTGGCCGTTCTGGGATCCAGATCTTTTGTTTCAGGCATAGGGATAATCACCTTGACGAATGGTATTGATCAGTACCATATTCGACAAAATGGTACTGATCAATACCAAAGTGAGTAGAGATTTATGAGTATGAAAAAAATTATCTTCCCCGTCATTGCATTGGCAGTGGTTGGGACAGCGGGTTACTTCGTCTATAACTGGCTAACCGACGGGCGTTATCACGAAACAACGGATAACGCCTATCTGGAGTCTGATCTGGTGGCGCTCTCTCCAAAGGTTTCGGGCTATGTTTCAACCTTGCAGGTTGCAGAAAACCAGACGGTTAAAAAAGGCGACCTGTTGCTCACCATTGGTGATGAGACATTTGCCGCGCAACTGGATAAGGCAAATGCCGCGCTGGAGGCGAGCCGCTCAGCGGTGCTGACAGTGGACGCGCAAATCGCACTGCAACAAGCGGCCATTGATCAGTCTTTGGCACAAATCCGGGTGGCGCAGGTCGAGCTGAACCGTGCCCATGATGATTTTTCCCGCTATAAAGATCTGGTAAAAAAAGGGGCCGCCAGCCGCCAAAGTTATGATCATGCGGCGGCCGATCAGGATAAGGCCCGCGCTCAATTAACCGCTGCAAAAGCAACGCTGGCCGTTGAAAAGGGCCGCTTGTCTGTCCTCAGGGCTCAGAAGATAGAGGCGCAAAGCGCCGTATCTCAAGCAGTTGCCGAAGTTGATCTGGCGCAGCAGGCGCTGGATGATACAGTTCTGCGCGCCCCCTTTGACGGGGTGATCGGTAACCGTTCCGTGCAGGTTGGCGCGCTTGTTCAGCCCGGTCAGCAGTTGCTCATTCTGGTTCCCCTGCCCAATGTCTATGTGGTCGCCAATTTTAAAGAAACGCAAATCTCTGGTCTGGCACCAGGGCAACAGGTTTCGGTCGAAATCGACGCATTTCCAGACCAAAAATTTGTTGGTGAAGTAGACAGTTTCTCGCCGGCAACAGGCGCCGAGTTCAGTCTGCTCCCCCCTGAAAACGCTACCGGTAACTTCACCAAAATTACCCAGCGTGTTCCGGTTCGCATCAAGCTGACACCGAATAAAATGACCGCGTCGCTTCGCCCCGGATTATCGGTGGTGGTTGATGTGGATGTCCGGGATATGCCGGGTCTGGCTGCGCGGAGTACCGACGCGGCGCATGTGGCGGCAAAGATTCAGTAACAGGTACAGGTATCTCCCATGACGGACACCTCAGGCGACAATATCACTGCCAACTTGCCAGCACTTGCTGGACCGGAGGCAGGGGAAAAGGTTGAACTGGCTCAGTTTATTGGCTGGCTGGCGATGGTTGTCGGTATGTTTATGGCAATCCTTGATATTCAGATTGTCGCCAGTTCGCTTGAAAATATTCAGGCGGGTCTGTCTGCCAGTCCCGATGAAATCGGCTGGGTGCAGACCTCTTACCTGATTGCCGAAGTGGTGATGATCCCGCTATCGGGCTTCCTGTCCAGGCTCCTGTCAACACGCTGGCTGTTTGTCATTTCGGCAATTGGCTTCACGCTCATGAGTGTGGCCTGTGCCATGGCCTGGTCTATTGAAAGCATGATCTGGTTTCGCGCGGCGCAAGGCTTTCTGGGCGGGGCGATGATCCCCACCGTGTTTGCCGCAACCTATACCATTTTTCCAAAATCCAAACAGGCGTCAGCCAGTATCATAATTGGCCTGATCGCGACGATGGCGCCGACTGTGGGCCCAACTCTTGGGGGCTTTCTCACACAATCCTTATCCTGGCACTGGCTGTTTCTGGTCAATGTTGGGCCGGGTTTGCTGGTTGCGCTGGTGGTTGCCGTTACGCTGGATCTGGACCGGGGCGATAAATCACTGCTCCGCGGCTTTGATCTGAAGGGACTGCTGGCCATGGGGACCTTTCTGGGCAGTCTGGAATATGTGCTGGACGAAGGGCCAAAGGATGACTGGTTCGATGAGCAGGCCATTGTGATCGGCACATTGATCTGTGTCACTTCGGGGATATATTTCTTCTGGCGGATGTTTCGGTATGACAAGCCCATTGTGTATCTGGATACCTTTAAGGATCGCAATTTTGCGCTGGGCTGCATGTTCTCGTTTGCGCTTGGCATCGGGCTTTATGGCAGCGTTTATATCATACCGCTGCTGCTCAGCCGGGTGCGTGGATTTGACAGTTTGCAAATCGGAGTGATCATGGCGGTCACCGGTATTTGTCAATTTCTCTCGGCGCCTATTGCCGGGCGCCTGATGCAGGTTTTGAACCCGCGAACACTCCTTGGCATTGGACTGGCGCTCTTTGCACTCGGCGTGGGTCTAAACGGCTTTCAAAACAGCCAGGTGTCCTTTGATGATCTGTTGTTGCCACAAGCTATTCGCGGTTTTGCGTTGATGTTCTGTATGTTGCCGATCACCAATCTGGCACTGGGCACCTTGCCGCCAGAGAAGATCAAAAATGCCTCCGGTCTGTTTAACCTGACGCGAAATCTGGGCGGCGCGATCGGGCTGGCGGCCATTAACACCCTGCTGGATAAGCGGATGGATTTGCATTTTGCGCATCTGGCCGAACATATTAACCCCGTAAATTCAGCCTTTCAGCATTCGCTTTCGACCCTGACGGCTCGTTACAGCGCATTGGGGATTAGTGATCCGGCCAGTGCTGCCATGAAAACGATCACCAATATGGTGACCCGGGAATCGACCATGATTGCGTTTAACGATGTGCATCTGGCCATGGCGGGTGTCTTTTTATTAATGCTACTTCTGCTGCCGTTGATCAAACCAGCAGCTGGCGCCGCGCCTCCTCCCGGGGCCCATTAACCAAAGGGTTCGGTGGCCTTTTATTTTGGATTGGAAAAATTGGCAAAAAAACAACTTATATGAGAAAAATATTAGATTTTTAAAATAAATGATCTAAGC
The DNA here is from genome assembly GCA_034669685.1 of Sneathiella sp. Lineage (GTDB taxonomy): Bacteria > Pseudomonadota > Alphaproteobacteria > Sneathiellales > Sneathiellaceae > Sneathiella. The sequence goes on from JAXMOU010000003.1 coordinate 71,541, forward strand.
ACCCAAAAATAGAACATAATCTACCTAAGATTTAAAAAATAAATATTTTTTTGCGCAGAAATATTACGTATATTTTTTGCTTTTACACACTATATACGTGTTTTTATGGAAAGCGAAAGCTTGCGCTGCTGCCGCTTTGGGTTTAGATTTGGCGCAAATAAAAATAGTAGCTTTCTAAATATAACACTGAGTGCCATCCCGTGACATATTTCTCACCGAATACCGACTATATCCGACGCTTTCAGAAACTTGCCTCAGGTACGATCCTTGGCGGAACCTTATTTCTCGGTTCGGTTTCGTGGGTGGCCGCGGCAGATGTGACGACCAATTTTTCGGGCACCCTGGATGGCAGCACAACATATACCCGACCCGTAACTGTAACTGGGCCGGCTTCGGGCTGGATCCCTGGCGGTACTACGTATAACTATTTTACGGAACAATTTACCCCCTCGGGGACGGGCGATTTTGATATTAACGTGCTCGGAACCAGCACGATTAATGATCCGGTTTTATATCTATATTCAGGCAGTTTTGACCCGTCTAATCCGCTTGTAAATGGCGTCATCGCCAATGATGACAGCGGGGGGAATCTGATGCCCAAAATTACCGCCCAAACGCTTACGGGGGGGGACAACATATATTATTGTGGTGACGTCATTTAGAACGGGTGATACGGGAACATTCAATTTCTCGATTGTGGGTCCTTTTGGGATTGCGGTTGGCGCTTCAGGATATGTGGATACGGCCTCACCAACCGGTGTGACAGGCCTTGCAAATTATTTCGCGAATAATGATGATAGCGGCGATCGACAAACCCTTGCCACCTATTTGGATACCCTCACGGCACCCGAACTGATCGCAGCTTTGAAGACAATTTTTCCGGTGAACACCACCAATACAGCGCAGTCTTTTTCCGCAACCGATTCCAAAACGACTGGAACTCTGCTCAATAAAATTGGATCCGTGCTTGGCAACACATCCGCAACCCTCGGTGATCTGAGCGTGAGCGGCAATGATCGTGATTACAGCAGCTGGATCTTTAGTCACCAGAAAACAGATGCAGACCGGGCGCAGGATCCAACCCTGTCGCTGGCTTCAGGGGAATACAAAAAATTTAAAAGCGGAGCGCAAGGCCTTTGGGGGGAAGTTGTTGTTGTCGATACCAACGGTGATGGTTCAGACAATTCCCTCGGGTATGATGGGCTAAGTCACGGACTTGTCTTGGGGTTTGAGCAAGCCGTAAGCGATACGGTTTTGCTGGGCCTCATTGCAGGCTATTATCACTCTAACGTGGATCTGGACGGCAGCGCCGGTCAAACAGAGGCGAATAATTATAACGTCGGCGTTTATGGCCAAAAGCTGCTTGATGGTGTAAAACTCAGTGGTGTTTTGCTCTTTGGGTATGGCGACTATGATGCCGAGCGGCGGATCGATCTGGGGGCAACGACAGCCACACCAAGCGCGGATTACGGCAGTAAAAGCATTAGCGGCACACTGAACATCAGTAAGCTCTATACCCACGAAGGATTTAAAATTGAACCCTTCCTGTCGGGTAGCCTGTCCAACACCTGGGTTGATGGCTATAGCGAGACAGGCGGCGGTGCCTTGAATATGCAGGTCGGTGATGATCGCTTTTCCTACGGCGGCGTCCGGTTGGGCGTAACTTTGCAAAAATCCTTTGACCTTGAAAATGAAAGCGCTCTTAACTTTAAGCTCATGCCTTATATGGGCCGGAACTGGGAAATCGAAGGTTCGAAAACCTCTGTTAGTCTGGTGGGCGGGACGGGCTCAACCGTTATTAATGGCCAAGGCCTGACGACCTATGAAGCGGGTTTGAGCGGTGAAATTGCCTATGACATGACGCCCGCGACAACCTTTAAGGTCGGCTTTGATGTCTCCGGCACAAAGTCTGAAGAAACCTATCTTGGCTTTTTGGGAATGGGCGTCAGGTTTTAAATTTCCAATGATCAGGCGGTTCAGCTCAGATGTTCAGCAAGCATATTGCGTACATCGGACACGAATTTAGCTTCCGTTTTTCGTGGGGGTACCATTGTAAATTCCACATCGGGCAGTGCAGGTAGCGCGGTATTATTCGTGAATGGCACAATGCCCTCCGGGATTGCCGATGCGTTCAGGCAGGAAACACCCAACCCCGCCGAAAGCGCAAGCTGCAAACCCCCAACCCCCGATGCCGTATGGGTAATTTCATAAGGAAGGTCACTTCCCTTTAAAACGTCAACGATCAAACGTTGCAGGGAACAGGTATTGGGAAGCACGACGAGCGGCATAGGCTTGCCGTCAGCGAGTATAAAGGACTTATCGGCAATCCAGTGAAGGGGCTCCCGGCTTAGCCGAATACGGTCTTTGCCGAAGGTTGATTTCCCGTCCCGCAATATGGTCATGGATATACCGATGTCAAAGGTCCCTTTTTCCATTTCAGCTTCAACATGGGCGCTTTTTAAAATCGAGACATATAATTGCAATTGCGGAAACTGCTCTCTGACCCGTTTCAGAATTCCGGGTAAGGTGCTGGGGCGAAAATAGTCTGTGATTGCAAGGTGAAGCTTCCCTGAAAGTTGGGCGCCCTGCATGTCGCGGTATGCAAGCTCGCTTAGGTCCAGGATCCGCTCTGCATGTTCAACAAGCTTGGCACCCGCGGGGGTGAGGCGTGCGCCCGTTTTTCCGCGTATCAGCAGGGGAAGCCCATAGATTTGCTCCAGTTTCCGAACCTGCTCACTTACGGCCGATTGTGATTTGTGCAGGTGGGGGGCTGCGGCGGACAGGCTACCCGTTTTGGAAATGGTGACAAGCGTGTGCAGCAGGCTCAGATTGAGGTGAGGGGTCATCTATATTTCTATCTATTCGTTTTTCCGGTAGATGTTATCATATATTCCCGTTTTACGAAACTAAATAGCAGGCTTATGGTCTGGCATTCATTCAAAAAACTTACGAGGATTGAAAATGCCGGGTATTAAACTGACGATTTCTGGAGAACCCAACGGGGAACAAACCAAACAGCTTGCCGAGGATGTCGTTGAATTGACATGCCGGTATCTGAAAAAAGAGCGGCAAAGAGCCATGGTGATGGTTCGCTACCAGCCTAAAGATCAGTGGTTTATTGCGGGCCAGTCCCTTGCCGAGTCTGGTCTCAACTCTTTCCGTCTGGAGGTCACAATTACGGATGAGACCAACACAAAATCGGAAAAAGCAGCATTTCATAAAGCCGCTTTCGAGTTGCTGGAGGCGCGGCTTGGAAATCTGCACCGACATTCAAATGTGCATATTATTGACTGCCGGGCGTCATCCTATGGATATGGCGGCGAAACGCAGGAATTGCGGTTTATAAACGGGGCTTGATCGAACTTGCTATTCGTCAGATGATTTCAGCACGCTGTGATCTCTCTGGCAGGCTGTCTGAAGGGGCGGATCCGGGCTTTTTGGGGCTTGGCGTCAAAATCTAATTTTCAGTTTAAAAAACAATAACTTGTAAATAGATCGGGGAAACCCCAGATATAGGATAGCGGCAAATCATTGCCAGCTATACCCGAAAAGGGGTTCCTATGTCCTTCAAAAGTTTCTCTGCGACGACATCGACACCAAGTGCAACCAAGCCTGAAGCTGAAAAAGCGGCTCCAGCGGTTCCTGTATCCGCGGACAAATCTGACAAAAAGCCTGCCGCGCAGGCCGCTTCTGTTAAATCATAAATCGGACTGGAGGGGACCCGTCCCCTCCGTTTCCTTGTTGTTTGTGGGAACAGGAGAGCACGCTGCTTATTCGTATTGGTTTTGAAATTATCGTTGATTGTCCCAAGCCAACGCCGATGCTTCTGGCGCTGCATCCGCACGCCGAAAATGACCGGCGAATTTATGGCTCTGACCATATTCGTCTGGAACCTGCACGAAAAATTGAAGAATACACAGATGTTTTTGGCAATCGCTGCGCCCGTTTTGAGGCGCCCGCCGGTCTGACAACCCTCTGGTCTGATTGCATTGTAGAAGACAGCGGCGCGCTGGATATTTTTAACTGGGACGCCCGCCAGCACGACATTATGGATTTGAAACCGGACACTCTGGTCTATCTCATCCCCAGCCGCTATTGCGAAAGCGATGAACTGATGGATCAGGCATGGTCATTGTTTGGTACCACACCGCCCGGATGGGCGCGGGTGCAGGCCATTTCCAACTGGGTGCATAACAACGTGATGTTTGGCTATCAATTTGGCCGACCCACCAAAACCGCAATGGATGTCTTTCGCGAAGGAACCGGTGTCTGCCGGGATTTTGCCCATTTGTTTATCACTTTTTGCCGCGCCATGAATATTCCCGCCCGCTACGCCAGCGGATATCTCAGTGATATCGGCACCGACGATGTGGGCGCTGGCGATTTCTGTGCGTGGAGTGAAGTCTTTCTTGAAGGGCGCTGGTACACCTTCGATGCACGTCACAACAGCCCCCGAACGGGCCGGATTTTAATGGTTCGCGGCCGCGACGCGGCTGATGTGGCCATGATCACCGCCTTTGGTAATTACCAGCTTTCCCATCTTAAAGTCTGGACGGATGAAGTCGTCGGGCCCTTGTCCGACGCCGAAATTACCGCCGCCCTTGAAACCCGCCCCGCGTCAGAAGCGCTTGTGCTGGGTATGTAGCACGATCCTTCACGGCGGCGCATCAGGTTCCCAAACACTCTCAATATCCGGTGCCAAAGGTCGTCATGAAGATGAATGCCTGCACTATATCCACAGAACCTGAGCTAGAAGTGATCGGAAGGGGCGACACCTCCGTATGACTATTGAGCGGCTGTTAAAAGCGGCCCAACACCGTGAACCATATTCACGAGACGGGGGAAAAGGTGACCACCAACATTATATCCGGGCTCATCGCGCAGACCGCCTTGCAGGACCGAAAAGCTTTTCAGGAGCTTTATCTTGCAACATCTGCGAAACTTTTTGGGGTCTGCACTCGTATCTTGAAAAGTGACAGTGAAGCCGAGGATGCCCTGCAGGAGATCTATGTTCGGATCTGGCAGCGCGCTGCAAGCTTTGCACAAACGGAACATAGTCCCATGTCATGGCTGATTGCCATCGCGCGGAATTATTGCATCGATGTTATTCGGTCGCGAAAACCCGGCACCCTGCCTTTTGACGAGGCGCCAGAGATCGCGTCGAAAGACCCAACACCTGAGCAGTCTGCCCTGATCAGTTCGGATCGCCGGGAACTGGATGGGTGTCTGGGACAACTGGAAGATCATTATGCAGACGCCATTCGCGGCGCCTATTTGGAGGGGTATAGTTATGACGAGCTGGCAACACGGCATAAGACCCCTCTTAACACCATGCGCACATGGTTACGTCGGAGTTTGATGAAGTTGAAAGAGTGTCTGCAAAAATGAGTAAGTTTGACGCTGATAAAAGTCCCGATGATATCGCCGCCGCCGAATATGTGCTGGGGCTGCTATCACCTGAAGACCGTCTGGCTTTTGAAAAACGCCTCAATAATGAGCCAGATTTGCAAAAGACACTGGCGTTTTGGGAAATTCACTTTGCGGTCCTGAACGATGAAATCGACGAGGTGCGCCCGCCTGCGGGTCTCTTTGAAAAAGTTGAACGCAGATTGTTTGACGGTGCAGACGATCAAAAAGCAGACAGCTTTTTAGTTTGGCTATGGCGCAATGTTGGCGTCTGGCGGGCGATTGCGGCGCTGGCGGTGATCGCCATCGTCTTTGTATCCGCGCAAAATCTAACCGTGGTGCAGCCGCGCGATGACAGCGGGTCATCGGTGACATATATCGGGCAATTAACCAGTGCGGATGCCCCTTATAAGGTGGCCACGTTATTTGAGCCCTCAAGCGGTATTCTGAAACTCAACCGCGAAGAAGGGGTGATTAAATCCGGCCGGTCTTTGGAACTTTGGCTGATCGAAGACGGACAGGCACCTGTCTCCCTTGGACTGCTGCCAGCGGCGGCCAAAGGGGAGCTGACGATCGCAAAAGCGCTGCGGGATAAAATGCCAACCGGATTGCTGGCAATCACCGATGAGCCGCTCGGCGGCGGGCCGGGCGGAAAACCAACGGGCGCGGTTGTGGCCAGCGGAAAATTGACCGAAATGTAATTTTTTTGAATTTCTTTGAAACTTTTTTGAAGCACGTCTCGTTACTTCAATTAATCCACCCAAAGGGGAGTGGATACGGAACAAGGAGATCAAAATGTCATTACGCAAATCCATGGTCGCGGCAACGTCCGCAGTCGTCCTGCTGACCACAGCCTGTGCAGCGGTTGCCGAAAACCCTGAAGTGGGCGGCGCGGCGATGTATCAGAATAAAAATATTATTGAAAACGCGGTGAATTCCAAAGATCACACAACCTTGGTTGCAGCTGTCAAGGCTGCGGGTCTGGTGGATACCCTGCAAAGCCCGGGGCCCTTTACCGTCTTTGCGCCAACCAACGCGGCCTTTGCCAAGTTGCCAGCGGGTACGGTTGACAATCTACTCAAGCCTGAAAATAAAGCCACATTGCAGAAAATCCTGACCTGCCATGTGGTGGCGGCCAATGCGCTGTCCGGTCCGATTATGAAAATGGTCGATGATGACAAAGGCGCGCATCCGGTGAAAACCGTCGGCGGCTGTGAATTTACGGCCATGTATAAAGGCGATACCATCATGATCAAGGACGGGCAGGGAAATATTGCCAATGTCACGATTAAAGATGTGAAACAGTCAAATGGCGTTATTCACGTGATTGATACAGTATTGTTGCCTGCCTCATAAAAGCGGCATCGATCCCATTAAACGGCTGCGCTTGAAAGGGCGTAGCCGTTTTTTGTTGTTTAACACTCCTACTATACCAAGGGTCAAGTTGCCTCTCGTCTCATCGTTCATTTGCCTCTAAAGCAGGACTCTAGGTCTTGTAATCTCTGGGTTTGAGAAAATTCAAATGCTCTACCATGGGTAAGCTATCGCAACTTTGGCTTTGTTTACATACTCGCGCCAATTTTCAGGCTTTGCATTATCGCCACTGTCATCAGACGAAACGCGAACCTGAATTGAAAGAGGTAAGCAATTTAGCAAAAGAGATACAGACAATGACCGACAACGTGACAACTTTAAAGCAGAGCCTGAACGCCCATCCAGTTTCAAATCAGAAATCGCGGCGCAAAAACCTGCTCACCGCCCTTTGGAAGCGTTTTGAGGCCCATCATCGCCGCAAGCAGGCTTATGGCAACCTTCTGGATCAGCCTGATTATGTCCTCGAAGACATTGGTTTGACGCGGCTGCAGGTAAAAATTTCGATGTACGAGAATCCTAATGCGTTTCGGCAGTAATATTGTTAGGGCGGGCTGAAGGCCATTGAGACTTTTTAGCTTATTGTCTAAAAGATAAAGTCTCCGATCCCGCCGCTCTGGCGATCTTCAGGATCTCATCTTTTGGAATTCCGACCATGGCAATAATCTCAAATATTCGCAGTGATGCGAAAAGTAACCTGATCGGCAGCCTTTGGATGGTGGCTGCCATGGCTATTTTTGCGATTGAGGATGCCATTATCAAGACCGTGACCGGGATCCTGCCGGTGGCGGAGGTGCTGGTGCTTTTTGGTTTGGGCGGGGCCATTGTTTTCGCGCTCACTGCCCGCTTGCAGGGGGACGCCCTGTTCAGTGCTGATATTATCTCTCGCCCCATGCGGATCCGGGTTCTGTTTGAAGTGGTTGGACGATTATTCTATGTGCTGGCACTGGCGCTAACCCCCTTGTCGGCGACCACCGCCATCCTTCAGGCAACGCCGATTGTTGTGGTGCTGGGCGCCGCGGTATTGTTTAAGGAAAAGGTTGGCTGGCGCAGATGGTCGGCAATTGTTGTGGGTCTGATCGGCGTGCTGATCATATTGCGGCCAACGGCTGACAGTTTCTCAGTCCTCTCCATTCTGGCGATTATTGGGATGCTGGGGTTTGCCGGGCGGGATCTGGCCAGCCGGGCAGCGCCGGTTTCCTTAAGCGCTGCGGTTCTGGGGCTTTATGGCTTTCTCGCCATTGTCGTTGCCGGATTATTTTATTGGGGGTGGGAGCAGAAAGATTTTGTACTGCCCGACTTTCAAACAGCCCTGATCCTACTCGCGGCGGTTCTTTGGGGGGCGTTGGCCTACCTGAGCCTGATGAAGGCGATGCGAACCGGGTCCGTTTCCGTGGTCACACCCTTTCGCTATAGCCGTCTTTTGTTTGGCATCGGGCTGGGGGTTATTTTCTTTGATGAAACCATTGATATGCCCATGGCAATTGGCTGTACGATCGTTGTCGCCTCGGGCCTGTTTATTCTGATCCGCGGCAGCCGCAAGGCCGGGTAATGTCGCTCCTTAAATTCAGGCGGACGATCTGATGTTATCAGGTGGGCGTAAACAGCAGTTTGATGTATGAGCGCAGCAATATAATTTGCTGGCTCAGAACAAGCGGTTCTTCCACGCCGCGCGACAGGATAATGCCCCCTTCAACCGATGAGGACACCATATCGGCAAGCGCATTGAGGTTGACGTCATCCTTCGGTGGGTAAATCTCGGCGATTTCTTCCAGCATGGCGGTAAATCTTTTCCGCCAGGATAGAATGCCTTCTTTGTTCAGCAAGCGGACCTGCTGGTCGAACATGCGATCTGTATAGGCGAATGTCGCAACCAGACAACCCGGATGGCCGTTTGGCAGATCCGCCATCAATTCAGCCAATAATTTCAGCCCAATTAAAAAGGCATGTAAGGGATCATCATTCAGCTCTCTGGCGCGTTGAAAGACGTCATCCAGAATACCATCTTCCGTGTCCAGATAGCGTTGCAATAGGGCCTGTGCCAGAACACCTTTGTCTTTGAAATGATAAAAGAAGCCGCTTTTCGTAATCTCGGCCTCGGCAATGATTTCATCAATAGACGTGGCACCAAATCCTTTGGCCAGAATTGCGTCTTGCGCAATGTCCATGATTAATTCTCGCTTGGATGTTTCTTTCGCCATGTTGATGCCCCCATCATTTACTGTGCCAAAGGTCAGGTTGCTCTGAACTTTTTCGCGTTCTGATCCGTCAGATGCACCTCAATTCTTTATAAACCCTAATTGTTACAGACTTCAAGTGCGGCTCTGCATGCCGGCTATCGCATTTTACCAGGTTCCCATCCGATTGAATTTGAACCGGCACTGGACGGGGCATGCTGTGAGACCTGTCACACTCATCTGAACGAGATTGTCCGTCATTTGCCAAGCTCCAAACTTCGTCTGGCCAGCCGGGCAGCGCCGGTTTCCTTAAGCGCTGCGGTTCTGGGGCTTTATGGCTTTCTCGCCATCGTCGTTGCCGGATTATTTTATTGGGGGTGGGAGCAGAAAGATTTTGTGCTGCCCGACCTTCAAACAGCCCTGACCTTACTCGCGGCGGTTCTTTGGGGGGCGTTTGCCTACCTCAGCCTGATGAAGGCGATGCGAACCGGGTCCGTTTCCGTGGTCACACCCTTTCGCTATAGCCGTCTTCTGTTTGGCATCGGGCTGGGGGTTATTTTCTTTGATGAAACCATTGATATGCCCATGGCAATTGGCTGTACGATCGTTGTCGCCTCGGGCCTGTTTATTCTGATCCGCGGCAGCCGTAAAGCCGCTTGACGCGGGGGTGGTTAATCTCCTGCTTGAGCTGGTCCTGCGCTTGGCGTAGCATCTGGTTTAACGCAAAGAAAAATATTAGGGGCGGGGGAAATCATTAATGAAAACAGCGATTGTAACGGGGGCTGCGCGCGGCATTGGACTGGCAACAACAAAGCTTTTCCTGCAGGAGGGCTGGCAGGTTGTGATGATCGACCGCGACGCCGATGAACTGCAAAGCGCGGCTGCGGACCTTGATCCGGTTCAAACCATCGCCTGCGATGTATCCATTCCCGCAGATGTGGACGCGGCGATCGCAGATGTTGAGGCGCGTTATGGCGCGCTGGATGCGCTGGTCAATAACGCCGGTGTCGCTGATTTTGGCCCCATTGAAGAAACCGACTTTGCCCGCTGGCGGCGGGTAATGGAAACCAATCTGGATGGGGTGTTCCTGATGTCGCAGGCGGCAACGCCCGCCCTCAAAAAAGCCAAGGGGGCGATCGTCAATATTGCCTCCATCTCGGGTCTTCGCGCCTCCACTCTGCGGGTGGCTTACGGGACGTCCAAGGCGGCAGTGATCCACCTGACCAAACAGCAGGCGGCTGAACTGGGCGAATATGGGGTGCGGGCCAACTGTGTTTGCCCCGGGCCAGTTCGAACCAAACTGGCCATGGCCGTGCATAGCCAGGATATCATCGACGCCTATCATGACGCCATTCCGCTCAACCGCTATGGCAGTGAGGCTGAAATTGGCGAAGTGATTGTCTTTCTATGCTCGCAAAAAGCCAGCTACGTCACGGGACAGATCGTCGCGGCAGATGGAGGGTTTGAAAGCACAGGCGTGGGATTGCCTGCCCTTCGCAAATAGGTATCCTCCGCTTTAAGGACTTGACTTTATTGCTCTTAGGAACTATTCGCAACATCAGTGGAGGCTGAGTGCTGATGTATAGTTCGTCGATTGGAAATTTCTGGATCCAGATTTATGCGGATAACAGACCCCAGTTTGAGCGATTTTTCCGGCAGCGCGTGAACAGCCCTGAAGACTGCGAAGATTTACAGCAGGAGCTGTATATCCGCGTTCACAGGCTTGATCCCGATAAACCCATTGATGATCCGCGCGCCTATTTGTTCCGCATTGCTCTCAATCTGGTGAATGATCTGTTGCGTCGGCGGCAGCGATTGTCATATCAATCGGCGGAAATACCCGATGAAGCAAGCGTGAGAGATGATACCTATTCGGCCGAGGTTCAACTTTATGATCGTCAGCGGGTGAAATTTCTGCAGCAGGCGATTGCCGAACTGCCACCCAAATGCCGACAGGTATTTCTCCTGAGAAAAGTAGAAGATCTTTCGGCGCGCGAGATTGCAGTACGTCTGGGTATCAGTCAGAATATGGTGGAAAAGCATTTGCGAAAGGCCTTGAGTGATTGTCGGGCCTATCTGGCAAAAAAAGCAGGTGATGCCAATTAGAACTTCCTCTTTTTCAAGCGAGAAGCGTTTAAGGGAGTAGGGCGCTCATTAACGCGGTGAGTCGCTCCAGTTATAAAGAGAATACGGACCTTGATGGTGACAAGTCAAAGCAGTGAAATAACCCAGGATAGGGAGATCGATGATCTGGCAAGCCTGAGCTTGTCTGAACAGGCCGATTATTGGGCCGTTCGCCTTGATGGCGGGCTAGATCCTCTGCGGGCAGAACAATTTCAAAACTGGGTTGGGCAATCACCCGCTCATAAGCAGGCCTTCGGCGTTGCCATGGAGGTTTGGTCGATGACTTCGCTTGCCGCTCAATCTTACGTGGATGCATATCCAACGGCGGATGATGAGCTTCTGAAGTCGGCTCAACCGGTAGCAGTACCTCGGCGGGGCCTGTTAGTGCGATGGGCCAGCGCGGCGCTGGTAATTTTGCTGATGGGGCTAATCGCTTGGCAAAGCGACCTGGTGCCCTCTTCAAATCAGGTGGTCGCTGCGCAAGATTTCAAACAGGTCACGCTTGCTGATGGCTCGCTTGCCGTGCTGGATGCACAGGCCACTGTAGATATTGATTACAATCGGGAAAGCCGGATTGTTGAGCTGCGGCGCGGCGGTGTATTTGTCACGGTTCAATCCAATAAAAAGCGTCCATTCATTGTCAAATTAGGGGATGTACAGGTGCGGGCCGTGGGTACGGCTTATAGTGTTGAGCGGACCGGAAGTCGTCGCCTTGTTACGGTGCAGGAAGGCGTTGTCTCAATTGAGCGAGGCGGTGCAGATAAAAACCCTGTTCGCCTGACCGCCGGGCATAGCTGGTCCTTGACCGATGGGGCAAAGCGGGCAGTCACATCTGCGGATGTGAAGGCAAATACGGCCTATTGGCAGCGGCAAAAACTGGTCGCGGCAAAGATGCCACTCAATGAAGTGCTGCAAAAATTAAGCCGTCATGCCGGCGAAAACCCATTGTGGATTTCGGACGACCTTTCCCAAATTACCGTATCAGGCGTGTTTCAATTGTCTAATGCAGGGGCGCTTTCGGATATTTTGTTAAAGCGCTATGGTATTGAAAAATATAATATTTTCGGAAACAGAATTATTTTTTTGAAAAAAAATTAAGGTTGACCTCCTTTTTTTGAAAGGAGTGTCGTCTCTTTAATTGTAACTAAGAATTAATTGCAATTAGAGAGTTGTCGTATGTCGCCTGTATCTTTTATCGCCTCCACTGACTGGTTGGTCAAAACCATCTCGATCAAATCCATTTTAAGTTCGGTCAGTCTTGTCGCTTTGACAGTTGGGCTGGGGAGTGCAGCGCTTGCCTCAACCGCAGCAGCAGCGCAAAGCGATCATGTGGCACAGGTCGCCGTTCAGGCTTATGATCTTGCCGTTGGGGATTTGCAGACCACATTGCAGGCAATCGCTGAGCAGTCAAACGTCAGTCTAGTGTTTGATGGAGATTTGTCGGGTCTTACAACGGGCGCACCGATTAAAGGAACGCTGAGCGCCACGCAAGCGCTGGAACAGGCACTTAAAGGTTCTGGTTTCAGTCTTAAAAAACTCAACGAGAATACATTCGTTATTCGCACGCTTGCCGCCAGTCACGACCCTGCCATGATGGAGCAGATCGTGGTAACGGCGGGCCGGGTGAGCCGTAGCAGCCGGGCCCTTCCTGCGTCGGTGATTGTCATCAATGAAGATGAAATTGAACAGCACCGAAAGGGGGGTGGCGACGCGGCCAGTCTGGTTTCGAAATTTGTGCCGGGCATTGCCTCATCCAATCAGACCATGTCAGGCGCCAGTCAAAATTTCCGCGGGCGCGGCGTTCAGGTGTTGGTGGATGGGCAATCGCGCAATACACCACTTCGAAATGTGTCGCGGACCTTTACGGTTATTGATCTGAACCAGATTGAACGGATCGAAGTGGTGCCGGGCGCACGCTCAGATTATGGCAACGGCGCCACCGGCGGCACCATTAACTTTATTACCAAGGCAGCAACAGACGAACATAAGGTCACGGTCAAATTTGGTTTTTCTGCATTTACCCATAACGTTGGGGACTCTGTGGCCCCGCAAACTGTGATCAGTGCCAGCGGAACCGAAGGGGCGCTAGATTATGCTGCGACTTTCAGCGCTGAAATGACCCGCGACGCCTATACGGGCGACGGCGATCTGGCGCCCTCTGATCCGTTGATCGGACAGGGCGGTCTGGACAATACCAATACCTTTAATCTGGGTCTGAAAGGTGGTTGGAATATCTCTGAGACTAAACGGTTGCAGGCCTCTTTGAATATGATCGAGCTTAATCAGGAACCTGAATATTACACAGATTACAGCACCGATCCGGTTTCCGTGGATACTTCGGCCGACTATGAAGGGGAAAGCGTTCGCGAACGTTCGCAGTATTTTGCACTAGATTATACAGACAAGGATATGGTGATTGGCGATGTCGCTGCGAAGTTTTTCGTTGATAACATTACCAAGCGTTTCGCTCTCTCGCCGCCCTCTGCGGCAAATCCGGCGGTGCCCGCGATTGCCGGCACAACAGATGTGAACCCCGATGGCCAGTCCGAAATTTTCACCAAACGGATCGGTGTTCGCCTGACCGTTGATAATGATCTGGGGTCTGTGGTTGAGGGGATGAAATTTACCTGGGGGGCGGATGCCAACTATGATGACACCCGGCAGGAACTTCAGGATGGGCAGGACCGAATTGCCCCAATGAAACAGGTTGGTCTGGCCGGATTTGGGCAAGTGTCGGTACCGTTTAGTATATTCGAATTCTCTGGCGGTCTTCGCTATGAATATTTTGATCTAAAGATCGATGATTTTACGCGCCCTGCCTACACCTACCGTTTAGCGCCAGCCACATTTATGGCAGTTCCCGAAGTTGATGTTACCGGTGGCTCGCACACTTACAGCGAAATGGTGGTCAATGCCGGTGTGGTTGCGCATGTCAGCGAGCCTGTAGATGTTTTCCTGAACTATAGTGAAGGCTTCTCCATTCCCGATGTTGGCGGCTTTACCTCGCGCGCTGGATTTAACGGTATTCCAACCGATTTTTCTTCCTTCTCACCAAAGGCCAACGTGGTGCGATCACTGGAGACGGGCATTCGTTACAATAAATTTGGGGTGCGCGGAGAACTCTCCGCCTATGTCTCAAACAGCGACTACGGCACGACCTATGATTTGGGCTCAAACTCTCTGTCTCAGCAAAAAGAACGGATTTGGGGCGTTGAACTGTCCGGTCTTTATCCGGTCAATGACTGGCTTGCTGTTGGTGGGGTGGCCTCGTTTATTCGCGGATCCTATGACACGGATGCGGACGGTGAGCTGGACGCGGATCTGCCTGCGAACCGAATCCCATCAGAATTTCGCACGTCGCTATATGCTGATATGGATGTTCTGGAAGAGCTGAATTTGCGCGTTACCGGAAACTACGCGGGTGGGCGCAGTGGACGCTCCGGCACGGGCGATTTTGACGTTGATCCTTCCTTCACACTGGATCTGTCGGCGCGCTATCCGCTGCTGGGCGGCGAGCTTGCGGGCGGGGTTATGAACCTGTTCGATAGCGACCAGGATAACGTCACTGCAACTGCTGTGCGAGGCTATCCCATTACGGAATATGGCCGGCGGATTTCCATCAGTTATTCAAAAACATTTTAATGAATTTTTTGGGGGGGCGGCAGTTTGAAACTGCCGCCAAAAAACATGTTTAGATGGTCCAATCCTGTTCCGCATTTATTTGAAGCTGAATTTGCCGAAGATCTGTCCCTCAGCGAGCAGGAGGCATTTCTGCAGATGCTGGAAACGTTATCGGCGCAGACGACACCTTTTGTCATCCTGATGCTGTCCAAGGGGGAAAGTCCGCTCAACATCGAAAACCGAAAGCGGATGAATTTCTGGTTTAAAAATAACCGCGAATGGTTGAACAGCAATTGCTATGGCATGGTTCGCGTGCAAGCAGGCTACAGCGAAGATCATTACAAAGGCAGCAATCTTGAAAAAGCAATGCCCTTTCCTTTATTTGCACGCGCAGACCGGGCCGCCGGTCTGGAACTCGCGATCTCCCTGCTAGAGGGCAAAGCCCTAAAGGCTGTCAACTGATGTCTCATTCCATTCGCATTGACCGAAGTCGTTATGGTGTCTTCGCGAGCCTGATAGGGCTTTACGTGATGCAATCCATTCCGATCTATCTGTTCGGGGCCGCGATTCCGGTGATCCTGCGCGAGCAGGGGGTCAGTCTTGCTGCAATCGGGTCCATGGCACTGGTCTTTCTGCCCTGGGTGCTGAAGTTTTTATGGGCGCCCTATGTGGATCGCTGGACACCGCCCTTTTTGGGCCCGCGAAAGGGTTGGATTATTCCCATTCAGCTCCTCATCTGCGGGACGATCATTGCGATGGCCTTTATGGATCCGGTTGATGATCTATTCGCTATCTTTGTAATTGCCTGCGTGATTTCCTTTCTGGCTGCCACTCAGGATATTGCGACTGATGGCTATGCGGTGGAATTGCTTGAAGAGAGCGAGCGGCCCTTTGGAAATGGGGTGCAGGGGGGCAGCGTTGCGGTCGGGGTGATCCTCGGGGGGACCGTGACGCTGCTGATATATGAGCAGCTGGGATGGACTTTTTCTATTTTGATTGCCGCATTCGCCGGTTTGCTGTTTATGCTGCCGGTCTTTTTCATAGCCGATAAATCCCTACGGGAAAAGGCCGTGAAAGCGGCGGATGGCACGGTGAGTAAAATTTCCATTCTGGCGTTTCTACGGCGTCCCGAAGCCCGGTTCGTTCTATATTTTGTGCTGGCCTACCGTTTAAGCGAAGGTTTCATCAAAGCCATGGAGCAGACCTTTTTTGTGGATCAGGGGTTATCCCTGTCAGCAATTGGGTTGATATCGGGTGGATCTGCGGCGGTTGTAGGTCTGGCTGGATCAGCGCTTGGCGCGATTTTGGTGAAGATGATGAAGGCAGGACCATTCTTGCTGGTTCTGGCGGTCATGCGGACGCTGGTGTTTATTGGCTTTGGGCTGGCCGCACATTTTGACGTTAAAACCCCCGAAATTTTAATCGGTCTGTCAGTCTTAAATACATTTGTTCGCTATATGGAAATCGTCGGGATCTTTAATCTGTGCATGTTGGTATGTCAGCGCAATCAGGCAGGGACTGATTTCACTATTTTATCCTGCGCAAATTTATTTGTGTATATGTGCGGCGGCATGGTCAGCGGCGTCATCGCAGGAAAATTTGGCTACAACGCTTTGTTCTTTCTGGCGGCAGTGTTGTCGTTCGCTGGTGTCGTGCAGGCTACCTATTTTGTTCGAAGCTGGCGATACGGCAAGCTTGCTGAACCTGTCACAGAAGAGGTTGTGATCCGTTAAAACACTGATTTAATTGGGTCGGGATGAGAGTCCCGACCTTTTTTTATTTTATCATTCAACAAATTGGTTGACTCATAAATTTCAGGCATATACATTCAACCTTATGGTTGAATTAGAAATGCAAAAATTAACACCGGTTTTCCATGCCTTGGGCGATGCAACGCGCTGTCAGATGCTGCAGGCCCTTGCCGATGGAGAGCGCACCGTGGGCCAGTTGGCTGAACCCTTTGACATGTCGCTTGCTGCGGCGTCAAAGCATATCAAAGTCCTGGAGGCGGCGGGCCTGATCCGGCGGGAAATTCGCTGGCGAACCCATGTCTGTCATCTCAATCCGGGGCCGCTCGCCACGGCGCATAAATGGCTGGAAACTTATCAGCGCTTTTGGACATCCCGTCTGGATACGCTGGAAACCCTCCTGCGGGAGGAGGCGAAAAACGATCCGACAAATGGAGAGGAGAAAGCAAATGACTGAGCCGATAACGATATCTGGTTATGGGGAGCTGTTCGAGCCAGCGTCCCTGAAAATAGAACGATTGCTGCCCGGACCGATTGAGCGGGTGTGGGCCTATCTGACGGAAAGTGATCTACGCCGTCAATGGCTGGCAGCAGGGGATATGCAGATGCTGGCGGGATCTTCGTTCGAATTTGTCTGGCGCAATAGTGAACTGACCGATCCACCGGGCGTGGCCCCTGAGGGCACTTCTGAGGAACATCGGTTAATCTCTGAAATAACCGAAGTGGATCCGCCGCGAAAGTTATCTTTCACATGGGGGAGCACTGGCGGTGTTACGTTTGAGCTGGAGAGCAAGGGAGCTGATGTCCTGTTGACGGTTACGCATCTTCGTCTGCCAGATCGGTCAACCCTGCTGAACGTGTCGGCTGGATGGCATACGCATCTGGATGTGCTGGTTAGCCGTCTATCGGGCCGGACGGTGAAACCGTTCTGGGATGAATGGCAGCGACTGAAAGCGGAATATGACACGCGGTTTCCAGCTCGCTGATCCAAGGCAAGCCAAGCCAAGCTATGCGAGGTGGGAAGCGCGCAGGCGCGGGTTTTTCACTGGTGGTTCAAGACCCGTGAAAGTCAGATTTTCAGTAAAGGGTTAGGGGATCCGTATTCTGCGGACCCATTAAACGGATCGAAGAGCGTTTGATAAAACGGCCGGCGATGCGGGACTTCTGTACTAACAGGTTTTGGTTTCTACTTGATACTCACTTGGTACGCGTTTGACATCGCCGGTCATAAGTATGATTTATTATCAAATTATGCACGTGAGATAAGTTCGGATCAGGTGTCTAAAGCTAAAAACCTTTAACGACTGCGGCTCACTGCCGTCCTACATCGCCGGGATTTCGCCCGAACGGTTTTTATGCGTCCTGACCGCAGGTGGCTGCCGCCCCTATTCTTGCAAGAGATACCTATATTGTGTTTTTGTTATATGTTTCAAGGAAAAATTAAAAAATCCTTTAAAAACAATAACTTGTATCTTAATTAAGTGCTTTTTAGCGCCGCATTTGCGCGGGTGTATTTGGTTTTCGTTCAAAATCAAAATGACTGTCATGAAAATAGGCAAGATGCATTGGATCTTTCTTGGCCCGGTACATGGCCCGATCCGCCTGCTCCAGAAGTTCCGCCGTATCAAGCACGCCTGATATACTGGTTGCAACCCCAATACTTAACGACACGTCCAGAAACTGGTCTTTATATATAAAGGGTTGGCCGGTGATATTATCTGCAATCCGGCGGCAAACCCGGGTGCAATCACTAATGCCATCGTCGTTCAGGTCGACTAATGTGATGACAAATTCATCGCCGCCAAAACGCGCGACACAATCCACTTCACGGATACATTGGGTGAAACGTCTGGCGACCTCCGTCAGGACGAAGTCCCCGGCGCCATGACCTAATGTGTCATTTATCGGTTTAAAATTATCCATATCCACATACAGAACGGCCACAGTTGACCCTTGACGCCGCGCTGTTTTCAAGGACTGCTCCAGATGGAGAAGGAAGGGCGCGCGAAGCATAACACCAGTTAGATTATCGGTTGCAGAACTATTCAGTTCCTGCAGTTGTTCCTGGCGGTGTTCAATGGAAGCCAGAATTGCGGTGGACAGTTCGCTGTCATTCAAGGCATCTTTTTTAACAATATAATCCTGCGCGCCGTCCTTCATGGCATTGACGGCTATTTTCTCGTTACCCTCCCCAGTGAGCATCAAAATAGGCTGCGCAAATTTTTCAAGGCGCAGCTCTTTCAAGATGCGTAACCCGTCATGACCGGGCATGGAATAATCAAGCAGGATACAATCGAAATCGCCTTTAATGGCCAGCTCTAAGCCCTCGGCGCCATCATCGGACTGGGTAATGACATAATCAATGTCGGGTTGCCCGGACAATACGCGGCAAAAGCTGTCGCGGTCGTCTTCATTATCGTCGATCATTAAAATTTTAAGGGTCGGCATGAACTATTCTCAATTCTTACTAACTTCAACTTTAATCTTAACTGTCTTCAACTCTGGGCAATACGGCGACTTCAAACCAGTATTCTTTCAGGCTTTGGATCGCTTGCATAAAGCCGCCCATATCGACGGGCTTAACAATGAGGGTGTTGGCGCCATGTTCGTAGCATTCCTCAACATCCCGGCTGTCACTAGAGGTTGTCAAAATAACAATGGGAACCTTGTTCAAGGATCGGTTTGTCTTAATTTCGGCAAGGATGGATTTCCCATCGCGCCCGGGCAGGTTCAAATCCAGAAGAATAAGAGCTGGTAACATATTGTCTTTCCGATCGGCATGTCGGCCCTGATGGTTCAGATACTCAAGGGCTTCTTCGCCATCTTCACAGCGAATAATAGGGTTATGCAGATTTCCTGACTTTTTCAGCGCACGGTAAGTGGCTTCATAATCATCATCGCTATCTTCAACGATTAAAATGGGTTCACTGGATTTATGTTCCATCTACTTTTCCTTTGTTGAGCGTAAAGAAGAAGGTAGCACCTTGCCCGAGCCCAGATTCTATCCAAATTCTTCCGCCGTGGGTTTCGATAATTTTCTTCACAAAACTAAGGCCTGCGCCTGTTCCCTCGCCAAAGCGTTTTTTACTATTCAATCGTTTAAATATTCGAAACACATCTTCATGGAACTCTTTATCGATACCAATGCCGTTGTCTTTTACATAAAATACGGGAATATCCCGGTTCAGAAAGCCGATTTCAATAACGGGTTGGTCGGCTTCGCAATATTTAATGCCATTTACGATTAAGTTTCTGAAGACTTCGACGACACGGACTGTTTCGCAGGTGACATCGGGCATGTTGTCCTGAATAACCAGTTTGACATTTCGCTCGCTCAGGTAATCCCCAAGCATTTCAGTCGCATCTGTAATCATGTCCCGGGCATTGACTGCTTTTAAAGATTTTTCGACGCGGCCCAGTCGGGAATAATAATGCAGATCACTGATCAGTGTTTCCATACGCGCGGTTAATTCTTTCATACGGTTGAGCCGCTTGACCCCGTCTTCATCAATTAATTTTTCATAATCTTCCATCAGGAAAGAGGCGTGATTGTTAATGGCCCGCAAGGGCTCTTTCAAATCATGGGAAGCGATATAGGCAAAATTATCCAGCTCTTCGTTAGAGCGCTGCATTTTTTTAATCAGGGACTGAATTTCAGCTTCCTGTTGCTTTTGCAGCGAAATGTCTCTGACAATACCGCTGTAATAGACTGTGTCGCCAACACAGATTTCGCTGACGGAAAGTTCAAGTGGGAAGGTTGATTTGTCTTTGCGCAGGCCCAGTTGTTCGCGGCGGGATCCGATGGTTTTTTTAACGCCAGTCCGTTTATAGTCTTTCAGATACTGATCGTGATTTAATTGATTGGCGCCGGGCATTAAAATGCGCACGTTCTGACCAAGCGCCTCTTCTTCGGTATATCCAAAAATATGGACACAGGCTGGATTGTAGCTAAGCAGTTTACCTTTTTCATCAATTAAAATAATACCATCGGCAGTATTGTTGACCACAGCTTTGGCCCGCTGCTCGCTTTCAGACAAGGCGGCCATAACCGTCTCAAATGACCGGGCAAGTGTGCCAATTTCATCTTCCAAAGAAGTCGGTAGATTGAGCTTTTCCTGATCTCTACCCAGCTGATATTTGTCGATTTCCTCTGTCATCTTTTGAAGCGGCACCATCAATCCGCGCGTGACATAAGCGGAAATAACCAAGGCCCCTAAAACGAGGGAGCCAGCCAATAGAAATGTTTGGAGCTGAATATTGAAGACCGGCTCCCTCAACGTGCTTTTTGGGACTTGCGCGATGACGCCAATGAAGGCGTTGCTTTTGCCAATTTCAATTTTCTGCTTCACAAGATAAGAGACGATTTTGTCGCCGAATAGGACATCTTCTGGCTTATCTGTTTTACTAAGCGCGAGTATATTTTCTGGTGGCGGTACGTTATAGGCTTCGTGAAATTCAAATGGCTCAATGATCCCCTGTTCGTTACGGTGCATATAATCGCCCGCTTCATTCGTCACGTAAGTGCTTTGCCCTATGGGTAATGAGTTGAATGTATCGCGAAGCATCGCTGAGAAATCCGCGTTGATCACGACCATACCAAAATAGGTTCCTTTTTCGTCATACACTGGATAAACGGCGCGTATGGTTGGAATGCGGTTGGGGTCAATTTTACCTTTTTCTCGGTTAAGGGTGACTTCAGAAAAATACACTTCCTTCCGAATGAGTTTCAGGCCTTCTTTGAAATAGGGCTCATTACCTTTTTTCTGCAAATCCTGGTCTGGTAAGGTTCGAATTATGCCATGGAGCTGGTCAACCCGAACAATTTCTTTTCCGCCATCAGCGATGCCGATATAACGCATTTGCGTATAATGCGGACGGGATTCCAGCATCGCGTGGAAGATTTCGGCCAGTCGGTACCGCCATTGATCGGTGGTGGAGGCATCTACAGGGTCAACGTCCAGATTTCGCTTGCTGCGAACGATCCCCTGAATGGGCGGGGTGCCAGCGATTAGATTGATATCGCTATAGAGCTCTTGATAGCCATCAACAAATTTTAAGGCAGTGAGCCGCGTTGCGCCGGCAAGGCCTTCGATTGCTGTGTCGTGGGCAATTTTGCTGATATGATTGAAATTTAAAATCCCGACAACAGTGGTGGCGACAAACACCAAACTAGCCGTGAGCAAAATAACCTTATTTCGAAGAAAGACGGGAAGTCTGATCAACGGCTCTTCCTTGGGTACAAATTAGGGCGCAATCTCAAATAATATTAGAACTTTATTTGCATAAACATATCGCGGAAATATATAAAACTTTATTAATATTCTTAACTAAACTTTTGACCGGTATCGGTTCGATTAGCTCTCTCAATCTGATTGAAACCCAAGGGGGTCATATTTGGGGCGAGGGAGCGTCGCGGTCTCTAGCCAGTATTTGGCGAAATGATGGACGATCCGAGTCAGTTCTTCGGCGGTTCGAGGTTTTTCGATAAATGTATTGGCACCCGATGAATAAGCGGTCTGAATATCATCCCCGCCATGGGATCCGGTTAGCATAACAGCGGGAAAGCTGCGAAGATGTTTTGTAGATTTTAAAGTCTTTAATACCTCAATGCCGCTTGGGCCAGGCATACTTAAATCCAGCAACAGAAGACCCGGAAGATTATAATCCCTTAAAGTCGCAAATTGGCCCCGGCGAAGCAGGTAATTAATGGCTTCATCGCCATCTACGCACCGATCAATCCGGTAGTTAAAATCAGGGAGTTTCTTAAATGCGCGGATGATGGCTTCAAAATCATCATCACTGTCTTCAACAATTAAAATGGGTTGGCTAAGTTCCATGATTTTTACAATTTATCCGTTGGTAGGAACATTGTCTTTGATGCCCTTGTTAAAATAGTTGACGGCACCCAAAAAGTAAAGACTTTGCCGTGATGAATTAAGCGCAATATCGTTCGATCACCTCTTCCAGTCGGCCCCAGTCTACAGGCTTGGAGAGAAAGGCGTTGAGCCCTGCTTCCGCATAGCGTTCATTTCGGTCTGCCTGAATATCGGCTGTCAGGGCAATAATTGGAACATTGCGATTGCTGCAATCCTTGCCACGTATAGCAATTGCAGCGTCGCAGCCATCCATTTTCGGCATTTGCATATCCATCAAAATCAGATCAAAAGTGTTATCGCCGGATGCGCGTTCCACGGCGTCCAGTCCGTTGACCGCTTCTTCGACATGGTGGCCCCATTTTGTCAGAACGGTCGAGACGATCATCCGGTTTAGGGCGACATCTTCGGCGAGCAAAATGTTGAGGCCGGTAACTTTACCGGTTCTCTCCAACTCACGGCTTTCGGGCAATGTCTCTAGATTGGCCTGAGGATCACCTTTGAGCATTTCAAGGTTGATTTTGAACTCTGACCCTTCACCTTCAACACTGTTGACTGAAATTGTGCCGTTCATCGCTTCTACCAGTTTTTTGCAGATCGACAGCCCCAGACCTGTACCGCCGTATTTGCGGGTCGTTGAATTGTCTGCCTGGGTAAAGGGTTTGAAGAGTACTTTCTGCTGCTCGGGCGTAATTCCGATGCCCGTGTCACGCACCAGAATTTCCACCTGCATTTTATCAGCTTCCAGAGCCTGGGTTTCGACTTCAATTGTCACCTTGCCCTGATTGGTAAACTTAATGGCGTTGGACGTCAGATTAAGGATAATCTGACGCAGCCTGTTCCCATCTCCTTTCAGCATAAGTTCAGGCGTATCAGGCGAGAAGAGGCAGGAAACATCAACACCTTTGGCATCTGCTGCGGGATCAACCAGTTCAGCAACGCCGTCGACAATTGATTTGAGGTCAAAATCAACAATTTCCAGATCAAGTTTACCCGCTTCAAATTTTGAAAAATCAAGAATGTCATTTAACAGCCTCAAAAGATCAGTCGCAGACAGGCGGAGCTGGGACAGCTGTTTATTTTGCTCGTCGGAAAGAGAAGAGGATAATAAAAGATCGGAGATACCCAGAATGCCCGTCATCGGGGTCCGCAGTTCATGACTAATGATGGCCAAAAATTCACTTTTTGCCTGCGTTGCAGCTTCGGCTTTCTCTTTTGCGTCCAGATATTCTTTGGCCAAAGCGCGAAGTTCTACAGTCTGCGTTTCGAGCAAGTCTCTTTTCTTGGCAAGTTCATCGGCGGTTCGTTTCACATCGGTGATATCAGTCCGAACCCCAACGATCAGCCCAGAAGAGGTGAGGCGTTCTGTAATTTTAAGCCACCGACCGGCTGCGGTTTGTTGCACAACGGCTTCAGATGTTGGATTGCGGTGTTTGAAAAGGCGCCCATCAAGCCATTTTTCCCGTTCCAGCTGTGTTTTACCTGCTTCCGGATACTGACCCTTTTCCAAGCCATAACTGACAATTTCTCGAAAGGTTGCACCGGTTTTGATTGCCGGGGCGGATTCGGCATATATTTCCAGATAAGCTTCGTTGAACAGAAACAACCGGTCATTGCTATCGTAGATCGCAAAGCCGTCGGGGATCGTGTCAATGGCCTCGCGCAGCATTTCTTCGGCGAAGTTGCGTTGATATTGTAGCTCCCGCTTGTCAGTGACATCGCGAAGGATCACCGTGATATGCCGGCCTTCGCCCTCACCGGAGTAGCCCATACTGATTTCAGTGTCGCGCAAAATTCCTGTGCCGCTTCGAACTTTGATCTCCTCACCCTCCAGCAGGGGGCTCGTTTGTAGGCGGGAGATCATATCCTGCCAGAGGTTCTGTTCCGCTTCTGGCCCAAAACCCGAAACAAATTTCTCGAAGGATAAACCCTCAAGCGTACCTTCCCGGTAATCCAGAAGCTCGTGGGCTTTGCGGTTGGCTTCGAATATGTTGCCATCGGTGTCCAGAAAGATCATTGCATCAGGGGCATTTTCAAGCAGCCCGAGATATTTTGCCTGACCTTTTTGAAAAGCCAGATTGAGCTGGCGCCGTGTCGCTTCGTAATATCCAGCCGCAGCAAAAGAGATAACTGCCAGAATAAGGAATCCATAGACAGTTAAGCGCGTTTTAAAAACTTGACTGGCGACACGGCTTCCCCATTGCTCTTTGGGCATAACAGACATGATCCACACGTCATTGGGAAGTTTGATCGTTGTAATAACGGGATTTTTATTCTCATCAAACAGACCCGGATTTCCCCAGAAAACAGTTCCAGTTCCCTTGACCGTTGATGATTTCCGAAGGGCAACCTGCATATTGGTCACGTCGGCAGGGGCCAGCAATTTGTCAACATTGATCACAATACTGACCAAGCCCAGAAACTCGCCGCTCACCCCGCCAGATTTGCGAAAAACGGGCGTTCGCTGGATTAATCCAATGCCGCCTTGCAATAGGGTCAAGGGGCCATCAATGATTGTTGCACGGCTATCAATGCCCGCCTTTACCTTGGGCCACTGACTTTCCAGATCTTTATAATCCATGCCGAGGATTGTGCTATTGCCATGAAGGGGGTAGACATATTTAAAGACGGTTCCTTCTGTCACGGCGATATTGCGAACATAGGGGATCTCGAAAATCAGCTCCCGCGCAAACAGGGTGAACTCTTCTGGTGAGAGCTTGCCTTTTATGGCGTAAGGAGCTTCCAGGCCACGGGTGAGGGACAACGCAAGCGTCAGTTTCCCCTCGATTTCACTGCGAAGTTGAGAGGCCTCCGAGATGATTTGCGCTCGTTCTTCTTCGAGCAATCCGCCGGTTAATCGATCGCTGATATACCAGGCAAACGGGGCCAGTAAGCTTAAGCTTATCAGTGCACCAATTATCATTCCGCCAAAGGGTGTGTGACGCGATGTCGCCATTAAAAGCAAGCCTTAGAAGATATCAAACATGTTTAAGTAAATACATTATATTCATCCTAATGTTAATGAACCCTAAAGCTTCTTCTTTCCGCAGCGGCTATTTGACCCGTTTCCCAAATGAGCTCAACCGTGAACACCGCGGCTGTCGGAGGGGGCGTCACTGCGCTCTTCAAGGCCATAATCACGAATGACGGAGGCGACGCGTAACCGGTAATCTTTGAAAATACCACTGCGCCCTGCGGCTTGGGCGTTTCGGTGAACTTCCAGATTCCGCCATTGTTTGACGGCGTCCTCACTCTCAAAGAAAGACATCGACAGCATCTTGTCCGGATTGGTGAGGCTTTGAAAGCGTTCCACCGAAATAAATCCGTCGATTTTTGATAAATGAGATTTCAAACCGGCTGCAATGTCCAGATAGGCATCGCGTTTTCCAGCGGCAGGCTCAACTTCAAAAAGAATGGCAATCATTTGCGCTCCTCCACTCGCACAGATGCCCGTTTAAGGAATGTTCGATCCTCACGAAGGATAAATTTCTCGCGCCGGGCAAGGTTATAATTTTCCTGGCCCAAGGGATCCGCGGCCAGTGTCTGTCGATATTGCTCGTATGCAGCGAGATTTTCAATGTTATAAACACCATAGGCCAATGTGCTGGAGCCTTCATGCGGCGCGTAATAACCGATCAAATCGGCGCCGCAGCGCGGAATGGCCACGGCCCAGTTGCGGGCATATTCTTCAAACAGTTCTCTGCGGTTGGGGTCAATGTGATAGCGAATAAAACAGGTAATCATAATTCTCTCCTTGTGATCTGCCGGGATAATGGTCTATTGCAAGACATTGATGCTTCGGCTATCGTCGAAGTATGAAAGAAGGACCGGATATTGCGCTCATCGGCTCTCTGATTGGAGATCCTGCGCGGGCAAATATGCTGACTGCGCTGCTTAGCGGCAAGGCGCTGACGGCAACTGAACTGGCAGCGGAGGCGGGGATTACCCCGCAGACGGCGAGTACGCACCTGAAAAAGCTGGAAAGCGCTGATCTTGTATCCCAGAAAAAGCAGGGACGACATCGCTATTTCGCGCTGGCCGACGAAGATGTGGGCCGGGTTCTGGAAGCGATTATGGGGCTGGCGGCCAAGCGTGGCCTCAGCCGGACCCGCACCGGACCGCGTGATCCCGAGCTTCGAAAAGCGCGCATCTGCTACAATCATTTGGCCGGGGATTTAGGGGTGAAATTGTTCGATGGTCTGATCGCCCGGCGCTATATGATCCTGGACGGTGATGACGTGACACTTACGGATCAGGGGTTTGATCGCCTGCAGGAATTTGGGTTGGATATGGCCGCCTTGCAAGGCCTGAAGCGTCCGCTCTGCCGCTCTTGTCTGGACTGGAGTGAGCGCCGCACCCATCTGGCGGGGGCGATTGGGACGGCGCTGCTGCAAAAATTCTATGACCTGAAATGGGCCAGCCGCGTGCCGGATTCGCGTATTATCAAATTCACCGCGCGCGGTGAGCAGGCATTAAACGATCATTTCAGTGCCTAACCATCCCATAAAAAAGCCCGGCGTTGAGCCGGGCTTTTACTTTGCGTATCGCGGAGCTTAGCCGCCACGAACCTGTTTGATGAAGCGTTCAACTTCCACTTCCAGATTGCCCGCTTCAGAGGACAGACGTTCAGCGACTTGCTGAACTTCGGTGGCTGAAGCACCGGTTTTACTCGCCGTCTGGTTCACCGTATTGATGTTTTGGGAAACCTCGTTTGCGCTGCTGGCGGCCTGCTGGACGCTGCGGCTGATTTCACTGGTCGCCGCGCCCTGTTCTTCAACAGCGGCCGAGATTGTTGTGTTAATCTCGTTGATGCGTCCAATGGTAGAGCTGATGCCACCAATAACCAGTACGGCGTTACCTGTTTCCTGCTGCACGGCTTTGATCTGATTGGTGATCTCTTCCGTGGCTTTGGCCGTTTGTGTTGCCAGGTTTTTCACTTCGCTGGCCACAACAGCAAATCCTTTACCGGCGTCGCCCGCGCGGGCGGCTTCGATTGTGGCGTTCAGGGCCAGCAGGTTGGTTTGCTCGGCAATATCACTGATCAGGGAAACCACATCGCCGATTTTGGCAGCGGCATCGTTGAGCCCGGTGATCATAACATTTGAGCGTTCAGCTTCTGATACAGCTTCTCCGGCAATACCGGCGGCCTGACCAACCTGACGGCTGATCTCGGAGATGGAAGAGGATAGCTCTTCAGCCGCTGCTGCAACAGAATTAATGCTGTTGCTGGAGATTTCGGATGCGGACGCCACCGTCTGGGTGAGCGATGTCGTCTCGCCAGCGGAACTGGTCATGGAGCCAGAGATATTCCGCATATCGGTTGTCGCGGCTGAGAAACTGTCGACCAGAGTCTTGACGCTGCCTTCGAATTCATCGGCAAGCTGGTTGAGCTGCGCCCGTTTTTCTTCTTCGGCTTCTTGCGTCAGACGTTCTTTTTCTTCGGCAGCCAGACGATCTTTCTCAATCTGTTCCTGACGTTGCTGTTCTTTCTCTTCTTCACGTTTTGCCCGGCGAACTTCCTGCTCTTCACGGGCTTTTTTCGCTTCACGGGCGGTGTTGCGGAAGCCAACCAGAGCATGTCCCAGACGCGCGAGCTCATCATTGCCGTTGCGATAGATGCTGGCTTCAAGATCCCCTTCGGAGAGTTTGCGGGCTGAATCCACCATCATCAACAGACGCTTGATCAGACTGCGGGCGATATAGAGCCACCCAATCAGGGCCGCAACCAAAACAGATACAATTGCAGCAATCAACAGGGTCATTTTGGTTTTTTCAGCAAGGGCCTGATTATCCAGATTGGACTGATTAATCGATGCCTCTGCGGCCGTTACAAACTCACTAACGTCCTTTGTGAGTTTTCCCGCGACCACATGACTTTCAGCCATGTAATTCTTTGCATCTTCAATGCTTTGCAGTTCAGTTGCCCGAATTTTGAAGATGACCTGATCGTCAGTGCCTTTGGTTCCGATGATCAGAAGATCGCTAAAGAGTTTTTCAAGGGGAGCTGTAAATTTCTTGGTGTCGCCTTCACTGATTTTAGCCAGCGGAGTCGCCATGCTGGAAATTGAGGACAGGAAAGACTCTGACAGGGTTTTCACTGTTGCCTGATCTTCGGCAAGGGCCCCTTCGGCCAGCAGACTGATCAGAAGGAAACCGGATGACTGTACGCTAAAGATTGCTTCCTGACCGACCATTGCATCAAGAGCGCCCTGGCGCAGATCGTCGGTATCATATTCAGGTTTAACGCCTTGCTGCGCTTGTTCAATAGACTCTTCCAGCAGCTCTTCCCAGCCATCCATTGTTTCAAACATTTTCAGGCGAACCGGGATTTGCAGGGGGCCAATACCTTTTTGCAAAATACCGCGGAAATCTTGAAGTTGCTTAAGACGGGCATGACGCAAATCAGATAGGCGCAGGCGGTCAGTCACACTGGAATTCAGTTTATCAACAATGGGGACCAGCGCTTGCAGGTCTGCGATGATGGTGTGGAGAGCTTCTTCGTCAGCAACATAACTGGATAGCTCGTTTACGCGCTCGTTTGCCGTTTTGATGGCAACGTTCAGTTCCTGATTATGGAGTTTTCGTTCTTCTTCTGTTGGCGAAGCGCCCAATTGCGGCGCCAATGCTGCAATAGTCGAGGCATCATTGGCAAGCTTCAGGGCCAGCGTGATGGCGGGAACATCTCGTTCCGCGGTTTTATTTTGGGCACTTGTCAGAACGTCGAAGCTGATCCAGCCGACAACGCTGATGACAATTGTCAAAAAAGTAACGATCGCAAAGGCCGAAATTAGCCGATAGCCAATCCCAAATCGAGAATAACTTTCTTCACTTGTCGCCTTCTGATGGTCCTTTTTCAGAAGGCCTTTCATTTTTTGCAACATATCTCTCACACTCTATCCCCCAGAAGCACATTTACCTGTGACTTAATGTCTGATGGTTAATATAGAGGTGTGACTATTAAAATTTTCTTTAATGATTAAAATATAATCAATGCGGGTGTGATTTTGTGTAAATCACACCGCGCGGCGCTTGCGGCTGAGGAATATCAGACCCAGTCCAGCCGCACCAAATAGAACAATCGCAGGCGGCAGGGGAACAGCAGATAGCTGACCGTCGCGCACAAGGAATGCCCCATATTTACCTTCGATGCCGTAATCGGAATAAGGTCCGCCATTGCCATAGATATAATCGGCATCGTTGGGGTTGGCGTCCATATCATAGATAAACGCAGCTTGATGATGCCAGTCACCAACTGTATCCGCGAGTGCGCCCTGAATGAAATGGTTTTTACCATCGGCGGCAAAAACCCCATCAGATGTCTGTCCCAAAAGTGTGATCAGTCCGTCGATCACGCCTTCTTCAAAGACAATTTGATGTTGGGCTGTAATGTTAAGTCCGGTCCAGTTGGAAATCATTTGCAGGAATTCATTTGCGGTGGCATAGCGCCAGCCGTCAAATTCTCCGCCCGCGCCCAACTGTGACGATACATCATAGTAATTCCGCCCGGCCGTCAAATTAACGTCCAGCCATTCAAGGCCACTTAAACCGTCCGTTGTCGAGTTACCGTTGTCAACGAAGTCAACGGGCGCGGCCTGAACTGAAAAAGAGAAAAATATGCTGGCAATGAGGGCCAGAAACTTAACAGAAAATCTCATAAACAAATACCTGATACAAAATAAGCGACACAGTTCAACAGCATCAAAAAAAACAGTGCTGGAACGTCGGAACAGTCCTATTCAAACGCTTGAATATTGTCAATCAGCTTAGTCGTGCTGTCCTAATAATTGGTAAATAACAGGCGTTTTTTTGCAAAGAATGTAACGCCTGTCATACTAACGGGGGCCCGTATTTATTCGTCCAGTCCGTGATTTCGCGAGTAGGTGGACACAGTGGCCGGGTGCCAGTCGGCAGGCGGTGCTTTCGCGGGTTTGAGAATCTGCACCTCAAGCGGGAAGCAGGCGGCAGTCTCGCTGGAATGGACCGTTGAACAATCACCGCCGGGGCAGGTGGACAGGGCACCCAATAGATCAACTTCGGCAAAGAATTCCAGATAGTCCCCACGGCGAACGGGGCTTGCTTTCATGAAATATTGATGGGTGTCTTTGGTAAAGCCTGTACACATAAAAACATTCAGCACGTCGTGAACCAACTGCTCTGCGGCCTCTTTTGTCAGGCCGCGTTCGCCCATGAGGGCGCGGGTCAAATTGGAATGACAGCAATAGTGGTATTCGGTGTTGTTCAGCAGCGTATTGGTATAGGGGTCGCAGCGCGTACCGATCACGTCATGAACCCCGCCGCCAAAGTCATCAAATCCATACCAGTCCAGCGTATCGTATGTAATGGTCGCCATCGGCCGCAAATAAGGCAAACAGCTCCACAGGCGATCGCCAACCCCGACATGGGTGCCGTGAAGGGCGCGGGTTTTCCCGCTGAAGAATTTTTCGTTCAGATTATCAGATTGCCAAAGGTTGAGATCCCCGACCTGCGGCCCGTCCGGGCAGAGTATGCGGCAAAAAGAGCCTGCGGGCACTTCGAAGCATTTCGCATCGCGCGGCGCGATTGTGAGGCTTTGTACAAGCGATAGATCTTTCCGCAATTCTTTTCGAAACCCAAGATCCGCCCGATTTAACCCTTCGGTGGGATAGCAGATGACCGGTGCGACGGCTTTGCGTTCCGCGCTGTCATGTGGCGCGGGAGATTGAGGTGTGGGTTTCATAGCGTTTATCGAATTCCGTTCTTGATCAATTGGTCAGATTTAGGCGAAACTATACAGAGTATTTTGAATGTTCAGGGAAGGAAGATCAATGGCCAAAGCCTATTGGATTGCACATGTGACGGTCACCGATCCAGATAATTATAGCCTTTATGCAAATGGGGCGCCGGTGGCGTTTGAAAAATATAATGCCCGAATACTGGCCCGCGGCGGGGCGTATCAGCAATTGGAAGGCAAAGGACATGCCCGAAATGTGGTCATTGAATTTGACGATATGGAGACCGCGCTTGCCTGCTATAATTCTCCTGAATATCAAGCGGCAAAAGCCCACCGCAAGGACGCGGGTATTGCCGATATTATGATTGTCGAAGGCGTTTAAGAGGCTCTTAAAACCCTCAAGAAAAAAAGCCCCGAAGGTTTTGCTTCGGGGCTTTTCTTTAAAGATATTAGATCCGGATCAGGCAGCGGCCGTGATCAGAATCTCAACCGTATATTCTGGTGTTGCCAGCTTTGATTCGCCGCAGGCGCGCGCCGGTGTGTGACCTTTGGGAACCCATGCGTCCCAAACGCTGTTCATTTCCGCGAAATCATCCATGGATGCGAGCCAAATTGTTGCTTGCAGGATTTTTGTTTTGTCAGATCCGCATTCTGCGAGCAGGCTATCGATCTGCGAGAGAATTGTGCGGGTTTGATCTGCAACAGAGTCTCCGGCTTTGCCAACCTGACCGGCGAGCCATATGGTGCCATTGTAACGAACAGCCTGGCTCATACGATCTCCAACATGCAATCGGGTAATTTCAGACATTTTGGGAATTCCTTTTTGGTTAGACGGTGCAATTTGCAAATTTACTGACGATTTGTATCCCAAGTTTTGCGTGCGGACTCAACTAATTAATTTATTTAATTTTCTAAATTAGTAATTGCTTTACATAAAATTAAGCACACCGTTTTACACTGATTCCGAAGTCAAAAATTCCAGTATAAGTGGAATGAAAATTAAGGGCGAAAAGTATTTTCTAAACAACCTCAGGTGTTTGGATTTAGCAATTTTCTGTATTCGACTTGTTGTGTTTTGATCAATATTCTGGGACGGGTCTGACATATTTTATGCGTGAAGCTATTCAAAATTTTGGTGTGTTCTGGTCTTCTCCTCTTCGGCAACGCTTGCTAATCAGTGTGATCGTTATCCAAGCTCTTTTAACGGTTCTGGTGTTTTTCAGCCTGCAGGACAAAAAGCGGATCAATTCGCCAAAGATGGTGGAACAGCAAATTGTTCAACAGGCGATCCTACTTGCCGCAGGTAGCGGAGCCATGCTCGCGGACGGCAATTTACAAACTGTCAAAAATCTTCTGGAAGTGCAGTCGCATTATGGACCTACCCAGCATGTCAGTTTCCTGAAAGCAGATCGGACCCTTCTTGCGACTGCCGGAGAAGGTGTTGCCCATGACGATGGCACATTATTGCAAAAGTTGAAGGGGGTGCCGGATGCGCCGGTTTTTCTTCAAAATGATCAGGAGTGGATTGATGTTGCGGTTCCGGTGGTGGTGAGCGGCCAACCTTATGGCTGGCTTCGAATTGCAGCCCTCAAAAATGGGGCCTCGCCTAATCATCAGACCTTGGTCGTGAATGGGATTGCTGCTTTGGTTTTATCCGTTCTTTTTGGGATGGGCATGATTTACGTTTGTACCTATCAAATTGACGATAGCCTGCAGCGTCTGGTGGAGGTTGCCAATCGCTTCCGATCCGGTGAGCGGGATTTACGCGTAAAGCTTAAAGAGGGGGACAGGCTGGAGCCGCTCAGTCAGTCATTCAATGCTTTGGCGGATAAAGTGAGTCAACGGGAGCGAGAGCTGTTCCATCAAAGAGAACATTTAGAAGAAGTTGTTTTGGAGCGAACCCGCGATCTGGTGCACGAAGTCCGCGAAAGACAGGCGGCTGAGGATCAGGTGAAATTGATTGTGAGCAGTGCGATCGATGGCATTGTGTCCGCCGATGTAGAGGGCAATATTTTAAGTAGTAACCCCGCTGCCGCCAAAATGTTCGGATATTCTGTAGCG
Source organism: Sneathiella sp. (assembly GCA_034669685.1). GTDB lineage: Bacteria > Pseudomonadota > Alphaproteobacteria > Sneathiellales > Sneathiellaceae > Sneathiella. Next base: position 104,632 of record JAXMOU010000003.1, read on the forward strand.
GAAATGACCCATTTGAATGTTGATCAGCTTTTACCGCCAGACTCGGCGGTACTGAAAGAGGTTGATATTCAAACCTTGCTTGAGCAGTCGCAACAAAAAGCCGAAATAACGTCGGGAAGTGAAGTGCTGGCCATTCGCAAAAATGGCGAAACCTTTTCCATGGAAGTCGCCATCAGCCAGTATATGAATAAAAACAGCAAATTCTATACGGCGGTGGTGCGGGATATTACGGCCCGCAAAGAAGCGGAAACAAAATTGCGCGATACGCTTGAAACTTTGCAGCATACCCAGAACGAACTGGTGCAATCTGAAAAAATGGCGTCTCTGGGGGGCTTGGTTGCCGGAATTGCGCATGAAATTAATACACCTATTGGTGTCGGGGTTACAGCGGCGTCTCATCTACATGAAAGAGCCTTGGGACTGGCTAAATCATTTGAAGAGGGCAGCTTAAATAGAAGAGATTTTAAATCATTTTTAAGTTCAGCCATAGAGTCCACCCAGATCATTTTGAGCAACCTGTCCCGAGGCTCGGACTTGATTAAGAGCTTCAAGCAGGTTGCGGTTGATCAGTCTAGTGAGGCAAAGCGGGAGTTTTATCTGCTGGATTATATTGAAGAGGTCCTGCGGAGCTTGCAGCCACAGCTGAGACGATACCAACATATCATTTCGGTAGAGGGAGAGCGGACATTGTTTATTGAAAGTTATCCCGGCCCCATCGCCCAAATCATTACCAATCTGGTGATGAATTCGGTTCTTCATGCATTTGACCCCGAAGAGCAGGGGCAAATTACGATCAGCGCACAGGCGGACGCGGACATGGTTTGTCTGACCTACAGCGATAATGGCAAAGGAATGGACGAGGAAACCGTGAGCAAGGTGTTCGATCCGTTTTTTACAACCCAGCGCGGAACCGGCGGCAGTGGTCTGGGGATGCATATTCTTTTTAATCAGGTTACCCAAACCTTGGGCGGTAGCGTGAAATGTTCGAGCAAGCCGGGAGAGGGGGCCACATTTGTGTTTCTCTTCCCGGTTAGAAAAGGAAATTAATCGATGACCGTTCGTGATGATGATCTTATGTTTTCGGATGAAGAAGATAGCGAAGCGTTTGACATAGCGACGCAACCCGCTGAAACCGACAAAGGGCCCTTGTGGAAAATACTTTTGGTCGATGATGAAGAGGCCATTCACAATGTGACCACTCTTGCGCTTGATGGGTTTACATTTGATGGCAAGGGACTGGAATTTTATCACGCCTACAATGGTGATGATGCGAAAGTTTTAATTCGCGAGCACCCCGATACGGCAATTATGTTGCTGGATGTTGTCATGGAACGTGAGCATGCGGGACTGGAAGTGGTTAAGTATATTCGCGAGGAAATCCAAAACCATACCGTTCGAATTATCCTGAGAACCGGGCAGCCCGGACAGGCGCCTGAGCGTGAAGTCATCCAAAAATATGACATCAATGACTATAAGGAAAAAACCGAGCTTACCTCGCAAAAGCTGTTCACCCTGATGTTTGCCTCTTTGCGATCTTATCGCGATATTGTGGCGCTGGAGAAGAATAAAATTGGGTTGGAGCGCGTTATTGAAAGCTCTGCCGATATCTTTGGTTTGAAAAACATCCGCCACTTTACCGAAGGCGTGTTGAGCCAGCTAACCTCTCTTCTGCATGTGGATAGTGGCGCGGCCTATATGAAGGCGGAAGGTCTGGCGGTAACCCATACCGCGGAGGGCCTGAAAGTTATGGCGGCCACCGGCGACTATGAAAAACTGGTGGGCGAGGATGCAAATAGCGCCTTGCCTGCAAAGGTTCTGGCGGATATTGAAGATGTCCTGCAGACCCAAAAAAGCGTTTACCGCGATGATCGGTTCATTGGATTTTTCAGCACCCCGCAAGGCACCACCAATATATTGTATCTGGGCGGACTGAAGCCGATAAGTGCGCTGGATCAATCGTTGATGGAGGTGTTTGCGCGCAATATCAGCATCGCCTATGAAAATATCGATTTGCATTGTGAGGTTGAAGAAACCCAGCGTGAGATTGTTTATATGTTGGGCGAGGCGGTGGAAACGCGATCTCGCGAAACCGGCAATCATGTGAAACGGGTTGCGGAAATCAGCAAATTACTGGCCCTTGAGTATGGGTTGGAAGAAGAAGTGGCGGAAATAGTCAAGCTGGCATCGCCCCTGCACGATTTGGGAAAAATCGGGATTCCGGATGCGATTTTGAATAAACCGGGAAAACTTGATCCGGACGAATGGGAAGTTATGAAAACCCATGCGCAATTGGGGTTTGAGATGCTCAGCAATTCCAAGCGCAAGATCCTTCAGGCATCTGCAATTATTGCCCGTGACCATCATGAACGATGGGAAGGCGGTGGGTATCCGGCCAATAAATCGGGCGAGGATATACATGTGTTTGGCCGGATTACTGCAATTGCCGATGTGTTTGACGCCCTTGGCAATGATCGCTGCTACAAGGAAGCCTGGCCGCTGGATGAGGTTATGGATCATATTAAGGAACAGCGGGGTAAACAGTTTGAACCCAAACTGGTTGATATCCTGATTGAAAATATCGATGCCGTCACCGAGATTTCTACGGCCTTTCAGGATGAATAGAAACGCGCAGTGTGCCGGCCGCGCGCATCCGCTGGGGCTTATCGCTCTCTGAAGGATTGGGTCAGGGTGGTGTGGATCGGTTTCAATAGATAATCGAGCAGGGCTTTCTTGCCTGAATGAATATCCGCGATCGCCGTCATGCCCGGAAGGATCAGGTTTCGATCAGGGTCGTCGCCAACGTAGGGATGGTCGAGCTTGATCCTGCCTTTATAAAAACTCTCCCCTTTTTCATCTTCAAAGGTTGTTGCTGAAATATAGGTCAGTTCACCGGGAACCGAGCCATAACGAGAGTAGTTATAGGTTGTAAATTTGACTTTTGCATTTTGGCCGATTTTCAAAAAGCCGATGTCTTCGGGGCGAATGCGGGTTTCCACAATCAGTTCCTGATCGATGGGAACAATTGATAAAATGGGACTGCCGGGTTTGATGACGCTGCCGATTGAATTGACATCCAGACCCTGAATGACCCCGTCTACGGGCGAGTGAATATTCAGGCGGCCCAGCACACTATCCAGTCGCAGGATTTCCTCTTGCAACTTCAGGGCTTCGGAATTGGCCGCTGCCATTTGATCAAGGGCCTCGCGCTCTATCCGGCTGTTTAATTCTTCAAGCCGTCCTTCGGCTTCGCTAATGGCCTGCTGGGCGGAAATCTGCTTTGAAATCAATTCGTCCAGCTTGCCTTTCTCTTGCAGATACTGGTGCTGGCTGTTCAGATATTCAAACCGGCTCAATGTATTATTTTCTAGCAATCCTTCGCGAATTTTCATCTGCTCGGCAAGGGGCTCGATCTGCCCGCGTTGAATGGTGATCTGGCTGAGCAGGATAGCCAGTTCAGATTTGCGTTGATCGATTTGGGTGCGAATGACCGATTGCTGGTTTTGTAAATCCAGACGCTGACTGGTCAGCAGGTTCGTCTGTTCCTGAATTTGGGCTGCGTAGCGATTGCCAATCCCGGAAATATCGATGTCGGAATTATTGACAAAGGCGAGCAGGCGCCGGGCCTTGAGCTCCCAAATGGTTTTCTGGGTCAGCATCTGTGCCAGTTCACCGGCTTTATCCGTGGGGTCCAGTTGGATCAGGACCTGTCCCTGCTTGACGATTTCACCATCTTCAATGGCTATGCGTGTGATTGTGCCGCCGTCAATATGCTGGATTGTTTGCACGGTGCCAGAGGGAATAACCTCGCCAGAGGCAACCGCAACTTCATCAATCTCGGCATTTTGCGCCCAGGCGATAAAGGCCAGCAGTCCGACAAAACTGAATAAGACAGCGATCCGTAATAATGAGGAAGGGCCGCCTTCTTCAAGCATGATGGATTGTCCAAGGCGCTGGGCTTCGGGTTTTCCTTTTTCCAGTTTGCGCGAAACAGTTCTGTATTTTTCCTGATCAATGGCCAGAAATTTAAGGGACTTTCCCATTATGCGCCTCCAAAGAGTAGGGGAATGACAGTTTCCGCGGGTGCGATGGTCTGAACCATGCCGCGGTTCATCAGAACCACCCTGTCAGCGGCCCGCATATGGCTGGGCCGATGGGTAATGATGATAACGGTTGCCTTGCCCCTGATTTTTTCAATGGCTTCCAGAAAGGCACGATCCCCCTCTTCATCAAGGGTGTTGCCCGGTTCGTCAAAAATCATGATTTTGGTATTGGAGAGAAGCGCCCGTGCCATAATCAATCGCTGCTGGAAACCGGCCGGTAGCTGAAGCAGGGTTTGATCCCCAATGCGGGTATCGAGACCTTCGGGCAGGTTGGCGATATCCTCGGTCAGGTTGGCCCATTCGCAAACTTCCAGAATTTGCGCTTCACTGGCCGAACTTTTCGCCAGCAACAGATTTTGCCGAATGGTTCCGTGAAACAGCTCGCTATTTTGGGGCATGTAGCCAATGGATTTGCGAAGCTCCAGCGGATCGATCTGGCGAAGGTCTATGCCATCCAATGTAATTCGGCCCACCTGCGGCTGATACAGCCCGGCGAGCAGTTTGATGATCGTCGATTTGCCCGAACTGTTGGGACCGGCAAAAGCAATGACTTCGCCCGGTGCAATCTGGAGCTCCAGCCCCATAACCGCAGGGTCCTGATCCGCCGAATAGCGAAAGCTCACCCGCGAGAAATTAATCTGCCCCTGAAACTGCTTCAGTTTGGAAGACGCGTAAGGGTTGCTTTCACTTTTAAGGGTGAAAAGCTGGTTGAGGCGTTTAATGCTGATCCCGATCTGATTAAGCTTTGTGAGCGCGAGGAAGACGGCCTGCGTTGGTGAGAGCATGCGCCAGATCAGGGCCATGGTGGCGACCAGTGCCCCAACTGTCATGGTTTCATCAAACACCCGGCTAATGCCAAATGTCAGGGTTAAAATACCCGCGCTAATCATCACCACATGGGCAAAGGTTTGGGCGATGGCTCCGATCATATTATTGCGAATACCAACGATGGCGTTGCCGGTGGAAATATCGCGAAACCGTTCCAGCCAGATTTCTTCAGCGCCGAGCTGCTTGATGGTACGGACATTGTTAAAGCATTCCGTGACAAAAGAGCCTTTGCTGGCGGAATGGGTCAGATCATCGGTCGTCCGCTTTTGAATGATCGGTAAAATGAACAGCGCCGCGATCACATACAGCACGATCATCAGGATTGGAATAATCACCAGCGGGCCGCCGATCAGGCCGACGGCGATTAAGAATATGAATACAAAGGGAATTTCCAGCAACGACATGGCCATGGGCCCCAGGAAAAATTCCCGGACCATGTCAAATTCGCGAAACCGGGCGAGTTTGGATCCCAGCGAGCTGCGTTCTGTTTGCGTGATGGGAAGTGACAGGATTTTTTGCAGAACGGTACTGCCGATAATATAGTCCAGTCGCGCGCCGACATAGGCCATGATTTGCCCGCGGATCATTCGCAGCATGATGTCGCAGATAAAGGCGATCAGGATACCCAGAACCAGAAATTTGAGCGTTTCTTTAGAGTTTGCCCCGATGACCATATCATAGACGGCCATGATGAAAAGCGGTGTCGCCAAAGCCAGTATATTCAGGATGAACGTAATCATCATGATCTGCCGGGTCATCGGCGAGAAACGGTTAACCACGGCCCGAAACCAGTTCTCGCTTGAATTCCACTGTCCGATTTTCTCTTTGGGTGTTTTGCGAAACAGAAAAGCCGATCCTTTGGCTTTACGCTCTGCGCGTTTGTCCAGTGTCCGGTATTCCTGTGTTTCGGCATCAAAGACATATATGCCCTCATTAGATGCGGAGAGTAGAATTTTAACGGAGCCATTATCGGGATCAAACAGGCAGGGGAACAGGCGTGGATCGATAGCATCAATGGATGTATTGCGGCTGGTACTTTCATAATGCAGGTTGGCCATTGCACTTCTGAAGTCCAGCTGATCCATCGTCGTTTTGAAATGGGGCATGGCCTCCATTATCTGCTCGGCTTCACCGCGCCAGCCAAGAGCTTCGAGCAAGGGGCTTAGGCATGCCGCATACTGAGTGTCCCGGCCCCAGTTATTGTCACCCGCATATTCAGCGGTTGCTGTTAAAAAGGCCATGATTAAACCGTTCTCAATTTTTCAACATTGGATTTTTGCGGCGCTTTATACTGAACCAGATTATCCATCGGTGTCGGGATCAGGTTGTGGTTGAGGATGCGATAACCCTGATCCGCTATTTTCAGCAGGGATGGGCGCAGACTGACCATTAACACGGTGGTCTGACCTTTGAGTTCAAGCAGGGTTTTTTTGAGGATTTCATCCCCCTTTGCATCCAGCGATGTATTGGCTTCATCAAACAGGATCACGTCTGGCTGATTGACAAGCGCGCGGGCAATGGCAATACGCTGACGAATGCCGCCGGGCAGGCCATCTGCGGCACCGTCGCCAACCACGGTGTCATAGCCAAAGGGCATGCGTTTGATCACGTCATCAAGTCCCAGTTGCAGTGACTTTTCCATCGCGGCGTCAATATAGCTGCCTTTGCGAAACGTGGTGAGGTTATCCATGATAGTTCCGTGAAACACCGCACCTGTTTGAGGCAAATAGGCGATGCGGTGATGGATGTAGTCGGATGGTAGGGTGCTGATATCCTGTCCATCAAGCAGAATTTGGCCGCTGGTGGGCTGCAATAATCCCATTCCCAGCCAAAGCAGAGAGGTCTTTCCCGCGCTGTTATGGCCAACGATGGCGTTGGTTGAGCCCGCCTGAAAGGTGCAGTTCAGATTTTCAAACAACAGTGGATCATTTTCGGAATAGCGAAAAGTGACGTCTTCAAAAGTGAGGTTCAGCCCCTGACCGTTGCTTTGCGGAACCTGCGTCGCGTTTTCGTTCTGGGCGTCGCTTTTGATTTCACTTCGCTCGGCTTGTGGCAATTGCAGTAATGCATTGACGCTGTTTTTAGCCAGTTGGATATTTTGATAGTGGGTCCAGACGCCCATTGCCCGCATCAACGGTTGCAAGGCGCGGCCCGATAGCAGCGTACAGGCAGCCAGTCCGCCAATCGTCAGATTGCCATCTATTACAAATAGCGATCCGGCAGCGGCAACGCTGACCAGTGTCATTTGCGAAAACAGGGCGCCCAGACTTTGCGCAATCATATTTTGAAACGTAACCTTTTGCAGAACGCCAGCGGTTGTTTCCTGAAGACGTTCATAGCGGCGAACCATTTGCGCTTCCAGAGCGAGGCCTTTAACCGTATGAATGCCCGTCAGAACCTCAATCAGGAAATTGTAACGGCGATCTTCCCAGATCGATTTTTCCGTCAGATGGGTCCGCAGTCCTTTGCCCACCAGCAGGGTGATCAGGCCAAATACACACAGCAGCGCAATGGGAACCAGCACAAGTGTGCCGCCGATATAGCCAACCATGGTCAGGAAAATAATGGCAAATGGCAGGTCAATAAAGACGAGGATATTGCTGCCCGACATGAATTCACGCAGGCTATCGATTGCGTTAAAGCGGTGGATATAGACGCCTGCAGATTCCTTTTCAAAATGTGAGATATCTGTTCCCAAGGTGCGGCCAAGCGCCCTGCAGCCGGTGATATGTTCAAACTGTGCGCCGCTATAGGCGGTGATATAGGCGCGGGCCAGACGAAAAAACGCTTCTAATATAAGAGCAACACCAACACCAATGACCAGCAGCAACAGCGTATCGGTAGCATTGTTGGGGATAATGCGGTCATAAACTTGCAAAATCATGATCGGCAAGGCCAGCGCCAACACATTCAGCGCCGTCGATGTCATGATAATGTCCAGACGTGTTTTCGCAGCAGTCGGCATTGCCGACTGGCGTAACATGGGTTTGTCGTCCGTCAATTGTCTGTTTCTCAAAACCGGCTCACCTGTCAGAGGGGCAATCGCTAAACCGCGGATAAAATTAGGTTACTCTCATTAATTAACCATATTGAGAGGCAAAGATTTAATTTTGGTAAAAATTTATGCAGTTTTGAGCTTAATTTTATGAGTGCAATTTTCGGATAAGTAATTGCAAAATTTTCGTTATTTTTCCTCAAATACAAGCAAATTTTAGATATATATTAAATGTTCCTTAAGTGTTTATTTCTCATCATGCAGGCTGTGTATATACGGTCATCTGCTTTACGCGGGTGCAGTCTATTTCAGTAAGAGAGACGCATCATGAGTGACAGTCAAAAACCTGCGAACGGATCTGCAGAACAGGATTTGCATGATCTGACAAACGGTATTGCGAAACAGCGCAACGCCTTTAGCGGCGATGAGTTTGGCAATGGCACCTCTTCTAATGTGGAAGATGCCGATCAGTCGCTGTCGTCCATTCACACAGGTGATCGCAAAAATTACGAAGATGCGCAATTTGAAACCAGACAGGAAGACTTCGCATCCGGGGGCGATAACTCTTCAAGCCAGCAGGAGCAGGGGAGCGAGATAACAAATGACGCCTTTCAAAGGACAGAGCAGGACCGCGATACAACTGTCACGACCTTCGAAAATTCCGACTTGCGGCCAGAAGCTTCAGATGCCGGTGAAGCGGCCGGCGGCCGACAAAATCTGACCGGACTGGATCGCAGTGAAATTCTGGACGAAAGCGATCTGACATTCAATGGAAATGCCCAGCCAGACAGTGAAGAGCAGGAGGTTGTCGAACAGCCCCTTGAAGAGCTTGCGGTTAATGTGGCGCCAGAAGAAGTGCTTCTGAATGAAAGCACAATTGCTGAGGATGCCGAGGTTGGCGATGTTGTGGGGACTGTTTCCGCAATAGATGTTGAAGGCGAAAATCTAACCTATGCGTTTGCCGATGACGCTGGCGGCATGTTTACAATTGATGAGGAGACGGGCGAAATTACCGTTGCGGGGGCACTGGATTATGAAACGACGGATAGCTACGTCGTTACGGTCAATGTATCTGATGGGCAAAATGTCACCCAGCAAAGCTTCACCATTCATGTCAGTGATGTGAACGAAGCGCCTGAAGCGGGTAATGTTGATCTGGGGGTAACGCTGGAAGATACGGCCGTTCAGTTTACCGCCGCCGACTTGCTTGCAAATAGTAGCGACGTTGATGGCGACAGCCTGCTTGTGACGAATGTCGCTGTGGATCCGGCCTATGGCACGGTCACAGAAGTTTCGCCAGGTCAGTTCGAATTTACCCCCACAGACCATTATAGTGGTGATGACATTCCGTTCACTTTCACGATTAGCGACGGCGAGTTCACGGAAACGGCGGTTGCCAATCTTGACATCACGGCAGTTTCCGATGCACCGGATTTATCGGTTTCACTTGGCAGTGTGACGAGATCCGCAATCAGTGGCGGTGAGACGGAAAGCGTTGTGATTGATGCATCAAACGTCTTGAACACCGATAGCGGCTTTACCGTTCAGGGCCGGATTATCAATGATGATGGCTCCTTGAGTGATCCAAGCGCGCAATATGTGAGTGATGATAGCGGCCGGATTGGCATTACCGGATATAACGATGCGATTGTTGAGCAGATTGGCTCTCGGGATATTGCAGGTGGTGTGTCCGAAGAACTGATTGTCCAGATTGAGGGAAGTGCGACATCTGCGACTGTTGGATTTAGCCGCCTCTTTTCGAACGAAGGCGGCGACGGACATGATGAGCAGGGTTTTTATACCCTTTATATGAACGGCGAAGAAGTTGGTTCAGGCAGCTTTACCGCAGAAGATGGCAAACATGTCGGCTCCGCGCAAATTTCGGCTGAAGATGGCAGTGCTTTTGATCAGATCGTGTTCTCTTCCAATAATAACTGGACCGGTCATGAAGATGGCACGGGCGATTCAGATTATTTCATTAATTCAATTTCCATAGAGCAGGAAATTGAAGACATACCGGTCAATGTTTATGAGCTTAACGTTACCGCCGATCTTGTTGATACGGATGGTTCGGAAACGCTTTCGGCTGTTACATTCTCGAATATTCCCGAAGACGCCACTTTGTCGGCAGGAACGCGAAATGATGATGGGAGCTGGACGGTCGATGCTGGAGATCTTGACGGGTTGGTTCTGACAGTTCCAGCAGATATGGACGGTGATTTTGATCTTTCCGTTTCTGTCTCGGCAGCAGATGGAACCGCAGATCCGGCTTTTTCCGGGGCGACACTGACGATCCCCAAAATCGAATATGCGCCTGAACAGGTTGCCATTGAGGGAGACTCCATCGCTGAAGATGCCTCTGTCGGTGATATTGTGGGAACAGTATCCGCTGTTGATATTAATGGTGATGGCTTGACTTACCGCCTGTCTGACGATGCGGATGGATTGTTTAGCATTGATCCAAATACGGGCGAAATTACGCTGGCCGGTGCGCTGGATTATGAGACGGCCGACAGTCATTCGGTAACCGTTGATGTCTTTGACGGTGAATTGACAACGCAGAAAACCTTTACGATTAATGTGGGCGATATTAACGAAGCGGTTCATTCAGTGGCGCTGGATAATGCGTCCATTGGCGAAGATGCTGCCCTTGGCGATGTGGTCGGAACAGTATCCGCCGTTGATCCGGATGGCGATACCCTGACCTATACCTTGACGGATGACGCCGACGGTATGTTTACAATTGATCCCGATACCGGCGAAATCAAGGTGGCGGGCGAGCTGGATTATGAAACCACCGACAGCTACACGGTAACCGTTGATGTGTCCGATGGGACCTATGTTGCCGAAGAAACCTTCACCATCAACATTGGTGATGCTGAAGCGCCCGATCTTGCCGGTTCCGGAAATGAGATCGAAATTATGCAGGTTGGCGATGCAGTTGATCTGAGCAATATGGATGTGTTCCCTGAACTGACCACGCAAGGAGATGTGGAACAGCGGGTCGGCACGGAAGTTTTTGAAGACATGGTGTCGGATTCAGAAAATCTGACCATTAATTATCAGTCCGATGTAACGGTGACATTTGAGGGCGAGATTGCAGGCTATCGCAATAGCATTGGTGCCTATCAGATTAACACAGACGGGACAATTACCGGCGCGGAGCTACTGTGGGGAGATGCGTCCAGCGATAAATTGGAAGCGGGTGTTTCGCAAGCCACATACGAAGGTATTGAAAGTGGCGCGACATTAGGCTTCTTTGTGATTTCCAACGGGTTTGGCAAGTTACCCGATGAAGCGATCAGTGGAGATGGCAACAGCTATCCGGAAAATGGCAACTGGATGTTTGTGAGCCCGGATTTTGATGCGGCGACGCAGGATCCAGCGGATCATTTGTATAACATCAACACCGATAGTGGCGCGCCAAAACTGATTTATGTCGAAAATGATGGAACAATTCACACCCAACGCGGAGATATTTTCCATTCGACCAATCAGGAAGAATTTAATCCAGATAGTAACGAAGCGGTTCGCGAGCATTTCATCGCCGGTGTGGATCAGGAAAACGGCATCCTGAACTTTGGTTTTGAGGATACAAAGGGCGGCGGCGATCACGATTTTAACGACGGTATGTTTAGCGCGGAAATTGACGTTCGCGACCTGATGGAGGCCCCAAACCCGCTATTTACCCGGGATGGCGATGGCCAGTCTTCTTTCCAGATTAACGATGTGGATAGCACTGATCTGCAGGAAGTTGTGGTCACGGTTCAAGATATGCAGGCCGGTGATAGCCTGACGCTGAGCGGTCCCTATAAAATTGTCGATGGCCAAGTTCTGACATTCGATGGCAAAGAAACTGGCATTAGCGTCGAGATCGTTGAAGATGGCACGACAACGAGCCTGACTTTCTCAGGGAACGGCGATCTGGATCATTACGAAGCGATTGTTCAGAATATCAATTTTTCAAATACATCGGGCAGTCACGATATTGCCGGTGTACGCCCCATTACGGTTGTTGCAACAGACAGCAGCGGCGAAGTGTCTGATCCCCTGAATTCGGCCTTTACCATCGCAGTGGATGAAGCTGTTCATTCGGTTGAGCTGGATAATAACAATGTCGCTGAAGATGCAGATATTGGCGATCTGGTGGGCTTTGTTTCAGCCATTGATCCCGAAGGCCGCGATCTGACATTTGCCCTGACAGACAATGCCGATGGCCGGTTTGCCATCGATGCGGCAACGGGCGAAATTACCCTTGCCAAAGCACTGGATTATGAAAGCGATGACAGTCATAGCATTTCGGTGAGTGTCAGTGACGGGGTGAACGTCACTTATCAAACTTTTGAAGTTGCCGTTGGCGATGTTGATGAAAATAACAATGGCTCCAGTATAGAGGGAACCAATAAGGCGGATAATCTTGTTGGTGACGGCGATGGCAATTTCATCATGGGCTATAATGGGGATGACACCATTTATGGTAATGATGGCAATGACACCATTGAGGGTGATAATCATGAAGACCTGATTTATGGCGGCGCGGGCGACGATAGCATTGCTGGCGGCAATCATGACGATACGCTTTATGGCGGCACTGGAGATGATGCCATGAGCGGCGGTCATCAGGACGATCAGATGTATGGTGGGTCGGGTAGCGATACGCTATCTGGTGGTTTTCATGATGACACAATATTTGGTGGTAGCGGCGACGATTACTTAAGCGGTGATCAGGGCAATGATGTTGTTTACGGCGAAAGTGGATCTGATACCTATGAATTTAGCGTACAGGATGGGTTTGACACCTTTATTGGCGGTGACGCGGGTGGGTGGTCGGATACGATCTTGCTGTCAGATGGAATGCCTTCGGGCGATGTGGAAGACTGGTTAAACTTGACCAGTGGTTCGGTGGAGCAAACGGCTGATGGGGAAATCTTCCTGTCGGAGGATGCTGCCGGAACCATAACGCTGGATAGCAATGCGGTTTTGACATTCGAAGGTGTCGAAAAAATCGAAGGATAAAAAGCCCCGGCGGGGCAAACATGACCTGTTTATCAATTCGTAATACATACCTGTATATAGTCGGAATATTTACTCTATTAAAATTATAAAATAGTGGTGTATGTTTATATTCTGATCGGGAATAAGGGTAATCTGGATCATGTATAGTTGATGTCAGACTCAGATGTGGATAGCATCCTTGCGGATGCACTTGAAACTGCTTCAGACGCCTATGTTATTTATAGCAAGGCAGGTCGGCTGATTGCGTGCAATCAGCGTTTCAAGGATCTGTATGGCTATCCGGACGATCTCATTACCTCCGAGACGATGGTTTCAGATCTGATCAAATATGATCGTGATCATGGCCTTGTGGCCACCGGAAAAGAAGCCCCCCATGTTATTGAACATATCCAGAAGAAAGAACCCTATCGGGATTTGCCGCGGCGCAATTATATTCTGGATCTTGATGATGGTCGTTTTATCAGTATTCGCGAGCATGATACGAAAGACGGAAGTGTCGTCAGTATTCAGCGGGATATTACCGAGCTAAAAAAGCAGGAAGAGGCCGCTCGCAAGAATGCCGAGCTGTTCGAGGCGGCGTTTAATGCAACCTCAAACGTCTGCACCTTAACCGAGCTTGAAACAGGTGTTTTTATTGATGTGAACACTGCTTGGTGTGAAGCCACTGGTTTTAAGCGTGAGGAGGCAATTGGGAATACTGCGACCAGCGTCGGGGCTTGGGGCGCCGGTTTTGATCGCAAAAAATTTATAACTGATGTCAGAGAAAACCCAAAATTACGTGATTACGCGGTCACGATCACGCGTAAGAATGGGGAAATCCGGCAATGGCTGCTCAATACGGATGTTCTTGAAATATCGGACAAAAGATGCCTTTTCCTATCCTGCCGGGATATGACCGATCATTTGAAAGCGGAAGCGGAACTGCAGCGAAATCAGAAACGGTTTATGGATTTCAGCGCGGCCAGTTCGGACTGGTTCTGGGAAACAGATCATCTGCTTCGGCATACTTATATTTCGCCTGCCGTTGAGAAAACATCAGGTGTTTCTTCAAGTGAATATATTGGCGCGACAATCGAAGAGGTTTTAGGGCCCAGCGCGCAGAATCAGGCGGCCGTTCGCCGTATGTTTGAAATGATGTCCGATAAAAAGCCGTTCAAGGATCTGGTGGTCTATCGCTTCCAGCGCAAAACGGGAGAGAAGCGCTGGACACGGATCAGCGGTATTCCCTTTTATGAGGACGACGGAAAATTTGCGGGCTTTCGCGGAAATTCATCTGATATTACCGAACAAATTCGCCTTGAGGATCGCTTGAAGGAAAGCCAGCGGCTGGAAGCTGTTGGACAGTTGAGCGGCGGCGTGGCCCATGACTTTAATAATCTGCTCGCCGTTATTCAGGGGAATGCTGAAGTTATTCAAGAAGCGCTTGGCGAGGATAATCCAGAATTGACCCATCATTTGGATGCGATTATGCGCGCGTCGCATAAGGGGGCCAATCTGACGCAGAATATGCTCGCTTTCTCCCGGTCGCAAATGCTCAGCCCGAGTGCGTTTCGTATGGATGAGTTCGTGCGCGAGGTCCTGCCGAGTGTGGAGCGGATGATGGGGCCGGGGATCACCATTCGCATTGACACGGATAAGGATATTTGGATTTGTCAGGCCGACCAGACGAAGCTGGAAAGCGTCTTGATGAATATCTGTATGAATGCCAGCGATGCAATGTCGGCTGAGGGAACCCTGAACATCGAGATCCGTAACCGCGACGTTGATGAAAATTACGCGTTGATGGAAAAAGATGTGTTGCCGGGGCAATATGTGTCGTTGATCGTCAGTGACACAGGCGAGGGGATTCCGCCCGAACGCCTGCCACATATTGTCGAGCCCTTCTACACCACAAAAGACGTGGGCAAAGGCTCCGGATTGGGGTTGAGTATGGTTTATGGGTTTGTGCGTCAGTCGGCGGGTAGCCTGTCCATTTATTCGGAAGTCGGGATTGGCACGACTGTCAGATTACTACTGCCCGTTATTCCGCCGACAAATGTCTCGCAAGAGGTGAACGATACACTGGACGTTTAAGCTTTTTCTGGCGTCAATTCTCCCGTGATTGCACATACACTATTGCCGGTAACAGGTTCTAATTCGTGATTTGGGGTTTGTTTCGCCGCCGAAAACTGTTAGATCAGGCCTCGTATTTAATGGAACTGGTGAAATATTCGATGTCGGACACAGTTGCTTCAACAGAAGAGACAATTCAGGATTTTAAAGATGCCTTCCTTTTTTTAGAGGAATGGACAGATCGCTATGGTTATCTGATTGATCTGGGGCGCAAATTACCTGAATTTCCCGAAGAGTTGAAAGTGGACGAAAATTTGATGCCCGGCTGCCAGTCGCAAGTGTGGTTCATTTCCTATATGGAGGGGGACCGTCTGCGGTTTAAAGCGATCAGTGATGCGATGATCGTCAGCGGCCTGATCGCGCTGATCCTAGCGGTTTATGATAACCATACGCCCAAGGAAATCCTGCAAACCAATTCTGATTTTCTTGATGATCTGGGCCTGAGCAAGCATTTATCGCCGTCGCGTAGCAATGGTCTGCATTCCATGGTCAAGCATGTCATGGCAGCCGCAAAACGGCATTCTGAACAAGCCTGACGGGTAAATCACCCCGTCAATAGCTCTTTCGTGATTGCAAAGGGCAGTGTAGATTATCCTCTCAAGCAACAAAAAGCGCTTAAGCGCAGGGAGAGACATGTCTATCAAACGCCTGCTGATTGCCAATCGCGGTGAAATCGCCATCCGTATTTTTCGCTCCGCCAGAAGTCTGGGCCTTGACGTTATCGGGGTGTGTCCCGAAGATGACGCGACTGCCTTGCACGCCCGATTATTGCCGTTATGTGAGCGGTTAAAGGGCGCAGGCACAGCGGCCTATCTGGATATGGATGAGATAATCGCAGCCGCCAAACGGGCAGGCGCTGATGCGATCCATCCGGGATATGGTTTCTTAAGCGAAAATGCAGAATTCGCAGCCCGTTGCAAGGCGGAGGGAATTGTTTTCATTGGCCCCGATGCGGCAACGCTTGCAAGGCTATCGGATAAAAGCGCGGCGCGGGCCTTGGCCATGGAGGCATCCGTTCCGGTGCTGGCGGGGCGAAACGAAGCGACATCTCTTGCCGAAGCAACCGCGTTTTTTGATGAACTGGACAGCGGCAGTGGTATGTTTATCAAGGCCATTGCGGGCGGTGGTGGGCGCGGGATGCGGCTGGTTACCCAAAAAGATCAGATTAAAAGCGCATTTGAGAGTGCGACCCGCGAGGCCGAAGCCGCCTTTGGCAACGGAGCCATGTATGTAGAGCGCTATATGGCTGATGCGCGCCATATCGAGGTTCAGATTCTGGGCGATGGGGCAGACGCGATCCATTTGCATGAGCGCGAATGTTCCCTGCAGCGACGCAATCAAAAAATGCTGGAAATTGCCCCGGCCTATGAACTGGCCCCAGCGGTGAAAGACCAATTGCTGGCAGCGTCAGTTCGCATGGCAAAGGCCGTTCAGTATAAGGGCCTTGGGACATTTGAATTTCTGGTGTCCAGCATTGATGACAGTTTTGCCTTTATGGAGGCCAATCCCCGCATTCAGGTGGAGCACACGGTCACGGAAGAAATTCTGGATATTGATCTGGTGGAGGCGCAGCTGCGGATTTTCAGCGGCGAAAGCCTGTCGGATCTGGATCTTGCCGCGACCATTGGGGCGCCGCAAGGCTACGCCATACAGATGCGGGTCAATGCCGAAACATTTGCCGAAGATGGGTCGGTGCGGCCCTCTGGCGGAACGATAACCCGCCACGAACTGCCGCAAGGGCGCGGCATTCGGGTGGAGAGTGCTGCCTTTGTCGGATGGCAAGCCAATCCGCGTTATGACAGCCTGTTGACCAAATTGATTGTGCATAGCCCCAAGGGAAGTTTTCAGGCGGCGCTGCAAAAAGCGGATCAGGCACTGGGCGAGTATCAGATTGACGGGCTGGCCACCACCATTCCGTTTTTACAAGCGTTGCTGCGCCACAAAGCCGTTCTGGGCGGTCCGGTGACAACAGGCTTTGTTGATACGCATATGGCCGAGTTACTGGCCGCCTTGCCAGAGCCGGTTCGGATCCACGCAGACGAGGCGGGGGCCGCGGCGGGCAGCGCAACCGGGGCGACTGTGGCGGCTGACGCCAATACGGTGGCGGCGCCGTTGATGGGCACCGTTGTTCAATGCCTGGTCAGTGCAGGCGAGCGCGTGACCGTTGGGCAGGAGGTGGCCATTTTGGAAGCCATGAAAATGGAGCATCTGGTCCTTGCCCATAAAAGCGGGACGGTCATCGATGTGCTGGTTGCCGCTGGTGATACCCTGAACGAGGGGAGCGGTATTTTATCGTTGCAGCCCAGCGAAGATCAAACGGCGGATGTTGATACGGCTGAAGCACTGGATTTGGAATTCATTCGCCCGGATCTGGCGGCGCTGTTGGAAAAGAAAGCCGCTTTGTTGGACGCGGCAAGGCCGGAGGCAACTGCCAAGCGCCATGGCAAAGGCAAAAACATGATCCGCGAGAATGTCGAGCGGCTTGTGGACGCGGGAAGTTTTTCTGAATATGGCGGCCTTAATCTGGCGGCGCAGCGATCACGCCATAGCGTCGAGACACTTGAAAAAATTAGCCCGGCCGATGGGTTGATTGCCGGGACTGCAACCGTGAACGGGGCGCAGTTTGACGATGGGGCCGCGACCTGCGTCATACTGGGGTATGATTATACGGTGTTTGCGGGTACGCAAGGGGGGATGAACCACAAGAAGACGGACCGGATTTTACATCTGGCAGAACAACGCCAGCTTCCCATCATTTTCTATGGCGAAGGGGGCGGCGGACGGCCGGGCGATACGGACATTTTCGCCGCGTCAACATTGGACGTGCCGACCTTTCAAACCTATGCCCGCCTGTCAGGGCTAGTGCCCCGCATTGCCATCGCGTCGGGGCGCTGCTTTGCCGGGAATGCCGCCCTGATGGGGGTGAGTGATATCCTGATTGCGACCGAAGATACCTCTCTTGGGATGGGCGGCCCGGCGATGATCGAAGGCGGCGGTCTTGGGGTGTTCACGCCCGAAGAAGTCGGTCCCGTGTCCGTTCAAGGCCCCAATGGGGTGATTGATATCGTCACAAAGGATGAGAGTGAAGCGACCGACATCGCGCGCAAAGTGTTGTCCTATTTCCAAGGCCCTGTTGCCGAGTTTGAGGCGGCAGATCAGCGGGCGCTGCGCTTTGCCATTCCGGAAAACCGGCTTCGGGTTTATGACATTCGCCGCGTGATTGAAACACTGGCCGATACAGATAGCGTGCAGGAATTGCGCAGCCAATATGCACCGGGCATGATTGTCGGGTTCTTGCGCATTGAAGGGCAGCCGCTTGGCTTTATTGCCAATAACCCCATGCATTTGGGCGGGGCAATCGATGCGGATGGATCGGAAAAGGCCGCGCGGCATATTCAGCTATGTGATGCATTTGATATTCCAATCCTGACCCTGTGTGACACGCCGGGCTTTATGGTGGGGCCGGATGCGGAAAAGACCGCATTGGTGCGCAAAACATCCCGCCTGTTTGCAGCAGCAGGCAGCATCACTGTGCCAGTATTCACCATTATCCTGCGCAAAGGATACGGACTGGGCGCGCAGGCGATGGCAGGTGGTTCCATGCATGCGCCTTTCCTCAGCATGGCGTGGCCAACCGGCGAGATGGGCCCGATGGGACTGGAAGGGGCGGTTCGCCTGGGCTTTAAGAAGGAGCTGGAGGCCATTGAGGATTTAGAGGAGCGCCAGAAGACGTTTGAAGCGATGGTGGCCAAAGCCTACAAGCGCGGCAAGGCAGTCAATGCGGCGGCCTTTATGGAAATTGATGATGTGATTGATCCAGCGGACAGTCGAAGCCGGCTTTCGCAGGCAATCAAGGCCTCCGGGAAGCCGTCGCCCCGGCGCGGAAAGAAACGCACCTTTGTCGATACCTGGTAAGGATCAGGTGGGATCAGATCTGGGGCGGATTGTGGATGAACGGTTTGAGCCGGTCTTTAAAATGCTGGATGAAATCCTGAAGCAATAATGATCGCGGATGGAATTTTGGATAGAGAATATCCAGCCGGAACAGCATGGCCGGTTCAAATGGGCGGGCAATAAGGCCGCGGTTGGTATATTCCGCCGCGTCGATAGCGCTGACCACAGCCGCGCCGACGCCTTGCATGGCGAGCAGGCAGGCAGTTGCAAACTGCCGCACCTCCACTTTGGCGTTCAGGGTGGCGCCGCTTTTATCAAAGGCGGCTTTCAAGCGGTGATTAAATCTGTTTTCGCGGTCCTGAACAATCATTGGCATTTTGTGCAGGTCCGCAGCATGGACGACTTTTTGGGCGGCCAGTGGATGTTGCGGTGACATGACACAGTAGGTTTGAATGTCCACCGCTTCATGCTGGATGGCGCTATGGCCTTCAAACTCATCGGCAACGCCGATATCATATTGCTGCGCGGCGATCCATTCGCGAACCCGGACAGAGGAGCGGGTCTGAAGGGAGAGGGTCACATCATCGCGGGTCTTTAAAAAGTCAGCAATAACCGTTGGCATGAGGGATGTGGCGAAACCGGAAAGGCAAGCGATGCGCAGATGTCCGGCCTTTTGGTTTCGAATATCTTCAGAAAGGCGAGAAATATGTTCAAGGTTGGAAATGGCCCGATCCACCTCTTCAAGTAAGAATCGCGCTTCATAGGTGGGGTAGAGACGGCCCTGCCTGCGCTCGAACAAGGGCATGCCCATTGCCTCCTCCAAGCTAGCGATTAAGCGGCTTACAGCCGGTTGCGAGATGCCCAGCACACTGGCGGCGGAGGTCACGCCGCCGGTGGACATGACAGCCCTAAATGCTTCTAATTGACGTAGACGAATCATACCTAATTTCTCGCTTTGTATAGCTATCCCATAACGTTATGTTATGAACTTATTCTCGCGCTTTATCAAGAATGAAGAAAAATGAACCACAAACCGCAAATATAGGTCGTTGTCATGAAACGGTCATTGAACGAAGTGTAATTCCTCTTATTGTGACGGAGGGAGGAACGATGCCTCCGTCGATCAAGAATTAATCTGAGGCCCGTAAAAGGGCGTCTATATGGCATCAAACATAGGAAACAACATGTCTATTATGAAAAAATTTGTAGTGCCTGCTACTTTGGCGGCACTGGTTGGCAGCACGGCACTTGCAGCCGCTGCAACTGAAATTCACTGGTGGCACGCTATGGGCGGCGCTAATGGTGAGCGGGTAAACAAAATTGCTGACGACTTTAACAAGACTCAGTCAGAATATAAAGTTATCCCAACCTTTAAAGGCACATACCCTGAAACAATGACATCTGCGATCGCCGCATTCCGCGCGAAAAAGCAGCCCCATATTGTTCAGGTTTTCGAAGTGGGTACTGCAACAATGATGGCAGCCAAAGGCGCTGTTTATCCTGTTGAAGAAATGATGAAAGATTCTGGCGAGGCTTTTGACAAGTCAGATTATCTGCCTGCTGTGATCAGTTACTATCAGACACCAAAGGGTGAGCTGCTGTCCATGCCGTTCAACAGTTCAACACCTGTTTTGTGGTACAACAAAGATGCCTTTAAAAAAGCAGGCATTTCAAAAGCACCAGAAACCTGGGCCGAAATGAAAGAAGCTTCTGAGAAGCTTCAGGGCGCTGGCTACAAATGTGGTTTCTCATTCGGTTACCAGTCTTGGGTGATGGTTGAAAACTTCGGTGCGTGGCACAACATCCCAATGGGAACACAGGAAAACGGCTTTGCCGGTATCGATACAAAATTCACTTTCAACAATGACGCCATGAAGCGCCATTGGACAAACCTGGCTAACTGGACCAAAGACAATACATTCATCTACGGCGGACGCCGCGGTGACAGCCTTCCGCTGTTCATCAACGAAGAATGTGCGATGTGGATGAACTCATCTGCCTATTACGGTTCAATCAAAGGTCAGGCTAAATTTGAATTTGGTCAGGCAATGCTGCCTTACTACAAAGATCTGATCGACAAACCACAGAACTCCATCATTGGCGGTGCAACGCTTTGGGTTCTGAAAGGTAAAAAACAGGACGACTATAAAGGCGTGTCAAAATTCATGACCTATCTGTCTTCTCCTGAAGTTCAGGCTTGGTGGCATCAGGGCACAGGTTATGTGCCGATCACGAAATCTGCTTACGAGCTTTCTAAAAAGCAGGGTTTCTATGATGAAAACCCAGGAACAGATACAGCGATTAAACAGCTGAACCTGAATGAGCCAACACCAGCTTCACGCGGTATTCGTTTCGGTAACTTTGTTCAGATCCGTGATGTGATCAACGAAGAAATGGAAGCCGTCTGGTCAGGTGATAAAACACCAGAAGCCGGTCTTGCTGCTTCTGTCGAACGCGGAGATGTATTGCTTCGCAAGTTCGAAAAAGCGAATAAATAATACCTCCCTGATCCCGCCGTTTGAGTTATGCTCTGCGGCGGGACTTTTTTTACAGGTTTATTTTACCTCATGTTAAAACGTGTTCATTTTGAACCATCGGTGTTGCCGTATCTGCTGGTCCTGCCGCAGATTGTCATCACGATTGTTTTCTTTATCTGGCCAGCCAGTCAGGCATTGTACCAATCCCTACTGGTTGAGGACGCTTTCGGGCTGTCGACCCAGTTTGTCTGGTTTGAAAATTTTGAAGAATTATTCGCGGATCCCCTTTATTGGGACACGTTCAGGCGAACGTTCTTATTCTCATTTTTAGTTGCCGCCCTTTCCATGAGTGCGGCCCTGCTTTTGGCGGTTATGGCTGACCGGGTGGTGAAAGGCTCTGCATTTTACCGGACCTTGCTGATCTGGCCTTATGCGGTTGCGCCTGCAGCAGCTGGTGCGCTTTGGTTTTTCATGTTCAATCCATCGCTGGGCGTTTTGCCATACTTGTTGAATTTCGTTGGCTATGACTGGAACCACAAAATTAATGGTAATGAAGCCATGGCGCTGGTGATTTTTTCGGCCGCCTGGAAACAGATTGCCTATAACTTCTTATTCTTTTTGGCTGGATTGCAGTCCATCCCCAAATCATTGATTGAGGCGGCGGCGATTGATGGCGCGGGCCCGGGCAGACGTTTTTGGACCATTATGCTTCCGCTACTGTCGCCCACCACTTTCTTCCTGCTGGTGGTAAATGTGGTTTACGCCTTTTTCGAGACCTTTGGCATTATCGATGCGATTACGTCCGGCGGTCCCGCCAATTCCACAACCATTCTGGTTTATAAAGTGTATAGCGACGGCTTTGTTGGCCTTGATTTAGGTGGATCGGCGGCGCAGTCAGTGATCCTGATGGGGATTGTGATCGGCCTAACCGTTGTGCAGTTCCGCTTTGTTGAGAAGAAGGTGTCGTATCAATGATTGAAAACAGACCCTTTCTGAAATTCATGGAGCATCTGGTTTTGATACTGGGTGTTGTCGTTGTGGCATTTCCGCTTTGGCTGACATTTGTTGCCGCAACCCATGACGAGGGCCGTATGAGTGAATTGCCCTTGCCGTTGCTGCCCGGATCGCATTTCTTTGAAAATCTGGATATTGTCCTGAATGTCGGACTTTATGGCGGCGATGCCACGGGCGTCGGTTATATGCTGATCAACAGTATGATCATGGCCATGATGATCGCCATTGGCAAAATCATTATTTCCCTGATGTCGGCTTTTGCCATTGTTTATTTCCGCTTTCCGTTCCGCATGGGTTTCTTCTGGATGATTTTTATCACCCTGATGCTACCTGTTGAGGTGCGAATCCTGCCCACCTATGAGGTGGTGGCGACGCTGGGGATGTTGGATAATTACTGGGGGCTGACCGTTCCGCTGATCGCGTCAGCGACCGCAACGTTTATGTTCCGGCAGGTGTTCCTGACGATCCCCGATGAATTGCTGGAAGCAGCGCGCATCGACGGTGCAGGTCCGCTTCGGTTCTTTGTGGATATTCTGATCCCAATGTCGCGCACTAATATTGCCGCGCTATTTGTGATCCTGTTTATTTATGGATGGAACCAGTATTTGTGGCCGCTTTTGGTCACCACAGATCAAAGCATGTACACCATTGTGATGCAAATCGGGCGCATGATGGCTTCGGCCGAGCAGGTTCCTCAATGGCATCTTGTCATGATGACCACCTTACTGTCGGTTATTCCGCCGGTTCTTGTGGTTGTCTTTATGCAAAAACTGTTTGTTCAAGGTTTGACAGAAACCGAGAAGTAAGAATTGAAGGTATGAAATGGCAAGTGTAACGCTTGATAATATTCAAAAAACTTACCCCAACGGGTTTAAAGCCATTCATGGCGTAGAAGTTGATGTCAAAGACGGCGAGTTTCTGGTTCTGGTGGGACCATCGGGCTGCGGAAAATCGACATTGCTTCGCATGATTGCGGGACTGGAAACGGTCACGGATGGAAGCCTGAAAATTGGTGACCGGGAAGTGAGCGGGGTCGAGCCGTCACAGCGTGATATCGCCATGGTTTTCCAAAACTATGCGCTCTATCCACATATGACGGTTTATAACAACATGGCCTATGGATTGAAAATCATGGGCTTGAGTAAATCCGAAATTGAAGAGCGGGTGAAAAACGCGGCCAGCATTTTGGAACTGACCGATGAGCAACTGACCCGCAAGCCCCGTGAGCTGAGCGGTGGTCAGCGTCAGCGGGTCGCCATGGGCCGGGCGATTGTGCGAAAACCAAGTGTGTTCCTGTTTGATGAGCCGCTGTCCAATCTGGATGCTAAACTACGTGTACAGATGCGGGTGGAAATTAAACGGCTTCAGGAAAACCTGGGCATCACCAGCATTTACGTGACCCATGATCAGGTGGAAGCGATGACATTGGGCCATCGGTTGATGGTTCTCAACAGTGGGAATGTGGAACAGCTTGGCACACCGCTGGAGCTGTATGAGAGGCCCGCCTCGCTTTTTGTGGCAGAGTTTATTGGCTCACCGGCCATGAATATCGTGGATATGGAAGTCTCTGCCGATGGTAATGACATTGTGTTTGCCAAAGGGATTACCCTGACATTGGGCGGCGGTGGCCTGAAAGATTATGCCGGCAAAGCCGTCAAGCTGGGGCTTCGGCCTGAGCATCTGGAAATTGCCAGTGACGCCGTTGGTGCGTTACCGCTTAATGTGACATTGGTGGAGCATCTGGGCGCAGACACGCTGATCCACGGGCATTTTGGCGATGCTAAAACAGACTTAACCGTGCGGTGTTCCGGCACGCAAACTGTGAAAGCCGGCGAGCAGCTTCCGATCACGGTTACCCGTGATCATATCCATTTATTCGATCCGCAGACTGAACGGCGGATCGATATCTAGTTTGGGGTTGGGGTACTAGCAAGGGAGAGAAGAACGCCTAGCGGCGGGGCCACTCTCCCTTGTAGGGTTTTAAGGCGGCCCGTTCCACCAACTGCAGGCGGTCCTGACCATAGAACATATCCCCGCCGACAAAATAGGTGGGGGAGCCAAAAACATTGCGGTCAATTGCTTCCTGGGTATTGGCCTTGTAAATGGCCTGAACCGTTTCGGTTTTCGCATCTGCCAGCAACGGCCCGCTTTCAAGGCCTGCTTTTATGCAAATGGCACTTAAATCTTCTTCGCTATTCATATCGGCATCCTCAACCCAATGGGCGTGCATAATGATATTGGTCAGGTTGGCCATATCATGACCGGCCCGATCTGCAGCGATCATCAGGCAATTGGAAAGCGCAATGTCATTTGCGTGATGGGTGGGGATGCGGTCCATCATGGGCAGGCCGCGATGTTCGGCCCAGCGGATCATTTCCCGGCCAAAGAAGTAATCTTTGTGCGCTTGGGTTCGTTCGACAAAAGTCTGCGATCTGGCTGCGGTCATAACAGCCCGCAAATCCATGGGGCGATAAATGATTTCAGACCCCGTTCGGCGGGCGACAGCCTGCAGTTCTGCGTTGCCAAGATACGCGTAGGCCGAATAGGGGGCGAAGAAATATTCTATTTCCATGGATCAGACTTTCAGCGATTGGTTAAAGTGCGCGACACTGCATCTTGCCACTTGGCATAGGCTTTGTCGCGATCTGTTGATGTCATCGCCGGTTCAAAGCGATGTTCCTGTTTCCAGAGTTTGGAAAATTCATCGGGTTCTGGATAAAAGCCAACGGCAAGACCCGCGAGATACGCCGCACCAAGGGCGGTGGTTTCCAGAATTTGTGGCCGGTCAACCGGCGCGCCGGTCAGATCCGCCAGTCGCTGCATTGTCCAGTCGGAGGCAACCATGCCGCCATCCACCCGCAAAACGGTGTCGGTATGCTGGTCCATATCGGCCTTCATCGCATCCAGCAGATCGCGGGTTTGATAGCAGACACTTTCAAGGGCGGCTTTTGCCAGTTCCGCCGGGCCAGTTGCCCGCGTCAGGCCAAAGATTGCGCCCCGGCAATCGGCGTCCCAGTAGGGGGCACCAAGACCCACAAAGGCGGGAACCATGATAACATCCTGCTGGGCATCGGCTTGCTGTGCAAGCTCGCCCGACTGGGAAGCCTGTTCGATAATGCCGAGGCCATCACGCAACCACTGCACCGCAGAACCCGCCACGAAAATAGACCCTTCAAGCGCGTAGGTGGGCTTGCCGTCCAGTTGATAGGCAATGGTTGTCAGCAGTTTATTTTCAGAAGCAATGGCAGAGCTGCCCGTATTGATAAGGGCAAAACAGCCGGTGCCATAGG
The DNA here is from genome assembly GCA_034669685.1 of Sneathiella sp. Classification (GTDB taxonomy): domain Bacteria; phylum Pseudomonadota; class Alphaproteobacteria; order Sneathiellales; family Sneathiellaceae; genus Sneathiella. The sequence continues at coordinate 130,358 of JAXMOU010000003.1, forward strand.
TGGATTTCATCATGCCGGTCGTAAAACAGGCTTGGCCGATTGTCGCCGCCTGCTGGTCCCCGGCAATTCCGGCGATTTTTAACGAGGTGCCAAAAATATCGGCTTGTGTTTCGCCAAAATCAGCAGAGCTGTCTTTGACTTCAGGGAGCAAGCTATCCGGAATATTGAGGATTTCCAGAAGTTCCGTATCCCATGCGCCTTTATGAATGTCATACATCAGGGTCCGGCTGGCATTGGTGGCATCGGTTGCGTGAACCGCGCCGCCGGTCAGACGCCAGAGCAGAAAACTGTCAATTGTACCAAAGGCCAGTTTGCCAGCCTCTGCCTTTTCGCGTGCGCCGTCCACGTTATCTAAAATCCAAGCGACTTTCGTGCCAGAAAAATAGGGATCAAGCAGCAGGCCCGTGCGGGACTTGAACAGATCTTCATGCCCCTTTGCTTTCAGCGATTGGCAAAAATCAGAAGTGCGGCGGTCTTGCCAGACAATGGCGTTGTAGATGGCCTTTCCGCTTTCGCGGTCCCAGACAACCGTGGTTTCGCGCTGATTGGTGATGCCGATTGCCGCAATATCGGCCGCGCCCGCGTCAGCGTTTTTCAAGGCTTCCTTGCAAGTGGACAGGGTGGTGCGCCAGATATCTTCGGGGTCATGTTCGACCCAGCCGGATGCGGGAAAATGCTGTGGGAATTCTTCCTGTCCAACAGCAACCACGTGGGTTGAGGCATCAAAAAGTATTGCCCGTGATGATGTGGTTCCCTGATCAATTGCCAGAACATATCGCGACATGTCTGATTTTCCCCCTTGCGTCACTTTCCAATTTTTTTGTTTCTATTAGCATTTAGCCGAGAAATGAAAAAATATGAAGATATTAATCGGCGACAGCACTTTGCGCGGGGGCATAGCCACTGAGTTCCGTTACTTTGACAACCACATCATTTTCATCGCAGATGGCCTGCAGGTTTTTAGGGAGTGGTTTATCCGTGACGATGAAATCCAGCTGCTCCAGATGTCCGATCCGAACGGGGGCGGAGCGTTCCAGTTTCATGCTGTCGGCGACCAAAATGGTGTTGCGGGCATTTTCAATAATCGCCTGCGCCACTTTTACTTCGCGGTAGTCATAATCCAGAAGCGAGCCATCTTCATCAATGGCCGAGGCCCCAATGATCGCGTAATCCACTTTGAACTGCTTGATGAAGTCAACAGTAGCCTCGCCGATGACGCCGCCATCGGTCGGGCGGACGACGCCGCCAGCGACAATGACTTCAAAGCCGGGGGTGCCCGCGAGAATATTGACCACATTGATGTTATTGGTAATGGCCATCATCCCTTCTTTCCCGCGAAGGGCGGCTGCAACCTGTTCGGTGGTAGTCCCGATGTTAATCAACAGGGTGCAGTTATCGGGGATCAGACTGGCGGCAAGCACGCCAATGTGGCGTTTTTCTTCGACAGCGAGCAGGCGCCGCGCTTCATATTCGAAATTTTTCACCCCCGAGGAGAGAACTGCCCCGCCATGAACCCGCTGCAGCAGGTCCTGATCACTCAGCTCATTGAGGTCCTTTCGGATGGTTTGCGGAGAGACATTGAAAATGGCCGAGAGTTCGTCCACACCAACGCGTCCGTCCTGACGCAACATGTTCATGATGTCCGTTTGTCTGGGACTGATGACTTCCATGCTTTCCCCTATTATTTTTATCAGCTCATCCTTATTAAAAAACTATCGTACTGCGGGCAAAAGAACAATAAAAATGAAGGTTTGAACGGCGATTGCGCGTGAAATAAACGGGTCTGCAGACCGGTTTGTATTTGGCGGCTGACCTATTAGCCCTTATTATTATCGCTCTTACCGTGCGGCGCTCAAAAATGAGGAAAATAAATCGATGCGACAACGTAAAATTGCCAATGAAGAAATGTCAAATATCGGTCTTGGCTGTATGAATTTGTCAGCGGGCTATGGCCCCGGTCCCGACGAGGCATATGGGATCCGTCTGCTAAACGAAGCGCTGGATGCGGGTTATAGTTTTATGGACACGGCGACGGTCTATGGGCTGGGCAAAAACGAGAAACTGGTGGGCAAGGCAATTGGCCATCGCCGCGATGAATATTTCCTCGCCAGCAAATGCGGGCTGGACGGCGGCCCCGATGGCAAGCGGATTATCGATGGACGGCCCGAGTCAATTTTGCAGGCGTGTGACCGGTCCTTGGAGCGTTTGGGCGTTGACGTGATTGACCTGTATTATCTGCACCGGATGGATCCGAATGTGCCGATTGAAGAGACGATGGGCGCCTTTGCCGAGCTGGTGAAAGCGGGTAAAATCCGCCATGTCGGTCTTTCGGAAATTTCGGCTGATATCTTGCGCCGGGCACATAAAGTGCAACCGATTGCCGCTGTGCAAAATGAATATTCGCTATGGACCCGTAATCCGGAAATTGCATTGCTGGAGGCTTGCCGGGAGCTGGGCACAACCTTTGTTGGCTTTAGCCCGGTTGCCCGTAAATTCCTGACGGGAACGCTGCAGGATGTGACCAATTTTCACCCGCAGGATATTCGGGTCACCATGCCGCGCTTTCAGCCAGAGGCTTATGCGCAAAATCTGGAGCTGCTGGAAGAATATGCCAATCTTGCCGCCGAGACCGGGTGCACAATGGCGCAACTGGCAATCGCATGGCTGCTTGAAAAAGATGATCAGTTGATCCCCATTCCGGGTACAACATCGATTGAGCATATGCTGGAAAATGCGGGCGCAGATGCCGTGACAATCAGCAGCGATGTGATGGACTGTCTTGAGAAATTGATCAATCAGGACACTGTTGTTGGTGGTCGCTATGATGATCGGGCGCAAGGCACTGTTTTCACGGAAGAATTTGCGTAACTGATAGGGGGTTACAGGGCGCAGATGCGCCCTGTTTTCAGCTCAGTTCAAATTCTTTGGCGAGCAGTTTATAGGATTTGAGGCGGGCTTCGTGGCTGTGGGTGATGGTTACGACCACGGCCTCATCCACGCCATACTGATCCAGTGTTTGCAGGAGTTTGCGTTTCACGGTTTCAGGATTGCCAATGATGTTTCGCCGCGCATTGTAATCACGGCGTTCTGCTTCCATGGGGGTGTATTCGTAGGCCAGTGCCTCCTCTACCGTTGGAACCGGACCGATTTTCCCCGTATCAAGGCGGGTCCGCCACAGGTCCCGGCTGCTGGCATGATATTCGGCCTCTTCATCGGTGTCTGCACAGATGACAAAAATGCCGATATTCCCTTCAGGCTGACTTGCCACTTCAGAGGGTTCAAACATCTTCCGGTACATGGCCATAATTTGCGGGCCCTGCTCATCGGTGATGAAATGGGCAAAGGAAAAGGGCGTTCCGAAAATACCCGCCATTTGCGCCGATTGATCACTACTGCCCAGCATCCAGAGGTCTGGTCTGCTTTCAGGGATCGGGGTGGCATGGACAGCTTTAAGCGGATGCCCCTCTTCGAATTCGTTGCTCAGAAAGCTGATCAGGTCGCGCACTTGAGAGGGATATTCCCGCGGTCCGCGAGGTTGATTGCCATAGGCCAGCGCATGGGCGGTGATCTGGTCGCTGCCGGGGGCACGGCCAATACCCAGATCAATGCGACCGGGATAGAAATTTTCCAGCATGTTGAACAGTTCGGCCACTTTATAGGGCGAATAATGCGACAGCATAACGCCCGCTGATCCCAGCCGGATCCGCTTGGTTTCTGCGCCAAGGCGCGCCAGTAAGATTTCAGGGGCAGAACCTGTCAGGCCGGTGGAATTGTGATGCTCCGCCACCCAATAGCGATGATAGCCCAACTGATCGGTGAGTTTGGCAAGCTCGATTGTCTCTTCGAGGGCTTGTTTGGCAGTTGTCCCGCTTCGGACGGGCGACTGGTCGAGGACGGACAGTTTTATTTTTGTCATTTTCAAATCTTTTTAAACGCGCCGATCCTTAACTTGGTCATTGCGGCCCGACTTGTCAATGCGCGCCCGAGGCGGATTGGCGGGCCTGTGGGGGCTGTCACTAAAGTTTAATCGCACTGCAACGTTGCTGTAGGCCCTGCCGCCTATTTTTACCAAAATTTGGCAATGGGAATTTTGGAGAGATTTACATGCAACGTTCAACGCCCACCAATTTAACAGTTCGCCTGGCCCGAAATTCACAAGAGATCCAGATGGCCCAGGAATTAAGATATCGGGTGTTTTTTGAAGGTATGGGCGCGACGCCAACGCCAAAGGTCAAGGCGCTGCGACGGGATGTGGACAGTTTCGATGACTATTGCGATCATCTGCTGGTTTTTGAAAATGAGGGGGCTGAAGATCCGGCGCTGACAAAGGTCGTGGGCACTTATCGGCTGCTGCGCCGATCCGTTGCCAATAGCCGCAGCGGTTATTATTCCGCCAGCGAGTTCGATCTGGACCGGCTGAAAAATTATAGCGGCGAGCATGTGGAGCTGGGGCGGTCTTGCGTGGATTCTGATTATCGCGGCAAAGCCATCATGCAGCTTTTGTGGCGGGGCATTGCGGATTATCTGATTGCCCATGACATCAGTCTGATGTTCGGTTGCGCCAGCTTTCCCGGCACCGAAATTGGCGAGTTTGCGTCAGCCCTCACTTATTTGCGACGCTTTCATAAAGCCCCGTCTTTCTGGCGGCCAGTTGCCCAGACAGGGCGTCACGTTCCCATGAAAATTTTGAAAAAAGATCAGTTGGATGTGCGCCAGGCCATGCGCGAGATGCCCGCACTGATCAAGGGATACCTGCGTGTTGGCGGTGTTGTCGGCGATGGCGCGGTCATCGATTATGATTTCAACACGACCGATATTTGTCTGCTGGTGGAAACGTCAAATATTACAGGGCGTTATCAGAAGCATTTTCTGGATACATCGAGCAAGGTGGAAAACCGGATTTCGGCTTAACGGTTAAAATTAAATCCGGTAAATCCCCCTCTTTTCACAAAGCACTGGTTGTTGGAGGCTTCCTAATTTATGCTTTGAAAAAATAACGCGAGAGGGGTCTCCTGATGAAGAAAATTATGCGTGTCATTATCCTTGGCACATTTGCTGTTTTTGCGTCCAGTGTGGCGCGTGCCGAAATTAGCCTCAAAGCGTTCGAAGGTCTTTGGGAAGGGACGGCGACGTCCAAAACTGAATCCAGCACAGAATTTCCGGTGACAATGCGGGAGCTGGATGTTGAAATCCGGGTTAAGGAAGACAACAGTTTCATCATTAACTGGCGGACCCTGCAGCGCGAGTCAGGGGATCCGGCCAAGCCGGATGCGGTGCTTAAAGAAACCACCCGCAAATATATTCCCAAAACACCCGGAAAAGTCTGGCAAATGGCGGTAACCGAAGACGTCTATGGCGGCGGGACCATATCCTGGGCGGTTCTGGATACACAGGCGCTGACCATTTACAGCATGATTGTGCGCGATGATGGCGGGTTTGACATGCAGATTTACAAGCGGACGCTCACCGGTCTTAACATGCAGCTGGATTTCACGGCCCTTCGCAATGGTGAAGTTCGCCGGACGGTAAGCGGTACACTGGTTAAAACCGGAAAATAATCACCAGTCCCCAATACCGGGAGAGATGTTACGCTGGCTTGAGACGGTTCGGCTTCCTTGCGCAGGCGGCGGTGCAGCCCGGTGGGTGCAATTGCTGCGATCGCAAAGGCGGCACGATACCCCGACGGGCATCACCGTGCGGGGTGTCGCCAAATTCATGCCATCCGCATAAATCAGGCGGTGAGCCTGACTGAGTTCACATCCAATGCTGATCGCATAATGCCGTTTGGGATGCTTGAACCCCAGACTGGGTTTGGTCACAGTCTGGGCAATGGCAAAAAACTGACTGCCGTCGGGCATTTCAGAGATTTGGGTGCAGACTGTGCCGGGGGTCAGGAAGGACCCATGGACAATCCACCGCGGGCAGGCACTGCCATAACGGGGGATATGCAGTCCTGACGCGCTAAATCGTTTGGAGATATTACCCGCCACATCGGTTCGGATCAGATGAAAGGGAACCCCGCTCATTTCCGGTTTTTGCAGCGTGGTCAGGCGGTGACAAATCTGCTCGTAACTGGCGCCAAACTGCTGCTGTAACAGCTCGATATCATAGCGAAGATCTTCGGCGGCCTTGTAAAAGAGGTCATAGGGGAACAGACAGGCCCCGGCGAAATAGTTGGCCAATGCGTCGCGGCCTTTTTCAATGGCGGTTTCGGTCTGCAGGTCACTGGTGCTAATAATCCGGTTAAACAGATCCTGATAGCCAAGCTGTCCGATGAGCAGTGCCAGATGAAATTTTACGCTGCTGGGAGGCAGGGAGCGTGACAGGGTTAAGTGGCGCCGTTCTTCGTCATACAGGGAAATCTCGCTGTCATGCTGATCTTTTGCTGCGTAATCAATGGTGACATCAAATTCGGCGAGCAGATAGTCGGTGAGGGTGATGATATTGGGAGGTGTTTGCAGCCTCATTCGGGCGCTTAAATCGTGCGCAGCCTGCTCAATTTCTTCAAAATAATTGTTGCTGTGCTGGATGAAATCGGTGACGGCATCGGAGGGTGAAACGCTTGCCGTTGTCCCGGTCAGATGGTCGTGTCCGACAAAGCCCAGCATCTCGTTGACGGTATCGGCAAGGGCGCGGCTGTCCTTAAAAACAATCTTTAAAAATTCCTGCCGCTGGGCCGGGTCCATATCCGCATTGTCATTCATGATTTCGGTCAGGGACAGAACGGAGGTGACGAGGGTGCGCAGGCGAAAAGAGCTGTCGGCCAGCAGCGAGTCTTGTGACAGGCGTTCGCGCATATACTGGAGTTCGCTGAGCGCGTTCTTATATCCTTGGTAAAGTTTGACGAAAGAGGTCGCCAGAGCCGGGTGATCCGAGATTAGGTTGGATGCAGCGTTGGTCGGTATATCTTCATTGGCAAACAGCGGATCGTGGAGGGATTCTGTAACATCGGCATGAAGCTGGCCATCCTGATCGGAGGCAAATAACAACGGATCCACTTTTAGCGTTTGGCTGAGTTTTAGCAAAAGTGGTACGGTCAGATCCCGCCGATCATGTTCGATCAGGTTCAGGTAACTTGCTGAAATCCCTAGTTCTGCTGCCAATTCGACCTGCGTAAACTGCTTGTCTTTTCGGAGGCGGCGAAGCTTGGTTCCATGGAAAGAATTTTTTGCCAACTTTACAAACCTTTACAAGTTTACAAATAAATATTTTCAACATTAACATTAAAAAAGCATTAAAAACAATGTTTTGTTGGAAAATCTAATGAACTTGTGAAATCTTTACACGTCCACAGCGATAAAAAACATTGCCGTGTCTCCTGTTTAAGGAGTGGCGGGCTGTCTCGGATATAAATGGGAGGAACATATGACAAATAAAAGTAAGTTCGATTTTTCAAGACGTGGTTTACTGAAAGCTGGTGCTGGTGCAGGTCTGGTTGCCTCGACACCTGCATTTTTCATGCGCGAAGCCTGGGCCCAGGAATTCCGGAACAATCCGGGCAATGCCGGTTCGATCAAGCTGGGCTTTAACGTCCCGCAAACGGGCCCTTACTCAGAAGAAGGTAAAGATGAGCTTCGGGCATTCCAGCTTGCGGTTAAACATCTGAACGGTGAAGGTGACGGCGGTATGCTGAACACTTTCAAACCTTCCATGCTTAAAGGTAATGGTGTTCTTGGCAAAAAAGTCGAATATGCCACAGGTGATACACAAACCAAATCCGATGCAGCACGTGCATCTGCGAAACGTTTGATTGAAAAAGAACAGGTTCTGATGATTTCTGGCGGATCATCTTCTGGTGTGGCGGTTGCGGTGCAATCCCTATGTCAGGAAGAGGGCGTCATCTTCATGGCAGGTCTGACACATTCCAACGATACAACAGGTAAAGACAAACGCCGTTATGGATTCCGTCACTTCTTTAACGCATATATGTCTGGTCGTGCGCTGGGCCCTGTTCTGGAAAAAGAATATGGCAAAGAGCGTAAGGCTTACCATTTGACAGCCGACTATACATGGGGCTGGACACAAGAAGAGTCGATCAAAAACACCACTGAAGAACTCGGTTGGCAGACAACTGCTACGGTTAAAACACCGGTTGGTGCTGGTGACTTCTCACAATATATCACACCTGTTTTGAATTCTGGTGCCGATGTGCTGATCCTGAACCATTACGGTAAAGACATGATCAACTCATTGAGCCAGGCAGTTCAGTTCGGTCTTCGCGACAAGCAGGTTAATGGCAAGAACTTTGAAATTGTTGTGCCATTGTTCTCTCGTCTGATGGCGCAGGGTGCTGGTGATGCGATTAAAGGCATCCTGGGTACAACGAACTGGAACTGGTCATTGCAGGATGAAGGCTCGCAAGCTTTCGTGAAATCCTTCGGTGCTGAATATGGCGCACCTCCTTCAATGGCTGCACATACCTGCTACGTACAGACACTGCTTTATGCAAATGCCTGTGAAATGGCCGGTACATTCTATCCACCTGAAGTGATCAAATCACTTGAAGGCTTCAAGTTTGATGGCATGGGTAATGGCGCTACAGAATATCGTGCTGAAGATCATCAGTGCTTTAAAGATGTTCTGGTCGTGCGCGGTAACGAAAACCCAAGCAGCCAGTTTGATCTGCTGAAAGTGGAACAGATCGTTCCGCGTTCACAGGTTGAGTATGACTGGAAAATCTTTGGAGGTGAATTGGGCCCTTATAAAGCCTAATTCAAGTTTGGCGGGTCGGCGATACTGCGGAATGCCGGCCCGTTCTTTTTCCAAAGATGTCAAATTGGCTGATCAGGCCGTCTCCTTAGCAGGATAGTTAGTAATGGATGCTGTATTTCTACAAATACTGAACGGATTAGATAAAGGGGCCGCATATGCGTTGATCGCATTGGGGCTGACCCTGGTTTTTGGTACGCTTGGTATTGTGAATTTTGCGCATGGCGCCCTTTTTATGATGGGTGCGTTTTGCGCAGTTACGTTTAACAAAATGCTGTTGATTTCCACCAAGGTGGCAGATCCAACAGTGACCCTGTTTAAAGCGTTTAAAGAGAAACCCTATATTGAAATCTGGTTTCCCGATTTTGGACCGACACTGATTGAATATTCGGTCCCCTTATCCATACTTGTCGCAATCCCCATTATGATCCTGTTCGGGTTCATAATGGAGAGGGGCCTGATCAAGCATTTCTATAAAAGACCCCATGCGGAACAGATTTTGGTTACGTTCGGTCTGGCGATCGTGATGCAGGAAATTATCAAAGCCTTTTTTGGCGCCAATCCGATCCCACAAAATGCACCGGATATTCTGTCGGGAAGTGCCGCGGTTGGTGCGTGGGTTGGCCTTGGTGAAGCGGTTGTCTACCCCTGGTGGCGACTGGTTTATCTGTGCTTCTCGGGCTTGATCGTCTTTGGGGTTTTTGCCTTCCTGCAATTTACGACCTACGGCATGGTGGTGCGCGCCGGTATGCGAGACCGCGAGACGGTTGGGTTGCTGGGCATCAATATTGAGAAACGTTTTACCATTGTTTTTGCCATGGCGACGGTTGTCGCGGGTCTGGCGGGTGTGATGTACACGCCAATTTTGCCGCCCGATTATCACATGGGTATGGACTTCCTTGTCCTGTCGTTTGTTGTGGTTGTTGTTGGCGGAATGGGCTCACTTGGCGGAGCGGTTACAGCCGGCTTCCTGCTGGGCATTGTTCAATCCTTTGCATCCATGACGGAAGTGAAATCGATCCTTCCGGGAATTGACCAGATCATTATTTACCTGGTTGCTGTTGTTATTTTGTTGGTGTTGCCCCGTGGTTTAATGGGCCGTACCGGTGTTATGGATGATTAAAATGAAAATTGGTCCCCTTAACGATCTGACCCGGTTTGTGCTGTTTGCAGCCATTATCTTGCTCATGCCCTTGTGGCTGGAGCCGCTGGGTGGAAACTATCCCGATCTTTTGCAGAAATTTGCGATCTACGGCATCTTTGCAATTGGCTTTAATATTCTGTTCGGCCTCACCGGATATCTGTCCTTTGGTCATGCTGCCTTTTTGGGTGTGGGGTCATACGCTGCCGTCTGGTCGTTCAAGCTGCTGACCATGAACGCGATCCCAGCCATGATTTTCGGCATTCTGTTTTCAGGATTGCTCGCGGCACTGATTGGCTTTCTCAGCTTGCGCCGGACAGGAATTTACTTCTCGATCCTGACACTGGCGTTTGCGCAGATGTCTTATAATCTTGCCTATTCGGTTTTAACACCGATTACCAATGGTGAGACTGGCCTGCAGCTATCGCAGCAGGACCCTCGCCTGATCGATAGTCTGTTTGTAGAAGCGAGCACCGGATTGCCGTCAACCAATCTGTTTGGTTTGAAAATGAGCGGCTATCCCGGTTTTTACTTCTGCGCGGTACTGCTGATAATCTGTTTCTATATTTCCATGCGCTTGTTCAGATCCCCGTTCGGATTGATGTTGCGCGGGATTAAATCGAACCAGAACCGGATGCGATATACCGGTTTGAATACCCGCCCTTATATGCTGACAGCCTTTGTCATTTCAGGCATGTATGCCGGTCTTGCGGGATCCCTGCTGGCAATCACCGATCCACTTGCTGGCGCCGAGCGCATGCAATGGACCGCGTCGGGTGAGGTTGTTTTGATGACCATTCTGGGCGGCGCGGGTACCCTTGCCGGACCAATGCTGGGCGCAGGTTTGATTAAATATTTTGAAAATATCTTCTCTGCCTTCAATCATAACGTCCTGATGGATATGTTCTCCTTCCTGCCAGATGCGGTTGCTGAAATCATTGTTCCCATCATTGGCCTGTTCGTCGGAAGTGGGTGGCACCTGACACTTGGGTTGCTGTTCATGATTATCGTGATCTTCCTGCCCGGCGGCATTGTTGAAGGTGTCAGTAAACTGACCCGGTATATTGGCGGCGAAAGACGCAAAGAAAAAGTGTCTGGATCCGTCTCTCCCCAAGATCAAGCAGGTGAATAGGAGTAGGCAGTATGAGTAATTCGGTACTTCATCTGGACAATATTCAGAAAAGCTTTGGAGGGCTCAGCGCTCTGTCAGACGTAAATCTGAATGTGGAAGAGGGGACAACACACGCGATTATCGGGCCAAATGGCGCGGGAAAATCAACATTGCTGAATGTGTGTATTGGTCGGTTAAAACCCGATAGCGGGCATGTCAGGTTTGATGGTCAGGAATTGATTGGCCGCGAACCCCATGAAATTGCGCAAATGGGTGTTGCGCGGGTATTCCAGACACCTGAAATTTTCCCTGAAATGAGCTTGCTGGAAAATGTCATGTTACCAGCCTTTTCAAAACGCGATGGGTCCTATCGGTTTAACGGGTATAGCCAGTTGACCAAACAGGGCGATGTGCGCGACGAAGCCGAGCATATTTTGGAAGATGTGGGGCTGCAGGAGCAGATGATGCAGGAAGCTGGCAGCCTGTCGCGCGGTGATAAACGCCGGTTGGAGCTGGGGATGTGTCTGATCCTCCGCCCAAGGTTGTTGCTTTTGGATGAGCCAACGGCCGGAATGTCCCGCCATGATACCAACAGAACAATTGATCTGTTGAAGAAGATTAAAAGCCGGGGCATGACAAAAATCATTATCGAGCATGATATGCATGTGGTGTTCAGTCTGGCGGATAAGGTGAGTGTGCTGGCGCGCGGGCAGATTATCGCCGGGGGCACACCCGAGGCCGTTCGTGAAGATCCCAAAGTTAAAGAAGCGTATCTTGGAGGAGCGCACTGATGTCAGAAAAATCAGCATTTTTCAGTGTTCGCGACATCCATGCCTATTATGGCGAGTCCTATATTGTTCAGGGCGTTTCTTTTGATGTGGAAGAGGGCGAAATCGTTGCGCTTTTAGGGCGAAACGGGGCCGGTAAGACCTCAACGCTTCGGGCGCTTGCGCGGGTTGATGATCCGCAGCTGACCCGCGGCGAGATTTATCTGAACGGTGAAGCGGTTCACAAGATGAAAAGCTATCAGGCAGCGCAGGCGGGTATTCAACTGGTGCCCGAAGATCGACGGATTATTGGCGGCCTGACGGTGGAAGAAAATCTGATCCTGTCACAGGTGGCAGAACCCAAGGGCTGGGAAATTGAAAAAATCTATGATCATTTTCCAAGACTTGGCGAGCGCCGCAATCAGGAAGCGACGACCATGTCCGGCGGTGAGCAGCAAATGCTGGCCGTTGCGCGGGCACTGGCACGGGACGTGAAAATCCTGTTTCTGGATGAACCCTATGAGGGGCTGGCACCGGTGATCGTTGAAGAGATTGAACGCATTCTGATCGAAGTGCGGAAACTTGGCATTACAACCATTATTGTGGAGCAGAATGCCGTCGCCGCGCTGAAACTTGCGGATAAGGCACTGATCCTTGATATGGGGAAAATCGCCTTCCGCGGTACAGCCAAAGAAGTATTGGAAGATCAGGAATTGCGGCACGAGTATCTGGCAATCTGAATGCCATCCCGAAAAAAAATTGGGGTGGATAATAATATTTGTCAGTCTCATTGTTTGACAAACGCTATTGAATTGCTACGAATAGACGTATCAAAACCATTTTGATGGATACGCAAAGCAGGAACAAAACCTGATACGCGCAAAGGGAAGCAGGAAATGTCCACAAACGAAGTTTATCCAGTACCAGAAGAACTCGCCCGTACAGCATGGGTCGATAATGCCAAATATGAAGCGATGTACAAGGCTTCCGTCGAAGATCCTGAAGGATTCTGGGCGGAGCATGGCAAGCGTATCGACTGGATCAAGCCCTATACCAAGGTCAAAGATGTCTCCTTTGATGAAAAAGATCTGCATATCAAATGGTTTTATGACGGCACCCTGAATGTCAGTGTGAACTGTATCGACCGCCATCTGGAAACGAAAGGCAATCAGCCTGCGATTATCTGGGAAGGTGATGAGCCGACAGATGACAAGACGCTGACCTACCGCGAATTGCACGCCGAAGTTTGTAAATTGGCCAACGCCATGAAAGCAAACGGGGTTAAAAAAGGCGACCGCGTTACCATCTATATGCCGATGATCGTCGAAGCGGCAGTGGCCATGCTGGCCTGTACCCGGATCGGGGCGGTTCATTCGGTGGTCTTTGGCGGCTTTTCGCCTGATGCACTGGCGGGCCGGATCCGCGATTGCGACAGCAATTGCGTTATCACAGCGGATGAAGGTGTTCGCGGCGGCCGTATAATCCCGCTGAAAATCAACACGGATGAAGCCCTGAAAAATTGCCCCGATTGCAAGACCTGTATTGTGGTGAAACGCACCGGCAATCCGATCAACTGGGTCGAGGGCCGGGATCTGTGGTATCACGAGATTACAGCCGAGGCATCGGATCAGTGCGAACCTGAAGAAATGGGCGCGGAAGATCCGCTGTTTATTTTATATACGTCAGGCTCCACCGGGCAGCCAAAAGGCGTGTTGCACACAAGTGGTGGCTATCTGGTGTATGCATCCATGACCCATCAATATGTGTTCGATTATCATGATGGCGATATTTACTGGTGTACGGCCGATGTGGGCTGGGTCACCGGGCATAGTTATATTCTCTATGGACCGCTGGCCAATGGCGCGACAACACTGATGTTTGAAGGGGTGCCAAATTACCCGACAATGTCCCGGTTCTGGGATGTGTGTGACAAGCATCAGGTGAATATTTTCTATACCGCACCAACAGCAATTCGCGCCTTGATGCAGGCGGGAGATGATCCGGTCAAAACCACATCGCGCAGTTCAATCCGTCTGCTGGGATCGGTGGGTGAGCCGATCAATCCGGAAGCCTGGCGCTGGTACCATGATGTGGTGGGTGAGAAGCGCTGCCCGATTGTTGATACATGGTGGCAGACGGAGACTGGCGGGATTTTGATTACCCCATTGCCCGGCGCAACCGATTTGAAACCGGGATCGGCGACACGGCCGTTCTTTGGTGTTGATCCGTTGATGGTCGATAATGAGGGAAAAGAGCTAACCGGTGAATGCGAAGGTGTCTTGTGTATTCGCGACAGTTGGCCGGGGCAAATGCGCACCGTCTATGGCGATCATGAGCGGTTTTTCCAGACATATTTTGCAAACTTCCCGGGTCGCTATTTCACGGGTGATGGCGCCCGCCGCGACGCGGATGGATATTATTGGATTACCGGCCGGGTTGATGATGTGATCAATGTATCGGGCCATCGCATGGGAACCGCCGAAGTTGAAAGCGCACTGGTCGCCCATCCAAAAGTATCAGAGGCCGCCGTTGTTGGTTATCCGCATGATATTAAAGGGCAGGGCATTTATGCCTATGTCACCCTGGGACTGGGCGCAGAGCCAAGCGATGAGCTTCGCAACGAGTTGGTTAAATGGGTCCGCCATGAAATCGGCCCCATCGCGGCACCGGATCTGATCCAATGGGCGCCGGGCCTGCCTAAAACCCGATCTGGTAAAATTATGCGCCGTATTTTGCGTAAAGTGGCGGAAAATGAGTTTAGCAGTCTGGGCGATACCTCAACATTGGCAGAGCCCGCAGTTGTGGACGAGCTGATTGAAAATAGAATGAACAAATAAGGGGTCCGCGTCTGCGACAGTATATTTGTGTGTTGATTGCTTGTTGAATGGCTATTTTATTGCGATTAAGCTACACTTGGGGAGTGTGAGTGTGGCTTAATCGATTTCGGTAACCTGATAATAAACTAAATTTGCCGAAGTTGATGCCATGTCGCTGTGTCTTGGGAGGGAACGCGACTATATGTCGAATACTATTCTCGTCGTTGAAGATGAGCCAAATATAGTTCTGTCGCTGCAGTTTATTATGCGGCAAGCGGGGTATACTGTTCGGGTTGCGTCTGATGGTGAGCAGGCTTTGCGCGCGGTTGCAGAGTATGTCCCTGATCTGGTGCTGTTGGATATCATGTTGCCCAAGCGCGACGGATTTGCCGTGTGCGAGGAAATTCGCAACAATCCGGCTTGTAAAAATGTGAAAATCATTATGCTATCGGCCAAAAGCCGGGAGGCAGATCGAGAGAAAGCCATCAAGCTTGGGGCCGATGAATTTGTAACCAAGCCGTTTTCGACGCGGGCACTTGGCGAAATGGCCAAGAAGCTTTTAAACGTTGAAATGTCCTGAACTGACCTTTTAAGAATGAGGTGAGCTGCGCATGCAACGGACCGGTCGAAAAAAAGAATGGGCAATTCTGGTTTTCTGTCTGTTTTTCCTTGGCATTTCACCCCCTCTTATTCGGGTATTTGATACCCCTTTCATGATTTTTGAATTGCCCATGAGTTTCCTGTATCTGTACGGGTTATGGGCGTTGATGATCCTGTTCATTGCCATCGGCGCGCGCCGACGAGAGCCGCAAGCCCAAAGCGCGATGGGAATGACAACGCCGTCAAATGACACGCTGGCACCGGCGAATGCGGAGAAAAACGATGCCCAGTAGTGTCGTTATCACCGCGTCTTTTTTATATTTAGGGCTGTTATTTGCCATCGCCCATTATGTGGACAGCCGCAGCAGTGTTAAACATGTACTGTCGCGCAATCCCTATATTTACACCCTTTCCATTGCCGTTTTCTGTACCTCATGGACCTATTACGGCAGTGTGGGGCGGGCCGCGACATCGGGGCTGGATTTCCTGCCGATCTATCTGGGGCCAACCCTTGTTTTTGTTCTGTGGTCCTCGCTCTGGATCAAGATTATCCGCATATGCAAGCAAAACCGCATCACTTCGATTGCCGATTTTATTGCCTCGCGCTACGGAAAGCGGTCGGCCCTTGGCGGGTTGGTGACGATTATTGCGGTGGTCGGAACGACGCCCTATATTTCGCTGCAATTGAAATCGATCGCAACCAGTTTTCGAATTTTAATTACCTATTCAGGCGGGGGGACTGTCCCGGAAATCCCGATTGAGCCCATCTTCTTTATTGATACCACATTGATTGTGGCGATTGCCCTGGCGCTGTTTGCCATCCTGTTTGGAACCCGCCACATTGATGCCAGTGAACATCATGAAGGGCTCGTCGCGGCGATTGCATTTGAATCCGTGGTCAAGCTGGTGGCGTTTCTATGTGTGGGTGTTTTTGTCACCTATGGGATTTTTGATGGTTTTGGGGATATTTTCCAGCGGGCGTCTGTTGACCCGGAACTGAGTAAATTGTTCACGGCTTCAAACGGACCTGATTATAGCCTTTGGATGACCATGATCATTTTGTCTATGGCGGCGATTATCTGCCTGCCAAGGCAATTTTATATCACAGCGGTGGAAAATCCCGACGAGTCCTATGTGCGAAAAGCCACATGGTTGTTCCCGCTGTATTTGCTGGTCATTAATTTATTTGTTTTGCCCATCGCCCTTGGCGGGCGGCTGGCATTTTCCAGTGCGCCAGCCGATGCCGATATGTTCGTGCTGACCGTTCCGCTGTATTACGACCATGGGGTCATTTCATTGATTGCATTCCTTGGCGGCCTGTCCGCCGCGACCTCGATGGTGATTGTCGCCTCGATCGCGCTGGCAACCATGGTATGTAACGATCTGGTAATGCCGATTATTTTGCGCGCGCGGTGGTTTCGGGCAAATCAGAATGCGGATCTGACAGGATTGTTACTGGCGATCCGCCGGATCAGTATTCTACTGATCCTGATCCTTGGCTATGGCTATTATCGCTTTGCCAGCGAGTCTTATTCGCTGGTGACGATTGGACTTGTGTCCTTTGCCGCCGCAGCCCAGTTCGCCCCGCCCATTATTGGCGGCATATTCTGGAAGAGCGGAACATTTAACGGGGCCATTGTCGGGTTGTCACTGGGCTTTGGGCTGTGGATTTATACCCTTTTACTGCCCTCGCTGGCCCAGTCGGGCTGGCTTCCCATTAGCCTGATCGAGCAGGGGCCATATGGCATTGAGTGGCTGAAACCATATGCCTTGTTCGGGCTTGATGGGTTTGATCAACTGACCCACGCCCTGATCTGGAGCATGCTGGGCAATATCGGCGGATACTGGATCGTCTCGCTGCTGAGCCACCAAACCGCGATTGAACGCATTCAGGCAAAGCTGTTTGTTGATGTGTTCAAACTAACGGAAAAAGGCGGCGATAATACCTATTGGCGTGGCTCGGTCACGGTGGATGAGTTGCAACAGCTGGTTGGCCGATTTGTCGGTGTTGGCAAGGTCGCCGAAGCGTTTGAAACATTCGCCGCTGAGCGGAATATGATTCTGCGGAAAAATCATGTGGTGGACGCGGCCTTGCTGGAATATGCCGAGCGGTTGCTGGCAGGCTCCATCGGATCGGCAACGGCCCGGGTGTTGGTGGGATCGATTGTGAAAGGTGAGATCGTCAGTATTGACGAAGTTTATCGCATTCTGGATGAGACCAGTCAGGTGATTGAATATAGTCATCAACTGGAGCAGAAATCGGCTGAATTACAGGAGGCAACGCGCCAGTTGCAAATGGCCAATGCCCGGCTGAAAGAGCTGGATTCCCTGAAAGATGATTTCCTGTCCATGGTCAGTCATGAACTGCGAACGCCGCTGACCAGTCTGCGGGCATTTGGTGAAATTCTGTCGGATAATCCCGATGTATCGGTCGAAGAGCGGGCCAAATTTCTGGGGATTATTATTACGGAAAGCGAGCGTTTGACCCGGTTAATTGATCAGCTGCTTGATTTGGCAAAGATGGAAGCGGGGCGAATGGATTGGGCCCTTGGGGATGTGGATTTGCTATCGGCGGTGAACGAGGCGGTGACGGCGCTGAACGGATTGATCAAAGAGCGGAAAATCACACTGACCACAGATTTACCAAGTTGGTTGCCAACCGTGCAGGCGGACCGGGATCAACTGATCCAGGTGGTGGTCAATCTGGTCTCAAATGCCATCAAGTTTTGCGATCCCTACGATGGGCACATTCATCTGGCGGTGATCAATGCGGGCGATCATGTGACCGTTACCGTCGAAGATAACGGTATGGGCATTCCCGCGCCATTAAAAGAAAAGATTTTTGAGCGTTTCCATCAGTCCCTGTCCGTCACCGGAAACAAGCCGCAGGGATCGGGATTGGGATTGGCGATCTGCCGCCAGATTATTACGTTTCTGGGCGGAAAAATTTGGGCGGAAAATACCCAGCGCGGCGGGGCAAAATTCACCTTTACGGTTCCGCTGCCTGTTGACCGGCTGAATAAACTCGATCGACGCGGCCCACAGGGGATGAGCTTAAAAACCGATGGTTGACCGATAAATCATGGAAATGCCAATGAGCAAGATAAGCCCCAAAACGACTTTTCGGAACAGATCCTGATCCACTTTTTTTCGAAGCTGCGTGCCAATCCAGATCGAAAGCATGATCGGGATCATGCCAAGCAGGCCATAGACCGCCTCGAGCGAGCCTAAATTATCCGTGCGCTGCAGACTGACGGCGAGAACCGCACTGCCGGAGCACAGCAGGACGCTCACCGCAGATACAAACCGATTTTTTTCAAGGCCAAGGGCGACGAAAAAGAAGATCGGAACAATGGCAAACAGCGATGTCATACCGCCAATTACGCCCGAAAACACGCCGATGAAGGGGGCGATATAGGCCTGTTTGGTTTTCACGAATGCAAAGCTGATCCCCAGTAATTCAAGGGAAGTGACGAAAATCAGGACAACACCCAGAATGATGGAGAGGGTCGAGGTATCAGCCGAGGCCAGAAAGTAAACCCCTACTGGCAGCGAGAGCAGGACGGCAAGATATAAGCTCCAGTGGCGCTGAATTGATCCTTTGATATCCCCGGCCATCAGCATTTGATAAAAATTGCTGAGCACCAGCGGCACCGCCAGAATTGAAATGGCCGTGGGAAGCGGGAGCACGAGGATCAAAATAGGGACGGATACGGTTGGCAGACCAAAGGAGCTGATCCCCTTGACCAATCCCCCCAGGCTGAAAGCCAGACAAATTACGCCGAAGTGGTATATATTAAATTCGCTGAGGATTTGGTCAATCATGGGTGGTGTGTCTAACCGTGGAAGGAGTTCTTGTTTTTTTTAAGCCTATCCTATTTAGTGGGCTTTTGAATAGGTAAATAATTTCCGTTGAGCCTTGCGCCCGGGGGGCAGACTTTTCACAAGGTGGGATGGCAGGATATGTTCGTTCTCGCAAATGATGGTATAAGAAGGCATCTAAATGATGCCGCTATTCAGGGCAGGAACAAAAGGAAACAAGAATGAAATTATTGCGATATGGTCCAGTTGGCCAAGAAAAGCCCGGTATTCTGGACGACAACGGCGCGATCCGCAGCTTGGAGGGAATTGTTGCAGATATCGACGGCACTGTTTTGAGTGACGAGGCGCTGGCAAAGTTAAATGGTGTCGATGTATTCTCCTTGCCCGAAGTGGCCGCAGGTACCCGTATTGGACCTTGCGTGGGAAGCGTGGGTAAATTTATCTGTATTGGATTGAACTATTCCGATCATGCCGAAGAAACGGGCAACCCGATCCCCAAAGAGCCTATTGTGTTCATGAAGGCGACGACAGCCATTTGCGGCCCTGACGATGACGTTGAAATTCCGCGCGGATCCCTGAAAACAGACTGGGAAGTGGAATTGGGTGTCGTTATTGGCAAACGGGCGAAATATGTGAGCAAGGAAGATGCCGTGTCCCATGTCGCGGGCTATTGCACGGTCAATGATGTATCGGAACGGGCGTTTCAGACAGAGCGGTCGGGACAGTGGGTAAAAGGCAAGAGCCATGATACCTTTGGGCCAATTGGTCCGTGGCTAGTTACCCGCGATGAAATTCCTGATACGAGCAATCTGCCCATGTGGTTGGAAGTAGATGGTCATCGCTATCAAAGCGGGACAACAGCAACCATGATTTTTGATGTGGCGACAATTATTTCTCACCTCAGTGAGTTTATGACATTGGAGCCCGGTGATGTTATATCTACAGGGACACCTCCGGGTGTTGGCATGGGGATTAAACCGGAACCAGTCTATCTGAAAGCGGGTCAAACCATGGTATTAGAGGTTGAGGGCTTAGGCCGGCAAACTCAGAAAACCGTACCCGCCTAACCTTAAAAACAAGAATAAAAAAGGGGGAATAAAATGAACGTAACTGTTAAGCCGGAAAAAATGGGTTTTTCCACATCCCGACTTGAGAATATTACGGATTGGATGCAGCGATATATCGACGCTGGCAAACTTCCCGGCGCCCAAACGCTTGTGGCGCGGGGCGGCGAGACCGTTTATTCAAACTGTGTCGGTAATGCGGATGTGGAGAATGGCAAGACGTGGTCAAGCGATACGATTTCGCGTTTTTACTCCATGAGCAAACCCATTACGTCTTTTGCCCTGATGAGCCTTTATGAAAAAGGGCTGTTTCATCTGGACAATCCGGTTGAGAATTTTATTCCCTCATTCGCAGATATGCGGGTTCTGCGTAAAAATGCCCAAAGTATCGACGATACGGAACCTTGCACGGTTAAGCCTACCATTCGCCATATGCTGACCCATTGTTCGGGGCTGACCTACGATTTTAATCTGGGTGTTCTGGAAACGCTGTATGGGGAATCCAGAATGAATTTTGGACCCAAGGCAGGAAAGCTGGCTGACGAGGTTGACCGGTTGGCGCAGATGCCGCTCAAATTCGAGCCCGGGACCCGCTGGAATTATGGTGTGTCCACGGACGTTGTCGGACGGCTTGTCGAGGTGATTTCCGGTCAATCACTGGATACTTATCTGCAGGAAAATTTCTTTGATCCGCTTGAAATGACGGATACATTTTTTGCCATTCCAGATGCCAAAAGGGATCGCCTTGCCAACAGCTATACACCCGGTCCGAATGGACAGATGAAACTGGTGGATTCTGCTGATAGAACGGCGTTTTCGCCCGATAAAGTGACCTGCTTTTCCGGGGGCGGCGGATTGCTGTCGACAGTTGGGGACTATTTAAAATTTGCCGAGATGATCCGGCGGCGGGGCCGTTCAGGCGATCACCAGATTCTGGGCAGTCGAACCGTTGACTTTATCACCAGCAATCATATGCCCGGTGATCTGGCGTCCATGGGACAACCTGTCTTTTCCGAGGTCTCGTTCGAAGGGGTTGGATTTGGTTTGGGCGGTTGGGTCATGATTGAGCCGACAAAGGCACAAATGATGGGATCACCCGGTGATTTTGGCTGGGGCGGAATGGCCAGCACGGTGTTTTGGGTGGACCCGTTGGAAGATCTGGTGGTTGTGTTTGCAACCCAATTGATGCCTTCAAGCTATTATCCGCTGCGAAAAGAGCTGCGCTCGCTGGTGTATCAGTCGCTGATTGACTGATTTTTCTGATAGCTGGGCAGGATGATTTTTGCGCGGGTGCCTTTTTCGGGCTGACTTTGCAGGCTGACAGTTCCGTTAGACTGGTGAACAAAGCCATAAACCATGCTCAGGCCGAGACCTGTTCCCTTGCCCACTTCTTTTGTCGTGAAAAACGGTTCAAAGACATGGGCGAGGGTGTTCTCGTCCATCCCTTTGCCATTGTCGGCAACTTCAAGCCAGCTATAGACGCCGGGTTTGAGGTCTGGATAGTCCTGTTCACTTTCGGCGATGGTGAGAGTACCTGTTGAAATGCGAAGCTTGCCGCCACTGGGCATGGCGTCGCGGGCGTTGATGCAAAGGTTCATCAACGCATTTTCAAGTTGGCTGGAATCCGCAAAGACGGCGGGTGTTGTTTTATCCAATAGCTTTTCAATCTGGATGGTTTCGCCCAGCAAGCGATCAACAAGGGTAAGGATCCCAGAGATGAGATCGTTAAAGTCAACGGTAGTCGGGCGCAGTTCCTGTTTTCGAGAGTAGGCAAGAAGGCGTTCGGTCAGCGTTGCCCCTTTGACTGCCGACCTTTCAATCACGTCCAGATGTTTCAGTAGGTTTGGATCTTGTGCAACCTTTTCCTGCACCAGCTCAATATTACCCAATATGATTGCCAGAATATTGTTAAAGTCATGCGCGATGCCACCCGTTAGCTGGCCAATGGCTTCCATTTTTTGGGCCTGATGCAGTTGTTCTTCCATTTCACGCGCCTGTTTGGCCGCTAAAATCTCCTGCGTGATATCCCGGCCAGCCCCCCGGTAACCTTTAAAGTTATTGTCTTTGTCAAAGATGGGAACACCACTTGTCGTCACATAGATTATGCTGCCATCTTCTTTATACAGACCGTATTTAAATTCCCGGAAGGGGAGGTGCTGGGCCAAAATAGACTTGTGCTTTTCCAATTCTTCATCGGCTTCCAGTCCAATGTATGTCTCCGCGCGGTTTTTATTGAGGAAATTGTCTGGAGCTGTTCCGGTAATTTCTTCAAAGCGATCAGATAGATAGTTAAACTTCAGATTTTCATCCATGCCCCAGAACCAGTCAGAAGCCGAGTTGGCATAGGCCTCAAACTGTTCTTCGCTTGCTTTCAGGTTTTCTTCAATTTTCTGGCGCTCTTCAATTTCCTTTTGAAGCTCTTCGGTGCGCTGTGCAACGCGCTTTTCCAGCGTCTCATGTGACTCTTTAAGCACCTGCTCTGCCTGTTTGGTCTGGGAAATATCGTTTAGCCAGAAAACGATTTTCTGATCGTCTTCCATCATGATACTTGTCCAGCTGATCAGCACCCAGATGGTCTCTCCGGTATAGCGTTTGATCTGAATTTCGCGGGGAAGGACGCGGCCGGTTCTTTCAAACTCTTCGACGAAAGCGTCGCGATCGGAGACGTTGATCCAAAATTGCAGAGTTGAGTCTGTATGCAGTTTTTCTTGTGGCACATTCAGCAGCCGAGCTAAACTTTTATTGGTTAAATGGATTTTACCGGTTTTCACGTCGGATATGCCGAGGGCAACCGGACTGGCCGCGAGCATTTCACGCAATGAATTTTCAGAGCGTTTCAGTTTTTGCTGAATTTCCAGTTCCTGTGTCTGATCAACGACCCAGAATACAGCATAGGGTTCGCCGTCTCTTTCCAGATAGCGCCCATGAACTTTCGCTGGGAATTTCTCCCCGTTCAGGCGCTGTATTTTAACTTCCGACGCATCAAAACGTTTTTGCTTAATCAGTTGATCAACAAAATCCTGACGGGTTTGCGATGCCTCCCAAAAAAGTTCTGCATTCATGCCGATCAAAGTCTCACGGCCGCTTCCGAGCAAGCGAACTAGGCGCTCGTTCTCCAGAATAACCGTATTATCTTTAAGGCGAGTCATACCAACGCCGATTGGACTGATAGAGAGGATTTCAAATATATCCTGCTCTGCCTGTTTGCGGATTTGCACTTCTTCGGAAAGCTCTTTGGTTCGCTCTGCGATCTGGCTCTCCAGGTCACGAGCTGCCTCTGTTAGTTTTTGCTCTGCAGCCAATAGCTCGGAAATATTCGACAAAATTCCAGAGATACCGAGGAGATCCCCGTTGTTATCATAAATGGGAAATTTAATGGTCAAATAATCATATGCCTGCCCACCTGCAAATAGCTGACTTCTAAACGATATGGGTTTTCCCGTTCGGGCTATTTCCGTATCCACATTGGTAAAGTCCTGAGCGGTTTCCGCATCCAGGAATTCGAAGTCCGTTTTGCCGACGATTTCTCCATATTCAGGCGCGAGAAATTTGCGAAGATTGTTACTGGCGACCTGATAGACGCCATTTGTATCTTTTACAAAAATATGGGCCGGGCTGTGATCAATCACAGTAGAGAAGATCTTCTGTGTCTCGAGCAGTTGTTTCTGGGCCTTATTCCGGTCTGTCACATCCAGAAAGGTTCCAATCAACCCAATGGGTTGACCTTTCTTGTTATGGACAACGGATTTATGAAAAACCACATCTCTAAGTTCGTTTTTGAAGTTTTGAATCTGGGTTTCGTAGACCTGCTTTCCCCCTTGTGCAAAAAGCAAATCGTCTGCCTTTCGGTAGACATCTGCAAGGTTCGGGGGGGCGACATCATACACACTTTTGCCAATCACGCCTTCGCGGGTGAAGCCATTAAATTCCAAAAATTCAGTGTTGCAGGCGGTATAAATATGATCCGTGTTTTTACAAAAGACCGGCGCGGGAATGGCTTCAAGCAAGAAATTCGTTAGTGGCCTGTTTTCGGAAGTGGAGAAATAATCAGGAATTGGGCTCGCAGTAAGCGTAAACTTCATTACAAAATGATCGCCGCTTTTAAATCCCGACAGAATGGCTGTTTCCTTTGCGCCGAGTGCGAGGACGACTAACGCGTCAGGGATTGAAAATTCGGGTTCCGAACGGAGATCACCTGCAGTGTAGTTATTGAAAATGGCAAAGCTTTTTTTATCCAGCAAATCTGCAAGATTACTGTTTTCATAGGCTTGATTATTAAACAGGATGGCTTTGCCCGGCGCGTTGGCGTAGCAAATATGACCATCCGAAGACAGAATGACTGCAGGCTCGCTCACAAAATCGAGGAACCTTTTTTCTTCCGCAGTCACTTCTAAATTCATATTTTCCTGCAAACGCTGCATCTTTCCAATTTTAAGGGACTAGATCTTTGTGGGTGTCTAATAACTCATCATGATCTGAATCATGTTTAATGGTTTGTAATCCGTCGGGGGCACATTTCAGAAAGAGTGTTATTTCCGTTCCACGTCCGACTTCACTTTCAATATAGATATTTCCGTTAGACTGGGCAATGAAGCCAAAGACCATGGCAAGTCCCATCCCGCTTCCTTTGCCAACCTCCTTGGTTGTGAAAAACGGCTCCATTGCTTTTTGAACAATGTCTGGAGACATGCCGGTACCGGTATCGCTGACGGTTATCTGGATATATTTCCCAGCTTGCATGACGCCAGCCATCCCCTCGCGACTTTCCGTCAATTTGTAATTTGCGGCTTTGATTTTGAGTTGGCCGCCTGTGGGCATGGCATCTCGGGCATTGATCGCGAGGTTAATAATCGCATTTTCAAACTGGGAAGGGTCAATGAACGCCTTATTGAGATCAAGGGCCAGATCTGTTGTAATTTCGATTTCGCTGCCAAGAGTTCGGCGAAGCAGTTTGGTGAGGTTTTCGATCGTCTTTTTGATGTCAACGGCGCTGGGATTGAGGGATTGTTTGCGTGAGAAAGAGAGCAGTTGTTGTGTGAGCGCCGCTCCTTTTTCACTGGAGGCGATTGCCGTTTTCAGCATTTTATGAACTGCGGAGTCTTTGGGAAGGGTTTCTTCAATCAGTTCAAGATTACCGATGATAATTGCCAGAAGGTTATTGAAATCGTGCGCGATCCCGCCCGTGAGCTGGCCTACGGCTTCCATCTTTTGAGACTGTCGTAGCTTTTCCTGGGCGTCCGAAATCGCCAATCCCTGCAGATAGGCGGTTGTGATATTGGTTACGGTTCCCAAATATCCTGTGAAGAGCCCAGCACTATCAAACTGCATTCTGCCGGAGACTGCGAAAACTATCGGCGCATTGTTGTAGACAAAATGAAGCTGGATATTGCGAAAATGATCAGGCTTCTGGCGCAGGGATTTAACCTGTTCCAGTTGATCTGGTTTGCATTTTTCTTCCATGATTTGGAACAGAGGGGTGCCACTCAAGGAATATTGCTGATCCAGTTGCTCGGAGATATGGTCGGACGTAATGAGAGACAGCTTGAGATTTTTCTCGGTTTTCCAGAAAATGTCCGAACTGGTTTTCGCCAGAGATTGGAACATTCTCATATCGTTCTCTTTATCCGCTTCGGTTTTACGCTGCTGCTCCAGATTGCTACCCAGAAGTTTTAACGACTTGTTGATGCCCTGCACGAGTGTTCCAATTTCATCATCTTCGTGGGCCTTGGGGATGGGGAGAAGGTTTTTTTCAGGCCGATCTACATCAATGAATGACAGTTTTCGGGCAATATCGGCAATTGGTTTTGTTAGCGTATTATAGAAGGCGAGGATAAGGACGAGCGTGAGGAACAGGTTTCGAAGAAGGCCTGCAGAAAAGATAATGGCAGCACGATCCAGAAAGACCTGCGTCAGATAGGTTCCATCGAGGCGGACCTGAAGCATGCCGATCGTCAGATCGTTTTCATCACTGCGAAGCGGGATTTCATGGAGGTGTTCTTTGCCAAAGAGCAATGTGGAAAGCCATGTCAGTTCTGAGTCGGCTGGAGGTCTTGTTCTATGGGCCAATATTTCATTTTCGCCAGCGAGGAAGATTGCATATAGACCCCCTTCATTGATTTGCGGGTTTTCAAAAACACCATTGAGGACTTTAGTGGCCAGATCTGAGCTAAGGTTATAGGCAGCCGTCGTTGCAGGGTCGCGCATACTGTTGAGAATATTCTGAACCGTTTTTTCTGTACCTTGATGTTCCTGAATAAGGTCATAGGTCAGTTGAGCAATGCTGAAAACAAAGCCGACAATGACTGCGGCGATGATCGCAATTCGGGCCTGCTTTAAGGCAATACTGTTGCGCCAAATTTTTCTCATATACAAAGACGACTTCTCTACTAAAACTGCCCACAGTACCTATATACTGCGTATTTTACGCATATTTAGTTTAATGTATATTAAGATGCCTTAAGAGATTAGACCAAAAGGCACAGAAAAAGCGCAGATTAGGTCAGTGTTTTAAATAGGTGTAGCCAATTTTCAACGGCCTTTTCCTGGGTAAATTCTTGTTGGTATTTCGCCTCACCCATTTTAACGATTGATTTGAACAGGGGCTGATCATCAATCAGGGTGTTTATATTGTGGGCGATCCCATCAACATCATCAATGGCACTGAGCATGCCCGTTGCCCCATGCTCAAGATAAGCTGCGGGCCCTTGTGCGCGGGTTGCAATCATTGGGGTGCCCGATGCCCAGCTTTCCAAAATGACATTGCCAAATCCCTCGCGGCGCGAGGGAAATAGGGTCATATCTGCCGTTGCCAGCAGGCTTTCCTTGTCGGTGCGCCATCCGAGAAAACGGACGCGATCCGACAGGCCCAGCTCAAGGCTAAGGGTTTCCAGTTCACCGCGAAGAGGGCCGTCACCGGCAATCCACAAGTAAGCCTCTTTTACTTGCTGGAGCGCTTTGATGGCGACATCAATGCCCTTGATCGGATGCAGGCGACCCAAAATCAGCAGCAGGGGGACGCCTTCAGGCGTATCATAATCAGAGCGATTGACGGGTGTTTGCGCCTGATAATTCAGAAAGTTTGGGATATAGTGGACTTTATCTGCGGCCCAGCCCTGCGCGATAACATAATCGCAAAGGGCTTGTGTAATGCCCACCAGATGATCACATTTTCGAAAATATTTGAGGTTATAATAACCACCCAGTCGCGCCAGTTTTGGAAACGGGCCATCGGGTGTCATGGAGGCAGCCCGGCTCATCCAGCTTAAGTAAATGTCGGGTTTATATGATTTTGCAATGCGCGCCAGTTTGAAGGGCGTGATGAAATCCAGTGCCCCCCCAAATTTCAGATTTTCAAAAGAAACCCCGGCGTCTTTGAGCTGTTGATCGCGCACCGGATGGGACCGGGTAACCACATGCTGGTCCAGTTCGGATTGCTCAAAAGCTTGGGTCAAATGGACAAAGAAATTCTCTGCGCCCCCATGACCCGCGCCGCCAATCGCCTGCATCAGTTTCATTTAATGTCCCCTTTTGGGGTGTTATAGGCGATAGCCGATGGATTGTATAGCGGTGGCATTTCCCTACTCGGTCTTGCCTCCTTGTGCGATCCAGCGGCCGACGAGAAGGCGTTCCTCGTCAGTCATATTGGTGATGTTGCCAAGGGGCATGGTATGGCTATCGACAACCTGTTGGCGGATGCGATTGATCTCACGCTTGATTTCAGCCACGGTTTCAAGTTTGACAGCTTTGGGCGGCGTTTCAAAATCTTCGTTGCTGGGTTTGGCCGCGTGGCAACTGACGCAGCGTTCGGTGATAATCGACTGCACTGTGTCAATTGAGACAGCAGGGCCTTCGCTTAGATCGATTTGTTTTGGTGCCGCAAGCCAGGCAATAGCGAAAAAGAGAACAAAGGCAAGGGGGAGCAGGAAAAAGCCCTGTTTGGCGCGGCCCTGATTTTTCATATTGAAATAATGCCGAACCATAATGCCGACAATGGCGAGACCAGCCAGAACCAGCCAGCTATATTCATGGCCAAAGGTGCCGGGATAGTGATTGCTGATCATGATGAACAAAACCGGCAATGTGAAGTAGTTGTTATGCAGGGAGCGTTGTTTCGCCCGCAGGCCCGGCGCGGGATCCGGCGCTTCACCTTTTTCTGCCGCAGCGACCAGTGCCCGCTGCCCCGGCATAATGATCATTAAGACGTTGGCGGCCATGATGGTACCAATAATTGCGCCCACATGAATATAGGCGCCGCGGCCACTGAAGACATGCGTGAGTGCCCAGGCTTCCGCTGTTAGCAGGAGGAAGAGGACCAGTCCAAAAACGCCCTGATGCAGGATTAGCGGTGTTTTACAAAGAAGATCATAGACAATCCAGCTACCCGCCAAGGCGCCAAGACCGATGAGAATGGCCGCGTCTTTTGAGATATCTGCAACGGATTTATCGATCAGATAGATTTCCGCCCCAAAATAATAAAGGACCGAGAGCAGGGCGAAGCCGCTGATCCAAGTAAAGTAGGCTTCATATTTAAACCAGTGAAGATGCGGCGGTAGTACCGGTGGGGCCAGCCGATATTTTTGCACTTCATAGAAACCGCCTCCATGAATTGCCCAAAGTTCACCGCCAACGCCGTCTTTGTCCTTGGGGCCATCTTTTGCCGGAGGGGTCAAATTCATATCGAGCCAGATGAAATAAAAGGACGCGCCAATCCAGGCAATACCTGTAATAATGTGGATCCACCGAATACCAAGCTGAAGCCATTCCATTACATCGAATGCCATTTTCCCACTCCCCAATTTTCCAGCAAAACTCAGCTGAACTCTAACTCTGATGTTGAGCCCTATTTTCGCGGATTTTTGGGGTCTTGGAAAGACTTTTAATGGGTGAAATCGCTCTAAATTCCTTGTTTAGCGCAATTTTTCAGTCAGGGGTTAGGCGGTTAGGGCTAGCCGGATTGTAAAACATCCCCAGCGACAGGCTCTGGGCGATATTTTCCGCTTTTTGATAAATAAAGGCGGCATCGTCTTCGTTGAATAATTCCTGCAGTGTTTCCTGAAATAAGGTGAGCCATTGACCAAAATTACGCGGCTCGACTTTTTCCGTCAGGTTCATATGCGCCGCCATGGGGTTGCCGCTGTAAACGCCGCTGGTGTTGAGCACCGATGACCAGAACCGGTACATTTTCTGAAGATGGTGTTCCCAATTATCCCCAATTGAATTGTTGAAAATGGGGCCAAGGTTCGGATGCTGCCTGATTTTGCCATAAAATGTGTCCACCATTTCCACAATTTTGGGATTGGGCACGCGAACGACACGTTTTTTCCGGGAATGCTGAATATTATCGCTCATGGTTTCCACTCCAAACTGAACAGATGCCTGACCCTAGCAAAAACCTTGCGGGACTGGAATGTGACATAACGTCCCCATTCACGCAGCGTTCCATTTGGCAAGGTATGGATCCAGCTTTGCATGCATGCTTTTTTTCTCGGCCTCTGTGCAGAAAGTGGCATTCACACCATTGCGGGCGAGGGTTGCGATTTCGGCTTTACTGAGCTTGAGGGCTTCAGCAACCGCCAGATAATTTTCGGTCATATAGCCGCCAAAATAAGCCGGATCATCAGAATTAATGGTCGCGTTGAGGCCTTTATCAAGCATCTGTCGGAGAGGGTGTTTTGTCATATCCGTGACCCCAGCCAGCTTGTAATTGGAAAGGGGGCAAACGGTCAGGGCGATCTGGCTGTCGGCCAGTCGTTGGGTCAGGGCGTCATCTTCCAGACTTCTGTTGCCATGATCGAGCCGATCAATATGCAGAATATCCAAGGCTTCGCGCACATATTCAGGCGGACCTTCTTCACCGGCGTGGGCAACCAGAAGGAAGCCTTCTGTCCTGGCGCGGGTAAAGACATTTTTGAATTTTGAAGGGGGATGCCCCATTTCCGAGGAGTCCAGTCCGACCCCGTGAATTTTGGTTTTAAACGAGAGCGCTGTATCAAGGGTGCGTTCAGCAGAAAGTTCATCCAGATGGCGCAGGAAGCACATGATCAGTCTGGAGGTGATGCCAAATTCTGCTTCGCCCGCTTCAAGGGCCCGTGAAATACCACCCACTACCGTTTCGAAGGAAACGCCGCGTTCCGTATGGCCTTGTGGATCGAAAAAGATTTCAACATGCATCACATTTTGCGCGTGAACCTTGGTCAAATAGGCCATCGTCAGGTCATAGAAATCCTGTTCGGTTTGCAGTACGCCCATACCCTGATAATAAATATCCAGAAAATCCTGAAGCTCGGAGAATTCATAGGCGGCGCGAACCTCTTCGACCGTGGCGAAGGGCAGATCGATATTATTGCGCTTGGCCAAGTCAAACATAAGTTCAGGTTCGAGGCTGCCTTCGATGTGCAAGTGCAGTTCCGTTTTTGGTAGACCTTCGATAAATTCTTTAATGTCTGTCATGGTGCGCGCTCCTTTATCCATATTAGATAAAATAAAGCCCCCGCCAGAGGGTTCAAGTCCGGCGGGGGCAATTGCTTTGTTTTCAAGATGTTATTTCGGCAACTCGCCCTGAACACCTTCAACATACCAGTTCATGCCAAGAAGGGTTCCATCATCAATATGTTTGCCTTCTTCAATCGCAATAGATCCGTCCTGTTTCTTAATTGGACCCATGAACGGATGGATTGAACCTTCAATAATG
The DNA here is from genome assembly GCA_034669685.1 of Sneathiella sp. GTDB lineage: Bacteria > Pseudomonadota > Alphaproteobacteria > Sneathiellales > Sneathiellaceae > Sneathiella. The sequence continues at coordinate 161,078 of JAXMOU010000003.1, forward strand.
CCATCCCGTGTTTCTTCGGCAAGTTTAACAACATCCGCTGGAATAGCGTCGTTGAATTTTGCCAATGTCACGATGGTGGATTTCAGGCCGCCCCAAGTGTCATCAGATTTCCAAGTTCCGTCTAATGCTGCTTTGGTACGCTCAATATAGTATTTGTCCCAGTTATCAATGATCGCTGTTAGCTGAGCTTTTGGTGCGAAATGGTTCATGTCAGATGCCTGACCAACACCCCATACGCCGCGGCTTTCCGCAACCTGCAAAGGAGCCGGGCTATCAGTGTGCTGCATGATAATATCCGCGCCCTGATCGATCAAAGCTTTGGCCGCGTCGCCTTCTTTACCGGGATCATACCAAGAGTTTACCCAAGCAACTTTGATTTGGACATCAGGGTTTACACTGCGGGCTGCCAGCATTGTCGCGTTGATACCGCGAACAACTTCTGGAATAGGGAAGGAGCCGACATAACCAATGACATTTGTTTTTGTCATTTTACCGGCGATTTTACCAACCACATAACGGCCTTCATAAAAACGACCGGAATAAGTGCCAACGTTAGCTGTCCGTTTAAAGCCCGTTGCATGTTCAAATTTCACATTTGGAAATGCTTTGGCAACTTTCAGAGTTGGGTTCATGTAGCCAAATGACGTTGTAAAGATGAGCTTGTGTCCATCTGCAGCCATCTGGCGAATGACGCGTTCTGCATCAGGGCCTTCTTTAACGCTTTCCACGTAAGTGGTTTTCACTTTATCACCGAGTGCTTTTTCAACAGCCTGACGTCCGATGTCATGACGGTAAGTCCAACCATGATCGCCAACGGGGCCAACGTAGATAAAGCCGACTTTGTCTTCGGCAGATGCCGCGCCGGAAACGAGCATAGTGCCCGCAACAGCGGCAGCACCCATCAAAGATGCTATTGTTTTAAAGTTCATAAATCTCTCCTCTGTCTTGTATGGGTAATATGCCTCAACTATGCAGCGGGATGGAAGATTTTTCCGATGCAGGCAGGGGCATGTTTTCGAATTCGGGACTGATCTTTCGAGATCAACACCAGAACAATGATGGTTGCCAGATAGGGCAACATGGATAGAATTTGCGACGGCACGTCAAGACCGGCAGCCTGCGCATGAAGCTGTAAAATGGTAATGCCGCCAAACATATAGGCGCCAACCATGACCAGACTTGGCTTCCATGTGGCAAAAACAATCAGGGCAAGGGCGATCCAGCCACGCCCCGCTGTCATGTTTTCGGCCCACATGGGCGTATAGGCAAGAGACAAATAGGCCCCGCCAATTCCGGACATGGCACCGCCGAACATGACGGCTAAATAGCGGATGCCAATGACGGAATAGCCAATGGAGTGAGCCGCGGTGTGAGAATCGCCAACTGCCCGCAGGACCAGCCCGGCTTTGGTTTTATACAGAAACCAGCTAACGGCGATCACGGATACAAAGGATAAATAAACCAGTGTATCCTGCCCAAACAGAATGGGCCCGATAATGGGGATGTCTGTCAGGCCGGGGATGTTGAGCTGGGCCAGTGCCTTCACAGGGGTGCCGACAAAATCCTGCCCGATCAGGGAACTTAAACCAACCCCGAACAAGGTCAAGGCAAGGCCGGTTGCAACCTGATTTGCCATCAGTGATAGGGTCAGAATGCCAAACAAAAATGACATAATCATTCCGGCAGCGGCGCCAGCGGCCACAGCCAGTATATAGTTTCCAGTCAGGGTGGCGGTAACAAATGCAGAAACGGCGCCCACCAGCATCATGCCTTCAACCCCTAGGTTGAGAACACCGGATTTTTCCGTTACCAGTTCGCCAATACCGGCAAAAATGAGCGGTGTTGCCGCAGTAATAACGGTCAGGATAACCGGGACTAACCAATCAAAACCTGTCATCGGGCAACCCTCCCCAGTGAATTAAAGGTAAAGCGGTAATGGACCACCACGTCGCAGGCCAAAAGATAGAACAAGATCATGCCCTGAAATACACCTGTTACGGCAACGGGCAGACCAAGGTTGATTTGCGCTGTTTCGCCGCCCAGATAGGTCAGGGCCATCAAAAGACCGGCGAACACAATCCCAACCGGATGAAGCCGCCCCAAAAAGGCAACGATAATGGCGGTGAAGCCATAGCCCGGTGAAATGGACGGCAGGAGCTGGCCGATGGGGCCGGTTATTTCCGAGACACCGGCAATGCCCGCCATCGCACCGCCAAACAGGAGCGAGAACCAGATAATTTTCTTTTGGCTAAACCCGGCATAACCGCCCGCTTTGGGCGCAGCGCCAATCACTTTGACCTGAAAACCGACCAGAGTTTTCGCCAGCATCAGCCATGTTCCGAGTACAGCCAGCAGCGCAAGTATCGTTCCAAAATGAAGGCGCGTTCCCTCCATGATTATAGGCATGGTCGCGCTCGGCGAGAATAGGCGGGATTCAGGGAAATTGAAGCCGTCCGGATCGCGCCAAGGCCCGTGAATGAGCACACTGAGTAGCAATGTTGCCACATAGACCAGCATCAGACTGGTCAGGATTTCGTTGGCATTAAAGCGTGTTTTCAGCAGGGCCGGGATTGCCGCCCATAGCGCGCCGCCGATCGCCCCCAGAATAATCATACCGGGCAGCAAAAAGACGCTGTCCACATCATGCAGATAAACAAACAGTCCGCCGCCAAAAATAGCGCCCAAGGTGAGTTGTCCTTCAGCGCCAATATTCCAGACATTGGCCCGGAAACCAACCGAAAGGCCAATGGCGCAAAGGATCAAGGGTGTCCCTTTGACAAAAAGTTCAGAGGCGCCGTAGCTATTATTGATGGGAACGATAAAGAAGTTCCGCAAAGCTTCAATAGGATCAACGCCCATAAGTGTGAAAACAACCATACTGGTGAGCATGGTCAGAATGAGCGCCATAATCGGCGTCAGATAGACCATCGCCTTGGACGGTTCGGGGCGTTTAACAATTTTAAGCAACACTTTGCGCCTCCTCCTCAGAGCCCGATCCTTGGGTCCCGCCCATAAGCAGACCGATTTGTTCGATCGTTATTTCCTGAATGTCGCGGCTTACAGATAAACGGCCTTCGGCAATGACAGCAATTCGGTTGCTGATCGCAAACAATTCATCCAGATCCTGACTAACAACAAGGACCGCAGCGCCGCTTTCCGCCAAATCAATGATGGCTTGGTGAATGGCTGCCGCCGCGCCTGCATCCACACCCCAGGTGGGATGGGCGATAATGATCAGTTTTGGATCTTGCAGCATTTCCCGGCCAACAATAAATTTCTGTAAGTTGCCACCTGACAGACTACTTGCGGTATGGGTGACACCGGCGGTCCGCACATCAAATTTTTCGACAATTTCTTCGGCAAATTCAGTTGTTTTGCTGGTGTTAATCAGCCCGGAACTTAGAAGTCCTTTTCGCTTGTAGGCACTCAAGAAGGCATTGTTGGTCAGGCTCATATCAGGGACGGAGCCGTGGCCCAGACGGTCTTCGGGCACGAATGAAATACCCAGATTTCGCCGCTCAACCGGGTTCAATTTGCCAAGCGGAACGCCTTCCATGAGCATTTGTTCTGCCTGATCACATAGAACTTCACCGCTCAATGCTTCGAGCAGTTCGACCTGCCCGTTACCGGCGACACCGGCAATTCCCATGACTTCGCCCACGCGAACGTCAAAATTGATCAGGTTCAGGTCAACGCCAAATTGTTCGGGGCTTGTTAAGGACAGATTATGAACTTTCAATCGAACGGGGCCGCGTTCTTTCCCGTCATCGTGACGCGGTGTCGTCAGGTTTGTGCCAATCATCATTTCCGCAAGGCTTTTGGCGGTCTCTTTCGTCGGATCGCATTCAGCAATATATTTGCCACCGCGCAAGATGGTTGCCCGGTGGCACAGGGCTTTAATTTCATCGAGTTTATGACTGATATAGAGAATGGAAACTCCTTCGCTGGCAAGGCGGCGCAGGGTTTCGAACATTTTATCGGCTTCTTGCGGGGTTAGAACGGATGTGGGTTCATCCATGATCAGCAATTTTGGATTTTGCAGCAGGCAGCGGACAATTTCAATGCGCTGTTTTTCACCGACGGACAAGGTATGAACGTGGCGATTTGGATTGAGCGGCAGGCCGTAATTTTCAGAAACTTCGATAATCTGTTTGGCAAGTTCGGCCATATTCTGGCGTCCGGGCATTCCGAGGGCGATATTTTCGGTAACTGTCATCGCTTCGAACAAAGAGAAATGCTGGAAGATCATGCCGATGCCCAATTTGCGGGCCGCTTGCGGGTTGGCAACATCGGTCAGTTTGCCATTCCATTTGATGCTGCCGCTATCGGCTTTCAAAACGCCATAGATAATTTTGACAAGGGTGCTTTTACCCGCGCCATTTTCACCCAGTAAAGCATGGATTTCACCGGGCAGAATTTTCAGGTCAATGCTGTCATTGGCCAGAACCCCCGGATAGGCTTTTGTAATGCCTGTCAGTTCCAGTCGTGGCTCGCTCGCCGCCGCTTCGCTCATCCAGTTAATCTCCCCATCTGATCCGAGTTGGTCGGTATCAATCTGTTGTCCCTGCAAGCCTTTAGCATAACACCCCTGTAAATACCGCGCATGCGTTAATGTGCTTTCGCACGCAAACTGATCCTCTCAACATCTGTGCCATCTTCCAGTTGGCGCTGACGTTCATTATATGTTTGCAGAATCTCTGCCGCGACAGAGATTGCAATTTCTGTTGGATGTTTCCCCCCGGTATCGGCAATGCCAACAGGGCAAGTTACCCGTTGCAAGTCGGTATCCGTATAACCCTGAGCCTTGAGGCGCTTGAAAAACCGCGCTTTTTTGGTCAAGGAACCAATTAGACCCAGATAGGCACATTCCTTCTTTTTGAGGATTTCAGACACCAATTCCATATCCAATTGATGACTGTGTGTCATGATTAGAAAATAACTGTTTGCGGGCGCCTTGTGAAGTAACTCTGTTGGGTTTTCTGCAATGATTTTCTGAATATTTTCCGGCGTGTTTTGTGGAAATTCATCTTTTCGAGAATCAATCCAGTGAATTGTACAGGGGAGCGGCGAGAGTGTATGAACAATGGCGCGTCCCACATGACCTGCGCCAAACAGAAACAAGTTAAACCGGTTTTGTTCAATTGGTTCAACGAGCGTGAAAATCCCTGAGTATTTTTCAGCTTCAATAACGCTTGCCGTTCCAAATTGATCGGCCTCCTGCACTGCGCGCTGGAGATCATCGTCAAGGATTTGGGGCATTTGATCAAACAGAATCAGATCCCGTGAGGCCGATCCGCCCTGCCAATGGGTGAGCAGCGCCCCGCGCTGTCCCAAGCTGAGTGTTTGTTTGATTTGATCGAGCCATTTTTGATCGTCGGGGCCAATGCGGGTTAAGGCAAGTTCTGTATAGCCGCCGCAACATTGCGCCAGTTCGGGGCCAAGGGGCAATTGCATCAATACGGCACCCGGGCCATCGCCGCACAAAAGGCTTCGGGCTTTATCAATGGCCACATATTCAAGTTGTCCGCCGCCGATGGTGCCGATCACATTTTTGCGGCCCACCAGCATTTTCGTGCCCGTATCGCGGGGGGTTGAGCCCCGGGCAGCGCCAACGGTGATCAGAACATATTCCTGATCTGCAGCATGTAGAGGGTCGATGAGGGCGCGCCAGTTTGTCATGACGCCCCTTTGCCAGATTTCTGCATCTGCTGGACAGCACGTAAAACACGTTCGGGCGTTGCTGGGGCATCCAGATCAGGAAAATCGCGATAATTCGAAACACTGCAAACTGCATCGGTTAGCGCGTTAAAGACCGAAATTGCCAGCATGAAAGGAGGTTCGCCGACCGCTTTGGATTTATGGATGCTGTCTTCGACATTTTCGCCCGCGTCATATATTTCCATATTAAAGATTTCGGGGCGGTCGCTACAGGCTGGGATCTTGTAGGTCGACGGGGCGTGGGTTTTCAAATGACCTTTGCCGTCGAAAAATAACTCTTCGGTTGTTAGCCAGCCCATGCCCTGAATAAAGCCACCTTCGATCTGACCCAGATCAATCGCCGGGTTCAGGCTTTTGCCGGTATCGTGAAGGATATCTACGCGGCTGATTTTATATTCCCCGGTCAGTGTATCAATGATGGCTTCGGAAATGGCGGCCCCATAGGCGAAGTAATAAAAAGGGCGGCCACTGTAATTTTCTGCGTCATAGTGAATTTTTGGCGTGCGGTAATAGCCCGTTGCCGACAGGGAAATCCGGTTCAGATAGGCTTGCTGGACCAGTTCGGCAAAGCCCAAAGTCTGATCGCCAATTTTCACGCGATTGGGCAGGAAGGTGATCGCGGTTTTATCGACATTATAATGATCGGCAGCAAAATTGATTAGCCGGTCTTTGATTTTCCGTGCAGCGGCCTGTGCGGCTTTGCCGTTCATGTCCGACCCAGAAGAGGCCGCCGTTGCCGACGTGTTGGGAACTTTATCCGTTCGGGTCGATGTGATTTTTACCCGTTCAATATCAATCTGTAATTCCTCGGCAACAACCTGCGCCACCTTGATAAACAGGCCCTGACCCATTTCGGTGCCGCCGTGATTGAGCATCACGCTGCCATCTGTGTAGACATGCAACAAAGCGCCTGCCTGATTGAGGAAGGTGGTGGTGAAAGAAATACCAAACTTGACCGGGGTGAGCGAAATGCCCTTTTTAAGGACCGGGCTTTGTTCGTTGAAGGCGTGAATGGCGGCGCGGCGCGCGGCATAATCAGCCTTAATCGCAAGCTGATTGATTATGTCCGGCGCGATGTTGTCTTCGACCGTCATATGATAGGGCGTTACATTGCGGCTATCCGTGCCATAGAGGTTGATTTTGCGAATTTCAAGCGGGTCTTTACCCAGATTATGCGCAATTTCATCCAGGGCCCGCTCAATGGCGATCATGCCTTGTGGTCCACCAAATCCCCGAAATGCAGTATTGGAAACCGTGTGGGTTTTGCAGCGGTGGGAGGTGATGCGAACGTCATGCAGATAATAGCAGTTATCTGCATGAAAGATGGTTCGGTCGTTAATGGCCGCAGATAAATCCGCCGAGCGACCACAGCGCGAGGCAAAGGTGAAATCGAGCCCGTTCAGTAAGCCGTTATCGTCATATCCGATGGTGTAATCGATGACAAAGTCATGACGCTTGCCGGTCATGATCATATCATCATCGCGGTCCAGTCGCAGCTTTGCCGGGCGGCCAGTTTTTTGTGCAGTGAGCGCCACCATTGCTGCAAACCACGCGCCTTGCGTTTCTTTGCCGCCAAAGCCCCCGCCCATACGGCGGACTTCGACGGTTATGGAATGATCTGGAACATCGAGGAATTTCGCGACATTATGTTGAACCTCGGTCGGATGCTGGGTTGAGCTGAAAACATGGACATCGCCATCTTCGCCGGGATAGGCGAGGGCAATTTGACCTTCCAGATAGAAATGATCCTGCCCGCCAAGTTCAAAACGGCCCGTCAGTTTATGCGGCGCGTTTTCAATTGCATGATCGGGATCGCCGCGCAGCAGGGTTTTGCTGGGGATCACAAATGATTGGGCTTTGATCGCCTGATCAACAGTGATGTAGGCTTCAAGCTCTTCATATTCGACGAGGGCCAGATCTGCGGCCCGGCGGGCCTGATCCAGCGTTTCGGCGGCGACCACAAACAGGGACTGTCCGACATATTCGACAACATCTTCGGCGAAAACGGGATCATCCCCCGCAACGGGGGCGGCGTCATTGGTACCGGGCACATCCTTGGCTGTATAAACTGCGACAACGCCCGGGGCATGACGCACGGGTTCCACGTCCAGTTTTAGAATTTTGGCGTGGGCAACTGTGCTTTGCGCCACATATAGATGCAGCAGGTCTTTAGGTTCCGCGATATCGTCAATATATTCGGCTTCACCGGCGACCTGTTTGGCGGCGCTGTCGTGGGGATGCTTTTTATGAACGGCCCCGCGAATGACAGTTTCACTGAGAGGAGGATTACGCATTGGCAATTCTCCCCGCGCCAACAAGGCGCGTTGAAATGTCAGGGGCAGTGGTTTCCAGATAGAATTTTTTGAGCAAATTCTGCGCGGCGCTAAGGCGGTAGGTGTCGCTGGCACGCATGTCTGAAAGCGGCGAATAATCGTTCGCCATCTGGGTCATTGCCTGTTCAATTGTCGCCATGTTCCAGGTTGCCCCCAACAAGAATTTTTCGGTTTGAGCGGCGCGCAGCGGCGTTCCGGCCATGCCCCCAAAACAGACGCGAATGCCGCGCACAGTGTCACCATCCAGATCAAGATTAAACGCGCCGCAAAGCGCTGAAATATCCTGATCAAACCGTTTGGAAATTTTGTAGGCTTTGAAAATATTGTTTGGCGTGTTCAGCGGAATTTCAACACTGGCAACAAATTCCCCTTTTTGCAGATCCTGTTTGCCATATTCAATAAAGAAATCTTCCAGCGGTAAACTGCGTCTGCCTGCTTGTGACTGTAAATGCAGGGTCGCGTTGAGCGCGATCAGGGCCGGTGGCATATCCCCGATGGGAGAGCCATTTGCAATATTGCCGCCAATGGTTCCAGAATTACGAATTTGTGTGGAGGCGATGCGGCGAACCAGTTCACCCGCATCGGCCCAGTTTTCACTGAGTGTTTCCCACGCGTCGCTGTAGGTGACACTTGCGCCGATGGTCAGTGCATTTGCCGTGCGCTCAATATGTTTGAGTTCGCTGACCTGCCCCAGATAGATAACGGTCGGCAGAATTTTATGCATTTTGGTGACCCAAAGCCCCACATCGGTGGCCCCGGCAAGCAGGGTCGCGTCGGGGTATTGGGCACAGAGCGCAGCCAGTTCAGCCGCTGTTCTAGGCGCAAAGAAATTGCGGCCGTTAAATTCAAGGTGAAGGGCATCATCGTCGGCCAGTTCCGCCAATAATTCGGTTGTGATGCTTTTTCGAAGCTGCACATGGTTGCTGGGTTTTTGTTTTGCGGCGGCAACCGCGGCATTGATAATCGTGCCATAGCCCGTACAGCGGCAGAGGTTACCGGCAAGGACATCATTAATGCTATCCAGATCACTGCGGTTCTGACCTTGCGTTTCAGCAAACAGGGACATGACAAAGCCGGGGGTGCAGAACCCGCATTGGGTGGCGTTGGCGTCAACCATCGCTTGCTGCACGGGATGCAGATGGCCGTCTTTGGATTTCAAATTTTCAACTGTGATCAGCTCTTTGCCATCGAGCATGGGCAGGAACTGAATGCAGGCATTGATCGCCTGATAGTGAAGCTCGCCGTCTTTAAGTTCGCCGATGACAACCGTGCAGGCACCACAATCCCCTTCGGCACAGCCTTCTTTGGAGCCGGTTTGAGCATCGTCATAACGTAAAAAGTTCAGCAGGGTATGGGTTGGATCCACATTCTCCAGTTCCCGAACTTTACCATTTTGTACAAACCGAATTTTGTTTCGCATGCCTGTCCCTTAAATATTCCCGCGGGAAGTTTGCATAGGTTTAAGATAGCTCAAAAAAGAAAAAAGTCGCCCCAACGAGATACCGTTGAGGCGGTTTCTCCGATCAATTTAGTCTTTTGCATCCTCTGGCAGGATGGTGTTGAGCAGAATTGAAATGAATGCCACTGGCAACAAGCCAGATGTCAGCATCATTCTTGCCCAGCCGGGGAAGATTTGAACCACATCAGGTTCCGCCTTCAAGCCCAGTCCAATGCTGAGGGAGAGCGCGATAATGACCATGTTGCGGTGGTTCATTTTCACGTCACCGAGCAGGTTGAGGCCCGCACCCGCAATCATGCCAAACATGACAACCGCACCGCCGCCCAGAACCGCATATGGCATCGCCGATATGATCGCCCCGATTTTTGGAACGAAAGCAGCAAGGATCAGGAAGATGGCGCCAATGGTGACCACATGACGGCTCATCACACCGGTGAGGGAAATCACGCCCACATTCTGACTGTAAGAGGTATTTGGCAGGGAGCCAAAAATAGCGCCAAGCGCCGTTCCAAGGCCATCGGCCATGGTACCACCTGCGATTTCTCTGTCAGTTGCTTCGCGTCCCGCACCGCCTTTTGTAATGCCGGAAATATCGCCAACAGTTTCAATGGCAGAGACAATCGCCATTAGACACATGCCGATAATACCGGCGGTGATGATGCCCTGAATTTTATCGTCACCGCTGGTAAAGGTGAGGCCATATTTAAGGGGTTCAGGGAAGGCGAACCACGCCGCATTGCTGACGCCGTCAAAATTGACCATTCCCATGGGAATAGCGATCAGGTAACCGGCAACCAGACCGATCAGGATCGCTGAGGCAGAAATCATGCCTTTTGTCATGAATTTCGTCGCCAGAATAATGACGATAACGGACATCCCCAGCACAATATGATACCAGGCACCAAAATCTTTGGTGACGAATTTGGCAAATTTACCGCCGCCCACATATTCAACGCCAACCGGCAGCAATGTCAGACCAATTGTCGCGACAACCAGACCGGTGATAAGCGGTGGCAGTGCGCCGCGAAAACGGCCAATGACCGTTCCAATGAAAAAGTGAAAGAGCCCGCCAACCAAGGTTGCTGCGAAGATAATACCCAGTGCCTCGGTTCCTTTAACCCCGGCAGCAATGGGGATCATTACCGGCAGGAAGGCAAAGCTGGTGCCCTGCATAATGGGCAGTTTTGCACCAATTGGACCTGCGCCGATGGTCTGCAACATGGTTGCAAGGCCTGCAACCAGCATCGCAATTTGTATCAGAAAGACTTTGTCGCCGCCCGCAAGGCCAGCCGCGCCTGCAATAATGATTGGCACGGTGACATTGCCCGCAAACATGGCCAGCATATGCTGGATACCAAGTGGCACCGCTTTGATTAATGGTGGCGTGTAGTTGGGATCGGTAAGCCGACTGACATCCAAGTCGTCCGCGCCTGAATTCTGTGTTATTTCGCTCATCAATAGCCCCCTGCTATTATAGATTAGTTACGATTGTCGTTTCCTCCCCAACAATGACGTAACCCGTTAGCTCCCCCTGTATGTCGAGTAGCTGTAAGGTGATACCAGCAGGGGTACATGGTAATGCTCTTTGGCATCTGGCACCCCAAATCTTATAACGATTTCATCGAGAAATTTTGGTTCAGGCAAATCAAGGCCCATGGCATCAAAATAAGCGCCTGCATGGAAAACCAGTTCATACTGCCCCAGTTTCAATGCATCGCCTTCAAGCAAGGGCGATGCACATCGGCCATCTTCATTGGAAATGGTTTCCTTGACCAACTCCCAGCTGTCCCCTTGAAGATAGTAAAGCTGAATAGTGATGTCTTTGCCGGGTTTGCCTGCGGCAGTATCCAGAATATGTGTGGTCAGTTTTCCCATAAACGCCCAAACCTTGTTCAATTTTTCTGGCGGGACCGGTTCACCTTTTTATTTGGGTGGTGAATCTGATCAAATAGCCAGCTTTCGGTAAAAGGATGCATGAGTCTGAAAAAATTGTCTACGGTTTTTGTCAATTTTGTATGACTATGGGGGTGAGGTATCTGGAGCTCTTTACCAAAATAACCGGATTTTTCATATTGTGCAGTGCAAAATTGTTCTTAATTTTTGGCTATTTACCTGTGATCTTGTTTGTGAGCGGTAAAATCGATTTGAAATTATCGTATACAATATATGTAAGATATTGTACAAATATATGTCGGTAACTTTTGGCGGTCTTTCAGGAAAATTGTAGAAATGATTCAAGCGGGATCAACAGATAAATTGAAGCGATCCAGTCAGGACGACCAGATTTATGCGCAGATGTTCGCCGCAATCATGGAACAGAAACTGTTGCCTGGAACCAAATTATCCGAAGATACCCTTGGGGAAATTTTTGGGGTTAGCCGAACAACTATCCGTAAAGTCCTGCAACGGCTTGCGTATGAAAAAGTTGTGCAGATTGTCCCAAATCGCGGCGCTTATGTTACGGAGCCAACCCCAGAAGAAGCCCGCGAAATTCTGGAAACAAGGCGCGTTGTTGAAGCCGCCGTCATGAAAGCTGTTGTGAGAAATTATAACCAGCTGGATCTGGATGCGCTTGAGAAGAATCACCGGGCGGAAGAGGCCAGTATTGAAAATGGTGAACATAGCAACTGGGTTGCGTTGTCCGGCGATTTTCATCTGTTGCTGGCCCGCATTGCCGGGAATAAAACGATGGAAGATTTTCTGCGGGAACTGGTTTCCCGAACCTCGTTGATCCATGTTCAGTATCAGAAGAACAAATTGGCGCAGCAATCCTGTTCCTGTGATGAGCATCGCGAGATATTGTCGGCAATCCGAAATCGCGATGAAAAGAAAGCTGTCAAATTGATGGTGGATCACCTGAGTGCGATTGAAAATGCACTTCATCTGGATGGAAAAGATAACGCCAACGATCTGTACCGGATTTTTGGGAATACGGCGAAACAAACTTAAACGAGGACCCTGATGACATCTGACACCTACCCCAGAGACATGATCGGTTACGGCGAAACCCCACCCAATCCAAATTGGCCGGGTGGCGCACGCGTGGCGGTACAATTCGTCCTGAACTATGAAGAGGGCGGCGAGAATTGTATTTTGCACGGAGACGAGGCTTCCGAAGCATTTTTGTCGGAGTTCGTTGGTGCGGATATGCTGGAAGGTGTTCGCCATATCAGTATGGAATCCATTTACGAATATGGCAGTCGCGCCGGTGTCTGGCGTATTCTGCGGCTATTTAAAAAATACGATATTCCGCTTACGATTTTTGCCGTTGCCATGGCGATGGAGCGAAACCCGGATGTGGTCGCGGCGTTCCTGCGAGAAGGGCATGAGATTTGCAGCCACGGCTATCGCTGGATCAATTACCAGTATGTGCCCGAAGCGGTTGAGCGCGAGCATATGCAAAAAGCGATTGAGATTATCACCAAGATGACCGGGGAGCGCCCGCTGGGTTGGTATACGGGACGGACCAGTCCCAATACCCGGCGTCTGGTCGCCGAAGAGGGTGGCTTTGTTTATGACGCAGACGCCTATGATGATGATTTGCCCTACTGGGCTGATGTTGAGGGTAAAAAGCAGCTTATAGTGCCCTACACATTGGATGTGAACGATATGCGCTTTGCCGCCTTGCAAGGGTTTAACAGCGGCGATCAGTATTTCACTTATTTAAAAGATACGTTTGATACGCTTTACGAAGAAGGCGCTGAGGCCCCTAAAATGATGTCGGTGGGACTACATTGCCGGCTGGTAGGGCGGCCCGGACGTATTGCGGCGCTGAAGCGGTTTATCGAATATGTGAAGAGCCATGACAAGGTCTGGTTTGCAAAGCGCATTGAAATTGCCCGGCATTGGCAATCCGAATTTCCGGCGGAGGGCTGAAATGAGTGAACTTTCCCATAAACCCAGTCAAATGAACCGTGCTGAATTTATCCGTATTTTTGGTGGTGTGTATGAACATTCCCCATGGGTTGCCGAGCAGGTTTGGGATCAGGGCTTGACGCAAGCGCATGATAAAGCAGAGGAACTGGCGGCGGCCATGGCGAAAGTTGTTGGCGATGCATCGCAGGAAGCGCAAATGAAACTGATCAATGCGCATCCGGATTTGGCGGGCAAGGCCGCCATTCGCGGGGAGCTGACGGAAGAATCCACATCGGAGCAGGCAAGAGCTGGACTAAGTGAGTGCACCGAAGAAGAGTTTGCCCGTTTTCAGGAATATAATGCGGCCTATAAAGCGAAATTTGGATTTCCCTTTATCAAGGCGGTTCGCAACAGTAACCGGTTTGAAATCTTAAAAGGGTTTCAGGATCGATTGGTAAATGATGTGAATGCAGAATTTACAACTGCGTTACAGGAAATTGACAAGATTGCCGCTTTTCGCCTTCAGGATCTGTAATCCCTGCGATCAGCTTTTATTGGAGAGCTTTAATGACTATTCTTTCGGCTAAAGAAGCTGATTTCGTATCAACCTGTATCGATTTGGCGCAGCCCGCCCTGGGAACAGAGGTGATTTTTGCGACGGATGATTTTTTTGCAGATAAATCGCGATTGATTAATCCCGCCGAGCCGGTTTTCATTGCCGATAAATACGATGATAACGGCAAATGGATGGACGGTTGGGAGAGCCGGCGCAAACGCGGTGAGGGCTATGATCACTGCATCATCCGATTGGGCCTGCCCGGCATTATTGAAGGTGTGAATATTGATACCAGTCATTTCACGGGTAATTTCCCGCCTGCAGCCTCACTGGAAGCCTGCAACATTAAGGGCGATCCCAACGAAAACACACAGTGGCAGGAAATTGTGCCGTCGGTGACACTGGGCGCGGACAGCCATCATCTGGTTGCGGTGGATAGCACTGAAACATGGACCCACCTTCGGCTTAATATTTTCCCAGATGGCGGCGTTGCCCGGCTGCGGGTTTATGGCCGGGTGAATTGCAATTGGGCGGATCGTGATCCCAATGAAATTGTTGATCTGGTCTCCTTGCTAAATGGCGGGCGTGGTGTCTGCGCCAATAATTCGCATTATGGTAATCCATCCAAGTTGCTGGTTCCAGGCCGGGGCGTTGATATGGGCGACGGTTGGGAGACGCGGCGGCGCCGTGAACCGGGTAATGACTGGGCAATCTTTGAGCTGGGTCACGCCGGTACACTGTCTCGCATCGAAGTGGACACAGCCCATTTTAAAGGAAATTATCCCGATCGCTGTTCAATTCAGGGGGCGTATGTGAGCGGGGGGACGGATCAGTCACTTGTTACCCAAAGCATGTTCTGGAAAACCTTATTGCCTGAACAAAAGCTGAGCATGGATGCTATTCACACCTTCGAAAAGGAAGTCCTGGATATTGGAGCGATTACCCATGTACGACTGAATATTTTCCCCGATGGCGGCATTAGCCGTCTGCGGTTGTTTGGCAAGATCAGTAAATAGGGGGGTGAGATGCAGCTTGAAGTGAAACCGCTGACCAAGGAAGCATTTGCGCCGTTTGGCGATGTGATCGAAACAGCGGGTACGGATTATTTTCCGATCAATAACGGATCAACCCGCCGCTATCATGATCTGGCGAAAGTTGAGCTGCTTAATGATGGGCATGCGCTGATTAATATTTTTCAGGCAACCCCATTGGATTATCCCCTATCGGTTAAAATGGTGGAGCGCCATCCCTTTGGCAGTCAGGCGTTTATTCCCCTGAGCGGTCGGCCTTATCTAGTGCTGGTCGCAACAGCCGGGGAGAGCGTTGAGCCAACAGATTTAAAGGCGTTTCTGGCGCAGCCCAGTCAAGGCGTGAACTATCACGCGGGGACCTGGCACCATCCTGTGCTGGCGCTGGAGGGCGTCAGTGATTTTCTCGTGGTGGATCGCGGCGGCGAGGGGCACAATTGCGACGAATTATTCTTTGATGACGCTAGCGATATTCGTCTGGATATCCCTAAGTAACGTCTATGAGGGCGTCTGCTCTTTAATCAAATAGCGGTATTCATAAAGTTTGGTACTGAATTTCTGGTTATGCCAAAATTGAGTGCCTGCCGCATTGTCTTGGACAACCTGAAGATAAGCGGTTTCGGCGCCGCGCATCCGGCCAGCGCCCAGCAATGCCTCGGTGATACTGCTTGCAAGCCCGTTGCGGCGATATGCGGGGTCTGTTGCAAATTCAAACAGACCCATTAAGCCTCCCTCCACAGTGGCAAGGCCGGTTCCGACAATTTTTCCGTTGTCATAGATGAACGCATAGATCGTCTGAATTTGGATGAGGTCCAGACTTTCGCGAAAGGCCGCAATGCGCGGGCCGTCTTTTTCCGTTAAAGCGCAAAGGGCCTCAATTTGCGTGGCATCGGGTTTTTCAGTGAGTGTGACCGGATGGGCGGGTTCCTTTGGCGGATTTGCCGTTAAATCGCGGATCTGCACATCTGTCGGGTCGGCTAGCCTGTAGTGGTTTGCGATCAGTTCCGTCTCCAGCCCGTCTGGATTGGCGAGCGGGGTGATCCGAAAAATGCAAGGTTTGGACTGCGCGAAATAATGCCGTTCACAGTGGGCGATTTTCGCCGCCAATGGAAAGTTAGATCCCGTTTTTTGAGGAAAATTGACAGAATTTGCCCGCTTGGCAGAATTTGCAGACAAGCGGATCAACCAGCCATCATAGCGGGTTTGTATATCGGCGGGTGTGGAGAGATAAGAATGGGCTTCAATGAGTTCGATCATGACGGGGCTCAAAGTTTAGGTTAGATTTGATGGCAGGGTGAAAAGCGGGATAACGGGTGATTTCTGTTGCAGGTTCTCAAAGAGAAAATTCATAAAGTTTGGCTGACGATATCATTGGCGGTGATGCTTGTCATGGGGTTCGTATTTGTCAGCGTCGTTGATCTATCACCGCAGGTATCGCCTGATTTTTTCTTTGGATCAGACGATCCGGAAATGGCGGATACCCGCAAAATTGCCGAAAAATTTCCCGCCGAAGAATTTCTAATCATCAATGTGGCCGGGTCTGACATCTTTTCCCGCGGGTATTTAATACAAATTGAAAAGATGACCTTGCGGTTGCAGGAACTGCACGCATTTAGCCGGGTGCTCAGTATCACCAATGGCCCCGACAGCGCAGCGGCGGCGGCGAAAAGCCCGTTCTGGCATCCCTTGCTGATTGATGCGGATCAGAAATCCACCTTCCTGCTCGCGTTTTTGCCGCGCGAGAGCCCAAGGTCGCTGATTAGCGCGGTTGAAGAGATACTGGCTGAATTTCAGCAGAACGCTGATTTGGGGCCAATATCAGTGTCGGGAATGCCCTATATTGCGGAGCATATCAAACGCAGCATTGTACGCGATGCACAAGTCTTCAGTGGGGCGGCGCTGGTGGTGTTTACGGCCCTTATCTTTATGATTTATCGGTCGTGGATGATTGCGCTGGGGGCCTGCGTCGCTGGTGTTACCGCAATTTTTACCAGTTTAACGGTCTTACATTTTATGGGGCAGGCGGTTGGAATCCTAACGGCAAATCTGGCCATCATCATTTTCGTACTGGTGCAGTCGCAAGTTATTTACCTGACCAATAACTGGCAGCGAGAAAGTGGAGAGTGGGCCGCCCAAGTGATTGGCGCGATACAGAAAACAGTGCGCCCGTCGTTCTGGTGCGCGGTGACAACTTTGCTCGGGTTCGCCAGTTTGCTGTTTGTGTCGGCGGAACCGCTTCGCCAGCTCGGCCTTGGCGGTCTTGTCGGGGTTAGTGTTGCTTTTCTAAGCTGTTTTGGCATCTTCCCCGGCTTTTTATTGCAGGTGAAAAAGAAAACCCCGCCGGTAAAAGCCCTATCTCAATCGGAGCGGCCCAAACTTAACCTGGCTGTTTTGTGGATCGGGGCGGGCGTGCTTATCGCCGCTATTGCGGTGTCGGTGCCGGGAATGTTCCAGCTCAACACCGATCCGGGATTACTGAGCTATTTTGACGAAGATAGTGATATTGGCCGGGGGCTTCGCGAAATTGATGCAAATGGCGGCAGCAGTCCGCTGCTCATCGTAGTTTCGCAAAAGACCGGCGCGGATTTGGATAGCGCAGATGCCTATGAACGGCTGTCGGATTTGCACCAGAAATTTGCGATGGAGAAGAGCGTGGGGACAGTTCTGTCGCTGCCTGCCCTGCTGGCCGAGGCTAATTCCCATCCGCTGGCTTTCCTGCTGCCGTGGCGGGAAATCGTGACGTTGCTCGGATTAGAGGTTAATCAGCAGGCGGTTAAAAGCTTTCTCAGTGAAGATCGAAAAGACGCACTGTTCCTGCTTAGAATGAAAGAACAGGCAGATAAGAATGACCGACTTGCCATTATTGAAAACCTGCAATCCCTTGCTGCAGCCGAGGGGTTTCGCGCTGATTTAGTGGGGGGAGTTTATGCCTTGCAGGCGCGGCTTTCCGCCCTGGTCGCCCAAAGCATTGTAATGGGCATCCTCTCGTTGCTACTGATCTTTTTCATCATTGCGGCAATTGCCACCCGGAACGTAGCGTTGAGTTTGAGTATGGGGGTTGCCGCTGGAACGATACCCGTGTTGATTTTGGGCGGGGTGGGCACATTTGGGGTGCCAATGGATGTCATATCAGCCCCGGCCATTAGTGTGGCCTTTGGTTTGGCTGTGGACGCGATCCTTCATCTGGGACTTGCTGTGCGCCGGAAAATGGCAAACCGTTCGGCGCGTGAGAGTTGGCAGAGCGCCCTTGCGGAACAGGCAGGGGGGATTTTGGCGGCAAACGGGATTATTGCGCTGGGGTTCATGATTTTTGCATTTTCCGAATTTCCGCCAACAATACGATTTGGCGGAATGATCGTGGCGGGGGCCTTTATTGCCATGCTAACCAGTTTGACATTCTTGCCGCTGATCGCGCCGGTTGCGGAAAAAACCTTCAAAAAATAGACCTATACAGAACAGCTACATGCAGATATCAACGACCATATGACAATTTCAGTTCCGAAAACAGGCCTGCCGGTCGAAGATGTTCTCCCCGATTTGCTGGCGGCACTTAAAACCGGTAATTGCGCGGTATTGCAGGCGCCGCCGGGCGCCGGTAAGACAACGACAGTGCCGCTGTGGTTGTTGCAATTGCCGGATATTGGCACGAAAAAAATCATCATGCTGGAACCGCGCCGTCTGGCCGCGCGTGCAGCCGCCCGGCGCATGGCGGATTTGCTGGGAGAAGCGGTAGGCGAGACCGTTGGCTATCGCATTCGCTTTGACACCAAAGTTAGCGCCAAAACCCGCATTGAAGTGGTCACTGAAGGGATACTCACCCGTAAATTACAGCAGGATCCCGAACTTTCGGACACGGCAATTGTGGTTTTCGATGAATTTCACGAACGCAATCTGAATTCGGATTTGGGGCTGGCGCTGACCCGGCAGGCGCAGGAATTCCTGCGTGAAGATTTACGCCTTGTGGTGATGTCGGCAACGCTGGACGCTGAAGGTGTGGCCAGGTTACTGAATGATGCGCCGATTATCACCAGCACGGGCAAACTGTATCCGGTCGAAACGCGGTTTATGGAGCGAACGCCAAAGGGCCGGTATGAAGCCACGCTTGCGAGCTGGATTTTGGAGATTTGTGATACAGAAAAGGACGGTGATGTCCTTGTTTTTCTGCCCGGGGCTGGAGAGATTAACCGAGTGCTTAATCACCTGAAAAGCAATATGGAAAAGCGCCAAATTGCGGTTCACACCCTGTTTGGCAGTCTGGCACAAAAAGAGCAGGACCGGGCGCTTAATCCCGATCCAACGGGGCTTCGAAAAATTGTGCTGGCCACAGATATCGCAGAGACCAGTTTGACGATTGAAGGGGTGCGGATTGTGGTGGACAGCGGGCTTGCCCGCAAACCCCGTTTTGATCCCAACAGTGGCATGAGCCGGTTGGAATTAAAGCGCATTTCAAAAGCATCTGCTGATCAGCGGCGTGGGCGCGCGGGCCGGCTGGGACCAGGGTTTTGCTATCGCATGTGGAGCGCGGCGGAAGATAAAGGATTTATACCCCATTCTGATCCTGAAATCGCTCTGGCCGATCTATGCTCACTTGCGCTGGAGCTAGCTAAATGGGGGATTGAAGATACCAGCGAGCTGTCGTGGATGACTGAGCCGCCGCAAGGGTTGATAGGGCAGGCACGTGATCTGCTGCAAAGCCTTGGGGCGCTGGATGAAAATCTGCGGATCACGGAATTGGGCCAGAAAATGGTGACACTTCCCCTGCATCCGCGGCTTGCGGTGATGATCCTGCAATCAGAAGGCACGGATGATTTGGGGCTTGCCTGCGATCTGGCAGCGCTATTGTCCGAGCGCGATATCCTGCGCCGTGATTATGATGCGCCCAATTCTGATATTAAAAGCCGTTTGGAGCTGTTGCAGCGCGCCCGCGATCGTAAGGGCAGTTTGCCAAATCTGGGTCCCATTATGAAAAACGCAGATGATTTGCGGCGGCGTTTCAAGGCCAAGGCGGGGCGCGCCGATTTTAAAGATGTTGGACTGACCCTTTCGCTGGCCTATCCTGACCGCATTGCCGAGCAGCGCAAATCAAACCCCAAATCTTATCGATTGTCAGGCGGGCGCGGCGCGGTGCTGGCCGATAATGATCAGTTGATGGGGGAGCCGTATCTGGTGGTTGCCGATTTGGATGGAAAAGGCCGGGAGGCCAAAATTCAGATTGCAGCGGCGGTCACCTATCAGCAATTACGTCAGCAGTATGAAGCGCGAATTGAAACGCGGCTAACTGTTTATTGGGATGCTGAACGTGACCGGGTTATTGCCGATGAAGAAGATTGTATCGGGGCGCTGGTACTGGACCGACGGCGGGTAAAAAATCCACCGAAAGACAAAGTCGCGGCGGCGTTGATTGATGTTATCCGGTCCAAAGAGTTGAGGCCCCTGCCATGGGGCGCTGCGTCGGAGGCGGCGCTCGGCCGGATGGCCTTTGCTGCCAAATACGGCGAATATGCCAATCCGCAAAAAATCGATCTGGATCGCTTTGGGGTGATTGATATGGCGTGGCTCGCCGATCATCTTGAAGATTGGCTGACGCCTTATCTGGGGGATAAGAACAGTCTGGCGGACCTGTCCAAATTAAATATGGAGCAGATATTGCTTAACCTACTAGACTGGGAACAGCAGCAGTTTTTGGACAGTTTAGCCCCGGCCAAGATGCAAATGCCCACAGGATCGTTTATCCGGCTGGATTATAGCGACCCCGATAATCCGGTGCTGGCCGTTCGCCTGCAAGAGGTGTTTGGACAGGAAGATTTTCCAAAACTGGCTGGCGGTCAGGTGAGCATTGCCATTCATTTGCTCAGCCCCGCTTACAGACCTGCGCAAATTACCAAGGATTTGGCCGGGTTTTGGGCCAATAGCTATGACGCGGTTAAAAAGGATCTGAAAGGGCAATATCCCCGGCATTACTGGCCCGATGATCCGATGCAGGCAGAGCCGACAGCACGGCCCAAGCCTCGCAAACGATAGGATCAGGCGAACAGCGCGGCCAAGGTGATTAGAAAGCTGGTTTCGGCCAGTTGCTGAACGCTGCCCAGTACATCGCCGGTCTGGCCGCCGATTTGCCGGTAAGCAATAAGCCCGATGACCGCCGCTCCGCCCAGTGCGGCAATCACGCCTGCCGAGCCAAAATAGGGACCAAGGATCAGCACGGGAATTAGGGTGGCAAAGCCGAAAGCCCAGAGGGCAGTTGCAAGCGGGGGGCGTCCTGCGCTGGCGCCAAGGCCATTTTTGCGGGCGGCAGGCATGAGATACATGGCGCTGCTCATCATGCCGCGGCTGCAGACCGCTGCACCAATGATCACGGCAAATGCAACATAAGGATCTTGCAAGGCCGCAAGGGCGCTTGCTTTCATGCCCAAGATAACGATCAGCGTCACAACCGCATAGGTGCCGACGCGGCTGTCGCGCATAATTTCCAGTTTTTTATCCCGGTCAGCCCCGCCGCCAAAGCCATCGGCCACATCCCCGATGGCATCTTCATGCAGCGCCCCGGTGAGCAGGATTTGTGCGCCAAGTGCGAGAAAAGCGCACAGCAGCGACGGCAATCCAGCCGCGCCACCCGCAAAGAAAATACTGCCGGATATGCCGCCGAGAATAACCCCGACGAGCGGAAAGGCCCGGCTAGCGAGCCCCAAGGTTTTCATGGAAAATTCCAGATTAAGCTGGATGGGCAATCGGGTAAGAAAGACAAGCGCGATCAGGAAATCCTGAATCCAGCCACCTTTATAGGGTTTGGGAGGGGGCAAATCGGTCATTTATTTAAGCTTTTGCGGCAGACCCGCCGTTACAAAATAAACCTCACCCGATACCTCAGCGATTTTTTGGTGCAGCCGCCCGGCGTGATCGCGAAAGGCCCGGGCCATGGCGTTGTCGGGCACGATGCCCTGTCCCACTTCGTTGGAAACCAAAATTACCGGCCCTGACATTTGCAATAACACTGCGGCGAGTTCATCGCCCAAGGCATCGATGTCCTGATCAGCCATCATTAAATTGGTGACCCATAAGGTCAGGCAGTCAACCAAAATTGCGTTATCAGATTTGCTTTCCCGTAGCAGCGTTTCCGAAAGGGCGAGGGGTTCTTCAACAGTGTGCCAATCGGCGCCGCGATCGATTTGATGTTTGGCTACGCGATCCTGCATTTCATCATCGAAAATCTGGCTGGTGGCGATGTAAATTTTGTCCAGCCCCAAGCTTGCCGTGAATTTTTCAGCAAAGCTGCTTTTGCCTGATCTTGCGCCACCAAGTACGAATGTGATGTTTGAATTTTCTATCATCGGCCTAGTCTGCCCTATCAATCAGATGAATGAAAGAGCCGAAGGCAGAACCGCATATGGCCCCAAGTCCGCCCAGATCCTTTCCAAGGGCGTCAGTCGCCGTGAAAAGAGGCGGCGTTGCCTTGGATCGTTGAATTTCTTCCGCGTAATGAAATTCATGGGCCCGGTAGGCGGTATTTTGGGGCGCGAGCTGACTATCTTCAGCAAGAGATACCTGCCGGTAGCCCAGATGCAGTTTGGGTTTGGTAAATGACGTTTGGACGGGGAGCAGGTCCGCCATAGGGTAGGTCGTACCATCTTTACCCGTGATGCTTTGGCCCATCACCATATAACCCCCGCATTCCCCATAAATGGGAATGTTATTGGCCTTGGCGGTTTGCAAGGCGGCGAAGCAATTGTGTGATTGGGTCAGCGCCGGGAGATGCAATTCGGGGTAGCCGCCGGGGAGGTAGATAAAATCGGCATCGACGGAGGGGGCTTCATCGTCAAGGGGAGAGAAAAAGCTGATTTGAGTATTGCTTTGACGCCATGCCTGTTCAAAATGCGGGTAGATAAAGGTGAAGGCAGCGTCACGAGCCACGGCAATATGACGCGATAGAAACGAAAATGGATCCGCTGCGCAAGCGGTGAAAATCGGCGGCGACGCCAGCTTTTGAAGTGCGGGCAGATCGATATGTTGCTGGACCAGATTGGCAGCTTCTTGCAGGAAGTTTTCCAAATCTTCGTTTTCATCTGCCTGCACAAGTCCCAGATGCCGCCGCGGCAACGAAAGCTTATCTGATTTTGGGATCATGCCAAGGCAGGGGATGCCCACTTGCTGAGCGGCTTTTTTCAAAATATCCCCATGGGCAGGGCTGCCCACATTGTTGAAAATAACCCCGGCAATTTTAGTGGAGCTGCGATAGCTGTCAAAGCCGTGCAACAAAGCGCCGACGCTGGTGGACTGACCGCTTGCCGGTACAATCAGGATGATCGGGATTTGATGCGCATCGGCAAGATCAGCGGTGGATCCAGTTCCATCGCGCGCGCCATCAAACAAGCCCATGACGCCTTCGCCAATGACAAGATCAGCTGCTGTGGCGACATCGCCAAGATATGTATTTTGAGTTTGGGGGCGCATGCCCCAAGGGTCGATATTCACGCAAGGCTGACCGCTGGCCCGGTGGTGAAAAACCGGATCAATATAATCCGGTCCAACCTTGAACGAGGCGGTGCGAATGCCAAGATTTCGAAACGCCCGAAGCAACGATAGCGTCAGAGTCGTTTTGCCCGAATTAGAGGCGGGTGCGGCGATTATCAGTGCGGGCGCGGGGCCAGCGTTCATGCGTCTTTGTCCTGATTAACCTTGGCAAACCAGCCCAGCTTGTCATGCAAATCTACAACTTGTCCGACGACAATCAGGGCCGGGGGTTGCAAGCCACTTGCGGCTAAATCTTCGACGGCTGTGCCAAGCGTGGTCGTGACCATTTCCTGACTGGGCAGGGTGGCATTGGCAATGATAGCGACCGGCTCGTCTTTGCTGCGGCCATATTTGATCAGCATGGACGTGATTTCGGCGATATGTTTAACGCCCATATAGATCACAATTACGGGGGATCCCTTGGCGATATGTTCCCAGTTGACGCTGGGCACGTCGCCGTTGGCATCATGCCCGGTGACAAAGGTTGCGGCCGAATTTGTTGTCCTGTGGGTGAGCGGAATGCCAGCGTATGCCAGCCCGCCAACACCAGATGATACGCCGGGAATAACCCGGAAGGGGATATTATTTTCAACCAGCTTGAGCGCTTCTTCACCGCCGCGGCCAAAAATATAGGGATCACCGCCTTTAAGGCGCAGGACCCGTTTTCCCTCTTGCGCTAAAACCACAAGCCGTTCGCTGATATCATTTTGCTTGGCAGATGGTTTTCCGCCGCGCTTGCCCGCATATTCCAAAACGCAGTCCGGGTTGGTCAGATCCAGAATTTCCTGACTAACCAGAGCGTCATAGACGAGTACATCCGCTTGCCGAAGGCCTTCAATTGCGTAAAGGGTAAGCAGTCCTGGATCGCCAGGACCGGCGCCCAGCAACCACACGGAACCCGGCTCAAACTCCGGTATTTGACGAAGGATCTTTTCCATATTTTTCTTTTACACAGGATTGAGTTCTGATGCTAGCCAACAGTGGCTTGCCAGCCTATAAATAATTTATGACAAAGCAGGTACAAGCAGAAAAATTGCGATATGGATGGACGACAGGGGCCTGCGCGACCGCTGCGGCCAAATCTGCGGTGTCGGCGTTGCTGGGCCATGGGTTTCTGGACCCGGTTTCCATCACCCTGCCCAAGGGGCAAACCCCCGCATTTGCGCTTGCCACCGAACAACACGATGGGAGCTTCGCAACGGCGAGCATCATCAAGGATGCCGGAGATGATCCCGATGTCACTCATCACGCGCGAATTATTGTAACGGTTCAAAAAGGGGCCGTAGGCACAGGCGTTACATTTGCTGCGGGCGAGGGCGTTGGTACTGTTACGCGAGAGGGATTGCCCGTTGCGGTTGGCGAGCCTGCGATTAACCCGGTTCCGCGCGAAATGATGACGCGGGAGGTTCGTGATTTGTGCGCCGCGCACGGCGCTGAGGCCGATATTGAAATTACAGTGGGGATTGAGAACGGCGAAGAACTGGCGAAATACACGATGAATGGTCGCCTTGGAATTGTGGGCGGGTTATCTGTATTGGGTACCACCGGCATTGTTGTGCCCTATTCCTGCGCGGCGTGGATTGCGTCACTGCACCGGGGAATTGATGTGTCAATCGCCGCAGGTGCAGATCATGTGATCGCCGCCACCGGGTCCACGTCGGAAAAAGCCGCGAATGAGATCTACAAATTGCCCGATTATGCGCTGCTGGATATGGGGGATTTTGCCGGCGGTGTCTTGAAATATCTGAAAACCCACCCGGTGGCTAAATTGACATTAGCGGGCGGCTTTGCCAAGTTCACCAAACTTGCCGAGGGGCATATGGATTTGCATTCGGGGCGCTCATCCGTGAATTTCAACTGGTTGGCTGATCAATTGGTCGCTTTAGAGGCGAGCGCTGAGCTGGTTGATCTGTGCCGAAGCGCCAATACGGCCATGCAGGTGCTGGAGGCTTGTCGGCAGAACGATGTGCAATTGGCACCGCTTATTGCGGATTTAGCGCGGCAAAAAGCCAAAGAGATTTCCGGCGGTGCCGTTGCTGTGGATGTGTTAATATTTGATCGTAAAGGGAACTTGGTGGGGAAAAGTGAAGACAGATGAGTTGAAAATTCTGTTGTTGGGCGGTACAGGGGAAGCCGCCGTCATTAATGAATTCATGAGCCAGCAGGAAGGTGTTCATCTGATCACGAGCCTGGCGGGCCGAACGGTTCAAGCGACCAGGTTAAAGGGTGAAGTGCTGCCCAAGGGGTTTGCAGATGTGGGCGGATTATCAAAATTCTTAACCGATCGGCAAATTGATCTGGTGGTTGATATGACCCATCCATTCGCCCGCGTGGTGAGCCCCAAAACACAAAAAGCCTGCGCGGCAGAAGATATACCCTACATCCGGTATGAGCGCCCTGCATGGACCCGCGAGCAGGGGGATACGTGGATTGAGGTTGAAACTTTATTCAAGGCTGCCGCGGCTTGCGCCGATTTTTCAAATATATTTCTGAGTATCGGACGTCAGGAGCTGGGCGCGTTTCAGCATTTGCAGGACAAACGCCTTGTCGTGCGATCGGTTGAGCCGATTACGTTTGAATGCCCGCAAAGTGATGTGGACAATTTGCTGGCGCGCGGGCCATTTGAATTGGAGGATGAGCTTGCGCTGCTGCGGGATGAACGCATTGACGTGGTTGTGACGAAAAACAGCGGCGGCGATGCAACCTATGCAAAGATAGAGGCGGCACGGACGTTGGGCTTACCGGTGATTATGGTTGAGCGGCCCGCAACACATGTCGCGGGCGCTATTTCAACCCCGGATGCCCTTAAACTTCGTCTGCAGTCTTTCGTTTAGGGCGCAACACATGTACATGATCGGCATGATAGAGCGCGCTGTCGCGATAGTCTTTGGCGTCTAGAACGCGGCCCACAATGATAAGGGCCGTGCGGGTAATTTTTTCAGCTCTGACTTTTTCCTGAATATCGGCAAGCGTTCCGCGGATTACTTTTTCATCGGGCCATGTGGCCCGAAAGACGACAGCAACCGGGCAATCTTCGCCGTAATGGGGGATCAGATCGCTGGTAACTTTGCGCATATTGCGAACGCTTAAGTGAATGGCCAATGTGGCGCCGGACTTGCCCAATGTATCCAGATCTTCGTTGTTGGGCATTTCCGTCGCCTTCATGGACGTGCGGGTGAGGATAATGCTCTGGCTGATATCGGGCAGGGTCAGTTCAGTTTTTAACAGGGCCGCCGCCGCCGCGAAGGCCGGTACACCGGGGGTGATGGTATATTCAATGCCCAGTTCGTCAAGGCGGCGCATCTGTTCGCCAATGGCGCCGTAGATGCTGGGATCCCCGGAATGAACGCGGGCAACATCCTGACCTTTGGCCTCGGCCTTTTTAAATTCTTCCATAATCTCGTCCAGATGCAGCGGCGCAGTGTCGATGATCAGGGCGTCATCCGGCGCATGGGCGAGGATTTCAACTGGCACCAACGATCCCGCATAAAGGCAAACCGGACAGGCCGCGATCAGGTCACGCCCGCGAAGGGTTATCAAGTCGGCGGCACCTGGGCCAGCCCCAATGAAATGCACAGTCATGTTTAAGTATCCTCTTTCGCAGGGGTCATTTTTCCGGCATAGCCGCGGGGGGTATAGGCCCATTTTTTAAGGCCTGAATTGGTGGTTGTGATCTTGCTTTCGCTGGAGCCGACCATCACAAGGGTCAGCATATCCACTTTTTCCGGGTCCAGATCAACCAGCGGCATAATCTGTACATTTTCATCATCGCGGCCCAGATTGCGCGCCACAATAACGGGCGTATCCGCAGGGCGGTGCTCACTTAAAATCGCTTTTGCCGCATGCAGTTGGGTACGCCGTTTTTTTGATACCGGATTGTAGAAGGCGACGACAAAGTCACCAATGGCCGCCGCTTTGAGACGGTTTTCAATTGCCTCCCACGGTGTGAGCAGATCTGATAGCGATATGGTGCAAAAATCATGGCCGAGCGGCGCACCGGCGCGCGCCGCAGCGGCCTGCAATGCTGAAATGCCGGGAGTGACCTGAATATCAAGACGATCCCACGCGGGCTTTTCTTCGATTTTGATCAGCTCAAACACCAAGGTTGCCATGGCATAAATACCAATATCGCCCGATGAGATAAGCGCGACGTTTTTGCCTTCTGCGGCCAGATCAAGGGCGTAGCGCACCCGTTTTTCTTCTTCACCCAGATCAAAGTCATGACGGACTTTGCCAAGGGCTTCGTCTTTCAGCAGGTCAATATACAGGCCATAAGCGACCAGATCACTGGCCTCGCTAATCAAGTGACTGGCTTCTGGTGTGCGCCATGCGTTCTGTCCGGGACCAATGCCGATGACAGATAATTTACCTTGGGGTTTGCCTTTTCCCGTTGGCAGAACGGGCAGTTCGGATATGGCTGCTGCCATGGTCGTCCGTTTGGATTTAACCTTTGGGATGATCAGCATTCCGGTTCTACCCGCAGCGGCCAGCGCAGCCCCTTCGGATACACCGTGACAACCAACCTCGGCAAAGACCACATCGGATGGATTGACCAGCCGGGCGCTTTCAGCTTCTAACGTGGCAGCATCAAAAAAGCGCGGTGTTAATCCAAAATATTCGGCGGCGGCATGAACAGCCACTTCATCGGATTTCAGATCGATGGAATAAATACCGGCGACTGACAGTGGGGAGAGTTTGTTTGTTTTCAGGGTAGATTTGATCAGCGTGATTAGCTCTTCTGACTCTGCATGACGTTCACAGCCGACACCAAGGCAGATCAGTTTCGGATGATAAACCAGTTTATCGGCAGATCCCTGGATGTCGCGGGTTGTGACCTCAATGGTCAACGGACCATCTGGATCCACCGGCAGGTCTGATTGTTCCAGCCAAAGATTATCGCCAAGAATTTTAACGCGCTCGCCGCCCAGTAACCGCGCCGCAAAAGCTTTCATATGTTCTGGATTGGCGAGGGTAAGACCCGCAGGTGGGCTATCAAGGGCTATGTTGAAATGTAAATCGCTTGCCGTTGTGATGGCCGCGGCTGCACCCAAATGGGCCGCAATTTCGCGGGCTTTGTCGTTGGCCCCGTGATGGCCGCCGAGCAGCGGCACAACCGCGTTTCCAGTTTCGGCAACACTTAGAACAGGTGGTTCTGTCAGCTTGTCCGAGAGCGCCGGAGCCAAACAGCGGATCAGAATGGCGGAAGCGCAAATGCCGATAATTGGTGTGCCGCTTTTGAACAGTTCCTGCAGATGCTGGGCCGTTTGTTGAAAAGTTAAGTCCGCGCCCTCGACCCGTCCGGCAAGACCGTGGATCAGGCTTTCAGGGTAGAGCTTTTGAAGGTTTCGAGCGGTATCCCATGCACTGTCATTGAGCAGAACAATTGCAATTGGCGGTGTCATTTCCATGCTTGACCCCTTTTATGAATAAGGATCATGGAGAAATAGGGCGCGGCATCCGCCGGGACATCCTGCAGGGGGGTGATCTTCTGGTTGTGCATACTCGCCCGTTCAATATAGTTGGCGTTTTGGGTTAAACCCATTTCATTAATTAAATCGCGAACGCGGTCAAAATGCCGCCCGATTTTCATCAGGGCAATGCTATCAGCCGCGTCAATTCGGGCGCGCAATATCTCATTTTCAAGGGGGGCAGGCAGTACGGTCAAGATATCATTGCGTGCCGACAACGGGGTTTTAAGCGCGGTTGCACAGGCCGTTAATGAGGATACGCCGGGGACGACTTCAACTTCGAATTTTTCAGCCATTCGGCCAAATAAATACATGAAGGAGCCATAGAAAAAAGGATCCCCTTCACACAGAACAGCAACATCGCGGCCTTTTTCAAGTTCAGCGCCCAGCTCAATCGCCGCTTTGTCATAGGCATCCTGCGCAGGTTTACGGGCAACGGCCATTGGAATGCGGATAGCAATTTCTGTCTTGGGGCTTTGCAGATGCGGGGCGATGATCGCGCGTGCAAGACTATCGCCATCTTCTAAGGTGGGATAGGCCAGAACGGGTGCTTTTTGTAATATCTTTAAAGCTTTCAGCGTGATCAAATCCGGATCCCCGGGGCCAATGCCTAAGCCAAACAGTTTGCCTGTCATTTTTTCGTCAACCTTAACTGTGTCACTTGCCGGAAAGGCTTCCAGCTTGTAAATCCGCCAATTTCTGTAGCGCGGGAAAAATTGAGGCGGGTGAGGTCGCCGCCGTATGTATGATGCAGCTCGAAGGCCATTTGTTCGGCTTCAACGGTAACCGTGTTGGCAACCAGAACGCCGCCCTCTTTCAGCGCGCTCCAACAGGCATCGAACAATCCATCTGCAGTGAGACCGCCGCCAATAAAGACCCGATCCGGTGCCTCTAAACCTTGCAGGGCATCAGGGGCGCGGCCATTGATGATTTTAAGACCCGGCACCCCAAGTGTCAGGCGGTTCTGTTCAATGAATTCGAGCCGTCCTGCATGGCTTTCAATAGCGATGGCCCGGTTCAGCGGGTGATGGCGCATCCATTCAATCCCAATTGATCCTGATCCGGCGCCCACATCCCACAGCAATTGCCCTGGAAAGGGCGCAAGTGCGCTGATTGTGGCGGTTCTGATTTCGCGTTTGGTGAGCTGTCCATCATGGCTGAAAGCATCATCGTCAAGGCCCGGTGCGGTTGAAAGCGCGACAATGTCCGCATCTTTATGGCAGATGAGGGCTATGGTGTTAAGATCAGCGACGCGGCGGTCGATCCAGTCGACTGCCCGCCCGGTATGTTGTTTTTCGGCAGTCCCGCCCATATGTTCAAGAACGATCATCTGGCTTTGGCCGTAACCCAAATCATCCAGCAATGCGGCGACCTTGGCCGGGGTTGTTCCATCATCAGACAGGGCCAGAATTTTCGCCCCGTCAAAAAGATGGGGGATGAGTAATTCCAGCGGGCGGCCATGCAGGGTCAGCGGGACCACGCGGGTCA
Organism: Sneathiella sp.; assembly: GCA_034669685.1. Taxonomy (GTDB): domain Bacteria; phylum Pseudomonadota; class Alphaproteobacteria; order Sneathiellales; family Sneathiellaceae; genus Sneathiella. Next base: position 191,491 of record JAXMOU010000003.1, read on the forward strand.
GATCCCACCCAAGGCGCGCCGCCGCCAATGAAAAGGCTGAGGGGCTGGTATAAATTTTATAATCATCCGGGTTGAGACGTTTGGCAAATGTGACACCGATCCCGTAATGCATGGGATCGCCGGTTGCCAGAATAACTACCTGCTTGCCGCGCATTTGCACAACGTCTTCGACCATTTTCATCAAGGGACTGGGCCAGGACATTTGCGCCGCGTTTAATCCCTTGGGTAACATTTCAAGATGGCGATCGCCGCCAATAATCAGTTCAGCGTCGTTGATCAATTGCATCTGTTCGGGTTTTAACGATCCAAGTCCGTCATCGCCGACACCGATAATATGAAGCCATGCTGTCATCTGCTTACGCCCCCACTGCGGCTGCGTTCAGCGATGCGGCTGCCATAGCGCTGCCGCCCTTGCGGCCCAAGATCGTGATGAAGGGAATATCCAGATTAGCGTCGACCAATGCCTGTTTGGATTCAGCCGCCCCCACAAACCCCACCGGAAAGGCAAGAATTACAGCGGGTTTCGGGCCGCCGTTTTCAATCATTTCCAGAAGATGAAACAAAGCGGTTGGTGCGTTGCCAAAAACCGCAATAGCACCGTCCAGATGAGGCTTCCAGAAGTCAATTGCGGCGGCGGATCGCGTGGTTTTTAGTCTTGCCGCCAAATCGGGCACCCGTTTGTCGTTGAGGGTGCAAATGACATCATTGTTCGCAGGCAGGAACTTGGTAATGATGCCGTTTCGCACCATTTCGCAATCGCTCAGCACAGGAGCGCCGGCAGCAAGTGCACGCGCGGCCTGTTCCGCGACATCGGCCGTAAATCTGAGATCACTCCGAATTTCGGGCATGCCGCAGGCATGAATGATCCGCACCACCATTTTTTGCAAAATGGGGGATAGGCCTGCCAAATCCGTTTCCGCCTCAACGGTGGCAAAGGATTTGGCGTAGATGGCCGCCGGATCTTTCAAATAATCATACATCGCGACTAGTCGTCTTTTTTCATGCTGACTGGACCCAGTGGGTGATCGGCATGGGGGTAGGGGTGATGATGGTGATCATGGTCGCCGTGACCATGCCCATGTGAGTGCCCATGCTCATGGCTATGCCCGTGATCATGATCGTGGCTGTGGTCGTGGCCATGACTGTGACCGTGATCATGGGAATGCTCAGCTGCTTTTGCATCCCCGGTGCCAATCCCTTCCACATGGTGATGATGGCTTTCCTGAAGCAGACCAACCTCGTCTTCGAAGCCAAGGGCCTGTTCACGGTATTTGCAAAGCCCGCAATTCATATTGTTGGTCCCGGCCAGAATTTCCTGTACCCGCTCGGCGAAACAATCAAGCACCAGTGGATGATCGTTCAAATAAGGGGCTTTGATAAATTCGATATCCGGATGAGCGGCAGCAACCTTGTCGGTGTAATCATAAATGCGATTGATCAAAACGCCGGTAAACAGGAAATAGGGGAAGACGACAATGCGTTTGTATCCAAGGCGCGCCGCATGCTCAAGGCCCGGCTCAACCAAGGGGAATGTGACGCCGGAATAAACCGTCTCGCCCCAACCAAAACCCAATCCTTCCCACAGCATCCGCATGACTTTTGTGACGTTGGAATTGGCATCGGGATCGGACGCGCCGCGCCCAACAACCACCAGCATGGTTTCGTGCATGGGGACATCGTCAGTGGCGGTCGCCAGGGCTTCCTTGATCCGATCACCTGCCGCGCGGATCATTTTCAGATCAATGCCCAGCTCGCGGCCATAGGAAATTTTAAGTCCGTCTTTTTTTGCGGCGTAGGCATTCAAGACCGACGGGATATCGTTTTTGGCGTGACCTGCAGCAAATAGCATGCCGGGGATTGCAAGGATATGGTTATTGCCTTTTTCAATCAGGTTATCGAGGCCGGTTCGGATGATCGGTGTGGCGAACTCCAGAAAGCCAGAATCCACATCATATTGCGGCAGCCGCGCAGCAACGCCTTTGGCAACAGAGGCAAATTCACGCACTGCCCCTTCGTCCCGGCTGCCATGTCCACAAACCATTACACCAATTTTTTCCGTCATAACGAACTCCATTCAGCAGCATATATTGAGCTGCCTCTCTTCATTATACGAGCTTCGAGCTCGCTTAAATACCTGTTGACGCCAGATTTCATGCAGACCATCTTGGCGCCATGTCTAACTTGTTCTCTCAATTTGTCGATAGTTCTTTCGATCCGATCGTCATCGCCTTTGCCGTGTTGCTGTTCGATCTGTTGATCGGCGACCCGGCGTGGCTGTATCGGCGTGTCCCGCATCCCATTGTTCCCATTGGGAATTTCATCGGTTGGCTGGAAAAACATTTTCACAGCAAAGCCGCGACCAAGTCCGCACAGTTTATTGCGGGCGTGGCGTTGAGTATTCTGGTGATTGCCGCAGCGGGCAGTGTTAGCGCGGGTTTGAGTGAATTGTTGAACCAAATCCCCATGGGGGGATTGATTATGGCCGTGTTGGCCAGTTCCCTGATTGCTTGCAAAGGCTTGTATCAGGCGGTGGCAAAGGTGCGTGATGGTTTGAATATCTCGCTGGAGGGCGGCCGGGATGCCGTTCGCCATATCGTTGGGCGTGATCCTGAAAGCCTGAACGAGGCAGGTGTTGCCCGTGCGGCCATCGAAAGCCTTGCCGAAAATTTTCTGGATGGCACTGTATCGCCGTTGTTCTGGTTCGTGCTTTTTGGCCTGCCCGGTTTGCTGATTTACAAGGCGATCAATACCCTTGATAGCATGATCGGCCACCGTAATGAGCGCTATGAATATTTTGGTAAATTTGCCGCGCGTCTGGACGATGCCGCAAACTACATCCCGGCGCGCTTGACGGGGGTGCTGATTGCCGCTTGCAGTGTGTTTTTGCCAAAGGCTGATGTCGGCGCAGCGTTCAGGGTTTTGTTTCAGGACGCGGCCAAACATAAAAGCATGAACGCCGGCTGGCAGGAAGCGGCGATGGCTGGCGCGCTCGGAATTTCGCTGGCGGGCCCCCGGCAATACGGCGGAAAGCTCACGCCCGATGATTGGATGAATGCGGCTGGACGTAAAGAATGCGGCGCTGAAGATATCACTCATGCCCTTGAATTGTATCGGGTTTGCGCAGGTGCGCTGGTTGTTATCCTGCTGGTTCTGGCGGGGATTGTGACGCTTTAGCATTGGGCAATCTCCAGCAACCGATCCATGGCTAAATGCTGCTCCAGATGATCTGCGAGGCGATCAAGTGTTTGCTCGATATCACTTTCAAATTGCCGCAAAGCCCGGTTTTGCGGCTTTAATTTTTCAAGAAACTGCTGGCGGAATTGATCATTGGTAAAGAGCCCGTGCAGGTAGGTTCCCATGACTTTCTCATCCTTTGAGACGCAGCCATCGGGACCCGATGCCAGTTTCAAGAACGCCTTCTCAAGGGCGGGTCCGGAACAATTGCCCAAATGCATATGATAGCCGGATACCCCGCAACTGGAGGCAACATGCGTGCCGCGTTCCTCAAGCAGGCTTTTATTGCCCGACATCTCCGTTTCAAAATCCAGCAGGGCCAACCCCTTGATGGATCGAATTTTGCCTTCGATCCCTTTTGGATCGCGAATGAGATTACCAAGCATCTGGTAGCCACCGCAGATACCCAAAAGATGGCCACCCTGACGTAAATGGCTTCGAATATCCAGATCCCATCCCTGATCGATGAGGAACTGCATATCGGCAATGGTTGATTTGGAACCGGGCAGAATGATCAGATCCATATTTGTCGGGAGGGGGTGTCCAGCCTTGATCATGTGAACATTCACATCGGGTTCAGCAATCAGCGGATCGAAATCATCAAAATTTGCAATGCGCGAAAGGATTGGGACAGCAATGTTGATGCTTGCGTCTTGCTTTGACTGGCTGCTGATGGAAAAGGCATCTTCGGGCGGCAGCTTATGGGCGTCTTGAAAGAAGGGGATGACCCCAAAATTCTCCCACCCGGTTTTTGTCGTGGTGATGTTAAGGCCATCACCAAAAAGACGGGGATCGCCACGAAATTTATTGACGATATACCCCTTGGTCCGGGCGCGTTCACTGGCCGAAAGCAATGCGTGGGTTCCCACCAGTTGGGCAATCACGCCGCCGCGATCAATATCCCCGGCCAATAGCACCGGAATGTCAGCGGCTTCGGCAAATCCCATATTGGCAATGTCATTTTTACGCAGATTAACTTCGGCAGGGCTTCCCGCGCCTTCAACAATAATAAACTCGCTTGAATCTTTTAACCGGTTAAAACTTTCTATGGCGTAGGGAAGCAGAGTTGGTTTGATATCCTGAAAGTCACGGGCGTTGGCTGATCCGTGCATTTTACCCTGCACAATGATTTGCGCGCCAATATCCGATTGAGGTTTGAGAAGAACCGGGTTCATATCATTCAGGAGTGGGGTGCGCGCCGCCCGTGCCTGCAAGGCTTGGGCACGGCCAATTTCACCGCCTTCAATGGTTATCGCCGCATTGTTGGACATATTTTGCGGCTTGAACGGTTTGACCTTGAGACCCCGATTGGACAAGGCACGGGCAATCCCGGCGACAAGTAGAGACTTGCCGACGTCTGATCCCGTACCTTGTATCATCAGGGCGTGCTTCATTAGAATTCGATGCCAACCTGCGCTTTAACACCTGATCTGAACGGATGCTTGATCTGGGTCATCTCGGTGACCAGATCGGCAATGTCGATAAGCTCTTCTTTGGCGTTGCGACCGGTGACCACCACATGCAGCATTTCGGGTTTATTTTTGAGGAATTCCACAACTTCACCCAGATCAATGCTTTCGTAGCGAAGGACGATGTTCAGCTCATCCAGAATGATCATGTCGTATTTGGGATTTTCGCCGCGGCAGGCTTCAATCATTTCCTTGGATTTTTCCCAAGCGGCTTCAGCGGCGCGGATGTCCCGCTCACGGTCCTGCGTCTCCCAAGTGAAACCCTCGCCCATGGTGTTGATTTCAATTTGATCGGGGAATGCTTCAAGCACTTTGCGCTCTCCTGTCTCCCACTTACCTTTCACATATTGCACAACGCCCACTTTCATGTCGTTGCCAATGGCGCGGGCGGCAAGGCCGAACGCGGCCGTTGATTTCCCTTTGCCCTTGCCTGTGTGAACAATCAACAAGCCTTTTTCGATAGTTTTCTTGGCCAGCATTTTATCGCGGGCTGCTTTTTTCTTTTTGGCTTTTTCATTGGCGCGAGCGATTTCCGCGTCGGTTAGTTTAGCTGTAATCATGAGAGTGCCTCCCGTTTCAAGCGTTCAATATCTGCTCCCAGACTGTTGCGTCTGGGCTGCCAAAGCCCCCGTGTCATCGCCTCTTCAAAGCGATCCAGCATATCATGCAGGGCATCTGGATTGTTGTTTTTCAGGAAATCCCATACATCGGGATCGGAAATATAAGCATCGAAAAGGATATCAAAATGATGATCCTTGACCGCCTTGGCCGTGGCGGCAAAGGCGAACAGATAATCGACCGTCGCACCCATTTCAAACGCGCCTTTATAGCCGTGGCGCATAACGCTTTCGATCCATTTGGGATTGGCGGCGCGGGCCCGGACAACCCGACCGATTTCATCTTCAAGGGTGCGGATTTTCGGGCTTTCAGGGCGCGAATGATCATTGTGATAGACGTGGGGCTGACTGCCTTTGAGATGGCGAACCGCCGCCGTGACGCCGCCTTCGAACTGATAATAATCGTCGCTGTCGAGCAGGTCATGCTCGCGGTTATCCTGATTATGAACCACCGCATCAATGGATTTAAGACGGGTTTCAAAAATGCTATGCGCCGCTTGTCCGTCTTCTTTCGCGCCATAAGCATAGCCGCCCCACGCCACATATGCGCGGGCCAGATCAGCTTCTTCGGACCAGCCTTTTTCATCAATGAGCGCTTGCAGACCCGCCCCATATGCACCGGGTTTAGAGCCAAACAGCCGGTAGGAGGCCTTGTTTGCAGCCGTGTCTGCATCAAGTCCCTGATGAATAAGCTGGGCAGTGTCGTGTTTAACCTTGGCCGCGAGGGGGTTTGTTTTGCTATCTTCGTCCAGTTTAGCAACGGCGCGTGCAGCACTGTCAAACATGGCCATTTGCTGGGGGAAGGCATCACGGAAGAAGCCGGAAATGCGCAGCGTCACATCCACCCGGGGCCGATCGAGCATGGCGGCGGGCAGAATTTCAAAACCGGTCACCCGGTTGGAAGCCTTATCCCATTTGGGGCGAACGCCCATCAAGGCAAGTGCCTGCGCGATATCATCGCCGCCAGTGCGCATATTGGAGGTTCCCCATGCGCTCAAAATCATGGATTTGGGCCAGGATCCATTTTCCTGACGATAGTGATTGATCAGGCGCTCTGCTGATTTCCAACCCAAAAGCCAAGCGGTTGGTGTGGGCACAGCCCGGCTATCGACGGAATAGAAATTACGGCCCGTGGGCAGCACATCATTCCGTCCACGTGTTGGTGCGCCAGAGGATCCGGGCGGTACAAATTTACCGTTCAATGCCTTGAGCAAGCCATCCAGTTCAAACTGTCCGCATTGCAGCAACAAGGGTTTCAGATGATCCGTGACATATCCCATGACATCGGCAGTTCGGGACCAGTCAGGATTTGGTTTCAGCTCACCAGTGATCAGTTTTAAGGCCAGTAGTTCAAGGCGTTCAACCGTATCGCCGTTGCTGCGCCAGGTGTCGTCAATTTCTAGAATATCGGGCTTCAAGCCCGTCCAAAGCGCGCCCATTTCGCAGTCCAGTGGATCAAATTCAGCGTCCAGTCCAAGGTCAATCGAGAGAGCCCGGATCAGCGACTGGTTTGCGCCAGCCCCATCACCGCGCGGAATGCGCACCAAGGCAACCAGTAAATCGTTCAAAGAACTGCCCGCAGGCGACAGGCCAAAAATATGCAGGCCATCGCGGATTTGCAGTTCTTTCAATTCACAAAGATAGTTATCGAGCTTGCTAAGCTGTTCGCTTTCGCCGTCGATGGGGGCAATGCCGCAATCTTGATCAATACCTGAAAGTTGGGTTAGCTCCAAAATCTGCTTTGTCAGGAGTTCAAGGCGGCGCGGATCCACACCTGCCGCTTCGTAATATTCATCCACCAGCCGTTCGAGATCCGCCAGCGGGCCGTAGCTTTCGGCGCGGGTCATGGGCGGCGTCAGATGGTCTATGATAACGGCAGAAGCGCGGCGTTTGGCTTGGGTGCCTTCCCCGGGGTCATTGACGATAAAGGGATAGATATGCGGCATAGGGCCAAAGACGGCTTCGGGGTAGCAGGTATCCGAAAGCGCGAGTGCTTTGCCCGGTAGCCATTCCATATTGCCATGCTTACCCATGTGAATAATTGCATGAACACCGGCGAAGTTACGCAGCCAGATATAAAAGGCCAGATAGCCGTGCGGCGGCACCAGATCGGGATCATGATAGCTGGAAACCGGATCAATATTGTAGCCTCGGGCCGGCTGAATACCCACGTAGATATTACCCAGCTTCTGAATGGACAGGTGAAAGCTGCTACCAACAATAAAGGGATCACTTTCCGGTGCGCCCCAGCGGTCGGTGATTTGCGTTTGCACCTGATTTGGAAGCTGAGCAAAGGCTGCCTTGTAGTCAGATAGGGTTAGCTGATACTCGCTGATCAGGTTTTTGCCCGCGCTTCGATCATTGGTTGGACCTTCGAGCAGTGATTGCACCAGATCATTGCCTGATTCTGGAATGGGACCAACGGTATAGTTATTGCGGACCAGTTCTTTTAACACTTCAATCGTGCCCGCCGGGGTGTCAAGACCAACGCCATTGCCAAGGCGGCCATTTTTATTGGGGTAGTTGGCAAGGATCAGGCCCACTTTGCGATCCGCAGCGGCTGTATTGGACAGCACTGCCCAATTGGCAGCAAGATCAGCGACGAATTCAATGCGATCGGGCACTGGTTTATAGGCGACAATATTGGTTTGGGTCGCTTCGTCGAAACCGGCGTCGGCCTTGAAGGAGACCGCGCGGCTGAGGATGCGGCCATCAACCTCGGGCAGGGCCACATTCATGGCAATATCGCGGGCGGATAAGCCGCTCAGCCCATCGCGCCAGCCCTGTTCATTGCCGCCAGAAAAGATCACCTGCAGCACCGGACAATCGGCCACATCAAAAGGTGTTTCCTTTGGAGTGCCGCCAGGCGTTGAGACGGCAAAGCCCGTTGCGTTTAAGATGACAGACGGGTTTGTATCTGCAATATAGCTTTTGAGGATGTCAGCAGAGACGGGATCTTTCAGGCTGGAGACAAAGAGCGGCAGGGGATTGATGCCCCGTGCTTGCAAAGCCGCTATGAGGCTATCAACCGGCGCCAGATTGTTGGCCTGATAAAGTGCACGGTAAAAAACAATAAAAGTAACGGGGGCGGCAATAGCCCAATTTGATTGAACGGTTTTCAGATCGGGCTGAGGGGTGCCCGGCCAGTAAATTCCCGCGTTCAAAAGCTGGCGAGGTTCTTTCCAGTCGGTTTTATCATCCAGCAGATAGCGGCTGTAATTGAGAAATTCCGCGTAATTTTCCGCGCCGCCTTGGGTTAAATATTGCCATAATCGATGAGTGACCTCACGAGGGAGGGTGTTAAGGCCGGTCAATTCTTCGTCGGGCTGGTCGTCACCGGGCAGAAAGGCGAGTTTAATACCGCGTTTGCGGCAGCATTCGGTGATCTGCTCCACCCCATAAGGCCAGTAACTGACGCCGCCGAGCAGGCGAATAACAACCAGCTTGGCGTGGGCAATGATTTCTTCCACGTAGATATCAACGCTGAGATTATGGGAAAGTTGCATGGCGTTCGCCAGACGCAGGGACGTATCTGCGCCGGGCAAAGTCTGGTGGGCCGTGGCGAGTGAGGAAAGCTCCGTATCGGCAGCGGACAGAAAGATGATGTCGCCGGGTTTCTGACCCAGATCAACAGCCTCTGATCCATCCGAAATGCCGCCGGGAGTTGCCGCCAGAAGATGCATGAATTAACCTTGTAATTGCGCAGTAATAGCGGCTTCGTCGAGCCCATGTTCACCAATAATGACAAGGCGGCTGGTACGGTCTTCACCGGCATTCCAGTCGCGGTCAAAATAATGCTGAATACGGTTACCCACTGCCTGCACGACAAGGCGCATCTCTTTGCCTTCAAGTGCGATGAAGCCCTTGGCACGCAGGATGTTATGCGCTGTGATTGCGGCTTCTAATTTGGCCACAAGATCGTCGACGCTTGGCGGGTTGGGTAGGTTCAGGACAAAACTGTCAAAATCATCATGTTCGTGATCATCTTCGGTATCATGATGGGATCTGCGGACGTCCAGATCGTCTTCGGCCATGGCGCCAATACCCAAAAGGATGCTGGCATCAATTTTACCGTGACTGGTTTTAACGATTTTAACTGAAGGTCGAAGTTGACTGCGAATGTCTTGCATCGCTTTGTCATATTCGGCTGTATCCAGCATGTCAGATTTATTGATCAAGACCATATCGGCGCAGTTGAGCTGATCTTCGAACAGTTCTTCGAGCGGGCTGTCATGATCAAGGTTTTCATCTGCTTCGCGCTGGGCCTGAACATCAGTTGGACTTGCGGCAAAAAGACCATCGCGAAAAGCTGGACCGTCAACCACAGTGATCACTCCGTCAACGGTCACCTGCGTGCGCACTTCGGGCCAGCCAAACGCGCGAACCAGTGGCTTTGGCAGGGCAAGGCCTGAGGTTTCCACAATGATATGATCGGGGCGCACGTCGCGGTCGAGCAAGGCCTGAATGGTGGGAAGGAAATCATCGGCAACGGTGCAGCAGATACAGCCATTGGCCAGCTCAACGATGTCTTCTTCGGTGCAATTTTCATTACCGCACCCTTTAAGAACATCGCCATCGACACCCAGATCGCCAAATTCATTAATGATCAGCGCCAGTTTTTTGCCGCCGGAATTTTCAATGAGGTTACGGATCAGGCTGGTTTTACCAGCACCTAGAAAGCCCGTAATAACAGTTGCGGGGATTTTCTCAGAATTACGCATGAGGGAACCTTGTGCTGATAGGATGTGCCATAGGGAGAGGGGAGCTTAAAATAGCTCTGTCATTTTTGATTATTTTTGGTCTTGTTTGGCTTTTGAGCCAGAATTCTTTGCTTCGCATCATGATCCTCCGTCATGCGTTGATTAATCGGATAATGGCAGGTCTCCTGACTTGCGAATGGCACCACAATCCGCCTTCCCGTTTAAAACAGTGGCCAGTTGATTGTAGCTAGTCGCTTACAGTTGCGGGGACAGTCACGGAATAGATTTTACCCAAATCGCACCGTGTTCCCTTTTAATCCCGGATTTTCGTCCTGGAACCATCGGGTCGGACGCTACGGTGAACGCTTAGTTCTGTCAATTTATTAAGTGACTTTGGTCATGGAATTCTGCGCATTTGTGACCACGATCTGATATGTGCAGTCGCATTAAAACCGTTATTTCATTTTGTTTTTCCCGCTTTATGAAAGGCGGTTTTTCAGCAGTTCTTTTGTCCGCGCCTTCGTAACGATCAAGCCTATTTTGCAAAACAGCGCGGGTATTGCTTTTAGATTCGAAGCGCTTTGGACAATCGATCCCATTCCTCAGCACTTGCGGGATGGCCAAATCGAAGCTTGTCGGGGGTCTGCGTAAAAGGTCGAACAAGGATATGATGCTGGCAAAGCTGTTCATAGATTTGCAGGGCGTCTTTTACCTGGACATAACTGAACAGGTCCGTGCCGCCCAGAACAGTTAAGCCGGCCTTTTCCAGCATGCTTTCCAGTTTTTGGCGATCTGCGGTCAAACGGCTGCGGGTTTGCGTGATCCATTGGGTGTCGCTGAAGGCTTTGATGGCGATTTCCATGGCAACTCCGCTCACCGCCCAGGGACCAAGACGGTCTTTTAATTGGGTGATCAGGGCCTGATCACCGGCGGCAAAGCCGAGCCGAATACCGGCCAGACCAAAAAATTTGCCAAAAGATTTTAGCACGATAATTCCGCTGCCGGGAAGAGCTGGGCAGAGGGATTGTTCCGCGGATACATCCATAAAGGCTTCGTCGATGACCAAAAGACCGCCGCGCAGGCTGAGCTGGTTTGCAAGTGCTTTCAGGTCATTGATGTCATACAGGGTTCCCGTTGGATTGTTGGGCGAGACAAGAATAACAATGTCGCAGGTATCGGGCACATCAGACAGGGACGAGCATTCTGTAATCCGGTGCCCCGCACGCTGCCAGCAGATTTCATGCTCTGCGTAGGTGGGTGTGACAATCGCGACTTGGGCCGGGGCTTTGAGGTAGGGGAGGATCTGGATCAAAGATTGTGTGCCTGCTGCCGCAACTAACGCGGCGCTTTCAGATAAAGCATAATAATTTCGAGCAGATTTCAACAGGCGCGTTTCCATCTCGCCCGAGGGAAGACGGTGCCATGCCGCGGGCGGTATATCGGGCACGGGGTAGGGGGAAGGATTGATGCCCGTGCTCAGATCAATCCAGGCTGGTGCGCCTGTTCCATATCGCTGTCCCGCATCTGTCAGGTCCCCTCCATGAAAGCTGTTTCGATTGTAAGTTCCAGTAAACATGGACTGGCTTTCTCTCTTGGACATAAAATGCGGTTTGAAAAAGGGACTCTATCTTGTAGGTTTGGGAGAGGCAACTCCAGAGGGTTTGAATAGTGTCCACATCCGCAGCAAAAATTGAAGTGTCGGGTCTTGTAAAATCGTTCGAGGGCGTCAACGCACTCAACGGTATTGATCTGTCTGTCGCCGATGGTGAAATTCTGACGTTGATTGGACCTTCTGGATCGGGGAAAAGCCTGCTGTTGAAATGTATTATCGGGCTGGTTAAACCCACATCGGGATCGATTGTCGTTTCAGGTCAGGAAGCTGCAGGTCTGAGCGGGGAGGCCTTTGATAATTACATCCGTCAGTTTGGCATTTCGTTTCAACGCTCGGGCTTGTTCGATGGCTTGCCGGTGTGGGAAAATATCGGTTTTAGATTACTTCAGGAACCTGGAAATACCCGGAAATCTGTGCGTGAATTAGCCAAGTTGAAGCTAAAAGCGGTTGGCCTTTCCGAAGAGGTGGTGGATCTGTTTCCCTCTGAGCTGTCCGGTGGGATGCAAAAACGCGTTGGAATTGCCCGCGCGCTTGCCGGTGAGCCGGATATTCTGTTTTTGGATGAGCCAACTGCGGGACTTGATCCGATCATGAGCAACGTGATCAACGAATTAATTATTCGAAATGTGCGGGAGCTGGGCAGCACGGCTGTTGTTATTACCAGTAATCTGGTGACAGCCGCCCGAATATCGGATCGCATTGCTATGTTGCACGAGGGCGAATGCGTCTGGTCGGGCCCCGCATCAGAGGCTGCGAGCACAGATAATCCATACATGCATCAGTTTTGGCATAAGAAAAAAGATGGACCGATCGAAATGCCCGTCGCCTCTATGTCAATTTAGTCCCTCACAAAGCAGCTTTATCGCGCGTCTTCGAAGCCACTAAGAGAGAGTGGGGAATTCGTTGAGCCATTTCGATTATTTAACCAGTTTTGAGCGTCTTTTTCTGCCGCGCGATCACCTGTGCTGGCCCGAGAAAAGTGGCTTAAACACGATTTGGAGCGGGGTGTATTTCTTTGATAATCCCGCAGCCCGGCAATTTCGATCGCATCTTTGGGATAGCGAGCAGGACATCCGGTTTATTATTCGCGAGACGGTTGAAGACACTATTCGCGCCCTGTCTTCGGCCAATTTCAGATCCTGGATGTCAGATTACGATTTTATGGCAAAGCTGCTGACGGCCGATCAGTTGGAACTTTATGCGCCTTATTTTTTAAAACTGACGGTGTTGATGCCGATCTCACTGAAAAAGGTTCGGCGGCGCATCGTTGGGCAGTTTTTGGAAAATCGCTTGCCTGTAAATGAGCGATTTGTCGCAAAACATACGCGTAAATTTATCAGAAGCAGTGTTCTTCTGTATCCGGCAAATGATATTTTCAAAGTTGCCGCCAAGTTCGCCTGCCATATTCTTGACCACCGGGATCAGACCGTAAGGGCTAATAAGCTTCGCATCGCGGTAATGGTGCATTCTATGCAACTTATGTCCGACGACGATCTGGTTAAGAACTATCAAAGCCAATCAAATTATGAGCTGCATTTGCGGTTTTTGAAAAATCAATGCGACTATTATCGAATGACAGAAGAAGAAATCCTCGCGCTTTCATTGAGTTCTCATTAGAGCCTTTGACCTTCAAACTCTAAAATGAAGATCCTGGCTGAGATAGAAACTCAAGTTCTTCCTTGGTGCTTTTCCGTCTTAGAATTTTATTGCGGTGAGGAAAGCGGCCGAATTTTTTTATGATATCATAATGCTTTATGGCATAATCGAGATAGTTTTCTGAGCCAATTTCCTTGAAAAGTTCAACGGATTTTTTCTGATCCGCAAGTTTTTCACTATGTTCAAAAGGCAGGGCTGCAAAGGCTTTTTCCTGATCCATCAGGTTATTGTAATGACCTGCTGCGAGCATGTGACGGGCAAGATCACGGGCTTTTCCATCGGTTGCGAAGGCATCTGGTGTGTCGCGAAACATATTGCGCGAAAACTGATCAAAGATCAGGATCAGTGCCATTGTTCCTTCTTTGGTTTCGGTCCATTGAAGCAGCTTTCCTTCCTTTGCCTGCTGATAAAGGCTTAAGAAGCGATTTTTAATCTCCGCATCGAATTTATCGTTTTTTTGGAACCATTCATCCCGCGGCGATCCATAATCTTTATGCGACTTGGGTAAAAACCAGAAATCCAGGATATCTTGTATGTCGCTCATGTGTTGAATAGACCTTCGCAGTTAATGACCTTGCAACTTTATTTCATTACAGTGGTCAGCGTCCAGATTTTCGTGACCAAAACGGCGAATTGTAAACAGAGGGTGTTGCCGATGCTCAGTAAAATAGCGAGTTTTAGTTTTCTGATCCTGTTGTCAATTGGCCTGAATGGCTGTTTTGACCCAAGCCAGGAGGAAATTTTGACCAAGGTGAAAGGATTAACCGAACCTGACGCCATTTTAGCGGCCATTGGCGAAGCTGATAGCATTACGGGAAGCGGCGCGATGAAGGTTTGGCGCTATTCCGCCAGCGAAGCTGATATCTGCTTTTCTGTTGTTGGCAATATAGCGCTTCGCGTTATGTGTAAATGACGACAGCGTTTTTGAGGGTCTGTATCATTGGGTTTCTGGTATGGATTTGCTGTCCTGCAATGGAGAGTTCAGCGCAGGCCAATCGACCCAGCGGTATCAAGGGAGATGATGATAGATCGCGTGTCGATATTACAGAATATCCCTGGCGGACCATTGGCCGCCTCAACAAATCGGGCAGTTTTTGCACTGGGGTTTTGATCGCTAAAGATAAAGTCTTAACCGCAGCACATTGTTTTTGGAATAAGCGGACAAACCGCTGGTCGCTGGCGCGGTTTTATCATTTTGTGGTCGGTTATGAAAAAGGCGAATATCAGGGACACGCAAAAGGTCTTTCCTATGTCACAGCCCATGGCACAGAACCAGATCGACCGTTTCCAAAATTTGAGCGTTCTGACGATTGGGCAATTCTGACATTGGATAAACCGCTTGGCGGTGAATTTGGAACGGTTCCCATCTTTACAGGCGATAAAATTAAACGTGACCTGAAAAGCAAAAAGACATCCTCGATTTATCAAGGGGGCTATAGCCGTGATTTTGCCTATGTCTTGACCGTGAATAAAGATTGCAAAATTATTCGCCGGGAAAAATTTTCAAAGACGTCAGCCCCTGTATATATCCACCAATGTGACGCAACACGGGGAGATTCAGGTTCACCCATATTTCAAAATATCGGAACAGAAATAGGCGTTGTTGCCATTCATACCACGACGGTACGACAAGAAGACGGCGAAGTTGTCGGCATTGCAGTCCCCAGTGAGCGATTCATAAATAAGCTGAAGTGAAGAGAATTTTGATCACTATGGGTCATCTGGCGGATAGATATCGTTAAATATTAGGTAAAATTTTAGTAAAAACATTAGAAAATTGACTTTAATACCTCATATGGGGGATGTTTTTTCACAGAATTGCTTCTAGTTTAGTCATCATACGGGAGCTTGTTTTCTATTCTCAAAATATATTGGGGCGAGCTACAGACTTAATGTAAGGGAAAGTTGTCAACTATGACTGCGTCAGATGATCCTGGTAAGAAAACCTTGATTGATACGGAAAATTTGACTGGGGCTTCAACCGATCAGGTGGAAGATCTACTTCAGGCTGCGACGTCTGGATCCCTTGCTGAAGATAGAGAACACCGTTTGAATGATTTAGAAAGTGTGGATTTTATGATTGATGACCAGGAAGAATTGGTCGATCTGGATGCCTTGTTCGATGCACTGAATGTTGCAGCGAAAGAAGGTGTGGATGCCATACAGTATATTGATGATCAGCAGCACGGTGGTGTGCTGACTGTTCCGAATGAGGCGTTTGCTACTCTTGACTTGGACGATATGGGCGCATCGACAGATGATTTGACGCAGGACAAATTTGTGTCAGACGAGTCATAATCATTTATATGAACATGTAAAAAAGGCCTCTTGATTAAGAGGCCTTTTTTTGTGGGCTACGCTTTAGCAGCCTGTTCAATTTTCTCACGGAAAAGCTGGCCTGAGGCCGATCCGAGAAATGCATCAAAGGCCTGAACAATATCAGGATCATACTTCTCTGGATTGCTCCGGAACACTTCCATGGCTTCCTCGACACTGATCGCTTTACGATAGCTTCGCGGAGAGACACGGGCGACCAGGACATCGGCCATACCCAATATGCGGGCGGCGGGATCGATTTCGTTACCCGATAGCTGGTTGGGATATCCCGATCCGTCCTGACGTTCGTACATTTGACAAACCGCAGTGATAATGGATTGATCAATATCCATTTCCTGTAAAAGATCCCGAGCTTTATGAACATGACCTTGCATGATTTCAGTCTCTGCTGCGGTTAAGCGGCTTTCTTTGGTCCGAATATTCGATGGGATCGAGATCTTACCAATTTGAGAGAGGTTGGCGCCGGTGAGCAGCGTCTGTTTCTCGTCACGGGTCAGTGAGAGAATTTCGGCAATATTGGCGGCCAGTTCACCCATGAAATTGGAATGCCCTGCAAGATGGGGATCGTTTTCTTCCATCATACGAACAAGGATCGAAATGGTTTTCCGGCCCAGCTCATCTTTTTGGCGTTGATAGGACACATAGTCCGTTACATCGCCGGTAACGGTGACAATACCCATGAACTGGCCATCATCATCAATTAACCGGGTCTTTTCAACGCGCAGGAATTTCTGCTGACCCTTGAATTCGATATCAACGATTTCGTTTGTTTTGATGCCCGTTTCAGTTACGGAACTGTCCATATCCGCAAAGTTACGGGCAATTTTATCGCCAAACAGGTCCCGATCGGTTTTGCCGGGAATAGCCTGTTCTGGAAAATCCACAAACCGCGCCAATGCGGGGTTTGCATATACATATTGGCCTGTTGGATCTTTTAAGCTGATAAAGTCATGGACAGTATTATTGATACTGCCCAGCAACCGCCGCTGTGCATTAATCTGCTGCGCCAGTTCTTTGTATTGATCGGCCATGTTTTTGGCGTTCTGACTTTTTAGACTTAACCAGATGCCGCTCACAATACTGATCACGACAATGAAGAAACTTGCCGCAAGACCAAAAATTACATAGGCGTATGTTTTAAGCGCTTCAAGCGCCGACTCGCCGGGAACCACCTGAAGAAGTGTAAAGTCTGTTCCGTCCACTTTGGCGCCAACTGTATAAACGCTGTCTTCAAAATCAGGTAAATTCCGCTCTTTAAATTGTGTCAGGTTTTCAGTCTGCAAGGAGCCAGAAACACTCGTGATGTAAGGAGCCTGCTCAGGTGTGACCTTGATTAGACCGTCTTCCTGTTTTTGGAACAGCAGTGTTTGCTCACCGGCAATCGAAAGCCGGGAGGGAAGCAGGAAGGACGTTAGAGCTTCTGACGCAGGTACCGTCATCAGGAAGACCCCGACGGTTTCCTTTGTTGAGCCATCGGCGGTTTGCACCTTGTAAACCGGGACCAGAAAATCGAGGATTGCACCGCTTAATCCTGCCCGGATGCTTGTGGTTTTAATGCCGCTTTCCTGATAATGGGCGACGGCACTGTTGCGCTGTGCATCTGACAGGCTGGGTGAGCCGCTTGATGCCAGATAGGCCCGTCCATCCTTGCCGATCATATAGGCTGCAATCAGGTTATTTTCCTGAACAAAGCGGGTAACCGCATTTTGCATATAGGGAAGCTGGGTATTGAGCGGATCGGATAAATCCTGACTGCCCATTTCATTTATCTCTGTCGCAAACAACTGGAGTAGAGGGTTACGTGTGAGAAGATTAGCCCGTTGACCGGTTTGATCGATCCAGGTGTGAACCACATCGGCTTTGCCCGAAACGGTAAGCTCTTGGCGCGCCTGAAGTTCCACAAGAAGTTCAGTTTCTTTGCGGTCAATCAGGATGAAAGACACCCAGCAGCAAGCGATCATTAAAAGAGCTGCCAAGGCAATTCCGATTAGTACGGATTTTCGATTGTTTGTCCCTTCATGTTCAGGCGTCGCCTTGTCCATGAAAGTATTAAGTTCTAGATTTGCCATTGCTTCCGTCATTGTTTAGCCCCCGCTGTGTCACCCAAATTAGAAAACTGGCTGGGAATATGGGCCCAACGTGTTGTTTCATTCACGGAATAAAGGGGGACGTAATATTTGACAAATTCCTCCTGCAGAACAGTGTCGTTCTGGGAGTCCAGTATGTAAGATTTAGAGTTTAGCTTTACGCTTAGAACCGTATGTGTCGTTCCCCGTAGAACGTCATTGGTCAATACGATCCGCATCTGTAGCGCGGAAAAACCAAGCTCACGCAAGCTGATGTACTTCATAATGGCAAAGTCTTCTGAATCGCCACCATTGGTAATAAATTCCAGAGGTGTCGCCCAATAGTCTTCTTTGCCGTAGATGGCTTCGTCAGTCGAGTTTTGCCATTTGTTGATGAAGCGATTGATCTGGCGCATTTTGATACTTTTATCAACATGCTCAAGTTCTTGTATTTTTGTGCGCCACAAGGTCATTTGCTGTGAGGCACATTTCAAAATATCCTCATCGCATTTTCGAGACGCTTGATTGAGTTCAGGCGTGCCCTGCAAAACCCGTGTCCATTGTGGCAGCGCCGACAGATCTTGCGAGGCGATCTCCAAAGATCCAAACAGCCCGTCCGAATTTTGCGCGAAAACCGATGCCGGATACACCGAACTGATCGCTAATAATCCTATAGAGACAAGAGTGAGACGTCTTTTCATTATCTCTCTCTCATCGCGTTACTTTTGGTTTTCAGGATCGGTTTCAGGATGTAATCCAGTACCGATTTATGACCCGTCAGGGTATCCACCGTTGCGATCATACCCGGTTTAATGGGATAGACCTGGTCCCCACGTTTGAGTGTGTTCTCGTCAGTCCGAACGACGATTTTATAGAAAGTCTCGCCGGTTTTTTCATCGACAATCGTATCGGCACTAATGCGTTCAAGAACTGCAGGCAATCCGCCGTAAATTGAAAAGTCGTAGGCTGAAATCTTCACGGTTGCTTTCTGCCCTGGGCTGAGAAACGCGATGTCAGAGGGACGGATCTTAGCTTCAACCAAAAGGCTTTCTTCGATCGGAACGATTTCAACAATATCCTGACCGGGGCGTACAACGCCGCCAATTGTCTGAATTTTCAGATCTTTCACTTCACCTTTGAGAGGGGAGCGGACATCGGTTCGCGTAACGCGGTCTTTAGCCGCTAGAATTGATTGGCGGACGCCTTCAAATTCTGCACGTGTCGCGCTGAGTTCCTGTGAAGCAAGGCTCCGGAAGTTGAGAATTTTCTCTTCAATTCGCTGGTTAGCTTCTTTCAGCGCACCTTGGGCTCGGGGCAGGGCAAGTGTTGAGGCTGAAATTTGCCCATCCAGATCGTTTAATTCCCGTTTTAACTGAAGCAGCTGGACCTTTGGGACGATGCCTTTGTCGGCGAGAGGCTTAGTAATGGCGAGCTCTTCGTTCACAAGTGCAATGCTGGATTTGAGTTGTGCGAGCCGACCGTTGATCTCAGCAATCTCTTGTTTTCGTTGTTGCGCCTGTTGGCTGAGGATTGAAATTTGTGAGTTGAGTTCTGCTTGCCGGGCATTATAGAGGTTTTGCTCGCGAATGGTCACCTGTTGACCTTCGGCTAGAAGCTCCGGTGGGAAAGTCATTGGCTTTCCTTCGGATTCTGCTTTCAAGCGCGTGATCTTGCCCAAAAGGTTTAGATAATTTGCCTCAATCTCACCAAATCGTGCTGCAAAGCCCGTATCATCGATACGCAGGAGAATTTGTCCTTTTTCGACAACTTCCCCCTCACGCACCATCAATTCTTTCAGGATACCACCTTCAAGATTTTGAATGACCTGAACTTTAGACGAGGGAATAACTTTTCCATCGCCGCGCGTGACTTCATCTAGAATGGCATTATCGGCCCAGATATAAGCCGCAATAAAAAAGCTGAAAATCCCGAAGAGCAACAGCATCGATTTGGGATTAGGCCCCTGCATTTTTGCCGCGACGACATCTGATGCGTAATCTGAATCGCTCCACTGTGTATTACTAGACATTTGATTTCCTGTCTCTTTCTATCCGTTTGACTTAGCGGTGCAATTACGCAGTTTTTGTGGGTTTCACGGGACGTTTTGCAATTTTTAGCACTTCGTCCCGAGGGCCGTCAGCCACGACTTTGCCGTGTCCAAGCACGATGATACGATCGACAACTGAAAAGAGAGATGTCCGGTGAGTTACCAGCACCAAAGTCTTGTCGTTCGCATAATGCTTGAGACGGTTAATAAATTGCCGCTCGGAATTCAGGTCCATTGAACTTGTTGGCTCGTCGAACATCAAGACTGGTGGGTTTGGTAACAGTGCCCGGGCAATGCCCAGCGACTGACGCTGTCCACCTGATAATGTAGCTCCTTTTTCCCCCACCTGCAGGTCATAGCCATGCGGATGACGACTGATGAAATCGTGAACGCCAGCAAGTTTGGCGGCTTTAAGGATCATTTCATCATCGGCTTGTGGATGGCCCATTGTAATGTTCTGTCGCACAGTTCCATGAAATAGGGTGACATCCTGCATCACACTGCCAACAGCGCGTCTGATATCGGAAGGGTCAATCTGACGGATATCTGTCCCATCAACCAAAACAGCGCCCTCATCAGGTTCATAGAGGTTGATCAGCAGCCGTGAAATCGTCGTCTTACCGGACCCAACAGGGCCAATAATTGCAACTTTTTCGCCGGGGCGAATTTTAAAGGAAACGCCAGAAAGTGACGGCAGTTCAGTGCCGGGATATTTAAAAGTTACATCTTTAAATTCGATTTCGCCTTTAATTTGAGGGCGGCTGAGCTGGCGCTTTTCAGCGGAGCGCTCGACTGGCAATGCCATAATCTGGTTGAGACCCTTCAAAGCGGCAAGCGCCTGATTGAGGCGGGTCAACAGCCCTGCGATTTGTCCAAGCGGCGCCATGGTCCGGCCCGTTAGAATTGTAGAGGCGATAAGGGAGCCAATTGTCATTGTTGAATCTGGTTGGGACATTAAGTACACCCCGTATACAACCACAAACACGGTGACAAGTTGCATGGCCGCGGCGGACAGGTTGATCCCAAGGCCAGCGAAGAAACGCGAGCGGACACTTGTTTGTGCCGTTTGACCCACAAAGCGTTCCCACTCTTTTTGCATGTGGCCTTCAACGCCCAAGCTTTTAACAGTGTCCAGAGCGGATATGGTTTCGATGATTACGCCGTGTTTTTGGGAACTTTCTTCGGTGTTTTTAGCGACGGATTTCCGCATCGGGAGTTGGAGTACCAATCCCATGATGATGACAACGGGAACCGCAATGGCCGGGACAATTGCAAGGGGGCCACCGATTAAATAAATGATCAGCAAAAACACACCAAGGAACGGTAAATCAACCAGGGCCGTAACGGTTGCGGATGTGAAAAAGTCCCGTAGTGTTTCAAATTCCCGGAGGTGATGGGCAAAGGCGCCTGCCGATTGCGGACGGGCTTTCACCTGTATGTTGAGGACTTGTTCGAATATTCGGCTGGACAGGATAACATCAGCCCGTTTGCCGGCGTTATCGACAAAATAGGATCGCAGCGATTTCAAAATGAGGTCAAAAAACACTACCGTGATAACACCAAAGGCGAGAACGGAAAGCGTTTCTAGCGCTTTGTTCGGAACCACCCTGTCATACACGTTCATAATGAACAGTGGACTGGCGATAGCGAAACTATTGATTAGGAACGCGGCGAGAATGACCTGGGTATAGGTTGGCCAGAATTGCCACATAGTGCCCCAGAACCATGATCCTTTACGTTCAAGCAGGCTTTCATCACGATCAACACGAAACTTGAAGTTGGGGCGGACAAAAATTGAATAACCCGAATATTGCGCTTCCAGTTCAGAGAACGTGATCGTTTGCGTGCCTTCGCCTGTTTCAGGGAAAATGACCTCGGCGCTGGATCCCTTGCGTTTAAGCAGGATGCAGGCCCGTTTATCCTTAAGCAGAATGACGGCGGGTAAAACCACGTCTGGAATTTTGTCCAGTTTACGGTTGGTAATACGTGCACTGATCCGAACCCGTTCCGCTGCCCGGACAAAGAGATGTGGCGTTAGCCGGTTGTCTTCCAAAGGCAGGCCATAAATCAGGGCATCTGAGGTTCTTGGATCTTCAAAAATTTTGGTTAAGGCAATGAGGCAGCCAAGAAGGGGGTCATGATCTGCTCTGGAGATATCAGAGAGTGGAACGTCCCAATCAGATGCGGCGGGTCGTTCTTCGGTCGGTGTTGTTTGAGCGTCGGTATCAACTGGGTCAACCGGATTTCCTGCGGCTACTCTCAATCGCTCGGAGGTTTTGAGGTCAATGTTACTGGTCTCATCCGATGTCGGTTTTGCAATGCTACGCTTGTCACTCATTATTATAAATCCATGTCAGAGCTGTCATTCTGTTGCCAACGCACACATATTTTAATGTGTATTTCAGGCAGAAAAATAGCTCTCCCTTTCTTTAGCCTGTCGTAAAGACGTTTTGTCTTCGCGTGAAGCTGCCCCCAAAAAAAATCAGTAAACCTAGACGATGCTACTAACCAATAGTTGCATTTTGTGCATAGGCATTGAACGTCCATTTAATGAAAATCATGTTAATAAAATTGTTTCATTTCCAAGTTTTCAGGCAAAAGGCGCCAAAAAAGTACAAATGTGGTTTCTCTGCACCGGGATACAATTATCCTATGGCCAGGTTATGGGTATGTATCCGCAAACCCTGAAGTTCTGTGCAGACGGCATTCCCCAAAATTAACCATAATTTGGTCTTGAAATCCAGTGCTTTAGTCGAAGTGCAATATGAGTTTGTAAATTGACCTGAATGTCGGATCTTTACGGCCTTCAAATTCAAATCACAAGGCTTTAATTCGAATCAACTTTACCTGCTTTGTGGAATGAATCGTGGGGAGAATCCAAAATCTGACCAATATTTTGTTTAGGGACGGGAATATGCGTGTAATGAAAAAAGCAGCCGGGTTTTGTCATTGAAAACGTTGCAAAAAAAACACAAAATTTGACAAACCTTATAAATATACTTGTTTGTAGGCATATTTGTTGATGCACTTGCGTCAACTTGGTTATCCTATCCGGTGAAATTCAGAGGCTTAAGTGTTTAATCTCGTTTGACATTTAGCAACTAACGAGATACTCGGAGTGTCTTGTAAATTGGTACCGTGTATATTCTACGCATTGAAATTGAAATTTGGGAGAGGGGCATGACGTCCAAATTGAGCTCGCTAAGCGCTCGCAAACTGATTACATCGAGCATTATTGCGACAGTATTCGGTAGCGTAGCGGCGATGTCGGCAAATGCTGGTTCGCTAGTCGAAGCAGTCCAGACGACTGTGATGAGCTATCCAGAAATTGGTGAAGCATCTGCTAATCGCCGGGCAATTGATCAAGAGCTTGAGCAGGCCCACGGTCTTTATTACCCTTCAGTTGACTTAGCCGCAGGGGGCGGTAAAGAGTGGACTGACACAGTTTCCATTGATGATGAATGGCTGACTCGGTTGGAAAGTAGTATTTCCGTATCACAGACACTATTTGACGGCGGTGCCCGTTCTGCAGAAGTAGATCGTCAGGCAAGCCGCGTTGATGGCGCAGCATACCGGGTTCGGGAGCGCGCGGAAGCAATCGGTCTTGATGCGGTACAAGCTTATCTTGATGTACTTCGGAATCTTGAAGTCGTAAATCTGGCAACTGAAAATGTTGAGATTCACAAACAGACTTTGAAAGAGATCCAGGATCGGGTTGAAGGCGGACAAAGTGGCGTTGGTGACTCTCAGCAGACTGAAGCTCGCGTTTCAGCAGCCGAGGCTACACTGGTCGAAACACTCCGTCAGCTCGACATATCTGAAATCGCATATCGCCGTATCGTCGGCGAATCTCCGGTTAATCTGGAACTGCCTGAATTTAACGATGCTGTTATTCCCGATACATTGGAAGATATCATTGCAATCGGAATGGATAGCAATCCAGACATTCGCTTCGCGAAGGCAGATGTGAACACATCAGATGCTGAAATTCGTGCAGCTGAAGCAAATTTCTACCCAACAATAGCGCTTGAGCTTGATGCAAGTGCTGACCATGACACCGATGGTGTTGAAGGTCATAATGACGATTTCACAGCCATGGTTCGTCTGCGCTACAACCTGTATCGCGGTGGTATTGATATTGGCCGTCAGAAAGAAGCTGTAGAGCGGAGTTCAGAAAGCAAGCAACGTCAAATGCGTTTTGAGCGTCTTGTTGAAGAAGAAATTCGTCAGAGCTGGAGTATCCTTGCACGTTCGAAAGCACGTGCTGCAGCACTTGGTGATCAGGTTGTTGCAAATGGTCAGGTTGCTTCCACATACCGTCAAGAGTTTGAAATCGGTCAGCGTGACTTGCTTGACATGCTGGATTCAGACAACGAACTGTTCAATTCCAGAACAGCCCTTGCAACTGTTGAATATGCAGTTCTGTTCGCAAAATATCGTTTGCTGGCAACAATGGGCCGCTTGAACAGCACTCTGGGTGTAACACTTCCTGAAGAAGCATTGCCAAAAGGCAACAGCTAATCGAAGGTTAAAATTTAAAAAAGCCCCGCAATATTTTGCGGGGCTTTTTTTTGTGTTTTTTAACTTGGTTTGTATCGCCACCATCCGTTTTCGTTAAGACCGTAAATAGGACGGTAGTGACGAATTCGAGAGGCTGCGACCAGAAGGGAAATCTGATTATCAAGAACCATTTGCTTTCCTTCAAACTTGACGATCAAAATTGCGTGGGCCGCCCGTAAATTCATATCCTGCAAGATGATGATCCGCATATCATCAGCGTCCCAACCCAAGGCTCGCAATGTAAAATATTTTACGATCGCATAATCTTCGCAGTCCCCAAATTTGGCGAAAAACTCTTTTGGTATTGCCCAATAGTCTTTAACGCCCCAGTTAATCGGATCCAAAATGTAGCGGTATTTATTAATGTAGCTATTCACTTTGCCGAGCTGATATTTTTTTGGCTTGTCTTTGAGGTCATCGACAAGCTCTTTCCATTTTTGATAGGCGCAGGCGTTAAGCTGTCCGTTGCCACAAGGGCCGGGGCGGTTTTTATAAGTGTTGAGAACTTTGCGCCATTTTGGAAAAGGTTTCAGATCCTGATGTGCATATGCTTTGAAGCCGAAGGCACCAACCGCCTGAGCATTTGGAATTTGCGGAGCTACAAGTAATCCACAGGCAATAACGGATGCCTTTATGAGTTTTCGATTACACAGTAGTCTATTTATCATCAATTTTTGGTCACTATTTGGGTTGCAAATTTTCCACTCAAAAGCAAAGCTAGTTTATCCGCATTTGAGTTAATCAGTGCTAAACTACTTTTCAACAGGTTATGAATTTATTGTGAGATAAAAGCTAAATAGTTACAATAAATAAATTTTTTGGCTTCATGGTCTATGGATAACTTAAAACAGGAAGCAGGCATGTCGGATTTAGAAGAAGAGCTTGGGACGTCCCGCAAAACGTATAAATTTATCTGGTTTGCAGCTTTTCTGCTCGTAGCCGTCGTTGTCGCGGGTGTATGGGGCACGATTAGTTTTGTTGAACAGCAGCGTGCACGGGATGTCCAGAATTGGGAAGTCCGACTGGGTATTGTGGCCGATAGCCGACTTTCTAGTGTGGAAGAATGGCTGAGTAAGCAAAAAGAAGCGATCGTAACGTTAGCTCAAAACGAGAGCTTGCAGATCTATCTAACACAGTTGGTTCTGGACGCTGGAGAGGGCAACGGCAGCATTACCGAAGTGCCTGAAGCGGGATATTTAATCAATCTTTTGAATAATCATGCAGTTCTGAGCGGATTTTGGGAACCGCAGGAGCCAGAAGTTCGGGCAAATGTTGCGCGGCCAGGACGGGCGGGAATTGGTTTGACGGATTCGTCCGGTCGATTGCTGGTCTCTAGCGGGAACATGCCACCAATGAACCCGGCAATTCGCGCTGGGCTTGCCGAAGCTTCAAACGGGGTATCCGCCATAATTGATATGTATGAAAGCCTTGATGGTGAACCAATTATGGGATTTGTTCACCCCGTTTATGCAATTCAACAGGATGGAAACACAGACGAGATCACAGGTTATATCGTTGGCCTGAGAACCGTTCGTAAATCTCTGTTCCCGCGGTTGTTACAGCCCGGCGATACGCATCAGACGAGCGAGACCTACCTTGTTCGCAAAAGCGGAAGTTTGACAGATTATATCTCCCCACTTGCAGATGGAACCCCACCGCTCAAGCGTAAGCTAAGTGCAGATGATGATCGGGCTGGTTCTTTTGTCATCGAAAATCCGGGACTGTTTGGCCGTAAGCTTAATTATCTAGGCGATGAGGTGCTGGTCACCGGACGGGCTGTCTCTGGTGCACCCTGGTTTCTGGTGAGAAGCATCACAACCGTTGAGGCGCTGGCGGAATCGCAAGGGCGTCTCAACACAATGCTTGGCGTCTTTTTGTTACTTATTCTGGGTGTGACAGGAACCGTGATTGCTGTTTGGCGTCACGGCACTTCTATCCGGGCTGCGGAATTGGCAGCGAAGTACAAAAAAACGGCAGATGATCTTCATGAACGAACAGAGTTTTTGAAAATCGTTACGGATCGCCAGCCGACGGGCATTGCGGTTTTTGATAAGGAAAATAAATTTACCTTTGCCAACCGGGTCGCCGCTGATAGTGCAGAAATGGATCAGAACGAAATTATCGGCCGCAGAATATCCAAGGTGTTTGATAAGGCCCTGTCCAAGAGTTTATCCCAGATGTTCAATCTAGCTCGCGATGAAAAAGCGGTGCAGAGAGAGCTTATTTCTGTTCAGCAGGGCGGCGAGGATCGAATTTGGAAGTCTGATATTATTCCACTTCGCAAAGGGGCTGAAGAGGGCAGCGAGCTTCTTGCTGTTTTTCAGGATATCACAGATGTTGTCACGGAGCGTGAACAGCGGGAGACGGTTCTTCGTAATCTGGTCTCTACCTTGGTCGCGTTTTTGGATCGCAGGGATCCCTTCTCGGCAAACCAGTCCCATAGGGTTGCTGAGGTTGGCGTTGAAATTGCGAAAGAGCTGGGCGCAAGTGAACGTGTTGTGAGAACCGTTGATATTACGGGCAATTTGATGAATTTGGGTAAAATTCTGGTGCCGCCTGAGATTTTGACGAAGGCAGGGAACTTGAGTGATGAGGAAAAACAGATCATTCAGGACAGCTTGTTTGCCAGTGCGGATTTGCTTGAAGAAGTTAAATTTAATCTTCCTGTCGCCGAGACCTTGAGGCAACTCCAAGAACATTGGGATGGTAGCGGTCAGCCGCGGGGATTGACCGGAACAGCCATTAACGAGGCTGCACGTATTATTACAGTCGCGAATGCTTTTGTTGGTATGATTAGCCCGCGCGCTTATAGACGTGCACTGGATATGAATAAGGCGGTCGCCTTCTTAATGGAAGATGCGGATACCCGCTATGACCGCAAACCTGTCAGCGCTTTGATCAATTATCTGGATAATCGGGGCGGACGGGAAAAATGGGCGCATTTCTCAGACCCTCCGAAAGAGGACTAATCTGAAAGCAGCTTCCTTGATTTTTTAGAGCAGGGGAGTTGCTTTTAAGGCTGCTGGACCAGTGAGGATAAGTTTGACCAGCTCGCTTTGACGACTGGTATCGGTTTTGCGGAAAATTTGTCTAAGCTGAGAGCGAACGGTGTGCATGCTCACGCCCCATTCTTCGGCGAGGTCGTCAAGTTTGCTTCCGTTCGTGAGGCCAAGTGCCAGGCGTCCTTCTGCCGGTGTGAGGGCGTATAGGCGGCAAATCGCATCAATCGAAAGTTCAACAGGCTCGGCCGGATCAGAGACAAAGAGTACGGCCCCCTTACCGGCAACTCCGGTGCCAATCGGCGCGACCATCACCGTCAGCGGTACGTCGTTAAGTTCCCGCGAGACAGACATGGCAAAGTCGCCTTCTTTCTTGTCACTGCTTGGCGGGGAGAGCGCATTGTTGAGTAGATCGCTGAGTTGTTTATTTTCAGTTGGATTTTTTGCGCGGCAATATCGATTGCTATCCAGGATGAGTCCATCCTTGCGGTCAAGGAAGAGTTTGGCCTTCCCATTAAAGAATAGAACCTGAGATGAAGCCGTGACCAGAATAACGCCCATAGGAAGGCGGTTTAAAACGGCAGTGGCAGATTCAAGTAAAGGGGCTGTTTCTGGGCTGGAATGCTGACCACGTTGACGTTCGATCGCACTTGTCAGGCTTCGCGCGAACCCGGTCGCAGTCAGTTGTACCCGCAAGAGGTAATCTTGTGCGCCGTTTCGAATTGCAAACTGGCCTATGTTGTCTTCATCGTCTGTTAGAAGGATGACCGGTAAGGTTGGAAAGGTTGCTCTAAGCGCTTTGAGCGTTTCAAAATTCTGGTCCCCGGTGCTGTCAGCATCCAGAAGAATAATGTTGGCATCAGCTGTCGTTCGCTGATTTAGGATCGCCTGCGCGTCAGGAACATGCATGAGTTCCATCGGGGGCTTTGTTATATTTGAAATGAGCCAGGATAACTGCTGAGCATCACCTTCTTTTTTTCCTATAAACAGGATTTTGCAGGGTAATACGGGGTTCATCTGGCCTTTATGCTCCAAAAATATTAAATTCGCGACTTAATTTGGTCGGCGGATTTTAACCTAATGTATGAATAGTAACAAAATCGTTTCTTTTGTGAGTGATTGATGCAGAAAAATTCAGGTTGTGTCCTATTCGCAATAGCCTCAAAGGTTGGAATAAATATACAGTGAAACAGCACAAATATATCGCATTTAACAAACCTTACGGTGTGCTCAGCCAATTCACCAGTGAAGGGGGACACCCTGCGTTGTCGGGGTATAATTTGCCAAAAGAAGTTTATGCTGCGGGCCGTCTGGATCGGGACAGTGAAGGTTTGCTAATTTTGAGCAATGATGGCCGGTTTATCAAGCAGTTGCTGGATCCAAAATTTGCCCATCCCCGAACCTATTGGGTTCAAGTGGAAGGAATTCCGACAGCGAAAGATTTAAAGAAGTTGAGCGCAGGTGTGCAGATTAAGGGATATCAAACGAAACCCTGCCGGGCTCAGCTTTTGTCGCCTCAACCGATTGTTGAGCCTCGAAACCCACCTATACGGGAGCGAAAGGAAATCCCAACCTGCTGGATAGAGCTAACGCTGACTGAGGGGAAAAATCGCCAAGTTCGGCGCATGACGGCATCCATCGGTTTTCCGACATTGCGCCTGATCCGAAAACAGATCGGAGATCTGGGCCTTGGATCATTGGAAGAAGGGCATTTTAAAGATGTGCGAAAAGAGGATATCCTGCCAAGGTGATGGATGGAGTGGAGGTTGGCGGATACCCTCTTCTGCAACCGAGACCTAAGTCCCTGTTAGTGGGCGAACAAGACGGGGGCCGTCATATGCTCTAGAATTTCCTGTGTTGCGCCGCCCAGGATCATTTCGCGGATGCGGCTATGACCGTAGGCACCCATGACCAGCATGTCGGCGTTCATATCAACAAGTGAGTCAAGGATGGCATTTCCAACGCCCACGTCTTTCCAATGACCAACTTTGAGCTTGGCATTGACGCCGTGGCGCTTGAGATGCTCCAGCATTGCAGTGTTCGCATTGGTTTGATCCGATGCCGGATTGACACTGAGCAGGGTGACCTGTTCGGCCTTTTTAAGGAATGGCATCGCGTAATGAACTGCACGGGTTGCTTCCCGAGTGTTGTTCCAGCCAACCAGAATGTGACCGCCAAACTGCTGATACTTTCCAGCATAGGGGACAATCAAGACAGGTTGTGGTGACGTTACCACGAACTCATCAGCTAGATACTGGTACTGCGAAGCACGTTCATCATCAGGATCAATCTGACCCAGAACAACAAGATCAGCAGAAAGTGCATGATCGTTCAGAATATCAAGCGCATATCCATCTTCTTTCTTGGCAACAAGTGGAACACCAACTTTGGCAGCGGCTTCTTCTATCTTCTTAATCGCAGCATCGGCGTTTTCATTTTCCTGGGTCCTGGTCCGCTCAATAAACTCGGGCGGAATATATCCCATGAAGGATGTTGGCGGCGTTACCGGAAGGATGGAATAAACAGCTGTTATATGGGCTCCGTGGTCAGTTGCAAGTCCAAGGGCAACTTCCATGCAGTTATCGACTGTCTCAATACCCGTTAAATGTAATAGAATTGATTTAATTGACATTTCCTCACCTCTCCATTCTGTTCATATTGTGCTTTTAGTACATTATGGGCGGTTTTAAATTGATCTCAAGCAATGAGTCCCTTATTTTCTCGTTTTTAGTAATGGTTTTTAAGTTAGCTAGTTCTAATTGTGGCTGACGCATAAGGAAGAATATAAATGGATGCAGTCGAAGCGTTGCTGAGCCGCAAATCAACACCAAAATTAACAGAGCCGGGACCCAATAAAGCCCAATTGGACATTATCTTTCAGGCGGCGGTGCGCGCACCGGATCACGGTGCTCTGAGGCCTTGGCAATTTATTGTGTTTGAAGGAGAGGGCAGAGAAAGACTGGCCGATATTCTGGTTGAAGCAATGCTTGCCAAAGATCCAGAGGCATCAGAAATTGCCATTGAAAAGACCCGAAGTAAACCTTTACGCGCGCCGATGATCATTGCTGTAATTGCAAAGGTTACGGATCATCCAAAAATTCCAATTATCGAACAGAAAATTTCGGCCGGCGCCGCCGCCCAGAATATAATGATTGCAGCTCACGCACTTGATCTGGCCGGAATTTGGCGGACAGGCGCTCCCTGCTTTGATCCATACGTCCGCGAGAAACTGGGCGCGGTTGGTGAGGATGAAATTGTTGGGTTCCTATACCTTGGAACGGCAAACGGTATGCCGCCACTTCCAGAGCATGATGTTTCAACTTTTGTCCGTCATTGGACAGGGTCGCAGAATTAGTTTATGCAGTGATGCCTATGTATCGGTTGCGACTTGAGGGTCGTATTTGGTATTGTGTCTTGTGTAACTATAACTATATCAGTTGAAACCTAACTTCTGGAGCTTTGTGTGATTACTATCCCCAACCGACTGATCGGATTAACCTTTTCAATTGGACTGATTTTGTCTGCGTCGGTGATGACTAATTTAGTTTCAGTCGCCCAGGCACAGGAGCAAATTCCTGTGGCAACAGCGGCTATCGTGGACATCAATAAAGTTCTTGTTTCGTCTAATGCCTGGAAAGAGGCCGAGGCGAAAATGAAGACCCAGATTGAAGATGTTCGCAGTCAGGTTGAGCTGAGAAACGGCACACTTAAAGACAAGGCGGATGAGCTGAAACGTCAGCAAGCCATTTTAGCCCCAGAGGTGTTTCAGCAGAAAGTTGCCGCTTTGCAGCAGGAACAGCGTGGGTTGCAACGGGAAATGCAGGTTACAAATTCCAAGCTGAACGAGACGTTGCAAAATTTGCGGGGGCAGCTGAAAACACTGATCGTGAAAATCTCGGTGGATGTGGCATCAGCCAAAGGCATGAATATCGGCTTTGATAAAGCGAATGTTATTTTCTTCAAAGACTCTATCGATATTACCGAAGAAGTTCTTAAGAAATTTAACGCAGCCAAAATTGAAATCACCAACGAACCTGCCAAACAAAACTAAATCCGACTTACAGCGCGCTCAGTAGCTTTTCCTTTAGGGGGAGGTCGCAGAAGGCTGCGTTGATTGCGTTTCGCGTGATATGGATAAGCTTGTCTTCGGACCAGTTAAAGGCCTTTGCAGTTCGCTCATACTCTTTACCAACGGACGTGGCAAAAAACGGCGGATCATCAGAGCTAATTGTAACCAAACATCCCGCATCAATTAACCGGTTAATTGGATGTGATTGGTAATTTTTATAAAGGCCGGTTGCGATATTACTGCCGGGGCAAAGCTCGAGCGTGATCTTACGATCAGCGATTTCAGATACAAGGGCGGGATCTTCTATGGACCGAACCCCATGGCCAATGCGGCTAACTGGTAAATGATCCAATGTGGCGCGGACGCTCTCCGGTCCGCCAAACTCGCCCGCATGATTTGTGGTGGGAAGGCCGCTGCCGTGAACTAGATCAAATGCGGGGGCAAAATCAGCGGGGTGGTGCATGGCTTCATCCCCGCCCATACCGAAACCAACGACATACGGATGCGGATTGCGAATAACACTCTCCGCAACGGCAAGCGCTTTTTCCGGGCCCAGGTGCCGAACGCATGTGACAATGATCCGGCATTCGATGGCAAAGTCCCGGCGGGCATCATCAATACCGGCGGCTATGCCTTCAAGATGATCATTATAGCTCATGCCCGCTGCGGCTGCATGATCCGGAGACGAGAAGGTTTCGACATAAATAACATCTTCGGCGGCGCAGCGTTTCAAATAGTCATAGGTAACTGCCCGATAGTCATCGATGGATTTTATGGCTGCAGCGGCCTTATCATAGCAGTTCAGGAAGTCCCAAAAATCAGACCATTGAAATTCACCGTCTGAGGCGAACGTGGATGGATCCAGTTGGGCACCATTGCGGCTGGCGAGGTCACGCACAAGTGCAGGTGTCGCGGTTCCTTCAAGATGTACATGAAGCTCGGCTTTTTTGACCATGTTTATTCCAGAAAGCTAATGCCGTGTTTGAGCGGCTCGATGTTGAGGAAACTTGCAATTGATTGTCCGATATCGGCAAAGCTTTGACGTTCACCAATGTTTCGCCCCGCAATACTGGCGGAGTATCCGATAACCGGGACAACTTCGCGGGTGTGGTCTGTTCCGGGCCAAGTCGGATCGCAGCCATGATCCGCACTTAAGATCAGCAGGTCATCGTCGTTCATTTTTGCCAGAATTTCAGGCAGGCGTTCATCAAATTCTTCCAGTGCCTGCGCGTAGCCAGCGACATCCCGGCGATGACCAAAGGATTGGTCAAAATCGACCAGGTTCGTGAATATCAAACTGCCATCTGCGGCGGTGTCCATTGCTTTCAGCGTTGCGTCAACCAACGCCATATTACCAGCAGCTTTGATAATTTGCCCTGTCCCCTGATGGGCGAAAATATCGCCTATTTTACCGACCGAAATAACCTGACGTCCGGCTTCTGTCAGTTTGGTGAGTAAGGTCGCCTCTGCCGGGGGGATGGCAAGATCTTTTCGGTTTGCGGTTCGTTCATAATGGCCATCAGCCCCGGTGAAAGGGCGGGCAATTACGCGTCCGATGTCCAAATCATCGACGAGGAGGCGCGCTTCATCACAAAGAGCATACAGGCGTTCAAGCCCAAAACTTTCCTCATGCGCTGCGATTTGCATGACACTGTCGGCGGAGGTGTAGAAAATCGGTTTTCCGCTTGCCACATGCTCGTCACCCAGGCGGGCAATAATTTCGGTGCCCGACGCATGGCAATTCCCAAGGATGCCCGGTAGATCACATTTTTGGATCAGTTTATCCGTCAGGTCTTTTGGAAAGCAGGGAATTTCTCTGGGAAAGTAACCCCAATCAAACATGACAGGATAGCCTGCCATTTCCCAGTGGCCCGATGGGGTATCTTTGCCCTTACTGAGTTCCTGAGCATATCCATATAGACCCGTATATTCATTTTCATCTACGGCGCCTGTGGTGTTTTGCTGATGGGCTGCAAACAATCCCAATTTTTCCAAATTGGGTAGCCTAAGAGGGCCTTTCCGAGCTGCATTATCTGCATTGCCGGTTGCAGCCGCTTCAATGATATGGCCAAAGGTATCAGCCTCTTGATCGCCAAAGGCCGCAGCGTCTTTGGCAGCTCCCAGTCCGAAACTGTCCAATACGATTAAAAAAGCGCGGCTCATATATCCTCCAAAGTCAGTTTCCGGCGAATAACGACACGCGGGGCAGGCGCTTCTTCTACGATGGTGAGGGCAGATAAAATGCGTCTTTCCGCCATATCAGCTGCCTTTTCATCGCGGGCAATAATTCGGGCAACTGGATTTCGCGGACCCAGTTTCGCGCCAATCCCTTTGATATTGGTAAGACCCACACCGTAATCAATGGGATCGCTGGCTTTATGACGCCCACCGCCCAGATCCATGACCGCGACGCCCATTTCCCGGGTGTCGATGGCCCCGATGTAGCCGCGGCGCGGCGCGATGACGTCCCGGTGAACCGTGCCTAGTGGTAAATGTTTATCCGGGTTAGACATCAAGTCTGTTGGCCCGCCCAGGGCTGCGATCATTTGGGCAAAACGTTCTGCTGCGGTTCCGCTATTGAGCGCACCCCTAACGGCCATTGGTGCCGTTATTTCATCGGCAATCCCGGAAATGATGAGCATTTCGGCGCATAAAGCGGTGACCACTTCAAGAAGTCTTGGGTCTTGTGATTTTCCCATTAAAAAGTCGATGGTTTCCCGAACTTCAATCGCGTTGCCAGCAGTATGGCCTAGCACCTCGTTCATATCCGTGAGCAAGGCCGTTGTCGGCATTCCGGCGCCATTTGCAACGGATACAATACTTTTGGCAAGATCTTCGGCGTCGGCATAATCCTCTTTAAACGCGCCGGAGCCATATTTTACGTCCATCACAAGGGCATCCAATCCCGCTGCCAGCTTCTTGGATAGTATTGATGCGGTAATCAGGGCAATGCTTTCAACGGTCGCGGTTACGTCGCGGGTTGCATAAAACCGGCGGTCTGCGGGGGCGAGATCTGAGGTTTGACCAATAACGGCGCAGCCAACGGTTTGAACAACTTTTGTGAGCAAGGCTGCATCAGGAGCGGTGTTGTAACCCGGCACACTATCGAGTTTATCAAGAGTGCCCCCAGTATGCCCGAGCCCCCGACCTGAAATCATTGGAACAGCGCCGCCGCATGCCGCAACAATTGGGGCCAGCATTAAGCTGACTTTATCGCCAACGCCCCCAGTTGAATGTTTATCGACAACGGGTTTGTCCAGGTTTGCCTTGGACCAATCCATCACATCGCCGGATCGGACCATGGCCTTGGTTAGCCAGACTCGCTCTCGCATGGGCATATCGCGAAAAAAGACCGCCATGGCAAAAGCGGCGATTTGCCCTTCACTGACGCTGCCGTCTGTGATGCCGGCGACCATGAAGTTGATTTCAGCTTCGGTCAGGGGTTGACCATCTCTTTTTTTGCGGATGATTTCTTGCGGGAAAAAGAGCTCTGTCATGGGCTATTCTCCGTAAGGGATCCAGATGTTTTTAATCTGTGTTGCCTGACGCAGATATTCCCGTCCTTCGCCCTGCTCGGCGTCAAACCAGTTGCGCATTAACCCATGATTTGTCCATGTGCGTTTCATATTGCCACTAGAGGCCTTTTCCACAAGTGCGCTGCCAGCCTCTGGGCCAAAATACCAGACGGATTTAACATCATCATGTTCGGCAAGGGTTTTGGCAAGTTCATCGCGCTTGCCGGTGACAATATTAAAAGCACCTGCTGGAATATCTGAAGTTTCCAGCACCTGATAGAAATCGGTTGCCGACAACGGATGCAATTGAGAGGGAACCAGTACAATCCGATTGCCCATGGACAGTGCTGGGGCTGCCAGTGAAATCATGGACAAAAGCGGGTTTTCATCCGGGCATAAAATGCCAATTGTACCCAGGCTTTCTTTCATGGCTAGCGTCACACCGCGCATTGGCGGATTATGAACACTGCTTTCAAATTTATCGGCCCATGCGCCATAGCTAAAGAGGCGTTGAACGGATAAATCGACTTCGTCAGTGGCCAGTTTTTTGGAAACGCCGGTGGTGTCGATTAACCGGTGGATAAATTCATCCCGGCGCGCGTCCAGATTTTCGGCGATGTAATACAGGACCTGAGCCCGGCCATGGGCTGAATTGGATGTCCATGCGGTGTTTTTACGGGCAGCTTCGACCGCATTTCGAATGTCTTTCCGATTGCCATGACCAATTTCAGCAATCTTTGCTCCCTTAGCGTTCAGAACAGGCAGGCTATAGCCGCTGTCTGGGCGCGCCTGTTTCCCGCCAATATAAAGCTTGTGGGTGCGGTCAATGTTGCTGCTGGCAAGCGGGGAGGCCGCCTCTTTTCCCGTTGCTGCGGGAAGCTTTTTGTATGTCTTGAGTTTCGAAATAAACGTAGGCTGCAGGACTTCGAACATGCCTTCATGACCGCCTTCACGTCCATAACCAGACTCGCGGTTGCCACCAAAACCACACGCAGCATCAAACTGATTGGTGGTGTTAATCCAGACAACTCCGCAGTCAATTTTTGGGGCAACATCATGCGCGAGGTTAATATTCTCGCTCCAGATGGAGGCGGCGAGGCCGTAGCGGCTATTATTGGCAAGCTGGACCGCTTCGACGGGTGTGCGGAATGTCATGGTGACAACAACGGGGCCAAAAATTTCTTCCTGGGCAATGGTGTGCGCGGGTTCAACATCGGTAAAAAGGGTCGGGGGGTAGAAACTGCCTTCTGTTGGCACTGCCCAGCTGGGCTGCCACAAGCTTGCGCCTTCGTCACACCCTTTTTGGATCAAGGTTTCGATCCGCTGTAGCTGGACCGGCGCGATTATTGCGCCCATATCGATACATTTATCCAGCGGATCGCCAACGCGCAGCTTCTCCATGCGGGCTTTTAGTTTCTCAACGAATTTTTCCTGAATGCCTTCTTGGAGGAGTAAGCGCGATCCGGCGCAGCAAACCTGCCCCTGATTGAACCATATGGCATCGACAACTCCCTCAACGGCACTATCCAGATCGGCGTCTTCAAATACGATGAAGGGGGATTTTCCGCCAAGCTCCAGCGTTAAATGTTTTCCAGATCCTGCGGTTGCTTCGCGGATTTTCCGGCCAACCCCAGTGGAGCCTGTAAAAGCGATTTTATTGATGTCGGGATGATTGACGATCATTTCCCCCGTGTTGCCATCTCCCGTGACGATATTGATTACCCCGGCTGGCAGGCCGGCCTCTTTGCATATTTCCGCAAAACAGAGCGCCGAGAGAGACGTAAATTCGGCGGGTTTTAAAATAACGGTGTTGCCTGCCGCGATCGCTGGCGCGATTTTCCAGGCGAGCATTAACAGGGGGAAATTCCAGGGAACGATTTGTCCAATGACGCCCATTGGCTCAAACCCTGAAAATTCCGAAGATTGTAACTGCGCCCATCCCGCGTGATGATAAAAATGCCGGGCAACGAGTGGAATATCGATATCCCGGGTTTCACGAACGGATTTCCCGTTATCAAGACATTCCAGGACAGCCAGTAATCTGGCGTTGCGCTGGACGGCACGGGCCAAGCTGTAGAGATGGCGTGCCCGTTGATGTCCACTGAGCGCAGCCCAGCTTTTTTGCGCTTTGCGGGCCGCTTTGACCGCAGTGTCTACATCTTCATCGCTACCGGCGGAGATTTTTGCCAGTATCTCCCCATTCGCCGGGTTGACGGTATTGAAGGTTTGCGCCTTGCTTCCCGCCATCCACTTGCCGTTGATGAAATGATTAAATTGGCCGTTATGTTGGGCAATCCAGTTCAAAGCTTCTGCTTTACTTTCGGGGGCTGGGCCGTAATCCATGGTGTCGAAAATTTCTGAAATATTCATGATCTGATCTTTATGCCAAAGGATGACGGAAATCGGCGGAATAGCGGCCGGTGACGAAATGTTCAAGCTGGCGTTCAATGTCGCCCAACAGACTGGACGCACCGACGCGGAATAAATCCGGTTGAAGCCAGTCGATACCCAACTCTTCTTTCATCAGGATCTGGTAGTTGAGAATATCTTTCGCCGTGCTAATGCCGCCTGCTGGTTTATAGCCGATTTTATATCCGGTCATTTCTTCATAGGCACGGATCGCCCGGACCATAACCAGACTGACAGGGAGGGTTGCGTTCACACTTTCCTTGCCAGTGGATGTTTTAATGAAATCTGCACCCGCCATCATCGCAATCATGCTGGTTTTGGCCACATTTCGAAGAGTGACAAGCTCGCCAGTTCCAAGAATTGCTTTCAAATGAGCATCTTTACAGGCCGCACGAAAGGCTTTTATTTCGTCATATAACGCTTGCCAGTTTCCGGTGAGGACATGCCCGCGTGTGATGACGATATCGATCTCTTGGGCGCCTGCAGCGACGGAGGCTTCGATCTCTTTCACGCGAAGTTCAAACGGGCTGAGGCCAGCCGGAAAGCCTGTTGAGACAGCGGCCACTGGAATATTGGTGCCCTCTAACGCGCTGACAGCGGTTTCAACCATTGTGTGATAAACACAAACTGCGCCGGTTGTCAGGTTTCGCTCTGACATGCCAAGCGCTTCCAGAAGGTCGGGGCGAACAGGTTGGCGGGCTTTGGCGCACAGGCGTTTGACGCGGCCCGGGGTGTCATCTCCGCTAAGGGTGGTCAGGTCAATACAGGATATTGCTTTGAGCAGCCAAGCAGCCTGGTAGGCTTTTTTGACAGTTCGCCGTCCGCCAAGGGTCGATGCGCGGCGCTCAACTGCACTTAAATTAACGTGGACATCTTCGATGGCATCCAGATTAAAGGCGAGGCCCGGGTTGCGGGCGTGAGTGTGATTGCTGGGGGTCAGTTTACTGATCGTCGCCATTCTCATCCTCCCGTAAATGTGCCTTCAAGAGTTCCCGCTTCAATGTTTCCAGAAATATGATCACGAGCGTTTCAAGATCTCCGGCTGCCAGTTTGGCGCATTCCAGTGTTTGTTCATGGCTTAGTGTGGTTTTGCTCATCCCGGCCACGAGGTTTGTGATGTTCGAAATGGCGGCAACACGCATACCGCAGTGACGGGCCACCAAAACTTCAGGTGTTGTTGACATGCCGACAGCATCTGCACCCAAAATTTTAAAGGCTTTAATTTCTGCCGGTGTTTCAAAGTTAGGACCCAGATAATGAAGGTAAACCCCTTCGCTCAGATCAAGCTTCATTTCTTTGGCAATTGCCTTGAAATGAGCACGTAAAGTTGGATCATAAGCATCTTCCATAGAGAAGAAACGCGGACCAAAGCGATCATCATTTTCGCCGACCAGTGGATTGCGGCTTGTGAAATTAATGTGATCGGAAATCAGCATCAGTTTACCGGGTCCCACCTCTTCGTGGAAACTTCCTGCAGCATTGGTCACCAAAAGGATGTCTGCGCCAAGTAATTTCATGACGCGGACGGGAACTGCTAGATCTTGAGGGTCGACACCTTCATACAGATGGATACGTCCTTGCATACAAATAATGGGCATACCGCCAAGGCGGCCAAGGATCAGCTTTCCCTGATGTCCTTCCACACTGGATTGCGGAAAATCAGGGATATCGGCAAAGGCAATTGTCGCGACGGGTTCAATTTTGTCGGCCAAACTGCCAAGACCGGAGCCCAGCACTATACCAACGCGCGGCTTGAAACCGGGCGCCTGATCTTCGACGAATTTTGCGGCTACATGGGGATCTAAAGCCATTATTTTTCCTTGATGTAGGGTTCACCAATTGCTTTTGGTGGATTGGCCTTTCCGACAAATCCGGCCAGAAGGAGCACGGTTAGAATATAGGGCAGTGCCTGAATAAACTGAACAGGGATCACGCCAATGATTGGCAAATCAACCCCTTGCAAACGGACC
The DNA here is from genome assembly GCA_034669685.1 of Sneathiella sp. Classification (GTDB taxonomy): domain Bacteria; phylum Pseudomonadota; class Alphaproteobacteria; order Sneathiellales; family Sneathiellaceae; genus Sneathiella. The sequence goes on from JAXMOU010000003.1 coordinate 230,751, forward strand.
TGCACTGCATCGGTAAAGGCAAAGAGCAGGCAGGCAAACATGGTGGGAACCGGTTTCCATTTGCCAAATATCAACGCTGCGAGGGCAAGATAGCCTTTTCCGGCTGTCATATCACGAATGAAACCAGCGCCATGGGCGGTTGATAAATACGAGCCTGCAATACCACAGAGAAAACCTGTAACCGCGAGTGCCTTGTAACGCATGATTTCAACAGAAATGCCCGCCGTATCCACGGCATGTGGATTTTCACCGACCGCACGGACCCGCAAGCCAAAGCGAGTGCGATACAGAATATAGGCGAAGATGGGAACCGCTGCCGCTGCCATGTAAACAATTATATTGTGGCCCGAAATGAGTTCTGCATAAATGTAGCCAAAGATCGGGACATTGCTCAGCGCATCCGCGAAGGGGAGCGTTATGCCGCTAAAACGTTCATCGCCTGTAAGGGCTGGGGTTCGCCCGCCCAGTTTAAACCACGCAAAGCCCAAGGTCGGCGTTAGGCCTGCAACCACGATATTGATCGCCATACCCGAGACAACCTGATTACCTTTATGGGTAACGCAGGCATAGGCATGCAAGGATGACAGGGCGAGGGACGCCGCAATGCCTGCCAGAAGGCCAAGCCATGCCGATCCGGTAACAGTTGCCACGGCAGCGGCGGCAAAAGCGGCGCCGAGCATTTTGCCTTCGAGCCCGATGTCAACAATACCAGCCCGTTCAGAGTACATGCCTGCTAATGCTGCGAGGATCAGTGGTGTCGCCACACGAAAAGTGGCATCAAGCATGAGAATGGTGAGTTCAAAAATCTCCATGAGTTACGCCTCCGTCTGAGACAGTGACTGTCGTTTTTTGAACAGGTTCTCAATTTTGGGCCGGAACATATTTTCAAGCGCACCGGAGAACAGGATAATCAAACCCTGAATCACGATCACCATTTCCTTGTTGATGCTGGTCATTTCAAAGGAGAGTTCAGTTCCGCCTTGATAAATGGCACCAAATAAAAGGGCTGCCATGAAAATACCAACAGGATGATTTCGCCCCATCAGGGCAACGGCGATCCCGACAAAACCATAGCCGCCTGTAAAATCCATCAACACACGATGATGGACACCCAGCAATTCGTTGACGGCGACAAAACCGGCCAGACCACCGGAAATGACCATCGCGAGAATGATGTTTTTAGAGGGGGAAATTCCGGCATATTTAGCAGCTGTTTCATTCTGGCCAACAACGCGTATTTCATATCCCCAGCGGGTGTGCCACAGAAAATAGTAAAAGGCGCCACTTAACAGCAGGGCAAAAATAAAGCTGAAATTTAAGGGGCTATCCGCCATCCCGGTAAAGTCCGGGGCGTGGGCGAGCCAGATGTGTTCTGCAAATTCGCGGGTTTCAGGCGAGCCGCCAGCATCGGGGTTGATCATCACTTCAACCAATAGATAATTCATCACCGAGAAAGCGATAAAATTGAACATGATTGTCGTAATAACGATATGACTACCGCGCTTTGCTTGCAGATAGGCCGGAACATATGCCCAGCCTGCGCCAAAAATGGCTCCGCTCATCACGGCTAAGGGAATGACGGCCCACATGGGTAGAAAATCGAAATAAAGGGCAGCGATGCCAACACCCAGACCCCCAATGAAGGCTTGTCCTTCCGCGCCAATGTTAAACAGGCCGCAATGAAAGGCGATGGCCACAGCCAAACCTGTAAAAATAAAATTGGTGGTATAATAAAGCGTATATCCAATGGCTTCGGGATAGCCGAAAGCACCATAGATCAAAACTTCAAGTGCTTTGAGGGGGTTGTCACCAACGATTAAAATGACAATCCCTGAGATAAGAAAGGCAGCCAGCAGATTGATCAAGGGAATAAGCCCGAGATTGACCCAGGCCGGTACTTTTGAGGGGGCCCCGAATTTTGATTTGGTTTCTGACATTAGACGAGAGCCTCATTGTCTGGGATGGGGGCGGCTTGTTCCTGATCGGAAATACCCGCCATCATCAGGCCGAGTTTTTGTTCGGTGGCATCTTTGGCTGCGAGTTCCCCAACAATTTTACCATCAAACATGACGGCAATTCGGTCCGCAAGCGACATCACCTCGTCGATTTCAACAGATACAACCAAAATGGCTTTCCCTTGATCGCGCATGTGAATGAGCTGTTTGTGAATAAATTCAATTGCGCCAATATCAACACCGCGCGTGGGTTGTCCAACCAGTAGCACATCAGGATCCTGTTCCATTTCGCGGGCAAGGACCAGTTTTTGCTGGTTTCCACCAGAAAAGCCCGAAGCTTTTAGAGTGGCGTCCGGAGGTCTTACGTCAAACTTTTCGATATAAGCTTCGCAGGTGGAGAGCATCTGCGCGCGATCAAGCGTCGTGCCTTTATTGAACATCGGCAGATCGTGATAACCAAGCGCCGTATTTTCGTTTGCGCTAAAGCTGAGGATCAGTCCGGCTTTGTGGCGATCCTCTGGGACGTGACCAAGGCCAATTTTTCTCAGATTGCGGGCATTGAACTTGGAGCTACCCACCAACTCTTCGCCTTTGTATTTGATGCTTCCAGAAGTGGGAGGGATAACACCGCCCAGAACTTCCAGAAGTTCAGATTGGCCATTTCCCGAGACCCCTGCAATGCCAAGAATTTCGCCGGCTTTGAGTGTGATGCCGATGTTCTTGAGTCTTGAAACCCCATCAGCATCGATGAAATTGAGATCTTCGATGGTCATTAATTCTGCGCCCGGTTTGGCCTCTTCTTTTTCAACGCGCAGCAGAACAGAGCGCCCGACCATCAATTCGGCCAGTTTCTCCCGATCTGTGTCACGTGTTGGGACATGGGCAACCATTTCGCCGCGCCGCATAACCGAAACGGTATCGGTTATGGCCATAATTTCACGGAGTTTATGGGTGATCAGAATAACGGTTTTACCCTGATCGCGCAGGGTGTTGAGGATGCGGAACAAATGATCTGCTTCCTGCGGGGTTAAAACGCCTGTGGGCTCGTCAAGAATAAGGATCTCGGCGCCGCGATACAGGGCTTTTAAAATTTCAACGCGTTGACGGATGCCAACAGGTAAATCACCTACTAGTGCGTCAACGTCAACTTCCAAAGTATATTCGCGTTCCAGCCTTTGCAGCTCTTCGCGGGCTTTGCGTATGCCGCCTGCGAGACGGTTGCCACCTTCAACGCCCAATATGATATTTTCCAGAACGGTAAATGTATCCACCAGCATAAAATGCTGATGAACCATTCCAATCCCGGCTTTGATAGAAGCTTGGGGGTTATCGATATGGCATGGGTTCCCATTGACAAAGATCTCGCCTTCATCGGCCTGATAGAAGCCATATACAATACTCATCAATGTGGATTTACCGGCACCGTTCTCGCCGATAATGCCGTGGATAGTGCCGCGGCCCACCGATAAGGAAATATCCTTGTTCGCATGGACCGCGCCAAACCACTTATTGACTCGGCGCAGTTCAAGCGCCGGGGCATTTGTCGTCATAATCGCTGTTCAGTCTACTTGTATTCAGACACTTTGATTTTACCGGAAATAATGTCCGCTTTTGCGGCTTCCAGTTTTAGGATCATTGCTTTGTTCAGCAGGTCTTTGTTGTATTCATCAACAGCATAACCAACACCTTCTTCGGCAAGTCCAAGGACCTTGATGCCGGGCTCCCAAGTACCGTTTTTCGCACTTGAGAAAGCATTTTCAACGGCAACGTCAACGCGCTTGAGCATTGAAGTGAGCATTGTGCCGGGTTGGATATGGTTTTGATTGCTATCCACGCCGATGGCAAGTTTACCGCTGTCTTTTGCGGCCTGATAAACACCAATACCGGTGCCACCTGCTGCGGCAAAAACAACGTCAGCGCCACGATCAAACTGGCTTTTGGCAAGTTCGCCGCCTTTTGTTGGATCGTTCCACGCTGCCGGTGTTGTACCGGTCATGTTTTCAAATACTTCTGCATTTGGGTTTTGATATTTCGCGCCTTCTTTAAAGCCGAGTGCAAATTTGCGAATTAGCGGAATATCCATGCCGCCAACAAAACCGACTTTGCCGGTTTCAGACGCCATAGCTGCGGCCATGCCTACGAGGAAAGAACCTTCATGTTCTTTAAAGATGACAGATTGAACATTTGGCAGATCAACAACCATATCGATGATTGTGAACTTTGTATCCGGGTTCGCTTTTGCTGCTTTTTCAACGGCAGATGCCTGTGCAAAGCCCATTGCAACAACAATGTCGGCGCCTTTTCTGGCCATCCGTTTTGTCGCTTGTTCGCGCTGAGATACTTGAGTTACCTCAAATTCCATATAATCGATGCCCGTTTCCTTTTTAAAGGCTTCGGCACCGTTGTAACCTGCTTCATTGAAAGACTTATCAAACTTGCCACCCATATCAAATATGATCGCTGGTTTGAAGTCGTCAGCTTGTGCAATACCTGTTGCTGCGACTACTGCTGCAGCAATTGCAGCCAGTTTGAGTTGTTTGAACATTCTTGACATCTCCCTGTCCAGTTTCAAATGATTTAAAGAATTTCCCCAGTAGGATAACTAACGCAAAAATTGACTATTTGGTCAAGTCATCATGTTGCTATGCAACTGACTATAAAACCCTCAGGAAAAATTATATAGTTTTTTAGGTTGGAATTTTGTCAGGACGTTGTATTTCTTCGGCCGAAACGTCTAAAATTGAATTGTACTTTGGGAATGAGAGGAAATGTCATGGCAAAATCAGGCGAGCAAGTCGTGGATTTGACCGTATTGGTCACGGAGCATATGAACGGAACCCGTGGATTCGCCAATACTAAAAAACTCCAAAAACTGGGAATTGACGGCTACCGTCAGTGGCTGGAAGGTGAGCTTGCAAAGAAAGCTGCCGTCAAAGCGTCAAAATCTGCAAGCTGAGCAACTTCAGCCAAAAACGTCGCGGTGTAGCCGAAACAGATCAGCTAGTTTTTTAATTCATAGCGGACGTAATTATTCTGGTCGGGCGGTCCGTCCGTAATTTCCATCGACAGGGTATCCAGATCCATAATGACCGATGTCACGGTTAAGGTTTGGGCGGCTTTGGGATCATCAGGATTGGGATAGCGGCAGATGGCTTTGGGATGTCCAAACCGATCCTGCAGGCATGATTTTAAATGCTCGATATCCCATTTTTGGCTGTTGCTTCGGATCAGGCGATCCAGGCGGGGCGTCCGATAAAGACTGCAAGGTGCGATTCGTTCAAATTCGGAATCAATGCCATCTTGATTGATGAAATGGTTCCCATGGGTGATCAGGCCCTCTTTGGGGTAGAGTGTGTGAGCGACCTTGGCAGATGTTTCAATATCCAGAACCTCTCCCCCTTTTTGGGCGAGCAACCAGTTCGTTGAGCAAACCCGGTCTGTTGAAAAGATGACTTTCAGCGCATCGTTGAACAGTTTGCTGCGCATGATATCCTTGACGCGGATATGAAAGGGTCGGTGATGAAGCTCTGTTCCGTCGCCGATCGCAGATAATCCATTTACGCAGAGCCCAATGCCGTGTTCATTAAAGCCAAACATACCCGATACAATACCCGCCTGCGTGAGAACCATATAATTGGGATGATAATCGGATTTCACACGCAGCAGGCAAACATTCCCAAGCAATCCGGCAAGCCAATCCCAATTCTGTCCAATTAAGGTATGACCATTTGCCGTGTATTCGGGTTGAATGCCAAAGGCAGTGCACCCTTCGGGATCTTGCGAGGGTATATCGTTCGCTTTGGCCGCTTCGGTTGTATAAAGGGAATAGGCGATCTCATACCGGGCATTTAACAGGCCTATGTCTTCCAGCGGAATGTTTGAGCCCTCTGAAATCCCTTTCATCTCGGCAAAGTAGCTTGGATCATGCTGTTCAAAACGAACTAACCAGTTTTTAGCCTGTTCATTGATCTGATCTAATGTGGCCCCGCCAATGCGAAAGCGATCCCGATAGGTTTGCACGTTAGCGCGAATGCTGTCAGACATTTCTGCGCCATGAATACGTCCACGTTCAATTTCAGTTCCTGTTAAATCCAGCAGCTTCATTCTACAATCCGTCCCGATCTATTTTTCTTTCAGATTAATGGACTTATGTTGGCTTTCGCCAGCATTTTCTTCAGTAAAAGCTTAATGACGACTTGCCGCGATTGCCGTGCTGGCTATATTCTGGATAAAATTTTCAAAACAGGTGATTTAAGATATGGCGATAGACCCACGCTTTCCAAATTTACACATTCTGGATCATCCGCTGATTGTCCATAAGCTCAGTCACATGCGGATGAAGCATACATCCACCAAGACATTCCGTCAGTTGCTGAAGGAAATCGCCTTGTTAATGGGATACGAGATTACACGAAATCTGCCCATGGTTCAGGAAGATATTGAAACGCCTATTTGTGAAATGAGTGCTCCTGTCTTGGAAGGCAAAAAAGCGGCGATTGTTCCCATTTTGCGGGCAGGGCTTGGAATGGCTGATGGTCTGCTGGAATTAATGCCAGCGGCAAGGGTCGGTCATATTGGGATGTACCGCGATCCGGAGACAAAGCGTCCCGTTGAATATCTGAAGAAATTACCAACAGCTGCTGATCGGCTGTATATCGCCGTGGATCCGATGTTGGCGACTGGATATACGGCTGCAGCGGGCGTGGATATTTTACTTAAACATGGCGTAAAAGAAGAAGATATCAGCTTCATGGCTTTGGTTGCTGCCCCAGAAGGGGTGCAAGTGATGCTGGATGCACATCCAAAGGTGAAGGTCTATGTTGCCGGGCTTGATGAAAAGCTGAATGAGAAGGCGTATATCGTTCCAGGCCTTGGCGACGCAGGTGATCGCCTCTACGGAACTTTATAAATCCATTCATTTGCCGGACAAAGAAAAAGCCCCTTGTTCATGCAAGGGGCTTTTCTTTGGAAAATTCTCGGGAGGGATCCGATATTAATTTCCCGTACAGTCACAGCCATGGCAAGGCTTCATCATCATATAGCTGGCCCGCTTTTCAATAAGCGTTTCAATCAGTAAAACTGTTAAATTTAACATACTGTATCTAAACCGTATCATGACTAACCTCGCTTGACCTTGGTCGTTTACTTCGAAGATGAACTTATGCCTTTTTGCCGGGCTTGGCTGTGAGCAAAATCACGTTGTTTATGGAAGGCAAAAAAAAGGCCCCGATTGGGGGCGGGACCTTTTTATCATGGTGTCACCGTCAAGACATAGGATCTTGATGATGACGGCAGATATTCAAAAAAATGCTTAAATTTCAGTGTGTTGAGAAAATTGGGGGTGCTCAACACGGGGAGGGGTAAGAGAGATTTAAGCGCTTTAAATACTGCAACGCGTTAGCGTCAAAAGACACTTAATGTGCATTGCAGCATAATCCAATATTTAGTTTTGTGAGCGGTGTCACGTTTTGAATTTTCAGAATTTAGATCAGGGCCATTTCACTTCCGGTGGGAGTGACATTAGAATTGCTTCTGTATTGCCACCGGTCTTTAAGCCAAATGTTGTTCCCCGATCATGGAGAAGGTTGAATTCAACGTACCGGCCCCGTTTGATGAGTTGATGTTCCCGTTCCGCTTCGGTCCAGGGTTTGTTCATATGTTCTCTTACGAGTTGGGGGTAAACATCGGCGAACGCCTTTCCGATATCCTGTGTGAAGGCGAAATCCGAATCCCAGTCGGTATTGAGCCGGTCATAGAAGATACCCCCAACACCGCGAGGTTCTTCGCGGTGGGGGAGGTAGAAATACTCGTCACACCATTTTTTAAAGCGTGGATAGTAGTCAGCCGCATGTCGGTCGCAGGCAGATTTCAGGGCAAGGTGGAATTTTTCTGTGTCTGAATCGTTGGGAAACATGGGGGTCAGATCCGCTCCACCGCCAAACCAGCTATCGGCTGTGACAATATGTCGCGTGTTCATATGAACTGCAGGAACAAGTGGAGATCTCATGTGGGCAACGAGCGAAATACCACTTGCCCAGAAGCTGCCAGATTGATCCGTTCCCGGAATTGCTTTCCTGAACTCTTCAGAGAATTCGCCATGAACAATCGAGATATTCACACCTACTTTTTCAAAAACCCTGCCTTTCATGACCGACATTTCACCGCCGCCCCCACCGGGGCGATCCCAGGATTTTACCTCAAACTTTCCGGGGGGCAGATCACTATGTGTTCCCGTGAGTTCTGCTTCAAGCGCTTCAAAACGGTTTCGAATGTCATCGCGCAGTTGACGAAACCAGTCAGAAGCCTGTTTTTTGCGTGTTTCAGTCAGCTCGGTCATTTCGTTATCCTTGTTGTGAAGGGAAGCCATTTGTTTGGCGCAAGGATTCTCCAAGGACCATCCCCGCTGATATCGCTACATTAATTGACCTTGCCCCGCTTTGCATGGGTATTGTGATGCGTCCTTCCACTGTTTGGTGGACCTCGTCGGGAACACCTGAGCTCTCTCGCCCTAGCAAAAGGATATCATCTGCCCTAAATTGGAAGTCAGTGTATATGGTCGTTGTTTTTGTGGTCAGTAAAATGCATCTTTTTCCGGCAGTTGCCGTTCTAAAACTGTCCCATGAAATATGCTTTTTGATCTCAGCGATATTTGCGTAATCCATAACCGCGCGGCGCATGTCTTTCGCACCGAACGGAAAGCCGCAAGGTTCGATTATATGGACAGGAGTGCCCATGCAGGCACCCAGCCGCATAAGAGTTCCGGCATTTGGTGCGATATCAGGTTGGAAGAGAGCAAGGTCCATAGGATTTATTTAACTATTTAAGTGTGATATTTATAGAGCAAATCAGCAGTCTATTTGACATATTTACCACCTTGGGACTAGACATTCATTGAATATGGTGACAAAAAGCGGTCGCTAGAGATTTTTTATAAGAGCTGGGGAAGTTTGATGACGAATACCACCCCTGTAGAAGAAGACGGTGTAAAGCGCCGCGATTTTCTATATGTCGCCGCTGGCGGCGTCGGTGCCGTAGGTACCGCGATGGCAATCTGGCCATTTGTGGATCAGATGAATCCTTCTGCTGATGTTTTGGCTTTGTCCTCAACAGAAGTGGATTTGAGTGCCATTGATGTAGGGTCCGAAATAACGGCTGTATGGCAAGGTAAACCGGTCTTTATCCGGCACCGCACCGAAGCCGAGATCGAAGCTGCTAACGACGTAGATGTTGAAAGCCTTCGCGATCCGCAAACAGATGAAGACCGTACTGAAAGGCCCGAATGGCTGATCATGGTTGGTATCTGTACACATCTTGGGTGCGTACCCTTGAAAGAATCAGGTGATTTCGATGGCTGGTTCTGTCCATGTCATGGATCACATTATGATACTTCAGGTCGTATCCGCAAAGGTCCGGCGCCATTGAACCTTGCGGTTCCGCCCTATGCCTTCCTTGATGATAACACTGTGAAAATCGGTTAAGGGGAGCTAGAGATGTCATTTGAACCAAAAAATCCCACCGTTAAATGGGTTGAGACGCGCCTGCCAATCATTGGCATGCTGCATCATGCCCTTTACGACTATCCAACTCCTAAAAACCTGAGCTACTGGTGGACTTTCGGGTCCCTCGCTGGCTTTATGCTGGTTGTACAGATTGTGACCGGTATTGTTCTGTCCATGCATTACACCGCGCATGTTGATATGGCGTTCAACAGTGTTGAACATATCATGCGTGATGTGAACTATGGCTGGTTACTAAGGTATATGCACGCCAACGGCGCTTCGATGTTCTTTATCGTTGTATATCTGCATATTTTCCGGGGCCTGTATTACGGCTCTTATAAAGCGCCTCGCGAACTGCTTTGGTGGTTGGGTCTTGTGATCTTCCTGCTGATGATGGCGACTGCGTTTATGGGCTATGTGCTGCCATGGGGCCAAATGAGCTTCTGGGGTGCGACAGTTATTACGAACCTGTTCGGTGCACTGCCGGTTGTTGGTGATCCAATCGTAACCTGGCTTTGGGGTGGTTTCTCTGTTGATAACCCAACACTGAACCGTTTCTTCAGCCTGCATTACCTGTTGCCATTTGTAATCGTTGGTATTGTGATCCTTCATGTTTGGGCACTTCACACAACGGGTTCAAATAACCCAACTGGTATTGAGATTAAAGACAAGCAAGACAGCATTCCGTTCCATCCTTACTACACTGTTAAGGATCTGTTCGGTCTCGCCGTGTTCCTGATCTTTTTCTCGGCATTCCTGTTCTATGCGCCAAACTATCTGGGGCATCCAGACAACTACATTCCAGCGAACCCGCTGGTGACACCTGCACATATTGTTCCTGAATGGTACTTCCTACCTTTCTATGCGATCCTTCGTGCGGTTCCAGATAAACTGGGCGGTGTTCTGTTGATGTTTGGTGCGATTGCAGTTCTGTTCGCATTGCCTTGGCTGGATCGAAGCCGTGTACGGTCGGCGAAGTATCGTCCGATTTACAAACAGCTGTTCTGGATTTTCGTGATCGACTGTGTGATTCTGACTTATGTGGGCGGTAAGCCTGCGGAAGAGCCTTACATTCTGATCGGCCGTCTTGCGACAGTTTATTACTTTGTTCATATCCTGATTTTTCTGCCGCTGGTTGGACTGTTTGAAAAACACAAACCGTTACCATCCAGTATTTCGGAAGCCGTTCTGGATAAAAAACCTGGTGCAGGGGAGGCAGGCAATGCTTAAATTTGTAAAGTCTTTAAGTGCTGCTGCTCTTCTCTCAGTAGTGACATTGTCCGGTGCAGCTGCCTCTGGTAGTGGCATTGAGCTGAAATCAGTAAGCTGGCACCATACGGGTATATTCGGAACCTATGATCGGGCCGCGGCACAACGGGGATTACAAGTCTACCGTGAAGTTTGCGCCGGTTGCCATGGTTTGGGTCTGGTGGCATTGCGGACACTTCAGGATCTCGGGTTTACCGAAGATGAAGTGAAAGCATTGTCTAAAGAATACACTGTAATGGATGGTCCGGACGATGACGGCGAGATGTTTGAACGGCCAGGTAAGCCATCAGACAAATTCCCTTCACCTTTCGCAAATGAGAAAGCTGCACGGGCATCTAATGGTGGGGCATATCCTCCGGATCTGTCGCTGATCGTGAAAGCACGTTCGGGCTTTGAAGACTATCTGTATTCATTGCTTACCGGTTACGTTGATGCACCTGCTGACTTTAAACTCAATGAAGGCATGAACTACAACGCCTATTTTGAAAATCATCAGATTGCGATGCCAGCACCTTTGTCTGAAGGGGCCGTGGAATATGCAGACGGAACTGAAGCCACTGTTGATCAGATGGCGAAAGACGTCACGGTTTTCCTTTCATGGGCAGCTGAGCCTAAACTGGAACAGCGCAAGCACATGGGACTGCGGGTTATTTTATTCCTGCTGATCATGACCGGTTTGTTCTATGCCGTGAAAAAGAAAGTCTGGTCAGACCTTCACTAATAGGATTGATCTCGATATTTAAAAAAGGGCGCTGGTTTCGGCGCCCTTTTTTTATGTCTTGCGGGTATCGGTGATTTTAAAAGCTGACCCCGGTCCCGTCGCTTGATATGTTGGGTCAAATTTGGGAGTTTGATTTAATGAGCAAACCAGTGATTGGTGTTATTGGTGGAAGCGGCGTCTATGATCTTGATGGGCTTTCAGAAACCCGTTGGGAGACAATAGAATCCCCTTTTGGGGCGCCCTCTGATGATATTCTGCGCGGACGGCTGGGCGATATGGAAATGGTGTTTTTACCGCGTCATGGGCGTGGGCATCGCATATCACCATCTGAGATAAATTACAGGGCCAATATTGATATTCTCAAACGCGCTGGGGTGACGGATATCATATCCGTGAGTGCCTGTGGTTCCTTCGAAGAACGTCTGGCGCCGGGGACCTTCGTGATTGTTGATCAATTCATCGATCGGACCTTTGCACGGGAGAAGAGCTTTTTCGGAACCGGACTGGTTGCCCATGTTAGCATGGCAGAACCCGTTTGTACGCGTCTGGGGGATGCATTGGAGGCTTCTGCAAAGGAGCTGGGCATAGATACTGTCCGCGGCGGCACCTATCTGGCGATGGAAGGCCCTCAATTCTCTTCAAGGGCTGAGTCAGAGCTTTACCGTCAATGGGGCTGTCAGGTTATTGGCATGACGAACATGCCGGAGGCAAAGCTGGCACGAGAGGCAGAGATGTGTTACGCGACGGTCGCTATGGTTACAGATTATGACTGTTGGCACCCAGATCATGAGAATGTGGATGTTGCTTCTGTTATTGCCGTTCTGACGGGCAATAGTGAAAAGGCGCGCTCATTGATTAAAGCAGTGGTTCCAATGCTGTCGGGGCGCGCGCAAGCTTGCGAGGCGGGATGCCATCAAGCACTCGATAATGCACTCATAACAGCACCCGAAATGAGAGATCCTGAACTGCTTTCAAAGTTGGATGCAGTCGCAGGGCGGGTTTTATAAAAGCAGGAAACAGACGTGGATATTAAAAAGTACATTCGAACCATTCCCGATTACCCAAAAAAGGGCATTATGTTTCGGGACATTACGACCCTTTGGCAGGACGCGGGTGGATTGCGCACTGCCATTGATCAACTGGTCTGGCCCTACGCGGGGGTTAGAATAGATAAAGTTGCCGGGATTGAAGCGCGGGGCTTTGTTTTGGGTGGTGCGATCGCCCATCAACTCAGCGTGGGATTTGTGCCTGTACGTAAAAAGGGAAAGCTGCCCTTTGATGTTATTGGCGAAGAATATGCATTGGAATATGGTACCGATACGGTTGAAATTCATACAGACGCCATAAACGAAGGTGATAATATTCTGCTGGTTGATGACTTAATTGCGACTGGTGGTACGGCGGAGGCGGCAATCAAATTGATCCGGCGCGCAAAAGGGACAGTGATCGGGGCTGCTTTTGTTATCGATCTTCCCGATATTGGTGGCCGGAAAAAAATTGAAGAACTGGGCGTTAATGTGCGTACGCTGTGCGAGTTTGAAGGCGACTAAAAAATAAAAAGGGGAGGCGAAATGGCCCATAATATAACCGGACTGGATCACACGCTGGTTGGTGTCGCAGATCTGGAGGCGGCGCGGGATACATACACCCGGCTCGGCTTCACAGCCACACCACGCGGCTCTCATATTGGCTGGGGTACGGCCAATTACTGCATTATGTTTGAGGATGATTACATCGAACTTCTCGGTATTGTCGATCCGGCGAAAGAGACGAACGGACTGGATACTCTACTTGAAGAGCGCGGCGAGGGTATGCTTGGGCTTGCTTTTGCCTCTTCCGACCCTGAAGCGACGGTGAAATCCTTAAAGGCGGTGGGGATTAAGCCAAATGGCCCACATGATTTGAAACGCAAGCTGGAACTGCCCGAAGGCGACGTTATTCCAGAGTTCAAACTCATTCGATTTCCAACTGAAGGCGTTTCCAAAAGCGGATTGTTTATCTGTCATCATCTGACGCCAGAATTGATCCGGCGGCCTGAATGGTTGGAGCATGAAAATGGGGTGACACGCATACAGTCAATGGTCGTTCTGGTTGAAGACCCTAAAAGTCTTGTGCCTCACTATCAAAAACTTTGCGGCTCGCTGAATGTGACGGTAACGGATGCAACAGTAAGTGTCCGTGTTGGAATGCTTACCTTGATTTTCGTCTCAGAGCCCGATCTGGACCTTCTATTTCCGGGCTTGTTCATTCCTGATGACTATCCGGCGTTTCCACACATTCTATCGATGACATTTGGCGTTGAAAATCTCGCGAAAACGAGAGCCTGTCTCGCCAAAAATGGCGTTCAAATGCAGGATATTTCGAGCGGCAGGGCTGTACGTGTTCAGCCAAAGGATGCTTGCGGGGTTCTTTTGGAATTCATTCAGGCTGCAAATTAAGCTGAAAGAAAAAGGGGGCTTTAAGCCCCCTCAATAAATTTTAGCGTTCGTTCAAGCGCAAGATCGGCAGCTTCTTTATCATAGCTACCGCGTTCATCGCAGTTAAAGCCATGCCCTGCTGTGTAGACATGCACCTCTAATTCCGGGTGAGCATCGATGACTGCATTAACTTCAGTCATTGGGATCGCAGTGTCCTGATCACCAAAATGCAGCAGAGTAGGGACTTGTGGGTTTTGATCAATTACGGACCCAATTCCCCCGCCATAATAGCCAATTGCTTTGGAAATACCGGAGACCTTACACGCGGCCAGATAGGTGAGCTTTCCGCCCCAGCAATAGCCAATGACAGAGACTTTACCTTCTTTGCTGATGTAGTCGACAGCAGCGCTGATATCTTGAAGCGCCGGACCGTCCTCGGATTTTCCTTTGTATTCAATGCCGGTTTTAACGCCTTCAGGTGAATAATCCAGTTCAATGCCCGGTTTGAGCCGATCAAACAGAGCTGGTGCAATTGCCGCATATCCCAGTTCAGCATAGTTGTCGCAAACTGAACGGATATGAGGATTGACTCCAAATATCTCCTGAACGATTACGATACTGCCTTTGGGTTGACCCGCAGGCTCGCTGACATAAGCATCCAGTTGATGACCGTCTGCCGCGGTCAGTTTTATTGTTTTTCCCAATTGAAAACTCCCTTAGTTTTTTGCGTCACTCACAGGTTCGACAATCAGTAACGTTCCATCTGTCCCTGTGACCCGGACTTTAGCCCCTTTGTCCAAATCGGGGCCTGTGACAGCCCATTGACTGTCGTCAACATGGATCTTGCCCCGGCCATCAATGATCGCGTCCATCAACGTAAATTGCCGACCGACATATTGCGCGCCTCTCTGGTTCAGTTTGAAATTGTCTTCAACACCGGGGTTGTTTTTTAAAAATCTACGCGCGGTGACAACACTCAAAACGGATATGACCGCAAACAATGCCCATTGATATTCCCATGTCATTGAAGGAATGAGAAGGACAAGCAGGCCGATGATACCTGCAGATACCCCCAGCCATAACATAAAGAAAGTAGGTGAGAAAATTTCAAGGATTACCAGCAGGATTGCGAAACTCCACCACGCCCAGTATCCCAGATCTGCTACCCATGCAACGGCTTGATCAAACATTATTCTCGCTCACTCGTTGGAACAGAGCCTGTTGAGACTTGAGAGCGTCTCTCTGCCTGATCCCGAAAGACTTCTTTGGCAATCTCTCCAATCCCGCCAAGGGTACCGACGAGCGCGGTTGCTTCCATTGGCAGCATGACAACTTTTGAATTGCGGGCGGAACCAATTTCTTTCATCGCTTCAACATACTTTTGGGCGATAAAGTAATTAATGGACTGAATATCTCCTTTGGCGATGGCTTCAGATACATCAAGTGTCGCTTTGGCTTCGGCCTGCGCAGCTCTCTCGCGGGCTTCAGCATCCCGAAATGCGGCTTCGCGGCGGCCTTCAGCTTCCAAAATTGCCGATTTTTTCTCTCCTTCAGCTTTCAGGATTTCTGACTGGCGAACGCCTTCGGCTTCCAAAATGACGGCCCGTTTTTCACGTTCGGCCTTCATTTGACGACCCATTGCCTCTACCAGATCTGTCGGCGGTGTAATATCCTTGATTTCGACGCGCGTGACCTTAATTCCCCAAGGTGTGGAGGCTTGATCAATCACGGTGAGGAGTTTTGTGTTGATGATGTCACGCTGACTGAGTGCTTCGTCCAAATCCATAGAGCCCAGAACGGTTCTGAGGTTGGTTTGCGCCAGATTTTGAATGGCCCGCTGCAAGTCGCGAATTTCATAGGCAGATTTAGCCGCATCTAGAACCTGGAAGAACAAGACACCATCCACGGCGACCATGGCGTTGTCTTTCGAGATAACTTCCTGCGTTGGGATATCTAGAACCTGTTCCATCATATTGATCCGATCACCAACCCGATCAATAAAGGGCAGCAGAAATCCCAGCCCCGGCGTTAGACTCTTCGTATATCTACCAAATCTTTCGATTGTGTATTGATAACCTTGGGGAACAACGGTGACCCCCATGAACAAGATAACGATTGCAAGAACGACGACGAAGATAACGACGATTGCAAAGCCAGACAGCACATCCATATGAAGCCCCCAATGATGATTTTAGTTTGAAAATAAACTTACATCATATTTAGGCGTAATGGTAATGACTTAAAGCAAAAAGAAAATCAGCGGGATTTAATCTTCTGTGTTTCGGGCGAGCATCATACCGATTGAATCGAAGCTCATGACAACTTCATCATGCTGGTTGAAGACTTCAAGCTTTCCAAAAGTCGTCCCCATAGTGGGGCGCGATTTGGATCGTTTCTTGTCAGTTATCTCACTGCGAACTCTCAAGGTATCGCCGGGAAAGACTGGTTTATGCCATCTTAAATTATTGATGCCAGGTGATCCAAGCGATGCTTTGGTGTCGATCATGTTGTCGACCATCATGCGCATGGTCACAGCGGCTGTGTGCCAGCCTGAAGCGATAATGCCGCCGTAAATAGTCTCTTTGGCCGCTTCCTCATCAATGTGAAACGGTTGGGGGTCGTATTTTTTGGCGAATGCAATAATTTCGTCTTTGGTCAGCGTTTTAGAGCCATATTCAATGGCATCACCGATTTTGATGTCTTCGAAATATCGTGTGCTCATTGGGAGACCTCCGCTGCAGGCCGCTTTCCGAACAGGATGGTTGAGATCATGGTCATTTTGATCTCCCTATTCTGGTTCAATATGGTGTGTTTGAATTTCACAAAACCCCGGTCATCTTTATATTTGTGGGGTGTTGATGACAGAACTTCGCTTTGTGCATTCAGGATTTCACTGGGCCGCACAGGCTGTATCCAGCGGAGTTCATCGATGCCAGGGGAGCCCATGGAACTTGAGGCCAGAACTTGATTATCGACGATCATCCGCATCAACATGGAACCGGTATGCCACCCCGAGGCAATGATGCCGCCAAAGAAATGCTCTTTTGCAGCATCTGGATCGATATGAAAGGGCTGAGGATCAAATTCCGTTGCAAACTCGATAATGTCTTCTTGAGACGTTTTGTAGTTTCCAAACTCTTCGGTATCGCCCACCTTGAAATCTTCAAAGTATCTCATTGTCATTCTTTCTCTCCAGCCTTATTCGCGGCGGGTTTAACAGTAGCGTCTAGTTTGCAAATCGGAAATGCAGAACGTCACCATCTTTAACAATATACTCTTTACCTTCAAGGCGCATCTGACCAGCTTCTTTGGCACCAGATTCCCCTTTGTTGGCAATATAGGCATCATAGGAAATTGTTTCGGCCCGAATAAAGCCTTTTTCAAAATCCGTATGAATCACACCAGCGGCCTGCGGTGCTTTTGTCCCTTTTGTAATTGTCCAAGCGCGGCATTCTTTGGGACCAACTGTAAAATAGGTGACGAGATCCAGAAGATCGTAGCCGGCCCGAATAATTCGGCCCAAACCTGTTTCAGACAATCCCAGATCGTTCAGAAACTCTTCACGCTCTTCATTATCTAGCTGGGCAACTTCAGCTTCAATAGCTGCGGAAATGATCACGACACCCGCATTTTCTGAAGCCGCATTTTCTGAAGCCGCTTTTTCTTCAATGCGTTTTGAAAATTCGTTACCAGTTGCGGCGCTTTCTTCGTCAACGTTGCAAACGTACAGAACGGGTTTCGACGTCAGAAGTTGCAGATTGTCGAATGTGCGTACTTCATCGTCTTCAAGTTCGATTGCGCGCGCTGGTTTACCATCCCGCAAAGCCACAAGCGCTTTTTCGATTAATGCGGATTGCAAGATGGCTTCCTTGTCACCTGCGCGAACTTTTTTCACAATTGTCTCAGAACGCTTTTCAAGACTTTCAAGGTCAGCCAGCATTAGTTCTGTTTCAATGGTTTCAATGTCTGACAATGGATCGACCTTGCCATCCACATGGGTAATGTCGTCATCTTCAAAGCAGCGAATGACCTGAATAATGGCGTCAACTTCCCGAATATGGGCAAGGAATTTATTGCCAAGTCCTTCGCCGCTGGCCGCGCCGCGAACTAAACCTGCGATATCGACAAAGGTTAATTGTGTCGGGATCAGCTCTTTTGATTTGGCCAGTTCCGCAAGGCTTTTCATGCGGGGGTCTGGCACCGGAACTTGACCGAGGTTGGGTTCAATGGTGCAAAAAGGATAGTTTTCTGCTGCCGCCTGCGCTGTCTGGGTTAAGGCATTGAAAAGGGTGGACTTACCAACGTTGGGCAAACCAACAATACCACATTTAAAGCCCATGCTTACTCTCCTTTAACAGCGTTCGCCGCCTTTTTTGGTTTCGGCGGTGCCGTATCCAATGCAATTTTGTTCATGAAACCAGCGTCGTCGCCGGCTACGATTAAGTCGATGTGCCGTGCGACACTTTCGATAATTTTATGCGCTTGTTCGCGCTCAGCCTTTGAAAAATCTTTAAGGACGTAGGAGGCGACCAAGTTTTTATCTCCGGGATGCCCGATCCCGAGACGAACCCGTCGATAATCTTTGCCCATATGTGCGTCAATTGAACGCAACCCATTATTACCACCGTGGCCGCCGCCCTTTTTGACGCGGACCTTGGCCAGTGGCAGATCGAGTTCGTCATGAAGAACGATAATGTCTTCTGCAGGGATTTTAAAGAAGCGTGCCGCTTCTCCAACCGACCGGCCAGACTCGTTCATGAAGGTTGTGGGTTTGAGAATAATGACTTTTTCAGTGCCAATTTTACCCTCTGAGACCAGTCCCTGAAAGCGAATGCGTTCCGGGGAAAAGGAATGGCGGCGAATGATTTCATCCGCCGCCATGAAGCCAAAATTATGCCGATTATCCGCATACCCTTTACCAGGATTGCCCAGACCTACCAGCAAAATCATTGGAAGACCCCTCTAATTAGTCTTCAGACTCTTCTTTGGTTTCTGCGGCATCAGCTGCTGCTGCTTCATTTGCTTCGTCCTCGGCTTCATCAGCTTCGGTCGCAACTGTAGGTGCAGCGATTGTGGCAACAGTAAAGTCACGATCTGTAATCGTTGGCTCGATGCCTTTATCCAGTTTGAAGTTTGAAATATGGATACTGTCGCCAATATCAAATTCAGTCAGATCAATCTGGATAGATTCAGGAATGTTCGAAGCTGGAACCATAAGTTCAACTTCATGACGAACAATATTCAAGACACCGCCGCGAATAAGACCTTTACATTCTTCTTCGTTCTGGAACTCAACCATAACGTTAACCGCGATTTTAGATTTCGCAGAGACGCGCAGGAAGTCAACGTGTGTTGGCGTATCCTGAATTGGGTGGAGTTGAATGTCACGTGGCAGAACCTGAAACTTTTCTTTGCCAACCTGAACTGTACAGATAGCAGCCAGGAAGTGGCTTCTGTTGATCAGTTTAACAAGTTCCTTTGTTTCCAAGGAAATAGAAACAGGTTCTTTTTTGTCACCATAGATTACCGCAGGGGTGCGGCCTTCACGACGCAATGCACGGGAGGTCCCCTTTCCAACCCGGTCGCGCTTTTCAGCAATAAGAATTGCAGCTTCGCTCATTAGTCTTCTCCTATTAACGAGCAACACCGGGGTCATCCCGGTGTTAGTGGATGCGTGTGCCTCCAGGGGTGCCCACGCAGAAAACCTGTTTGATTAATCAAACAGGCTGGAAACCGAAGTTTCCTGTGAAATTCGTTTCATTGCCTCACCAAGCAGGGGGGCAACTGACATTTGACGCATCTTGTCTGAAACCCTGAAGGTTTCCGTGGCAAGAATACTGTCTGTTGTAACCATTTCTTCCAGTGCCGAGTCCGTGATGCGCGAAATCGCGCCACCTGAGAGAACACCGTGTGTGACGTAACCGGCAACGCGTTTTGCGCCTTTTTCCATTAAGGCACCAGCAGCGTTACACATTGTTCCGGCACTATCGACAATATCATCGACCAAAATACAGGTTTGGCCTTTTACATCACCGATGATGTTCATCACTTCGGACATACCAGCTCTTTCCCGGCGCTTATCAACGATTGCAAGGTTTGCGTCAAGCCTTTTAGCAAAAGCGCGGGCGCGAACTACGCCGCCCACATCGGGAGATACAATTGTAATGTCACTACCACGACCGTAATGTTTTTCAATATCTGGTACGATGACCGGCGCAGAAAACAAGTTATCGGTTGGAATATCAAAGAAACCTTGGATTTGACCTGCGTGAAGGTCCATCGTCAGAACACGATCGGCACCCGCTGTGGTGATCAAATTTGCCACAAGTTTCGCTGAAATAGGAGTACGGGGACCGGGTTTACGATCCTGCCGAGCATATCCAAAGTAGGGGAGAACCGCAGTGATTCGTTTTGCCGATGCCCGTCTTAGAGCGTCAATGCAAACAAGCAACTCCATAAGATGGTCATTTGCAGGGTAAGAAGTTGGTTGGAGGACAAAGACATCTTCACCCCGAACATTCTCATGAATCTCTACGAAAATCTCATTGTCTGAGAAACGCCGAACTGCCGCATTTGTTAATGGGAGTTCTAGATAGTTAGCGACGGCATCTGCCAGTGGCAGGTTGCTGTTACCAGAAAGGATTTTCATATGAACAGTCCTCTAGCCAAAAAGGGCTCAGTTCAGTCAAATTACACAAACTTGTAACGTGATTATGTTAACCGCGAGAGCAAGCGGGGCGGAACTTACCAAGGCCTTTTGCTCCTGTAAACGCTTTATGCATGAATTTTATGAATGAGTGTCAGATCAGTCAGTTTTTTTGTTGAAAGTAGTTCGCTTCCACCTGTCTGAGTAGTTTATATATACCTTGAGCACCACCGCGCGCCGCTGCTTTTGCAACTGCGCCCCATGGACCGTTCAGTGTACCCGCTCTGATTCTGTTCTTTTGCTCGATCTTGCCAATATACTCGCCGTTCTGACGTTCCAACTGCCAGATGATCGTGACGACCTGCGTTCCGCGCTTAGGGGGAGTGAGCGAAACTGTGCCTTTGAGCAAGTAATTTGCCTGCCAGGGTTCAGGTAAAACGTCGATACCCAGTTTGACAATTTGCTCCTGCATGGCGGCCGCCAGTGTTTCAGAGCCATCCCCGGGGGCGCCGGAGACAATGGGAACAAAGATTGCAGGTTTTTCAAGGGTTTCAAAATTAATCCCGGATCCGCCGAGTAGAATATCGATTTCACTGGCACTTTTTAGAATGACAGGCTCGGTTGATCCGCCAAATATCGCAGGCCCTTCCACAATTTCGCCAATTGTCTGGACTGTTTTGAGGCCTGTGTCGCGACCAAAAGGATCGAAAATTTTCAGCGTAATTATGCTTGTGTTGTCTTTAACGGAAATCTGGCTTTGGACACTATAGCGATTTTCGACCGGATCACCGGTGAAAGCGGGAATGCCAAGGTCTTGTAGTTTTTTGGCTATGCCTTCACGTAATTCTTCGGTGCCAAACTCTATCGGGGCAATGTAGAGGGAGGCTCTGGGACCCGGGGCTGCCCGAAATGTCGCTTTTTCTGTTGGCTGAAAGGGACGCTCAAGGGGCTGACAGGCAACGATCAAAACGGCAAAAAATGCAAGGAGGCTATATTTTATCGATTTATAAAGCACAGGTTGCCAGTAATCCCAAAAGACAAAGAAAGAGGAATATAACCATGTGAGGCATTGTTCTACACCATTTTCCGAGAATGAAGTTCATTGATTAAGGGCAAGCGTGTTAATCCTGCAATGCTATTGCAGAGAGCTGACGACCATAGTCATTCTCTTTGCGGTGACACATGCGCCGATAACTGAAAAAACGCGTTTCATCGCTATAAGTATCCATTTCCAGAAGATCAACAGATTTAACATCTTGGGCTATAAGTTGATCTTTAACCAATCCAGTTAAATCAAATTGAAAATGCCCCTGATTTGACGCCGGAATGAAGTAGCTTTTAAGATCCGGGTTCTGGTTTGTAAAATGGGCAGGAAATTCCGGACCAACTTCGTAGGATGATTGTTGAATGGCCGGACCAATAGCGACACATATATTTTCGCGCTTGGCTCCAAGTGCGATCATTTGCTGAATTACATTGCCGCCGATGTTCCCTTGTGTGCCTTTCCATCCGGAATGGGCGGCCCCGATCACTTTGTTGATCGGATCGGAAAAGAGAATAGGGACACAGTCAGCCGTCAAAATTCCAAGGGCAATGCCGGGCGTAGCCGTAACCATCGCATCAGCTTTTACCCGATTTTGTAAATCTGTCTTATGATCGACCGTAATGACATCAGGACTGTGAACCTGATAGAGCGTCATTAGCCGGTCGGGTTGCACACCTAGCTGTTCGCTTGCGCGCCGTTTATTTTCAATAACGCTATCTGAATTGTCGTCGGATCCCGCCCCACAGTTCAAACTGGCATATATCCCGGTTGAGCTGCCCCCTGCGCGTGTGAAAAAAGCGTGGGCGATAGAGGGATGTTTTAAGTTTTCCGATTGAACAATCATTCTGAAAATCCTGCAGGGGTTTCAGACATCTTAGCGTGAAAACACATTGCTTTAAACAAGGTTCCCATTTCACTGCTGCTGACCAGCCGTTTTAAATCTGCGTTCAGTTTCTGTTTTTGACTGTCAGTCGCCGATCTCAAAAGGCTTAAAGTGCGCGCTTCAATGCCCAGTCTTTCCAAAAAGCGTCCCTGCGTTGCAATTTGCGGGGTATCGCACCCTGCTGCTTTTGCAATATGTGCCAGAGTTTCAAAATCCACATGGGCGGTTAAGTCCTGCATGCCGGGATTTTGCAAAGGATCGGCAAACAGATGATTTTTGACTGATTGAAAACTATCCCCAAATGCTGATTTTTCGGGACCATAGTCTATGAACAGCGTGCACCCACCAAATTTATTTAAATAATCAGACAGGGTCCGAACTACGTTTTCGGCCGCAATGCTGCGCTCATATACGTTGCCAAGGTCGCAGGTGCTATTGTCTGCCAGATGCTGCAAATTCAAATCTTCGGCGGCAGGGTGAAGCTCAAAAGCGAAGGTATCGCCCTTTAGTCCAATTCGCCGCTCCTGCCAGCCGCTGGCGGAATATTCGAACTGTTGGATTGGTAATGCGTCCAGAAACTCGTTTCCGATAAAAATCGCAGGCAGTCCCGATGGCAGTTCATCGGCGCTTTGGCACCAAGTGATGTTATGGTTTTTCAGGTTTTCCTGCTGAAGCGCGGTGAGAGATTGACTTCCTTCAACCAGATAAATTTCGGCGGCACTTAAAAACTCGGGTACCAGAGCAGCACTTCGGAGCGCATCACTCATCAATGTACCGCGGCCGGGTCCAAATTCGGCAAGCATGAATTTGGAGGGCGCGCCCATTTTGCTCCAGCAATCAACACACCATAGTCCAATTAATTCGCCAAACATCTGACTGATTTCGGGGGCTGTGATGAAGTCGCCTTTAATCCCAAATGCATCCGCACTTTGATAATAGCCATATTTGGGATGCATCAATGCAATGTCCATGAACTGGGCAATTGTAAGGGGACCGTTTGTCTGGATCTGCTGCTGAATGAGTTTGGTGAGTTTGGTGAGTTTGGTGAGTTTGGTCGTCATTTTTTCTTTGCAGCTCGAAGCATAAGATAGGCCCCAATAACGATCATGGGGATTGACAGAAGTTGACCCATCGTGGCGCCGCCGATCAGGAAGCCCAAGTAATCATCTGGTTGGCGGAATAGTTCAACGAACCCTCTTGCAAGTGCATAGCCGATGAAAAACACGCCTGTCAGAAAACCCGGTTTTTGACCGATTTTTGTCTGTCTGAGCAGAATCATAATGACAAAAAGGAGTAAGCCTTCAAGTAGGGCTTCGTATATTTGGCTTGGGTGCCGGGGGGCGGGGCCGCCATTTGGAAAGATTACGGCCCAGGGAACATCACTTATGCGACCATATAGTTCGCCGTTAATGAAATTTGCAATTCGGCCAAAGAACAAACCGATGGGGGCTGCGATGGCCAACATGTCGGCCAGTTCAAAGGTCGGTAGTTTATGTTTTTTCGAAAATAGAAAGGCAGCAGATACCACACCAATGAAACCACCATGGAATGACATGCCCCCATGCCAGACTTTTAGAATTTCAATGGGATTATGTAGGTAAAAATCGGGTTTGTAGAAAAGGACATATCCCAAACGGCCTCCCAGAATAACGCCCAAAGTTGCCCAAACCAGGAAATCATCAACCTGCTCAGGGCTGATTTTTGATTGGGGGTGATTGGCGAATTTGACCATCAGGCGCCAGCCGATAACCAAACCTGCGATATAGGCGAGGGCATACCACCGCACTGCGAAGGGACCTATGCTGAAAATAATCGGATCGATTTCCGGAAAGGTCAGGGCTGTAAGTAAATTAAACTGGATCATGATGTATACTTTATAAACGGAGTTGAAAAATCCGCAACTGGAACTCATACCAAGATCGTGCACGTAATTGTGTTGCGTTTGTCAGTTGCAATCAGCAGGTTGGCACGCCATATTGCACTTGAATGGCAAAGGAGTATGTGACATGCAAACGAATTCCAAAATATTTGACGATTTCGCTCGATTGGCATCTGGTGCGGTTGGAACAGCTCAGGGTATGAAAACCGAGTTTGATAACCTCATCCATCAGCAGCTAGAGCGCATGATGACAAAAATGGATCTGGTGCCTCGCGAGGAATTCGATGCGGTTAAAGCAATGGTTGTATCGCTTACAGAAACCGTAGAGCAGCAAGCCGAAAAAATCGAAGGCCTGGAAAAGAAACTTGCAGCCAAGCCGCGAAAAACAGGAACCGCTTCAAAAACAACAAAAAAATAACACATCAATTTTTCCCTGGTCGCGGATTGTGACCGTTCGGGGAAAATTATCCACAAGAAATATACGCGATAATGCGCTTTAAGCTTGCGCGTTATTTCGGCCTTGAGTACGCTATATATATGGCTGCTGAATAATCGCAGCACCATATATGGCCCGAAGCGGAATTTCTGTTTTGTCCGGTTTTTATGTTGGCATATTTAACCAGGTCGGCGGAAATTTTCGAAAGAAGGAGACCCGCCATGACGACACTTCTAATTGCCTCTGAAGAAACAGAAGCACAAAATCCCTTGGATCTCATCGAGAATCTTATTGATAAAAATGATTGGTCATTTGATCGACCCGGTAACAATGAGTTGACGGTCGGTGTTGATGGCAACTGGTGCCAATATCACCTCTGGTTTTCCTGGAGAGCTGACATTCGGGCAATTCATTTTTCATGTGCTTATGACCTTAAAATTCCCGATCGGCGCAATCAGGCAGTTTATGAACTGCTGGCCCTCATGAATGAGCGTATGTTTGTTGGCCATATAGATACATGGCGAGAAGAGGGGCTGATCATGTATCGGCATGCCTTGCTGCTGAACAGAAATTGCGATTTGGAAGATGAACAAGTGCAGACCCTGGTTGAAATGGGTATGCAGGAACTGGAAAAATTTTATCCAGCCATTCAATTCTGCATTTGGGGGGGCAAATCCCCTGAAGAAGCGATTGAAGCGGCGATGCTGGAAACAATGGGTGAAGCTTAAAAAATGACAATGTCTGTTTTGTTGGTTGGGTGCGGTAACATGGGCCGCGCGATGTTGGGCGGCTGGATTGATGAGGGGGTAAAGCCAAACGATATTGTCGTCATTGATCCCTCAACAGATAATCTTGAAAAAGCCAGCAAGTTAGGGTGCCGGGGTTTCTCCTCCCCGTTGCTGATTGAAGAGGGATATCTTCCGGATGTGATCATTTTGGCGGTTAAGCCTCAGATTATTTCAGACGTTATAGGCAGCTACAAAAATTACACGGATAAGGGAGCGCTGGTCATTTCAATTGCAGCCGGTGCCCGAATTGAACTGTTTGAAGCGAGTTTTGGATCTAATGCTGCAATTATCCGAACCATGCCAAACACACCGGCAGCAATCCGGCGGGGCATGATGGTCTCTGTCGCCAACGCGCATGTTGATGATCATCAACGCAAGATTTGCGATATTCTGATGCAGGCCATCGGAGAAACAGCATGGGTTGAAGATGAGGCGTTGATGGATGCGGTGACAGGCTTGTCTGGATCGGGCCCCGCATATGTTTTCTTTATGGTCGAAGCGATGAAAAACGCAGGAATATCTGCTGGTCTGCCTGAGGAACTTGCCCTTAAGCTGGCAAAACAAACCGTGGCTGGCGCAGGCGAGTTGGCTATTCAGGCGCAGGATTCCATCGAACAGCTTCGGATAAATGTGACAAGTCCAAATGGGACAACAGCAGCAGGCTTATCTGTATTGATGGCCGAAGATGGTTTGTCTCCTTTAATGGCAAGAACGGTCGCAGCCGCAAGTCAACGATCAAAGGAACTGGGATGATCATCTTTTGATCGCAGAAACTTTAGGGTCGCTCAATTTCACCTGGGCGCGGTTCATTAGTTTTGCGATGGAAATCCCTGCTCAGTAGCGGAAAAGAATTATCATTCAAATGAGTTAAAAATTAAAATGCACTTTAAAAGAGCATTTTAATATCTATATACTTCTTTTACCAGAAGGAGTGAATGATGGATGCATCTGAACAGGGGAGTGGTGGTTCCCATTTGGCCGGTAAATTAATTATTCCCGATTTATCGGCAATGCAAAGCGGGCAGACGAATAATCTTGAAGCTATGACAGCGGCAACTGCGGCTGCATCAAAAACATTACAGGAAATCATCCAGCAACAGCAGCAAACCCTTGAACAAGTTGTTGGAAATTTTAGTGATTCCATACAAAATAAAAGTCAATCTCCAGCAATGGCCCCGCTTGAAAATATGCAAGCAGCCACGCAGCAGTTTACAGAAACTTCTCAGAAAATGACCCAGGCATCACAACAGTCAATGCAGGTGCTTACACAAACAATTCAGGCATCCCTTGCCAAAATTGAAGAAACAGCAGTTAAATTTTCCGGTGGATAATCGCATGGCAAAATTTATGATGCTCAACATTGTTATTAAATGAGGGCAGATATGTCAGAAAATACACCAGAAATTACATTTGATGATTTCATGAAAGTAGATATTCGCGTTGGAAAAATTGTTGAGGTCGAAGATTTTCCTGAAGCTCGCAACCCAGCTTATAAATTGAAAATCGATTTTGGCGATGCGATTGGTGTGAAAAAAAGTTCGGCGCAAATAACTGTTTTATACAGCAAGGAAGATCTGCTTGGACGCCGGATTGCAGCGGTCGTTAATTTCCCGCCGCGGCAAATCGGTCCGGTGATGTCTGAGGTGCTGGTTCTGGGGTTTAGTGATCAAGAAGGGGCTATTTCATTGGTAAAGCCAGATCATGAAGTTCCTATTGGCAATCGCCTGCATTAAAAAGGTATGAGGTAAATGACACAAGAAGAAGGGATGCCCGCCCCACCAGATCTGAGCGATTTATATAAACAGCATACGCAGGAGCTTTTAGAAGCTCAGTCGGCGGCATTAGGCAGCTTTGATGTTTTCAAGCAGCGTGATCAACAGGTTTCACAACTTGTCGCGGCTTATGAGGCAGAGATTTCTGAGGTTTTTATGATTGCAAAGGCGGTTCAAAATCCAACGATGGCTATAGCATCTGTTCCGCTGGTTTTAGCAGCTGCCAATACAGCACTCTCAAAAGCTTCAGGAACCGAAAGCAATTTAAACGCGCTAATTGATGCGGAGTTTGCACCCTTTAAGTAGCATGATGCTATAGCGGGAGCGATAGTTGAATTCTAAGGCCGCCGCTTGGGCTGTCGGCGAGTTGAATTTGACCGCCATGACCGTGAATAATATCTCGCGCAATTGTCATGCCCAGGCCGCTTCCCCCAGTTTCGGAATTTCGTGATGTATCCAGACGGTGAAAGGGGCGAAAGACGTCGGCTCTCTTATCTTCTGGTATGCCGGGGCCATCGTCATCGATGACAATAATCGCCAAATCATTGAGCGGTTGCAGATAAACATCAATGGTGTGGGCATGCCGCCGTGCATTTTCTACCAGATTGGTCAGACATCTTTTGATGCTGTTCGGACGCACATTGGTCCAAATATCGCTTGAGGCTTGCAGTGAGATTTTTGCGCCTTGACGGGATGCGTTGTCGCAAACCTCTTTCACCAAATTGGATAGGTTTACGTTTTCGACCGCTTCTGTTTCCTGACCCTTGGCAAAGGCCAAATATCCCTCCACCATATTTCGCATGTCTTCGACGTCACCCATCAGATTTTTTCGGGCTTCCGCATCTTCCATCATGGCGAGCTGCAGCTTCATGCGGGTCAGGGGCGTTCTTAAATCATGGCTTACACCCGCCAGCATTTCAGTTCGTTGCGTGATTTGTCTGAGAATACGATGCTTCATTTCATGAAAGGCGCTGGAGGCCAGCCGAATTTCCTGTGCGCCAGAGGGTTTGAAGTCTGACACTTCCTGTCCCTTGCCAAATGCTTCCGCAGCCTGAGCCAGCTGTTTAATCGGGCGCATTTGGTTACGCAAAAACAGCACCGCAATGGCCAGCAGGGTGATAGAGATACCGACCATCCACATGATGAAAATATAGGTCGTACTGGAAAAGAGTCTTTTGTCTCGGACCACAACATTTAATACGCGGTTGGGTAACTGAACCCGAACAATGACACTTTCCAACAGATCATTTGTGACAATGGTAAAAACGCGGCCAGGTAAGTTAATGCGCAGTTCCCTTGCCATATGTTTTTCCAAAAACCCATAATCATCATCATGATCGGGGCTGACAAAGAGTTTTGTATTTTCTTCAAAAGTTGCCGTGAGCCGCATTTGGGATTGTGCGATTGAGAGAATACTGCTTTGGGCGTCTGCGCCGGGGAAACGATCGGTTAAGGAGATAATACTTGCGATTTCACCGGAAACCCCTTGTGCGAGACGTCGGGCAACATTGTTCCAATGCCGCTCATAAAAAATATAGGTTGCCAATACTTGAAGAAGAATTGTTGGCAGGACGACAATCAACAGCGAACGGCCAAATAAGGTCCGCGGCATAATTTTTTTTAAAAATCCCAAAAAGGGCGTTTTAATTTTCATGTTGTCGCCTTAATGCCATATCAATCCGCCCAAAGCACATAGCCTTCTCCGCGGACTGTCTGAAGGTAACGGGGAAGTTTAGGATCATCTTCGATTTTGCGTCGCAGACGTGTTATCTGAACGTCGACTGCGCGTCCTTGCGTTCCACTATTGAGGGATAAAATTTCACGGGAAATAGGGACACCGGCTGATCCGGCAAGTGTTTTCAATAGGACCTGTTCGCTGGAGGTCAGGTTGATAATATTATCTCCCTTGGAAAGCTCGCCGCGCGGAATATTGAAGCTGAATTCGCCAAAATGAATATCGGACGTGGCCGCTTGCAGTGATCTTCGCAAAATGGCTGACACGCGAAGCAATAATTCACGCGGCTCAAACGGTTTGGTAAGATAGTCATCAACCCCCACCTCCAGACCGTTAATACGATCATCTGCTTCGGCCATGGCCGTCAGCATTAAAATAGCGACAGATTTGTTTGGATTGTCGGTTTCGCGCAAACTTTTGGCAAAACTTAGACCATCTTCTCCGGGCATCATTCGATCCAGGACCAGTAGATCAAACGAAAGGCCCCGCATTTTTTCCCGCGCATCTTCAGCGCTCTCGGCGACAGATGTTCGATAGCCATTATCGGTCAAATATTTTTTGAGCAAAGAGGCTAACCGGTTGTCATCATCGACGACCAGGATGTGGGGGGCATTGTCATTCAGGTGTGCGCTGTCGGACATGGCCTGTTATTTTTTCATCACACGGGTTAAAGCTTTGTCGCGATCTTCGTCATTTATCAGACCTTCCAGAACCTTGCGATATCCGGCGACAGCATCTCCACCTGCTTCTCGAAAAGCTTTTGCGACTTGCCGCTGCTGAACCAGGCTAATTTCACGTTCCAGTTTTTTTCCCTCTTCTGTCAGGTACAAAAGCCTTTGCCGGCGATCCGTAACGCCGGGCTCCTGCATGACAAAGCCCCGATCGACGAGGGCATTTAAAACTCGGCTCAGACTTTGCTTGGTGATCTGTAATATGTCGAGCAGCTCCGAGACTGTAATTCCCGGGTTTCGGCCAACAAAGTGGATGACCCTGTGATGGGCACGTCCAAAATTATAGTCCTTCAGTATTTGATCCGGGCCGCCTGTGAAGTCCCGATAGGCGAAGAAAAGAAGTTCGATACATTGCCTCAACTCTTCTTCGCGAAGGAAAAGGGGATTGGTTCCTGATTTTACATCCACCATGACGACTAATTTTCTCAAAAGGCTACAATTTATCGTATTCAGCTACTAATCAAGCAATTTGATTATACTCATTAATGCCTTAGTATAAAACCAAGGTTGAAAAGAATATTAACCCCCTCTTTCACCTGATGTCACGATTATATCTGAAAATATCCCGGTTAAATTGGTCTAATCGTATGGGTTCGGAATATAGAGTTATCTTGCGAAGACTTTATTGTCATCTCAACCATACGGATCTGATGTCGTTGTAGCGACAGACTGTTCGTATTTCTGCCCTTTTTATTTTGATAATGCGCAATAGAAAGGGTATTCATGGACAAGTGTTACAGTGTGTCGACCAAATCTAGAGAGAACAGGTACGAAAATGAAGCGGTTGGGTTTTATCGTCGGTTTTATGATGTTGAATGCAAGTTTGGCATGGGGGTCATTTCAGGAAGGAATGACAGCTTATAAAAACGGTGATTTTGGGACGGCTCTTTCGGTTTGGGAAGATGAAGCGATCCGCGGAGATGTGAACGCACAATATAACCTTGGTCTTGTTTATGAAAATGGTGTCGAAGGATTTCCCAAGGACCTGCCCGTTGCGTACGCATGGTACCGGGTTGCTGCAGCGCAGGAAGTCGAGATAGCCCAGCAGGCCGTCGCGCGTCTGGAGCCACTGATGACGTCAGGCCAGATCGAAGATGGTAATAAATATGCGGTTACGATTTTGGGGAAATGGTATCGGCAAAATGTTGGCTTGAAAGAAGAAGATTACAAAAAAATTGTCGAGCAACGGGCCGCCCGGGAAAAGGCAAAGGTAGAAGCTGAGAAAAGAGCTGCGGCTGAACGCGCTCGGCAGCAACGGGCATTGATCGCGCAGCGCGATGCTGATGCCAAAATGTCGGATAAGCTTGAAGAACAAAGCCGACAAGCCGCATTGAAAGCGGCGCGTGAACAGGCAGAGGAAGCTAAGCGTGCGGCTTTTAACGCTCAGAAGCAGCGTGAAGAAGAAGAGCGCATGGCGCGGCTACGGGCCCAGAAAAAACAAAATGATGAAAGACAGGCGGCTTTAGCGCGTTTGGCAGAACTTAAAGCAAAACAACAGCGCGGAACCGCAAACGCGGTTGTGGTCGCACCTTCAAATTCGCAGTCAGTTGCTGAGCCAGCACCAGCACCAGCACCAGCACCAGAATCAGCATCAGCAGCAACGCCAGCGCCTGCGCCCGCTCCCGCTCCGAAAGCCTCTGCTGTGTCATCTGCAACAGTACCTGCCGCACCGAAACCGACAGCGGCTCCCACCGTTGCAAAGGCTCCGGCGGCGCCTGCAACACCAAAAATTCAGCAGCAGCCATCTGTTCAGCCCGAACCTGTTAAAAGCACCGCAGAGGTTACGCCAAACCCACCTGTGGCTAAGGCCCTTCCAAAAAGTGAGCCGGTAAATCAGGCGCCAAAAGCGACGCCTGCCGCCGAAGTTCCGCAGAAAAAGGAGGTTGTCGTTGCGACGAAACCTGAACCCGCTGTTCAGGCTCCAAAAACAACGCTGCCTGTAATTCAAAATGGGATGGATCAGTCGATCGTCGCCCAAATTTTGGAACAGGCGAAAGCGGTTCCGTTGAATACGCCAAAAGCGCTTGCGGAGATCAAGGACGGGCGCCGGGATGTCGAGGCTTTGAAATGGTCGCTAATTTCTGCGGCACGCGGAAAAGCCAGTGCAGCGAAAATGAACGGCATCCTTAAAAGTACAATGACACCTGCACAGATCGCAGAAGCTAATCGTCGGGCTGCTGAGTGGATATTAAAGAGGCAGGATCGTTCTTAAAATACGATTTATGTTTCCCACCGGCGGGCCGCATCCAAATCTGTGCTGCGTTCTTTGACCCAACCTTCATCGCCGTCGCGGGTTTCTTCCAGTTTCCAAAATGGGGCTTTTGTTTTGAGCCAATCCATAAGGAATGCTGCCGCTTCAAAGGCATCTTGTCGGTGGGCGGAGGCGGTGACGACCAGTACGATAGGCTCACCAAGCGACATGCGCCCGAAACGATGAATAATTAAACAGGCATTCAGATCCCAGCGGGAGCGGGCTTCGGCTTCGATCTTTTCCAGTTCTTTTTCGGTCATGCCGGGATAATGTTCGAGCGTGAGTGAGTTGATGTCAGAACCATCGTTAAAATCACGAACTAACCCGGTAAAAGAAACGACCGCGCCGATATTGTGCGAACTGGTAGAGATTTTTTGAATTTCGGCGCCGGTGTCAAAAACTTCCTGTTGAACGATAATCATCTTAGCCGCCAGTTACAGGTGGGAAGAAAGCGATCTCGTTTGCACCTGTAATTGATAGGTCATTACTCGCATATTCCTGATCAACAGCGACCCGAATTGCGGACATATCTGCAAGGGCGGATTGATAAGGTTCTC
Organism: Sneathiella sp.; assembly: GCA_034669685.1. Lineage (GTDB taxonomy): Bacteria > Pseudomonadota > Alphaproteobacteria > Sneathiellales > Sneathiellaceae > Sneathiella. Next base: position 263,335 of record JAXMOU010000003.1, read on the forward strand.
CGCGGGCTTTCATCCAGTCGATCAAGGCATAAAGGGTCGTAATGTGATCTGGCACCTGAATTATTTCTTCAGCAGTACCAATTTGTGTTCTGAGCCACGCAAAATACAAAATCTTCATTCAAACAATCCGGAAAAAGGAACAAACTTTATGAGATCTCCCTCACTAATATGATCGCAATCTTCATCAAGTTCAATCAAACCATTGGCCCATGTTAAAGAAGTGATTAGGCCTGAACCCTCACTATGAAATTTTTCGGCAATCGGTTCGGATTGTGAATTAAGCGTGTAACGCCCTCGCAGCCACTCTTTGCGACCCATTTTCTTGTGCATTGAAAAAGCGGCTTTTGCAAAAATCGGCAGGGCTGGTTCAAACTGGCTTTCACCGCGCAAACGGGCGATGAGTGGGCGGACAAACTGGAGCGTACATACCAGCGCGGCAACAGGATTGCCGGGCAAACCAATGAAAGGTGTTTTTTGAATTTTGCCAAGGGCGAGTGGACGCCCCGGTTTTATTGCAATCCGCCAGAAATTGAGCTCACCCTGTGCTTCGACAGCGGCTTTGACATGATCTTCATCGCCCATCGAGACGCCGCCGGAACTGATCACAAGATCATTGTCGCGCCCCGCATTGCCAAGGGTTTGCCGAATGAGGTCAAACTGATCGGGGATGATTGAATAGTCCGTGACCTCACATCCAAATTTGATCAGTAGGGATCTGAGCATGTATCGGTTGCTGTCATAGATCTGGCCAGCAGGCAAAGCCTGTCCAGGTTCCGATAATTCATCACCGGTGGACAATAATCCGACTTTAAGCTTCTGAAAGACATCAACGCGGTTAATCCCAATACTGGCGAGGCGCGCAATATCTTGCGGCCGAATGTTTGAACCTGCTTTCAGGACAACGTCACCCTGTCTCACATCTTCACCAGATTTTCGTCGGTTACTTCCGGCTTTTAAAAGCTCTGGTATTTCAATAGTTGTTCCATGCTGAGTGATATCCTCCACCATGACAACTGTGTCACAGTTTTCTGGCATTACTGCGCCGGTGAAGATTTGAACGCATTGGCCTTTTGCCACGGGTCCCTCATAGGGCGATCCGGCTGCACTTCGCCCAATGACTTCAAAACTGAGAGAGTTCTTTAAATCAGCATGGCGAAAAGCAAACCCATCGACAGCGGAATTGTCATGTGGGGGCAGCATGATATCGGAGGTAATATTACTTCCAAGGATACGGCCTTCTGCTTCCGTGAGGGGAACCGTCTCACGCCCCACGCAAAGAGCTGTTTGATTGATGATTTCTATTCGTGCGGCTTCGACGCTCAGCATTTGATCGGGTGCTGCGTAGCAATCATTCACGGTGGATTGGGCTGTGAGCGATGGTGTTTTTAAAAACCGATCTACAATAAAATCGGCAAGGGCTTCACTATCGTTTATATCCAGAACTGGAATCTTTGCGTTGACAGTCTTCTGGTCTGTCGCCACCGCAATGACGGAAGTGTCGTTTAGATAAAGGGGCGGTGTGTCCCTGACATTTCGCCAAACCTCTATTTTGGGGAAACTTTCATTTTTAAAGCCTTCGATGAGAAGGATGTCGACGGGAGATAAATGTTTCTTGAGATCATCCAGTTCAGCTTCGTCTTCGAATTCCCGGGTTTCGTGCATCAAGGCCCAGCGCGCGCTGGAAGAAATAAGGACTTCTTTTGCACCGGCTTCACGGTGTCTGAAACTGTCTTTACCGGGCCGGTCCACATCAAATTTATGATGCGCGTGCTTCACCGTTGAGACGGAGTAGCCTCTGTTAATTAAAGCGGGGATTAATTTAACAAGTAAGGTGGTCTTGCCATTCCCGCTCCAGCCTGAAATACCAAGGACAATCATTTTATGCGTCTTCTTCGACCATCATATGCTTGAGGCCTAACCGCAGGTAATCATAGCCGGTCCAGACGGTTAGAATACCGGCGATCCACAGCAGGATATCGCCGATGAGCAGGGCGTCGAAATCCGCTTGCACCGCGGGACCTCCAAGCAAAAAGCACAGCGCGAATATCTGCGCAGCTGTTTTCCATTTTGCCAGTTTGCTAACGGGCATCCCAACCCTAAGTTCAGCCAAGTATTCCCGAAGTCCGGAGACCATGATTTCGCGGCATAAAATAATGACAGCCGGAATGAGCATCCAATCAGAAATGCGCTCAACTCCCGCAAGAAACAGCAGGGTTGCCGCGACAAGCAGTTTGTCTGCGACAGGGTCCAGAAAACGTCCAAGATTGGAGGTTTGTTTGTTTCGGCGCGCAAGATAGCCGTCAAAAAAATCAGTGACACCTGCTGCTATGAACAGCCCCAAGGGCACCCAGCTTCCAGCATCTCCGGGAAGGTAGAATGAGGCAAGTAAAAGAGGAATAACCGCAATTCTTGATAGCGTTAAAAGATTTGGCAAACGAAATAACATGCCCTGGTTCCCGGCTTATTGGTCTGAAAGACAGATGCAGTATAGGAGGTGGGTTGGGGGAGTGAAAGGTGAGATTTCAAGATTATTCATGAAAAAAGTCAAAAATCTGTTGCGCGAGTTTTTTTGAGATCCCCTCGATGGATTCCAGATCGGCAAGAGCAGCGTCACCGACGCCTTTTGCAGAACCAAAATGGTTCAGCAGAGCCTTTTTACGCTTACCGCCAATTCCGGGTATTTCATCCAAGGGAGATTTTGTAATCGCTTTGGAACGTTTGGCTCTATGGGTGGTGATGGCATAATGATGCACTTCATCGCGCAGGCGCTGCAAAAAATAGAGCGTTGGATCATTTTCCGGTAAAGAAAATGGGGCTTTTGAGGGCATGAAAAACCGCTCGCGTCCGGCATTCCGATCCGGGCCCTTGGCAATCCCCACCAAAGTGACATCCTTGATGTCCAGTTCCTTGAAGACGTCTTCGGCTGCACTGAGCTGGCCCTGACCCCCATCAATTAACACAAGGTCGGGCCATTGCTCTTTGGAGCCAGAACCTTCGCCAATTTTGTCAGGATCTTCTTTTTGTAATCGGGAAAAGCGGCGGGTGAGCACTTCGCGCATCATGCCGTAATCGTCACCGGGCGCTAAATTTGCATTTTTGATATTGAATTTACGGTAACTTTTTTTATCAAACCCTTCAGGACCTGCAACAATCAACGCGCCAACCTGATGTGATCCTTGGATATGGCTGTTATCATAGACCTCAACGCGGTCCGGCATTTTAGTCATGCCAAAGACTTTGCCTGCAGCGTCCAGCAAACGGCGCTGAGAAGCGTTCTCGGCCATTTTCCGTTCCAGTGCCCCGCGCGCATTTACAATAGCATGTTCCAGCATTTCGCGTTTAGGGCCACGGGCAGGCGTTGATATTTCAATTTTTCGATCCGCCGATACAGACAGAGCTTCGTTCAGCAGATCAACCTCGCTTGGCGTATGGCTAACCCATATGTTTTTCGGTGCCGGGTGGGTGTCATAGAACTGCCCGATAAATGCACTCAAGATATCTTCAGGCCCTTCCTCTTTTGTATGGCTGGGGTAGTGAGCCCTGTTGCCAAGATTCTGACCAGAGCGAATAAAGAAAACCTGAACGCAGGTTTGACCGCCTTCCTGATAGGCTGCGATAACATCGGCTTCGGCCACATTGGGCAGATTAATAGTCTGTTTGGATTGAATATGTGCCATGGCTTTCAGTCGGTCTCTCAGAACCGCGGCCAATTCAAAGTCCAACTGGTCACTTGCAATCTGCATGCGTTCTGCAAGACCTTGCTGGATGGTATGGCTTTTGCCTGACAGGAATGCCCGGGCTTCATCGACCACTGTCTGGTAATCTTCTGGCGAGATGCGATCGACACAGGGGGCGGAGCACCGTTTTATTTGATATTGCAAGCAGGGTCGTGTGCGCGTTTCAAAGTCGGCATCGCTGCAGGAACGCAAAGGAAAAAGACGCTGGAATGTGGCAAGCGTTTCGTTGACGGCACCGGCAGAGGCAAAAGGACCGAAATATTCGCCTTTGCGGTTTCGATTGCCACGATGTTTTGTAATCTGGGGCCAGTCATGATCGCCAGTAATGAGGATATAGGGAAAAGACTTATCATCCCGCAGGATAATATTATAGCGCGGTTTAAGTTTCTTGATCAGGTTTGCTTCAAGCAGCAATGCTTCGACTTCGGTATGGGTCGATACAAATTCCATGGCGTGGGTTAAGGACACCATTCGCATAATTCGCGATGATTGTCCGGTCATCTTTGTATAGCTGCTAACCCGCTTTTTAAGGTTTTTCGCCTTCCCAACATATAGGACCTGTTCTTTGGAATCGAGCATACGATAAACACCGGGGCTGCCGGGCAGTGTTTTCAGAAAAGTCTGAATTACCTGAGAACCCCGTTCAAACGGTGATACGTGATTTTCGTGTGCTGATTCTGTCATTTATCTTTCGATTCAGTCCATCAAGTTGCAGCGTTCGCTGAAAGGCCATCCTGAACAAAGCAGCCTAACCTCTTTATTAAAAAGAAACTTTAGGAATTAGCTTGGGGTATAAAAACTTCTTTTTACAGTTTTTTTACACTATCCACCGTTCCTGTGGATAACATTGTGCGTAACTGTGTGAGATGTGCCCGCATCATGCATAAACCCTATAGTTACCCCTGACTGCCTAATTTTTAATCAATTATTTAAGTTCTTGATTTTATTGAATTTTTTAAATGTCAATAACCTCATTTCAAGAAAACGCAGGTTTTTCAAAGGAATTCAAGCACGATATTAGAGAATTTAGGGTGCTGTGCACAACTGGGGCTCAGTATTAGCAAAAAAATCAAATTATTCATTGCTATAGCCGATTTCTTGTGATTTCGACACCAACGCTACCTGCGTCAGTTAAAGCCTGCAGTTTTTCGACTTTTATGGTCACACTGACGGTTCGCTGATTCTTGAGACAGATTTCAGCAACCTTTTCCGCAAGAGTTTCAACCAGGTTAATATGTTCCTCTTTTACGAGACTTTTAATCGAATTAGCGATTGTTTCGTAGCATACCACATTCCGATAATCGTCGTTAATTGGGCCCACGTGGTCCTGAACCGTCAATACTATATTTAGTCGTACTGGTTGTTCTTTGACCTTTTCATGATCGTAAACGCCGATAAGCATATTGACCAGTAGATCAGAAATGAAAACCCGATGGGTTGCTGCTGGAATTTCGGCTACAGGTAGAGGCGTTACCTTTGCATGTTCGTTCATACTCATTTCTCTACTCTTCTTCTGATACATTGGACGACGGTAGATGCTGACCGCCATCCATAGCGATAAACTCACCGGTGATTGACGAGCTGTTTGTAAAAAACAAAACGCCATTTGCAATTTCATTCGGGGTCGCTCCCCGCTTAAGGGGAACTTGCTGAGCTTGACGGCTGAACTGCTCTTTGGATTGCCGTTTGCTTTGCAGGGTTGGGCCCGGGCCGATTGCGTTGACGCGAATGCGGGGGGCCAGCGACATGGCTGTTGTCTGGGTTAGGGTCCATAGCGCAGACTTACTGAGCGTATAGGATAAAAAATCCGGGCGCAGGTTATGAACACGCTGGTCAATTATGTTGACAATATTGACATTGGATTGAGCTGGAAGGTCTGTCTGTTCTGCAAATGCCTGCGTCAGCAAAGCAGGAGCCAGCAAGTTTGTGTTCATATGTTGTGAAAATGAATCTTCTGTAAGTGTTTCCAGAATGTCTTTTTCAAACAAAGACGCATTATTTACCAGAGCCGTAATGGGTCCAAGGGCCTCACGGCTCTTGGCAAACAGGCTTTTCACATCAGCCGGTGTGGAGAGATCACCTTTCACCAGCGCGGCCGTTTGGCCCAGATCGCGAATGGCGGCTGCCAAGTCATTTGCATCCTGTTCAGACTGATTGTAGTGGATCGCAATATTCCAGCCATCGTTGGCCAGTTTTAAGGCAATAGCGCGACCTATGCGTTTTGCAGCACCGGTAATCAGTATGTTCTTTTGCATAACGTTTATTCCGTTGGCAGGGCTTTTGTGTGACTGGACTTAAACTACACTAAATCTGCGCGACAGAATAGATACCTGACATGCCGTAAAACTGCGAGAGAACGTAACCGCAATATATAATCACAAGAGCAGCACCGAGTACCCGCCCAATCGGCTTTTTTGTATAGAACACACCGATGAGGGCAAAGGACGCGATGAGCATTAAAATTAGATCAAAGTGAAGTATTTGGGCTGGGGCTTCCAGCGGGCTAATCATCGAAGTAACGCCAATAATTCCCGTAATATTAAACAGGTTTGATCCAAGGACATTGCCAATTGCAACATCGCCATGGCGTCTGAAGGCAGCAATAATGGATGTGGCCAGTTCAGGAAGAGACGTTCCCAGTGCAACCAAGGTTAGGCCAATAATTTCCTCTGAAACTCCAGCGATTGTCGCAATATTAACGGCGCCAATGACAAGTAACCGAGAGCCAACGATTAAGCCGCCAAGGCCAAGAAGTATGAAGGCGAAGCTGAGCCATAACGTTTTTGGCATGTTTTCTTCGTACTCTTCAAGCGCTTCATCGGCAGCAAGATCGCCTTCTTTTTTCGCGCGCCGATACGCAAGGTAGATTATGATACCCAGCGTCGCGGTGAGAATAAAGCCTTGCCAGAAAGCAATAACGCCCATCCACGCCAGTAGGGTGAAAAGGACAGATCCGCCGACCATAATGAAACAGTCCCGCAGCGCTGATTGATTGTCACAGGTGAGGGGATATATGAGCGCGGGAACGCCTAGAACCAATAAGATATTTGCGATGTTGCTGCCTACGACATTACCAACAGCAATTCCAGGAGCTCCGTCCAGTGCGGCCTGCACGCAGACAACCAACTCAGGTGCGGACGTGCCAAAAGCGACAATTGTAAAGCCAATAATCAGCTTGGAAATATTGAATTGCTCTGCGAGGGCAACAGACCCTCTTACAAGCAGTTCACCACACACCAGCAGCATGACTAAACCAGCGGCAACTTGAAAATACATCATGCCGTTTTACTACCTTGATCCTTCATTCAACCTCTCACGTGAATTGCCCATGCTGGGATAGGTTCAAGACTATATAGACACCGCAAGTGGGCAGTAAAAGGGGAAAACAGAATTTCAAAGTAATTAGTGACCTAAAAACTACAGTTAGGTCCTCGCATTTTTATGTTTAGAAGCGTCGCCGGATTGAGAAGCCTTCTATTTCTAAGAGTTTAAGGACGCCTTCGTCACCCGGTAGGTGAAGTGCGCCAATAGCCACAAACCCCGGCGTTTTAGAAATCTGATCTATAATTCCTTCGGCCATATGATGGTTTCGGTCAATAATGAGTTTATTGAGGACAAAGTTCTGGATTTCTGAACTTGCGGCTTTGAGATCATCTTCCATGTTGCAAAAGAACCACCCGGTTTCTCCGCGAAGGTAATATTGAGTTAGTTTTTCAATTTCAGCATCCAGTTCCGCATGATTTTTAATCGCACTGTCGAGTAACTCCAGCTGAGCGTCTGTCGACAACTCGTCAAATATATTTAATTGATCCGTTGCTTGCTCAAGTGCGACAACGGCTTTCCCTTGCGCGCGCGCCAGTTTTTCCAGTTCACGGTCCAGAAGCTTGAGCTGTTCGCCTTCCTGCATGCGAGACGATGCTGGCTGTGAAAGGATGGATGCCGTTGCCCAGATCTTCAGGCGCTGAAGACTTTCAAGGGGCATGTTATACTCTGCGACGATTGGTTTGAGCCGCTGAATGCGCTCCGGACCCAGAAGTTTATTCATGTTGGTGCCGGCTGGTGCCAGCATCATCGCCTGAATTTGTGCCGTAGCTTTTTGCGATAATGTTGTTTCCATCATGAAAACATTTGACCGGTTTAAGGCTTGCATGACAACGCCTGGAAGATGCAGGATGCGGCTGTCTTTGGAATGCATGGTCCCGAAAATATAGCTTTTCGGTCCGTTATCTTTTTTTACTTCCCAAAGTTTCCCGTGATCATAGTCGCGGGCCGCACAGCTTTTTACAAAATCGGCATGGGACGTTTTGGGGAGTGAAAGGCCTGCAATTATTATAAAGGTCAAGAGTATTGCAGACAGTGATTTGGTTATTCTGTGCGAGTGCATTTCAAGACCTGACTTTAAATTGAACGGCGTATAACTATAGGCACTGTATCATCTTGTAAAAATATGGCTACTTATTGGCGTATGTTTTTGCCTTCGTTTTAGAAAATAGACAAGCTTTGGAAGTTACATGATTTACCGCATATTTTTTCTGAGTTTACTGATTGTCTCAGTTGCAAAGTCAGTGCATGCAAATGACGAGAACTATGTATTCGCTGCCGCAAGTACGACCGAAGCGCTTGAGGAGGCCGCGGATTTATTTGAGCGACAAACGGGTCAGAAAATCAAAATTTCCTTTGCGGGAAGCTCGACTCTGGCCAAGCAGATCGAAGCAGGTGCGCCGGTGGGGCTATTTATTTCAGCGAATGAGGGGTGGGTAGATCACCTTGTGAGAAAAGGGCGCATAGAACAGGATGCTGTCCTTAAGTATTTGAGCAATCAGTTGGTTGTTATTACAAGCAGCGAAAACAGTCAGATGCCCGCGTCGATCAAGCTGGGTGCACTGGCAGACTTGGGTGAAGGGGAGAAACTATCTGTTGCGGATCCAGATCATGTACCTGCTGGAATATATGCAAAAGAAGCTTTGAAGTCGCTGGGTATTTGGGAGAAGGTTCGATCGAAACTTGTAAGGCAATCCAATGTCAAAGGAGCGCTTGTGCTTGTTTCCCATCAAGAAGCCCCGCTTGGCATTGTGTATCGAACAGATGCCCTATCAGAGCCTAAAGTTAGAATTGTTGCCAGTTTTCCGCAAAAATCACATACCCCAATTACGTATGTTATGGCGCGCGTTGGCAAGATGTCGTCACCACAAGTGCAGGGATTTGCGGAATTTCTTAAATCTGATCAGGGTGTCGCCATTTTTGAAAAATATGGTTTTGCTCGTTATAGAAAACCATAATCGTTCATGCCGGCGCGCTTATTTTCGGGTCGAACGGTTGCCAAGGGATTTACCGCTGCCGATTTTTCCGGCGGTTGAGCGGCCCATCGGTTGCCCTTTTCCGGAATCGCCGATACCAAGCTCGCGGTCCTGAAGTTTTTTCACCTCATCGCGCAGACGCGCAGCCTCTTCAAATTCCAGATCTGCTGCGGCGCTTTGCATTTGTTTTTCAAGCGCTTCGATATGTGCGGCGATGTTATTGCCGATCATATTGTTTGCCCCATCGACGCCAAGGTCAAGATCATGATGATCCTGTTCGTAGACGCTTTCCATGATGTCGCCGATGTTTTTGCGTATGGAGGCGGGTGTAATATTATGCTCTTTGTTAAAGGCTTCCTGCTTGTCGCGTCTACGTTTGGTTTCGCTGAGCGCCCGTTCCATGCTGCCTGTCATTTTATCGGCATAGAGAATAACCCGACCATCAACATTTCGCGCAGCCCGCCCAATCGTCTGAATGAGGGAAGTTTCTGATCGTAAAAAACCTTCTTTGTCGGCATCCAGGATTGCGACAAGTGCGCATTCAGGAATATCCAGACCTTCTCGTAGCAGGTTAATACCGACCAGAACGTCAAATGTGCCAAGGCGTAAATCGCGAATAATCTCAATGCGCTCTAATGTATCAATATCAGAATGCAGATATCGAACCTTGATCCCGTTCTCATGGAAATATTCGGTTAAATCTTCGGACATTTTTTTCGTTAATGTCGTGACCAGAACGCGTTGACCTTTTGCCGCGCAGATTTTGCATTCCGCCATCAGATCATCAACCTGCGTCTCAACAGGTCTTATCACACATTCGGGGTCGATCAACCCGGTCGGGCGAATAACCTGTTCGGAGAAAGTTCCGCCTGTTCGCTCCAATTCCCAGCCGCCCGGCGTAGCAGAGACAAATAGGCTTTGGGGGCGCATCATGTCCCATTCTTCAAACTTTAAGGGGCGATTGTCCTTACATGAGGGCAAGCGAAAGCCAAAATCAGCCAAGGTGGCTTTACGGCTGGCATCACCTTTGTACATCGCGCCGATTTGGCTAACGGTTACATGACTTTCATCAACAATGAGCATTGCATTGTCAGGCAAATATTCGAATAAAGTCGGTGGGGGTTGCCCGGCATCGCGACCGGATAGATAGCGCGAGTAATTTTCAATCCCGGCGCAGGCACCAGTGGCTTCCATCATTTCCAGATCAAATGTGGTTCGCTGTTCAAGGCGCTGGGCTTCCAGAAGTTTATTCTGGCTTTCAAATTCAGCCAGTCGATCGCGTAGCTCCGCGCGAATTTTACTCTGTGCCTGTTTAAGCGTCGGCTTGGGTGTAACGTAATGGCTGTTCGCGTAAATACGGATTTCGTTCAGCTTGCCTGTTTTTTTGCCTGTTAGCGGATCAAATTCTGTAATTTCTTCCAGTTCATCCCCAAACAAAGATAAGCGCCATGCCTGATCTTCCAAATGGGCTGGAAAGATTTCCACTGTGTCGCCGCGTGCCCTAAAGGTGCCGCGCGTGAAACTGGCATCATTTCGCCGATACTGAATTTCGACAAGTTGCTGTAAGAGGCGTTGTCTGTCGAGGGTTTGACCTTTTTTGAAAGTCAGCGTCATTTCGCTATAGGTTTCGACAGAGCCGATACCATAAATACAGGAAACGGAGGCAACAATAATGACGTCATCCCGTTCCAGAAGGGCGCGCGTTGCCGAATGGCGCAGCCGGTCAATCTGCTCGTTTACAGAGGCGTCTTTTTCAATGTAGGTGTCGGTACGAGCTACATAGGCTTCGGGTTGGTAGTAGTCGTAGTAAGAGACAAAATATTCAACGGAGTTGTTGGGAAAGAAGCTTTTCATTTCCCCATATAACTGAGCTGCAAGTGTTTTGTTATGAGCGAGAATTATGGTCGGACGTTGAACCTTTTCAATCACCTTTGCCATTGTAAAGGTCTTGCCTGATCCCGTCACACCGAGCAGGACCTGATCTTTCTCGCCGTTGACAATTCCTTCGCAAAGTTCCTTGATTGCGCGCGGCTGATCTCCTGCTGGTTCATATTCAGAAACAACTTTAAATGGGATGCCACCTTCAGATTTTTCAGGTCGTTCCGGACGATGAGGAACAAATGTATCTGATGTTGCGGTTTTGTTCTCTGCTTTCATGGGCCTGTTATAGGATGAATTTCGAGAGTTGCCAACCTAATTTGCCGCGAATTGATAAATCAAGCGCTCTTGAAGGCGGAGGTATCAGGTGGGGGAGAGAAGGTGCCATCTGAAGAACCAGCGGACAGGAAGGTTTTTTGCTTCAGATGGCTTGGGAAACTTTTATGCTTGCCAGAAATGTTTCTTAATTTCAGCGGAAACAAAGTCAGTGCTGATACCCATATCGCACAAGTTTTCCTTATCCAGTTGTGCTAGGTTGTGGCGCATGCTGGCGCGTTCTTGCCAGACGAGGACAGTTTTTCCGAAGGTGGAAAGAAGACCTGTCTTTGTCGCAGGTGTCTTTGTTGAAAAATGACCTGAGTGCTTTGCGTTCAATGCGTTTAGTGACATCGTATTCTCCTTTCCTAAATTTGTCTCTGACTAGAGATTTAATCTATATATGTTTCATTTCGATGATGACGTTTTCCCAAAAATAAAGCTTGATGACAAACGATAGTTTCTAATACGATGGATTAATTTTTCTAATCTGAAGCGACACTGTTATGAAACTTCCCCCTCTAAATGCGTTAAGGGCATTTGAAGCAGCGGCCCGGCATCTCAGTTTTTCGAAAGCGGCCGACGAGTTATCCGTAACCCCAGCCGCAGTGAGCCACCAGATAAAAGGGCTTGAAGAATGGTTGGCTGTTCCCCTGTTTCGCAGGCTCAACCGGGCTGTTTTGCTGACAGATGAGGGGCAGTCCTATTTACTTGGTGTGCGTGAGGGATTGGAAGCGATCAATAATGCGACGGAAAAATTGATTGCGCAGGGAACAAGTGGGTCTCTGACAGTGAGTACGCTTCCTTCTTTTGCGGTGCGGTGGTTGTTACCAAGACTAAGCCGGTTTCAGGAAAAGCACCCGGAAATTAATGTCAAGATTTCAGCAACTGACACGCTAACGGATTTTAATAAAGAGAGTGTCGATGTGGTTATTCGATATGGATCTGGAAATTACCCCGATTTGCATTCGGAACTATTATTGAAAGAAGATAGTTTGTTTCCCGTTTGCAGTCCTGCGTTGTTAGAAGGGGCAAAACCCTTGAACAAACCTGAGGATCTGGCCCACCATATCCTATTGCATGATGATTTGCGTGTTGATTGGGAGACTTGGCTGTCTGCGGCGGGCGTAAAGGGTGTGGATTCCAAAAAAGGGATTAGCTACAACGACTCGTCCATGGTTTTAACCGCCGCAATGGCCGGGCAGGGCGTTGCTTTGGGGCGAAGTACACTGGCAGCGGAAGATTTGGGAGCGGGCCGATTGGTAAAGCCTTTTGATATCGAGTTGAAAGGGCTTCATTCTTATTACTTTGTGTGCCCGAAGGAATTTGTGTCTCGGCCCCAGATTGTTGCCTTTAGAGATTGGCTCTATGAAGAGGCGGAATTCGATCCTGGCCGCTTTATGTTTACCCCTGAAAACTGACAAATATGATTATTCTGTTGCATTCTTTGCATGAATCGAACTTAAAAATGAATTTTTGCCTGCTTAGCTGTTGAAACGCATGCTTTGTCGTCGTAGCTTTGCGCTGCACATTGAGTGCCGTTTATAACCTTTATTTTGAAAGAAAAGGTCATGTCTATAATTGCGGAAAGTTTGGGCCGTATTAAACCCTCACCTACTATTGCTGTTACAACAAAAGCTGCCGAATTGCGTGCGGCAGGCAGGGACGTCATTGGTCTCGGCGCAGGCGAACCTGATTTTGACACGCCAGATAATATTAAAACGGCGGGCAAAGCGGCGATTGATGAAGGCAAGACAAAATACACGGCTGTTGATGGCATTCCGGAGCTGAAGCAAGCAATTTGCGCGAAGTTTAAGCGAGAAAACGGTTTAAGCTATGAGCCCTCACAGGTGACTGTGGCGTCAGGCGGCAAGCAGATCATTTACAATGCCATGGTTGCGACTTTGAACCCGGGCGATGAAGTTATTATCCCAACACCTTACTGGGTGTCTTATCCGGATATGGTTTTGTTGGGTGGTGGTGAGCCCGTTTTTGTTGCAACGACAGCTGAAAACGGATTCAAGATGAAAGCAGAAGATCTGGAAGCTGCTATCACGCCAAAAACCAAATGGTTGATTTTCAACTCGCCATCAAACCCATCCGGTGCTGGATATACAAGTGCCGAATTAAAGGAGCTGACGGATGTTCTGTTGAAGCACCCGCATGTCTGGATTTTGACAGATGATATGTACGAGCACCTTGTTTATGATGATTTCAAGTTCGCCACACCTGCGGAAGTTGAGCCTGCGCTTTATGACCGCACCTTGACAATGAACGGTGTCTCAAAAGCTTATGCAATGACCGGATGGCGTATTGGGTATGCAGCTGGTCCGCAAGAATTGATTAAGGGCATGGCTAAAGTGCAGTCACAAAGCACATCTAACCCTTGTTCCATTAGTCAGTACGCGTCTGTTGAAGCGCTAAACGGTCCGCAGGATTTTCTGGCGACGCGGGCAAAAGCCTTTCAAGAGCGGCGGAATATGGTTGTTGAAATGCTAAATGCTGCGGAAGGCGTATTCTGTCCAATGCCTGAAGGTGCCTTTTACGTATATCCTTCTGTTGCAGGATGTATCGGTAAAAAAACGCCAGGCGGTAAAGTGATCGAAAATGATCTCGATTTCGTCAGCGAACTTTTGGAAGCTGAAGGCGTTGCTGTTGTGCATGGTGAAGCATTTGGTTTGTCTCCAAATTTCAGAGCTTCCTATGCGACCTCGATGGAGGATCTGAAAGAAGCTTGCACGCGCATTCAAAAGTTCTGTGCAAGCCTGAGCTAAAGCCCCAATTGATTAATTGAAAAAAGCGGCCGACGATTCGGCCGCTTTTTTTTGTATATCATTATTGCGTTGACCCATCTTCACACTAGCGCAATATCGTCATGGCTCTCTGATCGACCGTTCCCGGTGAACAGTTATTTTCTTGCGGCCGCTCCTGAGGTTCACAGCAGTCTCACAGACTATTGATTTGAAAAACTTTGCTGTCCGAACAATTCTTATGTTTAAATTTGTAATTAAAGGGTGAGTGCGGATGTTGATCAAATCAAAGCAAAGCTGGGAAATCTCTGAAAACGCTGTTTTGTCTGAAGGGAAGTATGTCGGTCGGCGGCAAATCCTGAAAGCGATGGGCGTTGGTGGTTTGATCGCGGGCACTTCCTCTTTGTTGCCTGGGGCGAATTCCTTCGCGGCCACGGCTGCCGACCCAAGCGCGCATCTGTATCCTGTTGCCCGCAATCCGGCGTTTGAAGGTGGGCGGCCAACGACACCAGAGAGGCTTGCGACCACTTATAATAATTTCTATGAATTTGGATCCCATAAAAGTATTTCCGAGGCCGCTCAGGCGCTTAAAATTCGGCCTTGGAGTGTTTTGATTGATGGGCATGTGGAAAAGGATTTGCAAATCGATATTGATGATTTGCTTGCGAAAATGCCGCTAGAAGAACGCATCTACCGTCATCGATGTGTTGAGGCTTGGTCCATGGTTGTGCCGTATAGTGGTTTCCCGCTCAAAGAGCTTATCAAATTGGCGAAGCCAACGTCGAAAGCAAAATATCTTGTTATGCAAACCTTTGAGGATAAATCAGTTGCGTCTGGCCAAAAACAATTTTGGTACCCTTGGCCCTATACTGAAGGCTTGAGTATGGCTGAAGCTCAGCATGATTTGTCTTTTATAGTAACCGGTCTTTACGGCAAGCCACTGCCTAAACAGAACGGGGCGCCGTTACGGTTGGCTGTTCCCTGGAAGTATGGCTTTAAGCATGCAAAGTCGCTTGTCCGTTTTACCTTTTCTGAAGAACGTCCCGTTAGTTTCTGGCAAAAGCTGAACAGTTCTGAATACGGGTTCTGGGCGAATGTTAATCCGGAAGTACGTCACCCAAGATGGACGCAGGCAACAGAGCGGGATCTTGAAACAGGCGAGCGTATTCCAACGCATATTTACAATGGCTATGGCGACGCTGTTGCGGACCTGTATACGCAGCTTGGAAAGAAAGAAGTCCTGTTTAGGTAAAAAAATGCCAGCCTTTGGGGAAAGGCTGGCTAGTCTAACAGGGAGGTTACCGTTTTCACGGCCGATGGCTGACCTTGTAGGGGGGAGATAGTCAGCCATCATATGACTTAGAGCCATATGTAAAAGGATCTCTCCTCTTCTTCAATACAGATATGTATGAATTTTATGAAATCCAGCTAATTACAAGCATAGCTGCTATGCGCATGAGGAATGCCAAAAAAAACCAGCCTCTTTTCAGAGGCTGGCAAGTCTAACAGGGAGGTATATCATCCTTGGATGATACCGCTACTTGCAACTGGGAGGAAGGCAAGTAGCTCTGAGTATCGATAAAGGGGGTCGATACTCAGTCAATGTTGCAGTGCAACGTTGATGATTGGAATATAGGCAAGTGCTCTTTAAAACGCCACTATTTATTTTGCAGTGCACCCATGCGCTAATTGCATGGCTTGAGTGATAGGTATGCGTTTCACAAGAGGGGAGATAAATGTCCAAATTGAAGGCAAAAAAAAGCTGACCCTTATAAAGGATCAGCTTTTTTACTAACAGGGGATGTCATGAGATTGTCATGACGGCTACTTGTAACTGGGAGGATCCAAGTAGCTTTGTTCACAGCCATATGGGAGACTGCTGTGAAACAGGGAGTGTTGCGCTGCAACATTCGGTGACTAAGGTTTTAATCAAAACTAACTAGATTGAGTAGAAGAATAATAACAATGCGGATATGCGTACCCTGCATGGCTGAGGCTTCTTGGTTCAGATCACAGGGTATTCAACGCTTGGGACTTGCTTAAAAATTAGACTCAGCAACTTTCTGAATAAGGAAGTCGCGGAAAATGGTCACGCGTTTGGATTTGCGCAGCTCTTCCGGGTATACATAAAAGGCCGAGAATTCAGGTCCTTCCTGATTGGGGAGTATTCGGACCAGCCCTTTATGGCCTTGGGTAATGTAATCAGGCAGGCTTCCGATACCCAGACCGCTTTGGATAGCCAGTAAGAGGCCATAAACATTATTGACCTTGAAAACAGGTTGGATGTCGGGCTTGTAAGTCTGCAGTACATCCAGAATCCAGTTAACATTTGCAATATTTGGCGGCGCTTCATCTCCGTAAATCAGAATATTACGCTTGGTCAGTTCTTTCAGGTCAGTCGGAGCCCCGTGACGTTCAATATATTCCGTAGAGGCGTATAAATGATGTTTGACCGACATGATTTTACGCATAATGAGGTCAGGTTGAACGGGTTCGCGAAAGCGGATTGCGACATCTGCTTCGCGCATGGCCAGATCAAGTTCCCGGTCAGCAAGGATCAGATTGACTGTTATGTCTGGATATAGCTCGATAAAGTCTCGGATCCTGGGGGTTAGCCAGTTTGACCCAATGCCGACAGTTGCGGTTACTTTGATTTCGCCAGAGGGTTTATCTTTTGTATCCGCAAGCATGGCTTCGGTCATTGCGAGCTTTGCAAAAACCTCATGAGCTGTCCGATAGAGAAGCTCTCCCTGTTCTGTGAGCAATAACCCACGGGCATGCCGATGAAAGAGGGGAAGTTTCAGACTTTCTTCGAGTGCACTCACCTGGCGGCTGACCGCAGATTGGCTCAAGTGCAAGCTCTCTCCCGCGTGCGTAAAACTTCCGGCCTCTGCAACCGCATGAAAAATACGTAATTTATCCCAGTCCATGCGATCCTCACCCTGTTTACAGCTTACTTGATAGTAAATTGGACGCGTTGCCCAATTTATGCATAGCTTCTCTCAACACGGGAGAAGATTTGTCCCTTGAGCCGCTATTCCGCTTTTCACAGTGGCATATGAGTAACGTCACTCATGTTCAGCCAAAAAACGTTCTGCTTCCAATGCGGCCATACATCCTGTTCCGGCAGCCGTTACGGCTTGGCGGTAGATCTTATCCTGCACGTCACCACACGCAAATATTCCTTCAACGTTGGTTGCCGTTGAATCAGGTGCCGTTATCAGATAACCCTCGGAATCCATCTCCAGATTGCCTTTAAATAGCTCTGTGTTTGGACTATGGCCGATTGCAATAAATACACCGTGCACATCTTGAGTTGTTATCTCATCTGTTTTGACATTTTTAAGTTTTACACCGGTGACGCCAAGTGGAGATTCATCCCCAATAATTTCGTCTAAAACGGTGTCCCAGATGACTTCAATTTTGTCATTTTTTTCCAATCTGTCGATTAGAATTTTTTCCGCGCGGAATTGGTCCCGTCTATGAATGATGGTTACTTTACTGGCATGGTTTGTCAGATATAAAGCCTCTTCAACGGCTGTGTTGCCGCCGCCGACCACCATGACTTCCTTGCCGCGATAGAAAAATCCGTCGCAAGTCGCGCAAGCCGAAACACCAAAGCCCATAAATTTCTCTTCAGACGGCATGCCAAGCCATTTTGCAGCGGCGCCCGTGGAAATAATGACTGAGTCAGCTATGTAGGTCGCGCCGCTGTCCGCGGTAGCAACAAAGGGGCGTTTGGAAGTATCAAGGGCGGTAATAACGTCGTGGTGAATAACCGTTCCGACGTTTTTTGCCTGAGCTTCCATCTGCTCCATAAGCCAGGGACCCTGAATTGGGTCTGCAAAGCCGGGGTAGTTTTCGACTTCAGTTGTAATGGTAAGCTGACCGCCTGGTTGAATGCCATGGACCATGATCGGGTTCAAAGAGGCTCGTGCTGCATAAACAGCGGCTGTACAGCCAGCAGGGCCGGAACCGATAATGAGGACATTTGTTTTATATGTATCAGCCATTCAAAACTCCATGGGCGATCGGGTAGGATTACCGAACGTCAGAACAGGTTATTTATTATGAGAAATGACCCCTTGCAAGGGGCAGATATGGACATTTCAAAAGAAAGTGATCCTAAATATGGTATTAGCGAGCCGTAATGCGGGTCCAAACAATTTCCGCAAGTCGCTGAGTTTCCCTTAAAACAGGCTGTGACCAGCTTTCCAAATGACCTGAGAAAGCCTTTGTATAACCCTTTTCCTGCATTCGGTTATGAAAGTGGCTAAATTTACGGTTTCCGCCTTTTAACTCGTAAACAAGGACAGGTTTCTCTGCTGTAACTGCTTCGCAGACCATATTAACAGAATCGGCTGTAACGATGACGGTATCGGCTTTGTGCAAATAGGCAAAATAGGGATTAAGCCCATCACCTTGCCAATATTTATGGGGCAGCTTGCCAAGCGTTTGTTTGAGAATAGCCTCGTTCGCAGCGCCGGTTCTGCGAGAACTGGTGACCAGAAAGAAGCAGTTTGTTTCCCGGTGTAGCTGCTCAAGCTTTTCACATAGATCAGTCATGACCTCGGGGGTTACGTCATAGCAACGATTGCTTCCACCGACGAGGACTGTGACAACAGGCCTCTGTATCGGGTCAAGTTCTGCTTTAAACTGGTTATACTCAAGTTCCAGTTTTTGCGGGGTTATTCGGGTTAAGGATCCTTCACTCACCTCAACATTATCCCCGCGCAAGCGATCATGTTCGGGCACGATGACCATGTCAAACTTGTCCGGGGAGGTGTTTGGGGTTTGGATGTGAACGGTGAAAGTTTTTCCCTTACTTGCCTTTCGAATGGCTATGCTCATCGGGATGGCTTGCCGGCCGCAGGTAATTAGAATATCCGGCCAGGGAGGTGTGAGTTGATCACCGTCTGGCTTCAGTTGACGAAGGGGAGAGAGCCACAAGGCTGGCGGTAGCCATCTCCAGGGTTTCCGGGTTTGAATTCGTTTGATCAGAGGGTTTAGATGCATTGCTTCTGCAAGACCAATGCACTGGTTTTCCATTCCGGCGCTGCCGTCCGTAACGATCCAGCAAGTCTTTGAACTGTCAGAGCTGTTCATGATTTTCCGTCGTGATCCGAATTAAAGTGAGAAACCCAATGCACTATTGCCTTCGCGTTTGTCAGGTCAAGTTTTTTAATTCTCTCGAATAGTATAACAGGACTTGGACAAACGCTGTCATTGTAATAATATTGCGCAAAATAGCTAGTTGGAGGCAATGTATGCAACGAGTGAAACTCGATGATATCGATCGGCGTATTCTGCACGATCTTCAAGAAAACGGCCGTATTACAAACGTAGAACTGGCTAAAAATGCGGGTATTTCAGCACCGCCATGCTTGCGGCGAGTAAGAGCGCTTGAAGAATCTGGATATATCGAAGGGTATCACGCGCAACTTCATTCTGAAAGTCTGGGCTTTGGCGTAACAGTCTTTGCTTTGGTTGGGCTTCATAGTCAGGCGGAATCCGACCTGAATGCGTTTGAAGCGAAAGTTCAGGACTGGCCACTGGTGCGTGAGTGCTTCATGCTGGCGGGCGAGAACGACTTTATTTTAAAAGTCGTGGCAAAAGACTGGGATTCTTATCAGCAGTTTCTAACCCATGAACTGACATCGGCCCCTAATGTTGAGCATGTGAAGACTTCTTTGGGCATTCGCGTGTCCAAGTTTTTACCGGGTGTTCCGGTTACGTTGGAAACTGGCGGTCGAAAAAGCGAGTAGATTTAGAGTATTCAGACGATCATAAGATCGCTGGATGATCTGGGAGGAAAAATGAGCATTTATGAGAGTGGATTAGCCAAAAACCCGGCTAATTACGAACCCTTGACTCCAATTAGTTTTTTGGAGCGCTCTGCCAGTGTTTACCCACATCATACTGCAATGATTCATGGGGATTGGCGCTATACATATTCGGAATTTTATGACCGCTGTAAGCGGCTAGCAAGTGCACTTTCGAAGCGCGGTATTGGTGTTGGAGATACTGTCTCTGTCATGGCGCCCAATATTCCTGCTGTTCTGGAAAGTCATTTCGGGGTCCCCATGTGCGGGGCTGTGTTGAATGCGCTGAATACGCGGTTGGATGCCAAAACCATTGCCTTTATTATCGATCACGGAGAATGCAAACTTTTGATGGTCGATCGCGAGCTTTCCGGCCTTGTCGCGGACGCTCTAAAGATTTCAAAATCTAATCCCATTGTCATTGATATTGACGATCCTTTGGCGACCAGCGGTGATCTTATTGGGGAAATGAGCTATGAAGATTTTCTTCGGTCAGGCGATCCCGACTTTAAATGGTCTGGTCCGGAAGACGAATGGCAGGCAATTGCCCTGAATTATACGTCAGGAACGACGGGTGATCCAAAAGGTGTTGTATATCATCACCGGGGTGCGTATCTGGCTGCGACCGGAAATACCCTGTCATGGAGCATGTCAAAGCATCCGATATACCTGTGGACCTTGCCAATGTTTCATTGCAATGGTTGGTGTTTCCCTTGGACAATCACGGCTGTCGGCGGAACGCATGTGTGTCTTCGAAAGGTAGAGGCGGATCCAATATATGATGCGATGGGCAAATATGGTGTCGATCATATGTGCGGCGCGCCTATTGTGCTTTCCTTGCTGATTAATACAACTGACGAAAATAAAGCGAAGGCACAGCAAGGCATCAAGGTGATGGTTGCAGCGGCCCCACCACCGGCAGCGGTGCTTGCTGAAATGGATCAGCTCGGGTTCGATGTCACGCATGTATATGGTCTGACTGAATGTTATGGACCTTCAGTGTATTGTGACTGGGATAGTAATTGGGATGTCAAATCCGTGGAAGACCGGGCTGCGCTGAAAGCGCGTCAAGGTGTTCGCTATCATGCACTTGGCGGCCTTGATGTTATGGACCCCGAAACAATGACCCCCGTACCGCGCGACGGTAATACAATGGGCGAGGTCATGATGCGGGGGAATATGGTGATGAAAGGGTATCTTAAAAACCCCGATACGACTGGAAAATCGCTAGAAGATGGGTGGTTCCATACGGGGGATTTGGGTGTTCTACATGAAGATGGGTATCTGGAGCTAAGAGACCGATCCAAAGACATTATCATTTCCGGAGGTGAGAATATTTCGACAATTGAAGTTGAAGGTGTTCTCTATAAACATCCCGCGGTTTTAGACGCGGCCGTTGTCGCAAGGCCGGATGATAAATGGGGCGAAACGCCCTGTGCATTTGTAACCTTGAGATCGGGCGCATCCGCAACTGACAGTGAGTTGATTGCCTTTTGCCGCGAGAATATGGCGCACTACAAATGCCCCAAAACGATTGTGTTCGATGAACTGCCCAAGACCTCAACTGGGAAAGTGCAAAAATTCGTTTTACGAGAGCGGGCCAAGAACCTGTGACGGTAAATTGAACGAATTATATGTTTTTTAACTAAAATGGGTGAATTGTATAACCTAATTGCAATTCGCCATTTTGAGAGAGAAGCATGACCCACTTTTTGGTAACAGAAGACAATCCAACAGGTAAGAAGCTTGAAGAGGTTCTGACAATGGTTCGGGCAGATATCATTCACAGATGTACGCTGATCACGGATGATGTTCGCCCTGAAGCAATGAGTGTTCTTGCCAATAACATGAAAATTCTTGGTTTGCTCACAGAAGCAATCGATTTGGCGCAAGATAGCACGCGCATTCTGGATAAAGCATTCGGCCCAAGTCAGGCAAGCAAAGGGGGCCCACCGCGCATTGGTAGCTAGCGCGGCGGACCTTTTTCTATAGAAATTTAAGCAGAGCCGATCTTACGTCATCTGCTTTCTCGATCATTTGCATATGACCGCAATTTTCCAGGATAACTGTGGTCTGATCCTTGATCGATTGAATGAGCTTTCCAGCAGCACGTGGATGCGTCATCATATCCTTGTCGCCCAGAATAAACAGAACTGGGCAGGATATATTCTCAGCGGCCTCAAACCCACCTTCATAACCAGCACATATGGACAGTCCTTTGTAGAGCGTATCTTTGCCTGATTGCTCAACAGTGCGCAGCGCATTTCCAATCATCCAAAGGCCTGGCACTTCCGATGCTCCGATATGAGAGGGGCGTGCATGAGACCAGTCAATCATCATTTGGTAAGCTGATGGATCGTTCGCTTTTGCTTTGTTGAGGAAGTCTTCACCGACCATCATGGGGAATGCTGTGCCGATGAGCACTAGTTTTGATGCCCGGTCTGGGTAACGGCCTGCAACGGATACGGCTGTCAGGGATCCCATGCTATGCCCGACAAGAATAGCTTCTTTCAAGTCAAGCGTATCCATGATGGCAACGATCCAGTCCGCCATTTCATCGATGGAGCCGGGGATTTCGCCGCCGCTTTTGCCGTGCCCTGGAAGGTCCAAAGCGAACACATTAAAGCCGTGATGCGCCATGTAGCGGCTCTGCAGGGCCCATGCCGTATGATCCATTGCGGCGCCATGCAGAAACAATATTGTGGGTTTAGAGGGGGTGAATTCCTGACCACCTGTTGCGGCGAAGATTGGGGTGTCGTTTACAGTGACAATCATTTTAAATTCCCTTTACGCAGCAGTCGATTTTTCAGCAACTTTTGCTGCTGCTCTGAGGCCCAGCTTCAAGTCTTTGATCAGATCGTCCGCATCCTCGATGCCAACAGAGAGGCGGATCATTCCTTCCGAAATACCGGCATTCAGCAACGCCTGCGCATCCATTTGCTGGTGCGTTGTTGAGGCAGGGTGAATAACAAGGCTTTTCGCGTCGCCAACATTTGCCAGATGAGAAAATACCTGAAGCTGCCCGATGAAGGCTTTACCTGCATCTCTGCCGCCCTTCACGGTGAAGCTGAAAATGGATCCGCAACCTTTGGGAAGAAGTTTCTTGGCAAGTTCGTGATCTGGGTGACTTTCAAGTTCCGGGTAGGAGACGCTTTCAACAGCGTCATGATCTTTCAGGAAAGCAATAACTTTGCGGGCATTTTGAACATGTTTTTCCATACGGATTGAAAGCGTTTCAACACCTTGCAGGATATGGAAAGAATTCGTCGGGCTAATGCAGGCACCAAAATCTCTAATGCCTTCAGTTCGGGCCCGCATAAGAAAGGCAAGGGGGCCAAATTCTTCTTCGTATCGAATGCCGTGATAGCCCTCGTAGGGCTCTGTTAATGTTGGGAATTTACCGCTTTTTGACCAGTCGAAACGACCGCCATCAATGAGGGCCCCGCCCATGGCAATCCCATGGCCACCAAGAAATTTAGTCGCGGAATGCATGACAAGATCTGCGCCATGGTCCAGTGGTTTGCAAAGATAGGGTGTTGCAAATGTATTATCGATCAATAAGGGAATGCCTGCGGCATGCGCTATGTCGGCGACTGCTGGAATGTCTGTGACTTCCAGACCTGGATTTCCAAGTGTTTCTGAGATCACAAGACGCGTGTTCTCCTGTATCGCGCCTTTAAATGCGTCTAAGTTCGTCGGATCGACAAATGTCGTTTCAATTCCAAAGCGCGGCATCGTGTGTTTTAGGAAATTGTAGGTGCCGCCATATACTGATTGCGAACAAACGATATGGGCACCAGCGCTCATCAAGGTGACAATGGCAAGATGCATGGCTGCATGGCCCGATGCTGTGCACAAGGCCCCAACACCACCTTCCAGACTGGCCAGCCGTTCTTCAAGGACTGCCGTTGTCGGGTTGGACAGGCGAGTATAGATGTGTCCTGTCGTTTCCAGATTAAACAAGGATGCTGCATGGTCTGCATCTTTGAATACATAGGAGGTGGTCTGGTAGATTGGAACAGCTCTTGATCCGGTGACCGGATCAGGATGTTGACCTGCATGAAGGCTCAAAGTATCGAATTTGAGAAAATTTGGATCCGCCATATACACACTTCCTGTTTGTCGTTTTAACTAGCGGGAAGCTATACCGATGCGGCAGTTAGGTCCAGATTAATTGTGGGAAATTGGTCTAGAATTAAATGAGGGGGCTGCCTTAGAAAAGGCGCCCCCTTCAATTTTTTGAAACCTCAACCTGTCAGACTTGACCTGATGGAAAAGATAAAACTCTGAATCCAAAAAAGAGTCAAGGGAGGCTGTAACGAAAAGTAACAAAAATGCAAAAAAAGAGTTCTTGACAGGGAAATGGAAATCAAAAAAAAGGAGCCGCCTAAAAAGGCGGCTCAAGTCAACAGGGAGGCGTCAAACAGATTGGATGAGATCCAATCAGCAACCCTGACGCGGGCTGCTAACTATCAATTTAGGGGTATTTTATTAAATTACAATTAACGAATACAATAAAAGTAGTATATTTCAAGAATCTTCTTATGTATCTCGCCTCAAAACGAATGCTGTAATTAATTTTTTATATTATAAAATAATGACTTAACTCTTAAAGAAGCTATCTGCATTTTTATGTGCATTTTTTTTGTTCTTTATGATGTTTTCGGCCTTTTTGATCTCACTTTTAAGGTCCTCGATGTAATTTTGTAAATCTTCGACAGACATTTCTCCAAAAGCTTGCTGGCTTTTGGGGAGAATCGGTAGGTCATCCTCAGCGCTTGCCATTCTATTTTTCCTCCATATGCTAGGCGTCAGTTTCTAATGTCGACTGGACACGATCAGCATGTTTATGTCAAATCGAGAATATCCAGAGAATCAATCAACAAACAACTACACCTGGAGATAAGGATGACTTCTTTGCCAACCAGCATGACTGCCATTGAAATTAAAGAGTTTGGGGGACCTGAAAATCTGGTGCCAACGACAAGACCTGTTCCCGAACCCCAAAATGACGAAGTTTTGATCAAAGTGGAAGCCGCGGGGGTCAATCGTCCTGACGTCCTTCAAAGAATGGGGGGCTATGCGCCGCCACCGGGGGCATCTGATATTCCAGGTTTGGAAGTTGCAGGCACAGTGGTGAAAGCTGGTGCCGGCGTCTCCCGTTTTAAAGTTGGAGATTCTGTCTGTGCGCTTGTTGCTGGCGGCGGATATGCAGAATATTGTGTCGCGCCTTGGGCGCAGTGCCTGTCTGTCCCCGACGGATATGACATGGTTAAGGCGGCCGCAGTCCCGGAAACTTATTTTACAGTCTGGACCAATGTATTTGATCGTGGTCGGCTAACGGGCGGCGAAACATTTTTGGTTCAAGGCGGGGCAAGTGGAATTGGGACAACCGCAATCCAGCTGGCTAAATCGTTTGGTGCGCGTGTTTTTGCAACGGCGTCAACAGATGAAAAATGCCGCGAGATTGAGAAGCTGGGCGCCGAACGTGGTATAAATTACAAATCAGAAGATTTTGTCGAAGTTGTCAAAGAGCTGACAGACGGTAAAGGGGTTGATCTGATCCTGGATATGGTTGGAGGTGACTATATTCAACGTGATATCGCAGCGCTCGCTGTTGAGGGACGACTAGTCTTTATTGCGTTTCTGGGCGGGGCAAAAGCTGAAGTGAACTTTGGCCCGGTTATGCAGAAACGGCTTACAATAACAGGATCAACGCTGCGGCCGCAGTCCGTTCAAGCAAAGGCCGATATTGCGCAAAGCTTGGAGGAAAAGGTTTGGCCACTGCTGAATGCGGGGACTGTATCGCCTATTATTGACAGTGTTTTTTCTCTGGAAGAGGCAGCAGATGCTCATAAGAGGATTGATGATTCCTCACATATTGGTAAAATTGTGCTGAAAGTGGGTTAATCTAAAGGTTCAGCCCCCTAGACTTTCAGGAACTTTTCATCCATATATACGAACAAGAATGCATTGGGTGACTGGAAATCCAGTCACCATTTAAGGAGAGAACATGTCATCACCATTGATGCCAGTAGCGACCGCCGTCTGGTTAATTGATAACACAGGCCTGACATTCAAGCAGGTGGGTGACTTTTGTGGTATGCATCCTGCGCAAGTGCAGGGAATTGCAGATGGCGAAGTATCCGTCGGTATTGTTGGGCGCGATCCCATCACAAACGGTGAATTGACGCGCGAAGAACTCGATCGATGCGAAAAAGATCCGAATGCGAGTTTGCAGTTAAGCAATCCGGTTGCGGATGTTCCACAGCCACGCCGCCGGGGTGGCCGCTATACACCGGTGTCTCGTCGGGGGGATCGTCCCGATGCGATTGCGTGGTTGATCAAGTTCCATCCTGAACTTCCAGATTCAAAAATCGGTAAGTTGCTTGGAACCACGAAAACAACGATTTCGGCTGTTCGGGAAAAATCCCATTGGAATAGTCAGAATATCAAACCTCGTGATCCGGTAAGTCTTGGTATTTGTACGCAAATGGAACTTGACGAAACAGTTAAGTCGTTCGCGCATCTTCGCAATGAAGCCGATACCGACAAACTGATCGAAGAGGTTGCTGCATCTGTTGCTGCTGACGCCGCATCTGTTCCTTTGACCGCCTATGAGCGTAAGAAGCAGGAAATGCAGCGGGATGAAACTTATGATCATCGCGCCGAAGCTGAAGCTGTATTTGGTAAAAGCAGTGAGAAAAAAGAAGCGGAACAATCCAAAACGGAAGCTGTTAAGAGCTTTGAGGATTTGTTTAAACCTAAGGACTAGTTCCGCTGAGACGTAAAATTAAAAACCGTGGCAATATGTCACGGTTTTTTTATGCCTAGTAATTGAATACGGCGCAGATTGCGGGCATTATATGAAAAATAATTTTTCGGCCAACGAGCCGATCCCGGGAGGATACCATCAATGCCGACTTATGAAGAAGATTATGCACGTTCAATTTCTGATCCGGATGGGTTTTGGGCTGATGCGGCAGCAGGTATATCTTGGACCCGAAAATGGGATCGCGTTCTAAATAATGACAACCCGCCTTATTCGAAATGGTTCGAAGGGGGAGAGTTAAATACTTGTTATAACTGTCTTGACCGGCATGTCGAAGATGGCCGGGGAGATCAAGCGGCGCTAATCTACGACAGTCCTATGACAGGGCAGGTTAAAACATACACCTACAAAGAGCTGACAGACTTGGTAGCCAGATTTGCAGGTGGGCTTTCAAAACAGGGCATTACCAAAGGGGATCGCGTCATAATTTACATGCCGATGGTTCCAGAGGCTGCAATTGCAATGTTGGCATGCGCGCGGTTGGGTGCAATTCATTCGGTCGTCTTTGGTGGTTTCGCCGCAAAAGAGTTGGCAACGCGTCTCGATGATTCCAAGCCCGTAGCGATTATC
The DNA here is from genome assembly GCA_034669685.1 of Sneathiella sp. Taxonomy (GTDB): domain Bacteria; phylum Pseudomonadota; class Alphaproteobacteria; order Sneathiellales; family Sneathiellaceae; genus Sneathiella. The sequence continues at coordinate 290,536 of JAXMOU010000003.1, forward strand.
GCAGGATCTTGCGGCCTTGAGCCGGGACGATTGGTTGAATATAAGCCACTTCTCGATAGTGCGATTGATCTTGCAGCGCATAAGCCCTCTCGATGCATTATTCTGCAGCGCCCTGAATGTAGGGCCCCAATGATTGAGGGGCAAGATGTTGATTGGGCTGATGTTGCGGCTTGCGAGGATCTTGCTGATTGCGTCTCCGTTTCGGCGACAGACCCGCTTTATATTCTGTATACTTCTGGAACGACAGGTGTTCCCAAAGGGGTTGTTCGTGACAATGGTGGCCATGCGGTTGCTCTAAAGTGGTCGATGAAACATGTTTACAATGTCGATCCGGGTGATGTGTTTTGGGCTGCTTCTGATGTTGGCTGGGTTGTTGGGCATTCCTATATTGTTTACGCGCCTTTGCTGCATGGCGCGACGACCATTTTATTCGAGGGAAAACCTGTAGGGACGCCAGATGCGGGTACTTTCTGGCGTGTTATTGAGGATCATAAGGTCTCCGTTCTGTTCACAGCGCCAACAGCCTTTCGCGCGATCAAGCAGCAAGACCCTAAAGGCGCTCTAATCAAAGATTATGATATTAGCTGCTTTAAGACGCTATTCTTGGCGGGAGAGCGGGCTGATCCAGACACCATCATTTGGGCGCAGGATACATTGCAAGTGCCGGTGCTTGATCATTGGTGGCAGACGGAAACTGGTTGGCCTATGGGCGCGAACTGCGCTGGTTATGGCATTAAGCCTGTTAAACTGGGGAGTCCGACACTTCCTGTCCCCGGGTATGATATCCGCATTATCGATGAGGAAGATGGGCATACAGAATTAAAGTCGGGCGATATTGGCGTTATCTCGGTGAAACTGCCACTACCGCCCGGATCTTTGCCAACACTTTGGAATAATGATGAAGGATTTATAAAATCCTATATGGCGGATATTCCGGGTTATTATAAAACCGGAGACGCAGGGTTCATTGATGAAGATGGCTATCTCTTCATTATGGCCAGAACAGATGACATCATTAATGTCGCAGGGCACCGTCTCTCAACTGGAGGCATGGAAGAAGTTTTGGCGGGGCATCCAGATGTGGCTGAATGTGCTGTCATTGGGGCTGCGGATAAAGTTAAGGGCCAAACACCAGTTGGTTTTGTCGTTCTGAACGCTGGCGTAGATCGGAGTGAAGGCGACATTCAAAAAGAGCTGGTGTCGCTGGTTCGCAATAAGATTGGACCTGTTGCTGCATTTAAGGAGGCCGTGGTGATTACCCGACTTCCAAAAACCAGATCGGGTAAAATATTGCGGGCAATAATGCGGAAAATTGCGGACAATGAAGCCTACAACGATCCAGCGACAATCGACGATTTGACTGTTTTGGATGAAATTAGAGAGGCGCTTGGTCGAATTGGGTATCCGAAAGACTAATGTGATTTAGGTTGGCTGAAATGCTGGCGTGAATATGGATGCAAATATTTTCTTGCCGAATCAAGGTCGCAACTTGATGATTTTGTTCAATTAATTGTAATAATTTGCAAAAATTTTATTCAATTTTTTTAAGCTCTAAAAAGGTAAAGATAACATCATTTTAAATGGTTAACAGAGTGTTAACATTTTTCATGGAAAGCATGTTCGCATTGACAATGCCACCTCTGATCGATTAAGCACTGACATAGATTAGCGAGTTGTTTACTATTTTGATAAACGAGGGGCGCCTTATTTCTGTGAAACAGAAATGCGTTATATGAATATGAAAAAATTGGCAAAAGTTCTTATTGCCGCAGCAGGGGCAACTTTATTGTTCGCACTTCCTGCGCAAGCAGCGACATACTATGCAACCGATGTATATGCAGATCCAGGCGTTCGCGCTGACGGAAATGACAATCAAAACGAACGGGACAATCCATCTAACGCACTTGGTGCGCCAGATGACAATTTCTGGAGCTTAGGACAAGGCGGCATTTCCGTTTTTGCGTTTAGCCCTCCAGGAACGTTCAATGATAAAGTTATGACAATTGAAAGAACATTCAATTGTAACAGCGTGAATAGCGCAGGTAACTGTAGCCATTATGCTGAAGATGCAGAGTTGTATCTCTATAGTGGACCAGCGATCGATTTCGATGCTGATTATGGAAATGGTACATTTGGCCCTAATGGCGAGAATGCATACGATTTCACGAATTTACTTTCTATGGCAGGCATTGTCTTCGCTGATACAATTGGTAATGGCGAAGCAAACACAGAATATGAGTTCGACCTGAGTGGTTTGACGGGTGATTTCCTGTACGTGATCCTGAAAGACATCTCTCCACTTTCATCTCCAGACGGATTTGATGTGGTAAGTGTTTCAGTTTCAGCAGTACCACTACCACCTGCAGTTCTACTCTTTGGTGCTGCTCTGGGTGGACTTGGCTTCCTAAGCCGCCGCCGCAAGAAAGCACAAGCTGCTGCTTAATACATAAAGCAACAAAAGACAAAAAAAACGGCGCTGATTTCAGCGCCGTTTTTGATTCTGCCAAAGTCGTTTGACTAGCTGTATTTAACGTTCAAAATTTCATAGGCTTTTGAACCACCAGGTGTCGTGACTTCAACGCTGTCACCCTGTTCTTTATTCATCAGGGCGCGCGCCAGTGGAGCTTTCAGTGAAAGCAAGCCGCCTTCAATGTCGCTTTCGTCCTCACCCACGATTTGATAAGTGGTTTCTTCATCTGTATCTTCATCGACAAGAAGCACAGTTGCGCCGAACTTAATCTGACTGCCGCTAATGGACGCCACATCAATGATCTCGCTTCGCCCCAGTTTATCTTCCAGCTCAGCGATGCGACCTTCGATCAGTGATTGCTGTTCCTTGGCTGCGTGATATTCGGCATTCTCTGACAGGTCACCATGCTCACGCGCTGTCGCAATCGCCTGAATAACCTGTGGGCGAGAATTCGCTTTTAAATTTCTCAGTTCAGCTTCCAGCTTTGCGTGGCCTGCTGCCGTAATTGGTAGTCTTTCCATCAAACTCTCTCAATGCACATCAGCGCAGTTATTAACCAATGAAGCCCGACAAACGCCGGGCATCATTATCTATCTGTGATTTGTTCAATTGACTAAGAATAGGATTGAAGTGGGTAAACTTCAAGTGTTCCTGTCTTAATTTTCTCAATCGCCATTGCCGTTGCCCGTGCACCAGCGATTGTTGTGGAGTATGGCGTCTTCATTACAAGGGCTGTATGACGGATGTCATAGCTGTCCTTTAAGGCCTGAACACCTTCAGTTGTATTAATCACAAGTGCAATTTCGCCGTTCTTCATCAAATCGACAATATTGGGACGGCCTTCCATTACTTTATTCACTTGGGAGACCTTAATCCCCTGTTCATTCAAATAGTTGGCTGTTCCTGAGGTTGAGATAATTTCAAACCCAAGCTCCAATAGTTTGCTTGCAACGTCTTTGACAAGGGCTTTGTCCAGATCTTTGACTGAAATGAAAACTTTGCCAGACGTTGGAAGCGATACACCTGCCGCAAGCTGGGATTTCAGGAAGGCAGACGCAAAGTCTTTGTCAATTCCCATTACTTCGCCGGTTGAGCGCATTTCGGGGCCGAGGATAACATCCACGCCGGGGAAACGGTTGAAGGGGAATACGGCTTCTTTCACTGTCACATGATCATGGACAATGTTTTTCAAGCCAAAGGATGCCAGTTTTTCGCCCGCCATAATCCGGGCTGCAATTTTAGCAATTGGATAGTTGATGCTTTTCGCAACAAACGGAACTGTGCGGCTGGCCCTTGGATTGACCTCCAAGATGAAAACCGTTTCGTCCTTGATTGCGAACTGAACATTCATCAACCCAACAACGTTTAGCTCCAGGGCTAACGCTTCAGACTGCCTGCGAATTTCGGCAATCATGTCTTCTTTCAAAGTGTAGGGCGGCAACGCACAGGCACTATCGCCAGAATGAATGCCGGCTTCTTCGATATGTTCCATGATACCGGCAACGAACACATCCTCACCGTCGCAAAGGCAATCCACGTCAACTTCGATGGCATTTTGCAGATAGCCGTCAACCAGCACGGGGGTGTCCCCTGAAACCTGCACAGCTTCGCGCATATAGCGGTCCAGCTGATCTTCGCTTCGGACAATTTCCATCGCCCGACCACCAAGTACATAGGAAGGCCGAACAACGACCGGGTAGCCAATGCGTTCAGCGATGGCAAAAGCTTCTTCGACAGAGCGGGCAATCCCGTTTTCAGGTTGCAGCAACTCAAGTTTATGCAGCAATTGCTGGAAACGTTCCCGATCTTCCGCCAGATCAATAGCATCGGGGGAGGTGCCCAGGATCGGAATTCCTGCTGCTTCCAGCCCTGCGGCCAATTTTAGAGGGGTTTGTCCGCCAAACTGCACAATGACGCCATGCAGCACGCCCTTGGTCTGTTCTTTGCGTAAAATAGCTAAAGTATCTTCTACGGTGAGCGGTTCAAAATACAAACGATCTGACGTGTCGTAATCGGTCGAAACTGTTTCGGGGTTACAATTGACCATGATGGTCTCGTATCCCGCTTCTTCCAACGCGTATGCCGCATGAACGCAGCAATAATCAAATTCAATACCCTGACCGATCCGGTTCGGGCCGCCGCCCAGAATAGCCACTTTTTTACGGTCGCTCGGATCTGCTTCGCAAACAGCAGGATCCCATTCGTTGCCTTCAAATGTGGAATATAGATAGGGCGTTTTTGATGTAAATTCGCCAGCGCAGGTATCAATCCGTTTGTAGACAGGGAAAATCCCTAAGTCGTCGCGCCGTTTGGCCACTTCCGAGCTTGTCATGCCGCTAAGTTCAGCAAGCCGGTCGTCTGAGAAGCCCATTTTTTTCAAGGTCAGCAGGCCGCCTTTCTGGGTCGGCAGGCCTTTCTCGCGAACAGCGTTCTCCAGACCAACGAGCGTTTCAATTTGTGACAGGAACCAAGGCTCGTATTTGCTCGCCCGCTGAATTTCATCCAGTGTCAGGCCTCTGCGGAAAGCTTCTGCAATATTGAGAAGCCGGTTTGGGGAGGGATAAGCGAGCAAGTTCATGATTTCTTGCTTGTCGTCGCTGATATCCTGCTCGTTAAGACCCGTTAAGCCTGTTTCAAGAGAGCGAAGCGCTTTTTGCAGGGATTCTGCAAAAGTCCGGCCCACAGCCATCGCCTCACCAACTGATTTCATGGCTGTGCCGAGTGTGGCTTCTGATCCCGGGAATTTTTCAAATGTGAAGCGTGGGATTTTAGTGACCACATAATCGATCGTGGGTTCAAACGATGCTGGCGTGACACCTGTGATGTCATTATCCAGTTCATCAAGTGTGTATCCCACAGCAAGTTTCGCCGCAATCTTAGCAATCGGAAAACCGGTTGCTTTAGATGCAAGTGCACTTGAGCGCGAAACCCTTGGGTTCATTTCAATGATTATGAGGCGGCCATTTTCCGGGTTCACAGCAAATTGTACGTTGGAACCGCCTGTTTCAACACCAATTTCACGCAGCACTGCAAGGGATGCATTGCGCATGATCTGATATTCTTTATCGGTAAGGGTCAGTGCAGGGGCGACGGTGATAGAGTCGCCCGTATGCACGCCCATTGGATCAACATTCTCAATGGAGCAAATAATGATGCAGTTGTCCGCTTTGTCGCGAACAACTTCCATTTCATACTCTTTCCAGCCGACAATACTCTCTTCAATCAGAACTTCTGATGTGGGAGAGGCGTCAAGGCCAGAGGTGACAATGGTTTCAAACTCTTCTTTGTTATAGGCAATACCACCGCCGGTGCCACCCATGGTAAAGGAGGGGCGGATAATGCACGGCAGATGAACTTCGGCAAGCGCATCCCAGGCCTCTGGCATTGTATGGGCAATGCGGCTAAGGGGCATATCCAACCCGATTTTCTGCATGGCCGTTCTGAATTTATCCCGGTCCTCCGCTTTTTCGATGGCCTCGCGGTTCGCGCCAATCAATTGAACGCCTAACCGCTTTAATGTGCCACGATCATCTAGCGCCAGCGCTGTATTCAGCGCTGTTTGGCCGCCCATCGTCGGAAGGAGTGCATCTGGACGTTCTTTTTCCAGAATTTTCTCAACCACTTCGGGGGTGATTGGTTCAATATAGGTTGCGTCCGCCTGTTCCGGATCCGTCATAATCGTCGCCGGATTGGAGTTTACCAGAATGACCCGGTAACCTTCCTCTTTTAGCGCTTTACAGGCTTGGGTTCCTGAATAATCAAATTCGCAGGCCTGACCGATAATAATCGGACCGGCACCAATGATCATAATGGACTTGATATCGGTACGTTTAGGCATGGGCGTCCACCATATCTACAAAGCGTTGGAAAAGGTAATAGCTATCTTGAGGGCCGGGGCTGGCTTCAGGATGATACTGCACTGAGAAAACAGGCTTGCCATCCAGACTGATCCCTTCCACGACACCATCAAACAGGGATTTGTGTGTTTCGGTAACGCCTTTGGGCAGGCTGTCCCGTTTAATGACAAACCCGTGATTCTGGGAGGTGATTTCGACTTTGCCTGTAGTCAGGTCTTTAACAGGCTGATTTGCGCCGCGATGTCCCTGTTGCATTTTCATTGTCTGGGCACCGACTGCCAGGCCGAGCATCTGGTGACCTAGGCAGATCCCAAACATTGGGATACCACTTTCAATACACTCTTTAATAACCGGCACAGCGTAAACTCCCGTCGCGGCCGGATCTCCCGGGCCGTTGGCAAGGAAAATACCGTCGGGTTTATGAGACATTATCTCATCGAAGCTTGCATTCGCGGGCACAACAGTAATTGAGCAGCCAAGGGATGCAAGGCAGCGCAGGATGTTTTTCTTTACCCCGTAGTCAACGGCAACGATATGCCGAACTGGGGCTTGCATTGAGCCGAAGCCGCTTTGAATGTCCCAGTTTGTCTCCGTCCAGTTATAAGACTGGGCGCAGGAAACTACTTTGGCAAGATCCATGCCTTCAAGGCCGGGCCAATCAGCTGCTTTCTTTTTCAAGGCGTCGAGATCAAAATTACCTGATGGGTCATGCGCGATGATCCCGTTTGGGGCGCCCAGTTCACGAATAACATGGGTTAGACGCCGCGTATCAACACCAGCAATGCCAACAAGCTCGCGCTTGATAAGCCATTTGTTGAGGTTATCTACAGAGCGCCAGTTGGCTGGGTCGGTAATGTCAGCGCGGATAATAAGACCGTTTGCCGCAGTGCCAGATGTTTCAACGTCTTCATCGTTGAAGCCAACGTTTCCGATGTGGGGAAATGTAAAGGTTATCATTTGCCCAGCAAATGAAGGGTCGGTCAGGCTCTCCTGATAACCGGTCATTGATGTGTTGAAGCAAATTTCACCAGTCGTTTCACCTGTTTTGCCAATTCCAAAACCGTGAAAAACGCTGCCGTCGCTGAGTACAAGAACCGCGGTTGCTGTCCGGGCCTCGTGCAAATCTGATATATTGATTGATTTAGACATGCCTTTAGGGACCCCTTGAAATTTTCGCTGGGCCGCAATCCTTCTGCCAATATGAATATTGACGCGGGAAGATAGGGTATAGACTGCCTCCCGTCAAGTTCTTACTTGGAAAAATTATCTTTTAAAATCAATCACTTAGATAAAAAAATTGGTTTGCCAAAGTTACCTCGTTGCGGTACTATGGCCGCTTCCCTTGATGACATTGTAAGTGAATATGCTACGTACTCAACTAAAAGACTCCCTAAAAGAAGCAATGAAATCAAAGGATAAGCTAAAGTTATCGACTTTGCGGCTTATCCTTGCAACGCTTCATGACCGAGATATTGCTGCCCGTGAACAGGGGAGCGAAGGTGGAATCGGTGAAGATGAGATTCTTCAGATGCTGACAACCATGGTTCGTCAACGGCGTGATTCTATTGCAGCGTATGAAGAGGGGGGGCGCGTCGATCTAGCTGCGTCCGAGCGCGAGGAAATCAATATCATTTCTGAATATCTGCCAAAGCAGTTTGACGAAGCTGAGATGATGTCTGCAATTAAGGAGACAATTGCAGAAACTGGTGCTGAAGGTCTGAAAGACATGGGTAAGACCATGGCTGCCTTAAAGGGCAAATATGCGGGAAGAATGGATTTTGCAAAAGCAAGCGCTCTTGTGAAGTCCACACTTGGCGCGTAGTATCGCAAGCTTCTACGTTTTAGTAGTTTGGCTCTTATGCGTGTAGGGAGCGAGCATGGCATTTCCGCCGCAATTTTTGGATGAACTGAGAAATCGGGTAAGCCTGTCTGAGTTAATCGGACGGCGGACCAAGCTTGTCCGAAAGGGACGCGAGTTTTCGGGGCTATGCCCTTTTCATAACGAAAAATCACCATCCTTCACCGTCAATGAAGAAAAAGGCTTCTATCATTGTTTCGGCTGCGGAGCTCATGGGGATCAAGTCGAATTCGTTAAGCAAAGCGAGGGCGTCAGTTTTCCTGAAGCCATTGAGCGTCTGGCCGATTTAGCAGGTATGCCGATGCCGGTTGAGCGACCCGAAGAGCGTCAACGGCAGAAGCAGGCGGCAACACTTCATGAGGTTATGGAAATTGCCGCTGGATGGTTCGTCAGCCAACTGGCGACGCAGGCGGGTTCACATGCACGGACTTATATTGAAAAACGTCAGGTTTCCGAAAAGGCCCAAAAGCAGTTTCGGCTCGGCTTTGCCCCGAATTCACGCACGGCATTAAAAGAAGCGCTGGCCGCGCGCGGAGTGCCGGAAAATTTAATGATTGAAGCCGGGCTCATCATCAAGCCTGACGATGGCCGGCCGAGCTATGATCGTTTTCGCGACAGATTGATGTTTCCCATCGCAGACCGGCAAGGAAGAGTGATCGCCTTTGGCGGACGTGCGCTGGGCGATGCACCCGCAAAATATCTGAACTCACCTGATACACCGCTTTTTCATAAAGGGCGCGTTCTTTATAATATGGCGGGCGCAAGAACTGATGCTTTTGACAAGGGCTATGTTCTGGTCGCTGAAGGCTACATGGATGTAATTGCGCTGGCGGAAGCGGGCTTTGAAAATTCGGTGGCCCCTTTGGGTACCGCTGTGACGGAAGAGCAGCTTCAGATTCTATGGAAAATGGCCCCAGAGCCTGTGATGTGCCTTGATGGCGATAGTGCAGGCTGGCGTGCTGCACTTCGATCAGCGGAGAGAGCGTTGCCGCTTTTGAAGCCTGGGATGTCTTTAAGGTTCGCGTTAATGCCTGAAGGCGTTGATCCGGACGATCTTATTCGGGCGCAGGGCGCCGGTGCCATGGAAGAGCTTGTTCGTGGTGCGCTGCCCTTGTCGGAACTGCTATGGCGTAAAGAATTTGAAGAAAGGACACTGGACACACCTGAGCAAAAAGCAGCTTTTGAGACCGCTCTTGTCCAGACCACCAATGAGGTTCAGGATCCTACCGTTCGAGGATACTATCAACAGTATTTTAAAAACAGGCTTTGGGAGTGGAATGCGGAGCAGCGGCAGCGGGCAAAGCCGACCTTTCAGCGATCCAATTCCGAGCCCCGATTCGGCCGATTCGCGAATCAAAAAGACTTTTCTCATCAAAAAAGTAGATTACGTCCGAGTGATATGCCGTCCCAGAACCTGGGGCGGGGGGATAAATTATTGATCCTTACTGTGCTGAACCACCCGGAAATACTCGATAATCACTTCGATATTTTTGCCCGGCTGCGGATGACATCTGCGAACCTTGACAGGGTGCACCGTGCAATCATAGAAATTGCAACTTCCGAATCAGATCTTGACTATGAGGGACTGAAGCACCACTTAAGGTCTCGAGGTTTAACTGATGTTATTGATAAGCTGGAGCAGGCAGCGGATAAATCGCTTGATTGGTTTATTTCGACTGATGCTGCCTCGGAAGACGCAATTAAGGGATGGCTGCACCTCCTAGCGCGACATAGGCGGGATGAGCTTGTCGCTGAGGTAAAGGCAGCAGAGAAGAGTTTTGGTGAAGATGCAACGCGTGAAAACCTCGATCGCCTGAGAAGTGCCAAGCAAGCTCTGGATAATCCAGAGGGAACAGAGGTTGATCTTGACGGTTTTGGTGTTGCTTCAGGTAGAAATACCAGTTTTTAGAGATGAAGATTTACCTGCATAGTTCATCAGTTGAATGAACATGTATTGGAATTCAGGAGTGAGTAATACATGGCGACAAAAAGTGCAGAGGCAGCAGACGTCCAGGAACAACGGGAAGATGGACCCGATAGCCCCTTGATTGATGCCTCGCAAGCAGCTGTTAAGAAAATGCTCAGCAAGGCAAAAGAGAAAGGCTTCGTTACATTTGACGAGCTGAATGAGGTTTTGCCACAAGATCAAATGTCTTCGGAGCAGATTGAAGACACAATGTCTTTGCTATCCGAAATGGGCATTAATGTCGTTGAGAACGACGAAGCAGGTGAAGAAGCGACATCCAGCGATGATAATGCTGAAGAAGCTTCCGAAGGAACGCCTGAAAAGCCGCCTGAAAAAACTATCGGCACCGGTGACCGCACAGATGACCCTGTCCGCATGTATTTGCGGGAAATGGGCACTGTTGAGCTGCTCTCTCGTGAAGGCGAAATTGCGATTGCGAAACGGATCGAAGCCGGTCGCGGAAAGCTGATCGGTTCGATCTGTGAAAGCCCGCTGACCATTCGCGCTATTTTGAACTGGCGCGAATTGATGTTGCAAGAGCAGTTGCTGCTTCGTGATGTGATCGACCTTGATGCGACATACGGTGCTGGCGCTGCGGCGGAAAAAGCGCTGCAGGAAGGTTTCGATGAAGATAGCGATGATGACCTTCCAGCCTCTGATCTGAATTCCAGTGACGATAGCGACGACGATTCCGACGACGACGAAAAAGAACAGGAAGTGGATGAAGAGGGTAATCCAGTCAATCGTCAGGAAGAAGAGGATGAAGATGACGCTGAAGAGAATACCATGTCTCTTGCAGCTCTCGAAGAAACCCTAAAGCCACAGGTGTTTGAGCGATTTGATGAAATTGCCAAAACATATAAGAAGCTTCACAAATTGCAGGAAGCCCGGCTGACGGCTGCTTTGGAAAATGACATTATTCCAAAAGCGCAGGAAAAGAAGTATGAGAAGTTAAAACTAGAACTGGTCAAGTTGATGGATGACGTCCATTTGACAAACAACCGCATTGAAGCGCTGGTTGATCAGCTTTATGGCATTAACAGACGTTTGATGAGCCTTGAAGGCAAACTGCTTCGCTTGGCAGAACGGAACAAAGTCTCACGCGCAAGTTTCCTTGAAAATTACTTTGGTGCGGAACTGGATCCAGGCTGGATCGAAAAAGTTTCTAAATTGAAAGCCAAAGGCTGGAAAGATTTTGCGGCAAACGAATTCGACAACATTAACGAAACACGTAGTGAAATTATTAAAATTTCCTCCGAGTTTGGTATGCCAATGAATGAATTCCGCCGCATTGTAAGTTCTGTTCAGACAGGCGAACGTGAAGCGGGCCGCGCGAAAAAAGAGATGGTGGAAGCTAACCTTCGTCTCGTGATTTCCATTGCCAAGAAATACACGAACCGTGGCTTGCAATTCCTTGACCTGATTCAAGAAGGCAACATTGGATTGATGAAGGCCGTTGATAAGTTTGAATATCGTCGGGGCTATAAATTTTCCACATATGCGACATGGTGGATCCGTCAGGCAATCACACGCTCGATTGCCGATCAGGCGAGAACGATCCGTATTCCGGTTCATATGATTGAGACGATTAACAAACTTGTTCGGACATCCCGTCAGATGCTGCATGAGATTGGCCGTGAACCAACGCCGGAAGAGTTAGCGGTTAAACTGGGTATGCCACTTGAAAAAGTGCGCAAGGTTATGAAAATCGCTAAGGAGCCGATTAGTCTTGAAACCCCAATTGGGGATGAAGAGGATAGTCATCTGGGTGATTTCATTCAGGATGAAAATGCGGTGCAGCCACTTGATGCGGCGATCCAGTCGAATTTGCGGGAAACCACAACTCGGGTTCTGGCTTCATTGACGCCGCGTGAAGAACGCGTGCTTCGGATGCGTTTTGGTATCGGTATGAATACTGACCATACGTTGGAAGAAGTTGGCCAGCAATTCTCAGTGACACGTGAACGTATTCGCCAGATTGAGGCGAAAGCGCTTCGAAAACTGAAGCATCCAAGTCGCTCGAGAAAGCTTCGCAGCTTCCTTGATACATAAGACAATTTATAAATTTAGGGGCGGGAAATTTTCCCGCCCCTAATATTTTAAATGCTTTGTAGACTGGTAATTCTTAAAAAATATAATTTTTACATTTACATGTTTGCTTCTTTTGGGCGAACAGGCTAAATAGTCACGAATTACAGTTTGTAACGTCAGCAAACGTCTGTTTGCGATATAGTGGGCCTGTAGCTCAGTTGGTTAGAGCCGACCGCTCATAACGGTCTGGTCGCAGGTTCGAGTCCTGCCGGGCCCACCATTCAAACGATGACGCAACTTTAATTCGTCCGGCTTCCTTCCTGAATTTAGGTCTTTATCTGCACGGTTCATAGTATTCACAATCTTCATTTTGAAGCTTATGAAGTGTGCATGGGCTTAACGAATGCTTTAGTCCCCATGGAGAATAGATAGTGGCTCAACATATAACCTTATTACTCGATCACGCATTTACTCGTCGAGCTGGGTTATTTCAGCATCCTGCTATTGCTGGTGACCGCCAAAAATAGGGCTAAAAGCCATAAAAAATATTCCCTCAAATCCAGCTGAAAAACTGCAAAATTATAATTTATTAATCTTTTTTAGATAATTTTTTACCTGTGGTTTTCAGTTTTATGAGGGGCTGGGTACTAACATTATTTAAGAGGCGTAAAGTAGTGTGATCAAATCTGTGACTGAAAAGAAGAAACGTGACTATTGGATGTACGGAATTCTGGGCAGCGTTGTTCTGATCGTTGCTGTAATTGTCTCTTTCTTTCTTCGAACCCAAACTACCCTCACAGGTGTTGTAAATACTTTACCTGATCAAAGTGTCTATCAATCTGAATTGATTGACGGTTATATTGTTCGCTTGGCGGATGCAATTGTCGAGATGAATGAAGTTGAACCCGAGGACTCGGTTTTACAGGTTCGAAAATCGATTATTGAATTGAAGAAAATTGAATCGGATTTTTCCAGTAATTTCGCCATATTTTTGACAGTGCAAAGTTCGATCGAGAGTTACAATAGTTTCTTCGAACGTTTTATTTTGGAAAGTAATGTTGCTGTAGATGCTCTGTCGCAAACAGGCAAGCGACCCCAAAGTGAAATTTATGTTATTGTTTTACGTAAACTCCACGCAATACGAAGTGATTTTCAAGATCTTAGGGACCAACTGGAATATGTTGCCTTAAGTCGGCTTGTTCACCAAAGGGCAGCAATTTATGGATATCAACATGAGCTGTTGATTGCAGTGGGTGTAAGTATTCTAACGTTGATCGGGCTGGGATATGTTTTATATCGCCGACAACAAACTCAGCATGCTCTTATGGATAGTGAGCTTCAGCTTCGCCGCTTATTTGATAATGTTTCAGAGGGGCTTTTTCGGATCGACTTTTCAGGCAATCTGATTAGATGCAACCCGGCCATGGCAAAAATGCTTGGATATGAGGATGAGAAAGGCTTTATCAATAGCATTCAGAGTTTTTCACAAGATGTTTATGCGGACGCTGATCTTAGCGATAAGCATATGTCGACGCTATCCAAAGGAGAGCGTCTCGTAAACGAAACGCATTTATGGAAACATCGCAACGGATCCAAAATATGGGGCTGCTTAAACGCACATCCTGTGTTTAATGAAAAGGGAGAGCCTTTATATATTGAAGGCACTTTCTCAGATATGAGCGACCGGTTAAATGCTGAGTTTGATCTTCGAAAGGCTAAGGAAGTTGCTGAATTTGCTAACAGAGCAAAATCAGAGTTCCTGGCAAATATGAGTCATGAACTGCGCACCCCGTTAAACGCAATTATCGGATTTTCGGAAATTCTCCGAACCGAAGCCTTTGGTAAGTTAGGGCATGAAAATTATAAAGAATATTCGACAGATATTCATTCGGCTGGCAATCACTTACTGTGCGTTATTAATGATATTCTTGATGTCGCTAAAATTGAAGCGGGTCAATTACAGCTTCATGAACGTGAAATCAGTCTTAAGAATTTAGTGGATTCCAGCTTGCGGATGTTGGCTGTGCGGGCCATGGGCGCGCAAATTGATCTTAAAGAAGATATTGCTGACGGCCTGCCACTCATTTTTGCTGACGAAACCCGAATTAAGCAGATCCTGGTTAATTTGCTATCAAATGCCGTTAAATTTACGGAAGCGGGCGGGCAAGTAACTGTGAGTGCATTTGTGACCAGTACTGGGGGAGTTGCACTGCAAGTGGCTGATACTGGCATCGGGATTTCGGAAAAAGATATTGGCCATGTTCTTTCCCGCTTTGGACAGGTGCAATCCTCATATGCCCGATCTAACGAAGGAACGGGGCTGGGCTTAACCCTCGTGCAATTAATCGTGGATTTGCATGATGGAGAATTTAAGCTGGAGAGTGTTGAAGGGCAGGGAACGACTTGCACGATCGAGTTCCCTGCGAAAAGGGTTAAGCAGTTGAGCGCTGCTAGTTAAAGAACAAGCATGCCGCTTTGCCACACTGAAAAAGCAACAATAATTAGCATTAAAGCTGCCATTACCTGATTAATAGTTTTCAATGTTGCTGGGGACTGAACAAGCTTGGATAGTAGATCTCCTCCGGCGCACCATAATGAGTTCAGCGTGAGCCCCGTTGCCTGAAATATGGATTGAATGATGATAAATTCCAGCAGGGGTGATAAGGACTGCCCCGAAAATTGAGAATAGGCCGTGATCAGCATTGCCCATGCTTTGGGGTTCAACGGATGTATGAAGAGGCCTGCAAAATACCCGGTTTTTGCGGCTCCAGCAGCAGTTCCGGTTGCCTGAAACGCAATTTTATAGGCGAGATAGAGGATATAGGCGGCCGACAGGAACAGGAAGGTTATTCTCAAGGCAGGGAAAATCTCAAAAAGAGTGCCAAGACCTGCAGCGACGCCTATACCCACTAACAGAAAACCGGATGATGTCCCGAGTAGAAACGGTAGAGATCTCCGGTACCCAAATTGAGCGCCTGCGGCCATAAGTGCCATATTGGCGGGCCCCGGACTGCCAATCATGGAAATCGCAAAAAACAGGATTAGGAATATTGTCTCAATAGTCATGGGGTTTTCTCTAGATGCAATGTGTGTTAATTCTATATTGTATCTAAATTGTATTCGTCAAAAGGAGTATTGTACCTAGTACAATATAATTACAATGCGCTCAGAAGAAGTGGTCAGACTCGTTCAACAGAAAATTCAAAGCGGTGAGTTAAAGCCCGGGGACCGTTTGCCAACGCACCGTAATATGGCTTGGGATCTGGATTGCAGTGTTGGTACCGTTACAAGGGCTTATGGAGATTTAGAACGCCGCGGCATTACATATGGGCAGGTTGGGAGGGGAACCTATGTGGCGCCCCTTGGCCGGAACTTGCAGCCAGGCAATCCATTGTCGCCGTTTATCGAGATGGATGCCTCCGCGGGCAATATGGCGGATTTATCTTTAAACAGATTTTATCATCCCGCATGCGGACAAGTCTTTTCCGATGGGTTTTTGGCTCTTTCGCAGCGAACGCCGCCGCCTACATATGAAAGTTATATAGATACCAAGGGGCGCGCAGAGGATCTTGAGGTTGCGGCCGAGTGGATCTCTGGAATGATCGGACCTGTTGATACTGAAAATGTGATCGTTACTCAGGGCGCGCAATCTGGATTATATCTGGCAATGAAAGCTTTAACAAAGCCAACAGATACGATTGCGACCGAGATTTTTGGCTATCCCGGTATTAAAGCGGCGGCGCAGGAATGCGGATTAAAGGTGATTGGTATCCAGATGGATGAGCATGGCATGCTGCCGTCATCATTTCGGGAAGAATGCCGGAAAACTAAAATCCGGATGTTGGTCACAACGCCGACTAATCACAATCCGACCGGCACAACATTGACGCTGGAACGGCGGCACCAAATTATAGAAATTGCAAAAGAGTATAATATTCCAATTGTTGAGGACGGGGTCTATGCGCCGTTTCAGCAAGAGGATATTGCCAGTTTCTATGAACTGGCACCTGAGAATAGTCTTTTTCTGACCAGTTTTTCTAAAGTTTTTAGTCCGGGGCTTAGGATTGGATATATTGTGGCACCCCGGCGATTCCTGCCGCAGATTCTCTCTGCGTCAAAAGCGATTAACTGGGCCACGTCTCCTGTCACATTGGATCTGGCGAACCATCTTGTGTCTGCAGGAATAATTGAACGACATCAGAGAGATCTCATACGTGAAGGCGAAATCCGGTTTAAAATGGCGCAATCCCTGCTTTGCGACTGGTTGCTGCCCCAACATAATAAGTGTCCGTTTTTTCTTCCGCATCTTTGGTTGAGGTTGCCCCATGCAGTGACACCAAGCGAATTCATTGAGGTCGCGCGTCAAAATGGGATTGCGGTGATCGGTGGTGACCGGTTTGCCATGAGCCGTAATATTGATGATCATTTTATTCGGATTTGTTTGATGGCGATGCCGGAACGGGGGCAACTAAAGCAAGCACTTGAGAGACTTGTAGGACTGCTGCTGAACGCAGATGCCCAACCGTTGATTTCGTAGTGTGTGATCGTCTCTTGACAAGGAAGAGTGATCAATAGAATTTGCGAGAATGATGAAACGAAACGTTATTATTGATTGTGATCCTGGGCAGGATGATGCCGTTGCCATTTTGCTTGCGCTGGCGTCACCAAAGGACATCAATGTTCTGGGGATCACCACCGTTGGCGGTAATGTCCCCCTATCTTGGACTGAGAGCAATGCGCGCCGGATTTGCGAGCTAGCCGGCCGGCCGGATATGAAAGTCTTTGCCGGGGCAAGTCAGCCGTTGATGCGTAAACTGGTAACAGCAGAATGGATTCACGGCGATACTGGGTTGGACGGGGCAAATTTACCGGACCCAACAATGCCTTTGCAAGAAATGCATGCCGTTTCGTTTATTGTTGAAACTTGCCGCTCTGCTGCTGACAAGTCGATTACAATTTGTCCGATTGGTCCGATGACCAATGTTGCGCTTGCGTTGATGAAGTCACCTGAAATTATTCCCAAAATTAAAGAGATCGTCTGTATGGGCGGCGCGATCAAAGAGTTTGGTAATACGACACCGGCGGCTGAGTTCAATATCTATGTTGACCCGCAGGCGGCAAAAGTGGTTTTGGATTCTGGAATTCCGATGGTGATGATGCCCTTGGATGTCACGCACAAAGCGCTCGTTACACCGAAGCGGTTACAGGATTTTAAAGACCTGAACTCACCAGTCGGCAACGTATGTGGCGGTATGCTTGATTTCTTCAACCGATTTGATATGAGCCGCTACGGGTTTGATGGCGGCCCGCTTCACGATCCATGCGTTATTGCATATCTGATTGAGCCGGAAATCTTTAGTGGACGTCATGTTCATCTGGATATTGAGGTTTCATCTGAATTGACAATGGGGCAAACGGTTGCAGATTGGTGGAATATTCAGGAAAAAACTGCAAACGCTTATGTTTGTGATCAGTTAGACGATAATCGCTTTTTTGAATTGCTCACGACGCGACTGGCGCGCCTTTGACCATTAGTCAATTTGCCGACGGCTTGGTCTTGTCAGAATAAAAATTGCGCCGATTGACATAAGGGAAAGCATTCCGACCAATCCATACCAGGGTGTTTCTGTCAGGAAAATAACCAGTGTCGCGCTAATCGCCATTGTTGTGAGGGCAATTGTTTTTGCGCGGATCGGGATTATGCCATACCTCTCCCAATCCTGAAGCGGAGGGCCGAAAATACGGTGCGTATAAAGCCAGTGATGAAAGCGTTCAGAAGATTGCGAAAAAGCCCAAAGCGAGATCAATAGGAAAGGGGTTGTTGGTAGAACCGGAAGCACAAGGCCAATGGCTCCCACCACAACAAATATCCAGCCGACCAAAAGTAAAGCTATTTTACGTGTTTTGCTGTGCATCGATCTCACTTTCACCGACACCAAATAACAGGATCGGTGTAATTATTCTAATGCTTTGTTATTTTTTAAATAATTAAATTTCAATATAAACACCCTGAGATTGTTTAGTATTAAACAATTGCAATGATGTTGAGAGAATAGTTCATGTTGATCAATATAAATCACTACTTTTTTTTGATTAAATAATAAGCAATTCCTAGTAGATTAGTTAGCTTATTATTAGATAAAGTCTTTATATACAATAACTTAAAAATATTAAATGTTTGAAATAAATCAATTTTAGAGCTGTGATCTAATTCGATTGCCCCCTATTTTTTGTGTTGAATTATAAGTGAATAGAAAATTATACTCTTTATGGCTTCGGTCGCTAACAGGGGAAAAACAGGCAAATCAAAAATATCGCAGTGTGGAAAATGAAATAAGATTCCTGCTGAAGATGTTTTAGCCACAAAAACGGCCCGCATAACGATAAATGACCAGCTTAATAAATTGGTAAAAACCCTTATGGGAGGAAAAATTGAAATTCAAATCCGCTATTATTACTAGTGCTGCCATTGCTGCTTTCGCAGCGTTCTCAGCACAAGCCGCAGATTCCATCAAAATCGGATTTATTGATCCGTTGTCTGGTCCATTTGCCGCAACTGGTACAAACGGTTTAAAACAGTTCGAATATGCAGCCGATACGCTCGTTAATAAAAAGGGCGGTGTTCTCGGTGGAAAAATGTTTGAGATCGTTCCTTATGATAACAAAATTAGCCCCAAAGAAAGCCTTGTACAGCTAAAACGTGCAATCGGTGAAGGGGTTCACTATATCGTACAGGGTAACAGTTCAGGTGTTGCAAATGCGCTGACAGATGCGATTAATAAACATAACAAACGTAATCCAGATAGTCGTGTGCTGTTCCTTAACTACTCGGCTGTTGATCCTGCGCTGACAAACGAGAAATGTAACTACTGGCATTTCCGCTTTGACGCCAACGCTGACATTAAAATGAACGCGTTGACCGATGTCATTAAAGCAAGTCCTGAGATCAAAAAGGTTTATATCATTGGTCAGGATTACTCTTTTGGTAAGGCCGTTGCATCCGCAGCAGTTAAATTCCTGAAAGAAAAACGCCCAGATATTACAATTGTTGGTAATGAGCTTCATCCAATTGGGAAAGTGAAAGATTTCACACCATACGCGACAAAAATTCGCGCATCTGGTGCAGACGCAGTTATCACGGGTAACTGGGGCGCGGACATGGTCGGCCTTGGTAAAGCTATTGGTGAAACTGGTCTAGATGTTCCAATTTTCACTTACTATGCTGCGAATGATGGTATTACCAAAACAATTGGCGCAGCCGGAAAGAACAAAATTCGCCTTGTTCATGAAGGTCCTGTGAACCCACCTCTAACAGAAGCATATGCTGAATTCCACAGAGGCTTTAAAGCGGTAAATCCAGACAAAGACGTGTCTCAGTTCCGTACAGCCAATGTGATTCAAATGCTCGCTGCCGCAATGGAAAAAGCCGGCTCTGACAAACCAATTGATGTTGCTGCCGCACTTGAAGGTATGGAATTTACAACATTGAGCGGTGAAAAAGTCACAATGCGTGCAGATGACCATCAGCTTATTCAGCCGATTCATATTTCTGTACATACAGACGAAAATGTTACGTTTGACTCTGATAACTCAGGTTTTGGCCTTGTTGTAGAAAACACGGTTTCTGCAGCAGATTCTGCATTGCCAACAACTTGTAAAATGAAACGTCCATAACAGGACCTTTCTGGCAGGACTGTTTGGGGAAATCCCAGACAGTCCTTCTTTTAAGCAGACGTTAGATCTGTTCCTGCCATTTGTGTACATATAAGAGATTCAATTAATGTTTGAATTGATATTCTTTTCCCTATTGAACGGGATTGTCACAGGGCTTCTACTCTTCATGCTTGCAAGCGGTCTTACGCTTATCTTCTCCATGATGGGAGTCCTGAACTTCGCGCACGCCAGCTTTTACATGCTGGGTGCATATCTTGCCTATACAATTAGTCTTTATCTTGGATTCTGGGTCGGGTTAATTGTTGCGCCGGTCATTGTGGGACTGCTGGGCGCACTGGTTGAGCGATACGGCTTGCGATATGTTCATCGCTGGGGCCATGTAGCCGAACTGATTTTTACATTCGGTCTGGCCTTCTTAATTGAAGAGATCGTTCAGTTCATCTGGGGTAAGGATACAAAAGCCTACCACGAGCCAGATATTCTCCATTTTCCGCTATTTACTTTTTTTGGACAGGATTTTCCGGCCTACAAAGCCTTTATGCTGTTCATCTCAATCGCCATTTTTATTGGTCTCTTGCTCGTACTAACCAAATCCCGGGTTGGCCTGATCATTCAAGCTGCGATTACCAAGCCGAATATGACGGCAATGCTAGGGCATAACGTGCCGCTGGTGTTCATGGGTGTGTTTGGTGTTGGGTGTGCACTTGCAGGCCTTGCGGGTGTTATTGCCGGTCCGGCGCTGGGTACTTTTCCTGGCATGGCCGTTGTTCTTGGCAGTATCGTCTTCGTGATTGTTGTTGTGGGTGGTCTTGGATCACTTAGCGGAGCGTTTGTCGCTTCACTGTTGATCGGTTTGATGCAGACTTTTGCGATTGCATTTGATTATTCGGTGAACGATTTGCTGGCCGTCTTTAACATCACAGCCGATATGGATGGTGCGTTCCGTGATCTGTGGACGTTATCATTACCACAGGTGGCGCCAATTTTGCCTTACCTGTTGCTTGTGCTGATCTTGATATTCCGTCCAACCGGTTTGCTTGGGAAGCGTGAGACATGAGTGAAATTTCTAAAAACCAAACAACAGATGTGCCCGTTTCTCTTATGCGCCGGTTTGCGCCATGGATAGCTGCACTTGTTGGCTTGGCAGTGTTGCCGCAGATTTTCAGCAGTAACATTTCCATATATACGATGAACCTCATGGGGATCTTTATCATCTTTGCCCTGAGCTACAATATGTTGCTGGGGCAGGGCGGAATGTTATCCTTCGGTCACGCAGTCTATTTTGGCTTGGGCGGCTTTATGTCCGTTCATTTCATGAATTATATCGAAGATGGGCTATTTGCATTGCCAATGGTCTTTGTTCCTGTGTTTGGTGGCTTGATCGGTCTGGTTTTCGCGATCATCATCGGCAGTTTTTCGACAAGGCGGGCGGGAACAGTCTTTGCTATGATCACGCTGGGGATCGGCGAGTTGATGGCGTCCAGTTCGCTTATTTTCGTCGCTTTCTTTGGCGGTGAAGAAGGCGTCAGTGGTGATCGGACAATGGGCCCTGAAGTCTTCGGTATGGACTTTGCCCAAGATATCGAAGTTTACACTTTGATTGCTTTTTGGGTGTTTGTGACCGTCGCTTTAATGTACCTGTTTTCCAGAACTCCGATGGGGCGTATGGCCAATGCGGTCCGTGACAATGACGAACGGGCTGAATTCATCGGATACAGTCAGCGCAAAGTCCGGTTTATTTCCTTCTGCGCATCCGGCATTTTCGCTGGTATTGCAGGCGGTTTGTTCGCCATTAACTTTGAGATCGTCACCGAGGAAAATCTGAACGCACTGACATCCGGTGTTGTGCTTTTGATGGCATATATCGGCGGCGTTGGTTTCTTTGTTGGGCCAATTGTCGGGGCGGTGATCTTCACATTGCTGCAAACCTTGCTGAGCAATTACACGGAGATTTGGCAGCTCTATGTTGGTGTCATGTTTGTTCTGACGGTGATGTATGTCCCGCAGGGACTGACGGGCATTATCGCAATGCATATCCCGATATATAAAATGGGTCGTTTGAGTGGTTTGATTGTTCCCTATATCAAAGCGGGTATTCCGGTATCTCTTTGTCTGATGGGAATTGTCGGATTCCTTGAAATGGTTCATCACGTTCGAGCCGCTTCGGTGGGGGATACAGAGATGTCGCTCATTGGCATCGAAATGGATACGCATAGTTTCCTCCCTTGGATCGTTATTCTACTTCTTGTGCTGATTGGTGGGTTTTTCACGAAAATGCAGTTGCCGCAATTACGTGAAGCTTGGGATGTTGCCCACGCACCCATGGGTTCAGAGGAGGGGAGCGTATAATGACTTCTGCAATCAAACTGACAGATCTTCGGAAAAATTTCGGGCCAACCGAAATTATTCGCGGGGTAAATCTGGATATAAAACAGGGCGAACGCCATGCGATTATTGGTCCAAATGGCGCGGGAAAATCCACTTTGTTCCACCTTATTAGTGGCCGTTATAATCTGACGGGCGGTAAAGTGGAACTCAATGGGGAGGAAATCAGTAATCTTCCACCTTACGAAATTTACCGCAAAGGTTTGTCACGAAGTTTTCAGGTAACCAATATTTTTCCAATGATGAGCGTTTTTGAAAATGTCCGTTGTGGATTGATGTGGTCGCAGGATTACAAATATTCTTTCTGGCATCTTGTCGATCGGGAAAAGAAGCTTAATTCCCGAACAGCTGAAGTGCTGGAAGAAATTGGCCTGACATCTCGTAAGCATGTTCCTGCAGGGGTTTTAACCTATGCAGAGCAGCGGGCATTGGAAATCGGAATTGCCGCCGCTGGTGGCGCCGACGTCATTATGCTGGACGAGCCGACCGCCGGTATGAGTCATTCTGAAACGGATCAGGCTATGGCGTTGATCCGTAAAATTACGGAAGGCAAAACACTGGTAATGGTGGAACATGACATGGGTGTTGTCTTCGATCTAGCCGATCGAATATCGGTACTTGTGTATGGTGAGATTATTGCCACCGACACGCCGGCTAATATCCGCAACAATAAAGCCGTCCAAGAAGCGTATCTGGGTGCGGAGGCCGAACATGCTTAAAGTAACTGATCTAAACGCATATTATGGCAAGAGCCATATTCTGCAGGGCGTTAATTTCCGCGTCAACGAAGGGGAGATCGTCTCTCTCCTTGGTCGAAACGGGGTTGGTCGTTCAACAACCATTAAATCCATCATGGGCGAAGTCCCACCGCATGGGTCAATCGAATTTCGCGGCGAGCAAATTGCCGGATTGAGAGAGCATGAGATTGCGAATAAGGGGCTTGGTTATGTGCCTGAAAACCGCGATGTCTTTGCTGGCCTGACAGTTCGGCAGAATCTTATCCTCGGAATTAAGGATATGAAAAAGCAAGGTCGCTGGAAGATGGAGGACATGTTCGAAATGTTCCCCAACCTTCGTCGCCGTGCGGATGTCGATGCGGGTGTTCTATCCGGCGGTGAGCAGCAGATGCTGACAATGTGCCGAACTTTGATGGGCGATCCGGATCTGGTGATGATTGACGAGCCAACAGAAGGGCTAGCCCCGAAGATTGTTGAGCAAGTCGGTGAGTTGCTTTCAGAAATTGCCCGGCGCGGTGTTTCCATTCTTCTGGTTGAACAGAAGTTGGCAATCGCGCTGAGAATTTCACATCGGTTATATGTGATGGGTCACGGTCATATGGTTTATGAGGGAACCCCTGATGAGCTGAAAGAAAATGACCAAATTCGAAAAGAGTGGCTAGAAGTTTAGCGCACCTGTGAATTGGACTTTTAAGGGCGGTTGGGAAAGCAGAGATGTTTTCGCGCCGCCCTTGTCATTTGTAAGTCGGAAGTGTGTGCGGTAGTATGATTAAAAAGGTCAGTTCCAAATTCGGATCTGGCGCAGAGCTTGAGGGAACAGATGAGCGATATCCAAACAAATGTGACATTGGATGATAAATATGATCTGGAGGCAGGTCAGGTCTTTATTACGGGAACTCAGGCTTTGGTGCGACTGCCGATTATGCAGCGCCAGCGCGATGCCGCTGCGGGCTTGAAGACGGGCGCATTTATTTCCGGATATCGGGGGTCTCCGCTTGGTCTGTATGATCAGAGTCTGTGGAAGGCAAAACCTTTTCTTAGAAACAACGATATTTATTTTCAACCGGGTGTAAACGAAGACCTGGCGGCGACCAGTATTTGGGGAACGCAGCAGCTGCATTTGTCCGGCCAATCAGATTACGACGGTGTGTTCGGCATTTGGTATGGGAAGGGGCCTGGTGTTGATCGGTCCGGCGATGTGTTCAAGCATGCGAATATGGCAGGCACTTCCGAACACGGGGGCGTCGTTGTACTGATGGGGGATGATCATACGGCGAAATCATCCACGGTCGCGCATCAAAGTGAGCAGGCGCTTGTCGCTGCAATGATCCCGGTTCTGAACCCGGCAACGGTTCAGGAGTATCTCGATTATGGTCTGCATGCGATTGCGCTGAGCCGCTATAGCGGATGCTGGATTGGGATGAAATGCCTGACAGACACAGTGGAAAGTTCGGCAACCGTCGATGTTGGCCCTGAAAGGGTTCAGGTTGTGCGCCCGGAAATTCAGGAGCAGCCGCAAGGGGGTATTTATTTACGCTGGCCAGATAACGCGGTTGTTCAGGAAGAACGTTTGCTTCGTTATAAGTTACCGTTGGTTGAGGCTTATGTAAAAGCAAACAAACTGGACCGCGTTACACTAGACAGCAGCAAACGTAAATTTGGCATTGTGACAACAGGTAAGTCTTGGCTTGATACGGTTCAGGCACTGGCGGATTTAGGGATAAGTGAGACGCTGGCTGATGAAATTGGTTTGTCCGTTTATAAAGTTGCCTGTACCTGGCCGTTAGAACCTGATGGGCTGCGTGAATTTGCATCTGGTCTGGATGAAATACTGGTGGTCGAGGAAAAGCGAAGCTTGATTGAAGATCAGGCCGCGAGAATTTTGTATGGTCTGGATACCCGTCCGCGTCTGGTGGGTAAAAAAGATGATCAGGGAAATACACTCTTATCCTCTGACGGTGAGCTGACGCCGCGGCAGGTGGCTGCCGCTATCGCGGCCCGGCTCCGGCTTCGGGATCTGCCGCAGGAAGTAAAAGACGGCTTATCAATTGCCGAGGCAAATGAAAGCGGTAACGTGATGCCGGGATCTCCCATTGCGCGTTCTCCGTGGTTCTGTTCGGGCTGCCCTCATAATTCGTCCACAAATGTACCTGAGGGAAGCCGGGCGATGGCAGGAATTGGTTGTCATACAATGGCAGTTTATATGCCGAACCGGCGAACAGAAACCTATACTCATATGGGCGCGGAAGGCGCAAACTGGATCGGTCAGTCCCCGTTCACAAATGAAAAGCATATTTTCCAGAATCTGGGCGATGGTACCTATTTCCATTCGGGATTGATGGCGATCCGTGCAGCAGCCTCTGCTGATGTAAATATCACTTATAAAATCCTGTTTAATGATGCGGTTGCCATGACCGGCGGACAGCCATTTGATGGTCCGTTAAGCCCGTGGCAGATCAGTGCACAAATCCATGCCGAAGGCGTTAAAAAAATCTGCGTGGTGACCGATGAACCCGACAAGTATGACAATGATACTTTATGGGCGCCCGGCGTGACCATTCATCACCGTGATGATCTGGATAAAGTCCAGCGAGAGTTACGTGAAGTGAAGGGCGTTACGGCCTTGATCTATGATCAGACTTGCGCCGCCGAAAAACGCCGCCGCCGTAAACGCGGAACCTTTCCCGATCCTGCAAAAAGGGCGTTCATTAACGACGCCGTCTGCGAAGGCTGCGGTGACTGCGGCATTGTTTCCAACTGCGTATCGGTGAAGCCACTCGAAACTGAATTTGGCCGCAAACGCGAAATTGATCAGTCTTCGTGCAACAAAGATTTTTCCTGTGTGAAAGGATTCTGCCCAAGCTTTGTAACCGTTGAAGGTGGATCACTTAAAAAGCCAGAAAAAATTAAAGTTACGTCTGAAACACTGGATATTGAAAATCCGGCAGCGGGATTGCCTGAACCAGAACTTCCAAAAATCAATGGATCTTACAATATTCTGGTGACCGGTATTGGCGGAACCGGTGTTGTGACCATCGGAGCATTGCTGGGAATGGCCGCGCATCTTGAAGGCAAGGGGGCGTCCATTTTGGATCAAACCGGTCTTGCCCAGAAGAACGGCGCTGTGATGAGCCACGTTCGCGTGACAGTCTCCGCGTCAAAGCTGGGGGGCACTCGCATTCCAAACCGTCAGACGGATTTGGTGCTGGGGTGTGATCTAGTTGTTGCAGCGGGCAAGGATGCATTGATGAGCTATGGTATGGGCAGGACCCGCGCTATCGTAAATGATTATTTGGCGCCAGTTGCTGCTTTCACATTGGCACCGGATCTTGCCATGGACCGGGAGTCGCTCACGGAATTGGTTGCGGATAGTATGGGCCGCGAACAGGCTGATTTCATCAATAGCACTGACCTTGCTACAGCGATCATGGGCGATTCAATCGCTGCAAACCTGTTTCTGCTCGGGTATGCGTTCCAAAAAGGAACAATCCCGCTAAGCCTAGCGGCAATTGAGCAGGCAATTGACTTAAATGGTGTTGCTATTCAAGCAAATAAGCGCAGCTTTGCGTGGGGCCGAAAAGCGGCTGTTGAGCCAGAGCTGGTTGCTTCAATTGCTCATCCCGGATTGCAAAAAGAAGATGAAGTTAAAGAGCTCTCACTTGATGAAATGATTGCGTTGCGAAAGCGTAACCTGACAGATTATCAAAGCTCGCGTTATGCGCGGCGATACACCAAACTTGTTGATCAAGTGCGGGAAGCGGAAATGTCGCTCGGCGCCGAGTCGATGAAGTTTACACAGGCTGTGGCCCGCTATTTTTATAAATTGATGGCTTATAAAGATGAGTATGAAGTGGCACGTCTTTATACTAACGGAGATTTCAAGAAGAAACTTGCGAGCCAGTTTGAGGGTGACTTTGAGCTGAAATTTCATTTGGCACCGCCAATCTTTGCCAAGCGAGACGACGAAACAGGCCATCTTGTGAAAAAGCAATTTGGGCCTTGGATGATGAAAGCGTTTTCAGTGTTGGCGAAATTTAAATTTTTACGAGCAACCGCACTGGATCCATTCGCAAGAACGGAAGAGCGCAAAAAGGAGGTTGCTTTGATCTCTGAATATGAAGCGACGGTTGAAGAACTACTGAAAAGCCTGTCACTTAAGAATATCGATCTGGCTGTAGAGATTGCTGAAGTTCCAGAACATATTCGCGGCTTCGGTCATGTTAAAGAACGCCATTTACAGTCTGCGGAAGCGGAGCGGGCAAGTTTGCTACAAAGATATCGTTCCGGAGATACAGAGGTTCTGGCTGCACAATAAAGTTGTTCAAAGGCATAAGGCCGCGTATTTTGACAAAATGTGTTTCAAATAAACAATAAGAAGAAGGAAATAAGCATGTCCCAGGATATTCTTGAAACAATTAAGGATGGGGTTGCCACCCTGACATTTAATCGTCCTGAAGCGCGAAATGCGATGACGGTTTTTATGTTTGATTATCTGCTTGAAGCGCTTCCGAGACTGGGCGCCGATCCTGACGTTCGTGTCATTGTCCTGACAGGCGCCGGCGGTGCATTCTGTGCGGGCGGCGATGTTAAAGGATTTGCAAAACGGGCTGATGCAGGCGGTGAGACGAATTATGAATTTAATCAGCGGGTCGATGATCTGAAGCGTCGGTCGCAAGTTAGCCGCTATCTGCATGAGGTGGCAAAACCAACAATTGCCGCGATCCCGGGACCCGCCGCAGGGGCGGGACTGTCACTTGCGCTTGCTTGTGATATGCGCATTGCGCTGGATACGGCAAAGATAACCACTGCGTTTGGAAATATTGCTTTATCCGGAGATTTCGGCGGCTCCTATTTCCTGACAAAACTGGTTGGGACAGCCAAGGCGCGGGAAATGTACTTTATGTCTACGGTGCTGACAGGGGCCGAAGCCGAAGCCCAAGGTATTGTGAATAAGGCCGTGTCGGCTGATAGTTATGATGCAGAGGTTGAGAAGATGGTCTCCGCCGTTGCTAGCAGACCAACAATTGCGCTTGGCTTTATGAAAAAGAATTTGAACAAAGCCCTGCATGAAGATTTGAACAACGTGCTCGACTGGGAAGCTGTTCATATGATCACGAACTTTGAAACAGAAGATCATAAGGGAGCTGCAAAAGCGTTCGTTAACAAAGAGAAACCTGTGTTTAAAGGTCGCTAACGCTCGTCTCTAAATATATAAGTAATTTACGAATATAAATTATTTATTAAATAATATGGGCCATAATTATTTCCAATAGAGTTGCTTGTTTTTTAAGTTATGGAAGTAGTTATGACCCGTTTTCATGTCTCCCGTTTTTTAACGGCTGTATGTTTTTCCCTTATCATTATTCTGTCTGTGACGAACGCCTTCGCTGTAAAGAAGGAAGTTAGCAGTTCGGCTTGTGACTTTGGAAATACGCTTTTCGATCAGACCTCTAAATCCGGTGCTGGTCTGACATCCTCAATTGGATGCACCCTTTTTACCAATACAAATGATAATGCGAAAAACGATATCCCTGGCCTGGATCTCTTTGGGATTGAGGATTGGGTACTGGCAGATAAGTCAGATGGTGGCGGCAATGGTGTGATTGATTTGGTTGTTAGTTTCGCTGACAAGAGTGATTATCTGGGCAAGTGGTCCGTGGATAGTTTTGCGGGTTACAAGGATGTGTTTATCACGGTTAAATCCGGTAACGGGTTTGCCGCATATTTGTTGGATACTGCGCAAATTTCGGGTGACTGGACAACTGCGGCGCTGTTCCCAACCAAGAAAGGCGGTAAAGGTTTGTCCCATATGTCGCTATTCTATTCTCCGGATTCTCTGACCGTGGTTCCTCTGCCAGCGGCATTTCCGTTATATGCAGCCGGGATGGCTTTGCTGGGGTTTATTGGCTTGCGCAAACGTAAATCATAACCTGATCCAAACTTTAAAAATAAAGCCTCGGAATTTCCGGGGCTTTTTCATTTGGTGGAAGATGGGAGAATTGACCTTTAACCGTTAACTGTCTAGGACTGAAATTCTAACAGAAAGGTAAGGGCTCATGGCCGAAATTGCAGCGTTGGTTCTTCCCCTCTTTGGGCTGATTTTTTTGGGCTACGTCATTGCGCGGATCACTAAACAGCCCGAAGCCGCAATGGGGTGGCTCAATACGTTTATTATCTATGCTGCGCTTCCCGCTCTTTTCTTTAAATTACTTTCAAAGACACCTGTGGAAAAACTCGCAAGTTGGGATTTCATTTTTGCAAACCTGATGGCGACTTTTGCAATTTTCCTTTTCATTATTTTGCTGGCAGTTGGGCTCCGGCGCACCTCCATTGCTGAAGGAACTATTCAGGGCTTGGCCGCGGCCTATGGTAATATTGGGTATATGGGGCCTGCTCTTGCAATCCTCACGTTTGGGGAAGTGGCAGCTGTGCCCGTAGCCCTGATTTTCTGCTTTGAAAATGTGATGCATTTTACACTGGCTCCGACTTTGATGTCTTTTTCAGGCAAGGAAAAGCGGGGCATCCTTTCGCTGATTAAAGATATTCTGAAAAGGGTGTTTTTCCATCCGTTTATTATTGCAACAATTATTGGTGTTGGCGCGGCGATCCTGCAGGTTGAACCCCCGCAAGCAGTATCTGGTTTGATCAATTATCTGGCGCAGGCAGCGGCGCCCTGCGCTCTGTTTGCCATGGGGGTCAGTCTCGCCCTGCGTCCTTTGAACCGAATTCCGGTGGAATTGGGCTATATTGTCCCCGCGAATTTGGTGCTGCATCCGATGTTGATGTATGTGGTGCTGAGTTGGGCGGGAGATTTCGATCCCATCTGGATGTACACCGCTGTCCTATTGGCAGCACTGCCCACTGCAACCAACGTCTTTGTTCTGGCTCAACAATATGGGGTGTGGATAGAGCGTGCATCTGCGGCCATTCTGGTGACGACCGTTTCTTCAATCGTGACGGTCAGCGGGCTTTTGTATCTGATCACGTCTGGTTATCTTCCTGCGGACCTGTTTCCGGGAAGTTAGGCAAAATTCGGTGTGTTGTTGATTGCGAAAAAGCGCATGAACATGTACAAGTTGCCCAATTGAATTTTCGATTTTGGAGAATTAGAGACTTATGGCCTCCTACCAATATATTTACGTTATGGACAGGCTTGGTAAAACTTATCCAGGCGGCAAACAGGTTCTTAAAGACATTCGCCTCAGCTTTTTCCCCGGGGCCAAAATTGGCGTACTGGGACTGAATGGTTCTGGTAAGTCAACCTTGCTTAAGATCATGGCAGGTATTGAAACAGAGTTTACGGGCGAGGCATGGGCCGCAGATGGCGTGAAGGTTGGTTATCTGGCACAAGAGCCGGAACTGGACCCTTCAAAAGATGTTCTTGGCAATGCCATGGATGGCGTCGCTGAAAAGAAAGCGCTTTTGGATAAGTTCAATGAAATCTCAGCCCGTTTCGGTGAGGATATGACCGATGATGAGATGAACACTCTCATTGCTGAGCAAGGTGAACTTCAAGAACAGATCGATGCGCAAAATCTTTGGGATTTGGAGCGTGAGGTTGAAATCGCGATGGATGCGCTGCGCTGTCCTCCTGGAGATGCAGATGTGACAAAGCTCTCGGGCGGTGAACGTCGCCGGGTTGCTCTTTGCCGGTTGTTACTCTCCAAGCCAGATATGCTGCTGCTCGATGAGCCAACCAACCATCTTGATGCGGAAAGTGTCGCATGGCTGGAGCGGTTCCTGCACGACTATACGGGAACTGTTGTGGCTGTTACCCATGATCGCTACTTCCTTGATAATGTTGCAGGCTGGATTTTGGAGCTGGACCGGGGAACAGGTATTCCTTGGGAAGGAAACTATTCAAGCTGGCTTGAACAAAAAGAGAAGCGTCTGGAGAATGAAGGTAAAGCCGAAGACTCTCGTCGCAAGACCTTAAAGAATGAGCTGGAATGGGTACGTCAGGGGGCAAAAGGGCGTCAGTCTAAATCCAAGGCACGTTTGGCAGCATATGAAGAAATGCTCAATGCTGATACCAGTTCAAAAATTGAAGAAATGCAGATCACCATTCCGCCTGGACCTCGTTTGGGGAATTTGGTTGTTGAAGCCGAGGGTGTTTCCAAAGGTTATGGGGATCGTCTGCTTATTGATGATCTTTCCTTTAAATTACCACCCGGAGCCATTGTGGGTGTGATTGGCCCCAACGGCGCTGGTAAAACCACTTTGTTTAAATTGCTCACTGGCAAAGAAGACGCGGATAGCGGATCCTTTACAGTCGGACCGACAGTTGAACTGGGGTATGTGGATCAGGATCGCGATACACTGGATCCAAACAAAACCGTTTGGGAAGAAGTCTCTGAAGGAAATGAAATCATCTATCTGGGTAAGCGTGAAATTAACAGCCGTGCTTATGTCTCTGGTTTCAACTTCAAGGGATCTGATCAGCAAAAGAAAGTGGGTCAGCTGTCGGGTGGTGAGCGGAACCGGGTTAATTTGGCCAAGATGTTGAAATCTGGCGCGAACTTCCTTCTCCTCGATGAGCCAACCAATGATCTGGATGTGGACACCCTTCGGGCGCTGGAAGAGGCGCTTCTGGATTTTGCTGGCTGCGCGGTTGTTATCAGCCATGATCGCTGGTTCCTGGACCGGATTGCGACACATATTCTTGCCTATGAAGGCGATAGCCATGTTGAATGGTTCGAAGGTAACTTTGAAGCCTATGAAGAGGATAAGAAGCGCAGATTGGGTGCAGCGGCGATTGAACCACATCGGATTAAATATAAACCGATCAGCCGTTAAGGGTTTTTAAAAAATAGGGGCAGGGAACTGCTCCTATTTTTATTTCTACTATTGACAATCATTATTAATTGCACAAATATCAAGTCTCCACCCAGGAGTGATCTTGAATGTACGCATGTATTTGTAATGGTTTAAAAGATAAAGACGTTCGCATGGCCGCAAGGTCAGGTGCTGGAACTGTCGGACAGGTTTTTAAAAACCTGGACTGTAAGCCAAATTGTGCGACTTGTGTGGGATGTATTCGCAATATTCTCGAGGACGAGCTGGTTCCGAGGGGGGAGCTGATGGCAGCTGAATAAGCTTTTCATTAGTTCGAAAAAAAGAACCCCGGCCGCGAGTCCGGGGTTCTTTGATTCTTGTCTCAGCTATGGCTGTTCTTATGATGTTTTGGATTGCGTATAGTTTTCCAAACCCATCTTGTCGATTAAGTTCAATTGCTGTTCCAGCCAATGAGTGTGATCTTCTTCTGTGTCTTTCAGTAAAACCAAAAGAATTTCCCGGGACACATAATCCTGCTCTTTTTCACAGACATTGATCGCGTCTTTAAGGCCCTTAACAACACTCAATTCATAGGCAAGATCACTCTTCATCATTGAGGGAATGTCTTTACCAATATTCAGCTTCGCTCTGGCGGCGACATCTGGGTTGCCTTCCAGAAATAAAATGCGCTCTACGAGCTGGGCAGCATGCTCTAGTTCTTCTTCCTGCTCATGTTTCAGGCGTTCGTAAAGCTCTTCAAGCCCCCAATCCTGATACATTCTTGAGTGGATGAAATACTGATCTGCCGCGCTCATTTCGTGGGTTAGAAGAGCATTCAACGTATCGATAACTTTTTTAGAACCTTTCATGTTCTACTCTCCTTAAGCCATTGATTGAATAAAGTTTTGAAGACCCATTTTCTGGATTAGGCCTTGCTGTGTTTCCAGCCAATCGAAAAATTCTTCTTCTTCTTCCAGAATATCTTCAAGAAGTTCGCGAGATACAAAATCGCTAGATGTCTCGCAAAGACTGATTGCTTCTCGCAGGCCTTTAATCTGTTCCAAAAGGAGGTCCATTTCGCATTGCAGGATTTCCTCTGCAGATTCGCCAATTCTCAGACGGCCCAGATTTTGGAGGTTGGGTAATCCTTCCAGAAATAGGATGCGTTCGATGAGTTCGTCCGCCTGCTTCATATCCTTGATGGATTTTTTATATTCTTTCCCGCCAAATTCATTCATACCCCAGTTATTGAGCATGCGCGAATGCAGAAAAGTCTGATTAATTGAAATAAGTTCATATCCGAGAACGGCATTCAATTGGGATATAATTTTTTTATCTCCCTTCATGAGCAGAGACTCCATATTTGAGGGGTATAGGACATTTGATATAGAATTTTATAAGCCATTTTCAGGAAAAATTCAAGTTAAAATTAAAAAAATACCAATAAAAACAAATACTTAATAATGATTTTCGTTATGACTATGAACAAGGCCAATTTGTTTTTGCAAGGTCGACAGTAGGAATTGAGCCCGGAATTTTAAAAGGCTAGACTGGACAAGAGGCTATAAAGGGAGAGTAGTTTGTTTTCGAACTATGACGATTATGATGCGATGGGATTGGCGGAGCTTGTCCGAAGCAAAGATGTCTCTGCAGGTGAGTTGCTCGAAACGGCGATTTCCAGAACTGAGGCCATCAACCCGACACTCAATGCAGTAGTTTTTGAGATGTATGAGGAGGCCCGGAGATTTGTACGCGAGGATCTGGATCTGAGCGCTCCTTTTGCAGGCGTTCCCTTTTTGCTCAAAGATTTGATTGCGACCTATGGCGGGACGCCGACCACAGGAAGCTGTAAAATTCTGGACAAGTATCTGGAAGCCGAAGATTCAGAACTGGTCAAACGCATGAAACAGGCGGGGCTAGTGGTATTTGGTAAAACCAATACACCTGAATTTGGGATTATGGGAATAACAGAGCCGGAATTTCGAGGTGCGACCCTTAATCCTTGGAATTTAAGCCGTTCTACGGGCGGCTCCAGCGGGGGCTCTGCAGCGGCTGTTGCCGCCCGGTTGGTGCCGATGGCGCATGGCGGTGACGGAGGGGGCTCCATTCGGATACCCTCGTCTCATTGCGGGACTGTAGGGTTGTTGCCGAGCCGCGGTCGTAATCCGATTGGACCGCATCTTGGGGAGGCGTGGGGTGGCCTTGCACGAGAGCATGTACTCACCAGATCGGTACGCGACAGTGCGGCCATGCTCGATTGTTTGCATGGTCAGGATGCCGGGGCGCCTTATGTGGCGCCTATGTTCAGCTCATCTTCTTTCCTGCAGGCTTGTGAGCCGTCGGTCAAGCGTTTAAAGATCGCCTATACAACGGATGCACTCTATGGGGCGGAAAATCATTCCGATTGCAAGGCAGCCGTGATGGACACGGTGGGGTTATTAAAGGATTTGGGCCATGAGGTAGTCGAGGCAAAGCCAAAGATCGATCCGCGTCGATTGTCCCGCGCCTACTTGCTGATCGTTTGTGCCTGGGTTGCGTGGGAAGTCCGGGTAAGTGCGCGTAAAGCAGGACGGCAGTTAATCGCTGACGATTATGAACTCACTAGCTGGATCATGGCGTTAATTGGTCAGAAAAACAGCATGCTTGATTTGAGCGAAGCTATTCACAGTAATCATATGGCTGCCCGGACAATGGGTGCTTTCCATCAGGAATATGATCTGTTTTTAACTTCGACAACGGCGCAACCGCCAGCTCTTATTGGTGAGTTATACCCCCATGGGAAAGATGCCGCGGCCTTGAAGCTGTTAAAGAAGTTGTCGTTTAAACCCCTGCTCAACAAAGCGTTGGATAGTTTGGCTGAAGAGGCGCTTGCCGCGACACCAAATACACAACTTTTTAATCAGACAGGACAACCCGCGATTTCGTTGCCATTGTATCGTAATGAAATGAATTTACCCATTGGCGTGCAATTTGCTGCAGAATTTGGTAACGAATGGACGCTATACACTATTGCAAGTGAATTGGAACGTGCGCGGCCTTGGGCAGGTTTAAAGCCGGACATGGCAAGCGTTTGACTATTGGGTGAGAGGGGCTCTCCTTTAAATGACTGAAGTTATAGAAACATCAATTGCGGATGTGAAGGTGATCATTCCGCGGAAATTCGGTGATCACCGTGGCTTTTTTTCGGAAACATGGAATCAGAAAACACTGGCTGCCATCGGGATTGAGACAACCTTTGTGCAGGATAATCACGCCTTCAGCGCAGAAAAAGGAACGATAAGGGGGCTGCATTATCAATTGCCACCCAAAGCGCAGGGGAAGCTGGTTCGGGTGACGCGGGGATCCGTTCTGGATGTGGCAGTAGATATCCGGAAAGGCTCCCCCACTTTTGGTCAGCATGTGGCTGTGGAACTATCCGCGGAAAACTGGAAACAACTTTGGGTGCCAGCAGGATTTGCGCATGGGTACTGCACTTTAACCGAAAATGTTGAATTTATTTACAAAGTCAATAACGACTATAGCCCGGAACACGAGGCTGGCATTATCTGGAATGATCCTGCACTGGGTATTGATTGGGGTGTTGCCCAACAACAGGCTCGATTGTCTGACAAAGATCTGATCCTTCCAACGCTCGCTGAGCAGGATAAGCTATTCAATTTTGGAGAATTTTAATGACAATTTTGGTAACAGGTGGTGCGGGTTTTATTGGGTCGGCCCTTGTCCGGGATTTGGTTAAAACCGGGCAAGACAGGGTTGTTACGGTTGATAAGCTTACATATGCCGGAAGTTTGGAGAATCTGAAAGAAATTGACGGTGCTGACAATCATGTTTTTGAACAGGTAGATATTTGCGATGCACCCGCAATTGCGAAGCTATTTGCCAAATATAAGCCAACAACGGTTTATCACTTGGCGGCGGAGAGCCACGTTGATCGCTCCATTGATGGGCCCGCAGATTTTATACAAACAAATCTTGTCGGCACGTTCGTCATGCTGCAAGCAGCATTGGAATATTGGCGCAGTTTGGCCGAACCAGCTAAAGCCGATTTCCGGTTCTTGCATATTTCAACGGATGAAGTTTATGGCGAGCTTGGCGCCGAAGGATTATTTTCTGAAACAAGCCCCTATGAGCCAAGCTCACCTTATTCTGCGAGTAAAGCGGGATCTGATCATCTTGCCCGTGCCTGGCAGAGGACCTATGGCCTGCCAGTTCTTGTCACCAATTGTTCCAATAATTATGGTCCGTATCAATTTCCGGAAAAATTGCTCCCGGTTATTATCCTCAATGCCCTTCAGGGGCGAGATTTACCAGTTTATGGGAATGGCTTGAACATTCGCGACTGGCTTTATGTTCATGATCATGCAAATGCCCTGCGCCTTGTGGTTGAGAAGGGACGTGTGGGGGAGACTTACATGATTGGTGGACGCGCAGAGCAGACGAACATAAACATTGTCAGAAGCATCTGTAAAATACTGGATCGAAAGTTTCCGGAAAAGGGGCCCCATGAACGTTTGATCAAATTTGTAACGGATCGGCCCGGACATGATGCCAGATATGCCGTCGATTGCACTAAAATTGAAAATGAACTCGGTTGGAGCCAATCCGTAACGTTGGAGGAGGGGCTTGAGAAAACAGTGAGTTGGTATTTGGATAATCTGGATTGGGTTGAGGCCGTCGGCAAAGACGTCGCGCTGGATCGCCGGGGACTTGGCGGAGAGAAACCTTGAAGCTTTTAGTCTGCGGAGCAAACGGACAGGTCGGGCAGGCATTGACTGCTTTGGGCGGGAATGCTGATTTAAACGTCATCGGGCTGGACCGCAAAGAACTTGATATAGGTAATCGTGATCAAATTGAGAACTGCCTTAATCATTATAAGCCCGACGTACTGGTCAATGCGGCTGCATATACGGCTGTGGACAAGGCGGAAAGTGACGCAGATGCGGCGCATTTAATCAATGGGGCTGCGCCTGGTTATCTGGCGGCGGCGTCGGCCGCACGTGCAATTCCTTTTCTGCATATATCAACGGATTTCGTTTTTGATGGCACGAAAGCGGGCGCCTATAGCGAGACAGACACATGTAATCCGCTAAGTGTTTATGGGCTCAGTAAGTATGAAGGGGAAGGGGCGGTTCAAAAGGCGAACCCTCAACATATTATCCTTCGAACGGCTTGGGTGTTTGGCGGAGCGGCTAATTTTGTTAAGACAATGCAGCGCTTGGCAAAAGACAGGGATCAAATCAATGTGGTTTCTGATCAGTTCGGCGGGCCAACCAGTGCTAAAGACATCGCCGCCGCCCTTGTTGATATTGCCCGTCAGGTTGTAGCGCCCGATTTTGAGGATTGGGGTATATATCATTTTACAGGGCAGCCACGGGTCAGCTGGTTTGAATTTGCCGCTCATATCCTTAAAGACGAAACGAATGTGACTGTATCACCCATTCCGACCTCAGATTATCCAACACCTGCAAAAAGACCGGCAAATTCAGTTCTGGATTGCAGCAAGATTGAGGCTGTATTCGGTCTTCAGCAACCAGATTGGCGAAACCAGGTTTAAGAATAATAAGAAAAGTGAAAAATGATGAAAAAAGATTACCCATTCTTGTTTGATTTCAGGGTTCGATATTCAGAAATCGATGGCCAGGGCGTTGTTTTTAATGCGCATTATCTGACTTACTTTGATGTAACAATTACTGAACTATTCCGTCAAATGGGCTTTGACTATGTGGCCTACCCCAAAGAAACAGGGTGTGATTTTCATT
The DNA here is from genome assembly GCA_034669685.1 of Sneathiella sp. Taxonomy (GTDB): domain Bacteria; phylum Pseudomonadota; class Alphaproteobacteria; order Sneathiellales; family Sneathiellaceae; genus Sneathiella. Next base: position 328,048 of record JAXMOU010000003.1, read on the forward strand.
TGGTTAAATCGCTCGTGAATTATGAAAAACCGTTGCTGTTTGATACAGAATTTCAGGTCGGGTGCCGGATCGCCAAAATTGGCAATAGTTCACTGGTTTTTGAACTCGCCGTTTTTGATCGTCACACGGCGGATCGGTATGCCACAGGAGAAATCATATGGGTGAATACGGATCAGAGCACGCATCAGACGGTTCGTGTTCCCGATGATATTCGGTCGATGATTGCGGACTATCAACCCCAATAAAAAAGGCCCGGCAAAACACCGGGCCTTCTGTTAAATAAGTTGCGATCTGTTACGCAGCTTTTCCTTCAATCAGAGCGGCTGGTTTTTCGATCTTGATGCTTTTTGGTTTCATGGCTTCCGGGATCTCCTTCTGCAAAGAAATCTTCAGCAGACCTTTTTCCATGGTTGCACCCGCCACTTTAATCGTGTCGGAAAGTTCAAATCGATAATCAAGTGACGAACTTGTCAGGCCCTTGTGGAGATATTCCACATCACTATCCTGCTCAACTTCTTCATTTTCGGATTTCGCCGAAATTGTCAGGGCATTTTGGGTGACCGTTATATCGATATCGTTTTCATCAAAACCGGGGGTCGCGATCACGATTTCGTATTTGTCATCACCTGACTTAATCACGTCGTAGCTTGGATAGGTAGCAGCGGCATTGCTTGCACGCTCGAGCTCGTTAAATACACGACCGAATGAACTATATCCAAGAGATGGACGCAATAGGGGTGAAAAATCAAAAGTACGCATCTTTAATATCCTCCTTAGAGCAATATGATTGGGCTCCCCCATCTGGGCCGAGCCGCGAAATGTCGAACCCTCATTTGGCCTTCGACAGTAGATATGTATGATTGGAAAATATCGATTCAAGATTCTATGAGAAAAAAATTAACATTTTTCAGGTAGAAAAATGGGTGAACTATAAAAGGGTGAGTATGGAAAAAGGCCAAAGCGAGAATTATTCGAATGCGCCAAGCGCAATTTTCTTTTCCCGCACTTATGACGAAGCATTGAATATGGTTGTGGAGGCGCGGGAATATTTATTGGGGCCCGGTAAATCTGCTGTTCGAAAACTGCCGAGTGAGGCCAGCTTCTGCTATGCGACTGAATCGCTCCGCCTAACTACTCGTCTGACGGAATGTATGTCATGGTTGATGTTTCAGCGCGCTGTCACTGAAGGCGAAATTACGCCTGAAGAGGCACAGTCAGATGAGTGCCATTTGCAATTTCAGGCAACCTGCTTACCCGAGGGTGTTATTGAAAATATTGATTTGCTGCCAGCAGGTTTATTATCGCTTTTGGAGCGAAGCGAATCCTTATACCGACGCATATTGCGGTTAGACCAGCAATCGATTGAAAATTACAATGGCGCGGATTAGCGGCTAAAATCTGAAAAATGAAGCAGCAAAAAGGCGCTTGAACAAGCGCCTTCAAGTCATCATCAATTTCAGTGAAGCTTACTTCAGGCCGAAATTTGAGAAACGTTTGTTGAATTTCGCAACACGTCCATCTTCACGAAGACGCTGTGCGCCACCAGTCCAAGCTGGGTGAGATTTCACGTCAATATCCAGCTTAAGAACATCGCCTTCTTTGCCGAACGTAGAACGGGTTTCGAATGTCGTACCATCAGTCATTTCAACAGTGATGGTGTGGTAATCTGGATGCGTATCTTTTTTCATATCGCCTCTACCCTCTCGGGGATGCTAGGATTCACTAAGCGGGCCTTATATTAAACGTTCAGGCTCATGGCAAGCAAAGATATAGTTTTTTTCGAATTTTCTTGTAGAAAACACCAATTTCCTTAAAACCGTGGTCATCAATGAATGTATCGAAAGAGTGAGTGTGACTGATAGTTTAGCTGAAGCCAGTGAGCCCAACGATAAGAAAGCCAAGGAAAAGCCTTCTGTAACGCGGCTTTTGGATCTGTATCGATTCGTCGTTCCATATAAATGGCAGTTCACAGGCGCCATGATTGCGCTTGTTTTTGCTTCTGCCTGTTTGCTTCTAATCGGTCAGGCCGTTCGGCTTCTTTTGGATAAGGGATTCTCTTCCGGCTCGGAAAACCTGAATCAATATTTTATCGGTTTGATGATGGTTGTTGTTGGTTTGGCCTTTGCGTCATTCGGTCGGTACTATTTGGTTTCCTGGATTGGCGAGAGAGTAATCTCGGATATTCGTTCGGCAGTCTTTAGTCACATTCTAAAATTAAGCCCAGCCTTCTTTGAAGTGACGCGAACGGGTGAAGTCCTGTCCCGTCTGACCACGGATACAACGTTAATCCAAACGGTTATCGGCTCTTCAGTATCAGTGGCCCTTCGAAATATTCTCTCCTTTGTTGGGGGCTTGGCGCTGTTAATTTATACCAGCCCGAAACTGGCCGGGATGGTTCTTCTGGTTGTGCCCTGTATTGTTATTCCAATTATTGTTTTTGGCCGTAAGGTTCGAAAATTAAGTAGTCAAAATCAGGATAGCATTGCCAAGGTAAGTTCGCGTGCGGATGAAACTTTACGGGCAATCCAGACTTCCCAAGCCTATACGCATGAGAATATCGATCGTAGACAATTTACGGCTGAGGTTGAGGACAGCTTTCGAATTGCCATTAAACGTATTCGGGCCCGGGCTTGGTTGACAGCGATTGTAATCCTGTTGGTCTTTGGGGCTATCGATTTCGTTCTTTGGAGCGGGGCAATGGATGTTGTGAACGATCGGATGTCTCCAGGTACCTTGGGATCATTTGTGTTCTACGCTATTGTTGTTGCGGGTTCGATGGGATCGTTGAGCGAAATTTGGGGTGAATTACAACGGGCAGCAGGGGCATCTGAAAGGCTCCTTGAACTGTTGAACGAGGAGCCGAAAATAGCGGCTCCGGAAAATCCTGAAACACTGGGCGGAGCACTTTTAGATGGGTTCGCGTTTAACGATGTAACCTTCCATTATCCGGCGAGAAGGTCGCTTCCGGCATTAAAGAATTTCTCCTTGGCCGTGAAGCCTGGGGAAACAGTTGCGATCGTCGGGCCAAGTGGTGCGGGTAAAACGACAGTATTTCAGCTGCTGTTGCGGTTTTACGAGCCCCAGACGGGACAAATACTGATTAATGGCACAGACGTAAGCAAAGTTGATCCAGCAGCCGTGAGGAGGCTTACAGGGCTTGTGCCGCAGGATCCGATTATATTTGCTGATACTGCCCGCAATAACATTCTGTATGGACGTCCCGATGCAACCGAGGAAGATGTCATTGCGGCTGCAAAAGGGGCAGCGGCCTATGACTTCATCATGGACATGCCTCAGGGAATGGATACCCAGTTTGGTGAGCGGGGAATAACCTTGTCAGGAGGACAAAAACAGCGCATTGCTATTGCACGCGCAATTCTACGTGATCCCCAACTGTTGTTATTGGACGAAGCAACCTCTGCACTGGATGCAGAGAGTGAGCAACTGGTTCAGTCTGCACTTGAAAATTTGATGAAGAATCGCACGACACTTGTCATTGCACATAGGTTGGCAACTGTTCTGAATGCGGACAGAATTGTTGTGATTGATAAGGGTGAAATTGTAACGCAGGGCACGCATGCTCAATTAATGAAGGAAGACGGCCTTTACGCGAAGCTGGCAAAAATGCAGTTTGATATGGGGCGAGAGGCCTTGACCGTATAGAAATTTTGATATCGGGGGACGTCGTTAATTGAAACTATTTCACTGGCTATTTTACAGCTTCATGATTTTACTGGTGCTCTCTATTGGCAGCGCTGTATATGTGCTGGTGAAAACAGGACAGTTTGCGACTATTGAACCTAAATTTACCGGTCATTGCGTTGCGTTAAATGGGATAGCTGGTCCTGAAGATATTCTTATTCATCCTTCTGGCAATTTTGCATTTATCTCATCTGATAATCGGTTAGCGTCCATGGCTGGAAAAAATGAGCCGGGGGCGATCTATTTTTATGATTTGAAAAATCAGAACGTTGATCCTGTCAATTTGACCAAAAATCTGGATTTTGATTTTCACCCCTTGGGAATTTCCTTCTTCGCTGAACCAGATGGCACGGGAACGCTTTTTGCCGTGAACCGGAAAAGCCTATCTCCTGCTGCCGTTGGGAATAACAATGTGGTTATATTCCGGTGGGAAAATCAAACGCTTCGATATGTAAAAGCGGTTGATGTGGCAAGTAGTCCGAATGATATCGCAGCCGTTGGTGCGGATCAGTTCTACGTGACCAACGATTATGAACAGCGAGATGGCATTCTGGCAGATCTTCAAACCATCATTCCGCTGCCGTTGTCCTCTGTTGGGTTTTATGATGGCGGCGCCTACAGTGAAGTAATCACAGGGTTGGCCTTTGCAAACGGAATTGCGGTGTCTCAAGCGGGTGATAAGGTTTTTGTTGCTGAAACACTGAGCCAAAGGCTGGGTATTTACGCCGTCAATGCTGAAACGAAAAATTTAAAACTGATTGATGAAATTGAACTGAATACTGCACCGGATAACATCAGTATCAGTTCAGATAATCAGCTTTGGATCGCAGCACATCCACAACTTCTTAGCCTGTATGGTCATCGCGGAGATCCGGGAAAACTCGCTCCAAGCCAGATTTTACGTTTAACGCGGGGCGTTGCTGACCAGTTTGTGGTGGAACAGGTTCTTCTGGATGCAGGTGATCTTTTGTCGGGGGCCTCTGTTGCCGCCGCAATTGGAGAGCGTGTGCTGATCGGGGCTGCTTTTGAAAATAAATTCCTAGATTGCAGCCTATAAAACAGATCTTTTTATTTCTCTGTCAGCTTTAGTTCGATCCGGCGATTGCGCAGATACGCGATTTCATCCTCACGGGGATCCAGCGGTTGGAACTCACCAAAGCCTGTTGGCGCAAGCCGTTCCGGCGGAACGCCTCTCGCGATCAGATATTTGGTTACGGAAAGAGCCCGTGCAATCGATAGTTCCCAGTTAGACGGAAAGCGGGAAGTATTGATGGGTTGCTTGTCTGTATGACCATCCACTCGCAAAACCCAGTCAATTTTCTGCGGGATATCCTTTGCAATATCCAGAAGTGTTTCCGCAAATGCGGCCATGCTTTCACGGCCCTCTTCGCCCAGTTCCGCCTGCCCAAGGCCAAAAAGGACTTCGGACTGGAAGACAAAACGGTCGCCAACAACACTGATCCCAGGTTTGTTTTTAAGAACCTCACGAAGCTGTCCGAAGAAGTCAGATCGGTACTGCTGTAATTCCTGTACTTTTTGGGCAAGGGCCTGATTGAGCCGTCGCCCCAAATCGGCGATTTGTGCTTTCTGCTCTTTATCTTTTGTCTCAGATATTTCAAGCGCTTCTTCAATGCGGGCCAGTTGTGCGCGTAAAGCGGCAAGTTGCGAATTGAGCAGTGTGACCTGTGCTTTGGCTTCGGAGGAAATTTTTTCTTCTTCTGTCAGCTGATCCTGCGTTTGAAGATATAAGGCTTGTAATTCAGCCAGTTTAATGTCCCGTTCTTCCAAATCTTTTTGTGCCAGTGAGGTGCGCTCAGCCTCATCAGCTATTTTGGCTTCAAGCTCTTTGCTGCGATCTCGAAGGGCTCCGATTTCCGTGTCTTTATCGGTCAATTTGGTTGTCAGGGCACCAACCTGCGCTTCAAGGTCTTTGCGGACTTTCTGTAGCGCTTCGATATCCCGCCGCAGGCTCTCAATCTCTTTCAAGTTGGTTGCAATCTTATCCTGTTCCAACTGAATTCGATCTTCCGCCTCTTTCAAGGCTTTCTCACTTTCGGCGGTTTTGTGTTCTTGATTGCGAAGAAGCAGAACCAGCTGGTCGCGTTCTTCTTCAGCGGACGTGGCGCGTGTGGTCAGAGTATCCAGTTGGATAATTGCGGTATCGCGTTCTTTGTTAGAAGCATTAAGCGAGGACGTGAGGCTTGCGATATCCTGTCGAAGTTCAGTATTTGACTGTTTTTCGAGGGCAAGTAAGTCCGCAAGTTCTGAAACTTGTTGATTGAGCTTTTCAAGGGCGGCATCACGTCCCGACAAAGCCTGTGACAGGAAGAATTGCGCGAGGGCGAAAACGACGAGCAGAAAAATAATGACCAGCAAAAGTGTGGTCAGGGCATCAACGAAACCCGGCCAGATTTCGTAGCCTGCGCGTTGTGCATTCCGTCTGCGTGCCATAACCTGTCCTTAACCGTAAATTAGCTGCGCCGGTCTTCTTCGGCAATGGCCGCGATGGTGCGGGTGAGAAGTTTGATGTCGCTTCGAATTTCCTGAACGATTTGCGTGCGGCCGTCCGCAACATCTTCAAGCATCCGCGCCATATAGACATCCAGATTGCGCAAATGATTGCGGCTGGCTTGATCCAGACCGCCCTGTTCCTGTATCTGTGCCATACGTTGCAGGACCGGCTTCAATTCCATTTGTCCCTCAACAAGTTTGACCATCAGATCTTGCTCAGCACGCATTTGATCGGTGAGGGCAGCAAGCTTCTCGCTGACATTGATCATGGTGCTTTCCCCGGTATGGCGGCGCTCTTCATTGCGCGACAACGTTCGTTGTAACGCGTCCAGGCTTTCAGCGGTTTGTTCCAGCAAGGCGCTTACATAAGCTGGAACGCTCTGGTCGCCCTCAGAAAGGTTTGCAGGGCCAGTTGAGGAGAATTTGGTAACCGTCGTAAGCCATTCTTCCAGGTCCATGTAGAACCGGTTCTGTGCCTGTCCAGCTTGCATGTCCAAAAAGCCAAGGATCAATGAGCCAGATAATCCAAACAGGGAGGATGAAAAGGCGACGGCCATTCCGGCGAGAGGCTTCTCAAGTCCGTGTTTTAATTCATCGAACACTTTTGAGAAATCGCTGTCACCAACATTGAGTGTTGTGATCGCATCTCCGACAGAGCCAACTGTTTCCAGCAAACCCCAGAAGGTTCCCAGCAATCCGAGAAAAACCAGAACATTGATCAGATAGCGTGAAATGTCGCGGCCTTCATCAAGGCGGGCGCTGACGCTGTCCAAAATTGTGTTCATTGAAATAGCAGATAGCCGCAACGGGCCATTGCTATCATTAATAACAGTGGCCAACGGAGATAACAGGTTTGGCGTAGATTGCAGAGAAACGCCGCTTTCGTTACGCTTGATGTTTTCCGTCCAGTCAATTTCTGTATTCAGTACCAGAACCTGCCGGAAAATAAAGGCGATACCAAAAAACAGAACGGCGAAGATCAAACCATTTAAATATGGGTTTGCGACAAAGGCGATACGCGCGGGTTGAAACAGGAACACACCAATTGCGACGACAATTGCCAGAAAAATAACCATTCTGATCAACTGGCGTTGAGGCTTCTTGATTTTCGGGGCGGACAAATTACGAGGTGAACCGATACCGGGAAGTGTTGTCATGATTACCTTGCTACCAATTTGAGATCCACACGATCTGCCGGTGAACTATCTGTGGGTTTACCCAAAGCCCGGACTTCGATTTTATTATTGGGAACACCCAGATCCATAAGTTTCGAGCGGATGACAAGAGCACGGCCAAGGGATAAACGGCGGGCCGTTCCATTGCTACTGGCGTTTGCGTAGGCAACAAGCTGGATGCGATCATTGCTGTCCGCCAAAGATTTCGCTAAAGCTTCCAACTTGGCATTTGCAGTTGAAGGAAGTTCAGTTGCGCCGTCTTCGAACAGGATCTGTTTCACATCTTCGTCATCAAATGCCTGTTTCGCTTCAGCCTTTTTTGTCGGAGCGGCGACGGGTTCAGTCGTCTGTTTGGGCTCAACCGAGGCAACCTGCATTTCTTTTTCAGGCTCAGCTGCTTTGGGGGCTTCTTCCACCTTTGGCTTTATGTCAACGGGTTGCGGCGCGACGTCCTGTTCCTTTGGAGCTTCTGGCGCGGCCTTGGCAACGACTTCAGGTTCTGTTTTGGCGGTGACTTTTGGTTCTGCCTTCACCTCAGGCGCTGTTTTAACCTCTGGCTGTTCGGCCTTTGGCATCGGTGCGGCCGGTGCTGGCTCTGCGGCCGCGACTTTGGGTTCCGACTTTGGTGCTGCAGGGGCGGGGGCGGGCTCTGCCACTTTGTCAACTTTGGTTACCGGTGCTGTCTTTTGAGGTGCTGCTTTTGCAACAGCTGTTTCCGGCTTCGGCTCGCTCGCAGGTTTTACTTTTGGTGTCGCTTTGGCAGTGACCGGTTTCTTTTTACGTTTTGGCTGACTGCCAGGGGGAACAAGTTTAATGACTTCGTCGCCATAGCGAATTTCAGCGCTTTTGCTAAAATCGGTTGAGGGGGCGGTTTGAACAGGTGCCGCAGCAACTGTTGATCTCGCAAAGGGAGATTGGCGTCGCTGCAGAACATAGCCTTGCTGCGCGCCATATGCCGAGGGCATATTGACCGTAACGGGGCGGGAGTTGCTGCCACCAATCACAACGGTCTGCGCTGAGGAAACGGATAGGGAAGTCGTTGCTAATAGAATTACAAGAGATCCCGTTTTCAACATCGTTTGCGTCGATGAATGGTATTGCTTTTTTAACAGAGCCATTTCTGGCACCCCCCTACCTGATACAAGATATGTGGTTTTCAGACAGTAATTAAAAATACTATCGTCAACGGTGCTTCGAACCGTCATTTGTGCCTTATAATCTAGGCGAAAAAATGACAAGTCAAATCACGCCTGCCAGAATAACTTAGCAGACGCGATGGGACAACTCTTTAGTGGAAAACGCTTTTCGGGAAAATAAGCTAGTCGCGAGAGCGGCGGGCTTTTCGCAAAATATCTGAAAATTGTTGGTTTATGTTTGAATTCGTAGCCAGAATATCACCCTTTTCGAGCATTTTCTCGCCGCCATCCATTTGGCTTACAAATCCACCTGCTTCACGAATGATAATGATACCGGCAGCCATGTCCCATTCAGACAGTCCGCGTTCCCAGTATCCATCATAACGTCCGGCGGCAACATAAGCCAAATCCAGGGAGGCAGCGCCAAATCGGCGAATACCGGCGGACACAGCCATCACTTCGTTTGCTTCTTTAAGGAAAAGGTCGTGACCAGGTTTTCCAAGGAAGGGAATGCCTGTCGCAAAAACACAATCTGCAAGACGGGCGCGGCTGGAAACCCGAAGACGGTGATCATTTACAAATGCACCATCGCCTTTGCTTGCCCAGAAGAGTTCATCCTTCAACGGATCCAGAATAACACCCGCAATGATATTCGATCCTTCCATCAACGCAATGGAGATCGCGAAATGAGGCAAGCCATGAAGGAAGTTTGTTGTGCCGTCCAGCGGATCAATTACCCAGTAGTGGGTGCCGTCAGGAGCGGGAATTTCCCCGCCTTCTTCCAGGCGGAAGCCAAAGTTTGGACGGGCGCGGCTCAGTTCGTCACGCAGTGTTTTCTCAGCGGTAATGTCTGCGTTACTGACAAAATCAGCTGGACCTTTTCGAGAGACCTGCAGCTGTTCAACTTCATTAAAGTCACGAACAAGTTTACGGGCCGCTTTACGAGCGGCCGATTCCATAACGTTAATAAGTGCAGATTTGCGAGCCATGATGATACCTAATTACTAAAAGTTGGGGGAGGCGATTGCGGACTATTCTGCCCGCTTCGCATACTCAGAAGTTTCGGTGTTCACGACGATCTTTTCACCGGAGTTGACAAAAGGCGGAACCATGATCCGCATCCCGTTTTCCAAAATAGCCGGTTTGTAAGACGACGCGGCGGTCTGCCCTTTAACTGTTGGCTCTGTTTCGGTGATTTCGAATGTTACATGTTCAGGTAGCAAAAGATTGAGTGGTTCTTCTTCATAGAACTCAATCTCCAGATCCATACCGTCTTTTAGGAACTGGGACTTTTCGCCAACCAGTTCTTTTGACAGAGAAACCTGTTCATAGGTTTCAGTATCCATGAAAGTGAGCAATTCACCATCTTCAAACAAAAACTGATAGGGTTTTTGTTCAAGGCGGGCGCGCTCAACAGTTTCAGACGAGCGGAACCTTTCGTTCAGCTTTGAGCCGTCACGCAGGTTTTTGAGTTCAACCTGAAGGTACGCGCCGCCTTTACCGGGCTGCGTGTGCTGAATTTTGACTGCGACCCAAAGGCCATTTTTATGCTCGATTACATTACCCGGGCGTATTGCATTGCCGTTAATCTTCATGGCTATCCATCGTCTATTCGAATATCAAAATATGTTGGGCGGAAACTATCAGCTAGCCAACGTCTTATCAATGACCTTGTTTAGCTCTTCCACTGCGGCCTTGGGTCCGCTCGGAAAATTCCAGATACCGCCTGAAACTGCTAGAAAGTCAGCCCCGCTTTTAACCAGTGGGGCCGCGTTGTCAACTGTTATCCCTCCAATGGCGACCATTGGCGTCTCTACCAAGGAGCCCCACCATTGTAATATTTCCGGATCGGCAACGGTTTTTGCGTCCTTGGTTGTTGTCGGATAGAACGCACCGAAAGCAACGTAATCGGCACCATTCTCGGCGGCGATCATGGCTAGATGTTTTGAGTTGTGGCAGGTGACGCCGACAATTGCATTGTCGCCGACAATCTGGCGGGCCTCTTTATAAGGTGTGTCTTCCTGTCCGACATGAACCCCATCGGCGCCGATCTCTTTCGCAATCGAAGGGTCGTCGTTCACGATGAAGGCAATATCCCGCGATTGTACGATTGGCATTAAAAGCTCGCAGGCTTTCAGGATGTCATCTCTGCTTTCATCTTTCAGGCGCAGTTGAAAACAGGCTACATCGCCACCATCAAGAGCTTTGGACAAGTCAGCGCTAAACGCCTGCAGGTCAATACGCGGCGGCGAGATTAAGTAAAGTCGGCTTCTGAAATCTTCTATTGTCCCAACTCCCAAAAGAATGGAAAATATTTGGTAAGGGCGTTCATTTAGCTTTTTTCCATCATGGGGGAATAGTTTCCATCCCGCGCGGCGCTGAGGAGTTTTGCGCGTTGAATAAAGGCTGCTTGCGCCGCTGCCGTATTCTCAGCTTTACCGCCCCAAGCCGTTAATGCGGACGATTGCAATGCCCGTCCATAGGAGAAGCTCAGCTCCCATGGATGCTGTCCTGCTTCGTTAATGGAATTCAGATTTTCCGTGGCCGTTATCTCACTTTGACCACCGGACAGAAATACAATGCCGGGCAGGGCCACAGGAACAGTCTGCTCGAAGCAGTAAATGGTTTTCGAAGCCACTTCATCGGTTCCAGCCTGCTCGGGGCAGCTTTTACCTGAAACAATCATGTTGGGCTTGAGCAGCATTTGTTCCAGAACTACACGCTGTTTATACAGTTCATCAAAAACAGTCTTTAGCGTCGTTTCCGAAACGGCATAACATTCGTCAATTGTGTGAAAGCCGTCCATCAGGACTTCAGGTTCAACAATCGGCACAATGCCAGCTTCCTGACAAAGTGCAGCGTAACGTGCAAGCGCGTGGGCATTGGTGTCGATGCAATATTGGCTGGGGGCGCCGTCACTGATTTTGATAACAGCCCGCCATTTGGCAAACCGGGCACCAAGGGTATAATATTCCTGAAGCCGTTCGCGCAGGCCGTCCAGTCCTTCGGTTACCAATTCGCCTTCGGAAAAGGCGAGTGACTTCGCACCCATATCAACTTTGATGCCGGGTATAATCCCTTGATTGCTGAGGATTTTTGAAAGAGGCAGTCCATTTGACGCGGTTTGGCGGATGGTTTCATCATATAGAATGACGCCGCTGATATAATCAGATATGCCTTCCGCAGTAAAAAGTAATTCCCGATAGTCACGGCGACTGGCCTCTGTACTTTCTACACCGATTGAATCAAAACGTTTTTTGATTGTTCCTGTGCTTTCGTCGGCCGCAAGTATACCCTTGCCATTGGCAACCAGTAGAGTGGCAATATTTTCCATAGATATGTCGCTCATCGTTCCTGCCTCGGTTTTAAATTACTTAGTAAGAGCTTTAACTCCCGGTAGTTCCTTGCCTTCCATCCATTCCAAAAAGGCGCCGCCCGCTGTTGAAATATAGGTGAGGTCATCGCTTACACCGGCATGCGCAAGTGCCGCTACAGTGTCCCCGCCGCCCGCAACAGATATAAGATTACCTGATTTTGTCAGTCTGGCGGCTTCTTCTGCAACTGAAAAAGTTCCTGAACCAAAAGGAGCGATTTCAAAAGCGCCAAGTGGCCCGTTCCAAATAAGTGTTTTGCAAGAAGCCAGCTTGCTGCATAATTTTGCCGCCGATTGCGGACCAATGTCCAGCATCATTTCATCGCTAGAAACATCACTGACAGCGCAGTTTCTGTTCTCAGCATGGGCTTTAAACTCGCGAGCAACGACAGCATCTTCCTGAAGCATAATTTCACAGCCAACAGCTTCGGCTTTGCTCAGAATTTCCCGTGCAGTAGCGGCCAGATCATGTTCGCATAGGGACGCACCCACATCAATGCCTTTAGCATTCAGGAAGGTGTTGGCCATGCCGCCGCCAATAACCAGTGTATCCACTTTCTCAATCAGATTGAAAAGCAGATCAAGTTTGGTTGAAATCTTGGCGCCGCCGACAATCGCGATAACCGGACGATTGGGCTGACCTAACGCTGCTTCAAGTGCAGAGAGTTCAGCTTCCATGTTGCGACCCGCAAATGCAGGCATTAGATGCGCCAACGCTTCTGTTGAAGCATGTGCCCGATGCGAACAGGAAAAAGCATCGTTGACGTATATGTCGCCAAGTGCCGCCAGCTCAGCTGCAAAGGCTGGGTCATTCTTTTCTTCGCCCTCGTGAAAGCGGACATTTTCAAGTAAAAGAACACCACCAGCGGGCAGTGCGTTGATTGCGTTCTTTGCAACGTCTCCAACGCAATTCTCTGCAAAGCTAACAGATAGATCAAGATGATCTGCCATAGCTTTTGTAACAGATTGTAAAGACATCTCTGGAACCACAGCACCCTTTGGGCGACCAAAGTGACTCAGAAGAACAACCTTGGTGCCCTTTTGGGAAAGTTCCCGAATGGTCGAGGCGACGCGATCTATGCGAGTATAATCAGATACGGCCCCATCTTTCATGGGAACGTTTAAATCTACTCGAACTATAGCAACTTTAGCAGTTGAATCTATCGCGTCTAAATTACGATACCCGGCCATTCGTATATGTCTCCGTTTCTTATAATTATCCGAGGTTCGCCATAACCATAGCTGTATCGCTCATGCGATTTGAGAAGCCCCATTCATTGTCGTACCAGCTGAGGACACGAACAAAAGTACCTTCAACGACCTGAGTCTGAGTTACATCGAATGTGGAACTTGCTGGGTTGTGGTTAAAGTCGATGGAAACCAAAGGCTCATCACAAACCCCCAGCACACCTTTCAGGCGGCCATTCGCGGCTTCAACAATTGCAGCGTTCACTTCTTCAACGGTTGTTGCGCGGCTGGCAACAAATGTCAGATCGATTAGTGATACATTCGGTGTTGGTACGCGAACAGATGTGCCGTCCAGTTTGCCTTTGAGTTCCGGCAGAACCAGACCAACAGCTTTCGCGGCACCTGTTGAAGTAGGGATCATTGAGGTCGCAGCAGCGCGGGCGCGGCGGAGATCAGAATGCAGGGTATCCAATACAGGCTGGTCACCTGTGTAGGAGTGAACCGTTGTCATGAAGCCGTGTTCAATGCCAACAGCTTCGTTGAGTACCTGTGCAACTGGCGCAAGGCAGTTTGTTGTGCAGGATGCGTTTGAAACGATTTTGCTATCTGCTGTCAGCTTGTCGTGGTTCACACCATATACAACAGTAAGGTCAACTTCAGTACCTGGCGCTGAAATCAGAACTTTCTTGGCACCGGCATCCAAATGCGCTTTTGCTTTATCTGCATGTGTAAAAATACCTGTGCACTCATAAGCAATGTCGACTTCCAGCTCGCCCCAAGGCAGATCTGCTGGATTGCGCTCAGCCGTTACGCGGATCACGTCACCATTTACGATAATCGCATTTTCGGTGGTTTTAACATCGCCCGGGAAAGGGCCGTGGACACTGTCATATTTGAGCAAATGTGCATTTGCATCAACAGAGCCCAGATCGTTAATACCAACGACTTTTACATCTGTACGGCCTGACTCGTAAATTGACCGAAGTACATTGCGGCCAATTCGACCAAATCCATTAATTGCAACACGAACTGTCATCTTGTTTACGCTCCTATACCTTCGTTATTGGGCATGCGCGCCCAACTTATAAACTTTAAAGCTGTTTTTTAGCGGCTTCTACAATGGCTTCGCTTGTAATTCCGAAATGTTTATAAAGCTCATCTGCTGGCGCAGAAGCTCCAAAACTATCCAGACCGATAAAGACACCTTTATCACCAATAAATTTCTGCCAGCCGAATGAACAGGCGGCTTCGATTGCAACTTTCGCAGTCCCATTACCCAGCACTTCGCGCTTGTAGGCGCTACTTTGCGCTTCAAACAATTCCCAGCAGGGAACAGAAACAACGCGTGTTTCAATGCCTTCACTCTCCAGTGCTTTCTGGGCATCCAAAGCGATCGTAACTTCTGATCCGGTTGCGAACAGCGTAACTTTTGCGTCGCTGGATGCCGGGGAAAGTTCGTACGCGCCTCGAGACGACAGATTTTCAGATGTGTGGTCTTTTCGAACTGTTGGCAGATTCTGACGGCTTAAGGAAAGCACTGACGGGGTCTTTTTCGCTTTTAAAGCAAGATCCCAGCATTCAGCAGTTTCAACGGCATCTGCCGGACGGAAAACATTCACGTTTGGCATCGCCCGAAGAGAAGCCAGATGTTCAACGGGTTGATGGGTTGGTCCATCTTCACCAAGACCAATGGAATCATGTGTCATCACATAAACGACGCGTTGTTCCATCAAGGCAGATAACCGAATTGCCGGACGGGCATAATCGGTAAATACCATGAAGGTTCCGCCATAAGGAATGAAGCCCTTGTGCAACGCCATGCCGTTCATAATTGCGGCCATGCCAAATTCACGCACACCGTAATATACATAGCGGCCTGAAAAATCCTCAGCAGTGACGGGAACCGTATGATCTGTTTTCGTCAGATTGGAACCTGTCAGGTCCGCCGATCCACCAATTGTGTTGACAACATGCTCGTTGATAACCTTCAGAACTTCCTGACTTGCTTTACGGCTTGCCCAGCTTGGGGCTTCCTCACTCAGGCGTTTCTTGTATGAGATAAGGGTATCGTCCAGATCTGCAGATAATTCACCGGAAAGATCAAATTCAAACGCGGTTTTGTCATCTGCCGGCAGGGAATTAAGCGAGGCTTCCCATTCTGCAGAAAGTCGAGCGCCTTTCGTCCCAACTGCCCGCCAGCGATCAAGAATAGGCGCTGGAATCTCAAACGGTGCATGTGGCCAGTTTAATTCTTTACGTGCCAGTGCAATTTCATCTGGGCCAAGTGGCGCGCCATGCACGCCGGAAGTACCCTGTTTGTTGGGTGCGCCAAAACCGATTGTGGTTTTACAGGCGATAAGCGACGGTTTGTCTGTTTTGCGGGCCGCTTCAATTGCTTTTTCAACGCTTTCAAAATCATGACCATCCGCTGAGAACGTGTCCCAGCCGAGTGCTTCAAAACGTTTGAGCTGGTTGTCAGAGACAGATAGCTCTGTCTTCCCATCAATGCTGATTTCGTTGTCGTCCCACAGCACGATCAGTTTGCCCAGCTTCAAGTGACCTGCAAATGATGCCGCTTCGTGGCTAATGCCTTCCATCAGGCAGCCATCGCCAGCGATGACATATGTGTGATGATCAACAATCCCTTTATAACGGGCTGCCTGCATTTGTTCAGCCAGCGCCATGCCAACGGCAGTCGCAAGGCCTTGACCAAGCGGACCCGTAGTTGTTTCAATCCCGGTAGCATGTCCATATTCAGGATGACCGGCAGTGATGGAACCCAATTGGCGGAAATTGCGGATCTGATCAATGGTCATGTCTTTATAACCAGTCAGGTGCAGCAACGAGTAAAGCAACATCGATCCATGACCTGCGGAAAGCACAAACCGGTCCCGGTCGGGCCAGTTCGGTTTGGCAGGGTCAAATTTCAGGAACTTTGTAAAAAGAACAGTTGCAACATCAGCCATTCCCATTGGCATACCAGGGTGCCCAGAATTTGCTTGCTGAACTGCGTCCATGGATAACGCACGTATAGCATTGGCCATATCAGTGAGTTTGGAATTTGCAGGCGAATTTTTGGCGCCGTTTTCGTTCATAATCGACTCTTTGCTATCCACCAGCGAAGCGGTGCTGCTACCAGACATGTCGCTGAGAACGTGCGGGTTCTGGATGTGACTGGCTGCTGGTGCCCAAATGGGTATCAAGTTTATGTCACTTGCCGGTGGTCCATTTGCACCAGTTACGTTGCACTATTTCAAATCTAGAAACCGTGTAACAGTGCGTTTTTCCAGCAAGCATTGAAATCGGGTGGGAAGATGCCGTTCAATGACCTATACGTCAACTGCTTAGTTCGCCCTTTTGCCAATATTATCCGAAAATATCATTTTGCATTTCAGTTGACGCATATTGCGTGCAGGTCTTATTGTCCGTAACTGGATCAATTGACGCCTGAAACCGGAAATGGGGCATTTAGGGCATGGACAACGACGAAAATACCGAATCGCGAATAGAAGCTGCACTGCGACGTCTTCATCAACTGTCCAGTACGATGTCGACAAGACCCGCTCAGACGAGTCTGCTGGATGGAGAAGATCCTGTCACAAAAGCGGAAATGGATAATTTGAAAGTTGAGAATCAATTGTTGCGTCAAGAACTTTTAGAACTGACAGCAGCCTATAATGGCTTAAAACAGGCTGCAGATACTGTGTCTGGGCGACTGGATAAAACCATCGCCAATATTAGCGGCATGTTGGAGCAGTAAGATAATGGCAAGCGTAACAGTTAAAGTGAACGGACGGCCATATCCTGTTATCTGTGATGACGGTGAAGAAGAGCATTTGACCTATCTTGCAGAATATGTGGACAAGAAAGTCAAAGACTTAAGCGATATGGCCGGAAGCGCCAATGAAGCTCAACTCTTGCTGATGGCTTCATTGCTGATTGCCGATGATCTCTCGCAGGCTTATGAGAAAATTGATCACTTCCGCGAAGGCGTTCCTGCCGATAAAGAGGGGGATCGCAAACTCGAAAATATTGCTGAGCAGTTAGAAGCTATTGCAGATCGGCTTGAAAAAGCTTAAATACAACGCGCTGTTCTGCTTTGCGCGTTAGATTATAGATATCCTGGGGCCAATAACGAAATCTGGGGGGCTAATCCCTGACTGAACCGTGGTTCTATTATATCGGCTCCCACCTGACTTGTCAGGCCACAGAGATTTCATAAGATCGACGGCTTATAGTGGTTCAGCACAATTTCGAATGGAGAACAGGGCCTGCCGGTGATGGATGTAATCAGCAAAAAGCAGGAACAGCGGGAGAGCGCAATGAGATTGCGCAAGTCGCTTGTGACGCCTTTAGCTGGACAACAGGCCGCTCGAAATTTCCTGGATACGATTGCGGTGTCTCCCACAATGGCAATCTCACTTTTTATACCCATCGGAAGTGAAATAAATACGCGGCCGTTGATTGATGCACTGGCAGCTCAATCAGTGACATGTTTGCTGCCAGTTGTTGTTGGCCAGAGCAAGCCGCTTATATTTAGAAAATGGCAGCAGGGGGAACCGCTTGTAACAGGTGGTTTTAATACCTTGCAGCCCCAAGAAGATGCACCGCTGGCTGTTCCGGATATTGTGGTTGTTCCATTGCTGGCGTTCGATGCGCAAGGGTTTCGGATGGGGTATGGCGGCGGATATTATGACCGGACGATAGAAGTGCTGCGGGAAAGTGGTTCCTGCGTCGTTGTCGGGTATGCCTATGAAGGGCAGAGAGTTGATAAAGTTGTGACTGATATTCATGATCAGAAATTGGATTGGATCGTGACAGAGAAAAGGGTGAGGAAAATCCTGTGAGAGTTTTATATTGCGGCGATGTCGTTGGTCGGTCTGGACGCGAAATCGTGATGGAACAGGTTCCTTTACTAAGAAAATCCCTTTCTTTGGATTTTGTAATTGTAAATGGTGAAAACGCGGCCTCCGGTTTTGGTATTACGGATAAAATCTGTCAGGGATTTTATGAAAGTGGTGTGGATTGCATTGTTCTTGGAAATCATAGTTTCGATCAAAAAGAGATTATGACCTACATGACAGATGATAAACGCCTTATTCGGCCCATAAACTACCCGGAAGGGACGCCAGGGCGCGGGGCTGCTGTTTTTAAAACCGCAGGCGGAAAATCCATACTGGTTGTTCAGGTGATGGGGCGTGTTTTCATGGACCCACTGGATGACCCTTTTGCCTCAGTTGATAAGATTCTCAACTCAGGGAAATTGGGTGGAAAATATGATTTCATCCTTGTTGATATCCATGGGGAAGCCACATCTGAGAAAATGGCGATGGGGCATTTCTGCGATGGCCGTGTCTCCGCTGTTGTCGGCAGTCATCAACATGTTCCAACTGCTGACGCAATGGTTTTGCCAGGAGGCACCGGATATCAGACCGATGCCGGGATGTGTGGTGATTATAATTCAGTGATTGGTATGGATAAAGAAGAGCCTTTGAGGCGCTTTACCCGCAAGATTTCCTCCTCCCGTTTTAGCCCGGCCCTCGGACCGGGAACTTTATGCGGAATTCTTGTCGATACGGATGACAAAACTGGTCTCGCGCGAAAAATTGAACCCGTTCGGGTTGGTGGTGTATTGAGCCAGACCCTGAACCCAGTAGGGTAATGATATTCTTAATTAGTGGATCTTAAAACTTTCTCTTTTTGTTCGTAGAATTTTAAGATCATTGCACTAACTTCTTTAATTGATATCAAAAGTAATATGTACCCAATTGGAGAAATAAGTGTCCGACGCGAACTCTCATTACGAAGTTCACGGATGTCAGTCCAGCTCTTGGACTGTTCAACGTGTTTGTGATGACAAAAATACAGCGATCGAAAACGCAAGTAGTCTTTTTAAGGAACTTTCACTGAAAGCAGTTAAAGTTCTGGAAGTGTCTTATGGTGCCGAGGATGAAGGTTTCAAAGACAAAGAAGTTTATTTTGAAGGCGAACGAGTCGCGGAAAACAAAGGAGCCCAGTCCGTTCCTTTAATTCGGCCAATTTGCCGTCAATCAGACGATTTATATCGCCTGGATGCCCGCCGCGTCATTGCCAATCAATTAAAAAGCCCACTTGCGGGCTGGAATATAGTTCCGCTGGAATTGCTATATCATGCGGAAAACCTGCAGCGCCTGAATGATACAGGCCAAATTTTGCAGGGGGCTGTCCAAAAAGTAGCAATATCTCAGATTCAGAAAACCGGACAGAAAGTCAGCGACAGGGTTCTGGATCTGTACAAAATGACCAACGAAATTTTAAAGGAGTTAAAATTTCAGCGCCAACAGGGCGACTTTATTGAAATGCAGGGTGACGACGTGGATAGCCTCTTTAAGCTAGCCAATGAAACGGATAATCCTGATAAAGCGTTCATGACGGCGTTCTGCCGATTTTTAAGGCCGATCCCGAAGTTAAATGAAAAGTTCGAGAAAATTCTTGAATTGATCGAGAGGAACCAAAATTCACCAGTCATGAAATATCTTGATTGGTTCTTAGCTGATTTTCTGAATGTGTCGGACAATATTAAGATTGTTTTTGGGGATAGTGAAAATTTGGGAGAAGGATTGCTTCGAATTCTTGAAGTGATCAAGGGGCAAGCAAAGGCGACTGATGAATGCCATGCGGTTTTCCCAGTGGTGATGGCGCTTATCAAAAATAAATCGATGCCCGAAACACAAAAATCTTTGGTACATAAATTTAGAACAACAATTGAAGGTAACGCATCGTTTGTGAAAAACGATCCCTTTAGGAGCGTGATGTATCACAAGCGCATCCTGAACCATATGGCAGTGAAGGATGGCGCGCATATTGGTGGGCAAGAATGCGTTGAGGCTTTGACCGAGCGTTGCGCACGCATGACGGGCAGCACCAGTATCGCTGAATTTCTCTATGGATATGATTATCCTTTAGATCGTGTGGATAGGCTTGCAGATATCGCGTCAGGAATAATTGGGGCGAGCAATATGCGCACCATTGCAAACTATATTATTCCGATTTTGGAGAGCCCATTCAATGTTGGGCAAATTCTTGATGGTAGCTCGGATGACATTAAGACTTTGAAGCAAATCTCTAGTTTGCAGACGAAAGTCAGGCGCGGCGGCTTTCAGAATTTTTTTGCTGATCGAATAGCTAAAAACCTCGACCAGATTGGTATTCAACTTTACGAGAAAAAGAAGGTTGAAGATCAACTTGTTAAAAGTTCAGATGATCAGTTGCAACTCGGACTTAAGCTTTTACGCTTTGTCTCCGAGGGTGCTTTTAGCGAACCAGCTGTCCATGATAAAACACGGGCGCTGGCCAAGTCGACGATTATGTCCCAAGGATTTATGCAATCGCTTCAGGAACAGGCTCAGACGGGTGGGGCCAGTGCGAATGTTTTGAAAGAATTTACCACACTGCTGCAACAGACCCGAATTGACATATAACGCAATTTTCGTCTCGTAATTGACCTTTAAAGCAATTTATTTCGACAAAATATCATTCAGGGCTTGGGTGAAACTTGCCCTTGCGTTAAATAAGTAGCATCACATCGATAATCGTCGTCCGATATGAATGGCTGGCGATTTGCCAAAAGTTAATACTGAAACATCTCAAGTTTCCGCGGTTAAGAGAAGAGTTATGGCTGGACATTCACAGTTTAAGAACATTATGCATCGCAAAGGTGCGCAGGATAAAAAACGGGCGAAAATTTTTGCCAAGCATATTCGCGAACTTACAGTTGCGGCAAAGACAGGCTTGCCTGACCCCGAAATGAACCCGCGCTTGCGGACAGCGATCGCAGCGGCCCGCTCTGACAATATGCCGAAAGACAATATTGATCGGGCGATTAAACGTGCAGCGGGTGATACCGATGGCGGTAATTATGATGAAATCCGCTATGAAGGCTATGGCCCCGGTGGCGTTGCCATGATTGTCGAAGCTTTGACGGACAATAAAAACCGGACGGCGGCGGAAGTGCGTGCCGCCTTTACAAAATCAGGCGGCTCCCTTGCGGAGACAGGCGCTGTTGGATTTATGTTCGATCAGGTCGGACAAATGATTTACACGGCAGAAGAAATTGAAGCGGATGCCATTTTTGAAGAAGCGCTGGAAGCTGGTGCTGAAAATGTTGAAAGCACCGATGATGCGCATGAAGTGACCTGCGCCCGTGAAGATTTTAATGACGTGCAAAGTGCTCTGGAAGATAAATTCGGCACCCCTCAGGAAGCCGGTATCGTCTGGAAGCCAAACGTGACGGTTGAAGTGGAAACCGAAGATAAGGCAAGTTCGGTTTTTAAACTGGTTGATGCACTGGAAGATAACGATGATGTTCAGCGGGTTTTTGCCAATTTCGACATCCCTGATGAGGTCATGGAAAAACTGAGTGAATAAAGCTTAAAGGGTAGCCGGGATGCGTTTATTGGGCTTGGATCCGGGGCTGCGGCATACTGGATGGGGCATTATTGAAGCAAATGGGAATTCACTACGGCATCTTGCCAATGGTGCCATTGCTTCTGACGCCTCCTGCAGTTTATCCGACCGGCTGGTCCAGCTTTATGAGGGCATTGAACAAGTGATCGGGGACTGGCAGCCCGACGAAGCTGCCGTTGAAGAGACGTTTGTGAATAAAAACCCAGTCTCGACACTAAAGCTTGGGCAGGCGCGGGGAATTTCTCTTTTGGTGCCAGCGTTACATCGCATTGTCGTTGCTGAATATGCCCCAAATAAAATCAAAAAATCTGTCGTGGGAGCGGGGCACGCTGGCAAAGATCAAATCCATGCCATGGTAAGTATGCTTTTGCCCGGATGTAAAATTGCCAACGAACATGCTGCCGATGCCCTTGCCGTGGCAATTTGCCATGCGCATTATGCCGGAACAAATAGAAGTTTGAAGAAAGCAACACATATGGCGGGGGGAAGAACTTGATCGCAAAATTAACCGGAAAAGTCGACAGTTCCGGGGATGACTGGTTTGTTCTTGATGTGAATGGGGTGGGGTACCTCATTTTTGCATCCGTTCGTACGCTGCGAAACCTGCCCGCGACTGGTGAAATCGCCTCCATGATGATTGAAACCCATGTTCGCGAAGATCACATTCATCTATACGGCTTTCAGACATCTTCTGAAAAAGCATGGTTTTCCCTGTTGCAAACAGTGCAGGGAGTCGGCGCGAAAGTGGCTCTGGCAATTCTTTCTATTTATGATGGGGAAGAGTTGACCCAAATTGTTGCCGCTGCCGATAAAACGGCTTTGACCCGCGTTAGTGGAATTGGACCCAAGGTTGCAGGTCGCATTACGGCGGAACTCAAAGATAAAGTCGCTAAAATGGATCTGGGGACCGCAGCTTTTACGGAAAAGGCTGTGGGTAATAAAGCAGATAAAGCGGCGGCTGCGGTAAATCATACTGCAGCTGGCGATGCGGTTTCCGCACTTGTCAACTTGGGATATGGGCGGGCTGATGCATTTGGTGCTGTCGCTACAGTCGGCCGAGAGCTGGGGGCTGACGCAACGGTAGAGCAGCTTATTACAGCAGGTCTTAAGGAGCTGGCAACATGACCGACGAGCGGCTGGTGACTTCTACACGGCAGGAACTGGATGATAGCGAACGTCATTTGCGACCTCAGGTGCTGGATGATTTTATCGGTCAACGTCAGGTTCGCGAAAATCTGAGCATCTTTATTCAGGCCGCCAAAACGCGCGGGGATGCGCTTGATCATGTCATGTTTTTTGGCCCTCCTGGACTTGGCAAGACAACACTTTCGCAAATCGTCGCGCGTGAACTGGGTGTTAATTTCAGGGCAACGGCGGGCCCGGTCATCACCAAAGCGGGGGATCTGGCCGCGCTTTTGACTAATCTTGAAGAAAACGATGTTTTGTTCATTGATGAAATTCATCGCCTGTCACCTGCAGTCGAAGAAATCTTGTATCCGGCGATGGAAGATTTCCATTTAGACCTGATTATCGGTGAAGGTCCTGCTGCCCGTTCTGTTCGGATTGATTTGCCCCCCTTTACGCTGGTTGGGGCGACAACACGATCTGGTTTAATCACAACGCCGCTTCGCGAACGTTTTGGTATACCGCTTCGCATGAATTTCTACGAGCCGGATGAGTTACAATTAATCGTATCTCGCGGGGCCCGTGTTCTGGGATTTGAGCTGAGTGAAGATGGGGCTGCTGAAATTGCAAAGCGCAGCCGCGGAACGCCTCGCGTGGCCGGTCGGTTGTTACGCCGGGTCAGAGATTTTGCATCGGTTGCGGGGAATACAGTTGTGACGGCAGAGCTTGCAGATGCGGCCCTCAATCGTTTGGAGGTTGACGCCCGGGGGCTTGATGCAATGGATCGCCGTTATTTACGGCGAATTGCAGAAGATTTTGGCGGCGGCCCAGTTGGAGTGGAAACATTGTCTGCGGCCTTGTCTGAACCTCGCGATGCGATCGAAGATATTATTGAGCCTTATCTTATTCAGCAGGGTTTGCTGCAACGAACCCCCAGAGGCCGGTTGTTGACAAAAGCCGCGTTTGATCACCTTGGACTATTGTTTCCTGCGGCGATATCTGAGCAGCTGGAGATGATTAAGGGAGAAGTGAGTGACGACTAAGTCGGGCATCTTAGGTCAACTTGTAGAGCTTCCCGATGGGGAGAAGTGCTACGAATTTCCAGTCATAATTTACTGGGAAGATACAGATGCGGGGGGCATCGTATATCACGCCAACTATTTAAAATTTACGGAACGTGCCCGTTCAGACCTGTTGAGATTTATCGATATAAATCAACAACAGATGCTGGCCGAAGACGAACTAAATTTTGTCTTGCGGGATTGCACAATTGAATTCTTGCGACCTGCAAAATTAGAGGATGTTTTGACAGTTAAAACAACTCTGATAGAAATGAAATCAGCAACACTCAGAATGCAGCAAGATATATTCAGGGGGGACGAGGTCCTCATTAAAAGTGCGGTTCGGATCGCATGCCTTCAAAAAAACGGAAGGCCTGCCCGTTTTTCGCCTCAAACTAAAGATAAGTTCGCTTCATTAGTGAATGCGTCGGGAGCTACGTTGTAAGTATGGAAAATGCAGTAACCGTTGGTGGACAGTTAGGTTCACTCAGTCATAACCTATCGATGCTTGATCTGTTCTTGCGAGCAGACATCATTGTTCAATTGGTCATGATTATTTTGATCCTCGCTTCGTTTTGGTGTTGGGCTATTATCATTGAGAAAATTATCCGTTTTCGTCGTGTAACCAGAGACTCCGATGACTTTGAGCAGGATTTCTGGTCCGGAGGTAATCTCGAAGATCTATATAAAAGGGTCGGAACTGCGCCTGATAATCCATTGGCTATGCTGTTTTCAACAGCTATGAGGGAATGGCTGCGATCGACCGAAAATGGTGGGGACATCCATTCACATACCGGATTGCAAGCACGGATTCATCAAGTGATGCGTGTTGCGATTGACCGCGAGGTTGAGCGGCTTGAAAAATATATGGGCTTTTTGGCAACTGTTGGTTCAACTGCTACCTTTTTGGGGTTGTTTGGTACAGTATGGGGTATCATGAACAGCTTTCAGGCAATTGCGGCCACCAAGGACACCAGCCTTGCGGTCGTGGCTCCTGGTATCGCAGAGGCTCTGTTTGCCACAGCTTTGGGGCTTGTTGCGGCAATCCCGGCGGTTATCGCCTACAATAAATTTTCAAATGACCTGCAGCGGATAATCACGCGACTTGAAGGGTTCTCAGGCGAATTTTCTGCGATCCTGTCCCGTCAACTGGATCAGGGGTAACTCTGTGAATAGCAACGATTATAACGCTTTTAGCGGGAAGGGGCGAAAACGCCGTCATCAGGCCATGTCGGAAATTAATGTGACTCCCTTTGTCGATGTCATGTTGGTTCTTCTGATTGTGTTTATGGTGACTGCGCCGTTATTGACGGTTGGCGTACCGCTAGAATTACCAGAATCCAAGTCAAAAACCATTCAAGGAAATGATGAGCCACTTGTGATCAGTGTAGATAAGGGCGGGCGGATTTTCCTGGAAGACGTCGAGATTACGATGGAAAATCTGGTTGAGAAATTACAGGCGGTTACTGGGGCAAAACAGGATCAAAGAATTTTTGTGCGTGGTGACAAGGACGTCAATTATGGACGGGTTTTGCAGGTGATGGGCGAGGTCCATGCTGCTGGCTTTAAACGCGTTGCCATGGTATCGGCGGGTCAACCCAAAGCCAGCAAAAACGGTCAGACCAAATAAGGTAGCATTTTTTGATGAAGGTCTCGGCGCTCATATCAGCAGCATTGCATCTGATCATTTTGATCTTGATGTATACAGGCCTGCCGTTGTTTCAGGATCCTGATATTCTGGAAGAGTCTGCGATCATCGAAGTGGAGATCGTTGATATCTCCGAAATTACCAATCTGCCTAAACCAACGCCAGAACCAGAGAAAAAAGAGGAAAAGGAACCGGCTCCAAAGCCTGAACCAAAGCCTGAACCAAAACCTGTTCCCAAGCCCGAGCCAAAACCGGCGCCAACGCCAAAGCCAGTTCCGACGCCTAAACCTGAGCCTGAGCCCGCGCCACAACCAGAGCCGGAACCAGAACCAGTGCCTGAGCCAGAACCCAAGGTCGAGTCTGTGCCGGAGCCTGAACCTGTAGCGGAGGAGACGGCAAAAGTTGTTCCTAAACCCCGCTTGAAGCCAAAACCCAAGCCAGCACCAAAAGCAAAAGCTGAACCTAAGGTGGCGGAGACGCCAAAGAAAAAAGAGCTGAAGTTTGACCTCAACAGTATTTCGGCGCTGCTGGACAAAAAGAAAAGGGAGCAACCTGCGGCAGAGACAACGAAAAGTGACACAAAAAAGTCTCAATCTGCTGAGAAAGTGCCTAATTCTTCAACCAAGGGGGGCGATGCCTCGCTGCCTTTGAGTTTAAGTGAGAAGGATGCTTTTAAAAGGCAGGTTCAAAAATGCTGGAACCCGCCGACGGGAAGTGCCCATGCAGAAGATCTGGTTGTAACCATTAAAATTACGCTGAATCCGGATGGTACGGTTCAGGGCAATCCAGAAATTCAACGACGCGGGGCTTTTAAATCGCGGTTTGAAGAAATCGCTGCGGAAAGTGCGCGGCGCGCAATCTTGTTGTGCCAGCCTTATCAATTGCCGCTGGATAAATATGAACGCTGGCGTGAAACAACGCTTAATTTCGACCCGAGGGAGATGTTTTGACAATGATACGAAGGATCGGCGAACTGACAATTGGATGGAAATTGTACTCCGCAATAATCCTTTTAACTGTCTTGATAACAAGTCCGGCGCGTTCCGAGCTGGTTATCGACATTACGCAGGGTAATATCCAGCCGCTGCCAATAGCGATTACGGATTTTTACAGTGATACCGAGGTTGCAACAATTGTCGGGCAGAAAATTGCCGATGTCGTTCGCGCAGACCTTGAACGTTCAGGTCTGTTCAAGACAATCAGCCCAAAGGCATTCTTGGAAAAATCATCAGATATCAACGCAATTCCGGTATTTTCCAACTGGCGTAAAATTGATGCGCAAGGTTTGGCGATCGGTATGGTGCAGGCCTTGCCAGATGGACAGATCAAGGTTCAGTTCCGTCTTTATGATGTCTTCGCAGAGCAATATCTCACAGGTCAGGAACTGACCGCGCAACCAACCAACTGGCGCCGAATTGCGCATAAGGTTGCCGATGATATCTATAAGCGCCTGACTGGTGAAGAAGGATACTTCGATACACGCATCGTATATGTATCGGAAAGCGGTCCGGCGAACCGGAAAGTTAAACGCCTGGCGATTATGGATCAGGATGGCGAGCGTCATCAATTCCTGACCAATGGTGATAATCTGGTTTTGACACCGCGCTTTTCACCAAGTCAGCAGGAAATTACTTACCTGTCTTATTTTAACAATCGCCCCCGCGTTTACCTGTTGAATATTGATACGAACCAGCAGGAAGTATTGGGTGAATTTCCAGGTATGACTTTTGCACCGCGCTTTTCACCTTCGGGTAATCAGGTGATTATGAGTATGGCCGAAAATGGAAACTCAGATATTTATCTGATGGATTTGCGGACGCGGGCGATCAAGCGACTAACGAAGCATCCGGGCATCGATACAGGGCCTTCATTCTCACCAGATGGAACGCAAATCACGTTTGAATCTGATCGTGGGGGGCGCCAGCAGCTCTATGTTATGAATGCTGACGGCAGTAATATTCGCCGAATTAGCTTCGGTCGTGGTAATTATGGCACACCTGTGTGGTCTCCCCGTGGAGATTTAATCGCATTTACAAAACTGACTGGCGGCCAATTTTCTATCGGTGTAATGAGGACAGACGGCTCTCAGGAACGGATTCTGACGGAAGGCTTCCATAATGAAGGCCCGTCTTGGGCGCCAAATGGACGGGTTTTAGTCTTTTTCCGGCAAATTCCGGGAAAAGGAAAATCAACAGAAGACAAAGTACGCTTGTGGTCCATTGACTTAACAGGTTATAACGAACGTGAAGTGCTTACTCCAAGAGATGGGTCTGATCCGGCGTGGTCACCCTTGATTCTGGATTAGAGCAAACGTATAGTAGTAAAATTATTTCGGGGGGTTATCCTTTTTGTATCGTTCGACATTGCACGTTTTTGATGTCCTGATGCATAAGATGCCCAAAAATGTGAATTTCCATAGCATGGGAGTTAAGTAAATGCGGCTCAATCTTGGCCTAAAATTCTTGAGTATGATTGCTGCGCTGACGTTGGTCGCAGCCTGTGAAACGGCTCCGGTCGATTCAGGTGACAGTTCTGGTAGCGGGGCTTCGTCCCAGGCTAGTGCATCATCCGGCTCAAACGGAACAGTCTCTTCTAACAGCGGTACAAATGTGCAACCAGGCAGCCAAGAAGATTTGGTCCTGAATGTTGGTGATCGCGTATTCTTTGGTTTCGATCAGTACAATCTGACAGCAGAAGCACGTGCGACTGTTGAGCGTCAGGCTGAATGGTTGAAAGCGAACCCAAGCGTTACAGTTGCTGTCGAAGGACATGCAGACGAACGCGGCACACGTGAATACAACCTTGCACTTGGCGATCGCCGTGCAACGGCAGTGAAAAACTACCTCGTCACATTGGGTGTATCTGCATCCCGTGTGGAAGGCATCTCATATGGTAAAGAGCGTCCAGTTGCTCTTGGCCACAATGAAGACGCCTGGTCACAGAACCGTCGGGGTGTAATGGTCGTCAATTAATTTGACAACCTGTTAATTGAAAAGCCCGTTGCCAAACCAGTCATACTGGGGTTGGGAGCGGGTTTTTTATTGTGAAAATGCGGGTGTAAATTATAAGCCACGCTTTGGTCACAATACATTCATAGGGTATGTCCTATTAGATATCGTTGAAATTTGGGGCAAGAAGGAAGGGTAGAGGTTTAAGATGTCATATGTTCAATCAGTGCTTATGGAATTGGGGCTGGAACACCGCATTCGCAAGTTTGCCTCTTTGATATCGGCTTCGTTTTTGGTGCTGACAGTATCCATGTCGCCTGTAAATGCGCAAAGCAGTGATGTTCAAGCTCTTCTGGATCGTATGAACCGATTGGAAGCGGACCTAAACAGTGTTCAGCGGAAAATTTTTCAAGGTCAGGATGTACCACCGCCATCGTCAGGTGGATCGCCGGTAGTTGTCGGAGGGAGTGAAGCTGCTGCACTTCTGTCTTCTCGTATTGATGCTTTGGAGCAGGAACAGCGCCGCATTACAGGGTCTTCGGAAGAGATTAACTTTAAGCTCGATCAATTGAAGTCACGACTGGATAAACTGGTTCTGGATGTTGACTTCCGGCTTACCGAAATTGAACGTCGACTGGGATCTGAAGGCGCAACCGGAATAGCAAATGGTGCCGCCCCACAAGATCTATCAAGTCCTTCGAATGCGGCCCCTGCAAATAGTCAGGCAGATACAGCCTCCGTGGCGGAAGGGGGGCAGTTACCCGAAGGGACTAAATTGCTGGGAACATTGCGGACCAATCCAAATGGCGAGGCGGTAACAACACCTCCGGCATCGGCTTCAGATACTTCTGCGGCTGCGATGGCAAACCTAGCACCCGAAGAGCAATATAATCTGGCGATGGGTTTAATCCGCAAAGATGATTATGCTGGCGCAGAGCAGGCCTTTACCAACTTTTTGACGCAGAACAGCGCACACTCGCTAGCTGGGAACGCTCAATACTGGCTTGGTGAAACCTTTTATGTCCGCGGGGATTATAATAATGCGGCTTCTGCATTTTTGAACGGATATCAAAATTACCCTAAAAGTTCGAAAGCTGCGGATAACCTGCTGAAACTGGGAATGACGCTGGGCCGAATGGAACAGAATGAGCAGGCTTGTGCAACTTTTCAGCAGTTGTCAAAACAGTTTAAAATTCTCCCAAGCCGGCTTGAGCAGATAGCGGCGCGTGAAAAGCAGAAATTCAATTGCTCTTAATCGTGGGTGAGTGATCAGTCGATGATCCCTTTACTCCAAGAGCGATTTTCTCAAAATCTCAAATCACTTTTTGATGCAGAGGCATTCCCCAATACTGTGGCAGTAGCAGTATCGGGGGGCTCTGACAGCATGGCCCTTTGCCTGCTTTTGCAAAAATGGTGTCTTTCGAAAGACATCTCACTTGTCGCATTGACTGTGAACCATGGACTTCGCGCTGAAGCTGCCGATGAAGCAATGCTGGTGAAGGCGTGGTTAAATCGCCATGGTATTGACCACCGAATTTTAACGCGCACAGGCCCCAAACCAGAGGCAGGCGTTCAGGAATTTGCCCGTGATGCCCGGTACCAGTTGTTATTTGACGAGTGCAAGCAGATCGGTGTTTCGATGCTGTTTGTCGGTCATCAACAGGAGGATCATCAGGAAACTTTCTTGATGCGGTTATCAAAGGGCAGCGGACTGTCCGGCCTTTCTGGCATGTCCTTGAAGACCGAACGTAAGGGGATCGATATCATTCGCCCTTTACTGTCATTTACCCGCGCAGAACTGCGAGCATATCTGCAGGAACTTGGGCAGGACTGGATCGAAGATCCCAGTAACGAAAGTCCAGAATATACACGTACTGAACTGGGACATGTGATGGGGCACATCCGAAACCTTCCAGGAAGCAGCGCGGAGGCAATTGCGCTCTCTTTAAAGCGAATACAGCGTGCTGAGGTCGCATTACAGACGATAACTGAGACGACGTGGCAGGATCAGGTTCGTCTGAGCCCTTTTGGCTTTATTTCCATGCAGACGGATTTCCTTCAAAGTTTACCCGACGAAATCGGCGTTAGGGTTTTGGCAAAAGCTGTTCACGTTATGCGGGGCGCAGGTTTTCGGGTTAAGCTTCAGGAGTTGGAAAATATAATAGAGAAGATGAAGGCTGGTGTTCAGGAGCCTTTTGCGACTTTGTCGGGCTGTCAATTTCAAGTTCGCAGCGAGGAATTTCTTATTCTACGTGAACCGGGACGAGATGGGCTGCCCGTGACCCCTATGTGTAAGGGGCGGCAAATCATCTGGGATGAGCGGTTTTCTGTTACGGATCACAAGGGGTGTGACGCAGATCCAGATGAGCCATTTTTAGAAGTTCGCGTTTTAGGCGATTCAGGGTGGCAACAGCTACAGTCTTTCCCTGTTTTGACTGAGATCGAAAAATTACCGGCAATTGTTCGAAAAAACCTTCCTGGTGTATGGTCTGGCGAAAAACTAGTGTCTGCCCCACTGATTTCGGCAGAAAGCTTGGGCTTAGGCATTGCAAATGACCGCTTTGAAATGGTATTCATTCATACATTGGGTTCTGAATAGTAAACTATAACTGATCTGTCCCCTTGGAAGTCATGTATATTGACTTATATTTAATATGTTTCCCCGAAAATCGGGGTTGTTTAATTCGATCCGCTGTTTTCAATGCAGCGGATTTCATATGGGAAGATTGTCTGTGAATCTTTTTGGAAAAAATTTAGTCCTCTGGGTGATTATCGGCATGTTGGCCGTCGCCTTGTTCAATCTCTTTAACGATTCCTCGCAGCGAACAAGTGGCGCTTCATTAGCCTACTCGCAGTTTCTGGACATGGTTGACAATGGCCAAATCACTGCTGTGACCATTCAGGGCCATTCGATCACGGGCAAGAATTCGGATACAGGGCAAACCTATACAACCTACGCGCCGCAGGATAACTCACTTGTTGAGCGTCTGACTGCCAAGCAGGTCCAGATTACAGCGGCCCCAGAAGAAGAGGGTAGCCTGTTGATGGCGACGCTTTTATCCTGGTTCCCAATGCTTCTGTTGATCGGTGTCTGGATTTTCTTTATGCGCCAGATGCAGGGCGGCGGCGGAAAAGCGATGGGGTTTGGTAAGTCCAAAGCTAAATTGCTGACCGAAAAGCAAGGCCGCGTGACGTTCGAAGATGTGGCGGGCATTGAAGAGGCCAAGGAAGAGCTTGAAGAAGTTGTCGACTTCCTGAAAAATCCTCAAAAATATCAACGCCTAGGCGGTAAAATTCCAAAAGGATGTTTGCTGGTTGGACCTCCAGGTACAGGTAAAACCCTGCTGGCGCGATCTGTTGCTGGTGAAGCAAATGTGCCTTTCTTTACAATTTCAGGTTCCGACTTTGTTGAAATGTTTGTGGGTGTTGGTGCAAGCCGGGTTCGCGATATGTTTGAACAGGGTAA
This sequence comes from Sneathiella sp., assembly GCA_034669685.1. Lineage (GTDB taxonomy): Bacteria > Pseudomonadota > Alphaproteobacteria > Sneathiellales > Sneathiellaceae > Sneathiella. Next base: position 359,826 of record JAXMOU010000003.1, read on the forward strand.
AAAGAACGCACCTTGTATTATCTTCATCGATGAGATCGATGCGGTGGGCCGTCACCGTGGTGCGGGCCTTGGCGGCGGTAATGATGAGCGGGAACAGACACTCAACCAATTGTTGGTCGAGATGGATGGTTTTGAAGCCAACGAAGGTGTTATCCTGATTGCTGCAACCAACCGTCCGGACGTATTGGATCCTGCGCTGTTGCGCCCGGGTCGTTTTGACCGTCAGGTGGTTGTTCCTAATCCAGATATTATTGGTCGCGAGAAAATCCTGAAAGTTCACATGCGCAAAGTGCCTTTGGCCAACGATGTGAACGCACGGACAATCGCGCGCGGAACGCCTGGTTTCTCCGGTGCTGATTTGGCGAACCTGGTGAACGAAGCTGCTTTGCTGGCAGCCCGTAAATCCCGCCGTCTTGTGACGCAACAGGAATTTGAAGAAGCAAAAGACAAAGTCATGATGGGCGCAGAGCGACGCTCTATGGTGATGTCTGAAGACGAGAAGAAGCTAACCGCATACCATGAAGGCGGCCATGCCTTGGTCGGTATGCATATGAAAGCATCTGATCCCATTCACAAAGCGACAATCATTCCACGTGGCCGTGCCCTTGGTATGGTGATGCGTTTGCCTGAAAAAGATAGCTATTCGCTCCGCCGCGATCAGTGTCTTGCTCATCTCGCAGTTGCGATGGGTGGCCGGATTGCTGAAGAAATGATCTTTGGCCATGATGCAGTGACAACGGGTGCATCGGGCGACATTAAAATGGCAACCGATATGGCGCGCCGTATGGTCACCGAATGGGGTCTGTCTGATAAACTGGGGCCGTTGTTATATGGTGCCAATCAGGAAGAGGTTTTCCTCGGTCACTCTGTTTCACAGCAGAAGAATGTTTCAGACGCAACCGCTCAGTTGATTGATCAGGAAGTTCGCCGTTTCGTCGAAGAAGGCGAAGCTACAGCCCGGAATATTCTGACCGAGCATGAAGAGCAACTTCACCGGATTGCCAAAGGCCTGCTCGATTATGAGACACTCTCTGGTGATGAGATCAAAATTCTGATGGATGGTGGTGATTTGAACCGTCCTGATGAAGAAGATCCTACGAAAGATCAGGGAACAGGCTCTCCAATTCCAGAATCTGATGGTCATAAAAAACCAGATACAGATGCTGGCGGCATGGAGCCAGAGCCACAGCCTGGGTCCTGAGGTTACTTCATGACGAACCTATCAAAAGGCTCCGCTTTACCGCGGAGCCTTTCTGAATCTGCCGATATATATCTAGCACCTGCCGTAGGGGCGGCAGCCAATATGGTGACCGTTGCTGTGCGCCAAGCGGATCAGGTGTTGTATTTTGCCGATCATTCGATCGATGATATCAGGGCGTGGGCAGACATAATTCCGGGTCGAAAAGAAGCCCTGCTGACGCAGCTTGAATTTACCAGAGCCCATAAATCCGTTGCCGGCCTGAAAGGGCAGCACGGGCCACTTATTATGGGCATTGTGAATGTGACACCGGATAGTTTTTCAGACGGCGGTGACTATTTACAGACAGATGCAGCCGTCTCTCATGCAAAAACCTTGATGTCGGAAGGGGCGCATATTCTGGACTTTGGTGGAGAGAGTACGCGACCCGGTGCAGACGCCGTTTCCATTGAAGATGAAATTAATCGCGTCGTGCCGGTAATTGAAAACTGCAGGGAGCTGACCAATAACCTGTCAATTGATACCCGAAAGTCGGCGGTAATGTCTGCCGCGATCGCAGCAGGTGCGACGCTCATCAACGATGTCACCGCCCTTGAATTTGACGCAGATAGCTTGCAGGTTGCTGCAAAAAGCGGTTTACCCGTCTGTTTGATGCACAGCTCCGCTGATCCAAAAGTGATGCAGGATAATCCAAAATATGATCATGTGTTGTTTGATGTGATCGACTATTTGCGGGATCGAATGACGCTTTGTCTGGAAGCGGGAATTGCCCGAGAGAACATAATTCTGGATCCGGGTATAGGGTTTGGAAAGACTTTGGCGCATAATCTGACTTTGCTAAAAGGGCTGCGTTTCTTTCATGCGTTGGGCTGTCCAGTTCTTTTGGGGGTGTCGCGTAAATCATTCATTGGGAAACTGGATGATGCACCAGAGGCAAAAGATCGGGTAGCGGGCTCGCTTGCAGCATTGATGGCAGGACTGACTGCAGGAGTGCAGATTTTCCGGGTTCACGATGTGGCGGCGACACGTCAGGCAATTGTAATTTGGCGCGCTATTGACGATATTGAAATAAGTTAAGAATTGATCGGTATAAAGGTATCTTTATCGCCGTAAGTGGGGGCTGACGTTTAACGATGACACGTAAATATTTTGGCACAGATGGTATTCGCGGAACCGCTAATCAGGATCCGATGACCGCCGAGATTGCTTTAAAAGTTGGAAAAGCAGCAGGCAAGAAATTTGCGGGGCGTGGTAATTTTCGCCATCGGGTCGTGATTGGTAAGGATACCCGACTGTCGGGCTACTTAATTGAACCCGCTTTGACAGCCGGGTTTATCTCAGTTGGGATGGATGTGATTTTGGTGGGACCGCTGCCAACACCGGCCATTGCAATGTTGACCCGATCCCTTCGTGCGGATCTGGGCGTGATGATTTCCGCCTCTCACAATGCTTATCAGGATAACGGGATCAAGCTGTTCGGTCCTGATGGGTATAAGTTGTCAGATCAGGTTGAGCTGGAAATTGAAGACGATATTGAAAATCCGGAAAATGTTGAGGTCGCACCAGCCAAATTACTGGGCCGGGCCACACGTCTGGAAGATGCGCGCGGTCGCTATATCGAATTTGCGAAAAGCAGTTTTCCAAAACAGCAATTGCTGAAAGGCTTAAAAATTGTTGTCGATTGTGCCAATGGTGCCGCCTACAAAGTTGCCCCGACAGTTCTGTGGGAGCTGGAGGCCGATGTGATTTCCATGGGCGTCACACCGGATGGTTTTAACATCAACGATGGGTGCGGCTCTACCGCGACAGAAGCCATGTGTAACCGGGTCCTTCAGGAAGGTGCCGATCTTGGAATTGCACTGGATGGTGATGCTGACCGGTTGATCATGTGTGATGAAAAGGGTGAGCTTATTGACGGGGACCAGTTGATGGCATTGATCGCGGCCAGCTGGGCGGAACGCGGTCAGTTGCAGGGCGGTGGTCTGGTCGCAACGGTTATGTCGAATATGGGGCTTGAAAAATTCCTAAATGCCCGCGGCCTTGATTTGATCCGCACTGCTGTTGGCGATCGTTATGTGGTTGAACATATGCGCAATCACGGGTTTAATCTTGGCGGCGAGCAATCAGGGCATATGGTCATGAGTGATTTTGCGACCACGGGCGACGGACTGATTGCAGCGTTGCAGGTTCTGTCAGTCATTGTTGATCAAAATAGACCCGTGAGTGAGATTTGCCGGAGCTTTGAGCCTTATCCGCAAATTTTGAAGAATGTGCGCTATCAAGCAGGCAATCCGCTGGCGGAAAAAAATGTTCAGGATGCCATACGGATGGGCGAGGAACGATTGGCTGAAACTGGCCGGTTATTAATTCGAAAATCAGGAACGGAGCCATTGATCCGCGTCATGGGTGAAGGCGAAGACGTAAATCTGGTAACGGAAATTGTTGATACGATTGTTGGTGAAGTCACCAACGTCGCGTCCTAAACGAACAAGCAGGGTAAGGTAGTCATATGAAGGGGCGCGTTCTCTCCATCGCGGGATCAGATTCCGGTGGTGGTGCTGGCATTCAGGCGGATCTGAAAACAATTATGGCATTGGGCGGATATGGCGCGACTGCCATTACTGCTCTCACGGCGCAAAATACCCTTGGTGTGAATGCGATTGCGGCTATTGATCCTGACTTTGTGGTTGAGCAGATCCGCATGGTAAAAGAGGATATCGGTCTGGATGCCATTAAGATTGGTATGCTGCACCGCGTTGAGGTTATTAACGCCATTGCTGATTATTTCGATAGTTGTGAGGACCTTCCACCAATTGTGCTGGATCCGGTGATGGTTGCCAAAGGCGGGGCCGCGTTGCTGGCAGGTGAAGCAGAAATTGCCGTTGTTGAACGATTGATTGCCAAGCATACGATGTTGCTCACACCAAATATTCCAGAGGCTGAAAAAATCGTTGGCCACCCGATTGAAGATCTTGAAGGAATGCGGCAGGCCGCTAGCGAAATCATGCAGCTAGGACCGCGCGCCGTTTTAATGAAAGGTGGTCATATGGACGGGCGCGTTGTAACGGATATTCTGGTTACAGAAGAGGGCAGCCGCACGTTTGAACATCCCCGTATTGTCAGCAAACATACGCATGGAACCGGCTGTACTTTATCATCTGCCATCGCGACTGGAATTGCGCAAAAGTTATCGCTTGAAGACAGTGTGGAGCGGGGACTTAGGTATGTCGAGATCGCAATTGAAACGGCGCCCGGTTATGGGCAGGGGCACGGCCCGCTCAATCATTCCCATCAAATTTCAGAATTTTAATGGGGTTAGGCAAATAGATTGATGATTGGATCTGCGGCTTGAGGAGCGGCTGATATGGCTGTTTCTGAAACACCAGTTTCATCTGTTTCTTCACCACTGAGCTTTGCTGATTTTTCGGCATTTAACTCAGCCTGTGCCTCAGCCCGTTGTTTTGAGGCCGCCGCCGCGACAGATCTGTCCTGTGCAGAAGGTTCTGCTGGTGCTAATGCTGCTCGAATAACAATATCCATTTTAGCGATCGTTGCGGAAGGATCACCTGGAATAGGGGCTGTATCGATTTGAACTTCACCGCCAACAGCATATTGGCGGCCATTGGGACCTGTTTGATATTCATATGAAGGAGAGCCTGCAAAAGGGCCACCTGCGATCGCATGGGCCTGTTCGTGGGTTCGAACTTCCTGATCACGTGCTTCGAGCACTTCAATCTGAGCATCTTCTTGTGCAGATACGGCTTCTTCTACTGCTTCAGCTTGATCTTCTGCCGCTTGCGCTGTGCTCGCTTCCTCGGCCTTCGGTTCTGCTGTTTCACCCTCTTGCAAGGTAGTGACAAGCTCGACGGATAACTGACCCGCCGGTGCATGGTTTTCGGTCGTTTCGGTATTTGCCGCAGGGGTTGCCGTTACAGCTTCAGGAATTTGAGTGGCTACGGCAGAGGTTGCTTCATTAGGCGCATGCAAATGAGCCGCCGCAATATGATTTGTATATTGCGGCGTATAGGCAGGAGATGCATTTAATGATTGAAGCATACGCTAAATCAAAAATTAGATTTGAAGATTTATTGGGTTTCGCGCAGATCGTCCAGCGGCATCAGTTTCTTCGCCTGCAGGAATAGAAGTTGTTTCATTGCTGCGTGATTGAGCAGCTTCTTCTTCAAGTTCTTCAACCTGAACAGCAGCAGCTTCTACGCCAACAGGTTCATCTGCCGGATTGCCAAGTTCGGACACTGCGCGCTCGTTATCCTTAGCGGAGGCAACAACACGTTGCTCAGCAGGGGCATCAGCGGTATCGACTTGCTGCAATGCCGTTACGGCGTCAACCGAAATCTGGGCACTGTTTGTTGCTGGAATTGTTGGCACGGATTCGTCAGCAGGTGCTTGGGCTGCTTCTTCAGCAGGCGCTGCTCTACTCGCAAATTCGTCTTCGTTTGCCGCAGGTTTTTGCGCGATCGCTTGCGCAGGGATACCAGCGGATGAGGCACCAATAGTTGCAGATAACATTACACATATCCTTCCGGATTTCTATACCGTACGGCGCCTTCTGGCACCAAATACTATTACTAAGTCCTAATCCTTAAGTAAGTGTTAACATATTAGATAAATTACGTATATTAAAAGTTCGTTAAATCACATTTTAGTGAGTTGCGAGATCAGTTCGTCAAGTTCCTCATTCGTATTATAATAGTGAAAAGAGGCGCGTACGATACTGGATAAATTACGCTTTTCCATGTCATATCGGGTTGATGAAATTTTGGAGGCGGACACATTGATATTGTGTTTTGCCAGATGGCTTTTAATTTCATCTGCAGAATAATCCTGATGACTAAAGGTGACTATTCCCCCTTTTTGCACGCCGATGTCGTGAACCGTTATATAGGGGAGGGCCGATAGGCGCTCGCGGGCATCTGCAGCCAGTTGGCATAGTCGCGTGGATGCTTCTGCTTCACCAACACCCAATAAGTAGTCGACAGCGACGCCAAGGCCGATGACACCGGCGACATTGTTTTCCCAGTTTTCAAATCGACGGGCATCATCCCGCATTTCATAGTCGTCATTTTGGGTCCATTGGGCGCTGTGTAGATCCAAGAATGGAGGTTCCAGTTGATCCATAAAACCTTTGCGGACATATAAAAAGCCGGTTCCGCGGGGGCCTCTCAGATATTTTCGGCCCGTTGCCGATAGCATGTCACAGCCGATTTCTGAAACATCTATTGGAATCTGTCCTACCGATTGGCAAGCATCCAACAGATAAGGGATGTTATGTTTTTTAGCAATTTTACCAACGGCTGCGGCGGGGTTGATTAACCCACCATTTGTCGGAATATGGCTGATCGAAATCAACTTCACCTTATCCGTTATTTTATTTTCAAGTGCTGTTACGTCAATTTGGCCCTCGGCGTCTGAGGGAACCACTTCTATAACAACGCCTTTGTTTTTTGCAGCTTGCAAATAGGTAATAACGTTGCTGGCATATTCTGCTTCTGCTGTCAGGATAACATCACCCTTGGCCAGCTTAAGGCCGTGAAATGCCATCATCCAGCCCGCCGTTGCATTCTCCACAATCGCAATTTCAGACCGTTCACACTTGATTAATTCGGCAATCGCGTCATAGGTCCGCTCAAAGGCTGGCAAGGCACGGTTGTGCGCTTCATATCCGCCCGTGGTAAGTTCCAGATCCAGATGATCCACAACCGCTTGATAAACCGGTTGCGGCATCAACGCTGAACCCGCATTGTTTAAATGAATGCATTTCCGGGTGCCGGGTGTGTCTTCCCGTAATTTTTGAATATCCAGGGTCATTTTACGTTCCTAATGTGGCAGCCAGTGCAGTGATCAGCCGCTCGCAATCTTCTTCTGTGTTGTAGACATGTGGTGTGATGCGCAATGAATTTCCCCGTTTGGAAATATAGATATTTTGCGCGGCCATTTTCGCGACTAAATCGTCGGAGAAGCCTTCGTCTCGCTCCAAACCCAGAAAATGTTTCGCTCTTAAGTGGCTTGGGGCAGCTTTAAGGCCTAATTTTGCAGCTTCTTCTGCGATCCCGTCGTTCATGACACCCAGTGACTCATATATGTTTTGCGCGCCCCATTTCAGCATGTCCTGCAACGCAGATACAGCCATGGGGAGGAGGGTGAAATTGGCGCGCTGTCCCATATCAAAACGAACCGCACCGGGTTGGTAGTCGTCCTGATAATTGACAAGCCCTGAAAAATCTTCAGATCCGGCGCGGTTGAGCCAGTTATATTCTATCGGATCACCGTCTTGGTTTTCAGGGCTGACATACATGAAGCCAACACTGTAAGGGCATAGCAGCCATTTGTAGGCGGCTACGACAAGAAAGTCGGGTTTGACATCGCGAATATCCAGCGGCATGACGCCCAAAGACTGGGTTACATCGAGCACCAGCTTTGCGCCGACATCTCGCAGCGCCGCGCCGATTTTGACTAGATCCAGGATGCCGCCATCAGCCCAGTGATTGTTTGGAAGGGCTGCGACCGCAACCTGATCCGTAATTTGACCCAGAACAGCCGCGGTCCAGTCTCGATCTTTTGGCGCTTTTACAACTTCGATATGGGCGCCCGTCTCTTTTGCCCGCTCTTGCCAACAATAAATGTTGCTGGGAAACTGATCCTCAATCACCAGAATTTTTTGTCCAGCTTTCAGAGCAACATTTTTTGCGACGGACGCGAGCCCATATGAAGCTGACGGAATAATCGCGATATCATCTGATGAGGCATTCACAAGACTTGCAAACAGGGTTTTGAGTTTAAGAGTTTCATCAAAAAAGTTGGCAGGGGAGAGCGTCCACGGGTTAGATTTTCGCGCAATACCCTCAGCACCGGCCTGTGCTGCGGCCTTGGAAATAGGCGTAATGTAACCCGCATTGAAATAGGCAATGTCCTGCGGAATATCAAATAGATGTCGTTTGTTTGTCAGCATAAATAATCCCCTGTGTACAGGGGACTATTTTGGGATTTTCAACGCTGAATACCATCACTTTTTTGTCTTAAAGACAATGTTTACGCCAAATCGCTTTGAATGATTTTAAACTGATAACAGTTATTCGAAGCCGATCTTGCATGGATAAACGCAACATCGGGATTCTTGAATAGGTGTTCCGCGACTTCACTTATTTTTGGATTTTCGGTAATGGTGCCTGTTCCATAAATGATTCTTTCATCCTTGCAATAGCCGCGTAAGAGCAATTGCCCTTCCGGCGCATACATTGGCGGAAGTTTTTCAACATTCTCGTATGGCATACATTCATCAGAATGCAGGAATATGGGGCCTTGTTCGGCATAAGGTTGTTTTGTTTGAAACGGTTTGTGTGAGAGGACCAGAACTTCATCGCCTTCTTTAATATTGGCAAGGCAGTGTCGGCAGGGGAGGCCGGTTCCATCGGAGATGAATTTCTCTGGGGTGCGACCATTTGCATCAGGGCCACCGCGTTGTAACGCGCGAACAACATCCGTTTCCATCGGCAAAAATATTAGATTTTTCATAAGCTTCCTTGTTTATTTCAAGTTTTGAAGAAGCCAAGAATGACCGACTTTAGTGACCCTAAATATCCGATACCCGTCGCCTAATTTTTTGAATTCTCTAAAAAATAATTTGACAGGGATGGGCCGATAAACAATAACGGCTGTGGGTCACATCCCCCCACCGGGATGCTCTAGACTGGAAGGTTTAGTTTATAAAATGATAGAAGAATTGCGTCCGGAGAGACGCCCTAACTCTCCCTTGTTTTCGTCCGGCCCATGCGCAAAGCGCCCCGGATGGTCTCCTCAAGTTCTTGAAAACGCGTTTCTTGGCCGCTCTCACCGAGCTGCTGAAGGTAAAGCAAAACTGCTTGCCGTGATCGAAGAGCATCGCGAAATTCTTGGTATTCCTGCAGACTATAAAATTGGCATTGTTCCCGGCTCCGACACGGGTGCCGTTGAAATGGCTTTGTGGTCTTTGTTGGGTGCGCGCCCTTCAACAATTCTCGCATGGGAAAGTTTTGGCTCTGGCTGGGCAACCGACGTTGTGAAGCAGCTAAAACTCAGTGATGCTGAAGTTGTGACAGCAGGATACGGCGAATTGCCGGATCTGAACGCTGTCGACTGGAAGCGCGATGTCGTCTTTACCTGGAATGGCACAACTTCTGGCGTTCGGGTTCCCAACGGGGATTGGATCGCTGATGACCGTGAAGGTCTGGCAATCTGCGATGCCACTTCAGCCGTGTTTGCCATGGATATGCCTTGGGACAAACTGGATGTGGTAACCTGGTCCTGGCAGAAGGTGCTTGGAAGTGAAGCCGCTCACGGGATGCTGGTTTTAAGCCCGCGCGCTGTTGAACGCCTTGAAACTTATACACCTGACTGGCCACTTCCTAAGGTTTTCCGCATGACAAAGGGCGGGAAACTGATTGATGGTATCTTTAAAGGTGAAACCATTAATACCCCGTCAATGCTCGCGGTTGAAGATGTTCTGGATGCCTTGAAATGGGCGAAAGACATTGGTGGCCTGCCGGCAATGATTGGCCGTGCGAGCGCAAATGCAAAAGTGATTGCAGATTTCGTAGCGACGTCGGACTGGCTGGATTTTCTTGCTAAAGACGAAGAAAGTCGGAGCCCAACATCGGTTTGTCTGACAATTACCGATAAATGGTTCACGGATCTCAGCGATGACGATCAGGCTAAAGCGGCTAAATCACTTGTCACTATCTTGGCAAATGAAGGTGCCGCGCTGGATATCGGTGCGTATCGGGATGCGCCTGCGGGTCTTCGGATCTGGGCAGGGGCGACTGTTGAAGCAGATGATCTGGCAGCACTGATGCCTTGGCTTGACTGGGGCTATGCCGAGCTGAAGAAAACTTTCAAATAATTCATCCTTAACTAAGAGGATCTGACAAATGGTTAAAGTACTTATCTCCGACAAGATGAGCCCGAAGGCGGCTGCAGTTTTTCGTGAACGCGGCGTTGAAGTTGACGAAATTACAGGTATGACACCTGAAGAGCTGAAAGCCTGTATTGGCGACTATGATGGTCTGGCGGTTCGCTCATCCACCAAGGCAACGGCGGAAATCATTGCCGCGGCTACGAACCTGAAAGTTGTTGGCCGCGCGGGTATCGGTGTTGATAATGTTGATATTCCAGCCGCGACGGCTGCGGGTGTCTGCGTTATGAATACGCCCTTTGGTAATGCGATCACAACGGCGGAACATGCGATTGCAATGATGTTTGCTCTCTCTCGTCATATTCCAGCAGCAAACCAGTCAACACAGGCCGGTAAATGGGAAAAATCAAAATTCATGGGTGTGGAGCTTTATGGAAAAGTTCTGGGTATTATCGGTTGCGGTAATATCGGCTCCATCGTTGCAGACCGTGCTTGTGGTCTAAAAATGAAGGTTATTGCATTTGACCCATTCCTCTCGCCAGAGCGGGCTGTTGAAATTGGCGTTGAAAAAGTCGAGCTGGACGAGCTGTACGCCCGCGCTGACTATATTTCATTGCATACACCGATTACTGATAGCACACGCAATATTATCAATGCAGAAAATCTTGCGAAGATGAAAGACGGTGTTCGTTTGATCAACTGTGCCCGGGGCGGCCTTGTTGTCGAGGAAGACCTGAAAGCGGCATTGGACAGCGGCAAAGTTGCGGGTGCAGCCCTTGACGTGTTCTCTGTCGAACCGGCAACAGATAACATCCTGTTTGGTATGGATAATGTTGTTTGCACACCTCATCTGGGCGCCTCTACGGACGAAGCTCAGGTTAATGTCGCCATTCAGGTTGCAGAGCAAATGGCCGATTACCTGCTGGTTGGCTCAGTGACAAACGCCTTGAATATGCCGTCGGTTACTGCAGAAGAAGCGCCAAAACTGAAACCTTACATGGAACTTGCCAAACAATTGGGTGGTTTCATTGGGCAGGTAACAGAAACCGGCATCAAAAAAGTTCATGTCGAATATGAAGGGCAGGCTGCTCATCTGAATATCAAGCCGCTGACCTCTATTATTCTACAGGGAATTCTGGGTCCGCTTCTGGATAGTGTTAATATGGTGAACGCACCTATCGTTGCCAAAGAGCGCGGCATCGATGTGACAGAAAGTATCAACGACAAAGAAACCGATTATCCAACACTGGTTCGCGTCACAGTGACAACAGATCGCCGTAGCCGTGACATCGCTGGAACTCTTTATGGTGATAAGAGCCCCCGGATTGTGAGCATTAAAGGCATTAATATGGAAGCCGAAATGGGTCCCCATATGCTCTATGTTACCAATCAGGACAAACCGGGCTTTATTGGTGCACTTGGTACCCTGTTGGGTCAGAACAATATCAACATTGCAACTTTCAATCTGGGCCGGGATGCCGAACAGGGTGAAGCGATCGCCTTGATTGAAATAGATTCGGAACTTAGTGCAGAAACAGTTGCTGCTGTGCAGTCTTTACCGCATGTTGAACAGGTAAAAACCCTTAAATTCTAAGAATTGACAGTTAAATTAAGTCATTCTTAGGCGGGACACAGAAAGCGGCTCTGAAAAAGTGCCGCTTTTTTGTTGTTCTTGTTGGCCATTCGGTCGAAATATGCTTTATAGGCGCATGTGATGAACAACTATTCTGAAAAAGGGCTATTGCCCGCTGGCTTAGCGGATATGTTACCGCCTGAAGCCGCCGCTGAAGCCGATGCCAGTGAAGCCCTGATGAAGGTCTTTACGTCAAACGGCTATCTGAACGTTAAGCCTCCGCTTATTGAATTCGAAGAACATCTGCTTGAAGGTGCTGGAGAAGCTTTATCTTCGCAAATGTTTCGGGTTATGGATCCGGCGTCCCATCGAATGATGGGGATCAGAACGGATATGACCCCGCAGGTGGCGCGTATCGCAACGACGCGCCTGAAACAGGATGAGCGGCCTTTACGTCTATCCTATTGCGGTCAGGTTCTGCGAATTTATGGCAGCCAGCTCAGACCAGAGCGGCAGTTTACGCAGGCGGGTGTGGAATTGATTGGCCATGCTGGCGTATCCGCCGATGCAGAACTGATCTTGCTTGCCGCGGAAAGCCTGAATGAGCTGGGTATTCAAAATTATTCGGTCGACTTAACCTTGCCGACCCTGTTGCCGACAATCTGCAGTGAACTGGGGATCGACCCGGAAACGTCTAAAGGCGCGCGCGAGGCATTGGATCACAAAGATGCGGCCGTGCTGTCCGGGTTCAGTGACGAACTGGCACCGATCCTTAAACGTCTTTTGCAGGCCGCAGGACCAGCACAGCATGCGTTGGCGCAGTTGGCTAAGCTGAAATTGCCGCCCAAAGCAAGTCAGCAGCTTGCCGAACTGACCGAGCTTGTCGAAACCCTTTCCGCCGCAGCACCCGATCTGGTTCTGACTGTTGATCCGGGTGAATATCGGGGGTTTGAATATCAAACCGGGATCAGCTTTACCCTATTTGCCCGAAATGTTCGCGGTGAGCTGGGGCGCGGGGGACGCTATCATTTGATGGATGGGGAAAGCGCAACTGGCTTTACCCTATTCTTGGATAGTCTGCTGCGAGCTGTACCCGCTCCCAAGAAAGTTCGAAAATTGTATATGCCTTTCGGAACGAAAGAGGGTGCCGGTCTCGCGCTACGGCGTGAAGGCTGGATCACGGTTCGGGGACTGGCAAAAACAAATACACCTGAGGCGGACGCAAAACGCCTCTCATGCACGCATATTCTGACCGCGGATACGGTTCAGGAAATTAATTAACCTGCTAAGTAATTTAAGGACTAAATGTTATGGCGAACGTTGCTGTTGTCGGCTCCCAATGGGGAGATGAAGGCAAAGGAAAGTTGGTTGACTGGCTCTCAGAGCGCGCGGATGTTGTGGTTCGTTTCCAGGGAGGGCATAACGCAGGTCATACACTGGTTATTGACGGTGAAGTCTATAAACTGAGCCTACTGCCATCGGGTATTGTTCGGGGCGGCAAAATGTCGATTATCGGCAATGGTGTGGTTGTTGATCCTTGGGCCTTGCTCAAAGAAATCGATACCCTGCGTGCCCAAGGTGTGACGGTTGATGCCAATAGCCTCAAACTTGCAGAAAATGCGACTTTGATTTTACCGCTACATGGTGAGCTGGATGCCCTGCGTGAAGACGCGACTGCGGCCGTTAAAATTGGTACGACCCGTCGCGGCATTGGCCCAGCCTATGAAGATAAAGTTGCTCGCCGTGCTATTCGGGTGAGCGATCTGACAAATCCAGAGCTGTTGGAAAAGAAAATCTCAACTTTGCTTAACCACCATAACGCTTTGCGTAGAGGCATGGGTGCGGCAGAAGTTGATGGTGCGGCTCTTTTGGCGCAACTTATTGAAATTGCACCTAAAATTCTTGAGTTCTCTGATATTGTCTGGCGCCGTCTTGATGAAGCAAAACGTGAACGCAAGCTGGTCCTTTTTGAAGGCGCGCAGGGCGCAATGCTTGATAATGATCATGGCACATATCCTTTTGTAACTTCGTCAAACACGGTTGCTGGTCAGGCCGCTGTTGGTAGTGGTGTTGGTCCAAGCGCAATCACCTATGTTCTTGGTATCACCAAGGCTTACACAACCCGTGTCGGCGAAGGACCATTCCCAACAGAATTGTTTGATGAAGTTGGAACCGGTTTGGGTGAACGCGGCCGCGAATTTGGTGTGGTTACTGGTCGTAAACGTCGCTGTGGCTGGTTTGATGCTGTGATGGTGCGTCAGGCCGTTAAAACAGGCGGTATTACAGGTATTGCCTTGACCAAACTGGATGTTCTGGACGGCATGGATGAACTGAAAGTCTGTGTTGGATATAAACTGGGAGACGAAATTCTGGATTATTATCCTTCAAACATGATTGATCAGGCTAATGTGACACCCGTTTATGAAACACTGGAAGGTTGGAATGACAGCACTTTTGGCGCTAGAAGCTGGGATGCACTTCCCGCGACAGCGGTGAAATATATCCGCCGTATCGAAGAGCTGATTGAAGCACCGATTGCGCTTGTATCCACTAGCCCTGAACGTGAAGATACGATTTTGGTTCGAGATCCATTCCTGGATTAAAATCTTAGAAATATCAAATAAATTAAGCGGTCTGTTATGGCCGCTTTTTTTGTGTCTTAACGAATTTGGGTTAACCCCATCTTAACTGTAATTGGCCATTTTAGAGCTCTCCTTAATGGCTAAGCTGAGTTTAGTCGCGCGTAAAGAGTTGCCGGACGATAGATAATGGAAGACGAAAAAGACCTGGGGGTCCTAAGAAGGCGGTATAAAGTTCTTCTCGATCAACCTCTGCCGCATTTAGATAGCGGAGAAAATAAGGCCTATAAGGTCGAGGATTTACGCGATTCCAACAATATATTGTTTGCGCTGGTTCTCGCACCGGGCATGCCTTTTCGCGACGAAATGGTTGAGAAAATCACGGGGCGAAATACGGCTGGCTTAACGGTTCTTCATGCACATGGGGTTGTTCATGTTGCCGGCACCGATTTTCGGTATGTATTTATCCACGATATGCCAATCGGCGGCCCTGTTTTTATTGAAGGGCAGGGCGGAATTCCGGAACAAAAAGTATTGAACGTGATTGTTCCCAAAATCGTGGATGTAATTATTAATTTTGGCCCCCGTGAACTGACCCATCGCAATATTCGCGCAAACAATCTTTTCTATATGGAAAGTGAAAAGGCGGGAGTTGCCCTTGGTGAATGTGTTTCCACACCGGCAGGATCGTTACAGCCTGCCGTATATGAGCCACTGGAGAGTGCAAATTCGTTACCTGAAGGACGCGGGCGTGGTACAGCCATGTCCGATATTTATGCGCTTGGAATTACAATCGTTCATTTATTGGGCGGGGTTCTCCCCGGAGAGGGGCGCTCGGCGTCGGATTTATACGCCGCTAAATTGAAAAATGGGACCTATGCGGTCTTGGTTCCTAAAATACCGGCATCGTCACGGGTCGGATTTTTACTTGCTGGATTATTGAACGATGATCCAAGCCGCCGATGGACTGTTGAAGTTCTGATCAGGTGGCGAGATGGTGTGTATGAGCGACCCCGGCCAGGATTTGGCGATCGACAGGCACCGGGTCCGATTTTGTTCGAAGGCAAAGAATATCTGTCGCCCCGGCTTTTATCACTTGCCATGACGCGCCGCCCGGCACCGGCCTATGTGTTATTGGAAAGCGGTAAGGTTGAAAGCTGGGTTCGAAACTCGCTGAACGATAAAGAGGCCAGCTCCCGCATTGGTGATTGTGTGTCAAATAAAATGCGATCCGGCGGCTCAAGTGCACGCCGGGTTGAATTGCAATGCGTCTCCAGGGTTAGCGCCATATTGGATAACCGCGGGGCTTATTGGTACCGGGAAGCTACTTTTTCACGTGGTGGCCTCGGCAGTCTTATCGCTTACGCCTTTCGATCGGATGGGGGGCTCAAATCCGCTATTGCAGAATTGTTGGAAAGTGGTGTTTTGCTGGATGCTGTTTATAGCGATCTGGATAAAGCCGATTCTGGACGCCGCAAAGATAATAGCTGGGTTCCGCTTGGAAAAGTCACCGAATGCTTTGAGTATATGGAAAAGCGGGAGCAGCTTGGGTATGGGCTGGAGAGGTGCCTGTATGCCTTGAATCCTTCGATCAGTTGTATGAGCCCGACACTCCAGGGCGCTTATGTAAGAGATGTAGAGAAACTGCTGGATATTTTGGAAGAACGGGCGGTTAAGACAGATGGAAAAATAAATCCATTTGATCGTCATACGGCAGCTTTCATTGCTGCGCGCACAAACAGTCTGGCAAAAAACTTTCAGCGTTTATCAAATTTACCGCCGACAAGTGTGGAGTATGCACTGCTTCAAATCGCCATGATCGGGCGTTTGCAGAATCTGATGAGCCCAACAGCTAAACCAGGTTTGTGTTTATGGGTGAAAACGATGGCGTTGCCGCTGATCAATAAGATCCATTCGGAAATTCGACGTGAGTTTGTGAAGAAAAAACTCGAAAATGCCATACAGAGTGGAAACATCGAGAAGGTTCTTGCTGAAATTGATCTTCAAAATAATCTGAAACGTGACGCCACCGAATATGAACAGGCAATCGCAGAATTCATCGCTATTTCCAACGGCATCAAGTCTCTTGAGCGTGGGGCTCCTGCAAGGGCTCATGCGGCACAAAAATATGGCCAATGGATCGCGTCGGTCATCTCGATCGGAGCCCTTCTCAGCAGTATGGGCTTCTCATATTTGTATTTTATAGGTAGCTAAATGGCATTGACAGCACAACAAAAGAAAAGGTCGAGTAACGTTGTTACGATGCTGTTGCTTGTGGCGCTGGGGTCGGTGTTTGCGCCGCCCACTGTTATCATACTTGGGATTGGTCTTGTCCCCACATTTGTCGCACGTTTTGCCAATCCAAATCGGATCAAGGGAACAGTCGCTGCGATGACGGCGCTCAATCTGGCGGGGGTTATTCCTGTCCTTGGGATGCTTTATCAAAAAGGCCACACCATTGAGCAGGCTTTTACCTTACTCGGTGATGTCTATGTTTGGCTTTTGCTCTATGGGGGTGCTGGTCTTGCCGCGTTCTTGCTTTGGGGCGTTCCTATTGTTGTGCAGGGCGGATATGAAATTCAAGCCCGTCAATATGTTAAACGGTTGGATAAACGGCGCTCCAAACTTATAGAAGAATGGGGGGGCCAAATTATCGAAGATTCAAAAATTCTTCCAGCAAGTTCGGGGCCGGAAAAAAAGCAGATCCAAAAGCAATAGCTCTTTTCGTTCGACTGTTTGTTGATATAGTGACCTCCTAATTAAAAAACTTAAGGATTGGGAGCCACCATGTCAGATCATGTTTATTGGATTATTGAAGCCGATGTTGTCGAAGGGAAGCTGGATGAGCTGAAATCCCTGATGGTGGAAATGTCTGATGCAACCAAAGCCGATGAGCCTGGCGCTTTAAACTATGAATGGTCATTGAGCGCGGACGGCAGCGAATGTCATATTTTTGAACGTTATGCTGATAGTGATGCAACAATGGTCCATATGGGGAATTTCGGCAGCAAGTTTGCAAAACGTTTTATGTCTGTTCTGTCGCCAAAACGGTGCCGCTTGTATGGACAGCCCAGTGAGACAGTTCAAAAAGCAATGAAACCTTTGGGCGCTGTTTATCTACCAGCTGCAGCGGGCTTTTCCAGATAAATTCAAACCAGTATTCAAAAGAAAAGGCGGCATAAATGCCGCCTTTTTTAATTGGGTTATGCTTGGATCAGGCTGCTGCGAGTCCGATCCCGGCCAGTGCGACAGCGGCGCCAGCATACCGCAGGATATACGGAGCGAAGTGACCCGCTGCAATACCGATAGCATGCAGAATAGAACTCGCGAGAAGCATGCCAACGCCATAAACTGCGAACGTTGCTGTGGAGGGCATTTCCACACCATGCGCAGCACCATGGAAAAGCGCGAAAACGGCAACCAACACGGCACTTGCCGCCAGAGGCAGCTTTCCACCAAGTGCGATAACAGCACCCAGCAGGATTACGGACGCGACAATTCCTTGCTCCATGAAGGGCATTTCAAAAGAGGAAAGCCCGAGAAGACCTCCGATAGCCATTGTGACAACGAAAGCTGCAGGTAGGATAAATTTGGATTTACCGGCATATTGTGCGGCTAGAAGGCCAACGGCAACCATTGCAAGCAAATGATCAAGGCCAAAAAACGGATGCAGGAACCCAGTTGTAAAGTCAGCAGTTACGGTGTGACCTGTATGGGCAAGGGCTGGTGATACAGCAAATAGACTGATAGCTGTTGCAAGAAAAACAGTGCGCTTCATTTCGGGCTCCCCGTATAATGGATGAAGTCTGGTCAGTATGACAAAATTGATTAATTATCATACGCATGTTTTTTCGCAAGCGCAACATCGGGGGAAGCGATGGAGAGAATTACCATAACGGTCGAAGATGAACTATTGGCTGAATTCGACGCCTATCTGGCGAAAAGGAATTATGCCAACCGTTCAGAAGGGATCCGCGATGCTTTGCGCCATATGCTGTCTCACCAAACGGAGGAGGAGACATATAGCGAGAATTGTGTGGGCTGTGTGTCCTATGTGTATAACCACAAGGAAAGGCTTCTATCTTCAAAGCTGATTGAAAAACATCATGATCATCCAGAGATCCCGGCAGCCACGCTTCATTTACATATTGATGCGGAACATTGCATGGAAGCCACTATCCTCAAAGGAACGGGGGAGCAGGTCCATCACATGGCAAATAATATTATTTCTCAGACCGGGGTGCAATATGGTCGACTGCACGTTATACCAATAAAAAAGAATTAACCGGTTATTTATATATTGACAAGAAAAAAGGCTGCCGAAGCAGCCTTTTTTTATAATGTCTTCAATTAGTTAATGCGCTCTTCGAACGCTTTGCTTTTAACCGCTTTCTGAAGTTTTTCAAAAGCCCGGACTTCGATCTGACGAACGCGTTCGCGGCTGATGTTATATTCCTTGCTCAGGTCTTCCAACGTCAGTGGATCTTCACGCAAGCGGCGTTCCATAAGAATATGGCGTTCCCGCTCATTCAGGCAATCCATACCGGATACAAGCATAGCCTTGCGGCGTTTCAGCTCTTCGCTCTCAGCATAGACGGTTTCCTGATTTGGCGTATCGTCTTCCAGCCAGTCCATCCATTCGCCTTCAGTGTCGGCGCGCATGGGAGCGTTCAGACTATGATCCGGTGCTGTCAGGCGGCGGTTCATATTGACGACTTCTTCTTCGGAAACCCCAAGCTTTGTTGAAATGGTATCAACATGCTCTTGGGTCATATCGCCTTCTTCCATCGCGTCAATCTGGCCCTTGATTTTACGAAGGTTGAAGAAGAGTTTTTTCTGGGCTGCTGTCGTTCCCATTTTTACAAGTGACCAAGTTCTCAGGATATATTCCTGAATGGACGCCCGGATCCACCACATCGCATAGGTCGATAGACGGAAACCTTTCTCAGGTTCAAACCGCTTCACAGCCTGCATCATGCCAACATTGCCTTCGGCAATCAGTTCGCCAACAGGCAACCCGTAACCCCGGTAGCCCATCGCGATTTTGGCGACCAGACGCAGATGGCTCGTAACCATTTTATGGGCAGCTTCTGAATCTTCACGTTCCTTCCACGCTTTGGCCAGCATATATTCTTCATTGGCCTCAAGCATTGGAAATTTACGAATTTCTTGCAGGTAGCGGGATAATCCGCCTTCCGGCGATATCGTAGGTACTGATAAATTACTCATGACTTTCACCCTCTCCTATTAACAGCGAGCCTTACCTATCTGCTTCTTGAAGCCAGATTTCTAAAGGTTCCTGATATTGAGCATTTAAGACGAAAACTTCGTCAATTTTGTGACGAAGCCGTTTTTCCCCTAAATGCATCAAGCAATTTCAACATATCAAGTGGGTATTCTGCCTCAAATTTCAAGGTTTTGAGTGTGACGGGGTGCACAAAACCGAGCGTTTGGGCATGTAAAGCCTGTCTGGGAAACTCGCGAATAACGGTTTGACGCGCTTCGGACAGAGATTTTGTCCGGCTTAGCTTGGGTCTGGTATAGACCGGATCGCCCACAAGTGGGTGGCCAATATGCCCCATATGAACGCGGATCTGGTGGGTTCGTCCGGTTTCAAGGTTGCAGGTGACAAGCCCTGCAATGTCATTAAAATTCTCTTCAAGCTGATAGTGGGTTATGGCGTGTTTACCGCTGTTCTCCAGCACACTCATTCGTTTTCGATTGTGCGGATCGCGGCCAATGTTGGTCTCTACTGTTCCCTGTTTTGGGTATAAACGCCCCCAGACAACAGCTTTATAGGTCCGCTCAATATCATGGGTTTCAAAAAGTTTAGCCAGTCCTTGATGGGCCTGATCGGTCTTGGCAACCACCATAAGGCCGCTGGTTTCTTTATCGATGCGATGAACGATGCCGGGCCGTTTCACGCCGCCGATCCCCGATAAACTGTCTCCGCAATGATGCAGGAGCGCATTGACAAGGGTTCCGCCCCAATTACCCGCCGCCGGATGGACGACCATGGGGGCTGCTTTGTTGATGACAATCAGATGCTCATCTTCAAAAACGATATCAAGCGGAATATTCTCAGGCATCGGGTCAGGATCTACCGCTGCAGGAACAGTAATATCGTATCGTTGCCCTTCCTTGACGCGTCTAGAAGGATCAAGGATCACCTCGCCATCCAGTTTGACGTGGCCGTCTTTGACCAGTGGCTTAATTCTGTTTCTGGAAAGGTCGCTTAATTGTTCTGTTAAAAAGCGATCAAGACGCTTTCCGACCTCTTTTTCTGAAACTTCAACTTGATGTGTACCTTCAGGTGATGGCATATGATTCAAACCAGACAGAATTATTGGATAAATGTTCTTATGACAGAAGAAGACGTTCCGAACACCACTTTTTTAAAATGGGTGGTCTCGATTTTAGGAATTATGATTGTCGTTGTTGCCATAGCAATCGGTGTGATCCTGTATCAGCGGGCCACTGCAAGCTTTGAAGCGGCGGACGTTTCGAGCGCTCCAGAAGTGCCTGTTGTCATGACTGGCGCCAAGGCAGTGACATTTGGAACCGTGAAGGTGCCGCTGCCGGAGAATATGGTTGTGACGCAAACCGCCTATGATGCTGGCCGGATTATATTAACCTATGGATCTGATGAAGCCGACATTCAGGGGATGATGGTTCTGGATTCAACAAGCGGTGCTATTTTAGGTCAGTTTGTCTTCGGCCCCTGATATGGTTGTTCATCTGTCCCGATCACATCTCCAGATTATCGAAGATCATAGCGTGTCCTCTTTTCCCGAAGAAGCTTGCGCGTTATTGATCGGGGTTGAAGAGCCTGCCGGGCGTATCCTTATTGAGGAGGTTCTTTTGTCTCCCAATGTGGCGGAAGATAAACAGCGTTATTTTGAAATTGATCCCAGTGTCCGCATTAAAGCTGAAAAGAAGTTGCGGGGGCACGCGCATAAAATTGTTGGCGTCTTTCATTCGCATCCCGAAGGGGAGGCAAAGCCTTCAAAAACAGATGAGAAATCGGTAATTGAGCGAGAGTTTGTCTGGTTAATCGCGGCGCTTGATGCATCTGGGAGCTTTGAGCTAAATGCCTATCAGCCACGGGTGGATCAAGTGGGTTTCAATACCGTAACGTTACAGATTAATAAAGGGGAAGCAGGCCAATGAGCCCAAAAAATCTAATCAATTTTGCCAGCGATAATGCGGCACCTGTATGCCCAGAGTTGATGGATGCGCTGGTTGCTGAAAATTCAGGGCCCGCCCTTGGTTACGGCAATGATGACACCACCCGCCGGATGGAAGAAAAGCTGCAAAAGCTTTTTGAGTGGGATTTGAAAGCCTTTCCAGTCGCCACCGGAACGGCAGCGAACGCGCTGGCACTAAGTGTCCTGACCCCTTCGTACGGATCAGTTTATTGCCACGAGCTCGCCCATATTGAAGGCGATGAATGCGGCGCGCCTGAATTTTATACGGGCGGTGCCAAGCTTGTTCTGCTGCCCGGTGAAAATGGAAAAATTGCTCCTGAAACCCTGCAGTCCAGACTGGAAAACGCAGGGCGAGATAATGTCCATCATGTTCAGCCTGCCTGCCTGAGCCTGACACAGGCGACAGAATGCGGAACAGTATATTCACCCAGTGAAGTTGCTGATCTGACGGCGATCGCCCGAACACATGACCTTGGTGTTCATATGGACGGCGCCCGGTTTGCCAACGCCCTCGTGTCACTGGGATGCTCTCCTGCTGATGTGACTTGCAAGGCGGGCGTAGATATTTTGTCCTTTGGAGCTACTAAAAATGGGGCGATGTCCGTCGAAGCGGTTGTGTTTTTTGATATTCAAAAAGCACGTGAGTTCGAATTCAGGCGCAAGCGGGCGGCACATTTATTTTCCAAATCACGGTATTTATCGGCACAACTCGATCGCTATGTCGATGATGGTCTATGGCTTTCGCTGGCGAGCCAGGCCAATGACATGGCCCGCCGATTATCAGATGGTTTGACCAAGATTAAATCGGCATCGCCGCTGTATCCTGTTGAGGCGAACATTCTGTTTAGCAGGCTCTCTCCTTCGGCAATTTCTGCGCTTGAAGAGGCTGGTTTTCTTTTTTATGTCATGGGACCCCGGCAAGAGGGGAAAGTTCGGCTTGTGACTTCTTGGAATACGACAGCGGAAGAAGTCGACAAATTCCTTGATATTGCCGCAAAAGCTTCATAAGTCCTGAGGTTAAATCCGACCCAAAAGAATAGATAGATTACATCAAATGGAAATAACCCTGCCAGACAGTATCAGTAAGCTTTTTAGTATTGTTCAGGAAGTGTGGCGCGGCGATGTGCTGGGCATGGGCATAGACTCCCTGATATATGGATTGCTGGTCTTGCTTGTTGCCCTGATGCTGCGAGGGGTTTTCACGCGTATTGTCGTCAACCGGATGATCGCCTTTACGACGCGCACGCATAATGAACTCGATGATAAAGTGATCGCCGCACTTGAAGGCCCCATTCGCTTTGTTCCCGTTGTCGTGGGTATCTACGCAGCACTGGAAATCAGCGGCCTGTCCGAAGTAGAGAGATACGCCAGCAGTTCTGACAATCTGGTTCGCTCATTTGTCGTTTTCAACATTTTCTGGGTCCTGTTTTGTCTGGTGAACCCATTGTCATTTCTACTGGGTAAACTGGAAGAAATTTTCTCCCCCGAGATGGTGTCTTTCATCGTCAAGATCTTCAAAGGTATCGTCGTTGGGTTAGGCGGCGCGACCATTCTGGATCTGTGGGGAATTGAAGTGGGTCCGATAATCGCGGGCTTTGGTCTGGTCGGGGTTGCCGTTGCCTTGGGTGCGCAGGACCTGTTTAAAAACCTGATCAGTGGGTTTTTAATTCTGGCAGAAAAACGTTTTCGGGTTGGCGATTGGGTTTTGGTTTCTGGAATAGTTGAGGGAACTGTTGAAAAAATCGGTTTCCGCTCCACTATGATCCGCCGTTTTGATAAAGCACCGACAATTGTTCCAAATGCTGTCTTTGCCGACAAGGCTGTGACGAACTTTTCAGAAATGACGTTTCGCCGAATTTACTGGAAAATTGGTGTCGAATATTCCACATCCGTGTCACAGCTTCAGGAAATTACGACGCGAATAAAAGACTATCTGTTGGATAACGAAGACTTTGTACAGCCCACCGAAGCAACATTATTTGTCGTGACCGACAGCTTTAACGACAGCAGTATCGACATCATGATCTATTGCTTTACGAAAACCACAAATTGGGGGGAATGGCTGGCCATCAAGCAGGACTTCGCGTTTGCGATTAAGCATATTGTTGAATCCGCTGGAACCGGTTTTGCGTTCCCATCCATGACGATTTATCAGGGGGCTGGGGCCGATCAGCCAGAAGCCTATATCCCGCCAAAAGCCAAGCATGATGGACAGGATGCGAATACGGACGCCATTGGCAGTCAAGGCGAAAGTCAGTAGCCTTATCCGTCCTTTGCGTTGATTGACGGATTGACTTCGCGTCAGATTTCAAAAGATACTTTCAAAAGGGCAGGAATTAACCTGACGGGGGTGAGAGGCAATTGTCATACGAAGCAAAAATTGCATTTAGAACTGCCGTGATCTTTCGATGACAGATATCTGGGAAGGTTTGCTGGCGGCATTTCAGCTGATTATCAGTCTCGATCGTGATCTGCTGGAAATCGCTTTGCGTTCTTTGCAAGTAACCCTGACAGCGGTTTTGATTGCGGCTGCTATTGGATTGCCACTTGGCGCATGGATATCCGTTACACGGTTCAGGTATCGGCGGGTTGTTATAGCATTGCTGAATGCGTTGATGGGCCTGCCGCCTGTTGTTGTTGGCCTGATTGTTTATATTCTCCTGTCCCGGTCTGGACCTTTTGGGGTGCTCGACCTTTTGTTTACCCCAACGGCAATGATCATCGCGCAAGTTATCCTTGTAACGCCAATTATCGCTTCGATTTCCCAGCAAACCTTGCGTGACCTCTGGTTTATTTATCATGATCTGTTGATATCCATGAACACCACCAAGTGGCAGCGCATGAAGGTTCTGCTTTGGGATGGACGCCGATCGCTTTTAACGGCGACCTTAACCGGTTTTGGCCGGGCAATTGGTGAGATCGGCGCCATTATGATTGTGGGCGGCAATATCGATCATCTGACCCGGGTCATGACCACAGCAATTGCACTGGAAGTGGGAAAGGGGAATTTCCCCCTGGCGTTAGGTCTGGGGTTTATCCTGATCGCGCTTTCCATGGCGATTAATCTGACAATTCATATCCTGTCCAGAACCGAGCGGGAGGGACGCTGGTGAAACCAATTTTACCACTGGTTTTGGAAGCTGCTTCTGTGGCGAAGCACGGGGAGCGGATCATCGGGCCGATTACCTACACTTTGGGCGCGAACGGTTGTACGGTTGTGCTGGGACCCAACGGGGCGGGCAAAACAACTTTGCTACGTTTGATGCATGGACTTGAAAAAGCGAGTTCGGGGCATATCCGCTGGGCTGTGCCCAAGCGAGACGCATTTATGCATCAGTCTTTTGTCTTCCAAACGCCTATTGTTATGCGTCGATCTGTTCGCGATAACATTGCCTATCCTTTGACGGTTCGCGGGGGCACGTTAAAATCAGCACGTATTACTGCTGAACATTGGCTTGAAAAAGTTGGGCTGACAGCATCAGCGTTAAAAGACGCAAATGTCTTGTCCGGCGGCGAAAAGCAGAAACTTGCGATTGCGCGGGCGCTAATTACCCGCCCCGAAGTTCTGTTTCTTGATGAGCCAACGACAAATCTGGATGGCGCGTCAACTTTCGAGATTGAACAGTTGATCGCGACCGCCCAAAAAGAAGGTACGCGAATTGTGATGGCAACGCATGATATGGGGCAAGCCCGGCGCTTGGCTAGCGAAGTCCTGTTTCTGTATCATGGCGAAATTCATGAATTTGCAGATTGTACTGATTTTTTCACTAACCCGAAAACGGCGGCAGCGAAATCTTATTTAAGAGGGGATATTTTGATATGAGGTTGGGATCATTTTTAGGAGCAATTCTGCTAACGGCAACCACGCTATTGTCGGCAGCGGCAGATGATTTAAAGCTGGCAGTCACCACCTCATTTCACAATTCGGGATTATCTGACGTGCTTTTGCCGGCGATTAAGCAGGATTTGGGGCTTGATGTGCATTTGCTTGTGGTGGGAACCGGTCAGGCACTGAAGCTGGGCCGTGCTGGCGATGTGGATGCCATATTGGTCCATTCGAAAAAAGCCGAAGAAAAATTTGTGGCTGAAGGGTATGGAACCCATCGCCGCGAAATTATGTATAACGATTTTGTTCTCATTGGCCCCGGCAACGACCCTGCGTTGATCGCCAAAGAAAAGACGGCGGCAGACGCATTTAACGCGATCGCCGATCACATGGCTGTTTTTGTCAGTCGCGGTGATGATAGCGGGACCCATCGTAAAGAGCTGACCTTATGGAAATCAGCGTCCGTTGATCCGGCTTTGGCGAGCGGGACATGGTACCGGGAAAGTGGATCAGGGATGGGGGCAACGCTGAATACGGCAAGCGCGATGAACGGATATGTTTTCGCCGATCGGGCAAGCTGGCTTAACTTTAAAAACAAAAGAGACCTGCAACTGCTATTCGCTGGAGATCCTGTTTTGTTTAATCAGTATGGGTATTTACCAGTAAACCCCAAAAAGCACCCACATGTAAAAAATGATCTTGCGGCAAAGCTTGAAGCCTGGCTAACGAGCGATAAAGCACAGAAAATAATTGCAGACTATAGTATTGCTGGCCAGCAGCTATTCACCCCAAATGCCAAACCTATGTAAGGCTTGATTTCAGGTAATTTCAATAATGTAGGTGTAGGACTCGTCTTCTTCGGTGTGCGATTGAAGGCGGTTGCCTGATACATGGCAATAGTGATCAAAATCGATATATGATGCCGGGTCTGTTGCAATGACCGTAAGTATATCCCCAGATTTTAGGGATTTAACCAGTTTTTTGGTTTTCAGGACAGGAAGCGGGCAACTCAGTCCCGTCGTATCCAATGTATGATGCGTCATTTACATGCCATTTTCTATGAATTCGATGACACTATAATGCGCTCACGCTGGCGGACAACTGTTGTTTTAATTGAATTTATTTTTGTGAAATTCTTTGATCAGGCTTTTAAGTCGTTTGTGCGTTGTTCTAATTTCACCTTTTGAATCGAGCAGATGGAACACACCCTGATGATCCTGAAACAGAAAGAAGGGATCGCCACTTACACTGTTAAACAGGGCTGTACCGATCCTTTTTTCGTCGAGTGGCGGCTGGACTACCCCTTCAAGGAATTCAGGGACACTATCTAGAATAGCATATCCTTGCCACAAACCCTTTAAGTGATATTTTTCAAAGCTTTGATTAAGATAGGCAATTTGAGATTTACGTAATGAGCGCACAAGAATCGGGCGCTTCGCCACTTGCAAAACAGGGATTTTTTGTGCGCCAGTAAATTCGACTACTAAACCCATTTTAACGTTCCAGAATAAACAGTTGATCAGTATGCGTGTGCTGCAAACACACTGCAGAAATGAATTTTATCTCTCGCCTGTTCTCGCAGATAAGTATGCCATTCGCCCCTTAACAGGGGGTTTATAAATGAGACAAAATTTAGCTATTTTTGTGAAATAGAGCGCTTTTTAAGGCTATTTGAATTTTAGAAATTAACCATTTTTATACGAGATTATGACAGGTTTTAGCCAATAGGTTTAGAAATTTAATTAGTTTTACTTAATGTTTATGGTCCAAATCTCGTAATGAATAGTGCTGTGACAGCAAAAATGGATGAAAAAAAACCTCAAAAGGGGGTCGTACAGCATCACGAGATTGGTGAGCTGGCGCATTTTCTGTCTGTGTTTGGCAAAAACAAGGACGATGCCGTTAAATCTCTGATGACCAGCAGTCTTCAGATTTTAGGACTTGATGAAGTCCGTATGAAGTTTGGAGATAAATGGAAAGCGATTGAACGTCGGGTCGATTTCGCAGTTGAGGCGTTTTTCAGTAAAAAACTTGGAAAAAAGGATCTGTTTCTGCGGCTGGGTACGGGCAACTACGCGCTTATTTTTGCCAACACCAGTTCTGAAGAAGGGCTGGAGCGTGCAAATAAACTGGCAAAAGAGCTCCTTCATCTGCTTTTCGGAGAAGTTCCTGAAGTCGAAGAAATCGCGATCCAGGCCATGGCAATTGATATCGATCTAGCCGACCTGATTGATGAATTTCAAAATATCGAAGAGCTGATTGAATATCTGCAAGGGTATAACAGCGACACCCGCGCAGAGGACGAGCAGAAATTTCGGGAAGCCGAAGCCGATCTGTCAATTTGTTTTCGGCCGATGATCAACCACTCCAAAAAGATAATGTCGGTTATCGAGGCAATGCCTTGCCGATTAGATCAGGGGAAATGGACTGTTATTCCCCTAACGGATCCGTTGATCAAAGGGACTGCAGATTTGCGGGCAGAGCTCGATTTTAAAATTGTCCGCGAAACAGATACAGCACTCAAGCGCCTTGGAAACGTGCGAAACAAGCCGGTTGTTATGGTTTCAGTTGAATATGAAACATTGGCTCATGCCTATCGTCGATTGAAATATGCGGAGCTGATAAAGAAGCTGCCGGCCTATACCCAAAAACATTTGATCATCAATATCATTGGTGTGGGTGAGGGACTTCTAAATAGCCGCCTGCGTCAGATCTTGACAACCATTAAACCATTGGTTCTGGGCTTTACCTTTGAAGTCAGTGACAAGTGGGATGATTTTGAAGTGATTTCGGATCTTCCTGTGTTTGGTGTATCCGCCGTTGGCAACACAGAACAGGATCTTGTCTGGATTGAGAAGCTTTTTAAAAAGGCAAGGTCGGTTGGGGTGCGCAGTTGCTGGCGAAACCTTGATAGCGACGAATTGGCCCGGCGGGCATTTGGGGTCGGAACTGATTATGTTAGCGGACCCGTCATTGGTGGATGTCAACTAGATCCCATTGCGCCGTTTTCCTTGAAAGGCGCGCTCAAACCTAAGGGCGTGTAAATGTTGTGAAGAGTTCCACATGGCTTGACCATCTAAACTGATCAATGGGCGTTACGGGGCCCATTTGGTATCCCGCCTCAATCAAATGCTGTGCGTCGCGAGCAAAACTTGCTGGATTGCACGAAATAAAAATGACTTTCGATACCGTGCTATATCCAATTTCTTCCACTTGCGCCGATGCGCCTGCGCGTGGTGGATCGATAATCACACAGTCAAAGTTATTCAGCTCATGGGCTGGAACAGGATTGCGAAACAAATCGCGCTCTTGCGCAGAGATTGGTAGCATATTCGTATTGGCCGCTTTTTTGAGGGCATTGATCAGATAAAGATCGTTCTCGTAGGCGGTGATGTGTTTAGCAACTGTTGTGGCAGGAAGCGTAAAGCTTCCGCAACCGGCGAACAGGTCGGCGATAGCGGCGCCGGTTGGTATATGGGATAGTGTCAGATCGATCAGGGTTTCCTGTCCCTCCTGGGTTGCCTGAAGGAACCCACCCGGCGAGATCGCCACTTTACTTTGGCCGATGGGTATTTCAACGGGCTTAAGTTCGCAAACGGTTTCCAGATATTTATCCGTTTGATCAAGCCAACAGATCCGGGATAGCCCATGGTCGGTCGCGAATGCAGCCAGCTTTTCACGAATATCCAGATCCACAGAAAATTCGACGCTAATCAATAGATCAGGACCGTTCGGTGAATTTGTCAGAGTCAGTCGCGCCCGGCTGTTTCTGGGCATGATGTCGCTGAGTAACAAGCGAAGCGGCTGCACAAGTGCCATCAGCTCTTTGTTAATGAGCGGACATTCGCCAATATCGTTAATCTGATGACTACGCCTTAGATGATAGCCGATCATAACGCCCTTTTTCCGTTTGGACGCGACGAATTCCACACGTCTGCGGGAATGGGCGGGGCTGGTTTGAATTGGGTTGAAGGTTACGTCTTCAATTCCTGCGCGGCTAAGATTATCGCGAATAAGCTGGGTCTTCCAATCCGCCAGTGCGTCCTCATGCATATGTTGAAGACTGCAGCCCCCGCAGGTGCCAAAATGCTTGCAAAGGGGCTTTGAGCGCAGCTCTGATGGTGCGAGCACTTCGCTCAAGTCCGCGGTAAATCCTTTACCCTTTTTTTCCCCTTCTTCTGCAGTGATCGTGTCACCTGGCAAGGTAAAGGGTACATAGTAGGTTTTGCCATTCCGGCGGCCAATGCCATCTCCTGCGGCCCCGAGGTCGGTGATTTCCAGCTCAACAGTCATAGCATGCTCCCATCAGGTATTCCTGATTACCATCAGATCCCTTAATCGGGCTTTCGATAGATCCAAGGCAGCGCCATCCCGCGCGCGTCTCGATCCAACTTTCCATATCTTCACGAACTTTCTGTGCAACAGCGGGATCACGCACAATGCCGCCCTTGCCAATATTCTCGCGGCCTGCCTCAAATTGCGGTTTAACAAGGACGAGAAGCCAGGCTCCTTGGCGGCAAAGATCTAGGGCGGCAGGAAGAGCTTTTGTCAGTGAAATAAAGCTGACATCCGATACGATCAGATCCAGAGGATCCGCAATTTCAGTGGCTGTCAAATTTCGGGCATTTACGCCTTCCAGATTGATCAGCTTTGGGTTTGAGGCCAGTGATGGATGCAATTGATCATGCCCCACATCAACGGCAAATACTTTTTTGATGCCTCGCTCGAGCAGGACTTCACAAAATCCGCCGGTTGATGCGCCAATGTCTGCTGCAATCATGCCGGAGGGGTCAAGTTTAAAGTGATCAAGCGCAGCAATCAGTTTATGGGCGCCCCGGCCAACCCATTCCTTCTCATTTCCCGAGATGACAATCTCTTGTGCCGGGGTTACTTTCCGGCTTGGTTTGTCTGCGGTTTTTCCGTCGATCAGAACCCGGCCATCCATGATCAGGCTTTGTGCCTTCGCCCGGCTGGTCGCCAGGGTACGGATAACCATTTCCTGATCTAGTCTTTGGGCGGCCATCGTTAAGACTTACACCGCAGAAATATTGGATTTACCATTTGATTTCTTCGCATCAAGGGCTTTAACCGCGGCGTCAACGATCTGATCTGCGTTCACGCCAGCTATGTCATACATCGTATGAATGTTGGCCTGATCGATATAGGTATCAGCCATGCACAAGGGGCGGACTTTCAATCCGTTATCCAGCAATCCGTTCATCGCTAAAAACTGCATCACATGGCTACCAAACCCGCCAATCGCGCCTTCTTCTACCGTGATAAGAAGATCATGATCACGGGCCAGGGTTTCAATGAGAGCTTCATCCAGTGGCTTGCAAAAACGCGCGTCGGCAACACTGGTAGATAAACCCATACCGTCGAGTTTTTCAGCCGCGAGGACGGCTTCTTTAAGGCGGGTGCCAAAAGACAGGATAGCAACTTTTTTGCCCTCCTTGATCATACGGCCTTTCCCAATTTCAAGGACCTCAGGTGTTTCAGGCATATCAACACCGACACCTTCACCGCGTGGATAACGGAATGAAATCGGACCTGAATTATGCGCGGCAGCGGTTGCAACCATATGCACAAGCTCGGCTTCATCCGCAGCGGCCATCACCACCATATTGGGCAGCGTTGCCAGATATGTTGTGTCAAACGATCCGGCATGCGTTGCCCCATCCGCACCAACCAGACCCGCACGGTCTATGGCAAAGCGAACTGGCAGGTTCTGCAAGGCAACGTCGTGTACCACCTGATCATAGGCGCGTTGCAGGAAGGTCGAATAGATGGCAACAAATGGCTTTAACCCTTCCGTTGCCATGCCTGCAGCAAATGTCACGCCGTGTTGTTCGGCAATTCCCACATCAAAACAGCGACTGGGGAATGTTTTGGCGAACTGATCCAGTCCAGTGCCGTCGGGCATCGCGGCGGTGACCGCGACAATTTTGTCGTCCTTCTCGGCTTCGGCAATCAGGCTATTGGCAAAGACTTTTGTATAAGACGGCGCATTTGGGATCGCTTTGGCTTGCGCTCCAGTGACGACGTCAAATTTGGCGACGCCGTGGTATTTATCCGCAGCCGCTTCAGCAGGGGCATATCCTTTGCCCTTTTGCGTTACGCAGTGGATCAGAATGGGGCCACTTCCTGCATCCCGGGCATTCTTTAAAACCGGGATCAGATGTTCAAGGTTGTGACCATCAATGGGGCCAACGTAATAGAAACCCAGCTCTTCAAACAGGGTGCCACCCGTAACCATACCGCGAGCGAATTCTTCTGCTCGCCGTGCGGTGCGCTCCAGCGGGTCAGGTAATTTCGCGGCAATCTGCTTCATTAACTCACGCAGGCTTCTATAAGAGCGACCAGAAAGCAGACGGGACAGATAAGCGCTCATGGCTCCAACTGGCGGTGCGATCGACATATCATTGTCGTTCAGGATGACAATTTGCCGGCTGTCCATTGCGCCGGCATTATTCATCGCTTCATACGCCATGCCCGCGCTCATGGAACCATCGCCAATGACAGACACGACATTGTTGGACCGTTTTAAAAGATCACGGCCAACTGCCATGCCAAGCCCGGCTGAAATCGACGTGGACGAATGGGCCGCACCAAAGGGATCATATTCGCTTTCCGCCCGTTTGGTGAAACCGGAAAGGCCGTTTTCCTGTCGCAGGGTGCGAATGCGATCGCGGCGTCCCGTAAGGATTTTATGAGGGTAGCACTGATGTCCCACATCCCAGATCAGCCGGTCCTCAGGCGTGTTGAACACGTGATGGATGGCAACCGTTAGTTCGACAACACCAAGTCCGGCGCCCAGATGACCGCCAGTTACGGATACGGCGCTAATGGTTTCCTGGCGGAGTTCATCGGCCAGTTGGATAAGCTGTTCAAGTGTGAAATCCCGCATGTCTTTGGGTTCTTTAACCTGATCGAGCAATGGGGTCTGTATCGTTTCAGTCGCCATAAAACTTATTGCTACTTTCTTCTTTGGACAGTGAATTGCGCGGCTTCGGTTAAAAGTTTGGCATTTTCCCTGAACATGGAGAGATGATTTGATGCTTGGTTTGCCAGCATATTGGCATGTACCTTGGCTTTTTCCAAACCGAGCAAAGACACAAATGTTGCCTTGCCCGCATCAACGTCCTTGCGAGTTGCTTTGCCCATTTCATCAGCTTCACCTTCAACATCCAATATGTCGTCCGTGATCTGAAAGGCTAACCCAAGATCGTGGGCATAGGCTTTTAGGGCTGAAATCTGGCCGGGTGCGGCATGCCCCAGTATTGCGCCAGCCTCGCAGGCATATGATATAAGCGCACCTGTTTTAAGTTGTTGAAGCCGGGTAATCACCGGCATGGAGATATCGCTGGATTCTGCATAAATATCCATCATTTGACCGCCGACCATGCCTTGGCCACCGGCGGCATGTGCCAGCTTTTGAACCAGTGCAGCGCGCACGCTACCAGAGGGGTGTGTTTTCGGATCTGCTAGAATCTCGAATGCAAGTGCCTGAAGCGCATCCCCGGCCAATACCGCAATGGTTTCGTCAAATTTTTTGTGAACAGTTGGTACACCGCGTCTGAGATCATCATCATCCATACAGGGCAGGTCGTCATGCACGAGAGAGTAGGCATGCATGATTTCAAGAGCCGCGGCGACCCGGACTGAATAGTCTCGTGACACATTGAACAGATCGGCGGCCTGAATGACCAAAAAGGCGCGAAGCCTTTTGCCACCGGATAAAACCGCATAGCGCATGGCTTCATGCAGTTCTTTTTCATGTCCGCCACTTGAGGGCAGCAAACTGTCCAGTTCGCTTTGCATGAGAGTGGCCGTTTGCCGAAGGGCGGCGCTGAATGTGTCTTCCATCAAGGATACCGTGCTTATCTATTTAAGACGAAATGGGATTAATCGATTTGAGTTGGTTCAGCCGACAGAGTTCCGTTCTGGGCGACAATTTTTTCCACTCGATCCTGCGCAGATCTCAACTTACTCTCGCAATGCTGTTTCAATAAGGATCCACGTGTGTAGATGTCAATGGACTGATCCAGATCGACTTTACCAGAATCCAGCTTTTCAACGATTTTTTCCAGCTCTTGCAGAGCGACTTCGAAGCTCAATTCTTTGATATCCGCAGGAATGGTGTTGGTCTCAGACATTGTATCTCCTTTTCGGGTCTTATAACGTGACTTCAGGCTTCAAGCAACGCTTTCACATGGGCTGCGGCGCTTTCTGACAACCCGATCAGATCATACCCTCCCTCAAGCACTGAAACAATGCGTCCTTCACAGGTACGATTTGCAATTTTCATTAATTCCCTTGTGACCCAAAGGTAGTCTTCAGCCTCTAGATTGATGTTGGCGAGTGGATCCAGATGATGGGCGTCAAAACCAGCTGATATAATGAGCAGTTCCGGGGCGAAGGCTTCAAGTGCGGGGAGTACATGATCTGTCATCGCACTTTCAAATGCCAGGCGGCCTGATCCTTCAGCCAGCGGAACATTGACGATATTGCCGACCCCGGTTTCTTCGGCGTAACCGGTTCCAGGGTAGAAAGGAGGGGCCTGATGGGTGGAGCCGTAGAAAAGATCTGGGTCTTTTTCAAAAATATGTTGGGTTCCGTTGCCATGATGGACATCAAAATCGATGACGGCTACTCGCTGAATGTTAAATTGCTGACGCGCGTAATAGGCGGCAATGGCGGCATTGTTAAACAGGCAAAAGCCCATCGGTTTATCTGCTTCGGCATGATGTCCGGGCGGGCGGATCGCACAAAATGCATTGGTGTCTTTCGCGCCCATGACCAGATCAACCGCATCACGAACGGCGCCAACAGCACGAAGCGCTGCATCATAACTACCCGGTGACATAAAAGTATCAGGGTCGAGTTGGACAATGCCCTTTTGGGGGCGGGCCGCTTTGATCGCTTCGATATGGTCGGCTGTATGGGCGAGATGAAGCAAGTCTTCCTCGGCAAGGGATGCTTCTTTTGACTTCAGATTTGCATATTGCTCGTCCTCCAGAATCTGCAACACCATTCGCAACCGATCCGGACGCTCTGCATGTTCGTATCCGGTATCATGAAATAGGCAATCTCTGTGCGTGATTAAATGTGTCGTCATTCTTGGAACCTGTTATCAAAATGAATTGTTCGAGAAAAACTGATTGTTAGTTTTGTCGTTTGATTTCAAACTGTATCACTGTGTCATCACCACAACTTAATCAAAAGAAAGTTGGAAATGAAGGTTAAAGCTCAACTTGCTGTCATCGCCCTTGTCGGCATTCTGGGTTATCTGGGATGGACCTATCAAGATCAGTTGCCTTTTATTGGATCGGACAGCCCATCCAAATCATCTGAAAAGCGCCCGGAACGTGCCGTTCCCGTGATTGGAGCCCGCATTCAGGTTCGGGATTTACAACAGATTGTGACAGCAGTTGGAACCTTGCAGGCGAACGAATCAATTGATTTAACGGCCAGGGTAACCGCGAAAGTTGATCGCTTGGGGTTCAGCGATGGTGAATTTGTAGAGGTCGGAACGCCGTTAGTTTATCTTGATGATACCGAAGCCAAGGCAGGTCTGGCCGAATCGACAGCAGAATATGTGAACAGTCGAAAGCTGTATGAACGCTCTCTCAAGCTTTTAAAAAGCGGGAACACGCCTAAAGCCCGTGTAGATCTGCTTTTATCTGAAATGCAGGTGGCGCAGGCAAATGTGCAGGCCGACAAGGCCCGCCTTGCTGATTACATTATTCGCGCGCCCTTTTCGGGTGTTGTTGGATTTCAGGATGTGAGCGTCGGTGCGCTGGTCCGCCCCGGTGATACAATTACCACGCTTGATGATGTGACCACCCTCAAGCTGGATTTTGATTTACCGGAAATGCATTTGGCCAATGTGCGAAAAGGGCAGGTTTTTACCACAAAAAGTGTCGCTTATGCCGCGCAGCAGTTCACCGGTACGGTTTCCAGTCTGGCGACACGGGTTGATCCGGTTACCCGGGTTGTCCGGGTTCGCGGAAAAATCGAAAATCAGTCGGGGATTTTGAAACCGGGCATGTTCTTATCCGTCTCTCTTGAAACAAGCGTGATTAAAGATGCACTCATGATCCCTGAGCATGCGGTAACGGTTTCACCTGCCGGGCAGTTTGTCTTTGTGGTTAAGGACGATCGGGCCATTCGCACCGAAATTGCGGTTGGGCAGCGGGAAAAAGGCTGGGTACAGGTCACGAACGGATTAACGCCGGACGCCGTCGTTATTGCAGAAGGACTTCAGAAAGTTCGTGATGGCCGAAAAGTGGAAGTCACATTTGAGGGCGCTGAGAATGAAGCCAATGCCGCCGCGGGTGGAGACACGCAATGAAGCTTTCAGAACTTTCGATTAAGCGGCCGGTTCTGGCGATTGTCCTGTCGCTTGTTCTGATTTTATTTGGGATCTTCTCTTTCCAAAGTTTGAGCGTTCGGGAATATCCGAATGTGGACAAGCCAAATGTATCCATCTCCACGACTTACAGTGGCGCCTCCGGTGAAATTATTGAAAGTCAGATTACCCAGATTATCGAAGATGCTGTTGCGGGGATTAGTGGTGTTGAGCGGATCACATCGACAAGCCGTGAAGAATCCTCCTCCATCAACGTCGAATTTAACCTTAGCCGCGATATTGAATCTGCCACAAATGATGTCAGAGCGCGGGTTTCCCGTGTTGTCGGGCGACTTCCTGACGAGGCGGACTCGCCGCGCATTTCCAAAACGGAAAGTGACGCGCGTCCAATTTTGTGGCTCTCACTTTCCAGTGATCGGTTAACTCCGCTTGAACTGACTGATTTTGCCGAACGGAACCTTGTCGATCCGTTATCAACAGTAGATGGGGTTGCTCGCGTTCGCATTGGCGGGGAACGCCGCTATGCCATGCGGGTTTGGGTTGATACTGAAGCCATGGCTGCGCGCAGCCTGACCGTTCAGGATCTGGAAACAGCAATTCGGGCCCAGAATGTGCAGCTCCCCTCGGGCCGAATTGAATCGCAGACAAAAGAATTCACAATTCGAACCAAGTCCAACTTGACCACACCCGAAGAATTTCGGGCAGTTATCCTGCGAAATGATGATCGTGGTCTCATTCGGCTTGGCGACGTTGCGCGCGTTGAAATCGGTGCCGAAAATGAACGGACCACCCTCAGAATCAACGGTAATGATTCCGTTGGTCTGGGGATCATCCGGCAATCGGGGTCAAACGTTCTGGAGGTTGCAAACGGGGTTAAGGCCGTCGCTGAAAAACTGCAGTCTGTTTTGCCCGAGGGCATTACCCTGAAACAATCCTATGATCAGTCGATCTTTATCAGTCAGTCAATCAAGGAAGTGTTTATTGCCCTTGGGATTGCAATGTTGCTGGTTGTGGCGGTTATCTTCCTGTTTTTAAGGTCCATTCCGGCAACCTTAATTCCCGCATTGGCAATTCCGGTCTCCATAATCTCGACCTTGACCATTTTGGCGGCACTGGATTATTCGGTGAATGTTTTGACCTTGCTGGCGCTGGTGCTGGCGATTGGACTGGTGGTGGATGATGCCATTGTGGTGCTTGAAAATATCCACCGCCGTATCGAAATGGGAGAGCCGCCATTGCTGGCGGCTAATCGCGGCGCAAAACAGGTCGCCTTCGCGGTCATAGCGACAACCGTGGTTTTGATCGCGGTTTTCTTGCCAATCTCTTTCTTGGAGGGGGAGACGGGCAGGTTATTCCGTGAATTTGGCGTGGCTGTTGCAGCGGCTGTTATGTTTTCCAGTTTTGTGGCGTTGTCGCTCACGCCAATGCTGTGCTCAAAATTGCTGGTGGAACAGAAAAAGGAAAGCTGGTTTTATCGTTCCACTGAATTCCTTTTTGAAAAGCTGACCTCCGTTTACCGAATGGGATTATTATTCGCTATTCGCATGCCGCTGTTGATTGTTGCGGTATCAGTCGTTGTCTCTCTGCTTGCCTATAATCTTTATATGGTTTTACCCAAAGAATTTGCCCCGACAGAGGATCGCGGCTTTTTCTATGTTCCGGTGAAAGCAGAAGAGGGGGCAAGTTTTGAATATACAGAGCGAAATGTTCAGAAAATCGAAAAAGTCCTTCAACCGCTTTTGGATAACGGCGAAGCGCAGAGCGTGTTTGCGCTGGTGGGAAGCTTCTCTCGCCCGGGTCCGGTGAATACGGCTTTCATGTTCTCCCGTCTCGTCCGCTGGGAAGATCGGGAGCGCTCTCAGCAAGAGATCGTGTCTTCCATCTTCCCCGGCCTGCTTGCGGTGCCCGGTGTTCGGGCCTTTGCAATCAATCCTAAAAGTCTGGGCCAACGGGGATTTAGTGCGCCGGTACAGGTGATTGTCGGTGGCCCGTCCTATGTTGAAATAAACGAATGGGTGGATCGGGTGATTGAGCGGGCCCGCGAAAATCCAAAATTGTTAAATCTGGACAAGGATTATTCAGAAAATCAGCCACAAATTCGCGTGTCCATTGATCGCGACCGGGCCTCAAGCTTGGGCGTGACGATTGAAACTGTTGGGCGAACACTGGAAACCCTCATGGGAAGCCGGACTGTCACGCGGTTTGAACAGGGCGGCAAGCAGTATGATGTGATCATGCGCGCCCGCGCGGATGACCGCGCAACACAAGATGATCTAAACAAGGTATATGTGAGATCTTCCAAAACAGGTGAATTCATTGCGCTGAGCAATTTTGTCACTCTTTCCGAGACGGCTGGTCCCAGTGAACTCAAGCGCACAGACCGGCTGCGTTCGATTGTGATCGAGGCCTCTCTTGGCGATGGCTATACCCTGAACGAAGCGATCAATTATCTGGAACGGATTGTTCTGGAAGAAGTCGGGGATGAAGCCCGTATCTCCTATGGCGGGCTTAGCAAGACCTTTAAAGAATCCAGCAATGCGATGATCTTCACCTTTGCAACAGCGTTGCTGGTGGTTTTCCTGGCGCTGGCGGCTCAGTTTGAAAGCTTCATCCATCCGGTCATTATCATGACATCGGTGCCGCTCGCGATTACGGGGGCGCTGGGGGCCATGCTGTATTTTGGGATTACCTTGAATGTTTATAGCCAGATTGGGGTGATCATGCTGATCGGTCTCACGGCGAAAAATGCCATTCTTATTGTTGAATTTGCCAATCAGCTTCGTGAAGAGGGGCTTGCGCTTAAAGAAGCGGTGGTAGAAGCTTCGGTAATTCGTTTGCGGCCGATTTTGATGACAACAATTTCCACGGCACTCGGCGCCGTTCCCTTGGCGCTGGCCACCGGCGCGGGGGCTGAAAGCCGCGAAGCCATTGGAATTGTGATCATCGGCGGCGTTATCTTCTCGACGGTTCTCTCCCTTGGGGTCGTACCTGTGTTTTATCTGCTGCTTGCCAGATTTAGCAAACCCACAGGTTATGTGGCCGCAAAACTTGAGCAGCTTGAACAAAAGCATGTGGATGTCGAAAACTAGAGAAAACCCGCTACAGGGAATTAAAGAACAAGCGATTTACACGATTATACTTTCGTAAGGTGAAGGGTATGCCCGGTTAGGACATACCCTTCTCACGTTATGCCTCTTTTAAATTCTGGGCAAAGGTGGTCGCGATCTTTGAAAGAATATCTTTGTGTTCGGAAATCTTACCTGAGCTGGACCGGACAAGTTCAATCGCTGACTTGGTACTTTCAACATCGTCCTTCATGGATTGAGCCGTCTCGGTTACGGACTTTGTATCACCGCTTGCCTGTTGAACATTGTTGGAAATTTCCTGTGTTGCCACACTTTGTTGTTCAACGGATCCGCTGATCGCAGAAACAATCTCACTGGTCTCGTTAATGGCTTGGCCAATACGTCCAACGGCGCTTTCCATATTCTGATTGGCGTCCTGCATGTTTTGGATGAGTATTTCAATTTCGCCGGTCGCTTTTGCAGTTTGGCTGGCCAATCCTTTGACCTCACTTGCAACAACCGTAAAGCCTTTTCCGGCTTCGCCTGCCCGGGCGGCTTCGATTGTTGCGTTCAAGGCCAACAGGTTCGTCTGATCCGCAATTTCATTGATCATAGTAAGCATTTCCCCAATGGCTTGTGAGGACGCTGACAATTTCTTCATTGCAGCGTGAGCATCATCAGTCTCAACCACTGCCTTTCGGGTGATTTCACTAGAGTCATTAACCTGTCGGCTTATTTCACTGATCGAACTCGATAATTCCTCAATAGCGGAGGCAACCGACTGCATGTTGTGACTGGTTTTTTCAGCCAAACCATTAACTTTGTTGCTTTGAGATTCCGTGTTTCTCGTAGTGCTGTCCAGATTATCCGCGGCATTGCCAAGTTCACGTGCAGACTCACTTAAATGATTAATCGAGGCCGCCAATTCGCGATTAAATTCTTCAGTTGTTTTTTCAATCTGTAACAGGCGTTCCTGCTTTTCTTCAGCTTGCGCAGCGGCTTTTTCTGTTTCGCGCAAAGTGGCTTGGCGCTTTTCCTCTTCGCGTTCCTGGAGTTGTTGTAATCGAGCTGCTTCGGCTTCTTTTGCAGCTGTTTCTGCTTTTTCCCGCTCGATCTGGTTTAGTCTGAAGGCCTCTGTCGCAACAGCCATCTTTCCAATGTCGTTATTAAATTCCTGATATGAGATTTTCAGAGAGGTATTGCCCTTCGCGATTGTCTCCATTGCTGAACGGATTGCAAATAGTGGAACAGATAGACTTTTGTAGGTTGCAAGAATGATAGTTGCGATAATCAAGAGGGTTAGAAATAGTGTGACGGCTACGATCCAAAGCCGTGTGCTGGATGCCTCCAATTGCGCCTTGATACTCGTATCAATCAGTTTTGTCTGATAGTCTTCTACGATTTTGTACAGATCAATTTTTTTGGTAATTTCGGCAAACCAGAAACCGCCAGTAATTTTACTGTCGGGTATTGTCCCGCGGCTTGAAATAACAAAATCACGCATTTCCTGAACGGATGTTAATGCAGGACCTTGTACAGTTTTTTCATAGAAATTCTTTACATCAGCTTCAGCTTCTTTTTGGAATTCCTGCAGATATTGTGCTTGCTTTGTAATAAGTGAGGTAAAGCGATCAAATAGGGCACTTGAGAACTTGCCAGATGAGAATCCATTGGCACCCATTGCGCGCTCAAGTCCTGCTTGTTCTTTGGCCTGCATGATGTTGAGCAGGGTTGCCAGTTGTTTGGAGGTCCGGTCGTTGGTGCTTTGGTGTTTAATTAATTCGACCAGTGAAATCGCCTTGTTAATTGTATCTGTGTAGAAGCTTGCCATCTGCGGGACAGTTACCGTCAAGTTACTGACATCAGTACGCGTTTGATCAAGTTTTGCCAAATTTGCCGATATGTTGGACCGTATGCTTTGTGTCGTATTCAGTATTTCTGAATCTGTAAGCCCGTTGATCAGTGTATTGTAGCTGTCGATGATTTTGTCGGTATTTTCTCGCTGGGCTAGGAGAGCCGTTTTAGGAGTGCTTGCGCCTTTTGAACCAATATATCCCGCACTGCGCCCCCGTTCTTTTTGCAATTCGTGAACCAGATTGCTTGCTTTGGGGGTGATACTCAAAAGTAGATTAAGCTGGGTAAGTTCCCTGTTTGCCTCATACGCTTTTAATAGATAATCGCTAGCGAGAAACAGGGCAACCAGAAGGGGTATCGCAGCCAGGGCAATTAGCCGGTGACCGATCCCGAATCTATTTAGGAAATGAGACATTTGGACCCTTTTAAGAATTAGATAGTTTAAAATTCAATGGGGATAAGGAACGCTAATAATTGTGAGTTAATATTTTATGAATATTGAATATAAGCATCTTTTTTATAGGGTGAATTTGAACGTAAAATTGATGCAACAGGTTAATTTTAACTATTTATTAAGATAATATTTGTTAAATTTTTTCTCATAATAAAACCATATATTTCAATCGGTTAAGCGAAATGAAATTTCTGAATTCTTTTCGCTTTTTTTAATGTGTGGACAACAAGGGTTTGGGCTTCAAATACTGAGACAGCGGTACAACGATACTCGCTGTAGATGGGACTTTAATGGCAGTTGCGCCTTTTAAAAATAGCGCCTGTGTTTCGCTATACCTGCTGAGCGACAGCGATGAGATTCGCTCGGCACTGCTTTCACAGATAAATGATCCCATGATAACGCGCGGTGGCGCGAGTTTTAGTGATGACCTTTTCCCAATTGCAGCAATCCATAAATGCGATGTAGTTGTTGCCCATGTCTCAGACTCTAACTTCCAATCGACCCTAAGGGGGCTTGCAAGTTTGCAGCGCGACATGACGGGTTTGAAATTTGTTATTCTCGATCAGTGCGCGACACCTGAACGGGCTGTTGCCGCGATGAAAGCGGGTGCAAACGATTATATTTCATTGGAAGTGAGCAACCTTAATCCTCTTGCTGCACAAATTGAACAAATCTGCCTCGACGGCCTTTTTGAAATACCGCAGCAGCCTTCAAAATTCACCAAGGCGGAATCGGGAAGAAATGCTTTAACCCTTCATCGCAAGGTTCAGAAGGTTCTGCGCGCAGCCAAATTTCTGGCAAGCTGCCGGACATTACCGGAAATTTGCGAAGGTCTGATGGAAACAATTGGTGAAGCCCTCGATGCGACGGGGGGGAGCCTCTATTTGGTGAATGGAAATTGTTTGGAGAGGGTTCATTCTCTGGATCCCGGGCATGCGCCGGATATGATCGAATTTCCTTTGGTTAAGGGATCTCTTTTTGAACAGGTTTATTCATCCGGTGAGCCATTAATGATATCCGCGCAACGGGATTTACCTTTTGAACTATCCAGCGGATGGACTGGGTATGAGGGTGATAGCGTGCTCGTCTATCCGTTGATCGAACGATCCGGTGATCTGATTGGCCTGTTTTCCCTGCATGGAAAAAAGAACACCCGCTTTACCAAGGAGGACCGGGATCTCGTCCTGATCCTCGCCTCCTATAGTCATGAAACCATTCGCTCTCTTTTGGCGCAGGAACGTTCACGCAAAGCATTTGAAAGTCTGGAACTCACCTTTGAAAATATGAACGAAGGGATTCTCCTGATTAACAAAGACAATGTGATTGTGCAGCATAATCAGAATGCAGCAAAAATAATTGGCCTTAAAGACGGAGAGTTGACCGCTGGCATGAATGTCAGGGTCCTATACGATACGTTGGTGGCGCGCGGCGATCGGATTGATCAGCTTTCGGGAACTAGCCCCTGGGTGGATGCGGCTGGAGATTATGAATATCACCATTTCTGCGTTGATGGGACAATCATCAAAATTCACGGTAATGAACTGGACGGTGGTGGCTATGTTTTGACACTGACTGATATTACCGAGCAAAAACGGTGGGAAAAGGATCTGTTCGAAGCCAAAGAAAAAGCTGAGGCTGCGAGCATCAGTAAAAGTAATTTTCTCGCCAATATTAGCCATGAACTTCGCACACCATT
This sequence comes from Sneathiella sp., assembly GCA_034669685.1. Taxonomy (GTDB): domain Bacteria; phylum Pseudomonadota; class Alphaproteobacteria; order Sneathiellales; family Sneathiellaceae; genus Sneathiella. The sequence continues at coordinate 402,556 of JAXMOU010000003.1, forward strand.
GAATGCCATTATCGGCTTCTCCGAGGTCATGAAGAAAGAAATTTTCGGCGAATTGCCAAACCAGAAATATGGTGAGTATGTTTCGCATATTAACGATAGCGGCGCACATTTGCTGACTTTGATTAACAATCTGCTTGATCTATCCAAGGTTGAAGCTGGAAAGTTCCAGCTCTCGATGGAGCAGGTTGATCTTGGTGAACTGGTTCGCAAAACAGCCACCTATTTCGGTAATCAGGCAGAAACGGCTGGTATTGATCTTATGGTGAAAGAGGGGGTTGATGTCGGGTCTGTCTGGGCCGACGAAAATGCTCTGCATCAGATCTGTTCCAACTTGATTTCCAATGCCATTAAATTCACTCCGCAAGGAGGGCAGGTGAAGATTGGCGTTGATAAATTATCCGACAGTGTTTTCAGAATTATTGTTGAAGATACCGGAATCGGTATGGAAGAAAAGTCACTGGAAGTTGCGATGCAACCCTTTGGGCAGGTTGAAAATGCATTTAATCGCAGATATCCGGGAACGGGTCTCGGTTTGCCGCTTGTCGCGTCTTTGAGTGAACTGCACGGCGGTGAATTTAGGGTTGAAAGTACCTTGGGGCTTGGGACTACCTGTTTTGTTGCATTGCCTGTGGGAAACTAACTGACCGTTTCATCATCCCGTAGATGGACACTCATACACAGGTTCATAAATACATGGCTGCTTAAGCTATTAAATTGAACGGCAAGGATATCGTTATCTTCATGCCGGATGACATGTCCTTCAAATTGTCCCATATCCTCAAGCTCGAAAACATCAATATATCCGTCCAGCGCTTCACCTGAACTCAGTCTTTTAGCGGAATAGGTTATGCTGAAACCATCAGGGGACCAGTCGATAGCGAGATAGGGTTTACCTTCGATCACGAGCACTACTTTTTGCATTGTGTTGCGGTAATATTTGCGGCGATTGTCTATCTCTGAGCTATCAGCCATTCTCGTTCCATTTCAATTTGGATTTTATTTTGGGTTTCAGTTTGAATTGTGATCCCGAAGCCCTGATTATTACTATCCTTTGTAACTATTCTACCTTACTATTTCAAAGAGTATTTAATTATTCATAAACTGTGAAACAGGTGAACAAAATGTCCAATTCTCAAAAAACGCTGCTTTTAAGTGGTGCGAGCCGCGGGATCGGGCATGCGACTGTAAAGCGTTTTAGCGCGGCAGGATGGCGTGTTTTGACGATTTCTCGGCAGGCCTTTTCAGAACATTGCCCTTGGGAGGGCGGTGAGGAAAACCATATTCAGCTTGATTTGTCCGATTTAACTGCTCTGCGTGAGGGAATAGTCAAAATTTCCGAGAAGCTGGCCGGCGGACCGCTGAATGCGCTTGTTAATAACGCAGGTATTTCACCAAAGGGGCCGGGCGGTGAGCGGTTCAGTACACTCAATTCATCATATGATGACTGGCTTCATGTTTATAACGTGAACCTGTTCGCGCCGCTGATGCTCGCGCAAGGATTGTTTGATCAACTGGTTCTGGCAAAAGGGGCAATTGTTAACGTCACCTCAATCGCAGGAAGCCGGGTGCATCCTTTTGCGGGATCTGCTTATGGCACATCCAAGGCTGCGCTATCAGCTATGACCCGTGAAATGGCGGCTGATTTTGGCCCGCATGGTGTTCGGGTGAATGCCATCGCGCCGGGGGAAATCGATACGTCTATTTTATCACCGGGTACGGAAGATCTGGTTTCTGAAATTCCGCTGCGCCGTTTGGGCCGCCCCGAAGAAGTCGCTTCAACCATATACTTCCTCTGTGATGCGCCTTCCTCTTATGTTACGGGCGCCGAGGTGCATATAAATGGCGGGCAGCACGTTTAACGACTGCCCACCCGATTTGGCTTATTTACGCGCTGCGTAAATTTTCTTTCGTGACAATTTCTTCCAGTTTGTCGAGTGCGCGGGTATAGCGATCGAACATGTCGTGAATTTCGTCAACTGTGATGATCAATGGGGGGCAGAGGGCTAAATTGTCCCCGGCCACAGACCGACTAATCAGGCCTTCTTCCTGCATCAGCAGATAGGCCGTATTACCGGCACCAACAGAGGCTGCAAAAGATCGTTTTGTGGCTTTGTCTGCGACCAGTTCTGCCGCACCGACCAGACCGCAGGTCCGAACTTCACCAACCAGTGGATGATCTTCCAGTTTGCGGAAGCGTTCTTCAAAAACCGGAATCACGGATTTCACATGCTCGATAATGTTGCGCTCTTCCATCAACTCTAGGGTGCGAAGGGCGACAGCGGCTGGAACGGGATGGCCCGAGTAGGTATAGCCGTGGGCAAATGCGCCATGTTTTTCACTCTGTTTGACCATGCCGCGGAAAATCTCTTCCGAAACCATTACGGCGGCAATTGGCAGATAGGCGCTGGACAAGGCTTTAGCACAGCTCAGAATATCGGGCTTCATGCCCATGGTTTCCGTGCCCCACATGTTACCTGTTCGGCCAAAGCCGCAAATCACCTCGTCCGCAACCAGCAGAACATCATATTTTTTAAGGACGGCCTGAATTTTTTCAAAATATCCTTTAGGCGGGACGATCACACCGCCAGCGCCCATCACAGGTTCTGCAATAAAGGCCGCGACAGTATCTGGACCTTCTTTCAGGATCAATTCTTCCAGCTCGTTTGCCATGCGGGTTGCAAACTCTTCTTCGCTCTCACCGTCTTTGCCAAAACGATAATAATGGGGGCAGCTGGTGTGCATAATGTTTTGAATTGGCAGGTCGAAATCATTGTGCAGTGGTGGCAAGCCCGTCAGGCTGGCTGCGGCAACCGTTACGCCGTGGTAGGCTTTCTGGCGACTGATAATTTTCTTTTTCGATTTCCGGCCCAATGCGTTGTTGTAATACCAGATCATTTTGACCACGGTATCGTTTGCTTCTGACCCGGAATTGACGAAAAATACCTTGGAAAATTCCGCAGGAGCAATTTCCAATAATTTCTCTGCGAGCAAGATGCCCGGCTCCGTCGATTTGCTGGCAAATGAATGATAGTAGGGCAGCTTTTGCATCTGTTTGATTGCGGCGTCGATCAGTTCCTGTTCGCCAAAACCAAAGGATGTACACCAAAGACCAGCCATGCCTTCGATATATTCTTTGCCGTCATCGTCATAGACATAAATGCCTTTGCCGGTTTCAATAATCAGGGGGCCGTTTTTCTCATGAGCGGACAGGTTGGTATAAGAATGAATGAGGCTTTTAACGTCGCGGCTTGCTAGTGAATTGCCTTCTTTTAAATTTGGACTACTCATGATTGACCCCTAGAAAATTATGTCGGTGTTTTGTTTGATCTCAAGCTAAACCTCTATGGCAAGATCGTCAAACAATGATCAGTGTTGTCGTTGATGAAATTTACCGGTTAAGATGGGGCAAAAAGGGGAGGCACATGACAGATCTAAAACTCACCGGATGTGACGGCCTGCAGCTGCACATTTATCAATGGCTACCGGATGGCGATATAAAGGCGGTTGTGCATATCGCCCATGGTATGGCTGAACATGGAAAACGCTATGATCGCTTTGCAAAAGAGTTGAATAAACTTGGCGTTGCTGTTTACGCCAATGATCATCGGGGGCATGGGCTGAGTATCCCCGAAGGGGCATTGCCCGGTCATATGGCAGATGCAGACGGCTGGACTAAAGCGGTCGACGATCTGAAACTCATTGTTGGCAAGTTACAGGATCTACATCCAGATGTTCCGGTAATTTTGATGGGCCATTCCATGGGCTCATTCATGACGCAGGATTACATGGCGCGATATCCCGGCACAGTTGACGCATTTGCCTTGTCGGCGACGGGCGGTCCTCCGGGAACGATGGGAACCCTTGGTCAGCTGATCTCGAGAATTGAAAAGCTCCGAAATGGTAACGAAGGGCACAGTACTTTACTCGCAAATGCGTCCTTTAAAGCTTTCAACAAAGCCTTCGCTCCCAATCGCACGGATTTTGACTGGCTCAGCCGGGATGAGGCCGAGGTCGATAAATATGTGGCTGATCCACTGTGCGGTTTTGATTGTTCAATTGCGACATGGATTGGCATGCTGGATGCCAAGACGCGGATCGCAAGTGATGCGGCGGTGTCCCGAATGAATAAATCAACGCCCCTGTACGTGTTTGCCGGAAGTGAGGATCCGGTGGGCGAAATGAGCAAAGGGATTGATCGCCTTCTTCGGCTTTATAAAAAGCATGGCATGCAGAATATACGTCATGTCTATTACGAGGGCGCACGCCATGAGGTTCTGAACGAGACGAACCGCGATGAAGTAACCGCTGATTTTATCGACTGGCTGAAATCTGTCGTGCCTGCACTATCCTGAGCGGGCGGGTATTTCACCGCCAGCCTTTGGTGTCGCCAATCTCTTCGCCTCCCGTTCCTTGATCATTCGGGAGGTGAGGCGGCTGCCATCTTCGCTCCAGCCTGGCGGGCCAAAGATGTACATGAAGACAGCTTTCAGGCTTTTGGCGTGGCGTACATCTGATATAATTCCGGCCCATTCGTGAAAGGCGATAACCAGTGGATTAAAGCTGGCGATCTGCTTCACAATGCCATAGCGGCAAGGCTCTTCTTTGTCTTCGGGCACGAAGCTGCCAAACAGGCGATCCCAAATAATTAGAATACCGGCATAGTTTGCATCCAGATATTTCGGGTTTGTGGCATGGTGCACCCGGTGATGGGAAGGGGTGTTGAATATGAATTCAAACGGGCCCCACATACGGTCAATGACTTCGGTGTGGATCCAGAATTGATAAACCAGACTAATCCCTTTTTGGAACGCGATCAGGGGCAAGGGAAAGCCAATGAGTGAAAGCAGTAACCACGGTGTCCAGCTTCCCGCAATTCCCCCCGACCAGGTTTGGCGCAAGGCCGTTGAAAGATTGTAATATTGCGATGAATGATGATTAATATGGGCGGCCCACCAAATCCGATATTCATGACTTAACCGGTGAAACAAGTAATAACAGAAATCTTCGGCAAAAAAGATCAGGACGAATGCATACCATTCATAACCGATATCAAACAGGCGGTATGAGTAAACCCATAGAGAGACGCCGCCAATAATACCGAATTTGACAAAGCCGATCACAAAATTCCCGAGCCCCATCGCAAGGGATGCAGCGCTATCTCGTACTTCATAGTTGGCTTTTTCAGGTCTGAATTTTCCAACAATTGTCTCTAGAATAATCAGAAGCACAAAAATGGGAATGGCGAAAGTCACGGGATCTGGCAGCATTGTAACTCTCCCTTTTGTTTGATCTGCGTCCAGTATTTAAGTGTGGGTCCCTCGCTTGTTCGTATGTGCGCGGCGGGATGACCAATGTCTTGACGATCGATATACAGGCCGTCCTCACGGATATGAAGTTGGTCCAGATTGGTGATGGTTTGCAAGACTGGTTTATTGCCAAGTCCTCGAAATAAAAGAAGAAGTTTTTCGTTTTGGGCGATGCCAAGGGCGCAGTTTTTATCGTGGCTTATGGTCAGTGTCCCAAGGATAAGGTCAGGTTCGATTGCCGCCAGCAGGGCCTCACATGTTTGTCGGTCCAGCGCAATATTACGTCGTCCCGTCATCAAACGAATAAACAGGATCAAAAGCAGAACGGCAATCGCTGCCCCCAAAAGCAGGATGTAAAGATCTATTTTCAAATTCAGCTCACACAGATTTTATATGAGCGTATCATTTTTTAGGGAAAGGCAAAACGGTGACGTAACGTCAATCACCCAAAAAAAGAGTTTCGCAGAGAAATGAAGAGATCGGACTATTCCGCTTTACCCTAAATCGTTGTTTTTGTATCCTCAGGCCATAAACCATAAATAAAAATAAACAGGGAGTTGTGTTATGCTCGGCCTCATTCAAGACCGTCCTTTACTGATCTCATCGCAAATTGAATATGCAGGTCAGTTTCATGGTGATGTGGAAATTGTCTCTCGTTCGATCGAAGGACCTATCCATCGGACTAATTACCGCGAAGTCAATCTACGTTCTAAAAAGCTGGCGCAGGCGCTTCAACGTCTGGGTGTTGAATTTGGCGATCGTGTCGGAACGCTTGCCTGGAATGGGTATCGCCATCTTGAAATTTATTTTGGCGTTTCGGGAATGGGCAGTGTTTGTCACACCATTAACCCGCGGCTTTTCCCGGAACAGGTTACCTATATTGCAAACCATGCTGAAGACAAGGTGATCTTCACGGATTTGACCTTTGTACCGCTTTTGGAAGCGATCGCAGATAAATTGACCAGTGTGAAAGCGTTCATCATCATGACCGATGAAGCGCATATGCCCGAAACCAAGCTGCCAAATGTGCTGTGCTATGAAACATTGGTTGCGGCTGAAAATGGTGATTATGTATGGCCGGAATTTGATGAAAAGACGGCTTCCAGCCTATGCTATACATCCGGTACGACTGGAAATCCCAAAGGCGTTCTTTACGCGCATCGTTCGACTGTTCTGCACAGCTATTGTGTTTGCACCAATGATGGGCTTGGTGTTTGCAATGCAGATAGCATCCTGCCTGTGGTTCCCATGTTCCATGCAAATGCCTGGGGCATCCCTTATGCAGCGGCTATGTCCGGCGCGAAAATGGTCATGCCCGGCAGCGAAATGGATGGTAAGTCCATCTATGAATTGATGGAGGCCGAAGGCGTCACCTTATCCGCAGGGGTGCCAACCGTTTGGTTGATGTTGCTGGGATATGTGAAAGAGAATGGCCTGAAATTCTCCTCCATGAAACGCACGGTTATTGGCGGATCGGCAGCCCCGCGGTACATGATCGAAACCTTTGTGAAAAACTACGGTGTTAATGTGGTTCACGCTTGGGGTATGACAGAAATGAGTCCGCTTGGCACAACCGGTAACTTGCTGAAAAAACATCAGGACCTTCCCGAAGCTGAGCAGATTGACGTGCGCCTGAAACAGGGGCGGGTGGTTTTCGGTGTTGATCTGAAAATTGTTGATGATGAAGACAACGAACTTCCGCATGACGGGATTGCTTTTGGCCGTCTGCTGGTTCGTGGTCCGTGGATCACCAGCGGATATTTCAAAGCCGAAGGCGGCGATGTTGTCGATAAAGATGGCTGGTTTGATACAGGCGATGTCGCAACGCTGGACGCCGATGGCTATATGCAGATCACTGATCGCTCTAAAGACGTGATTAAATCAGGTGGTGAGTGGATTTCATCCATTGATGTTGAAAACGAAGCCGTCGGCTGCCCCGGTATTGTCGAGGCTGCCGTTATTGCCGTGCCGCATCCAAAATGGGATGAACGTCCGTTGGTGATTGCTGTGAAAGAGCCCGGTCATGCTGTATCCCGCGACGATGTCATCGCTCATTTGACCAACACACTGGCAAAATGGCAATTGCCAGATGATGTGGTTTTCGTCGACGAACTCCCCCATACGGCAACCGGAAAACTGCTCAAAACCAAACTCCGTGAACAGTTCAAGGACTATAAACTCCCAACGACTTAAAGCTTGTGTGTAAATGGGGCGGCAGATGCCGCCTCAGTTCCCTTTAAGGTCATCATTTGCCGTGAATTGATCACATAATTGTATTATTTTGAACGATCGGTCTTGATCTTCGTGCTTAAAGCTTGTTGGATGGGCGCGAAGAAAATCAAAAGGTAAAAAAATGACCCTGCAAAATAAACAATATCGATTAGCGGCGCGTCCTGTGGGCGTTCCAAAAGACAGTGACTGGGAGTTTACGACTGGTGATATCCCCTCCGCTGCGGATGGTGAAGTTGTTGTAAAAGTCCATTATGTGTCGCTTGACCCTGCGATGCGGGGATGGATGAATGATGCGAAATCCTATATTCCACCGGTTGGACTGGGCGAAGTGATGCGCGCGGGCACCGTTGGTGAGGTTGTGGAAAGCAAAAATCCGGGCTTTGCTGTTGGCGATTATGTCACCGGTTATCACGGTGTTCAGCAATATGGTAAATCTGACGGCAAGGATCTGGTGAAGGTGGATCCTAAACTGGCGCCGCTGGAAAGCTATTTGGGCGGATTGGGCATGCCCGGTTTGACAGCCTACTTTGGGCTTCTGGATGTTGGTGCCGTGAAAGAAGGCGACACGGTTCTTGTCTCGGGTGCCGCCGGTGCTGTGGGTTCCATGGTTGGACAGATCGCCAAAATTAAGGGCGCCCGGGCCGTTGGTTTGGCGGGCGGCGCAGATAAATGCGCTTATGTGGTCGACGAACTTGGCTTTGATGCCTGCGTTGACTACAAGTCTCCGGATTTTCTGGCCAACCTGAAAGAGCCGCTGAAAGGTGGCGTCGATGTGTATTTCGATAACGTTGGCGGTGATATCCTGGATATCGCGCTGGCCCGGTTGAACCGACATGCCCGCGTTGCCATTTGCGGTGCCATCTCTCAGTATAACAACACCACGCCTGTAAAAGGACCGGCCAATTACCTGAACCTGCTGGTGCAGCATGCCCGCATGGAAGGGTTCGTTGTCTTTGATTACGCCAAGCAATACGGCGAAGGCGTCAAGGAACTGGCGACTTGGTATTCGCAAGGAAAATTGAAATTCCGCGAACATGTGGATACGGGGATCGAAAACTTCCCAACCACATTCCTTAAACTCTTCACCGGCGAAAATTTCGGCAAGCTGGTTTTGAAAGTCTCTGAGGACTAAGATCCGATGACCACCTCTAAAAAAGCGGCTTATACGGCCGCTTTTTTTTGCGACGGAACTCTGTCGTTGATCCGTTATAGAAAAGGTGGTGGAGAGTAAAAGGACTAGACGATGAATAAAATCAAACGATTGGCAACGCCACTTACCATTGGCGCTTTTTTTATTATGACCGTGACGGGTATCCTGATGTTTTACCATCTGGATACCGGGATGAACAAATTTTTACATGAATGGTTCAGCTGGGCATTTCTGGCGGCGGCGCTGCTGCATGCTATTTTAGTGCATAAAAAGACGTTCATCGCCTATTTCGAGAAGAAACCGGCCCGAATTGTTTTTGCAGCTTCACTACTGGTTTTAGGCCTGTCATTTATGCAAATCGGCGACGAGAAGCGGAATCCTTTCGCCCAAACAACGGATTCAGTTCTAAAGGCAGATTTGGGGGATGTAGGCAGTATCATGGGGCTGACCGTGGCTGATCTGCAAGCAGGATTAAAGGGGCGGGGGCTTGACGTTCAATTTGATCACACGACTTTGAAGAAAATCAGTCACGATAGCGGAATCTCCGAACGTGAGTTGTTGGGCTATGTCTTGGCGCTCAGAAAAGAGTAAGCTGGTTTTGAAAGTCATCGAAGACTAAAGTTCTTCAGACACGGATTAAAAGCCGCATTTCCTGTCTGATCAACGGATGGGAGTGCGGCTTTTTGGTGAATAAATTGCAGATTAGAAACGCAACAAAAGAAGATGCACCGGATTTGGTCAGGCTTATCAATTTAGCCGGATCGGGGATGCCACTGACCTATTGGACGCAGCTTGCTCTGCATGATGATCCGTGGAAAACCGGTGAGGGTACCGTCTGCGCGGACGAGGGTGAGTTCAGCTATCGCAATTGCCGTGTTGCCATTGACAGCAATGGAGAGGTTGCCGGTGGATTAAACACTTTTCAAATGCTGCCAGCACCAGACCTTGCAGAAGAAAGCAGCGATTGGCCGCCGTTTGCCATTCCCATTCAACAGATGGAGCGATCCTGCGCAGGGAACTGGTATGTGAATTTTTTGGCAACTTTTGAACAATATCAGGGGCAGGGGATTGCTTCGCGTTTTCTGCAGGAAGTCGATCAGCAGGCCGGCGGAGCGAATGTCCCGATCATAAATCTGATTGTTCTGGGCAGTAAAGCAGGTGCTATCCGGTTATATGAGGCCAGCGGATATAATATCATTCAACGCAAAGAGGCCATCCCAATGGGATCGCATTTTGTTGGCGATCATTGGTGCCTTATGGAAAAGCGGCTTTAGAAATATTGAAAAAGATTGAAGTCTTTCCCCAATAAAGTTACATGTTCAGCACTTAATCTTAGGGCTTGTTGTCGACGGGCCTTCACTAATAGAGCTGCAACCTGTGCTGTAGTTCGGATAAAATCATGAGTATACTGGAAGAACGTGTATCAAATCGGCGGACATTCGCCATCATTGCCCATCCGGATGCGGGTAAAACAACCCTGACCGAGAAGCTGTTGTTATTTGGCGGTGCCATTCAGCTTGCCGGTGCGGTTAAGACACGCGGTGAGCAGCGCCGGGCGCGTTCTGACTGGATGAAAGTGGAGCGTGAACGCGGCATTTCCGTGGCTTCGTCCGTGATGACGTTTGATTATCAGGGCAAGACCTTTAATCTGCTCGATACACCGGGCCATGAAGATTTTAGTGAAGATACCTATCGGACTTTGACCGCGGTGGATAGCGCGGTAATGGTGCTCGACGGCGCGAAAGGTATTGAAAGCCAGACCCGCAAACTGTTTGAAGTTTGCCGCCTGCGCGATATGCCGATTGTGACCTTCATTAACAAATTTGACCGTGAGGCGCTGGATCCATTTGAGCTGCTGGATGATGTTGAGCAGACACTGGCGCTCGACGTTGTGCCGGCAAGCTGGCCCATCGGCATGGGACGGAATTTCAAAGGCTGTTACGACCTCTTCAATGATCGTCTGGTTTTGGTGAGCAAGGATAAAAACAACCATCTGGACGAAGGCATTGTCTGCAATGGTATTGATGATCCAAAACTGGATGAGTTGCTCCCAGCAGATTACGTGTCAAAACTGCGTGAGGACGTGGAGATGATCCGCGAACTATGCCCTGAATTTGATCAGCAGGCTTTCCTGGAGGGCACTTTAACTCCGGTCTATTTTGGTAGCGCGATTAATAATTTCGGGGTTGAAACCTTGCTGAACGGCTTGACGTTGATGGCACCGCAACCGCGCTCTGCCCCGACGACGGCACGTGAAATTGTGCCGACAGAGAAAAAGGTCACAGGATTTATCTTTAAAATTCAGGCGAATATGGATCCCAAGCATCGGGACCGTATTGCTTTTATGCGCCTTGTGTCCGGTCATTTCAAACGGGGCGCCAAGCTAAAACATGTCCGTTCTGGCAAAACGTTGGCCATCCATAATCCTGTGCTGTTTTTGGCGCAGGACCGCGAACTGGCGGAAGAGGCTTGGCCGGGGGATATTATTGGCCTGCCCAACCATGGCAACTTGCGCATTGGGGATGCTTTGACCGAGGGCGAAGAAATTCGCTTCACTGGAATTCCAAGCTTTGCGCCAGAACTTCTGCAAAAGGTTCGTCCTGTCGATCCAATGCGGGCCAAGCATTTGGGCCGGGCACTGACGCAAATTGCCGAGGAGGGCGCCGCGCGCGCCTTTAAAACCCGAATGGGGTCGGATTGGGTTGTTGGTGTGGTCGGCGCGTTGCAGTTTGAAGTTCTGGCCGATCGTATTCGCACTGAATATGATATCCCGGTCAATTTCGAACCGACCGAGCTTTATACAGCGCGCTGGGTGGAGCAGGATGACCACAATGAACTGAAGAAGTTTACCGACGCCAATCAGGCTTCATTAGCTGAAGATCACGACGATGCGCCTGTTTTCCTTGCACGCAATGCCTGGCATTTAGAGCGAGCGGAAAAAGACTGGCCAACCATTAAATTCTGTAAAACAAAAGAGCAGCTTGTTTAAGGAGATAGAGATGCCTTCATTTGATATTGTATCCAAAACAGACCTGAACGAAGTTGGAAATGCACTGAACAACGTGACCCGGGAAATTGAAACCCGTTACGATTTTAAAGGCAGCCATTGTAAAATTGAAATGGCCGATAGCGTGCTGACAATTTATGCAGATGATGATTTGAAATTACGGCAGATGCACGAATTGCTGCAGGGTCATTTGACGCGCCGAAATGTAGATGCTTCTGTGCTCGACTATAAAGAGCCGGAAAAAGCAGCGGGGCAGAGCGTCCGTCAACAGGTCATCGTGCGCGAAGGTCTTGATAAAGAGCTGGCCAAGAAACTAGTGAAGCTGATTAAAGGCAGTAAAATCAAGGTTCAGGTCGCCATTCAGGGGGATGAGCTTCGGGTTACGGGCAAAAAGCGTGATGAACTTCAGGAAGTGATCGCTTTTTGTAAAGAGCAGGACACGGATATGCCCCTGCAATATGTTAATTTCCGGGATTAGGACCGCGAACCGGGGAAGGCAGGCCTTCCCCGATTGGTGCTACCTTAGCCGATAGGTTGAGGTCACTTCGATCCCGCCATCGGTTGCCACTTCGCCGTTCTCCACCATCATAATAATGTGAGAATATACTGACCTTGCGGCAGCGGGGTGCAGATATTCAGGCACATCCGTATACATCTTTTTCACCATAGTCGGAATGTCCATGGCGCCTTCTTTCAGGCAGGTTCGGATCTGATCCATCCGACCGTGGCGATGGGCAATGAGCCCTTTTACAAAGGGTTTGGGGTCTGTGATCGCCGGGCCGTGAGTCGGCCAGTAGGTGTGGTGATCATAATCAAGCAGCTTTTCAAGGCTGGCAAGATATTGGGTCATATCGCCATCCGGCGGTGATACAATCGAGGTTGACCAGCCCATGACATGATCGCCCGAAAACAGGGTTTTTTCTTCTCTTAGTTCAAAGCAGAGATGATTGGATAGATGGCCCGGTGTGTGGATGGCTTTAACGGACCAGCCTGCGCCTTCAATCACTTCGCCGTCGCCCACAGTCACGTCGGGGGTGAAATTCATATCCCCCCCTTCTTCTGGGTCGAGCCCGGGTTTACCGCTTCCATGAGGTCCAAACCCATAGGTTTTAGCGCCGGTTTTTTCCTGAAGCAGCGCGGCGCCAGGAGAATGATCCATATGGGTATGGGTAATGAGGATATGGCTGATCGTCTCGTCTTTTGTCGCTGATAAAATAGCGTCAATATGGTCTGCATCTACAGGGCCGGGATCAATAACAGCAACCTCACCGCGTCCAATGATATAAGTTCCGGTGCCGTGGAGTGTGAACGCGCTTGGGTTTTTAGCGATTACCCGGCGAATTAGCGGGGATAGCTCACTGGCGGTCCCATACTCAAATTCCAGTTCTTTGTTAAATTGAAGTGACGCTGCCATTGATTTTCCTGTTGTTTTTGGGCTGTCTAGAGACACGTTTTATGAGAATCTAACATCAAACGTTTGTTTATGTAAGTGTCGGAACGCACATTCCAAAACAAACGTTTGTATGTACAGGTGTGACTTTTAAAAATTGTGCTCAGATAAGTTTAAGACGATTTTAGAAATTCCTACGAAAATTCAGTAATTTAGATAGTCCTAAAAGTAGAACTTATTAAATAATGGTAGTCTTTATTTTGTTTTTGTTGTTTATAGATTAAAGTAAAGAAATTGTATATTTTATAAAAAATCAAAAAATTATGTAAAAATTCTAACTGTCAACAATATTAATACTCATTCATTAGTATAAATTTTCAATATATAATATTTTTGAACTAACTATTCTTAAAAATTGTGCATATGCGAACAAAAGTTGAATTTTTGAATTTATAAATACTGTTGACGCTCTAATAAAACACTGCCTATATTTATTTTACAGGCTGCCTATGTCCGAAAATAAGGGAGTCTGAACAAATTAAAAAAAACTGTCGGACAAAAAGGGGAGGCCGTTCTGTTAGAATTTTTACAGTTGGTCATCGGCGGAGTGTCTATCGGGTGTATTTATGCACTTGTCGCACTCGGTTTTGTATTGATCTATAAAGCAACAGAGGTAGTGAATTTTGCCCAAGGTGAGCTTATGATGCTCGGGGCTTTTCTTGCCTATACATTCATTTCAATTTTGGGTTGGAACTACTGGGTTGGCGCCGCAGCGGCCATTGCCTGTATGTTCGTGATGGGTAACATGATTGACCGCGTTATATTGCGGCCGGTACTGGGGCAACCGCAGTTTGCCATTGTCATGGTCACCATCGGATTTGGGTATATTGCACGCAGTGCTGCCAGCATGATGCCCGGCTGGGGGACGGAAACCTATGCGATTTCAACGCCGTTTTCCAGTGAGGGAATGTCACTACTTCCTGAATCTATGGGAAGCCTGGTGATTGCTCAAACGGACCTTTCCGTTATTGTCGCGACCATCCTGTTTTGTGCCATCCTCTATGGCTTTTTCACCTATACCAAACTGGGACTGGCTATGCAGGCTGCGTCACAGAACCAATTGGCGTCCTATTATATGGGAATTCCGGTGAAGTCCGTATTCTCAATGATTTGGGGAATTAGTGCGGCTGTTGCAGCGGCGGCGGGTATTTTGCTCGCACCCACGACCCTGATCGACACCAGCATGGGGTTCATTGGGCTGAAAGCCTTCCCGGCAGCTGTCTTGGGCGGCTTTGGATCAATTCCCGGTGCCGTAGTTGGCGGTGTGATCATTGGCATTATTGAAACACTTGCCGGTTTCTACCTTCCGCCCGGCTTTAAGAATGTTGCGGCTTATGTTGTGTTGCTGATTGTCCTGGTTGTTAGACCTCAGGGCCTGTTCGGTCAGAAAACAGGGAAGAGGGTGTAATCATGCGTTTTCTATTTAAAACTGACTATAATCAAGACATTAACCTTGCCAAGCATTCGGGTTATTACTGGTCTTACGGGGCGCTGATCCTATTCGCTCTGGCGGTGCCGCTTATCCTCGACTCATACTATGTCGGCCAAATGACACAGCTCTACATTATGGCAATTGCTGGTGTCGGCCTGATGTTGCTGGCGGGCTATACCGGTCTTGTCAGTCTGGGACATGCCGCCTTTTTTGGCATCGGCGCCTATACCGAAGCTGTTCTGACGGGAAATGGCCTTAGTCTGCCTTTCATGGAAGAGCCGATTGTCTTCTCTTTCTTTATTTCCTTCCCGATGGCGGGCATTCTGGCGGCAATCGCGGGGATCGCCATTGGTATCCCGGCGTTGCGTTTAACCGGAATTTATCTCGCAATCGCGACCTTTGCCTTTGCCATCATCATCGAAGAAGTGCTCTCTCGTTGGGAAAGTGTGACAAATGGCTATACGGGCCTGCTGGTGGAATATATTGAAATTGGCGACGTGACGCTAACGGACGGAACGCCTTTCTACTTCCTTTGTCTTGGCGTGTTGATTGCTGTAATTCTGTTTTCGCTAAACTTGCTGCGCTCACCAACCGGGCGGGCCATGATGGCAGTTCGCGACTCGGAAATTTCAGCACAAAGCATGGGCGTTAATCTGGCGCAAACCAAGACAATCGCCTTTGCGCTGAGCGCGGGAATTACAGGACTTGCAGGGGCATTGTTTGCCCATAAACTGGGCTTCCTGTCACCGGAAAGCTTTACGGTTTTGCAATCGCTGGAACTGTTGGTGCTGGTGGTCGTTGGGGGGCTTGGCTCCATTCACGGCGCTATTTTCGGGGCGATGTTTGTCTTGGCGTTGCCGCAGGGACTTGCAATCCTGAAAGACTATTTACCGACCGAAATTGCGGAAACACCTGGTATTGAGCCCTTAATTTTTGGCTTGATCCTGGTCTTCTTCGTCATCTTTGAACCCTTGGGTATTTATGGCCGCTGGCTAAAAGTGAAGCTCTATTTCCAGATGTTCCCACTTTACAAGAAAGCGACATTTAAGCGTCAGAAATCCTATATGAAATCAGAGAGGTTGAAATGACCCTGTTTACCGCAGAAAATCTGGCCATTAACTTTGGTGGCGTGAAAGCAGTGGATGGCGTGAATTTCGACATCCAGAAGGGGGAGTGTTTTACCATTATTGGTCCTAATGGAGCCGGTAAAACGACGATCTTCAATCTCATTAGCCGGATCTACGATTCAACCGAAGGCAAAATGACGTTTGATGGTCAGGATATCACGACAACACCTCCGCATGATATTGCGGGACTTGGCATCGCGCGAACCTTTCAAAATATTGAATTGTTTGAGCATGCAAGCGTTTTGCAAAACCTTCTTGTTGGCCGTCATTGCCATACAAAAAGATCCATTTTGAAAGAAGGATTGTTTTTCCCTTCTGTTCGAAAAGCAGAATTGGCGCACCGGGAAAAGGTAGAGGAAATCATTGATTTTCTTGACCTGCAACATTACCGGGAAAGCATGATCATGAACCTGCCCTATGGGGTTCGAAAAGTTGTAGAACTTGCCCGTGCACTTTGCACAGAACCCAAATTGATCCTGCTCGATGAACCCTCATCTGGGCTCAATGTTGAAGAGACGCAGGATATGGCCTTCTGGATTGAAGACATCAAAAAGGACCTCGGTATCACGGTGCTGATGGTTGAACATGATATGGGGCTGGTTTCTGAAGTCTCTGATCGGGTGTTGGTGCTGAATTACGGACGTATGCTTGCGTTTGGCAGTCCCAGTGAAGTGCAAAGTGATCCTGAAGTGATCAAAGCGTATCTGGGAGGGTGAGATGAGTGAAGCAATCTTGAAAGTCCGCAATATCGAGACTTATTATGGTCCCATCATGGCCATCCGCGGGGTGTCCCTTGATGTGGAAGAGGGGAAAATTGTGACTGTGCTCGGCGCAAATGGTGCTGGCAAGACAACAATCCTCAAAACCATCAGCGGTGTTATGGACCCGCAAAAGGGTAGCGTGACGTTTGACGGTCAGGAAATTCAGAAGAATGATCCTGACTGGGTCATGCGGCAAGGGCTTAGCCATGTTCCCGAAGGCCGTGAGGTTTTTCCGTTCCTAAGCGTTAAAGACAATCTTTTGATGGGGGCATATACCCGCTCTGACAAGGATGGGATCGCTAAAGATATTGAACTGGTTCACACGTATTTCCCGATCCTGAAAGAGCGCGGCGATCAGCCAGCAGGTCAGTTGTCAGGCGGTGAGCAGCAAATGCTGTCGATCAGCCGGGCATTGATGGCACGGCCTAAAGTCATGCTGCTGGATGAACCCAGTCTGGGACTGAGTCCGCTTCTGGTGAAAGAGATTTTTGCCATTATCAAGCGCCTTAATGTTGAGCAGGGCATGACCATGCTGCTGGTGGAGCAAAATGCAAATATCGCACTTCACACTGCAGACTTTGGCTATGTGCTGGAGGTCGGTCGTATCGTTATGGAAGATACAACAGCCAATCTGCTGCAAAAAGATGACATTCAGGAATTTTACCTGGGGATGCAGGATCACGGTGTCCGGGGAAAACGGCGTTGGAAAAAACGCAAAACCTGGCGCTAACGGATCATGAGGGAGAATAAGAGATGAACGCAATAGTTTATCCACCGACCGTAATCGACGGTGCGGACACGACCACGAAACTGTTCTGGCAGCGGGTCAAGCAGTTCGATCAAAAAATTGCCTTGCGCGAAAAAGAGTTTGGCATCTGGAACCCTATCACATGGAAAGAATATGGAGATAAGGCGCGGGCCATCGGACTTGGATTGGTCGCACTTGGGATGCAGCGCGGGGAAACTGTTTCAATCCTTAGCGATAACAATCCGGAATGGCTATTCTTTGATATGGGCATTTTGGGCGTTGGAGGTATTAGTAACGGCGTCTACACCACGGACAGTGCCAAGCAGGTAAAATATTTATGTTTGGACTCGGAAACCAAATATTTCGTCGCTGAAAATGAAGAGCAGTTGGACAAGGTCCTTGAAGTTCGGGGTGATTTACCGGATTTACGTAAAATCATTGTTCTGGATATGGAAGGGCTGCGGGATTTCGATGATGATATGGTCATCAGCATCGATGAGCTCTATGAAATCGGAGAGGCTTATCACAAGGCGCATCCTGATTTTTGGGAAGATGCAATCAAGCAGTCGCAACCGAATGATCTGGCTATTTTGATCTATACCTCTGGCACAACAGGACCGCCAAAGGGCGCGATGATTTCGCACCGGAATTTGATGTTTCAAATCTCCAACCTGACCCCGATTATTGGGTTCGGTCCAGAGGATGAACAACTCTCTTTCCTGCCGCTATGTCATATTGCGGAGCGATCCTTCACCATCTTTTTGCCACTTTATGCAGGGACAATTGTAAACTTCGTAGAGGGACCGGATACAGTTCCGGAAAATATCAGGGAGGTATCTCCAACGATTTTCTTTGCGGTGCCCCGGATTTGGGAAAAATTTTACTCGGCGATTACCTTGCAACTGAGCGATGCCACAGGTTTGCAAAAGCTGGCCTATAAACTGGCCATTGGGGTCGGTAGTCAGCTTGCCGATTGCAAGCTCGAAGGTCGCGATCCGGGAGGATGGCTCAATTTTAAATTTAAAATTGCAGATTATCTTGTTCTGAAGAATATCAAACGCTTCCTTGGGCTTGATCGGGCTCATTATCTTGGCTCAGGGGCGGCTCCAATTTCGCCGGATCTGATCAAATGGTTTTTATCATTGGGCCTGGATATGTATGAGGTCTATGGACAAACAGAGAATGTTGGTCTTGCGACTTCTAACCTGGACAACAAATTCAAGTTGGGGAGTGTCGGTGCAGCTGTTCCCAATACAGAGGTTGCCATCTCGGAGGCTGGAGAGATTTTGCTCAAAGGTCCCCATATCTTTATGGGATATTTGAATCAGCCCGAAAAAACAGCGGAAACCGTTGTGGATGGCTGGCTCCACACGGGAGATGTCGGGTATGTGGACAACGAAGGTTTTGTTAAAATTACTGACCGGATGAAAGACATCATTATCACGGCGGGCGGCAAAAATATTACACCGTCTGAAATTGAAAATCAGATCAAATTTAGCCCCTACGTCTCCGATGCCGTGGTGATTGGGGATAAACGCAAGTATTTGACCTGCCTGGTTATGATTGATCAGGAAAATGTCGAAAAATTTGCTCAGGATCGTGATGTTCCTTTCACCAATTTCCAAAGCCTTTGCCGCGCAGCAGAAGTTGAAACCCTGATTTGGGAAGAAATTGAAAAGGTGAATAAGAATTTTGCGCAGGTGGAAACCATCAAGAAATTCCGCCTGATTGAAGAAATCCTGACGGCAGAAGACGATGAGCTAACGCCGACGATGAAGCTCAAGCGGTCCTTTGTGAATCAGAAGTACGCTGCCCTGATTAACACCATGTATTAAAGCCGCAATCGGGGCTTGCCTGTAAACGACCAAGTATAATATTTTATATTTAATAAGATTAATATTTAATGGGAGGAAGAGTATGAAAAGGAGAACATTTGTCCGGTATGGACTGTCTATGGTCGCTGCGGTTGCAGCTACTTTGACTGCCGGCAGTTACGCTCAGGCAACGCAAGGCGTGTCTGACGACAAAATCGTGTTGGGATCGCATCAACCCCTTTCTGGTCCAGTTGCGCTTTGGGGTGTTCCCGTTGCCAACGGCATGCGGATGGCAGTTGAAGAGATTAATGCCAAAGGCGGTATTCATGGCCGTATGCTGGAATTGATCGTTGAAGATTCAGCCTATCAGCAGAATAAAGCGGCGCAGGCCGGTGATAAACTCCTGAAAAAAGATAAGGTTTTTGCGTTGTTGGGGGCTTTGGGGACGCCGCCGAACATGGTGACAATGCCGCGGGCACTGAAAAGCGGCGTTTTGAACCTTTTCCCGGTTACCGCTGCGACAGAGATGTATGAACCTCATCATCCTCTGAAGTTTGCAATGTTCACCCCATATGCAGATCAAATGCGCGCGTCGGTTAAATATTTCGTCGAAGAAAAAGGCGTTAAACAAATCGGTGTCATGTATCAGGATGATGACTTTGGTAAGAACATTCTAACCGGCTGCGAAGAGCAAGCCAAAGCAATGGGATTGCCAGAAGTCATTAAAACCAACTTTAAACGGGGAGCAAAAGACTTTTCCTCGCAAATTGCTAAACTGAAATCCGGCGGTGCAGAGCTGGTTTGTCTGGGCACAATTATCGGCGAGACTATTGGTGGTATGGCAACAGCTAAGAAAATTGGCTATGACCCTATCTTTGTCGTGAGTTCCGCAGGCTATGTTCCTGAAAATGTGATTTTGGCCAAAGGCTTGACCGAAGGCCTTTATGGGACAGGTCAGACGTCTATTCCTTATTATGAAGATGCAACACCAGCAGTTCAAAAATGGATGGATGCCTATAAAGCTCGCTTTGATAAAACGGCAGTTCTGCAATCGATCGCTGGATATGATCTGATGCATGTATTTGGTGTCGCCCTTGAGAAAGCAGGCAGAGATTTAACTGCTGAAAAGGCCGCTAAAGCAATCGAGTCTATTAAATCCTATGACACTATTTTCGATAGTGCCCCAATCGCATTTAGCGAAGAAGATCATTTAGGACCAGATGCGCGTAATAGTGCAAAGCTATATCAGGTCCAAGGCTCTAAATGGAAATTGATTAAGCCAGTATCTTACTAAACACTTCAAACGATGAGGAAAACCCGGCGAAATGCCGGGTTTTCTTATTTTGTTTACTTTCAAACAGTTTGTGAACCAATTGGTAATAATTATCCGATAATTTCACCCCATAGTAGTAATTGTTTAGTTACTTGTTTAGTAAATTAGTATGTATACTGGGGGTCCGAATGTTATCCGCAATACCTTCGTTTTTGAAAAGAAAAACGACTGAGAATGTTTCCAAGTCCAAAGACTTGTTATCTGAAAAATCCTCATCTAAATCGCGATATGGTATCAAGGCGAAGCTCTATGCCGCCTTTGGTCTGATCGCACTGTTGACGCTGGTGTCGGGCACGATTGGCTGGGCGCTGTTTAATAGTTTGGGCAATACGCTGACGCAGACAACCAATTCCTCTATTAAATCACTAACGCTGGCTCAAAAGCTTTCGGAAAATGCCAAATCGGTTGCTGCAGTAGCTCCCAACATGCTCAAAGCAGTAGAAAAACACGAAGTCGGCATGCAGGGGTTAACTGCCGAAAGATATTTGTCGGAACTGAACGCAAGTGTGTCAGAGCTTCATAAGCTGGATATAAATGGCGACCTTATTGCGGAATTGCAGAAACAGGTTTCGGAGCTGAAAACAGGTATCGCGACATTGAACGAATTGATGTTAAAGCGCATTGATCTGACAGAAAGTTCTCACAACGTTGATATGGCCGTCGGGCAGCGGTTATTCGAAATTGATAAAGTACTCCAACCCTTTATTGAACGCCGGGAACAAATTATAAGTGTTGATGCCGCCGGACTTGAATATGAAGAAGATCTTGCCAGAATTCAAAAAGGGGTCGTCGCGCTTGTTGAAAATGAAGTTGATACCCTAACGAAGGCCCTCAATTTACAAAGCAACATTAATATTAGCGCGGGTCTGATCCAGCGCATGGTGTCTGTCGATAACATGAATGCCTACCGCGAGATTGAAAAAGCATTCACGCAGCGCGGCGCGCGCTTGCGGATGGCGGGGCTATTACCCGATTTTGAGGGTAAAGCCTCATTGGTTGAGAATTCGCTGTTTATGCTTGAGCTGGCGACAAGTGAAGCAATGGGACTTTTCCCAATGCGCCGGGCCTACATGGATGTCATGGAGAAGGCGAATATAGCCATTTCAAACGTGACTGAAACCGCAACCGATATGTCTGTCAGTATCAGTCTGGTTGTTGAGTCAATCAAGCAGAATTCAGATGCACAAATTGACGAAGCAGCTTCCAGCATTGAGTTAGGTAAACTTCAGCTTGGGGCAATCTCAATTATCAGTTTGGTGACAGCGGTTCTGATCGCATGGCTCTATGTGGGACGCAATCTCATGCGGCGGCTCAATCGTCTCGTGGTCGATATGCGGGAAATCGCTAGTGGAGATCTAACTAAAGACGTTGCAACTGCTGGATCTGATGAAATCACCGAGATGGCTGTTGCGCTTGTTGGCTTCCGTGATAATGCGAAAGAAGCGGAGGCTTTGCGAGCACAGGCTGAAGAAGATCGCCGTCTTCGGGAAGAGCAGCGACTGAAGTCTGAACGTGAAGCGGCTGAGGCTGAAAAGCGGGCACAGAATGAACGGGAAGTTGCTGAGCGGGAGGCTGAAAAGCAGAAACGTCTGGAAATGGCGCAGCTTGCTGATGACTTCGAAGGCAGCGTTAAACATCTGATGCAAAGCTTCGCGGCTGCCACAACGCAAATGACGGCCAGCTCCGAGACGATGGCTCAAACGGCAAATGAAACCAGTTCACGCTCTGATGCGGTGTCCAGTGCATCTGAAATCGCCAGTAACAGTGTGAACTCTGTGGCATCCGCCGCCGAAGAGCTCACGTCTTCAATCAGTGAAATCAGCCGTCAGGTTGGCAAAGCGGCATCCATCGCCAGTGACGCGGTGACCGAAGCCAGCCGGACCAACGACATGGTAACAAGCCTCAGTGAGGCCGCAGCGAAAATTGGCGATGTCGTTGGGTTGATTAACGATATCGCTGGGCAAACCAATTTGCTTGCCTTGAACGCAACCATTGAAGCTGCCCGTGCAGGTGATGCCGGTAAGGGCTTCGCCGTTGTCGCCAGCGAAGTGAAAAACCTGGCAACGCAGACCGCGCGCGCAACCGAAGAGATTTCGGCGCAGATTAAAGCTGTGCAGGAAGAGACAAACGGGGCGGTGGATGCAATTGGCGGTATTTCGTCAACGATTTCCTCCATTCATGAAATCGCAGCGAGTATTGCCTCGGCTGTGGAAGAGCAGGGCGCTGCCACCGGCGAAATCAGCCGAAGTGTGCAGCAGGCGGCCGATAGTACGCAGGAAGTCACTGAAAATATTACTTCTGTCAGTCAGGCCGCAGCCTCAACTGGCTCCGCTGCTGAACAGGTGCGAAACGTTTCCAGCACATTGGCAAAAGAAGTGAGCGAACTTGATACGGAAGTTGAAAGCTTCCTTCACCGCGTTCGGGCCGGCTAATATTAGGTCGATAGAAAGTTAAGAAAAAAAGCCCGGTTATGCCGGGCTTTTTGCTATGCGCGCTAGATAATCTGCGATGTCCTTGACGGTAAAAAGCTGCATGGCGTCATCGGTTTCAACCTGTATCTGGTATTGCTCTTCGATGCGCAAAATCATGCGCATGTGATTAAGACTATCCCATTTTTCAACGTTTTCAATGGTATCCTCAGCACTCAACGTATCAGCGGGGCATTCCAGAATATGGGCGAGAAGATTGATTGCCGCGTTAAGATTGGTTTCAGTCATTTATCGGCTCGTTTTTCGGGGTTATTGTTTTTACGCTTTAACCAGTCGTCGCGCATCATGGCAAATTCAACCACATCGTCAAACCCACCTTCTTTGTTTTTGACATGTTGTTTGCGCACGCCTTCTTTAATGAAATGTTGTTTCTGATAATTGAATAATGCCGGAAAATTACGCCCCCTGACATAGCCACAAACTTTGTTCAGCCGAAAGGCGGAAAACAGGAATACCAAAACCCGCTCCCTTACTTCCAATACAACGCCTTTTCCCCAATAATCCTTATTCCCGATAAGGACACTGGTCATTCCCTGTTGATCAGGATGCTCAATATATATTTTGAAGATACCGATAGCTTGTCCAGTAGCGCGTTCCGTAATCAACAGCGCAAAGCGGCTCTTGTTATTGTAGGATGTGTAATATTTTTCCAGTTGTGGAGGTGTCAAATTCATTGGATCGTTCATAAATCGCATGACGTCCAGATCAGAATACCACCCGACCATTTCCTCTGGTAGGTTGGTCGGATCCACTGACGATAGAATATAGTTCTCTGTGGAGAGCGTTAGCGGGCTCCCATATACCCATTTCATTTTGCGGCTCCCTGTTGGAGGCAGACAGCTCTAACGTTATCGCGATTAATCTTGCCGCGGTCCGTTTTAGGGATTTCATCTAAAAAGAACCAGCTTTCAGGAATGGCTTCGGCTTTGATCAACGATTTCATCCATGCCGCCAGTTCCTTCTGCGTAATGGCGCTGTCCTTTTTACGAACAACCGCTGCTGCGACACGCTCGCCGCTGATGTCGTCGGCCATGCCAAAAACACAAACCTCCAGAACGTCATCATGCCGTTCCAGCAGTAGATCAATTTCTTCTGGTATAATTTTAATACCGGCGCGGTTGATCTCTGATTTTTGCCGCCCTGTGATCCTGATATCCCCTTCTTGGGTGATAAGGCCAATATCTCCAGTGTGGAACCAGCCGTCTTTAAGGACGGCAGCACTCAACTCTTCCTGTTTATAATATCCGTTCATAAGAGATGGTGTTTGGATTAACAACTCTCCTTCACCGATCGCTGTAATTTCTCCGCTTTCGGGGTTTTTTACCATGGCAGAGCCGCCCCAGACTTCTCCGATACGACCATCAACTTCCAGCCCATCGGTCAGCGAAACGCCGCCGATCCAGTTTGCGGTTTCGGTTATTCCATACATGTTGAAAACAGCATCTGTGCCAGACCAGCTTGCAATAGATTTCCAAAGCTCGGTCGATAAAGGTGCGGATCCGACATGGACACGTTTGAGCGAGCCATTTTTTGGGGGCTTTGACAGGCGAGAGGCAAGTTTCCAGAACGAAGGGACCGAACTGAGAAAAGTGACATTATATTCGTCTATTAAGCTTCCAAGTTTTGCAAGACCCATAGGTGATTTGTCATCCAGTAAAATGACATCGCACCCACAAAGTAGGGGTGTCAGTAAGTTACCAATCAGACCATGACCAAAATGCGTCGGCAGGGGGCAAAGGGTGGTTTGTAAATGATCTTTGCCAATATAAATCTGGTTCAGGGTCAAACGGGAAAGGAGTGACCGAAAGCTATGCTCGACCCCTTTGGGGTTGCCTGTGGTGCCTGACGTGAACAAATACAAGGCGGGTAGATCCAGTGATATTGGAATGTTTTTTGATTTTTTATCCGCAAATTCAGTCGCCTCAGGGGGGCTTTGCGGTGCCGTTAAAACAGCCACTGGCTTTAGAAAAGAAATCAGATTCTTTTTTTCATTTTCCGTGCTGGCAGGGTTGATGCAGGCTGCAGCAATTCCGAGTGACCAGCAAGCGAGTAGATCAACGACAAATCCGGCACTTCCGCCATGTGCAATTAATACGCGATCACCTGTTTGTGCGTAAGCACTTATGGTTTTCGCTCGATTATTTATATGGTCTTGAAAGGCAGATCTATCGGTCCATTCCGTTGAATTCGTTGTGGTCAGCCGACCGATCTGACTAAAGCTGTTTAAAAGCATTGGGGTCTTCCAATTTGCCTGAGTGACGAGAGGGTAGGATAGTGCAAGTTAATGTAAATTGTCTAACGGCGGTGTTTCCGTAATTTGTAAACTTGTTTCATCAGGTAGGTATTTAAAGCTTCTTCTTCCCAGTTGATATCCAAAGGAAGTGTTTTTAAAAAATCACTGTCGGGGTCTGCAATAATGGCTTCCGGGAACATGGCAATTGTTTTGCCTGTATCCATATGGGCAATGGATCGGGGCAGCTCATCCGGGGTATGAAGGGCCTGATAAAAGAGCGATACCAGATCATTTCCCAGCAGTTTTGAACTTGGAACTGTGTGGGTAGAGCGCATATTCACTTCAATAACTTCAGGGAGCGCTTTGTGGTCAGACTCAAATACGTCCAGGCCGCCAAAACCGTTCAACCCCAAACTGGCGACTAATTTTTCAAGTGGGGCTTGCCAAGTCGGGCGGTACAGGTTCTCGATTACCGCGCTTGGACCATTATGGAACATTTTTTGAAGCGGTCGAACAACAGTATATCCCAGAAGTTTCCCCTCCCAAGCGGCAAAACTAACCGTCAACTCTTCGCCCGCTGCTCTATCTTGCAGGATGGCAACCTGCGTATCGCTTAGATTATATCCAACTCGGCTGAGCTTCTGTTGGACGATTTCAATGTTTGTTTTTTCGGTCACTTCAATAACGCCGGAGCTGCCGGCGGCAAAACTAAGTTTGATGAAGCCGGGTTTATGGGCGCTATTAAGATGGGCTTGGATCTCTTTGATGCTTTTTGCTTCAATAAACCGGGGGATGGGAAAGCCAGCATCTGCCGCCAGTTTCAAGGAATTTTGCCGCTGATATAAGGCGCCGTCAGCAACCAGACTTTTATCAAGAAGGGCGAGAACCGCAACTTCGGGGTCTGAGAGCGGGCGATCTAGATTTCTAAGATAACCGCGTAGATATAACAGGGCTTTGATGAGTTTTTCATCGTTAGTCATCAGAAAATCAGGTCGGCAATCGTTGATTACGGCGGTAAACCTTCTGGCGAGAGGCTGAAACCGGATATTTGCAACGGAGTTGCCGGGAAAATGATACCGTTTTTGCAGGCACTCCGGTTGCAAGATTAAACCGCCGGGCATGCCAAGGCCGTAGACTTCTGCCCCCAGTTTTCGAAATTGAAGGGGCAGCCGTGCAAGGCTGACATTAATATACAAATCTAAAAAAAGTAATTTAGCCAAACATTTTACCGTTTCCGGTCCCCCCAAATGATTTTATCCCCGCAGCCCCAAAATCAGGTATATTTATAAAATCAGGTATATTTATAAAAATTGTCTCAACACGGTAAATCTATTTACTTGTTGCCCGGTAGACACCATCCCAACGACTGGGCGGCGGTGTCTCTTGAAATGTTTTGATCCGCATAAGGTATAAATCACTTAGAACAGCAAATTGCGGTGTCAGCGACTTCAGTTCTTTTGCAAAGTTTTCCGCTTGATCCCATTCCTGATTGCGATAGTGCTCAATCATGGCGTGGGCCGCGTTTTGCATTGCCTGAAATTCTGAACTGCGGGCCAAATCGGGATCACCCATCAAACCATAAATCTTAACCGCAGTGGTGCGGCCTTTCACAGCAATGAAATCCAGCTCGATTAAGGCAAATTCTGTAATTTTCTGGGCGGTGTCTTCTCCAACCACAATACTCACGCCATAGGTTTTGGATTGCCCTTCAAGACGAGAGGCGAGGTTGACCGGATCGCCCAGAACCGAATAATCAAAGCGTTGTTCTGATCCCAGATTTCCCACAATACAAGTGCCTGTATTCAGGCCAATGCCAATTCGCAGCTCCCGAAAGGGGCGCTCTTCCGCCTCGGCTTCCTGCCGAATGGTTTCGTTCAGGGTTTTGAGCCGTTTGATCATGCCAAGGGCGCTAATAGCGGACAGTTTTTCATGATCTGGTGTATCCAGCGGGGCGTTCCAGAACGCCATGATGGAATCGCCCATATACTTATCAATAGTGCCGTTATGGCTTAAAATCTCATCGGTCATGGGGGTCAGGAAACGGTTGATCAGACGCGTCAGTCCTTGCGGATCATCCCTAAATGTTTCGGAAATACCGGTAAAATCACGGACATCACAAAACAGGAATGTCATCTCTTTTTCTTCGCCGCCGAGCACAAGACTATCGGGGGAGGCAGAGAGTTGCGATACCAGATCAGGCGAGAGATAATGAGAAAACGCGGTGCGAATTCGGGTGCGTTCTTTTTCAGTCGATAAATAATTGAAATACACGAGGTTGATATACAGCAACAGGGAAATGAACAGCGTGTAGGTCACGTCAACAAGTAGCGAAAATTCCGAGAACAGATACAGCGCGGAACTAACCGCAATACTTGAAATTAAACCTAGAAGGCCAATGGTCATTCTGGCCCCGACCAAGGGCACCAGAAGTATGAGAATTATGCCGGTAAAGGTTGTTCCCGTCCATTCCAGAACCGCCAAATAGTCAGGGCGAAACAGATAGCTCTGAGTGAGGATATTCTCAAGCAGTTGCATATGCATTTCCACCCCGGGCAGGGAGGATTGCAGCGGGGATGAGCGAAGATCTTTCAGGCCCGTGGCGGACGTTCCTACAAACAGGAGCTTTCCGTTCAGCCGGGAGGGATCAACCTTTCCCGTTATGACGTCCGCAGCCGAAATATACTGATCCGGGTCATATTCTGAATATTTAATCCAGATCCGTCCAAATTTATCTGTGGGAACCAGCGTGCCTGCAACTTTGAATCCCACAAGGCCGGAATCCGTTGCCTGCGAAATCACATTTCGGCCCGTTGCGACCCGCAGCATATCAAGCGCCAGGGTCGGGACAATTTTATCGCCCACCACATTGGCCAGCGGAACGCGGCGCACCACCCCATCGAAACCCTGATCAAGACTAATCATGCCGCGGCCGATTGCGGCTTCATCCAGAGTTGTAATATTTCCAATTAATCCCGGAAATTTACGGAGGAAGGGTTTAGGGTCATTGCCCAGCGTTGCAATTGTTGCTATCCGCTCGATACCTAAATTATTGACATCTGTTTTGCTGGGGTTTACCGCAATTCCAAGAACGCTTCTACTGCGTTTGAGCTGATTGGCAAAAATGGCATCGAACGACTGGAGTGACTTTAACTCCTTCTGCGTTTCGGGGCTCAAAGATGCAACACTTTCACTCATTTTATCAGGGGAAAGGCGATCTTCCTCGGCAAAGACCATATCAAAACCGATGACAACAGCGCCCATTTGCGTTGCGTTTTGCACCATTGCCGCCAGATAATTGCGCGGCCAGGGCCATTGGCCGAGCTGAAGCAGGCTTTTCTCATCAATATCAATAACGGCAACAGGCCGTGTTGGCAGGTTTTCCCGGGGCTGCCATTGCTGATAATAGTCAAAAACACTATTGCGTAAATTAGCAAGAAATGAAGGGTCCAGAACCTGAAGGTAGAGGGCCGGTAATAACATGGCGAGCGCCAAAACCCGGCCAGTGCCGAATTTATTCATTAGCATTCGCAGATGCTTGCTAAGTGCGTTATGTCTGAAAAATTTCCCCATCAAGGGGCGATGATACTTGATTTAATAAAATTTTAAACGAAGAAGTGTAAGATACATCCGCCAGTAGTCTTTTTTTGTTCGAATATTCGAAAAATATGATTTTTTAAAGAAAGTTATGATTTCTGCGGGTTTTATGTTAGTAAAACCAATTGGCAGAGGATAAATTTGTCTCAAAATTCGGTATTTTGTATGAGGCATATGACCCTGGGCTTTTAGGAGAGGCTGGGAGCTGGTGTTATGGGTATAATGAACTGGTTATGTACTGTTATGTTCGTCTTCGCTTTCTGGGTTCGTCCCGGGCTTTACAATGACTGGTGGATGGAGAAGTAAATGAGTTTTCTCATGGGCTCTGAGACGAATGAATCTGCTGGTGTTCTATTGGAAGAATACACGGCAAATGGAAATCAGGCGATCCAGCTTGGCGGCGAGCTCAAGCCACTCGTTGCGGATTTTTCACGCGATGGGGTTGATCTTCACATCCAAGGGGATAACGGTGATTTCAGTATTGTTCATGATTATTTCTCAACCTATCCCGGCGCGGACCTGCTAACCGAAGGCGGCGCAAAAATAACAGCAGATGTGGTTTCTCGTTTGGCCGGTCCCGGCCCCGTTGCCCAAAGCGCTTCTTCACAGACAGATGTTAGCCCAATTGGGCAGATTTCCGGTGCCTCCGGTGAAGTCGTCATCAAGCATGCGGATGGAACTTCCGAAAATGCCAGTGATGGAACCTTTGTCTACAAGGGCGACATTCTGGAAACGGGAAGTGATGGTCAGTTTGATATTATCTTCATTGACGATACAAAATTCTCAATGGGTCCCGGTGGCCGGGCTGTCCTTGATGACCTGATTTACAATGTTGAAGATACCGCCAGCAATGGCATGGGTATTTCCCTGCTGCAAGGTGTGTTCTCTTTCGTCAGCGGAAATATAGCCAAAGACAACCACGATAGCGTGAGTATTAAAACGCCCGTAGGAACAATCGGTATTCGCGGAACAGCCTGGTCTGGTAAAATTGCTCAACTGGGCGAAGAGTCTCTGTTTACCTTGTTTTCAGGCGCAATTGTTGTCGCCAACGAAGGCGGTTCAGAACTTCTGAGCGTTGCTCAGCAATCGGTCATTGTGACCAGTTTTTCAATCCCGCCAAGCAAGCCATTTGTCTTGGCTGAAGAGCAGTTGATTGACGCTTACGGCAGAGTGTTGAAGCTGATCAATCCTGAATGGGGTCAGAATGAAGATGACGATGACTTTGATCCAAGTAAAATAAATCCCGAAGCTGGTGGCCCCTCGGGCGGCAGCAGTAGCGGCGGAGGCGCGGGGTTCCAGCAACCGGAATTTCTGCAGCTTGAAGGTGGTCTGGGGCTTGCCGGTGCGCTTGGGTTATCGGATTTGCTGGCCGCAACTGATCTGACTGAAGATGAGCTTAGAAACTTGATTGATCCTTTCCGTGATCTGGGATCACCCGATGCGGAAGTCCGGGTTATTAGCATTACGGATCCTGAAACCAATCAGGTGAGTGCTTTTAATATTGAAGTTATTCTGGATAACCCTTCGACGGAAACAATTACGATTTTTTATGAAATCATCCCAGGGACGGCAACTGGGATTGATAACGGATTGCCCGGTGATGTCGACTTTATCGACGAAGGTGGCGGCGTTCTGACCTTGCTCCCGGGGCAAACGGTCAATAGTTTCTCGGTTACACTCGTCGATGACGATGTTATTGAAAATACAGAATTTTTTGTTGTTCAGTTGACGGGTGCGATTAACGCAAATATCGACCCGCTGGCGTCATCAGCGATTATTGTGATCGAAGATGATGATATTGGCGTGATTTCCATTAAGCCGGTTGATGTTGATCCCGTTCCATCTCTCGCGGCCTTTTCTATTGCGGCTGAGGAGCCGGAGGGTTCTGGCGTTACTGTGAATGAAAGCGAAGGTGTTGTTCAATTCAAGTTCGTTTTGGACAAGGCTGTTGGGCCGGGCGTTGAAGTGCGCGTGGACTATACGGTGACGGGTGATGCGGTCGATCGCACAGGCCTCCCGGATGGAGAGGTGCTTTCTGCTTATTTCTCTGGCGGGGAAACAGGATTACCTGCAGGCTCTGAAATTGTGATTGAAATTCCGCTTCTGGATGATGATCAGTATCAGGGCGATCAGGGACTGACCGTCAATATTGTGGGCGCCAGCTCTAATGCTGTGGCAGATGAAGCAAGCGGTTCGCTTACCTTTACGGTTGAAGATGACGAGACGGCTGTTCTTGTAACAGAAGTCGATGCGGGTTCCGTGTCCGAAGATACTTTGCCAGATGCCGACACAGGTTTGTCACTTGGTATTTCCGGTGGCTCGGGCAGTATTGAAACGCTGGTATTCTCTGCAGATCAATCTGATTATGACGCTTTGGCACTGACCAGTAATGGCGTGCCTGTAGTTTTAAGTGGCGCTGGAACATCAACCCTTGTCGGCATGGCTGGGGATCAGCAGATTTTTACGGCCACGCTCAATGCCGACGGGACATATGATTTCAATTTGACCGGTCCGATGGATCATTTGGTCAATGGCGAAACTACGGATCAATTATCCTTGCGCTTCGGTTTTGACGTTGTTGACAGTAACGGTTCTGCAATCAGTGGAACGGTGGACATTGCCGTTGCCGATGATAGCGAAAATCCGGTTGCCAATTCAGAACAGGATTCAGTGCTTGAAGGGGGAACCGCAACCGGTAACCTTCTGACAGGTGTTGAAGAGGGCGGCGATGCGAACGATACCGATGGTACGGCTGATAATCTGGGTGCGGATGCCACGTCAATCTCGCAGGCGACGTCTTTGTACGGTACACCAAGCCCACAATATCCGGGCGATAGCGGCACGATTACGGTCAATGGCCAGTATGGCGTGCTGACGATCAGTGCCGACGGAAGCTATTCTTATACCGCAAATGATGGTTTGGATAACAGCGAAGCGCTAACTGATAATTTCACCTATCGGCTTGAAGATGCCGATGGGGATTACAGCATTGCCACATTGTCCATCACCGTGGGTGACAGCCATGCACCAGTTCTGGGAACAGTGGCACATGTATCTGTGAACGAGAATGATCTGCCGGGCGGTAGTGATGATACGAAAGATAGTCTGACATCAGGCGCAGAGGTGCCGATTTCTTTTGAAGGCGATGGTCCGGGCACGGTATCGCTGGATATCGGCGGTCTGCCAGCCATTACCTCGCAGGGTGATTTCGTCGAATATAATCTGCAAACGCTTGATGATGGGGTGACCCAGCAACTAACGGCTGTTGCTATCCCCGATGAAGGTTCGCCCAGAGCGGTGTTCACTTTGAATTTTGCGCCCAACGGCAATGGTGACAATTATAGCTACGACGTGACATTGCATGACGTTATTGATCATGACGGCGCTGGCGCAGATGCCGTGAGTTTTGATATTGGCATCACGATCGAAGATCAGGACGGCAGCGTTGATACCGGCTCTTTCTCCTTCTCTGTGATCGATGATATCCCGGTGTCCTCAGACGATGTGGAAAATATCGTTACGGTCCCTGAGCCGAACTTTAATTTGGTGTTTGTTCTGGATACTTCTTCTTCCATGGCTGATGAAGTTGAAGGGGATGACGGAACTCAGACCCGGATGGAAGTTCTCAAAGGGGCGATTGGAAACCTGCTCGCCAGTTACGGGGAAGTGGGATCAGCTTTCAACATCACCATTATCGACTTTGCGACAAATTCTGAACTGGTCTTTAGCGGCACATCTATCGAAGAGGCGCAGGCCTTTATCAATGATCCCTCTAATCTGACCCCAAGCGGCTTTACAAATTACGCGGCAGCGCTTGCAAATGATGAAAACGGCGCACAAGGCGTGCTGACGGAGCAGTTGGCAAATCCGGATTTGGACGGATATCAAAGTACGGTTTATTTCGTGTCGGACGGGGCCCCTTATCCAGTATCCAATCAGGTCCCCTTGGATGGCAATTTGCAAAATCCTTGGCAGAATTTTGTGGATGAAAACGGCATCGAGGTTGTTGCTGTTGGTGTTGGCGACAATCTGGATACGACCCAACTGGACAGAGTTGAAAATTCAGGTGACAGCGCGTTGATCATTGATGATGCAAATGATCTGGACGCCTCACTGGTAAGTACCATTCCGGAAGTGGCCGAAGGCAACGTGGTGAGCAATGGAATTGTTGATAAGCTGGGGGCCGATGGGGCGACAACAACGCATATCAGTTTTAATGTAACCGGTTCAGAGCTGGCGGCTGCTTATGAAGAGAGCGGCGCCACAATTGACGAAATTTCCGATGGGCAATTTTCGGTCCTGTTTGATATTCCGGCCAATGGCGATCCACTGGAAATTGATCTGGCCGATGGCAGTATGCTGAGTATCGACAAGGACGGTGAATATCGTCTGGAGGCGGCCGCTGGCGTTCCAGCGGGGGTTATTCATACCTTTAAATACACGCTTACAGATGGCGATGGTGATACCAGTCAGGCAAATCTCAGCTTTAACTTTATAAACGAAGGCGATGAGCCTGTTGTCATCGAAGTTGTGGACAATGCGGGTGCGGATCTGTTCGGGGATGCGGGGCCAAACCTTCTGGAAGGCTCCCGGTTGAACGATACGCTAAGCGGCGGTGACGGCGATGATACCATTGTCGGCGGCGGTGGCGATGATCGGCTAACCGGCGGCGATGGCGCGGATCTGTTCAGCTTTGGTATTGACGATGACGGGACGATTGTCATCACGGACTTTGATATGGCCGAAGATACAATCGACTTGGACGCCCTCTTTGACGGGCTTGCCATTGATCCTACTGACCGGACCGCAGGAAATGCCTGGCAGTTGGAAGTGTCCAGTGGTGTTGCAACACTCACTGTTTCTGCCGCGAACGGA
This sequence comes from Sneathiella sp., assembly GCA_034669685.1. Taxonomy (GTDB): domain Bacteria; phylum Pseudomonadota; class Alphaproteobacteria; order Sneathiellales; family Sneathiellaceae; genus Sneathiella. The sequence continues at coordinate 436,107 of JAXMOU010000003.1, forward strand.
CCTGAAATTTCGTTTGAAAATATCACGGACCCGGGGGCAGAAGATCTGGCGCAACTGGCAAGCCGAGTTTTTGTGAGCGACGAGTCCTGATTTTTAGATCTGAATTTTAACGAACCTGATCCTTTTATTCACCCCGGCGGAGAAAATCTGTAAGTGCGGATGATACTTCTTCAGGGCGGCTATAGGTGATGGCATGTGTTCCGCCTTCAATGATACGCACCGATGCTTGCGGAACCAGCAGGGAGAGGCGCTCTGCATTTTCCGCGGGCACAATCCTATCTTCAGATCCCCAAAGGGCAAGAACAGGTATTCCCATGTCGCCAACTGACCGGTATGACGCTGACATGTTGTTCATCGGAAAATGGCGCAACGTGGATAAAAGCGCAGGCAAATATCCTTTGTAGGACATTTGAATTTTATATCGCTCCAGTAGATCGGGGATGGCAACACCCTGATTTTCGGCTTTGGACATTTCAGCAATCATTGTCCCCGATCCCAGAACATCCATCAGCCAGTCGCCGGCAACTGGAAATTTGATGACTTCTGCCAGCACGCCAATTTCCACGGGAAATCCCGCAGGGGCAATCAAGGCCAGCTTTTTCACCTGACCGGAATGGTTGGCTGTAAAATAAGTGCCAACGCCGCCGCCCATGGAATAGCCGACAATGTTTACGGGTTGCCGAATGTCCAGATGCTTAAGAAGATCCGACAATTGGTTATCAAAAAAGACCTCAGAATAAACGGCTTTCGGGCGGTCGCTCCATCCCCGGCCATAATGATCATAGGTCAGCACGCGAAGCCCTGCGGCCGTCAGTGGCTCAATTAAACCGGCCCAGACAAAACTGGATGTGGAAAAACCATGCACCAAGACTGTGATCTCACCATCTTCAGGGCCAAACCATTGATAGTGAACCTGTCCATTGGGAAGTTCGGCAAATTTTCCGGGCGCAAGCTGGCGGGCGGTATCGTCCAAGGGGAGGAGTCTGTCGACGACCGAGCTGCGGTACAAAATTGCGGCGCAAAGCACGATAACAACCAGACTGATAACGGTGATAAAAATTTTCATAGCGGCCCCCTCAGTGACCTACGTTAGTCAAAAATCCGGCCTTTGAAAAGCCTGACGCGGCACGAAGGATGTGTCTTGAGCGTCTTTCGTTTTAAGGATCAAGTTTTTTAATCGTGTGAATTTCATTTCACTTTCATTTTGAGTTCTATTGTATATAATTACTTTCATATTCGAATAATAAACGCAGAAACCGAAAGATTGAGGGAAGAGCCGTGCCAGTAGATTTCGATATTTTCATTATTGGCGGAGGTGTTAATGGGTGCGGAATAGCCCGTGATGCCGTTGGTCGTGGCTATTCAGTTGCGCTGTGCGAGAAAAATGATCTGGCCAGCGGTACTTCCTCGGGATCAACGAAACTAATTCATGGTGGCCTTCGCTATCTGGAACATTATGAATTTCGGTTGGTGCGCGAAGCTTTGAGCGAGCGGGAATTGCTCTGGAAGGCCGCCCCGCACATCATTTGGCCGTTAAGATTTGTATTGCCCCATCATAAAGACCTGCGCCCACGGTGGCTGCTGCGGTTGGGGCTTTTCATTTATGATCATATCGGGGGCCGTAAATTGTTGCCGGCCACCACGGCACTTGACTTAAAACAGGACCCTGCGGGTAAACCCCTTAAATCCATTTTCGAGAAAGCTTTCGAATATTCCGATTGCTGGGTAAATGACTCGCGCATGGTGGTGCTCAATGCCCGTGATGCAGCGGATCGCGGCGCGGATATCCGAACCCGAACCAGTTGTATAAAAGCGGAACGCGATGGTGATGTCTGGAAGGTGACAACACTCGATCACAACACCAATATTGAAAAAACCGAAACAGCGCGGGTTTTAATCAACGCATCGGGACCTTGGGTTGACGAAGTTCTGCGCTTGCCGCTTTCCGATCAGGCCGCACAGAATGTCCGTCTGGTACAGGGCAGCCATATCGTTGTGCCGAAAATCTTTGATCATGACCGCTGCTATATTTTTCAAAATGCCGATGACCGGATCATTTTTGCCATTCCGTATGAGCAGGATTTCACCCTGATCGGCACCACAGACCATGACTTCAAGGGTGATCTTTCCAACATCAAAATTGATCCCGAAGAGACCAGCTATCTCTGCGCGGCGGCCAGTGAGTATTTTGAAAAGCCGATCGTCGCCGACGACGTGGTCTGGACCTATTCTGGCGTGCGGCCACTTTATGATGATGGCGCTTCCAAGGCGCAGGAGGCAACCCGCGATTATATCCTTCGCAGTGATGGGGACGCTGGGCAGGTGAAATTAATCAATGTGTTCGGCGGAAAGATTACCACATATCGGCGATTGGCCGAGTCTATGCTGGAAAAAATCGAAGACGCGATTGGCCGCAAAGGGTCAAAATGGACGGCCGGCGCGACACTACCGGGCGGTGATTTCGATCAACAAAAATTTGATGCACTTGTTGATCAATATGCGATACAGTTTCCTTTCTTGGAACGACAGACGCTATGGCGTCTGGTACGGGCATACGGAACCAGGACCCTGAAAATTTTACAGGGCGTCACCAAAATCGAGGACTTGGGAGAAGATTTTGGGGCGGGGTTGAGTGAGTGTGAAGTCAAGTATCTTATTAAGTATGAATGGGCGCAAAGTGCGGATGATATCGTTTGGCGGCGGAGTAAGCTTGGCCTTCGATTAGACAGTGCCGCTATTGCCAGACTAAATCTCTGGATTGAAGAAAATAAAACGACAGCCTAAGGGCTGCGTGCTGGTGGGTGGGAATGCTTGAGTTAAAAAACGTTAGTAAACGAGTGGGGAACGACGATCATATTAATGACGTTTCCCTAATGTTGAAAAAGGGATCGCTCAACGTTCTCTTGGGACCAACCCTGTCTGGAAAAACCACTTTAATGCGCCTGATGGCTGGGCTGGATAAGCCCACATCGGGGGAAATCCTTATGGATGGGGCCAATGTTGTTGGGGTGCCGGTGCAGCAACGCAATGTGGCGATGGTTTATCAGCAGTTCATCAACTATCCAGCGATGACCGTGTATGAAAATATTGCATCCCCCATGCGAATTGCCAAAATTGATGCGGCGACCATTGATAAACGGGTTCGCTCAGCCGCGGAATTAATGAAGCTTACCGATTATCTGGATCGGACCCCGTTGAATTTATCCGGGGGGCAGCAGCAGCGGACCGCATTGGCACGGGCCTTGGTCAAGGATGCCAAACTTGTGCTTTTGGATGAACCCTTGGCCAATCTTGATTATAAACTGCGCGAAGAATTGCGAATTGAACTGCCGCGCCTGTTTGCCGAGGCAGGCGCGATTTTTGTATATGCAACAACAGAACCGCATGAAGCCCTGTTATTGGGCGGAAATACCGCAACCCTGTCTCAGGGACGATTGACCCAGTTTGGAAAGTCAATCAACGTTCACAATAATCCGGTTGATCTGGTCACCGCGCAGACCTTTTCTGATCCACCGCTGAATATCTTCCCGGTTAAAAAATCAGGTTCGAAAATCGACTTTATGGGCGAGAGTATTGCTGTTTCAGGCAAATTGGCGGCGATCGTTGATGGTGATTATAAAGTGGGGATACGCCCCCATCATATTAACCTGATGAAACCGGACGGCGGCGGACTTTTGGTTGTGGCCAAAGTGGCGACAACTGAAATTACCGGGTCGGAAAGCTTTATTCATTTAGAGAAAGACATCAACCGCTGGGTTGCACTGACCCACGGTGTTCACAGGGTTGAAATTGGTGATGAGGTGCCAATTTATCTGAACCCGGCGCATTTCTTCGTATTTGGCAAAGATGACCAATTGGTCTTGTCACCAACCTCAAGACTTGAGGGGGAAATCTGAGATGGCCAAAATTACTTTGGAAAATCTGGCCCATTCATATCTGCCATACCCAAAAACAGAGGCAGATTTTGCGCTCAAGGAAATTGATCATGTCTGGGATGATGGCGGTGCTTATGCCCTGCTGGGGCCTTCGGGTTGCGGCAAAACAACCCTGCTCAATATTATTTCTGGATTGCTGGTTCCGTCAAAGGGGAAAATCCTCTTCAACGAACAGGATGTTACGCATCTGCAGCCTCAACAGCGCGATATCGCGCAGGTTTTTCAGTTTCCGGTGATCTATGACACCATGACGGTTGCGGAAAATCTGGCCTTCCCATTGGTCAACCGCAAAGTCCCCAAAGACGAGATTAATCGCCGGGTAACGGAAATGATCGACATTCTTGAACTGGGGCCAAAAGCGAACCGCAAAGCACGCGGATTGACCGCGGATGAGAAACAGAAAATTTCACTGGGCCGGGGGCTCGTTCGCCACGACGTGAACGCTATCCTTTTTGATGAGCCGCTCACGGTGATTGACCCCCATATGAAATGGCAGCTGCGCACCAAGCTCAAAGAGCTGCACCGCCAGTTTGAACATACCATGATCTATGTGACCCATGATCAGACCGAAGCGCTGACTTTCGCGGATAAAGTTGTGGTGATGTATGACGGCGAAGTGGTCCAGATCGGAACACCTGAAGAACTTTTTGATCAGCCTGCACATACTTTTGTGGGGTATTTCATTGGATCGCCGGGCATGAATGTGTTGAAAACCGAGGTTTCAGATAAAACGGCTAAAATTGGCTCCCATTCGATCGAACTGGCCAGCGGTTACGGCAGGATGGACGGAAATATTGAACTGGGCATTCGGCCAGAATTTGTCACGCTGTCCGAAGATCCGGCGGGGATGCCTGTACAGGTTTCAGCCGTTGAAGATATCGGGCGCTACAAAATTGTTCGGGCAACGCTGGAAGGTCAGCCTTTAGATGCGGTCCTGCCCGAAGGCAGTCCGGTCCCGGCGCATCCCCGGGCGATACTGGATCAAAGCCGTATTAATATTTACCGCAATTCCCATCTCGTCAGGGAGGGGGCATAAACAATGGATAAAACACTCAATAACAAGGCATGGTTCCTCGTTCTACCCGTTTTTATACTGGTTGCGATCAGTGCGATTATTCCGCTGATGACGGTCGTTAATTATTCGGTTCAGGATACCTTTGGCAATAACCAGTTCTTTTGGGCTGGCACCGAATGGTTTACGGATGTTCTGCATTCCAGCCGCTTTTATGATGCCTTGCTGAAAAATTTGGCCTTTTCAGGAATTATTCTGTTAATTCAGATACCGCTGGGCATCTCTATTGCCCTGACCATGCCTAAAAAAGGCTTATGGGTGCCGGTTTGTCTGGTGTTGATGGCCTTGCCATTATTGATCCCGTGGAATGTGGTCGGCACTATTTGGCAGGTGTTTGGCCGCGCCGACATTGGCCTGCTGGGCTATACCCTTGCCAGCCTTGGTCTGGATTACAACTATGCCAATAATGCGGTTGATGCCTGGGTCACCATTGTCATTATGGATGTGTGGCATTGGACTAGCCTTGTGGTTTTACTGAGCTATGCCGGTCTTGTGTCAATCCCCGAAGCCTATTATCAGGCGGCGCGCATTGACGGGGCGTCTAAATGGAAAGTGTTCCGTTATATCCAGCTGCCAAAAATGAACCGGGTGTTGCTGATCGCGGTGCTGCTGCGGTTCATGGACAGCTTTATGGTTTATACCGAACCGTTCGTTTTAACCGGGGGCGGGCCGGGAAATGCCACAACCTTCCTGTCAATTGATCTGGTGAAAATGGCAATTGGTCAGTTTGATCTGGGACCGGCTGCAGCCATGTCCATCATCTATTTCCTGATCGTTCTATTGGTGTCATGGGCGTTCTACACCGTAATGACAAATTTTGACGCGGACGCACCTGAGAAAGGAGTGCAGGACTCATGAGCACAACAAGTCTTGTATCCGGTGCCACGCGCGCCCGGAAGACCAACTTAAAATGGCTGGTTCCAACCCTTTATATTATTTTCCTGTTGTTGCCGATTTATTGGCTCGTGAATATGAGCTTCAAGACAAATCAGGAAATTCTGTCGACCTTTACCCTGTTTCCGGCAAATCCCACATTGGCAAATTACGCCGTTATTCTGACAGATCCCAGCTGGTATAACGGCTATATCAACTCGATGATTTATGTGGTGCTCAATACGGTCATTACCATTTCGGTGGCACTGCCCGCGGCCTATGCCTTTTCGCGCTATCGCTTTCTGGGAGATAAGCATCTGTTCTTTTGGCTATTGACCAATCGGATGGCCCCGCCCGCCGTTTTTGCCCTGCCGTTCTTTCAGCTTTATTCCGCTTTTGGGCTGATCGATACGCATATCGCGGTCGCCCTGGCTCACTGCCTGTTCAATGTCCCGTTGGCGGTCTGGATTTTGGAAGGTTTCATGTCCGGTGTGCCAAAGGAAATTGACGAAACGGCTTATATTGATGGCTACTCCTTCCCGAAATTTTTCGTGAAAATCTTTATGCCGCTCACGGCCTCTGGCATTGGCGTGGCAGCCTTCTTCTGCTTCATGTTCTCATGGGTGGAATTACTGCTGGCGCGAACCCTAACCGTTACCGACGCCAAACCGATTACGGCGACCATGACCCGAACCGTGTCAGCGTCTGGTCTGGATTGGGGCGTGTTGGCCGCGGCAGGTGTCCTGACAATCATTCCGGGGGCGCTGGTCATCTATTTCGTTCGCAATTATATCGCCAAGGGCTTTGCCCTGGGCCGGGTTTAAGGAAGGGAGGCCGGTTATGGATTTTTCATGGATGGCTTGGACAATTCCAACAGCCCTGTTCTTTGGAACGATTGTTACCCTGCTGATCGCAATGGGCGTGTGGGAATATGTCAAACCGGGCGGATCCCCCCGCGTTGGCATATTGCATTTTGAAACCACGCGCGGCGATCGCCTGTTTTTGTCACTGCTTGGCAGTGCTTTTATTCACCTGGCATGGTTGGGACTGGTTGGTCCTGATCTCTGGTGGGCTCTTGGTCTGTCATTGATCTACGCGCTCTGCGTATTTCGTTGGGTGTAAGACCAAAAAAGTGTGTACCAGATCACGCGTATTGTGATCGAAAACTAACCATACTTATTCTGGGAGGAAATAGAATGCGTAAGTATATTTTAGCCACCACAGCGCTGGCCGCTTTGGTGGTGGGAACGACATCTGCAAGAGCCGATATGGCCGCCGCAGAAAAGTTCCTCAAGGATGAAATCGGTGGCATGTCATCGCTGTCCGCCGCTGAACAAAAAGCGGAAATGCAGTGGTTTATCAATGCCGCAGCTCCGTTCAAAGGCATGGACATCAAGGTTGTGTCGGAAACAATTGCGACCCATGAATATGAATCAAAAGTGCTGGCACCTGCCTTTACGGCCATCACTGGCATTAAAATTGTTCATGACCTGATCGGCGAAGGTGACGTTGTTGAAAAACTGCAGACCCAAATGCAAACCGGTGAAAACATCTATGATGGTTATATCAATGACTCTGACTTGATCGGTACGCATTGGCGCTATCAGCAAGCCCGGAACCTGACGGACTGGATGTCTGGTGAGGGTAAAGACGTTACGTCTCCAACTTTGGATATTGACGACTTTGTTGGCGCATCTTTCACAACGGGTCCCGATGGGAAACTTTATCAGCTTCCCGATCAGCAGTTCGCGAACCTGTATTGGTTCCGGTATGACTGGTTTAACGATGCAAAGAACAAAGCTGATTTTAAAGCAAAATACGGCTATGAACTTGGCGTTCCGGTGAACTGGTCCGCCTATCAGGATATCGCGGAATTCTTTACAGGCCGCGAAATTGAGGGTCAAAAAGTCTATGGTCACATGGACTATGGTAAGAAAGATCCCTCACTGGGCTGGCGCTTTACCGATGCATGGCTTTCAATGGCTGGCAATGGCGATAAGGGCGAGCCAAATGGTCTTCCCGTTGATGAATGGGGGATCCGCGTTAATGAGAACAGCCAACCCGTTGGCTCTTGCGTTGCCCGCGGTGGTGACACCAACGGTCCTGCATCTGTTTATGCGATTACCAAATATATCGAATGGCTGAAGCAATATGCACCGCCAGAAGCGGCTGGTATGGTCTTTGGTGAAGCTGGCCCGGTTCCGGCTCAAGGTGCCATTGCCCAGCAGATTTTCTGGTATACAGCGTTTACCGCTGACATGGTGAAAGAGGGTATTCCGGTGATGAATGCCGATGGCACACCAAAATGGCGGATGGCACCATCCCCACGCGGTGCGTATTGGGAAGAAGGTCAAAAACTGGGGTATCAGGATGCGGGTTCATGGACGTTGATGAAATCCACACCGATTGACCGGGCGAAAGCGGCCTGGTTGTATGCACAGTTCGTGACATCTAAAACAATCGACGTGAAAAAATCCCATGTTGGTCTGACGTTCATTCGCGAGTCTACTATTCAGCATGAAAGCTTTACGGAACGGGCACCAAAACTCGGCGGTCTGATTGAATTCTATCGCTCACCTGCGCGTGTTCAGTGGTCGCCAACCGGTACCAACGTTCCTGATTATCCAAAACTGGCTCAGCTTTGGTGGCAGAATATCGGCGATGCCTCTTCGGGTGCGAAAACACCGCAAGAAGCAATGGATGCGCTTTGTGCAGCTCAGGAAAAAGTCCTGTCTCGTTTGGAACGCGCAGGCGTTCAGGGCGATATCGGTCCTAAGCTGAACGAGGAAAAAGATCCGGAATATTGGCTCAGCCAACCCGGTGCACCAAAACCAAAACTGGATAACGAGAAACCAAAACCAGTCACTGTTAATTATGATGAGCTGATTAAAAGCTGGCAGAAATAACAGATGGTAACGCAACGAAGAGCCGGGAATTCCCGGCTCTTTTTTGAACGAATTGAAATTCTTCATGGCTTTTACATGCGATTGACCTAAATAATAAGAAAAGAACCAAGAGAGGAGGCGCGTAATATGTTTTCTCGTTTTTTCGTAACTTGTCTTACCTTTATTTTCGGGCTGCTGATAGCCTTTAGTCCGCTCGCGGCGCAGGCCCAGCATAGAATTAATATTGCAACGGGAAATGGCTTCAAACCTTTCACAGACGTTGGTCTGCCAGAAGGGGGAATGGCATCACAAATTGTCAAAGAGGCCTTTAAATTATCAGGATGGGACGTCACCTATTACTGGCTACCGTGGAAACGGGGCTACGAAATGGCGCGTCAAATGCATTTGGATGCGGCTGTGCCGTGGGGGCACCGGGCAGATACCACCAATGCCTTCACTTATTCAGATCCGTTATTCACCATTGAACATCAGGTGTGGAGCAAACCACATAAGAATATTCAGACAACGGCAGATCTTGAAGGAAAAACCGGGTGTCGGCCCATTGGGTATCCCATCCCCATTGATCACAAATCCATGCATGATGCGGGTCAATATAAGTTGGTGAGGCCGCAATCGATGGTCGCCTGTTTTCGGATGCTGGCCAATGAATATGTGGATTTCATTATTTGCAATCGCGATCAGGGGCAATCCATTTTAAGTACGAATGAATTTCAAGGCAGCGAGATCAAGTCGGTACTGCAGTCCGAAAAGCCGGTCGAAATGCATCTGGTAATGAGCAAGTTTCACCCGCTACAGGCCAAAATCCTGTTTGAATTTAACAAAGGGTTGAAAGCCCTCAAAGCCAAGGGGCGATACGCGGAAATCGTGGGAAAATACTAAATTTCGCCGCGCGTTTCAGGATGGCTTTCGGGACCGTTGGGTGAGCACAAGTGCCACCCCGCCCAATGTGGCGGCGGAGGCGATCAGCATGCGGCCTGACACTGGCTCCGCCAACAGCAACACACCGCCCAATGCAGCAATCGCGGGTACAGTGAGCTGCACAGTAGCAGCCCGCGTCGCCGTTAAATGCGGCAGCACCGCATACCACAGCACATACCCACACCCCGATGCCAACGCGCCCGACGCCAGCGCCAGGATAAAGCCTTTGGGGGCCACCTGCATGTCACTCCAGAACAGGGCGCTGACAATCAGCACCTGCGGGATGCAATAAATGAAATTGCGTGCCGTCGCCTCCAGCGGATCTTTGCCGCCTTTGCCCATCAGGGAATAAACCCCCCAGGCGATACCGGCGATTAACATCATTGCCGCGCCTGACAGATCGGGAGCACTCACCCCGGGGGAGACCAGATAGATCAGTCCGCCAATCGCCGCGATCAGGCCCACCCATGAGATGGCCGAGAAATGCTCACCGCGAAATAGCGCCACGGAAAACATGGTCAATTGGACGGCGCCGAACAGGATAAGCGCTCCGGTACCTGCGCCGAGCGAGATATAGGCGAAAGAGAAAAAAGCCATATAGAGAAACAGCATCAGTGCACTTTTCCAACTGGCCGTTGTCGCTGCGCGGGGGCTGCGGCGCAGCAGCAAAATAATCAGCAGCGTCACCGCCCCGGATATCATTCGCAAACTGGTAAAGCTGGCCGCATCAATAAGCCCGGCGCCAAGGGCCTGACGGCACAGCACCGAATTGGCAGCAAAGGCAATCATGGCCACAGTGGTTAAAGTGATCGTGCGCAAAAGGCTGGGCGCGGCAATAGCGGATGGGGGCATTTACACAAACTCGAAACAGATAAGATTTAGCGAGTCTGTGATACTCTCATATTGGCGCTAGGGGTCAACGCTTCATTTCGCCGGATCCGTATCGCACGCGTTCTGGGTTTCAACCTCGACGGGGCCGTTTGTGGCGGGGAAGTTTAAAAACAGACCCTGCAGCATTTCGGGCATGACCTGACCCAGAAGCGGGCAGGTGCCTTTGCTTACAATCGTGCCTTCATAGACAGGGGGAGGGGCTTTCTGTCCCTCTTGCTGAGCCGCTGTCAGTGTTAATTCGACATCACGGGTATAAATATCTTTGGTGATCGTGGTGCGCTGGTAGCTGTGCGACGATGGATAGGGATATAGATATGTCGCGCCAAACGAGCGGTAGCGACCATGCGGCCCCACGCTGTAAAAACCGTAAGGGTAGAAGTGCCGCGGCGTATCAATTACCTCAGTATGCGTCCTGCCGCCATCTATGCCGTAGGACAGCGTTGCAATCAGGTCCGCATCTGCCCGTGTTGGTGCGACGGTAAAGCCTTGATCTTGTAAATGCGTTTGTAGCAGGGTGCGGTAATTTTGAAATTCCAGACTGTTATCCAGAAGTTCGGTGCCCGAGGTCACGAAGACCCGCGCCCCCGGGGTCAGCCCGTCGGCCTGAGCAAAAGATTGTACCTGCCCGGTCATGCGCGGTGTCAGGCAGCCTGACAGTAGCACCATGCAAAGACAACTTATCAATAGGGCACGCATTAGAGACTTACTCCTGTTACATTCTTTATTTATCTATGTAATCACGCGAGGTAGAATTACAAAATAAAAGGACTGGTTATGCTCACAAAAATAGAAGGTGAGTTTGTCAAAATTACGATGGCAGGGCATGAGGATCTGATGCTGAAGCGCGGCGATCCGGCGCGCCCGCCTGCGCGCTTTAACCGGTTGGGGCAGGACGCTTTATATCTAAGCCCCGATGAAGAGGCGGCGCGGGTGGCCATCGGGGGATATGTGCAAGCTGGCGATCCGCCGCGCCTTTTGCAACGCTATCAGGTGACGGCCTGTGATTTGCTGGATTTACGCTTGCCGGAAAATGCCGCACTGTATGAACTGGCAAAACAGCCCTGGCAGCCGCCCTTCAAGGCCGGTGATGCCCCGCCGTCCTGGAGCGCGGCGGATGAAATTCGCAAGCGCGGGATCAAGGGGTTAATCGATCCCTCCCGCCGCAGGCCGGGCCTGTGGCATGTCACGCTGTTTAACTGGAACGAAGACGGCGCCCCAAAGGTCATGCCTCTGGGTGCGGCGACCCCCATCCATTTAACGCTGGATTATCGATAAAATAAGATTTTTCTATAAAAGATAAAATAAATCTTGAAATGCAAATGCGGAATTCCTATTTCTTCAATCTTGCAAGAAACAGGTAGATATTTCCCGTGAAAAGGCCGTCAGTCTGCGCCGGATATTAAACCCGGGGTAGGTGAATTCGCCAAGTGGGGTCAGTGACATGACCCTTCAGGGCGAAGACCATCAATCAGGACTGACTTTACGATAGGGCGATTACAGCTACGCCCTGCCAATTCCGAAAATCGCAATTGCACGTCCCGATAATTATCAACTTATCGCCGGTGATGCATCTGTTGTATCAAGTGAGTATCAAGTTCAGTACCCAGTACCAAGACCGTATCACCGGCGATTTTTTATCGCAACCCGTGATCCCGTCAATCCCGTCCGACGATCCAACCGGACCCTAACCCCAACATATATCCACCCCTTGCAAAGCATCCCGCCTTGCGAGGTTTTTTAGGGTGGGGCTTATCCCCTTTCACCCCAACTCCTTCTCCAGCCTGAGTGCGGCCGTGCCGTCATCGTAGTAGTTGGGCAAGTGGGCGAGGGTGTGAAAACCGCGGTCATGGTAGAGGGTTTGCGCAGGCGTGTTGTTTTGTGCGACTTCCAGCCGGAGGGTGTTTCGGCCCTTGGCGCGGGCCACCGTTTCCAGACTTTCCAGCAGCAGGCGGGCGAGGCCATGCCCCCGCCAACTTGGCGCGATGGCCAGTGAATAAAGCCGGGCGTGGCGCGCATGGGCCGGGCAGAGGAGCAGGCCATAACCGACAACCAACGGGGCTTGCGCGGCGTCTGCCATCTCGGCCACCCATAGCTCACCGCTGGCGGAGCGGATATGATGGCGAAAGCTGCGGGCGCTCAACCGGTTGACATGGAAACAGTGCGCTTCAAGGCTGCGCAGGGCGGGCAGATCCTCAATTTTCGCGGGGCGCAGGTGAAAGCGGGTCATCTCACTCTACCTTCAGGCCATGCTGTTCAAACCGGCGCAAGAACTCGGACATGATCTGCATATAAAGCTCCTCGCCCAGATATAAATCCTCCACCCCATGATCAATATTGGGGTTGTCGTTGACCTCGATGACATAAGCTTTTCCAGCCACTTCTTTGAGATCTACCCCATACAGTCCGTTACCGACCACCGCGCAGGCTTTAAGGGCCGCACTTAACACTTTTTTGGGGACCTCAAATGTGGGTAGGGTATCGCATGCGCCGGATATGCTGCGTTTGGTGCCATGGCGATAAATTTGCCAGTGGTGGCGCGCCATGTGATAGCGGCAGGCATAAAGCGCCCGGCCGTTAAAGACGCCAATGCGCCAGTCAAATTCGGTAAACAGATACTCCTGCGCCAGAACCAGCGCGGATTCTTGTAATATCTCGGTGAGCAGACTGTGCAGCCGCGCGCGATCTTCCACCCGGAATACTCCTCGAGAGAACGACCCTTCGGGCATTTTTAAAACCAGTGGATACCCAAAAGTCTGTTCCAGCCGGTCGAGCACATCAGGATCGGCCGAATGGACAAATTCGGTGCGCAGGCAGGGTACATTTTTGTAGTTAAATGCATCGTGAAGATAAACCTTGTTGCAGCAGCGCAGGATTGAGTCCGGATCATCTACCACCACAAGGCCCAGCTCTTCGGCCCGGCGGGCCATGCGGTATGTGGCATGGTCTATGGCCGTGGTTTCGCGAATGAACAGGCCGTCATATTGCGCCAGATGCCCCATATCTTCAAGGGTGACAACATGCACATCAATGCCCTGTTTCTGTCCGGCTTTGACAAAGCGTTTGAGCGCGCCCTTGTTGGAGGGGGCGTTCTTTTCATCAGGGTTTACCAGCATGGCCAGTTCCCAGCGGTATTTGACCCCGGCTTTGTGCCGCCGCCATGTTTTCTGCGCGTAGGTTCGCAAAATTGCGGCGCAAAAGTCAAAATTTTCAGGGGACAGGTCAGACAGATTTTGCCGCTGAACATGGGCGCGGAGCCCCTCTGCAAGGGCAGTGAGCGTCACGGATAGCAGGGGGGCTGGGAATTGCTGGAAAATCCAGGTCGCCAGCTTTTGCAAGGCTGGATCCTGCACTTCTCCCATACACAGGGTGATCGGTTGATCAAAAGCAGCGGGGGCCAGATCTTTGCCCGGCAGGCTGCTCTTGACCCAAAGGGTTTCACCAGTGCCGCGCAGGCTATTAATCACGCGGACGGTCGGGAGTGCATCATGTTTGCGTGCTTCAGCCAGTAACGAGCAATAGTAGCCCTTGCTCAAATACCGATCCGTATCACAGAGGTTAATCACCTGTGTGCGGGTTTCGTTCAATTTGGGGTAGTCTCGTAAATAACGATCGAAGCCGATAATTTCCAGATCAGCAAGGGAGAAAGAGCTGTCGTCATCAACGACAATAAGCGTTTGCCGCATTCGGTGTGTGCCCTAACATCAATGACACAAAAACAAGGGCTCTACGGCCCTCAATGCGGAAGCAATACACCCGAATTATATATTCAACAAGCTCAAAATTTAAGGCCTGTTTTAAGGCTTCCTCGCCTTTTCTACCCCACAAAAAAACAGCCCCGAAGGGCTGTTTGAAATCACAGTGAAGTTTAGCTGCAGCTTTTGACTTTCCATAAATGATCAAGTTGATCTTTTCGGATCTGTAAAGCGTTCAGGTTCGCTTTGGCTTCATCATCATTTTCAGTCGCGACTACCAAGGGCAGAAGAAAAGCACTAAAATAACCGACAGTTTGATTTCGGCCTCGATTGCTTCTGATTGTGTTTTCGTTTTGTGCGTAGTCCGTATCAACCTGACTTTTTTCAAGTTGAATTTGACTGCAACTCATTGCTTTGTCCTTTTCAGTTATACCTAGCGCGTTAGCGACTTCCTGCTGATTGTTATCGGCAAAAGTGGGCGGAAGGTCGGGGGCGTTTCTCGCACATCCAGACAAGGCGACAATGGACGCAAATAGAAAAAGAAAGTTGGTGGTATTCAAAATTAGTTTTCCCAGATTTTTTTTCATCCGATGTCCTACTGAAACTTAACAGCGCGGCCTTTAGCCTCAAGGGAGCCCCAGCTCATTAGTGAGATGCCTGTTGATCCATATCGGACCTGTATTACTGCGTCCGCACCTAATAAGGCAGCTTCTTCCTTTAATTTTTGACCAGCGAGCTCAGGGGTTGGATCTGCGTTAAATATTGTTGTTTTATTGACGACAACTTCAAGGTCGGCAAGCACGGTGTATTTCCTGTCGACAATGTCGCCTTCAACCAGCAGAACTTTCGCGGGGTTGGTTTGCTCTTCTTCACTGACTGAAATCTCGACAGGTTTCCCGTCTTTAGTCGCTTGACCAGCAGACCAGGTGGCGCAGCCGGATAGGAGTAATAGGGCAAAAGTAGATATAATTATTTTTTTCATTCCAGCTCCCGAATTCTATAATTTCATAGGATCAAGGCTATTGAGTTACTTAATGTAAATCAACTTAAAATAGATGAATTTGTGGAAATTGGGCAATTTTTACGGTCATTCTCCTGTGCCCCGAACATAAGCAAGCCAGCCAGTGTAGCCATAGACAGTGTTTTAAAATTCACGATGTCCTCTAACGATTTATGCAACTAATCATCAACGAATGGGCTGAACGGAAAAGGGCGTTCGACACGCTTAAGCTTGGTTTTATCTTATTCTAATCTACTCTGCTCTAATTAATGTGCTTGTTCGATGTCAAACGTTAACTAATTGTTAACTATAAATTTTTTGATTTAAGAAATTCTGCTGTAATTTTGGTTCAGGGCGGAAAACTGTCGATGGTGGGGATCCGAAAATACGGGTGGCTACTTTTGCCAGTCGAGGATAAAGCTGGATCCTTTCGCGGGTATTTCTACACTCTCGTCAACGATATCGACCGCGCTGAGAAGAATGCTTATGGTCCTCTCTGCGTTTCCAAGTGGCAGAAACAAAACCTCGACAACTACCCATGATTTATCGACAAACTGGACATGTTCCCGCAATGACAGTGGCGATTTATCATGCACGCATTTTTTGTATGCCCACAGCATATCTTCCGTGTCATCTCCATATAATTCTTCGTCGAGCCATTTCCCCGTCGCATCTCGCTCCGCTAGCGCGGTAACCTGAGTGCCAATGAGACGGTATCGAAAACGCTGTGGATCTTCAAAGACATCCGTGAGCACAAGTTTTGGCAGGAGCCGGGTAATATCCGCAGGATTAAGCGCCTCACGTGTGGGTATCTGATTGTCCCCTCTCAGGCGGAGCCAGTAGTCCCGCATTTCCCGCAGACTGCTGGAGGACATTGGCAGATTTGTAATGGTGTGCTTCATTTAGAGCGCCAAACGATTAAATATGCTCTTGATCCGAACATTATTGTTCTGATCTCTACCTGAATAGGTGCCGCAGTTCAAACGATGCCTCCTCCCCATTTTCGCTGAAGTAGACAACATTAGCACCGGTTCCGAGCTTGTCAAAGATACTCTTATCAGTGGAATCAAATATTTTTCTGATGGTCCGCGCAAGATGTGCGCACTCAGATTGAGATACGCTCAGATCACTAGAGAAGCTAAAGCAGTTGACCGAAAATCAGTAAGCGCGATCAACGGCGGCGATCAGGGCTGATTTAACGGGGCTGCTGGGGAAAATCTCCAGGGCGTCTTTGGCCGCGCAGCCATAGCTGCGGGCGGCGGCGAAGGTGTCGGCAATTGTCTGATGTTTTTCGATCAGGCTAAGCGCATGGGGAAGATCTTCGGGTGTTTGATTATCCTCAATCGTGCGCTTCCAGAAGGCTTTCTCGGCGGCGTCACCGTTAAAAATTTATCTCAGGTAACGAACTTGAAGTTATTATTTGATTGTGTAGATTGATGTTTGATTTTCTGTAAAGGTGTGGTTTCGGGGGAAGTATGCGGTATCTAATTATTTTATTTTGCTTGGTTTTGCCAGCTTGTGTGTCAACTGCTCATCGTGATTATGGGAATAAGCTGCAATTTAACGATGAGCCGATCAATGGTTTAAGGGAAGTGGCAGAATTAGATAGCCAAGGCATTATTTTGTTGCGAGTCGAATATTCCGGAGGAAATGGTAAAAAAATTACAAAACCATTATCTGTTCAATTTAGGACCGGAGCCCAGAGAGAAGCTAGCTTAAGTAGTATGTTGCTTGGTAGACTTGGTCGTTTTGATTCAGAACAGTTTGATTACCATTCTAAAGATAATCAATTCCTTGCAGTTATTCTTGCGCCGGGGAAATACTGGTATGATTCCGCTCACATAGGAGGGTATAGCTCAAGGTATACACCGACAAAACTAATCGAGTTTAATGTTGAAGCAGGTAAAGCAAAATATATCGGTGATCTTAAGCTATATTTTAATAAGGATGACTTTGTTAAAGAAAAAACCTTATTCGGCAGCACTGTTAATAAACGTAAATCCGACATTATAGATTATAGGTTTCGTGTCGAGAATGATGAGAAGGCTGCTGAACAGTTTTATTCAGCTATTCCAAATAAGCCAAACTGGCCTTTAGTCATTGAACCTATGACGGTTCAGCCAAGGCAAATAACATATTATACAACTGAGGAATGCAACAGTTTCTGGCACACATATTCAACGTCTCGGGGACACTGCCTCGAAAGATAGAGGCTGGTCGGAATTGAATGATTTGCTTATTGCGAGGAATCTTTGTCGTCTCAATATTGTATGTGAAATTCGGCTAAGTCACACCATAGACTGATTTAAGATCTAATCGTGTTTAATATTAGTAAGCGCGATCAATGGCGAAATCAACTGCGGCGATTAGGGCGGATTTAACTTCGCTATCGGGGAAGATATCCAGGGCGTCTTTGGCCGCGCTGCCATAGCTGCGGGCGGCGGCGAAGGTGTCGGCGATGGTGCCGTGCTTTTCAATCAGGGTGAGGGCCTCAGCCAGATCACCGTCTTTTTGAGTGTCCTCAATCGTGCGCTTCCAGAAGGCTTTCTCGGCGGCGTCGCCTTTTTGATTGGCCAGCAGGACGGGCAGGGTCACTTTGCCTTCGCGGAAATCATCACCGATGGTTTTACCCAATGCCTGTTGCTCGGCGGAATAGTCCAGTGCGTCATCAATAAGCTGGAAGGCAATGCCAAGGTTGGTGCCGTAATCGGCAAGCGCCTGAACCTCGTTCGCGGGGCGGTCGGCGACAACGGCGCCCACTTCGCAGGCTGCGGTGAACAGGGCCGCTGTCTTGGCAGCAATTACTTCATAATACTGGGTTTCGGTCAGCGAAATGTCGCCCACATTCATCAATTGCAGCACTTCGCCTTCGGCAATCACAGCGGAGGCGTTTGAAAGAATGCGCAGGACCTCCAGCGAGCCATCTTCGACCATTAACTGGAACGAACGGCTAAACAGAAAATCGCCAACCAGAACACTGGCCTGATTGCCCCAAAGTGCATTGGCTGTTTCATTGCCCCGGCGCAGATTGCTTTCATCAACCACATCATCATGCAGCAAGGTCGCGGTGTGAATAAATTCAACGCAGGCCGCCAGCTTCTTGGCCCTGTCCCCTTCGTAGCCACAAAGTCTGGCCGCGCCGAGTGTCAGCACAGGGCGCAATCGTTTGCCGCCCGCTGCAATCAAATGACGGGCCAGTGTTGGGATCAGTTCAACGTCGCTGTGCATTCGATCCAAAATGATCTGATTGGTATCGTCCAGATCCGTCTTGATGATATCCATCAGGGGTTGCAGTGACGCTTTTTCAGCGGACTGTACACTGCTTTTCAAATCGGTTGGTGCTGACAAAGTTGCCTCATTCACAAACGAGCTTGGGGGTCAAAAATACTGCGCTGAGCATAGCTCAAGTTTACAATGGGTCAAGTGACACGACAAAGCCTTGGTGTTTATGGGAATTTTCCCTATCCTAAGGGGAACTGAGAGGGGTGTCTATTGATAGAATTATTTCGCACAAATGATCCGGTTTTGATTTCGTATGTTGTTGCTGTCCTGAAGGATGAAGGGATCAACGCTATCGTTCTGGATGAACATACATCTATTTTGGAGGGCAGCATTGGCGCGATCCAGCGGCGCCTTGTGGTGCCCGAAGCGGATCTCGATGCGGCGCGGGAAATCCTTAATGATGTGGCACCCGGTGAATTGAAGGATTAACCCCGATGACTTGGACAACTGATGGCTTTCTGGATGGCCGATTACAAATTCGCCAGCCCGCAAGCGGCTTTCGCGCTGGATCAGACGCGGTTCTGCTGGCCGCTGCGGTTGATCTGCAGCCGGGGCAAACTGTTCTGGATGTGGGCGCGGGGGTCGGGACGGCGGGGCTGTGCCTTAAATACCGGCGGCGGGACTGCGTTCTGATCGGGCTTGAGCTGCAAAATGAATTGCTCACCGCAGCCGAAGATAATGCTGCCGCGAATGATTTGCAAAAAGGCACGCAGTTTCATCTGGTGAATATTGCAAGGCGTAGTGACTTTAAATCGATTGCCGCGCCAGATGGCCGGGACTTTCTGGAATTTGGATTTGATCATGTGATGACTAATCCCCCGTTCTATGCCGAGGGCCGCGCGCAAGCCTCCCCCAATGCCGTGCGCACTGCCGCTCATATCGAAGGGGATGCAGATCTGGCGGACTGGATTCGGTTTTGCACGGCGCGGCTGAAGCCCAGGGGCACGCTGACCGTTATCCATCGCAGTGATCGGCTGGCTGAAATTTTGGCATTGATGGGCGAGAAATGCGGCGGGATTCGCATTCTGCCCCTATGGCCCGCAGCGGAGGTGCCCGCCAAACGGGTGATCGTTCAGGCTGTTAAAGGCGATAAAGGGCCGCTTCAACTGTTGCCAGGCCTTGTTTTACATGATGAAGTGGGCGCTCCCACAGATATGGCAGAGAAAATATTAAGAAACGCCATGCCAATATCGGACCTTGTTAAATAAAACTTGTGACTTTTGTTAGGGTGATTAAGTTACGTTCCATGAAAAAAATTAAATCTGCACTTGCCAAAACGCCATTAAAACGCTGGCTCAAATCTGATCCGGTTGTCGCTGTCATTCCATTGCATGGGGTTATTGCCTCTGGTGGTGGTAAACTCAGGGGGGAAAACCTCAATCTCATGGGGCTTGCCCAAACCATCAATGATGCGTTTGAGACAAAAGGCGCGGTTGCGATTGCGCTGTCGGTGAACTCACCGGGGGGATCTCCCGTTCAATCTGCGTTAATTGCCGCGCGTATTCGCCAGCTTGCAGATGAAAAAGAACTCCCCGTTTATGCCTTTGCCGAAGATGTGATGGCTTCGGGCGGATACTGGCTGGGCTGTTGCGCAGATGAAATTTACGCAGATCAAAATTCGGTTGTCGGCTCTATCGGTGTGATTTCAGCAGGCTTTGGCTTTACCGGTCTGATGGAAAAGGTTGGCGTGGAACGCCGCACCTATGCTGCGGGCGAGAATAAATCTAAGCTTGATCCCTTTAGCCCAGAGAAAGAAAGCGACATTGAATGGCTGAAAGGTCTTCAGGTTGAAATTCACGAGAACTTCAAAGGGTACGTGAAAGAGCGGCGCGGTGAGCGGCTGAAAAAGCGCAAAGATAAAGAACTGTTCTCAGGCGATGTCTGGACTGGTACGAAAGCGGTTGAACTGGGCCTTATCGACGGTATTTCCGATCTGCGCAGCTTCATGCGGGCCAAATATGGTGACAAGGTGAAATTACAGCTTCTGGAAGGTCGCCGGAGCTGGATTCAGCGGACTTTGGGGCTGGGATCGCAATCGCTGGTTTCTGACGCGGTGGATTCTGCGATTGGGGCGGCAAAGCGCGAAGCCGCGTGGCATAAATATGGGCTATGATTCGCAACTAAGCGCAGACAATTGAGAATCTGATGTTTTCACCAATGAAAATAATTTTGCTGATCCTGGTGGCGGGCGCCGTTTTTATAGCGGCGCGGATGTTTCGGAAAAATACCGAAGATGGCGGAAATCTGCGGAAACGGGACGGCAGCGGCAGGGTTGACGGGGGCGAACAATCCACCGACCTTGTGGAATGTCCGAAATGCGGAACCTTTGTCGCAACCCTTGAAGGGCACCGCTGCCGGGACTGATTGTCCCATCTGGGCACAGCATTATTGACCGGACGCGGACGGGGCACTATGTTGCGGCGCACCTACTAATTAACAAGAATGCGGTTTGTCTTATGGTGGCTAACATGGCGACGTCGCCTAGTTCCTCTTTTCAGGACCTGATCCTGACGTTACAACATTTCTGGGCTGAGCAAGGATGTGTCATCCTGCAACCCTATGATATGGAGGTTGGTGCGGGGACATTTCACCCGGCGACAACGCTTCGCGCGCTGGGGCCAGAGCCATGGAAAGCGGCCTATGTGCAGCCTTGCCGTCGCCCGTCTGATGGACGCTACGGCGAAAACCCGAACCGTTTTCAACATTATTATCAGTTTCAGGTAATCCTCAAACCATCCCCTGACAATATTCAGGATTTGTATCTGCAAAGTCTGTATGCGCTGGGTATCGATCCCAAGAACCATGACATTCGCTTTGTCGAGGATGACTGGGAAAGCCCAACTTTGGGGGCCTGGGGTCTTGGCTGGGAAGTGTGGATTGATGGCATGGAAGCCAGCCAGTTCACCTATTTTCAGCAGGTTGGCGGCTTTGACTGCAATCCGGTTTCGGGCGAACTGACCTATGGTCTGGAACGACTGGCCATGTATGTACAGGGCGTGGACCGGATGGTCGATTTGAAATGGAATAATGACGGCGTGACTTACGGCGACGTATTTTTGCAGAACGAGCAGGAATTTTCCGCCTTTAATTTTGAACATTCCAATGTGGAAATTCTGCTGCGTCATTTCGAAGATGCTGAAAAGCAGTGCGGTGAAATTCTCGCCGCAGGACTTGCGCTGCCCGCCTATGATCAATGCATGAAAGCCAGCCATCTGTTTAACCTGCTGGATGCGCGCGGTGTGATCAGTGTAACCGAGCGCGCGGCCTATATCGCGCGGGTTCGCGCCCTTGCCAAGGGCTGCGCCGAACAATGGTTGCGCGGCCGCGGCCATCTGGAAGAGGAGGCGAAGTAATGACTGAATTATTGCTTGAGCTTTTCTCTGAAGAGATTCCGGCCCGGATGCAGGTGAAAGCCGCTTCCGACCTTGAACGGCTTGTCACCGCAGCACTGAAAGAAGCAGGAATTGAATATAATACCGCTGCGTCCTATTCGACGCCGCGCCGTCTGACGCTCGTGATTGAGGGATTACCTCTGTCACAGCCGGATAAATCCGAAGAACGCCGGGGACCCCGTGTGGGCGCACCTGAAAAAGCGCTGGAAGGGTTTTTGCGCGGCGCAGGGCTTTCCAAAGACCAGCTGGAAGAGCGTGATACTCCCAAAGGGGCATTCTACTATGCGGTTGTTGAAACCAAAGGCGGGCAAACTGCGGATGTTCTGAAAGAGATCATTCCCGCGGCCTTATCCGCCTTGCCATGGACAAAACCCATGAAGTGGAATGACCATAAAGCGCGCTGGGTACGGCCCTTGCACAATATTCTCTGTCTTTTTGATGGAACGGCTCTCGCGGTTGAGTGGGAACATCTCACCGCCAACGCCCAGACCTTTGGTCATCGGTTTATGGCTCCGGCTGCAATCGATGTGAAAAGCTTCGATGATTACCGCGGCAAGCTGCGCAATGCCTTTGTCATCCTGGATGATGCCGAGCGGCGGGAAATCATTGATAAAGATGCGCGCAAACTGGCGGCAGATGAAGGCTTTAGCCTGATCAGCGACGCAGGTCTGCTGGCCGAAGTTGCCGGTCTGGTGGAATGGCCCGAAGCCCTGATTGGGGCAATCGATCCGAAATTTATGGATGTGCCGCAGGAAGCTTTGATCTCTGCCATGCGCAGCCATCAGAAATATTTCTCGCTGGCTGACAGTTCAGGCAAAATGGCGCCGCGTTTTATTACCGTGGCGAATTTGCGCGCTGAAGATGGCGGCAAGAAAATTACCGCAGGAAATGAGCGGGTTTTAAGTGCCCGTTTGTCAGATGCCAAATTCTTCTGGGATCTGGACCGTAAAAACACACTGGAAAGCCGGGTGGATGCGCTTGAAAAAGTTGTGTTCCATGCGCGCCTTGGAACTTTACGCGAAAAAGTGTCGCGCATTGTGGAACTGACGCGGGTTATTGCGCCCTTTGTGCCAAATGCGAATGCAGATGATTGCGCGCGGGCGGCCCTGCTGTGTAAAGCGGATCTGACCACTGAAATGGTGGGTGAATTTGCCGATTTGCAAGGCTTGATGGGGCGCTATTATGCGCAACATGACGGCGAGAAAGCAGAAGTTGCCACCGCGGTTCAGGAACATTATTCCCCCTTGGGCCCCAACGACGCCTGTCCGTCAGATCCGGTTAGTGTGGTGGTCGCGCTTGCGGATAAAATCGATACGCTGGTTGGCTTCTTTGCCATGGATGAAAAACCAACGGGATCAAAAGACCCTTACGCGCTTCGCCGCGCGGCACTTGGGGTGATCCGTCTGGTTCTGGAAAATGATCTGCGCCTGCCGCTCACCAAAGTATTTGAAGCTGCGGATGCGGCGCAAATTATTGATGACAAACTGGTGACCTCCGATTTGCTTGATTTCTTTGGTGATCGCCTGAAAGTTCATTTGAAAGAGCAGAATGTTCGCCACGATTATATCGCGGCGGTCTTTACCCTTGGCGGGACCAGTGATCTGGTGCGTTTGATGGCACAGGTGAATGCGCTGTCGGACTTCCTGGAAAGCGAGGATGGTGCCAACCTTTTGGTGGCTTACCGCCGGGCGGCTAATATTCTGCGCATTGAAGAAAAGAAAGATAATAAATCCTATAATGAAGCCCCGGATCGGGCCTTGTTTGTCGAGGATGTGGAAATCAAACTGTATGAACGGATCGAAGAAGTCTCAGAGCTTCTGGCATCTTCCCTTGGGGCCGATGCGTTCGAGGCAGCCAGTCAGGCTGCAGCAACGCTTCGTAAACCAGTGGATGCGTTCTTTGATAATGTAATCGTAAATGCGGATGAGGCCGATGTTCGGTCAAACCGTTTGCGTCTGCTGGCAAGCATTCGCAATTCTCTGGACCAACTGGCTGACCTTTCGAAAGTTGAGGGTTAGCCTAAAGATAACAGCATAGCGAAAAGTGGACATTAAGATGACGAAGTGGGTTTATTCCTTTGGCGACGGCGAGGCAGACGGAACGGCAGAATTACGCAACCTCTTGGGAGGCAAAGGCGCTAATCTGGCTGAGATGAGTAACTTGGGACTGCCCGTTCCTTCAGGCTTTACCATCTCCACCGAGGTCTGCACGGCTTATTACGATAACGCGGAAACCTACCCCGATGATCTGGCGGCACAAGTCGATGCTGCTGTTGAGAAAATCGAAAATTCGGTTGGGGGCCGCTTTGGCGATAAAGAGAAGCCACTTCTGGTGTCCGTTCGCTCTGGTGCCCGTGCTTCCATGCCGGGGATGATGGACACGGTTTTGAATTTGGGCCTGAACGATGAAACGGTTGAAGGGCTTGCCGCCCAAAGCGGTGATCGCCGCTTTGCCTATGACAGCTACCGCCGCTTTATCCAGATGTATTCAGATGTGGTTCTGGAAGTTGAGCATCACCACTTCGAAGAATTGCTGGAAATCCATAAAGAAGAAAAAGGCTATCTTCTGGATACCGATCTGCTCGCCGAAGATTGGGAAAATCTTGTCGGGCAATTTAAAGCCAAAGTCGAAGAAGAACTGGGCCGCCCTTTCCCGCAAAATGTACAGGATCAGCTTTGGGGCGCAATCACTGCGGTGTTTGGTTCCTGGATGAACCAGCGGGCGATTACCTATCGCCGTCTGCATGATATTCCTGCGGCGTGGGGCACAGCCGTGAACGTTCAGGCCATGGTGTTTGGTAATATGGGCGATGACAGTGCAACCGGTGTTGCCTTTACCCGCGACCCTTCAACGGGCGAGAAGATTTTCTATGGTGAGTTCCTTGTAAATGCGCAAGGTGAGGATGTTGTGGCGGGTATCCGTACCCCGCAAAACCTGACCAAACAGTCGCGCGAAGAGTCCGGCGCAGAGCTTCTGTCTATGGAAGAGCTGTTCCCTGAAGTCTTTGGCCAGTTGGTCGATGTTTACAAGAAACTGGAAGCGCATTACCGCGATATGCAGGATATCGAGTTTACCGTTCAGCAGGGAAAACTCTGGATGCTGCAAACCCGTTCAGGTAAACGGACAGCCAAAGCGGCGCTGCAAATCGCCATTGATATGGTGGACGAAGACCTGATCAGCAAGGAAGAAGCGATCAAACGCATTGAGCCGGGCTCACTCGATCAGTTGTTGCATCCGACTTTGGATCCCAATGCAGATAAAAACGTCATTGCACGCGGTCTTCCGGCAAGTCCGGGCGCGGCTTCCGGCGAAATTGTGTTCAGCAGTGATGAAGCTGAAAAGCTCGCGGCTGAAGGAAAGTCGGTTATTCTGGTGCGCGTTGAAACCAGCCCTGAAGACATTCACGGAATGCATGCAGCCAAAGGCATTTTGACCAGTCGCGGGGGAATGACATCCCATGCGGCTGTGGTGGCGCGCGGCATGGGCCGGGCCTGCGTTTCTGGCGCGGGATCGCTGAACATTGATTACCGTGAAGAAACCCTCAGCATTATGGGGCAGACGTTCCAAAAAGGGGACATCATTACAATTGATGGCGGCACGGGTGAGGTTATGCTCGGCGCTGTTGGCATGATCCTGCCTGAACTCTCTGGCACTTTTGGCACATTGATGGGATGGGCCGATGAAATTCGCCGCATGAAAGTGCGCACCAATGCGGAAACGCCACTGGATGCTGAAACAGCGCGCAAGTTTGGCGCTGAAGGCATTGGCCTTTGCCGCACAGAGCATATGTTCTTTGATGCGGATCGGATTGTCGCTGTGCGCCAGATGATCTTGGCAGATAGCCTGACTGAACGACAGGCAGCGCTGGCCAAATTATTGCCCGTCCAGCGGGATGATTTTGTGGAACTGTTCCGTATTATGACAGGCTTGCCAGTGACGATCCGTCTTCTGGATCCACCACTTCATGAATTCCTTCCCAAAACAGATGAAGAAATTGATGATCTGGCCAAAGCACTGGGCGCAGATGCCCGCAAACTTCGTCACCGGGCGCTGCAATTACATGAATTTAACCCGATGCTGGGTCATCGGGGATGTCGCCTTGGTATTTCATTCCCGGAAATCTATGAGATGCAGGCCCGCGCCATTTTAGAAGCCGCGGCGACTGTATCCAAAGAGCAGGGCGATACAGTGATCCCGGAAATCATGATCCCGCTGGTTGCGACCGAGCGCGAACTTGAAATCCTGAAAGGCAAAATTGAAGCGGTTGCCAAAGCCATCGAAGAGGAAACCGGTGTTGATGTTGAATATCTCATCGGCACCATGATCGAACTGCCACGCGCGGCGCTGCAGGCCGGTCATATTGCCAATCAGGCAGAATTCTTCTCCTTCGGTACCAACGATCTGACCCAAACCACATACGGCATCAGCCGTGATGATAGTGGTTCTTTCCTTGACGAATATGTGGGGCAGGGCATCTACGAGATTGATCCGTTTGTTTCCTTGGATCAGGACGGTGTGGGCGAGTTGGTCCAGATCGCTGCAGATCGCGGCCGCGCAACGCGTCCGGGCATTAAGCTGGGCATTTGCGGCGAACATGGCGGCGATCCTTCCAGTATCGATTTCTGCGAAAAGGTCGGTCTGGATTACGTTTCCTGTTCCCCATACCGTGTGCCCATCGCTCGCCTTGCCGCCGCGCAAGCGGCTCTCGGCGTTAGCCGCGAATCCGAAGCGTAAAGCTATGACGAGAGGACGACGCACCGCGATTACCGCTTGCGCCGCCCTCTTATGTGCTTTGTTCAGTACACAAATTAAAGCAGGCGATGGAGACGAGCTCTCCCGCCTGCTTTCTTTGTCTGAAGCCTCGGCCTATCAAGTGACGCGAGATGATGAAGTCTTAGCTGCAAAGAATGACGAGGATTTATGGGCGGTTGGCTCAGCCTTCAAGCTGTCGATCCTGAACGCTCTCGCTGATAAAATTGAGCGGGGAGAGGCAAGCTGGACTGATGTGATCCGGATGCAGGAGAAGCATCGGTCATTGCCTTCGGGGATCTTGCAACTTAGTCCGGTTGGCACCCCTTTTACTTTAGAATCGCTTGCTCTGTTAATGATCGCTATTAGTGACAATACAGCTACGGATATTCTACTGGATTATGTGGGGCGTGATACGGTGGAGGAAATCTGGGGTGGTCCTATTTTTTCCACCCGGGAATTTTTCATTTTGAAAAGTCAGCCGGACCTAATCCCGAAAGAATTGGGTACTATTGTGCCCATCGATCTGGCCAAACGATTGGACGAGGCGGTGCTACCGCCCGCGACCCTGAAAATTGATATTTTCAATTCCCGCGCTGAATGGCTGGCAAGCCCGAGAAAACTTTGCTCGCTTTTAAAGAAAACGCGGCATCTACCTGTATTTAAAGCAAACCCTGGTCTTGCCAATCCGGCAAACTGGACGGAGATTGCTTATAAAGGCGGATCGGAACCCGGCGTCCTCAGCCTTTCAAGTTATCTCAAATCCAAATCGGGAGAACGCTATTGCGTCTCCCTGATCTGGAATAAAAAAGAAACCCTGAACGAACTCACTCTATACCAAAATTATCAAAAAATTTTGGCGGCATTGAAGTCATAATTTTAGCGACTTCGCTAACGCCTGCCCCTACTCAACAACGATAGAGGGACCTTTGACAGCAAGCTGGGCTTCGATGCGATCCTGTATTTTTGCGGCCAGATCGGTATAGATTTTGGCGTGTTCACTGTCCGGCTCTAAAGCTGTGATCGGTGTGCCGGCATCTGATGTCTCGCGGATGGTCATATGCAAGGGGACTTCGCCCAGGAAATCCACACCCAGCTCATCGGCTGTCTGATGGGCGCCGCCATGGCCGAAGATATCGCTGCGATCGCCGCAGGATGGGCAGAGGAAATAGCTCATATTCTCGATAATGCCCAAAACCGGCACTTCGACTTTGCGGAACATGTTCAGGCCTTTACGAGCGTCCAGCAGGGCAATGTCCTGCGGGGTGGAGATGATCACCGCACCGGTCAGCGGGACCCGCTGGGCCATGGTGAGTTGCGCATCCCCGGTTCCGGGAGGCATATCCACGACCAGCACATCCAGCTCGCCCCAGGTGACGTCAAAGATCATTTGCTGCAACGCGCTCATGACCATAGGGCCGCGCCAGATCATGGGTGTGTCTTCTTCGACCATAAAGCCCATGGACATGACTTTCAGGCCCCATTTTTCCATGGGTTGCAGTTTTTTACCGTCGGCGGATTGAGGTTTGCCGGAAATACCCAGCATGCGGGGCAGGGAGGGGCCATAAATATCGGCGTCCAGAATACCCACTTTCAAGCCTTGCGCCTGCAGGCCGAGGGCCAGATTAACGGCGCAGGTGGATTTACCCACACCGCCCTTGCCAGAGGCCACGGCGACGATAGCGGCGACACCGGGGACTTCGGGTTTTTGCTGGGGTTGTTGCGGTGCCTTTGGCGCTTGCGCCTGCGCCGGTTTTGCTGCCGCTGATTTTTCGGCCGTCAGCACAGCGCTGACCGAGCGAACACCGTTCATGCCATAGACGGCCTGTTCAGCTTCTTTGCGTAAAATTTCCATGTCGCCAGCATCGGCCGGGTCAATTTCAAGAGCGAATGCCACGTTGCCATCTTTGATGACAAGCCCCGTAACCATGCCAAGGGAGACAATATCCTTGCCGCTTTTCTTTTCGATAATTCGGGACAAATGAGCGACAATTGCCTGCTCTGTTATTTCGGCCATACTTGAAAACTCCAAGTTCGTTACAAAATGGGTATACAACGTAATGTAGGTACGTTGCAGAATAGTTCAGGGTGTCATATAACCCTTGTTACATAAGTTAGCAATTTTGCTGAACAAACAGAGGAGAGAATATCCCATGCCTTGGAGCAATCAAGGTGGTAATGGTGGAGGATGGCAAGGCGGGGGTGGCGGTAATCGCGGCCCTTGGGGTCAGGGACCCAGCGGCCAGCAACCTCCTAATCTGGAAGACATTATCAAAAAAGGTCAGGAAAAACTAAGAGATAGTCTCCCCGGTGGTGGTGGTGGTAAACTCGGATTCTTCGTTATTCTGCTTCTTGTCGTCGTGGGCTGGTTAATCAGTGGCTTTTACACGGTTGACACAAATCAGCAGGGCGTTGTCCTGCGGTTTGGAAAAAAAGTGGCGATTACACAGTCAGGCCTGAATTATCATTTGCCCTATCCCATTGAAACAGTGCTGAAACCGAACGTGACTGAAGTGAACAGCATCGAAATCGGATTTAAAGCAAATCGCGGTGGTGGACGATCTTCTTATGAGCCAGAAAGCTTAATGCTGACAGGTGATGAGAATATCGTGGACATCGGATTTACGGTTCTTTGGAAAATCAAAGACGCTAGCGACTTCCTTTTCAACGTGGCGCAACAGGAGCTGACCATCAAGGCAGCGGCTGAAAGTGCCATGCGTGAAATCGTAGGCCGGACTAAACTGACGACTGCGATTACTGAAGGCCGTTTGAAAATCCAGCAGGATGTTCAGGTTAAGCTGCAGGAAATTGTGGATGGTTATGGCTTAGGGGTGGAAATCCGCGAAGTGAAACTGGATGGATCAAATCCACCAAATGACGTTGTGGATGCGTTCCGCGATGTTCAGGCGGCTGTTGCGGATAAAGAACGCGCCCAAAACGAAGCTTTGGCCTATGCCAATGACATTGTTCCGCGTGCCCGTGGTGCGTCTGAGCAGATTCGTCAGGAAGCCGAAGGTTACAAGCAACAGGTGATTTCTGAAGCTGAAGGTGAAGCCGCGCGTTTTATCTCGATCTATAACGAGTATAAAAAAGCGCCGGAAGTTACCCGTCAGCGGATTTATCTGGAGACTTTGCAAGAAGTGCTTAAAGGCACGAACAAAGTCATCATCGATAACAACAATGGGGGCGGACAAAATGTCGTGCCGTACCTGCCGTTGAATGAGCTAACAAGAAAGGGAGCGAAATAATGGGTAAAGTTATTGCAATCCTTTTGGCCATTCTGGTTGTTGTCGGCGGTATTGTTGCCAGCAGCACGCTTTACACCGTCAATGAAACGCAGCAGGCAATGGTAATGCGCTTTGGTAAGGTTGATCATGTGATTACCGAGCCGGGCCTGAAGTTCAAAATCCCGTTTGTTCAGAATGTGGTTTTTGTTGAACGCCGGGTTCTGTCTGTGAGCACCGACCGTAGTGAATATCTCACCCTTGATCAGAAACGATTGATGGTGGATGCGTTTGCCCGGTTCAAAATTAGTAACCCACTGCTGTATTATCAATCATTGGGTGACTTGAACCGTGCCTACTCGCGTGTTGAAACATTGGTTGGTTCCGGTGTTCGCGAAAGCCTTGGCCGTGAAACCCTGACGAATATCGTGTCAGGCGAGCGGAGCAATCTGATGGAGCAAATTCAGAATAGGGTAAATGCTGAAACGACGCGCCTTGGCGTTGAAGTCGTTGATGTGCGGATCGTTCGGGCAGACTTGCCAGAAGAAAACAGTAAGAAGGTTTTCGATCGCATGCGCACCCAGCGGGAGCAGGAAGCAAAAGAAATCCGGGCCGAAGGCGCGGAAATCGCACAGCGTATTCGCGCCAATGCAGACCGGGAAAGAACGGTTCTGATTGCTGAGGCCAAGAAGGATTCTGAAATTCTTCGCGGTAACGGCGATGCAGAGAAAAACCGGATTTTCGCGGAAGCGTTTGGTCAGGATCCTGACTTCTTTGGTTTCTATCGGTCCATGCAAGCGTATCGGGAAGCCATTTCCGATGATGATACGACCATGGTGCTGTCGCCAAATTCCGACTTCTTTAAATATTTCGGAACACAGGCCAACGAACCAGCGAAGTAAGCTGATATAATGGCACAAGCCTGCAAGGGGAACTCTCTTGCAGGCTTTTTTTATGGAGGAAAATTTGCTCGAACATATCCTGCTCGCCGGCGCACTGGTGTTATTCTTTGAAGGGGCTCTTTACGCGCTTTTCCCAAACGGGATGAAACGTATGATGGTTTCAGTCCTTCAAACACCCAGTTTGTATTTGCGCCTTTTCGGTCTGGCCTGCGCGGTGATCGGTGTAATTGGAGTCTGGCTCATTAAAAACAGCTAGAATTTTAGATAATTTACGTAAAATTAAAAGAAATGTTTGAAAAATTCGAAATTACACAATTATGCCATAATTGACTTCCAGTTATAAAAAGCCAGCTAAAAGAAGATCCTGATGAACTGGCATTTTTAGTGACATGTTTCGGAAATCCTGTGTACCTTCCAGGCAATCTGTAGGCGCAGTGGTTTCTGTTTAGACTTATACGAAAGGACGGCTAAGTTGTACACTTCCTATCAAAATGCGAGAGATCGCAGAGCAACGCCAGTCAGTCGACCCCAAACGAAAGCAAAATCAGCGCCCCAAACTGGTCAATACATGATTATTGGCGTGACAGTCTTTGTTGCCCTAATCCTGATGACGCTGAATGCTTATGCGAAAGCGGCCCCTGAAAGCTTTGCGGATCTAGCTGAAAAACTATCCCCAGCAGTAGTAAATATCTCGACGACACAAACCGTTAAATCCAATCGCGGCGGTGCTTTCCCGCAATTGCCGCCGGGTCATCCGTTTGAAGATTTCTTCAAGGATTTTGGTCGCAAGGGTAAAGACGGTGAACGCGAGCGCAAAGCAACTTCGCTTGGTTCTGGCTTTGTGATCGATGCCAAAGACGGCTATGTGATTACCAATAACCACGTTATCGACGGTGCTGACGAAATCCATGTGATTTTCCAGGACGGCGAGAAACTGTCAGCGGAACTGGTTGGTACAGATCCGAAAACAGATGTCGCGGTTTTGAAAATTGATCCCGATGAAAAAGAGGACATCAAATCTGTGTCCTGGGGCAACAGTGACAAATCCCGCGTCGGTGACTGGGTTGTTGCTATTGGGAACCCGTTTGGTTTGGGCGGTACGGTGACGGCTGGTATTATTTCAGCCCGTGGCCGGGATATTCGCTCTGGTCCCTATGATGATTATATCCAGACAGATGCCTCGATTAACAAAGGTAACTCCGGCGGTCCGCTGTTTAATATGAACGGCGAAGTGATCGGTATTAACACCGCGATCTTCTCGCAATCGGGCGGCAGCATCGGAATTGGCTTTTCCATTCCGTCGCAACTTGCCCAAAAAGTGGCGGAACAGTTGATCGAATATGGTCAGACAAAACGTGGCTGGCTGGGTGTTGTCATTCAGAACGTTACTGAAGAACTGGCCGAAGGCTTAGGTCTTGGCAATACAGATGGTGTTCTGGTTGCTGGCGTTCCTGAAGATGGACCGGCGTTTAAATCAGGCATCAAGGCAGGCGACGTTATCCTCAGCTTTGGGGATAAGCAGGTTCGCGAAACCCGGGAACTCTCTCGCGTGGTTGCGGAAACTGAGGTCGGCGCAAAAGTCAAAGTCCTACTGTGGCGCAATGGTGAAAAGATCATCAAAATGGTTAAGCTTGGTGAGCTTGAAAAAGCGGAAACCAAAATGGCTTCTGCCAATGTCGATGGTGCGGACGCCGCAACATCTGATGTTATGGGCATGAAACTGGCGACCGTGAACGACAGCCTGCGTGAGCAGTATAAACTGGGCGACGATATCAAGGGTGTTCTGGTTGTGGATGTGGAAGAGGGCAGCGAAGCTGCTGAAAAAGACATTCGCCCCGGAGATCAGATCCTTGAAGTTCAGCTTAAACCTGTTGCCAGCGTGTCCGAAGTGAACGCCAGCATCAAGGAAATCAAGGAAAGCGACCGCAAGTCGGTCCTTATGCTCACCAAGCGGGGCATCAGTTCTCGCTTTGTGGCGCTGAGCACTGAAAAGTAGTCTCAAGAGTGAACCCAAGAGAAAAAGCCCTGGCAATTTGCCGGGGCTTTTTTTTGGTGTTTAATCTTCGACAAACTCGCTGGCGGCATATCCCTGATAATAGAGCAGGGTGGTCAGATCGCCGTAGCGGATGGTGGCGCTGGCGGCGGCCTCAGCCGCGGGTTTGGCATGGAAGGCAACGCCAAGGCCAGCCGCTTCAATCATCGGGATGTCATTGGCCCCATCGCCAATAGCGGCGATTTGATCGCGGTCCAGTTTGAGTTCGGATTTCAGGCGGTTCAGATTATCCAGTTTCGCCTGTGAATTGAGGATCGGCTCAACCGCTTTGCCGGTCAGCTGCCCATTTTCAAAGAGCAGCTTGTTGGCATCATCCATGTCAAAGCCGGTCAGTGCCCGCACCCGGCTGGTGAAATAGGTGAACCCGCCTGAAACAAGCGCGCTATAGGCGCCGTTCTTTTTCATGGTCTGGATCAAGGTGCGCGCGCCGCCGGTTAATTTCACCCGCTCGGTAAAGGTTTTTTCCAGCACCTCTTCTTTCAAACCGGTGAGCATGGCAACCCGCGATTTAAAGGCTTCGTTGAAATCCAGCTCCCCGCGCATGGCTTTTTCGGTTATGGCCGAGACTTCGTCTTTCAGGCCCGCGAAATCGGCCAGCTCGTCAATGCATTCAACGGTAATGATGGTGCTGTCCATATCGGCCAGCAACAGTTTTTTGCGCCGGTTTGTTTCAGGTTGCAGGCAGAAATCACAGGGGGCAATCAGATCTTCAAGCGCGCCCGCGTCAATGCTGCCAGTGAAAATAAGATCCACCGCTACATCAGCCTTTAACCAGTTTTCCTGAATGTCATTGATTGCCCGTTCGTGCAGCCTAGCTTTTACTGCCGCCGGTATGGTAGAGAAAGAAGACGGATTAGCAGGATCCGCGACCAAAGTTAAAACCGTTTTCATTAGATAAAGACCCGTAATCCACTCATGTCCCAACAGGTAAATAATGCTCCGAAAAGCAAAGGTTGTGTTCTTTTAGCAGGACCGACGGCCAGCGGCAAATCCGCATTGGCCATTGCCATCGCAAAAGAATTTGACGGTGTGGTTATTAACGCAGATTCCATGCAGGTCTATTCAGGGCTGCGGGTGATCACGGCGCGGCCAAGCGCCGAGGAGGAAGCGGCTTGCCCCCACCGGTTATATGGGGTGCTGGCGCCGGATGATTTCTGTTCAGCGGCGCGCTGGCGCGACATGGCGCTGGCTGAAATCGCTGCCTGCCACGCCGCGGGAAAGCTGCCCATCATTTGCGGGGGCACAGGTTTGTATTTTGAAATCCTGACCAAAGGGATTGCGCAGATCCCCCCGATCAGCGATGCGGTGCGGGGGGAGCTTCGGGAATTACATCGCCTGCAGGGTAATCAGGTGATTTATGATCGGCTGGCTGCCAAAGACCCGGAAATGGCAGAAAAATTAAATCTGGGAGATTCGCAGCGACTGCTCCGCGCGCTTGAAGTTGTCGAAGAAACCGGCGTTCCGCTATCAGAATGGCAACGCAAAAGCAGTGAGGGGCCGGTTCTGGAAGGGCCCAGATTATGGCTGGCCTTATCGCCTGACCGAAACTGGCTATACGAGAGATGCGAGCGGCGACTGGACTGGATGGTAGATGATGGCGCTGCAATTGCCGAAATTGAAACATTGCAGAAGCTAAATCTTGATCCGGCGCTGCCCGTGATGAAAGCGCTGGGAGTCCCGGAAATCAGCGCTTATCTCGCCGGTGAGATCGATCTGGAAACGGCGAAAGACCGCATCAAACTCTATACCCGGCGCTATGCCAAACGGCAGATGACGTGGGTTCGCAATAAAATGGGGGAGGCAAAAACCTCATCTGCGCAAGATTTGGAAAGTTTACGGGAAGAATTCTTTCCATTTATTCGCCATTTTTTGTTGACCACGCCCGAATGAAAGTCTAGTTTCCATTTCTGTTGACGTTGGGGATGCTTTTGTTTTCCCGGCGGATCGACCGAAGCATCGCTCGGATCTATCATCCGGGCGCTTTTTTCGTTTAAACAATTTTGAATGCCACGACCAGACAAAGAGATTAGGGATATCCCATGGCAAGTAAAGAAATCACAGGTGCAGAAATTGTAATCAAGTCGCTGATTGATCAGGGCGTGGAGGTGATTTTTGGCTATCCCGGTGGTGCTGTGCTCCCCATCTATGATGAGCTCTTCAAGCAAAACAGCATTCGCCATATTCTGGTTCGCCAGGAAGGCGGCGCTGTGCATGCCGCCGAAGGATATGCCCGATCAACCGGTAAGCCCGGCGTTGTATTGGTGACCTCAGGCCCCGGCGCGACCAATGCGGTTACCGGCCTTGCGGATGCGCTGCTCGACAGTATTCCCATTATTTGTCTGACCGGTCAGGTGGCCACGCATTTGATCGGCAACGATGCCTTTCAGGAAGCGGATACCGTTGGCATTACTCGCCCGGTTACCAAACATAACTATCTGGTCAAAGACGCGGCCAATTTGGCGCGGACAATGCACGAGGCCTTTTATGTGGCAACGACGGGCCGTCCGGGTCCGGTTGTTGTGGATTTGCCAAAAGATGTGCAGTTCCAGCCCGCCACTTATGTTCCGCCAACACTGGTTCAGCATAAAAGCTACAAGCCTCAGATCAAAGGCGATCTGAAAGCGATTAAACAGGCGGTTAAACTGATCGCAAATGCCAAACGCCCCGTTTTCTATTCGGGCGGCGGTGTGATCAATTCTGGACCGCTGGCGTCAAAAATTTTGACCCAGTTCGTTCAGATGACCGGCTATCCAATTACCAGCACCCTGATGGGACTGGGCGCATATCCTGCGTCGGATAAACAATTCCTGGGGATGCTGGGCATGCACGGCACGTATGAGGCCAATAACGCCATGCATGACTGCGACGTAATGGTGTGTGTGGGCGCGCGTTTTGATGACCGGATTACCGGTCGTCTGGACGCTTTTTCGCCAAATTCCAAGAAAATCCATATCGATATCGATCCGTCATCCATCAATAAAAATATTATGGTCGATATCCCTATTGTGGGGGACGTTGGTCATGTTTTGGAAGATATGGTCAAGGTTTGGAAATCCGAAGTTTGTAAACCGGATGTGAAGGCACTGGATAAATGGTGGAAAACCATTGCCGGCTGGCGCGGGCGCAACTGTCTGGACTTCACGCAGGAAGGCAAGATCATTAAGCCGCAATATGCGCTCTCTCGCCTCAACGCACTGACAATCGACAAAGACCGCTATATCACGACCGAGGTTGGCCAGCATCAGATGTGGGCCGCCCAGTATATGCAGTTTGACGAGCCGAACCGGTGGATGACATCAGGTGGCCTTGGAACCATGGGATATGGTCTGCCCGCGGCTATGGGTGTGCAGGTTGCGCATCCGGATGCGCTGGTTGTTGATGTTGCGGGTGAAGCCTCAACCATGATGAATATTCAGGAAATGTCGACCATTTTCCAATACCGCCTGCCGGTGAAGATTTTCATCCTCAATAACCAGTATATGGGCATGGTTCGCCAGTGGCAGGAATTGCTGCATGGGGGCCGCTATTCCGAAAGTTATATGGAAAGCCTGCCTGATTTTGTGAAACTGGCCGAAGCTTTCGGCTGCGCAGGATTGCGCTGCAGCGAAGCGGACAAGGTTGATGATTGCATTAACGAGATGATGGACATTAAAGGTCCGGTTCTGGTGGACATGCTGGTCGACAAGGAAGAAAATGTGTTCCCGATGGTGCCATCGGGGGCCGCGCATAATGAAATGCTGCTGGCAGACGATAAAGAAGGCGAAGGACCAGCCGTCTCTACCGAAGGGAAGGCACTGGTTTAATCGGGCGATAAAGACTTTTTCGTTTAACTGATCTATTGAATTGGGCCCGATGGGCCGCTTGAAAGAAAACTTGGACAATATGCAGAATACAGATTTGCACAGACATACCGTTTCGGTTCTGGTTGATAATGAATTTGGTGTGCTGGCCCGCGTTGTCGGCCTGTTTTCAGGTCGGGGCTACAATATTGAGAGTCTGACCGTGGCCAAGGTGGACGAGGTCGAAAACCTGTCGCGGATCACCATCGTGACATCGGGCACCGAAATGGTGATTGCCCAGATCAAGGCGCAGCTCAACCGTTTGGTCCCTGTCCATAAAATTGCCGATTTGACCGTCGATGGCCCCAGCGTTGAGCGGGAAATGGCCCTGATCAAGGTCGAATGCAAAGGCGACAAGCGGGTCGAAGCCCTGCGCATGGCGGATATTTTCCGCGCCAATGCGGTGGATACGACCCAAACCTCATTTGTTTTTGAAGTCACCGGTGTTCGCGACAAGGTGAAAGCCTTTATCGATTTAATGGAACCACTGGGTAAAACAGAAGTATGCCGCACAGGGATTGTGGCAGTCAAACGCGGCAGCGATACCCTTTAACAGGTTGCCGAAATTTAAATAAAAACTCGAAAAATGATAGTCAGAAGGAAATAGTGAGATGCGCGTATATTACGATAGCGATGCAGACGTAAACCTGATCAAAGGTAAAAATGTCGTCATCGTTGGTTACGGCAGCCAGGGCCATGCCCATGCAAATAACCTGAAAGATTCTGGTGCTGCGAACGTTGCCGTTGCGCTGCGTGCCGACAGTTCTTCCGTAAAAAAAGCGGAAAATGCTGGCTTGAAAGTGATGACACCTGCGGACGCTGCCAAATGGGGCGACGTGGTTATGATGCTCACACCCGATGAGCTGCAGGCGGACATTTACGAAGCCGAACTGGCACCAAACATGAAAGAGGGCGCTGCCCTTGTTTTCGCCCATGGCCTGAACGTTCACTTTAACCTGATCGAGCCTCGCGGCGACATGGATGTGTTCATGATCGCGCCAAAAGGCCCTGGCCACACGGTTCGCTCTGAATATCAAAAAGGCGGCGGGGTTCCTTGCCTTGTTGCGGTTTATCAGGATGCGTCGGGCAATGCGCTGGATATTGCGCTTTCTTACGCCTCTGCCATTGGCGGTGGCCGCGCAGGCATCATCGAGACAACGTTTAAAGAAGAATGCGAAACTGACCTGTTCGGTGAGCAGGCTGTTCTGTGTGGTGGTCTGGTTGAGCTGATCCGCGCTGGTTTTGAGACATTGGTTGAAGCCGGTTACGCCCCTGAAATGGCGTATTTCGAATGCCTGCACGAAGTGAAACTGATTGTGGATCTGATGTATGAAGGCGGTATCGCCAACATGAACTACTCCATCTCCAACACAGCGGAATACGGCGAATATGTCACTGGCCCGCGCATCATTACGGCTGAGACAAAAGCGGAAATGAAACGCGTTCTGACCGACATTCAAACCGGTAAATTCACCCGCGACTTCATGCTGGAAAACAAAGTTCGCCAGCCCTACCTGAAAGCCACCCGTTCCCTGAACGATGCGCATCAGATCGAAGAAGTCGGCGCGAAACTCCGCGGCATGATGTCCTGGATCGGCGAAAACGCCATGGTCGACAAATCTAAAAACTAGGTGCTTGGCACCTTTTATTTGAGATGATTAAGAAACCGGTGCTCTGTTGAGCGCCGGTTTTTTTGTGAAATAGAATACTCTTTTAAGTTGAAAAAAATTGATAATTATTAGCTATTATATAAACTGGTGATTGTTGGCCAGATCATACTCACAAAGAAAATGAAATGCTTGTATATTTGTTTCAATTTTTGGGTGGCGCATTTTTTTAGCGTGTTTGAATTTCGGATATAGGAGAAGCAATGATTAAGCGACTAACATTATATCTTTGTACCATGGTGTTCGCGTATGCATGCAGCGGTTTGATCCCCGCATTGAGCTATGCCAAGGAATATAACTATTTCAAAGAAGAGATTCCTTACAGTAGATTTGCGGGCATAGAGCCGTGCCAATATAAAAATAAAGACTGCGTTTGTTGCGCGTGGGTCGACTATATAAACTCAAAATCCATACTCGGTGGCACAAAGAAAAATGATCTTTTTTTTGTTGGTCGAGTGAATGACATAAAAGAAATCGGAAATTATCAGATCTTGATATTTGCTCCGCTTAACCGAGATGGCCTATTACGAAGAGCAGTTGGATGTGGGACTAAAGCCTATGCGCGAGATTGCATGGAGGATTTAGGTTTTAAAGTCATTCTGTTTGAGAATACAGCGGATGGCATAATCATCAGTGCACCTATTAACACAAACGGTTTCCTTTATTATCCAACCCATAATTTTTACATCTACTTCGATGACCTCAAGCCCAAACAAAACGTAGCATTTCCATTAGTATGTGTTGAAAAAAGCCCTTCAGGATCGACAGTATTAATAGCTCATATGTCTATGATTAAAATATTCGAACGTTCCAAAAATTGTGCGTCCTTTTATAGAGATGCTAAATTCAGATTTTTCAACTTCACCTACGGCACTAACTGGCCTAAAGATTAAGGGAGGAAAAAGATATGTCTAATTTAAATATTTATACTGGGAGCGACGGATTTTCTGCGGACTTCCAGTTAAAAATAAACACATCTTTGAACAGTGTTTTAAATTCAAAGTCGTTTATTGGTTTATCCAATCGACCAGGGAATGCGAATCTCACTGAAGTTATCATTTCAAGCAACTTGGAAGGATTTAGTGATTTTATAAACAGGCCTGGTGTAGATGCCCAATTAGTAACAGAATTTGTCAAAAATGTTACTGGCAAAAATTTGTCAGGTTCAACCCTGCGTTTTGAGAATAGTGATGGGACAGCAGGGCATCTTATATATATAAGCGAAGATAAAAGCTCTGCTTACAAGACTATTGATGGTCTTGATCGCCAGATATCTCTCGATGAAGTGCTGTATCACGAGTTAGCCCATGCTTATACTCCGGGCAAAGATTCTGAATTAAATGCGGCCACCCTAACAAATGAATTCAGAGACGAGAAAGGTATAGAGCAACGCTCTCTCGCTCCGGCATTTGGATCAACTGACCCTGCAGCAACACCACTGAACAATACGGAGCCAAAAACTCTGGACGAAATTGAACGTGAGCGTGAAGAGTATTTTGAAAGAAATAGATGCTTCGCCGCAGGTACCCTCATCGATATGGCTGACGGAACGCAGAAACCGATTGAAACCGTTGAGATTGGGGATGAAGTGCTCGCCTATGATCCAGACGCGGAGGGCGGTCTTGGCAGCTTGAAGCCCGCGCGGGTTGCGCGGACCATGACCAATTTTGTCGATGAGGTTATTGATTTCCATGGCGTGAAGGTAACGCCGGGGCATGCGACCCTTTGTGCCGAGGGGCCAAATAAGGGCCAGCATATCCCGTTGATGGATATTATCCGCGAAGATGGCGTGATTGCGGATCGGGACGGAACCTTGATCCGGGCGGCAACAAACCTGCCTGTGGGAAGCGCCGGGGATCAGAAGGTGCAGGTTGCTTATATTCTGAATAAATCCCAACAAACCTACTTCAAGGGGAAAATGCGCCTTGGCACCTTGATGGTGGGCGGCGGCGATAAAGCAGACTGGCGGATCATGGATGCGCTACAGGCCGAGGGGTATCAGGTGTTCGAGGATGGCTTGATCGCCAAAGACGGTGAGACACCTCATCCGCTTTACTGGTACGGCGAGGTGCCGAAGCCTGAAGATTATATCCTCAAGAAAAGCGCGCTGACGCTGGCGGATCTTTATGCCGGAAACGGCACGCTTAAATCCGGCGCGCCCGCCCATGCCGGAATGACGGTGCAGTAAAGAGAAAATTGAAGATCGAAGAATTAAAACCGGTGCTCAGGTGAGCGCCGGTTTTTTGTTTTTGCAGTGGGGGCGGGGCTGCTTTAAGCTGGGGGCGCAGAATAAAATCCAAATCAAAGGTATAAAAACAATGATAAACGCCTTTCAGGAGTTGATGCAGGTGCGCGGGCTGGATGAGGCGCCGGATGTGGCGATCACGGGCACGGATCCTGTGTATGACACCAAATTTAAAGTCGCCCAAACCGGGGCGGCGATTTTGGCGGCAAACGGCACGGCCGCCGCTGATATCTGGCAGATGAAAACGGGGCGCAAAGATAGCGTTTCTGTTGATGTGCGTCATGCGGCGGCGACGCTTGCCAGTGCAAATCATCTGGAATTTAAGCAGCCGGATGGCAGTTATCTGCCCATGCGGGATTCCACTTTGGCGCAGCAGGCTTATGCCACCATCGCGCCCTATTGGACAAAGGATGATCGTTTGTTCATGCCGCATTTCGGTATGGCCCATATGAAGGCTAAGGTGCTGGATATTCTAGGGTGTGAATTTAACCCGCAGGCGATTGGCAAGGCGGTCGCCAAATGGAACGCTGAAGAGCTGGATGAGGCCATTGCCGCGGCCAATTGCTGCGGCGGAATTGTGCGCAGCGAGGCTGAATGGCAGGCCCACCCCCATGG
The DNA here is from genome assembly GCA_034669685.1 of Sneathiella sp. GTDB lineage: Bacteria > Pseudomonadota > Alphaproteobacteria > Sneathiellales > Sneathiellaceae > Sneathiella. Next base: position 477,362 of record JAXMOU010000003.1, read on the forward strand.
GCAGGTGCTGGGCGCGCAGGCCGTTGTCGAGATTGAGAAAATTGGGGAGAGCGACCCCGAGCCTTTCCAAAAAGAGGGGCCGCCGCTGGCAGGAGTTCGCGTGCTGGATCTGACGCGTATTCTGGCGGGACCGGTTGCCGCTCGCACATTGGGCGAATATGGCGCGGATGTACTGATGATCGGCGCGGAACATGTGCCGCAAATCAAGAAATTTGTGATTGATCTGTCCCATGGCAAGCGGAGCTGTTACCTGGATATGCGCGATGCCGCCGAGGCCGCGCAGTTGAAGGCGCTGGTCAAGGACGCCGATGTTTTCTCGCAAGGGTATCGTCCTGACACGCTGACCGCCAAGGGGTTTGGCCCCGAAGAGCTGGCGGCGATCCGGCCGGGTCTGATTTATACGTCGATCAACTGTTATGGCAGCGGCGGTCCGCTGAGCAATCGCGGCGGCTGGGAGCAGATTGCCCAGACCGTGACGGGCATCAGTCACGAGAATGGGGAATTCCCTGAATTACTGCCCGTGTATTTCACTGATTACGGTACGGGATATCTGGGGGCATATGGCACAATGCTGGCGCTGGCCCGCCGCGCCCGTGAAGGGGGTAGCTATCATGTTAAAGTATCCCTGTGCCAGACGGGGATGTTCCTGCAGCGTCAGGGGCGAATTGCGGACCCGTCGCAAAGCACGCCTTTGGCCCCTGAAGAAGTGATTGCATTGCAGCAAGATAGTCAGACGTCCTATGGCGATATTCGTCATTTGGCCCAGGTGGTGCGTCACGGGGAAATCCAGCCGCGTTATGCGGGGCCGTCACCCGCGCTGGGGAGTGCCCGGGCGGAGTGGCTGAGCTGACGAAGGTGCAAAATGTAAAATTAAAAGCCGGTGCCTTATTGGTGCCGGTTTTTGTCTGTAAGGGGATCAGAATGGAATTTTGCGTGGCTAATTGGCAAAAAATTTAAGAATTGCTGAGATGCAGCCATAAATGAGTTGATAGGGTGCAAACAAAAAGCGTAAATGTTTAAACAAGCTTGAAAAATATTAACCATTATCTGCTATACACATTGAACTGTGCGTAAATACTGGTATTTTCAGGTATTTATAAGTTTATGCTGTCATAACAGCAGCGCAGATTTGGTGGTCTTTAGCAGATCCTCTGATGGTTCGATTTGTTAAAGATAAAAATGGGATTTGATGAAGAGCGGGGGGTTCTTGCTCTTTCAGACTTTATGAGTGAGGCGATTTAATGTTTTCCAAAATGCTCGGCATGATGTCAGCGGATATGGCAATTGACTTGGGAACAGCTAACACGCTTGTGTATGTGAAGGGGCGCGGGATTGTTCTTAATGAACCATCAGTTGTTGCGATAATTCACAGACAGGGCAAAAAGCAGGTTTTGGCAGTCGGTGATGAAGCGAAAATGATGTTGGGCCGGACACCGGGCAATATCGAGGCTATCAGGCCGCTTCGTGATGGTGTGATCGCCGACTTTGAAATTGCCGAGGAAATGATCAAGCACTTTATTCATAAAGTGCACAATCGCCGCTCCTTTGCCCGCCCGCAGGTTATTATCTGTGTGCCGTCAGGATCAACCGCGGTTGAACGCAAAGCCATTCGCGAGGCAGCAGAAGCTGCAGGTGCCCGCGAAGTGTATTTGATCGAAGAGCCAATGGCCGCCGCGATCGGCGCCGGGCTTCCGGTAACGGAACCAACCGGTTCCATGGTTGTGGATATCGGCGGTGGTACAACAGAAGTTGCGGTGCTGTCCCTGGGCGGTATCGTCTATTCGAAAAGCGTTCGTGTGGGCGGCGATAAAATGGATGAGGCGATTATCGCCTATATCCGTCGCAACCACAATTTGCTGATCGGTGAAAGTTCAGCCGAGCGGATTAAGAAAACAATCGGTTCTGCCTGTCCGCCAGAAGATGGCAACGGCGAGACCATGGAAGTGAAAGGCCGCGATTTGATGAACGGCGTTCCAAAGGAACTAGTCATCAGTCAGCGTCAGATTGCAGAAAGCCTGGCCGAACCTGTTGGCGCCATTGTCGAAGCGGTAAAAGTTGCGCTGGAGCATACAGCCCCAGAATTGGCAGCGGATATCGTGGACAAGGGTATCGTGCTAACCGGCGGCGGCGGATTGCTGGGTAATTTTGATCATGTGCTTCGCAATGCAACCGGTTTGCCGGTTTCCATCGCGGATGAGCCGCTGTCTTGTGTTGCGATTGGAACAGGCCGCGCGCTTGAAGAGATTAAAACACTGCGTCACGTCCTTAGCGGCGAGAGTTAATTGGTGCTGGACCGGATATCCGGTCCAACCTCGAAGAGATCTGGAGTTTAACCTATGGCACTAGAGCAGGGATCAGCTTGGAGATTGGCTATTCCGCTGAAAGTCTTTTTTCAGCGCTTTGCTTTTTTGTCTCTGATCTGTCTCTCCATTGCCTTGCTGGTACTGGGCAAGGCCGATCTTGTGTTGATGGAGCGTGTTCGCACCATTAGTACAGATGCTTTATCTCCAGTCTTGAGCACCTTGTCGCAGCCCATCAATGCCTTGAACAAAGGGATCGAGCGGGTTCGCGAACTGGCCAGTCTTGTTGAAGAGAATGAGCGGTTGCGCCGCCAGAATGAGAGATTGCTGAAATGGCAATCTGTCAGCCGGTCGCTAGACCGCGAAAATGATTATTTCCGCCGACTTTTAAATGCTTTGACCGATCCCTTGGTTCTGCCCATTACATCGCGGGTTATTGGCGATTCCGGAGGGCCATTTGTTCGCACGTTATTGCTGGGCGCGGGAACGCTGGACGGGGTTCGCGTGGGGCAGGCGGTAGTTGGACCGCATGGCGTGATTGGCCGCGTAGTTGAAGTGGGCCATCAATCCGCGCGCGTGCTGTTGCTCACCGACCTTAACTCCCGAATTCCTGTGGCGCTTGAAAACTCCCGCCATAAGGGCATTTTGGTCGGGGATAACTCATCCTCTCCCAAACTTGAATTTTTACCGACAAATGCGCAAGTCTCCGCAGGAGATCGGGTTGTAACCTCTGGTGATGGCGGATTGCTGCCCGCAGGCTGGCCCATTGGGATTGTCTCGTCCGTATCGGAGGGACAGGTTCGCGTGCAGGCCTATGCAGACTGGACCCGGCTGGAATATGTCAGCGTCCTTCGGTATGACTTGCCCGGCTTGACCGATAAACATTCCAATCCGGGGGATCTTGGCGAGAGTAATCTTGGCAATTGATCGAGTGATCGTATGATGACGCCCACCATTTCTTATCAGATTAACCGGATTTTGAGAGGCAGCATTCCGTTCTGGCTCTCATTGCTGCTGATTATGCTGAGCGTTGTGCCCATTCGTATTCCCGGTTTTGCCATTGTCACGCCGTCACTTTTGATGATTTCCGTTTTTTACTGGAGCCTGCATCGCCCTTATCTGCTGCCAGCGCCAATTGTGTTTTTGCTGGGCCTGATTTTTGATATTTTGACGGGCACGCCCATGGGATTATCGTCTTTTCTATTGTTATTGGTTCACGGGGTTGCCCTGACCCAGCGGCAGGTTTTTGTGGGCAAGGCATTTATCCTGTCCTGGTGGGGGTTTATGCTGATCGGGATTGGCATAGCGATTTTATCCTGGCTCTTTACCAGCCTGCTGTCATTGACCCTTGTGCCAATGGTGCCGGTTCTTGCCCAGTTCGGTTTGACCGTTCTGGTATTCCCTTTACTCGCCTGGTGCTTTTATATGATCCAGTCTAGCGTTCTGAGGCACATCTGATATGTCGAGTATTCGTGAAAAAGATAAAGCCCGACTGTTTACACGCCGATCATTGATCATGGCGGGCGGGCAGGCTGCCTTGATGTCGGTTCTGGCTGGTCGGCTTTACTATTTGCAGGTTCTGCAATCAGATGAATATGCGACGATGGCCAACGAAAACCGGATGAATATCCGGCTTCTGGCTCCGCTTCGGGGTCAGATATTGGATCGCTTTGGCGAAGAGATTGCCAGCAACCGCCAGAATTACCGCGTTGTGATTATCCGCGAGCAGACCAAGAGTATTGAGAAAACGCTGGACCGTCTGTCGAAACTGGTGCCGGTTTCCCCCTCCGATCGTGAGCGGGTGCTTAAAGAAGCCCGTCGCAAGCGGGGCTTCGTGCCAATTCCGGTGATGGAAAATCTGAGCTGGGAGGAGTTTTCCCGGATCAATGTGCATAGTCCTGAACTGCCCGGTATTCAGCTGGATGTGGGCGAGACCCGTCATTATCCCTATGGACCCCTTTTTGCGCACACCGTTGGCTATGTAGGATCTGTGTCGGAGCGGGACCTGCAAAATCTGGAGCCCGATCCGCTTTTGGAATTGCCGGGATTTCGAATTGGCAAGAACGGGATTGAGAAATTTTATGATCTGCCTCTACGCGGCACCGCTGGCACCAGCCGGGTTGAAGCCAATGCCTATGGGCGGGTTATTCGGGAGCTGAGCCGGCAGGAAGGCAACGCGGGCAATGATCTGGAGCTGACAATCGATGTTGAGCTGCAAGAGTATGCCGCAAAACGAATGGGCGAGGAGAGCGCCGCAGCCGTCATCGTTGATATTCACACGGGTGATATCCTGTCGATGGTTTCAGTGCCCAGTTTTGATCCCAACAGTTTTAACACGGGCATCAGTGTCAAGGAATGGCGCGGATTACAGGCCAATCCCAAGCACCCATTGAGCAACAAAGCGATTGCCGGGCAATATCCACCCGGATCGACCTTTAAGATGATCGTGGCGCTGGCCGCATTGGAAGCGGGCGTTATTACGCCGCAATATACCGCCTTTTGCGGTGGGCATACGACACTTGGCAAGCACCGTTTCCATTGCTGGAAACGCGGTGGCCATGGCAAGGTCAACCTGCGGCAGTCAATCGAGCAATCCTGCGATGTTTATTTTTATGATATCGCCCGCAAAGTCGGGATCGACAAAATTGCTGAAATGGCTAATCGCTTTGGTTTGGGAGTTCCGCTTGGGCTGGACCTTTATGGAGAGCGAAAAGGTCTGATCCCAAGTACCAACTGGAAGCAGGCGGTGCGCGGTGAGCGCTGGCAGGTTGGAGATACGTTTAACGCCGGTATCGGGCAAGGTTACGTTTTGACAACCCCGCTGCAACTGGCGGTGATGACAGCCCGCCTGGCCAACGGCGGTAAAGCGGTAATCCCGCGGCTTGTCAAAGCCCGCTTTCATAAAGGCCCCGATGGGCAGCCGCTTACCGAAGAAGAATTGGCCCCAAAAGACATGGGGATAAGTCAAAATGCGCTGCGCAGTGTGCTGGGCGGTATGTATGACGTGATGAACGGCAAAAAGGGAACGGGTCACAGCGCGAGAATTGACATCGAAGGCTGGGAAATGGCGGGTAAATCGGGGACTGCGCAGGTTCGCCGGATTTCAAAGAAAGAACGCCTGAGCGGGGTTCTAAAATCCGATGAGCGCCCCTGGGAATATCGCGACCATGCCCTGTTTGTGGGGTACGCACCGTATGACAAACCCCGCTATGCGGTGGCGGTAATTGTGGAGCATGGCGGTGGCGGCTCGTCGGTGGCGGGACCAATTGCCAGCGATTTGCTGAAAGAGGCCTTGCGCCTTGATCCTGTTCGTCAAAAAGCACGGAAAGAAAAAATATCCAATTCTGTCCCGCCAGAGGGAGAGCAGGATGCTTAGAGAATTGGGCGCCCCTGAGCGAAACCAGCCGCTGTCCAAAAAAATATGGGACCTGAACTGGGGGCTTGTGCTGTTGATTTGCGCAACGGCCTCTGTTGGGTTTTTGATGCTATATTCCGCAGCTGATGGCAATATTCAGCCTTGGGCATCCCGGCAGATGATCCGCTTTGCGGCCGGGGTGGTGATCATGTTGATTGTGGCACTGACCGACCTTAGAATCTGGCTGAAGCTGGCCTATCCCATGTATGCAATTGCCCTGTTGATGCTGGGGGCGGTTGAGGTGATGGGCGTGATTGGCATGGGCGCACGGCGCTGGGTCGAAGTCGGTCCCATTCAATTGCAGCCTTCAGAAATTATGAAAATTACGCTGGTTCTGGCGCTTGCCCGATATTTCCACGGTTTGGCGATTGAGGATATTCGGCGGTTCCGCTGGTTGCTGCCGCCGTTAATACTGGTGGCCATGCCTGCGCTTCTGGTGCTGCGTCAACCCGATCTGGGGACCACATTGCTGCTTGCAGCGGGGGCTGGAATTGTTTTCTTTGGCGCTGGCGTTGCCTGGTGGAAGTTTGCTGCGGTGATCGGAACGGCAATCCCGTCTGCTTTTTTTGCCTATCAGTTTTTGCATGATTATCAGAAGAAACGCATTCTGATTTTCCTTAACCCTGAATCCGATCCGTTGGGGGCGGGGTATCATATCATGCAGTCAAAAATCGCGCTCGGATCAGGCGGTTTGTTCGGCAAAGGGTTTGTTCAGGGGACGCAAAGCCATTTGAACTACCTGCCTGAAATGCGGACAGATTTTATTTTCAGTATGCTGGCAGAAGAGTTTGGCATGGTTGGCGGATTAATCTTGTTCGCCTTGTATATTCTTCTGATGGCGTATGGATATGCAATCGCGCTGCGCTCTCGTAATCAGTTTGGGCGTTTGCTGGCGCTGGGCCTGACCGGGATTTTCTTCCTGTATGTGTTCATTAATATCGCCATGGTGATGGGGCTTGTCCCTGTTGTTGGAGTGCCCCTGCCGCTGATCTCATATGGGGGGACTTCCATGCTGACCTTGTTGGTGAGTTTTGGCCTGATTATGAGCGTTTATGTGCACCGGGATCTTGAAATTCAAACAAAAAAATACTGATCTTTTAATCCTTCTTCTCTTCTGGCGCGAAACCTATCTCTAAAGATATAGGCCCTTTCGAGGAGGGGCTTTGTTTTTCCACTATGTGGTTTATTGGCTAATTTTATTTCGCAATTTTTGTTGCATTTGCGAGTGATTATCATTATGAAAATAGGAATGAATATCATTCCTCAGATATGCTCATTTGATACGAAATCCCAGGGAGAAACTTAATGAAATTTTCAACGAAAATGACAGGTACAGTATTTGGACTGTCATTGTTTGCTGCAATCCCGCTTGCGACACCGGCGGTCAGCGCTGAAAAAGTAGACGCAGCGGCGGTGACCAAAACTTATGCGGATATTGCGGAAGCTATTTTCACTGATTCCCTGAATTCCGCCGAAGCCCTTAAAGCCAGCATAAATGCCCTGATCGATAATCCATCAGAAGCGACTTTGGCAGCGGCAAAATCGGCATGGATTAGCGCACGTGCGCCCTACCAGCAAAGTGAAGCTTATCGGTTTGGAAATGCCATCGTTGATGACTGGGAAGGTAAAGTAAATGCCTGGCCGCTTGACGAAGGATTGATCGATTATGTGGACGGTTCATACGGCGATAGCTCTGATGAGAACGCGCTTTATACTGTGAATGTGATTGCCAATAAAACCCTGACCGTTAGCGGTCAAAAGGTTGATGCGAGCAATATTACACCAGGCTTTTTGGCCGAAACGTTGCACGAAGCTGAAGAAGTTGAAGCCAATGTTGCAACTGGTTATCACGCCATTGAATTCCTGCTTTGGGGTCAAGATCTGAATGGAACAGACGCAGGCGCGGGTAATCGTCCCTATACTGATTTTGATTTGAAAAATTGTACGGGCGGTAATTGCGATCGTCGTATTTCCTATCTTCAGGCGGCGACAGATCTGTTGATCGCGGATTTGAAAGAAATGCAGGCAAATTGGCAAGCTGGCGGGGAAGCCCGCAAGAGTGTCACAACTGATCCTGCTAAAGGGATTGTTGCAATGTTGACCGGAATGGGATCGCTGTCATATGGCGAACTTGCCGGTGAGCGCATGAAGCTTGGTCTGTTGCTTAAAGATCCAGAAGAAGAGCATGACTGTTTTTCCGACAACACCCATAATTCACATTATTTCGATCAGATCGGTATTCGCAATGTCTACACCGGTCATTACAAACGTCCGGATGGATCTATTGTCAGCGGGGCGTCTCTTGCAGATCTGGTGAAGGCAAAAGATGCGGCACTGAACAGTGAACTTTCGGCCAAACTGGATGCAACTGTTCAGGCGATGGCTGTGATGAAAGCCCGCGCTGAAAGCATCGAGGCCTATGATCAGATGATTGGCGAGAATAACGAAGCCGGTAATGCGGTTGTTCAAGCGGCAATTGATGGTCTGATTGCCCAAACACGTGTCATCGAGCGGGTTGTGACAACGCTTGGCTACGGCACAATTGAAATTGAAGGTTCTGATAGTCTGGATAACACATCAGCGGTCTTTAAATAATGTCCCCACTGCGGCGCGTGATATGCGCGCCGCACAAATATACTGAGCTAGAGTAATGAATAAATACCGGGATTTGGTCCTGAGTGCCTGTCTTCTGTCCTTCTTTGCTGCACCGGGAATTCAAGCAGCAGAGATGGGGCGGGACGACCTCAATTCAAAAGATAAAAAACGCGTCGCGGAAATTGTTAAGCCAACCGCCGATTTCACCAAAGCGGAAAGCTTTGAGCTTATGCAAGGGGGCGGGGCGACTTCCACCCAATCTGTAAGCCGCGATTCTTTCTCGCATTTTTCCGCCAATCTGGATTTCAAAGGCGAGCAGGATTTTAAACTGGGCAACGGCCTGTTTCGAAAACTGTGGGTGTCTTCGCCGTCTTCAACGGCGGCATCCGATGGATTGGGACCGCTGTTTAATGCGCGGTCCTGTCAGCGTTGCCACTTAAAGGATGGCCGGGGTCATCCGCCGAAAGACAAACTGGATAGCGCCGTGTCCATGTTCTTGCGGGTTTCGATTGAACCGCAAACGGCCGAAGATATTGCCGCCATCGAAAGCGGCGAGAAAGCGCTGATCCCTGAGCCTACTTACGGGGGGCAATTGCAGGATCTGGCGATTAAGGAAATGCAGCCCGAAGGCCAGATGAATATCGATTATTCAGAAAAAGAGGTTGTGTTAAAGGGCGGCGAAATTGTTAAGCTGCGCGTGCCCACTTATAGCGTTACAAAATTGAATTACGGCCCGCTTCACGAAAAAGCGTTGTTGTCGCCGCGCGTCGCACCGCCGATGATCGGGCTTGGGCTGCTGGAAGCGATCCATCCTGCCGACATTTTGGCGAACGAAGATGTGGCGGATGCAGATGGTGATGGCATTTCGGGTAAAATTAGCTGGATTGGTCCAAAGGCTAGCCCCGACCGGGAAATCGGCCGGTTTGGCTGGAAAGCTTCTGCGCCAAGTGTCATCGTTCAGTCCGCAAATGCATTTGCCGGAGATATCGGCATTTCCAGTGAGTTGGCAGATCGCCCCTATGGTGATTGTACAGCCGCACAAACGGGCTGTTTCGATCAAAAAACAGGTATTCAAAAACGATTAGGCGACTATGAAGCCCCAAGTCCCGTTTTGGAATTGGTTGCGTTCTATGCGTCTAATCTGGCCCCGCCAGCCCGGCGAGATGTTGACGCGGCTGAGGTCCTTAAGGGCAAGAAGCTGTTTTACGAAAATGGGTGCGCGGATTGTCATCGTCCCAAATACGTGACCAGCCGCAATGCGGCGCAAAAAGAACATCGGTTTCAATTGATTTGGCCCTACACCGATATGCTGCTGCATGACATGGGTGAAGGTTTGGCCGATCACAGACCGGTTGGCAGTGCCAATGGCTACGAATGGAAGACCCCACCTCTTTGGGGGATTGGTTTGACGGAAACGGTGAATGGGCATACGTTCTTTCTCCATGATGGACGGGCGCGCAATTTGACCGAGGCAATTCTTTGGCATGGCGGCGAAGGCGAGGCATCCATGCAGAAATTCAAGGAAATGGATGCATCAGAGCGGCAAGCCCTAATCGCATTTTTGGAATCTTTATGAGACGGATATCAATCAAAGGCACGGGATTAAAAATCTGGACTGCAGCCCTGTTGGGCATTGGGTGTTTGACCAGTGCGCCAACAGTGGGACACGCGCAGTTTGAAAGCGCGATCAAAGGGTTTGTTGAAGGATATGCGATCCCTGGCTATACGCATTTTGCCGATGCCAGTACCGCCGAAGACACCGCGTTAAAAGCGCTTTGCAAGGCCCCATCGACTGAGGCGTTATCCAAAGCCCGCGCTGCCTTTCATGATCTGGTGCGAGCCTGGTCCGCAGTTGAAGTGATCCGGTTTGGTCCTGTCAGATCGGATAATCGTTTTGAAAAGATTTTCTTTTGGCCTGACCCGCGCGCGCGGGGCCAAAAACAGGTTCAGAAACTGCTCTATCAATTATCGAAAGAAGCGGATCTGACCTTGGACGGCCTGCAAGGTAAAAGCGTTGCGGTACAAGGCTTGCCTGCGCTGGAATATTTGCTGTTTGGTAAAGGGGCCGAGGGGCTGGCGACGCCTAAGCAGAGTTCCGCCCGCTGCCTGTTTGCAGAAACGGTTGCTGCCAATGTGGCGTTTCACGCGACTGCGATCGTATCGGAGTGGCAGGCCGCCGAGGGGTTTCAAAAAACACTGACAGACACGGGGCCTGATAATCCGATTTATCGCACCGATAAAGAAGCACTTCAGGAGATTTTAAAGTCAGTTGTTGAAATGCTTGAAATCAATGGCAGTTCAAAACTCCACGGATCCCTGAATGACGATATTTCCGAGATCAAACCCCACAATGCACCTTTTTGGCGATCTAATCTGACATTAGACAGCTTGAAAAGTTCTTTGCTGTCCATTTTGGACCTACAGAAATCAATGGAATTGAAAAGCCTGTTGAAAGAAGAGGATCGCTGGGCGGCGCGTCAGGTGGATTTTGAAGCAGAGCAGGTCCTGAAAACCTATGACCTGTTAATGGCGAGAAAACTTGATTGGCAACAACTGCTGGCAGATCCAAAAGGGTATGAGCTTTTGAGATATTCCCTGATCCCGCTGCAAGGCGTTGAAGATGAATTTTCGGAAAGCTACCCTGAAATGCTGGGGTTGAAACTTGGGTTTAATTCGCTTGATGGTGATTAATCGACGACATGCCCTAAAGCTGGCCACAGCGACATTGGGCAGTCTTGCAGCACCGAATGTTTTTGCGGCCACTGCGCGCGACCTATATTTGTCGAGCCGAAAAGTGGACCGCAATCACTATGCGACAATTTTCGCCGAAAATGGCGATATTCAATCAGAATTTTTACTACCCGGCCGGGGACATGGCGGTACCTATTCCAAGGTCAACAGACTTGCTGTTTTATTTGCGCGGCGACCGGGTGCTTTCGCGATGGTCATTGATACGCAAACCCAAACGGTTCAGCATTTGTTTGACTGTGGCGCCGGTCGGCATTTTTTCGGACATGGCTTTTTCTCGCCCGACGGTCAGTTTCTATATGCCACAGAAAATGACTACGAACAGGATCGCAGTGTTCTGGGTATTTATGACGTTGACGACAGGTTTCGCCGGTTAGGTGAAATCGAATGCGGCGGTATCGGCGCCCATGAAGTGATCTTGCTGTCTGATCAGCGAACCGTCGCGGTCGCTATTGGCGGTATTTCAACCCATCCAGATTTTCCAAGGCTGAAGCTGAATTTGGCAACCATGAAACCGGCCCTGTCGTTTCTGGATTTAAAATCTCGCAAAATAACCGGTGTTTTTGAATTACCGCCCGAATATCATCAGCTTTCCATCCGTCATATTGCGGAAGGGCCGAATAAAAGCGTTGTGTTTGGGGGGCAGTATCAAGGCCCAAAAACGGATCGGGTGCATTTGGTTGGCGTGAAGCGATGGGCTGAGAGCGGGCTTGAATTTTTTAAGATGCCAACGGATGTTGAAGCCTCGTTAAAACAGTATGTGGGATCTGTTGCGGCACTTGATGATGGTTCTAAAGTCGCGATCACCAGTCCGCGGGCCGGCGAAATTATTGTCTTTAACGGCATTAGCGGAAACTATATTGATCGATATCAGCAAGAAGATGTCTGCGGCGCGGCGGTCCATCAGGACCGGTTTCTGTTCACCAGCGGGAATGGTCAGGTTATCCTGAACCCTGCACAGCGCGGTATAGCGCAAAAGGGCGCGTGGGATAATCATTTAACGCCGCTTAGCTGAGTAGAAGTTTCTAGTTCGCGCGGGGCAGGTACAGCGAAACGGTTGTGCCTTCTCCCTCTACTGACGATAGGGTTACCTGACCTTCGGACTGTTTGATAAATCCGTAGACCATGGACAGGCCAAGTCCGGTTCCCTTGCCGACTTCTTTCGTTGTAAAGAAAGGCTCAAAGACATGATTGATCTTCTCGGACGCAATTCCGGCCCCGGTATCCGTGACGGTCAGCTGCACATATTCGCGGTCTTGCGTGTCCTCGAAATCAAGTTTTTGCACGTCGTGCAAAGAGATGTTGGCCGTTTTCAAGACGATGGAGCCACCGTCTGGCATGGCATCCCGGGCATTTATGGCCAGGTTCAGGATGGCATTTTCAACCTGACCGGCATCAACGACACTCTCCCAAAGATCAGGATCCAGCTCGGTTTTGATGTCAATATTCTCTTCAATCGTTCGGTCCAGCACACGAACCATCGATTGCACATGATTGTTTAGATTTGTCCGTGTTGGATTGAGGGCTTGCGTTCGGCCAAACGCGAGCATGCTTTTTGTCAGATCCGCACCGCGTTCACTTGCACCAAGGATAATTTTGAGCCGGGATTGTTTCATCTCATCCTCAGGATCCAGCATTTCCATGAGAAGTTCGGTGTTGCCCTGAATAACAGCCAGTAGATTATTAAAGTCGTGGGCAATACCGCCAGTGAGTTGGCCAACGGCTTCCATTTTTTGAGATTGGCGAAGGCGCTCTTCGAGTTCTTTGCGCTCCGTAACATCCTGAGTGACACCGAATAGAGAGGTTACTTGGCCTTCACTGTTGATTTCGGGAAGGATCCTGCCTTCCAGATCTATGATCTCTCCATCAGCGCGGACAACGCTGACTTTGTGATCGGTGCTTTCGCCCGTGGCGATGGCATTTTTGATCACGTCTTGCGATGCCTGACGGTTTTCCGGAACAATAAAGGACCTTGCCAATTCGGCATTAATTGTTGTTGTGGCGGGATCCAAAAGATGTAGATGGTAAAGCTGATCAGACCAGATAAGATGATCTGTAGTCACATCCAGACGCCAATGGCCAAAGCCACCTGCACTCTGTGCCAGGTTCATCTCTTTTTCGTTTCGCAAAAGCTGCCGTTCAAATGATTTTTGCTGTTCGATATCGCGGACAATGCTGAGCGTACCTTCTTGATTGTTCCAAATAACCGACTGCGTGAACAGTTCTGATGAGAATTCCTCTCCGTCAAAACGCAAGTGACGGGATAAAGTTTTGATAGATCCGTTTCTTTGAAGTTTGTTTTTTCGAATATCCAAAAGGCGCTCACGCTCCGATGGGACAGCCAGTTCGATGCTGGGTATACGCATCATGCTTTCTTTGCTTTCGGCCCGGAAAATCTCGACTGCGCCTTGATTGATGTATTTTATTTCGCCGTCCACCTGAACGATCAGGGCATCGGGCAACATTTCCACCATTGCCCGGTTTTGTTGCTCACTGAGTTGCAGGGCGCGTTGGGTCGTCACGAGATCCGTGATTTCAAGCAAGGATATAAAGTAGGATCGTTTGCCTTGATACGTGATTGTTGATCCGGAAATTATAGTTGTTTTGAGCGCGCCTGACAGGGTTTTGATGCTCAATTCTTCATTTGTTAGAACACCCGTCAGGTCAATTTTCTCGACGAGCTCAATGCGCCGGGAGTCTTTTTCATAGAGTTTGCGAACGTCATAGCCGTGTAACTCGCCTTCACTGGCATCAAATAATTTTTCTGCAAACGAGTTTACGTAAACAATATCGGCCCCTGTGATAATCATTAACGGAATAGGGGCACCAATTAACAATGCCCGAAATAACTGTTCGTTCTCAATCGCTTTTTGGCGGGCCACGACCAGTTCCGTAATATCATTTCGAATGGACACCGCTCCCCCGGAGGGTGCTTTGTAATTAGTCAGGCGAATGGTACTGCCATCGGAAAATTTCTGCTCTTCTTTATAGCGATCCTTAAACAGATTCTCTTTTCGCCGTTTAATCCAGTCCTCGTGTGCATCTTCAGGTATGTCTAATTGTCCGAAAGCAAGCTGCTTGCGTAAAATTTCGTCATAGGAAACCCCGGAAGTTAATTTATCTGCAACAGAGGGGTAGAGTTCCTTTTGCCGGTCATTGGCGACAACGACGTTCTGATCTTTATCGTAAAGGACAATGCCATCATCAACGATGTTTATGGCTTCCATTACAAGGACAGACGTTTTGGAGATTTGAGAGGTTTCAAATTTGAGGTTCTGATTGAAAAACTGGCAGGCCATATCGAGAAACAGCCATTCCATTGCATCCAGATTAATAGGCTCGCTGTTCCAGATGCAGACATGATGAAATCTGTCAGGCGTTTTTGTGGGATAAAGATAAGAGCAGATGAGGGCTTCAGACGGATTTGAGGGGCAGATTGTTTGCTTGATGGGACCTGAAGCGTCTTGTTTGGAAATGACCTCGCATACATCACTTTCAGTAATGCGATTTTTGGGTGAGCAGAGGAAAGAGCTGAAGATATTGGGTCTGTTGCTGGTCAAAGCCAACGTAATTGCGTCGAAGGAAAAATAGTCCCGGACAAGTTCCATTCCCACAAGAGCAGAACACTCGTCTTGGGCCTGCCAAGCAAGGAATTTTTCGGTTACCTCCGACAGGCTTTTTCGATCGCTTATAATTTTGTGTATACTCATTTGGTTATCAATAAAGGTAATTTTTAAGTAGATTACACACGCGCCCAAACTTCAGAATTCACAATGTAAACCTGACTTCTTAAGCTCCTCTTAATGTGCCAGAATAACCTTCATTGAATTCGCCCTTTCGTTGTCCTTATTGTATTTCAGGGAAGCTGTATATAAAGTTGAGTTGAAAAATAAAAAACACCGGCAGGAATACACCTGTAAAACGGGGATGCAATTATGAGCGGAAAACAAAAATACCCACACGTGTTCACGCCTTTGGACCTTGGGTTTACGACACTTAAAAATCGGATTTTGATGGGCTCCATGCACACGGGGCTGGAAGAAAGCGAAAACGGGTTTGAACGGATGGCCGCCTATTTTGCCGAGCGGGCAAAAGGCGGGGTCGGGATGATTATCACCGGTGGTATTTCCCCCAATATTGAGGGCGGCGCCGGGGCTAAATTATCAACATCTGCCGAAGCGAACAGCCACCGGATTGTAACCAATGCCGTTCATAGCGCAGATCCGGATGTGAAAATTTGTATGCAGATTTTACACCGGGGGCCACTTGCGGGCGAGGGGGCAGTCGCCCCGTCACCGGTGCGGTCGCGAATAGCAAGGTCTGCGCCCAATGAGCTGGATGCCGCGGGCATTGAAAAGCAGATTGCTGATTTTGAAAACTGCGCCTTGAAAGCCAAAGAAGCGGGCTATGACGGCGTTGAAGTGATCGGATCTGCGGGATATTTGCTGAGTACATTTCTGGTTGCGAAAACAAATCAGCGAACCGATGAATGGGGCAGCTCTTTTGAAAACCGCATGCGGTTTCCTGTTGAGTGTATCCGCCGTATTCGCAAAGCCGTTGGACAGGATTTTATTCTGATTTTCCGGATTGCCGCGATGGATATGTTGGACGGCGGGATGTCGTGGGATGAAGTGGTTACATTGGGTAAAGCGATTGAAGCGGCAGGCGCGAATATCATGAGCACGCATTTTACCTGGCATGAGGCAACGGTGCCAACCATTGCAACCATGGTTCCGCGAGCGGCCTTTACCAGTGTGACAGGCCGCCTTCGAAAAGAGCTGTCGATCCCACTTATCACCAGTAACCGCATTAACATGCCGTCCGTTGCCGAAGAAGTTCTGGCGCGCGGTGATGCGGATATTATCTCAATGGCGCGGCCCATGCTGGCCGATGCGGATCTGGTTCTTAAAACAATCGAAGGGCGCGAGGATGAAATCAACACCTGTATCGCCTGTAATCAGGCCTGCCTTGATCATACATTCAATGGCAAAGAAGTAAGCTGTTTGGTTAATCCACGGGCCTGCCATGAAACCTTGCTTAATTACCCACCTGTAAAGACAGCGAAAAAAATTGCGGTGGTTGGCGCGGGGCCTGCTGGTCTTGCCTATGCGGAAGTTGCGGCCAATAGGGGGCATCATGTGACCTTGTTCGAAGCCTCTGGTGAAATTGGTGGGCAGTTCAATCTGGCCAAGCAAATTCCAGGCAAGGAAGAGTTCCATGAGACCATTCGGTACTTCAACCGGATGATTGAGGTGCGTAACATTGATCTGAAGCTTAACACCCGGGTGGACGCGGATATGCTTAAAACTGGTGGCTATGACGAGATCGTTATTGCCACGGGTATCGAGCCGCGCATCCCTGACATTGACGGCATCGCACATTCGAAAGTGGTGAGCTATATTGATGTGATCCGGGGAATAAAGCCGGTTGGCAAAAAAGTGGCGATCATGGGGGCAGGTGGCATCGGTTTTGATGTGGCTGAGCTGATCTCTCATAAAGGCACATCAGGGGCACTTGATATTGATGTATTTGCCAAAGAATGGGGGATTGATTTCAAGAACCATCCACGCGGTGGGGTGACCGGTGTTGTCCCTGAAATTCAAAGCGCGGATCGGGAAATTTATCTGCTGCAACGCAAGTCCACGCCGGTTGGCCGGGGACTGGGCCGAACCACAGGTTGGACCCACCGCATTGCCCTTAATCGGCGAAATGTGAAAATGATCAATGGCTGTGAGTATCTGAAAATTGATGATCAGGGCCTGCATATGTTGACTAATAACGAGCGACAAGTTCTTGACGTGGATACGGTTATCGTCTGCGCCGGACAGCTTCCCTTGCGCCAGCTTTATGATGAACTGGAAGCGTCGGGCTATCCGGTGAAACTGGTTGGGGGCGCGTATGAAGCGGCTGAACTGGACGCTAAACGGGCCATTAATCAGGCGTCCTATCTGGCCGCAGCGGTTTAAGTGGAGGGATCCGTAAGCACTTTTACGAAGGATCGGGTGATGATGTTCTGATCGTCTTTCCGGCAGGCGAGGGCCATGGTTGTGGTCCTGTCTCGCTGCGGTCCTGAAAAGTGCCGGAAGGTGACATTCGGATGGGTGATCAGGCTGGTGCATTCGGGGACAAGTGCAACGCCCAAACCGGCGGATACCAGACTGATATGTGTTTGAATCTGCGGTGCGGTTTGCACGATGTTGGGCGTAAAACCAGCGGCACTGCAAGTCTTGAGAACCAGATTATGCAGGTTTGGAGAGGTTTCCGGAGCAAAAGTGATGAAATCTTCACGGGCAAAATCCCGAAGATCGATGGTTTTTGCATTTGCCATGGGATGATTGCTGGGGATGACAAGAACGAGCTGTTCAATTTTGAGCGGATAAATGTCGAAAAGCGCTTCGTTGATCATGGGCGGGCGCAGCAGGCCAATATCCTGTTGCCCTTTGAGCAGGGCGTTCACCTGATCAAGGGTAGAACGTTCGGTTATTTCCAGTTGGATGTCCGGGAAAGATTTTCGAAATTTGCGGATACTCGTCGGGAGCGCTTCATAAATGGCAGAGCCGGAGAAACCAATGCTCAGGCGGCCAATTAAACCCTCGGCAGCGCGTTTGGTGTCGCTTTCCAGCTTGCTCATTCGGGCAATTGTTTCATAAGCACCGCGCAGGAACACATCGCCAGCGCTGGTGAGTTCAACCTTTTTCCGGTTGCGGTTCAAGAGCTGGACCCCCAGATCCTGCTCTAATTTCATGATCGCCTGACTGAGCGGCGGTTGTGTCATGTTAAGGCGCTCGGCGGCATGGCGGAAATGCTTTTCCTCAGCCACGGCGATGAATTGTTTGAGCTGGCGAATGTCTGACATTCATTTGATATAAAAAATATATCAAAAAATGTCCAATAATATATTGGATGATTGAACGCAGATCTGAGATAGTAGCGAAAAAATAACAAGGTAAGACGAATTGGGTTTCCAACCGCCCCCTCATTTGCTCAAATGGCGTTGACGAAAAGTTCAATCGCTAATGAAAAAGAAGAATAGATATGAATTTTGAATTTACCGAAGATCAGCGGGCTGTACAGGATCTTGTCCGGCGCGTTGCGAATGAGAAAGTAGCACCACGCGCAAATGATATCGACAAGACGGCTGAATATCCGCAGGACATGTTTGATCTGCTGAAAGAGCTGGGCCTGTTTACACTGCCTTTCCCTGAAGAATATGGCGGAACGGAAGATAGCGTTTCCTGCTGTATCGCCATCGAAGAGCTGGGTCGGGTTTGCTATAACACTGCCTATCTGTTGCTGGTGCAGTGGTTACCCTTTGGCGCAATCCTTGCGGGCGGATCGAAAGAGCAGAAAGAGAAATATCTGCCAGGCCTTGCCTCAGGTGATTTGCGCGGGGCATTTTCAACAACTGAACCCCAAAGTGGATCTGATGTCGCCGGGATCAAGACAAAAGCGGTTCCAACGTCCGATGGCTATGTGATCAATGGTCAGAAAATCTGGTGTACAAATGCTGAAATGGCTGATTTCGTGGTCGTTGCTGCCAAGGTCGGCGAGGGATCGGGAACACGTAATATCAACATGTTCATTATTGATCGGGACACACCCGGTTTTGATATTGGCAAGAAGGAAGACAAGATGGGCGCGCGCGGCGTGCCGTCAAATCCGCTTTTCCTGAACAATGTCCATGTGCCGGAAAGCGCACGATTGGGACCAGAGGGCAAAGGCTTTAAGATTGTTATGGAAGCCTTTAACAAGTCACGGCCTTACATTGGCGCGCGGGCTGTCGGCCTTGCGCAAGGGGCGATCGATCATACCAAAGCGTTTATTCGCGAGCGCCGGGCGTTCGGCCAGCAGATTTCCGATTTTCAAGGTGTGCGCTGGATGATTGCCGATATGGAAACCCAGACGGAGGCTTCACGGTTAATGGTGTATAAAGCCGCAGCCATGGTCAATGCGGGTATTCGGGGCAATGAGTTGGCGGGTATGGCCGCCATGTCAAAACTTTTTGCAACCGATACGGCGATGACCGTTGCCGAGAATGCGGTGCAGCTGTTTGGAGCGGCAGGTATTTCATCGGAATATCCGATCGGCCGTTATTTCCGTGACGCGAAGGTTTTGAAAATTGTCGAGGGGACCAATCAGATTCAGCGCAATATTATTGGCCGTCTGGCCTTTGCTGATTAAGGGAGAGACAAATGGATATTGTTGGACTGGGTCTGTTCTATGAGGATCTACCGCTGGGCCGCAAGTTCCAGACGATTGGACGGACGGTGACTGAAGCCGATATTGTTAATTTCATCAATGCGACAGGAATGCAGGAAGTTCTGTTTATGAATACAGAATATCTGGCAAAATCAGAAGACATCAAAGGGCGGGTTGCCCCGGGTGCGCTGGTTTATTCTTTCGCTGAAGGTTTGCTGGTACAGGCGACCATGCAGCATACGGGACTTGCGTTTCTGAATATGGAATTGAATGTCAAAGGCCCTGTTTTCGCCGGTGATACCATTCATGTGGAATGCGAAGTGATTGAAAGCCGCCTTAGCAGTAAAGCGGGGCGGGGACTGGTTCGAACGCGCAATCTGGTCACCAAGCAGGACGGAACCGTTGCCATCGAATATACGCCGCTGCGTCTGGTTAAATGTAAATAAAGGCGCTCGAGCATTGCGGATACGAGAAAGCTCCCGGTTTGGGAGCTTTTTTGTTGCGGGGCTGGTGTTCCGGTGAGGATGGTTCCTTCTGGCGCTATCGTGGGATAACTCAGCGAAATTTCACAAAGCAATGAAGGCGGCAAAAAGAAAGCCCCCAAAAATGGAAGCTTTGTATTGGGAGAAAAGTTGCGAAAGGTGTCTTGTTTACCAGGGGAGGCTTTGTCTGAGTGATCAGACCAAATCCAAGTATCTTCGATCCCATTGATGACTACTTGGATCTTAAGACTACCTTTCGCTATTCTTCTGGGAAGAAAACAAAATGATGGGGGGTTTTAGACGCACACCCTGCACTGACCAGTTCCCCCTTTATTCTTATTGTTGAAAAGAAAATAACATTCATTCATGAATGTATCAAGAAGAAAATTGTTCGATCTCATATGAAAATCGTGCTTTTTTTGAAACTATTGATAAAAAGGGGTAAATCTGTAGGATGAAAGGGAACATCGGGAGATTGTTTCAGGGGTAAATGTTTGAACGTCTGGGAAATAACAGGCGACAGATAGATAAAGAGGAAAACTGTAATGGGAGTGCCCCAGCGAAGGACGCAGCAGCAGCGGCGTGAAGAAACGCGTGCCAAGTTGGTTGAAGCCGCATTTGAGCTGATCCGGGATAAAGGCGCATCCAGTTTTACGACGGCAGAAGTCGCGAACGTTGCTGGATTAACACGCGGTGCAATTCAATATCACTATTCGGATCCTTATGAATTACTGCGAGAAGTGGTGGTGAAGGTTGTCCGTGATATGGCAACCCAGATTGATGCGCCTGATTTATTGCAATACGAGAGAACGGCCAGACTTGAGCGAGTAGTTGAAATATACTGGCAAGGTTATCGCAGTGATACTTATGCGGTTTTCATGGAACTGGCGGTTCATGGACGGCTTAATCCGAACCTGAGCGGGGCGATCAAAGACGCGCTATCTGTATTGGAGACGGAGCGGGATGAGCAGTGGCTTGTTTTGCTCGCTGATTTCCCTGGTACGAACGCTGAGAAAGTTTCCTGGCGCTCTTCGCTGTTGGTAATTCTGCGCGGCATGGCCTTAAAGCAGATGTTTGCCGATACCGAGAGGGATGTTGAACGGATCTTTAAAGCAGTGAAGGATAATTACATCCGCAGCATCTGCATCGAGGCCGGTATGATCACGGTCAATGATCCGGTCAACTGATTTTCAATACATTCTCTTTGTAGGCTGGTAGAGATAGAATACAGGCGGTACCATTCGTGCCGTCACTTTGAATTTCCAGTTTACCGTTTTGAATTTGCGCCATTTTTACGGATAAAGCGAGCCCCAGACCAGAGCTTTCATCTCCGCGATGTTGCCAGCGCTCAGCACGGCCAAAGATTTCAAAGGCATTGCGAATATGCTCTGCTGGAATACCTGGGCCTTCGTCTTTAATCAAAACCTTGGTGAACTGCTCGTCCCGTTGATCGATTTCAATGGTGATCGAGCTGTCGTTTGGGGAGTAGGTCAGCGCATTGTCCAGAATTTTGGTTAGAATATGATGTGTCGCGTTGGTGTCAAAAATCGCCAGAATATTTTCGCCATTTTCCGGTATGTGATGAAATCGAATTGATTTGGCATGGGCTTTTGGCAAGAGCAAGGTCGTGCATTGATCAATGACTTCCCGCAGGCTGGCCGGTTTGGGGTTTGCAACATATTCGCCCGATTTAATGCGGGCGATATCTAGAAGCGTGTCTATGATTTTCAAAAGCTTGCGCCCGGAATCCGAAATCATTTTGGCAAATTCGCGTTGCTCCTCAGGCGATTTTGCTTTTCCCTCGACCAATAGGTCTGATAACCCTATAATGGCATTCAATGGTGTTCGAAACTCGTGACTGGTGTTTCGAAGGAAGTTCGTTTTGGAGCGCTCTGCTTCAATGGCGGATTCTTTCTGCTCCAGATAATCAATTGTTCGCACTTCCAGATCCCGAGATTGAGACGCGAGCAGATCACTTTGTTTCGAAACGCGATTTTCAAGGGTAATCTTTTCATGGATGATTTTATATTGGTTGCGAAGGGCGCGGCCCCAGATCAGAACGCCATTGATGACAATAATCGCGCCAAGGGCGCGGATGACATCCGCGATAATGTAAATATGACGAACCTCTTCTGCCGTGAAAAGACCTTGAAACAGTTTGGGCATTACGAAAAGTGTCGCGAGGATGGACCCCGTCGTCAGGCAAACAAAACCGATGACCAAGACCGGGTAGCCTCTGTCCGTATCAGGGAAGTCTTTAGCCTTGCGGATAAAGTAAATGCTGATGCTTAAAAAGAGTATCGTCCAGAGAATGTTTATAAAGACCCTGACCTCATCCATTCTATTGTCCTTTGTATCGATCGTGTGAATTATGCGGTGGGTTTTGCATTAGGTCATCGTTTATTACGACAAAGTAACTTTATTGTATTACCAAAAAGTTGATGAAAGTGAGAGATATGCCCAAAAAATCAATAATAACGGCCCTTTTCAGTCAAGCGAACTCTTGCCGTGAATTAGGATCTGAATTTAACGCCCGGGTTCTGGAACTCACTGCTCAGAATTTTCCGAATGAAGGTGCGGTCTGGGAGAAAATGGCCGCCTGGACCGGTGATTTGGGGCCGTCAGGGGCCTCTGTTCCTTTGCGATATGCAGGTGCCTTGCATGCCATGGTCCGCCAAGACATGGACGCAGACCTTTGCGCGGCCTATCCGCCTGTATCAAAATCCCTAAAAGACGCGGATTTCTGGCATGTGATTGAACAGGCCGTGAGCGCAAATACGGCGTTTATTCTAGACTGGCTTGAAAGCGCACCGCAAACCAATGAGGTTCGGCGCGCGGCAATTTTGGTCCCCGGCTTTATGGAGATTGTTCGCCGCACGGGGCTTCAAAAATTTAAATTATCCGAACTTGGCGCCAGCGCAGGTTTAAACATGATTTGGGATCAATATGGCTATCAGTTTGGTTCAGCGCGATGGGGCGCAAGCAACGCTGCCATTCAGTTTAAACCCGACTTCACCGGAACGGCGCCGCCAATGCAAAGCATTGAGGTTGTCGGCAGAGCCGGGTGTGACCTGAACCCCATTGATTTGGAAGAGGACCGTATGAGGATGCGGCTCATTTCATATCTATGGCCAGATCAGAGAGATCGAATTGAGCGTACGGAAAAAGCAATTGAGCTGCGCCGTCAAACGGATTTTCAGGTCGAGAAATGCGATGCAATTGAATGGCTGGAGAGGCGACTTGGCAGCCGCGAAGCGGGATGTGTCCATGTGGTATACAACACCATTGCCTGGCAGTATTTTCCAAAAGACCGTCAGGAGGCCGGCCACGCGCTATTCAATGCTGCGGGTGCGCTTGCGACAGAAGACGCACCACTTGCCTGGTTAAGTTTTGAAGCCGATGGCGACGTGCCAGGGGCTGCCTTGAACTTAACCCTTTGGCCAACAGGTGAGGTGATACCATTGGCGCGTGCCGATTTCCATGGTCGGTGGATTAACTGGTTATGATTTGCTTAAGAGGTGTATGATCCGATTTTTCAAAATTTCGGCGGCTGGTTTGCTGTAGGGCACTGGGCTGCCCTGTCCCCAAGCAGGGCCGGGCCAGGCCGCGTCTCGTTCATTGCGGGCGAGGATATGAATATGTAGTTGCGGGACCAGATTCCCAAGCGCACCCACATTGATTTTTTTCGCTTCGCAATCGGTTTTAAGGATTTCGCTGATGCGGCGAACCGTTGTCATGACGTCGATATAATCATCGGGGTCAAGGTCATGCAGTTCAACAAGGTCGGGCAGGGCCGGAACGAGCACAGTCCAAAGATATCGCGAGTCATCCATTAAATAGAGGTTACAAATCCCAAGTTTTGTAATGAAATGGGTATCGGCTTCTAGTCGGGGGTGAAGGATAAACACGTAAATATACTCTCTAATTTTTCGCCCAAAAGGGATATGATCAATCTGTGGACCTGTCGATTTTTAGACATACCAGTTTTAAGGGGAAACACAATGACTTGTACGCGTGTCTGGACAATTTTCGTCTGTCGTCTTTTCGTCCTTTTGATGTTTGCCGGGGGGGCTTCTGCTGTTGCTGTTGCACAAGAGACGCGGATCACTTTTTTGCATAGCAATGATATGGGTGAAATCGCCTCGAAACCTGGTTTTGGTGGTTTCCCCGAGTTGGCGACGCTCATTGCGGCTGAAAAAAACAGGTCAGCGAATGCGGTTTTAACCTTTGGTGGAGATTTGATCTCACCGTCCTTGATGTCGGGCTTGTCCCATGGGGTTGAAATGGTGGATATGCTCAACGCTCTGAAAATGGACGTTGCTGTCTTGGGCAATCACGAGTTTGATTTTGGACCTGATGTCACACGTGAGCGTGTTCAGCAGTCAAAATTCCCCTGGCTTGCCAGTAATGTACAGACCGTGCCCGGAACGGAACCCCTGGGGACCACATCGTTTTTTATTAAAGAAGTGAACGGCTTCAAAGTCGGGTTTATGGGATTGGTTACGCCTGAGACCACCACTTTATCCTCTCCGGGAAGTTCCATCCTATTTGAGGATGTTTTTACGGCCGCCAAAAAAACTGTTGATGATTTAACAAAGCAAGGCGCTGAAATCATTGTGGCGCTGACGCATATGGATCTGTCCGATGATTTGGCTCTTGCGCGCCAAGTGGCGGGTATTCACCTCATCTTGGGCGGTCACGATCATAAGGCCTTTGCGACAATGGAGGGGGACACGGTAATTTTGCAGGCTGGATCGGACCTGCGCTATCTTGGGGTTGTTGATTTGTTGGTGGAATATAAACAGCGGCGCGGCAAGGAATATCTGTCTTTAGTGCCAAGCTGGAAAATTCTGGCAACGACAGCGGTTGCACCGGACAATGGCGTGAATGAATTAATTCTGGGATATGAAAAGGAACTGGATCAACAGCTGAATGTCGCGGTTGGTCAAACTGAAATCGCGCTGGACACCCGGCGAACGACCGTTCGCACGCAACCTTCCGCGTTTGGCCAATATATTGCCCAAGCCATGAAGATGGAGGTCAAGGCTGATATCGGATTTACAAATGGCGGGGGTATTCGCGGCGACCGGCAATATGACGCGGGGACTATCTTGACCCGAAAAGATATCCTTAAAGAGCTTCCGTTTGGCAATGTGACCGTGAAGCTTGAGGTGACAGGTGCAGATGTACGGGCCATGGTTGAGCATGGAGTTTCAAAGGTTGAAGAGGGGGCAGGGCGCTTCGCCCAATATGCCGGGCTGGAATATGACTATGATGTTGCGCAGCCTGCTGGCGCGCGGGTAACCGAACTGCGTGTCAACGGAGATCCCGTTGATGCAAATAAAATTTACATAGTTGCGACAAATGATTATGTGGCTGGCGGCGGCGATGGGTATGAGATGTTGAAAGGCAGCAAAGTCCTGATTGATAAAGCAGCCGGAACATTGATGGCGACAACGGTAATGAATTATATCCAGAAAAATGGCGGGATAAAACGGATCCCGTCAAAGTAACGATTGCAAAGGAAGTTGGGCGCTGTATCTTCTTTTAAAAAATAATTCGTGGAGGACAACATGAGTACAGCGTCGGCATCAGTTACGGCAACAATTGACCAATTTAACGAAGAAGAGGGATTCGTCTCTTTCCCCAGACTTCTACAGCGATCTGCGCGTGAAAACCCGGATCTGGAAGTTCTTAAAGTTGAGGGAAAATCCGTTAAGTGGTCTGATTATATTCGGTTGATCAACAAAGTTGCCAACCTGTTTGCCAGCCGAAATCTGGGCCGCGGTGACAAGGTCGCAATTTTGGCGCGCAGCAGCATGGAATATGTCGCGGTATATATGGGCGCGCTTCAGGCCGGAATTTGCATTGTTCCGCTATCGGGAATGGCATCTGCCGAGCAACTGGCTGGCATGCTCCGTGACAGTGGGTCGAAAATGCTGTTTGCATCACAATCGACACTGGATCTGATTAACTCTTTCAAAGGTCAGATTGAGGATATTCCTGCGGATGGTTATGTGGCGTTTGATTTTGAGGGCGACGGCTGGACTGCCTTTACGGATCTGATTGCAAATGCATCTGAGGAAGCGGTTCTCGCTGACATTCAACCTGAAGATGGCTTTAACTTGATTTATAGTTCTGGAACGACGGGCGTTCCCAAGGGGATCGAGCAAAGCCACTATATGCGCTATCAGCATGTCATTCGTTTTAAAGCGATGGGGCTTGAACAGGGCGCGACAACCATGATCGCGACGGCGCTTTATTCCAACACAACACTCGTTGCGATGCTGCCGACACTCGCGCTGGGTGGCCGTGTTGTGTTAATGCCAAAATTCAATGTGGATGAATATTTGAAGCTGGCTGAGGCTGAAAAGGCAACCCATACCATGCTGGTTCCGGTTCAGTATCAACGGTTGCTGGCCGCGGAAAACTTTGATGATTTTGATCTGAGTAATTTCCAGTTGAAGCTTTCCACCAGTGCGCCGCTGCGGGAGCAGGTGAAACGCGATGCGCTTGATCGCTGGCCGGGTAAACTGATCGAAGTTTACGGTTTGACTGAAGGCGGAATTGGGACTGTTTTATCCGCTACCGAGTTTCCCGATAAGCTGGCATCGGTTGGTAAAGCCGGTGAGGGCGCGGAAATCCTGATCATTGACGATGCTGGTAATGAACTTCCCGTTGGCTCTATCGGAGAGATCGTCGGACGGTCAGATGCTATGATGACAGGCTATCATAACCGTCCGGATCTAACCGAGGAAATGATCTGGATTGCACCAGATGGTCGAAAATTCTTTAAAAGCGGCGATATGGGACGTCTGGATGAGGATGGCTTTCTGTATTTGCTCGACCGCAAAAAAGATATGATCTTGTCCGGTGGCTTTAATATTTACGCGGCGGATATCGAAGCGGAAATTATTAAGCATGATGACGTTGTCGATGTAGCGGTAATTGCCATCCCAAGTGAAGAGTGGGGAGAGACGCCGCTGGGGCTTGTTGTTCTGAAAAAAGGGGCGACAGTGACGGCGGCTGAAATTAAGTCCTGGGTGAACGCGCGTTTGGGAAAAACGCAACGTGTTTCTGATGTGGTATTGCGAGATGATTTACCGAGAAGTACAATCGGCAAGATTTTGAAACGTGAATTGCGAGATGAATATATGAAACAATCTGTTAGCTGATATTCAACTCATAGTGATTTACCCATGGTTAATAATTATCTGACATTATTGTGACAATTGAATATAAGAGGGGGGAATTCAGTATTAGTGTCTAAGCGCAAGAGGGTGCAAGTAGTATGAATGCCGAAGCAGGCAGCGTTAAGAGCGGGAATGAAGCGAAGCGTTCTCTCAAAGAGCGATTAAAGCTCTGGTGGGAGGGGTATGAGCTTCAGGAGAAGCGTAAGCCCGTTGTAACAACTGCGGAAGATTTGCCGGTTCAGGACGATGGTCCGCCAACTGTGCAGGGCTGGTCTGTGAGCAGGCAGCGTTCAGTTGTCACCCTTTTCGGTGACGGCATGACTCGCTGCATCCCTGACGTGACGAAAAAGAAGCTGACGAACCCGCTTGGGATTAACAAGACGCTGAGCGTTGTTGAGCTGGGATCTGGTCTGGGCGGCTTTGCGCTTTGGGTCGTTGATCAGTTTGAGAGTTATGTCGACGGATATGAAGAGAGTGAAGAGCTGGTCGAGGCGGCGACTAACCAGGCAAAGATGGGTGGCCTGACCCGGTTTGTTAAATACCGGCACGCCGACTTTGAGAATTTTGAGCCTAAGTTGAAATCGGCAAATGTCGCATATTCGTCCGAAGCCCTGTTTTGTGTTGAAAACAAACTGGATTGCTTCCGCCGAATTAAAGCCATGATGAAGCCCGAAGGGCAGTTCATGATGTCCGATTATATGCTTGAAGGTAAGACCATGTCGGACCCGGCGATTCAGAAATGGGTGGCTGCAGAGCCAAAACAGCCCCATCTTTTGGATGTGCAGGAGATTCGAGCTTTGCTGACCAAAGCCGGGTTTGAGGTGAGTATTGCGGAAAATACGACCGCCGAATACAAATCAAATGTTTTGAAAGCCTTTGCTGAATACGCGACGCGAACCGGAACAGGCGAGCAAAGTGGTCATTTGCACGACTGGGTTTTGCGTGAAGGGGAGCTTTGGACCGCAAGGGTCCAGGCGATGGAAGCCGATGCGCTGAAAGTGTTCAGAATATACGCACGGGTTCCAACTGAGATTTTGTAAATATACCGCGAAATTGCGGGATTGAAGAAAAGTCAATCTTTCTGCCTTTTCCGCATTGACAGACGTTGGCACGGCCAGTATGTTCCGGCCTTCAAATTCAGAACAGTTTTTTGGGATCTGTATCATGAAAGTAATTAACTCGCTTAAATCTGCGAAAAAACGTCATCGCGATTGCCGCGTGGTTCGTCGTAAAGGCCGCGTATACGTGATCAATAAAACTAACCCACGCTTCAAGGCACGTCAGGGCTAACGTCCGCGTTTCTTGATCAGGGATCCTTTGGGATTTCTAGATGGTGAAAAAAGCCGCTCTGTATGCACAGTAGCGGTTTTTTTGTGTCTTCTTTCCCTCTATAATCAGTGGAATTATAATATTCAGAGGTAAACCCATGGTGATGATGCCAAAGCCGGACCCGGATGTTCTTGCCAAACGAGACTATCTGATTACGCGGCTGAAGGAGATTGTCCGTAATCCCGAGGGGGTTATCGATCAAGAAGCTGGTTTGAGAGCCTTTGAATGTGATGGGCTAAGTGCTTACCGGCAATTGCCGATGATTGCGGTATTACCCGAAACAAAACAGGAAATTTCTGAAATCCTGAAATTCTGCGCTGCGGAGGGTGTGAATGTGGTGCCGCGCGGGGCGGGCACTTCGCTCTCTGGCGGCGCGCTTCCACTTGCGGATGGGGTGCTGCTGGGACTTGGTAAATTCAACAGAATCTTGGAAGTGGATTATGACAACCGCTGCGCTGTGGTGCAGCCGGGGGTCACAAATCTGGCGATTACGGACGCGGTGAAGAGCGACGGTTTTTACTATGCGCCTGATCCATCTAGTCAGATTGCCTGCACAATTGGCGGGAATATTGCGGAAAATTCCGGTGGTGTACATTGTCTGAAATATGGTCTGACAACCAATAATGTTCTTGGCGTCGAAATGGTGACCATGGACGGCGATATTATTCAATTGGGCGGTAAACATTTGGACGCTGAAGGCTATGATCTGATGGGTGTGGTTACCGGATCAGAGGGCTTGTTGGGGGTGATTACTGAAGTCACGGTCAGGTTGCTGAAAAGTCCGCAGTTTGTCACTGCGCAGTTGATCGGTTTCCCCTCCAGCGAACAGGCTGGGGATTGCGTCGGTAAAATCATTGGAGCCGGTATTATTCCCGCCGGCATGGAGATGATGGATAAATATGCCATACACGCAGCCGAAGAGTTTTGCCATGCGGGGTATCCGCTGGATGTGGAAGCGTTGCTGATTGTTGAACTGGACGGCCCAGAGGTGGAGATCGCCCATAATAATAGCGTGATTGAAGCGGTTGCCAAAGCTTGCGGGGCGACCGTCATTCGCCAAAGTACCAGCGATGAAGAGCGCATGACGTTTTGGGCGGGACGTAAAGCCGCGTTTCCGGCGGTGGGGCGGATTTCCCCGGATTATATGTGTATGGACGGTACGATACCGCGCAGCCAGTTGCCAACGGTGCTGAAGCGCATGAATGAGCTGTCGGCCCATTATGGATTGCGGGTTGCAAATGTCTTTCATGCCGGGGATGGGAATTTGCATCCGCTTATTCTGTTCGATGCCAATGTGCCGGGTGAGCTGGAAAAATGCGAACAGTTTGGCGCTGATATATTGAAGCTGTGCGTTGAAGTTGGCGGCGTCCTGACAGGCGAGCATGGGGTTGGTGTTGAAAAGCGTGATCTGATGGGCGAAATGTTCAGCGAGGATGATCTGAAACAGCAGCAACGGCTTAAATGTGCGTTTGATCCTGATGGCCGGTTAAACCCGGGCAAAGTCTTCCCCATTCTTCATCGCTGCGCTGAACTTGGCAAAATGCATGTGCATAACGGTGAACTTCCTTTCCCTGACATTCCGCGGTTCTAGACAAATGGAAAAATTTGACATTACGGCAGCTGCGCAGGTTGAAGAGGTTCTAAACTGGGCGCTTGCAAACAAACAAAGCCTTGAGGTTGTTGGCGGGGGATCAAAATCGGATCTGGGCCATGAGATGCAGACCGGTGGCAGGTTATCCTTGAAAGGGCTGACTGGCATTGATCTGTATGAACCGGCTGAGCTGGTGATGCAGGCAAAAGCGGGAACCCGGCTTGTGGATATCGAAGCACATCTGGCCGAACATAACCAGCAGCTCGCCTTTAATCCGCCGGACTTCGGCCCGCTTTTGGGAAAAGAAGCCGGTCTTTCAACGCTGGGCGGCGTGTTTGCCTGTAACCTGTCTGGTTCGAGCCGGATTAAGGCGGGCGCGGCGCGGGATCATCTGTTGGGGGTGAACGGTTTTACGGGGCGTGGTCAGGCATTTCACACCGGTAGCCGGGTGATGAAAAATGTAACGGGCTATGATTTATGTAAGTTGATTGCGGGTAGTTACGGCACGCTGGCGGTCTGTACGGATTTCACCTTTAAGGTTTTGCCAAAGCCGGAAAAGATGCGGACGATCCTGATCTATGGTCAGGAAGCAAATGCGGCCGTCCTCACCTTGCGCGATGCGATGTCTTCGGTTCATGAGGTTACCGCAACCGCTTATTTACCCGCTAATATTGCCCGGAAAGCAGGGATCGATTTTGTGAGCGATCAGGACGCGGCTGTGACAGCGGTGCTTATTGATGGGGCCGCGCCATCTGTGGAATTTCGCAATACCGCCTTGCGCGAGATGTTTGCCGATAGTGGCGCGATCGAAGAGCTGCACGGGATGCGATCAAACGCCTTCTGGTCTTTTGTGGCAAACGCGGGCGCCTTTGTCGCCGATCAGTCAACCGCTGTCTGGCGCCTGTCGGTCCCCCCGTCAGAAGCCGCCGCATATCTGTTTCGTTTGCAGCAGCAATTGACGGAACTGGAATATTATCTCGATTGGGCAGGTGGTCTTATCTGGCTTTCTGTTCCGGCATCGATCAAAGATGCTGGCGCGGAAATTATCCGGTCGGAGCTGAAAGACAAGGGGCATGCGACCCTGATCCGGGCTGCGGCAGATATTCGAAACGCCGTTCCGGTCTTTCAGCCGCAAAATCCAGTCGTTCAGAAAATATCGGAAAAAATTCGCGAAGGGTTTGATCCACAACGGATTTTAAACCCGGGCCGAATGTATCCGGTGGCATAGGCGGTAAATGATATGAAAACCGAATTTTCTTTGGCGCAATTGGCAGATCCTAAATTTGCATCATCCAATGATATTTTACGCAACTGTGTTCATTGCGGCTTTTGCACTGCCACCTGTCCGACATATACCGAGCTTGGGGATGAGCGCGACAGTCCGCGGGGGCGGATTTATATGATCCAGCAAATGTTGGAGAGCGATGCACCTGCGCCTGCAGAAACCGTAACCCATATTGATCGCTGCCTGTCCTGTTTTTCCTGCATGACAACCTGTCCATCGGGTGTGGATTATATGCATC
This sequence comes from Sneathiella sp., assembly GCA_034669685.1. Classification (GTDB taxonomy): domain Bacteria; phylum Pseudomonadota; class Alphaproteobacteria; order Sneathiellales; family Sneathiellaceae; genus Sneathiella. Next base: position 508,737 of record JAXMOU010000003.1, read on the forward strand.
TGGTCGATCATGCCCGCAGTTATGTGGAAGAGACTTACAAACGTCCGGCCTTTGATCGTTTGTTGCGCGGCGTGCTGGGGCTTATTTTAGCACGGCCCAATCTATTCCGTTTATCGTTATTGGGAGCCGCTTTGTCGCGGCCCGTAAAGGGGCTGTTTCACGGCCGTATTCGCGCCATGCTGGACATGGCGCCACGGCAAATTCCGCAGCGATCCATTTTGGATGAAGAGCCGATCCATCCCGCCTTGGGCAGCCGCGCCGCTGGCCGGGTTATATTGATGACAGGCTGCGCGCAGAAGGTGCTGTCCCCTGATATTAATGATGCCACGATCCGCATATTGACCCGTCATGGTGTTGAAGTCGTGATCCCCAAAGAGGCCGGTTGCTGCGGGGCGTTACCGCTGCATATGGGACAGGAAGATCCTGCATTGGCGTTTGCGCGGAAAAATATTCTGGCCTGGCACAGTGAGATGGAAAAGGGCAGGCTGGATGCCATTATCATCAATACATCTGGCTGCGGGACAACCGTGAAGGATTATCGCCATATGTTTGCGCATGATCCGGAAATGGCCGATAAAGCGGCGGCCGTTTCGGCGATTACCAAGGATATTACCGAGTATCTGGTCAATTTTCCCCTGCAGACGGACGCATTTTCAAGCGATCTGGTGGTGGCCTATCATTCAGCCTGTTCCCTGCAGCACGGCCAAAAGGTCCTTAATCCGCCCAAGGAATTGCTGGCAAATGCCGGGTTTACGGTGAAAACCCTACCTGAAGCGCATATCTGCTGCGGATCGGCCGGGACATATAACCTGCTGCAGCCTGAATTATCTGCCCGGTTGAAAGCGCGAAAAGTGCGAAACATCAATGCAGTTAAACCGGACCTGGTCGCAGCCGGGAATATTGGCTGTATTGCACAAATCGCATCGGGAATGGACCTGCCGGTTCTGCACAGTGTTCAGTTGCTGGATTGGGCCAGTGGCGGCCCCAAGCCAGACGTTTTGCAATAACTAAACCTTGCTGAGCGTTTTTTCGCCGACCCAGGCAATTCGCAGAATATTGGTTGATCCGGGCGTGCCAAAGGGAACGCCCGCCATGATGACGATACGCTCGCCGGGTTTGGCGAAGCCTTCGCGAAAACAGGTGTTGCAGGCTTTTTCCACCATTTCGGCAAAGTTAGAGGCGTCTTTTGTATGAACGCAATGCAGACCCCACACAAGCGCCAGACGGCGGGCGGTTGTCAGTGATGGGGTGAGGGCGATTATGGGCGTTGTACCGCGTTCACGGGCCGCCCGAAGGGCAGTTGAACCTGATGTTGTATAGGTGACAATACAGGTGGCATTAATCGTTCGGGCGACTTGTGAGGCTGCGGCGCTGATGGCATCGGCGGTTGTGGCTTCCAGAATACCGTGCTGATTGTCCATTTTCGTTTGATAAAAGACATCTTTTTCGGTTTCTTCGGCGATGTTGCTCATGGTGGTGACGGCTTCCACGGGGTAATCACCCGCTGCGCTTTCCGCCGATAGCATGACGGCATCGGCACCATCGTAAATGGCGTTGGCAACGTCGGTCACTTCCGCGCGGGTTGGAACCGGTGCGGTGATCATGCTTTCCAGCATCTGGGTCGCAACCACAACGGGCTTGCCCGCAGCGCGCGCCGAGCTGATGATATTTTTCTGAATGGAGGGGACTTTTTGAAGTGGAATTTCCACGCCAAGATCCCCGCGCGCAACCATGATCGCATCAGACAGTTCAATAATGCCGTCCAATTGTTCCACAGCCGCAGGCTTTTCAATTTTTGCCATTACCCCGGCGCGGCCTGAGACAATTTTTTTGATTTCGGCCACATCTTCGGGGCGCTGAACGAAGCTTAAAGCGACCCAATCAACACCAAGCTCGAGCGCGAAATCCAGATCCCGGCGGTCTTTGTCCGTCAAAGCGCTCATACGAACGATCGCATTGGGGATGTTGACCCCTTTGCGGTCAGACAGTTTGCCGCCGACCATTACTTCGCATTCCGCAGATTTTGCGTTTGCCTTGGTCACACGCAGGCGTAATTTGCCATCATCCAGCAACAGGTCTGTGCCCACTTCCAGCGACTCCATGACTTGGGGGTGGGGCAGGGAGACCCGGGTTTGATCGCCGGGCTTTTCGTTCAGATCCAGTTTGAATTTGGCACTATTTTCCAGCAGGACTTTACCTTCCTTAAAGGTGCCAATGCGGATTTTTGGCCCCTGCAAGTCTGCGAGGATAGCTATGGGGCGACCCTGTTTTTCCTCGAGCTTTCGGATGATGTCATAGCGTTTTTGATGATCTGCATGGTCCCCATGACTGAAATTGAGCCGGAAGATATCGACACCGCACATATGCAGCTTTTCCACCATTTCAGGGGTTGAGCTGGCGGGGCCCAAGGTAGCGAGGATCTTGGTTTTTCTTTGTCGGCGCATCTGACTAATAATTTCCAAAATGACTGGGGAATATAGGTTTTTTTTAATGTAACATGTATGTGACTGTAATCTATGCAATATTTTTATTTTGCTCTAGTAAATTGTAAAATATCTGACGAATGTTAGCGAAAAATTAAGACTAAAAAGTCACATACTCGTTGCTATGAAAATTGCTCGTCATCATAGACAGATTCGATGGATCTTACGCGTTGGACTGAAACGCACGCTTATTCGGTTACTATACCGGGCAGCGGATGCAATTGGATTTTGCGTAGCTATGGTGCGTATTCATGTGATCCCCGCCCTTCAATACAGTTTTGCTCGGCGCTTGAGAGCAGAGAGCGGCATTTCCCGATCTGAGCCAGTATTGGCAAACACGGTTTCCGCGTCACATCCGCCTGTTGATCTGCGCGAGGAAATGCTGCGCCGGGAGCAGGAGTCTGATAAAACATACACCTACAGCTGGGCTGTTTCGCGCCTTGATGAGTTGGACCGGGCAGGGGTTAAGGATCCAGTGGCTTATTTCAACAATGAAATGACCGACTGGTGGCTTGCCCCCAATGGCATGATGGAACAGGAAGCTGACTTTCTGGGGATTGCCGTGGCAATCGAAGAGCGCTGGTATAAATAACCCCCGTAAAGCCAATAATATTAGCCGTTCACATTTGTAACCTTTTCATTCAGGGGCAATGTAGAATATGATCTGACTTTAAGAATTTCCTCAGAAATTGAGATATGTCAGACGCTTTTTATATCCTGAACGAGAAAAGTTCATCCCCCATATTCCTGATTGCAGATCATGCAAGCCGAAATATCCCCGATGCCTATAACAATCTTGGCATTGAAGATCTGTCGCTTTTGCGCAGGCATGTGGCATGGGATATTGGAATTGAAGACGTAACCCGGCGGATGGCCGAGCGTATGGAATGTGCGGCGATTTTTTCCAGCTTTTCCCGATTGTTGATCGATGCCAATCGCTATCCCGATGATCCCTCGTCAACACCGCATGTGAGCGATGGGGTTGAAGTTCCGGCGAATGAAAATATCACAGAGGCTGATCGGCAGCAGCGGATAGAGACTTATTTCGAACCCTATCACGCCCGGATTGTGGAGCAGCTGGACCTGCTGCAGTCGCGCAGTGATTTGCCGATTGTCATTTCCATGCATAGCTTTACCCCGATCATGAATGATTTTGAGCGGCCATGGCATATTGGGGTGCTGTGGGATCAGGATGGCCGTATAGCGCAGCCCATGCTGGAGATACTTGAGAAAAATCCGACCTTGGTCGTTGGCGATAACGAACCCTATTCGGCGCGTGAACCATTGGGGTATACCATGAATGAACATGGGACGAAGAAGCAGATCCCCCATGTGGTCGTCGAAATACGTCAGGATTTGATTGATACCCATCAAGGGGCAGAGTATTGGGCCAATTTAATGGTCGATGTTCTGTATCAAATACAAAAAAGATTTCAGTCAGTTGGGGACCAGGACTAGGTTATGAAGACAAAAGAACCCTCCTTTACAATCGGGATCGAGGAAGAATATCTGCTGGTCGATCCGGAAACTCGCGATCTGGCCATCGATCCCTCGGAAGATATCCTTAAAGAGTGCGAAAGACGGCTGCCAAATCATCAGGTGACACCTGAATTCCTGCGCTCTCAAATCGAAATCGGGACCTGTGTTTGCCAGAATGTGGGTGAGGCAAGGGAAGCGCTGAGCGAGCTTCGCTATACGGTTGCCGATGTGGCGCAAAAGCATGGCTTGCGGCTTATGGCGGCGTCGACCCATCCCTTTGCTGACTGGCATCTCCTCAAACATACGGCGAAAGAGCGGTATGACGTCATCGCGCGAGATTTGCAGGCTGTAGTTCGGCGTCTGATGATTTGCGGCATGCATGTCCATTGCGCCGTTGAAGATGCGGAAACCCGGATCGATTTGATGAACCAGGTTTCGTATTTTCTGCCGCACTTATTGGCGCTCAGTGCATCTTCCCCTTTCTGGCGGGGAGAGGTGAGCGGCCTTAAATCCTATCGGTTGAGTGTTTTTGACAGTCTGCCGCGCACCGGAATTCCAGATCGGTTTGACAGCTTTGGTGAGTATGAACGGCTGGTCAATGTGATGGTTGAGGCCGGTGCGATTGAGGATGCGTCGAAAATCTGGTGGGATTTACGGCCGTCGGCCAAGTTTCCGACACTTGAAATGCGCATGACCGATGTGTGCACCTTGATGGAAGATACGCTGTGTATCGCCGCGCTTTATTCCAGCCTGCTGCGGATGCTCTATCGGTTGCGGCGAAATAATCAGCGGTGGCGCATTTATCCGCGGACACTGGTTGCGGAAAACAGATGGCTGGCGCAGCGCTTCGGTGTTGAAGGTAAATTGATTGATCTGGGGATTGTGGGTCAGGTTCCCATTGGGGAGCTGATCGAAGAAATCATCGGGCTGGTCCGTGAAGATGCGGAAGCGCTGGGCTGCCTTGATGAAGTGCTGCATGCCCGGACAATCATCAAGCGCGGCACCTCTGCCGAGCGGCAAATCAAAGTATTTGAAGCCGCGAAAGAGGCGGGGGATGACAATAAGGTGGCGCTGCAAAAGGTGGTTGATCAGGTCTTGCAGGAAACGGTCACGGGCCTAAATTAAAGACATGTAGTCTATACAGGGGATTTTGACATGACGGATCAAACACAAATTGAACTAGAAGCGGCGGCCTTTCGTCGGCTGCGCGCGCATTTGCAGGAACGGACGGACGTTCAGAATATTGATTTAATGAACCTGGCCGGTTTTTGCCGAAACTGCCTGTCGCGCTGGTATCAGGAAGAGGCCACTGCAAAAGGCATTGCAATTGATAAAGAGCAGGCCCGCGAAATTGTCTATGGCATGCCTTATGATGACTGGAAGGCAAAGTATCAGACAGAGGCTTCGGCAGCAAAGCTGGAAAAATTTGAAGAAGTGAAGCCAAAAGACTAAAAAAAACGATCTGGGTACTAGCGAAAAATACCAAATAACGGTAAACCCTAAGCAACGGAAATAACCATCAATCTAATGAGGTGAATAATGGCTGACGTTGGCGGCGTCGCGGCGGATCATCTGCGATCCTTTATCGAACGTATCGAGCGACTTGAAGAAGAAAAGAAATCGCTTGCAGACGATATCAAGGAAATCTTTGCGGAAGCCAAAGGAACCGGCTTTGATGTAAAGGCCATGCGGGCAATTTTACGGCTGCGTAAAATGGACAAAGCAGATTATCAGGAACAGGAATATATGATTGATCTGTACAAGCACGCGCTTGGCATGCTCGAAGATATGGCGCCAGAGCCTGAGCAGGACAATTCACCGTCTGAAGAGGGCGATGCGTTTTAAGAACGCCCTTGGAATTTCCATGAAATTGGGCCCGCGCGTGCGGGCAGATTAATTAAAACCGAGTGAGGATTATAACTGTGTCACTTCAACTTCCAGCAGGTGTCGTTTTTGGTGAAGAATACCAGAAACTCGTGCGTAATTGTAAAACAGGCGGGTTTGCATTGCCCGCTGTTAATGTGGTCGGAACCGATAGCATTAATGCGGTCATGGAAGCGGCTGCGACAAACGGTTCTGATGTGATCATTCAGCTGTCCAATGGCGGTGCGAGTTTTTACGCGGGTAAAGGCGTTAAAAATTCATCAGATGCCATGATCCTGGGTGCGGTTTCAGCGGCGCAGCATGTTCATTTGCTGGCGAAACATTACGGAATTTGCGCCGTATTGCATACGGACCACGCAAACCGCAAATTGATCCCCTGGATTGACGCGCTGATTGATGAAGGGGAAGCCTATAAAAAGAAAAATGGCGTTCCGTTGTTCAGCTCGCACATGGTGGATCTGTCCGAAGAATCCCTTGATGATAATCTGACCGAAAGTGCACGCCTGTTGAAACGGGCCGTGGCGCTGGATATGAGTATCGAAATTGAACTGGGCATCACCGGCGGTGAAGAAGATGGTGTTGGCAGCGATGTCGATACGATTGATAACAGCAAGCTCTACACCCAGCCAGAGGATGTTCTGGAAGCCTATGACCGCCTGAATTCAATTGGTCATTTCTCCGTTGCAGCTTCTTTCGGTAACGTGCACGGCGTTTATAAACCCGGTAACGTTAAGCTTCGCCCGGAAATTTTGAAAGCCTCACAGGAACTGGTTTCAAAAACACATGGCCTTGAAGATAAGCCACTTGATTTGGTGTTCCACGGCGGTTCTGGATCAGAGCCACAGAAAATTACGGAAGCGATCGAGTATGGCGTGTTCAAAATGAACATTGATACCGATACCCAGTTTGCTTTTGCGCAAGGCGTTGGCGCTTTTGCCAAAGAGAATATGGTGGCCTTTGAACATCAAATCCATCCCGAGACAGAAGAGCCTCTTAAAAAGCTTTATGATCCTCGCAAATGGCTGCGCCAGGGCGAAGAAAAAATGATCGAGCGTCTGGGGCAGGCGTTCCGTGAACTGGGCGCTACAGGGAAATCTGTCGCAAGCTAACACTGCATTATTGAGCATTCAAAAGCCGACGTGTTTCGCACGTCGGCTTTTTTTATGGAAAATATCCGTGGGCCGCATTTTTTAGGTTTTGTTAACAATTTAGTTAAACTTTTAGCCATATCATAGGGATAGACAGGGACCGACTTGTCGAGACACATTTTGCCAGCTTGCTGATGCATTTTTCAGGAGAAATTTCATGAGTCAGAAGACCGAGGAAATAGCGAAACGTCAGGCGATGATTGCGCGGGCGCCATACGAAGATATGCTATCTTTCTTTGATTATAAGCATTTACCCGAAGGTCTTCAGAATGTGAGCAAGCCGTTTAATACGCTGGCTCATTCTCTTGTGGATCAGTTGCCGAACCATCCGCAGAAAATGATTGCCTTGCAGAAACTGCTGGAGGCGAAAGACGCTTCTGTCCGCATTGCAGTTGCCAAAACCAAGCCGCAGCGCGAGAAAATTCAGAAAATGATTATCGAGCATCATAATGCCGGTTTGTCGTCAGCAGAAATTCTGGCAAAAGTTTTGGCTGAGTTTCCGAATTCCAAAATTACAGAAGAAGTCATTAAAGATTTCGCCTTAACCTTGGATGCCGAGGTGTAATTTAGCGCTATTTTAAGCAAGAGCGACGAGGAGGCAGCGTGCCTGATCGTCGCTTTTTTTATGCCTTAAATTTATGACATCACATTTCGGGTTTATAAAAACACCAGTAAATGCTAACTCAAGGCAACAAATTTGCCGCGAGGCATTCAGGTGTTTGAGGGATTGAAATGACAAGACAAGTAAATTCTGTCGCTGTTTTGGGCGGTGGTACAATGGGATTGGGAATTGCAGCGGCTTCTGCGGATGCTGGTGCGGATGTATTGTTGCTGGACGTAACATTGGCAGCGGCGGAAGCCTCTTTCGATCGCATGAAAAATATTCGCCCACCTGCGTTTGAAAACCCAGACTCAGCCAACCGGATCAAGCTGGGCAGTTTTGGCGATGATCTGGCAAAAATTGCGGATTATGACTGGATTTGTGAAGCAATCGTTGAAGATGTCAACGTCAAGCGCGAGCTGTTTGCAAAACTGGAGCCTTTACGTAAAGAGGGATCCGTCATTTCAACCAATACGTCGGGTATTCCGTTGAAAGATATCACCGAGGGAATGCCAGAACGGCTTCGCCGGGATATCGTTGTGACCCATTTCTTTAATCCCGTGAAGATCATGCGCCTGATGGAATTGATCCCGGGAGAAGACACGACGGATGATGTGACGGATGCGCTGGCCGATTTTTGCGGAAATAAACTGGGTAAAGGGGTTGTGTACGCCAAGGATACGGTGAATTTCATTGGTAACCGGATTGGCTGCTTCTTTATGCTCTCAGGCTTGCATAAAGCGCGCGCCGCGCTGCAAGCGGGGATGTCGATGGAGACGGTGGATGCGCTGCTCAGTAAACCTGTGGGCTTACCGCCGACCGGCCTTTACGGTCTGATTGATTTGATCGGACTGGATATTATGGACTTGGTGGGGAAAAACCTGCAAGTGAACCTGCCAGACGGCGATGTGGGACGCGCTTATACAAAATTCCCACCAGCAGAGCAGGCAATGCTGGAGCGCGGTCAGCTTGGCCGTAAAGCCAAAGGTGGTTTTTACCGCTTAAATATTGCTGAAGATGGCACCAAAACGAAGGAAGTTTTCGATTTGGTGAACGAGAGTTGGCGTGCGGCAGTGCCTGCGACCCTGACAGATGCGCAACAGGCCACGGAGAGTGTTTTCTTTGCTGATGACGCTGAAGGCCAGCTGGTGTGGGATATTATGGGCGGCACCTTGTTGTATGCCGCGGATCTGATCCCGGAAATTGCCGATGATGTGGTGAATATCGACCGGGCCATGCGCTGGGGCTTTGGCTGGGCAAAAGGCCCGTTTGAGCTGCTCGACCAGTTGGGCGCACACAAAGTCATTGAAAAGCTTGAAGCTGAAGGCAAATCACTTCCCGCGATGCTCAATGTGCTTAAAGAATCTGGCGAAAGCCAGTTTTATCGCAAAGACGGTACAGAATATCTGACCCTTGGCGGAGACTGGAAAGCGGTTCCTGCGGAATAACGCAGACTTGTTCAATTGTTTGATAGACTTGCTTGGGCTGCGCAGCTTTGTTTGCGCAGCCTTTTTAGTTTTCAGAACTTGGAAAGCGCAGATCCCGGCCACCTATCCCGTAATAAAGCATTTCCCAGATATAGTCGGTATCTTGAGGGGTCGCCGAACGATTATCAAAGCAGATCCGCTGTCCCTCTGCTTCAATTAAAGTCAGGATAAAATGAGCGGAAACCAGGGGGATGCGAACAGAGGCGATTTCATTTTCCGCACTGGCTTCTTTCAGGCAATCGGCGAGCGTTGAAATCATTTTATCACGATTATTCGAGTATATTTTGGCGATATTTGGATTTCGGATTGCTTCAGAAGTGATTTCAATCGCAAGCAGAACATTTTCAGATTTGCAGTTGTAGGCCAAATAGGATCGGGCGAATTTTTGTAATCGATCAATAGGCGAGGCGGCACTGGTAAGTATGCCTTCAAAGCCCGATAATTCGTCTGCTTCCAAGCGTGCAATTTCAATTAAAACGGCTTCTTTGCTACGGAAATGATTATAAAGATTTCCAAGGCTCACGCCCGCACGCTTTGCAATATCGCGTATTCCGGTCTGGTGATAACCTTTTTCCATAAAGGCAGTTACCGCCGTCTCCAGAAGAAAATTTCGCCGCTTTTCAGTCTCACGTTTTCGAGAATTTTCTTTTTTTTGATCTTGCGGTTTGGTCATGTCTTCCCTATTTATTTTCTGAACGAACGATCGTTCATTAAAATACTGGAGAATTCATGAAACGTCAAATCTATTCGGTTTTTACGGCATTTGCGCTGATTGGATTTCTGTCATTAACATTTTTGCCCCTCATAATTTCATCAGAGGAGGGGGCGGTTCAGACAGATCCTATTACCGCGCATTTGGGAACATTCACTGTCAGCCTGCAGTTGCTCGACATCGCGGGGCTCGTGTTTTTAATTTTGATTGTTGGCGGTAGCCTTGGGGATTTTATATCCGGGACTTCCCAAAGATTGAAGGAAAACGCGCTTAATTATTTGATTGCAGTTGGCAACGTCATACTGGATCGGACTATTTTTGGCGTGGTTTTTGTGGTCGCGTTATTTAGCGTGGAGGAACTGGTTAGTTTTCATTTGCCCGTAAACTGGTGGAGCTGGATACTGGCGCTTGTTCTTGCCGATTTCAGCTATTACTGGATGCATAGATGGGAGCATCAAGTTCGATTTTTATGGGCATATCATAGCGTGCACCATTCATCCCCTGAATTTAACCTGACAACAGCGCTCCGGCTTGCTTGGGTTGAAGGGCTTATTGAATGGATATTTTTTATTCCAATGATTTTGATCGGATTTGATGCTGGCCAGACGTTGCTGGCCCTCGCTGTTGTTGTCAGTTACCAGACTTGGATTCATACCGAAAAAATAGGATCTTTGGGCTGGTTGGATAAAGTTTTTAATACGCCGTCTGTTCATCGGGTGCATCATGGTTCCAATCGTCAGTATCTGGATAAAAACTATGGGGGCATCCTGATCATCTGGGATCGGCTTTTCGGGACTTATCAGCCGGAAGAAGAAAAAGTGATCTATGGTGTAACGAATCCGGTTGATTCCTTTAATCCGATAACTATCAATTTTCATGAATATCGGCAAATTTTTCGAGATGTAATCCGTTCGAGAAAAATCAAAAATGCGTTTGGGTATATTTTTAACCGTCCCGGTTGGCGGCCAGATTGAGAAAGTTCGCAAAAGAAAACTAAATCTAATATGCGAGTAGTTCTTGAAGTTTAAAAAACACTTATTAAGTGCAGAGGGCTGCGTGTGATAATGGGCGCAGCCTTTCGTGCGAGGGGGCATGCGAAATTTTTCAGCAGATAAAACGGGATTTGCGGCACTGACAATTGTGGAGATCCTGTTGCAGGAAATGATCCACAAAGGGATTTTGGATGATCGGGACGTCAAACGCATCCTCAAATCGGCTGCGCGCCGCCACGAAGAAGCGGCAACGGGAAAGCCTGAAAAAATTGATCTGAATATGGAAAGCGCGACCTTAATTCGAATGCTGCTCAGCGGTTTGGATCCCCTGCTGTCAAAAACAAAGAAGAAGCGCAAGCAGCAGAAAAAATCCCAGGAAGCGGAAACTAGTTAGAAGTCTGCGGATGTTTTTGCATAAATTTCTCAGGACGGGTGGGGCGGAGAACCAGATTGCCGCCGCAATTTGGGCACACATGTTTATGGATGTTTTCAGTGCAGGGCGCGCAGAAGGTACATTCGAATGTGCAGTTATAAGCGGTGTCTGTCCCATTGATGAGCGGGGCGGCGCAGGTTTCGCATTTATCTTTTAATTGCAGCATGAGGGCAGCCTCTTTTTTTTGCAATTTGCCGTCATGGAGGGGGAAAAGCGAGTACCAATTGGCCCAAAGATTAAGGGCCAATTGGCAGTTTTAACTTATTCAGCGGCTTGGGATTGGGCTGTTGGATTGTTAAACAGGCCCATTAGGTGGTCATGCTCTGCGTAATATTGTGCAATTGCTTTTTCCTTCACATGGCCATAACCGCGAACTTTCATCGGCAGTTCCATGATCTCAAGCGCGATCCCCAGATTCTCGTCGGTTAGATGCTCCATAATATAAGCAACGGAACCTTGGAAATGGGTGATGAGTTTGCGCTCTTCTTTGCGCTCTTCGGTATAGCCAAAGATATCGAAAGCAGTGCCGCGGAGGAATTTGAACTTGGCCAGTTTGGCAAAGACCTTGCCAACCCACGGTCCGTATTCTGCTTTTTTCAAATGACCGCTTTCGCTGTCTTTTTTCGCAAAGAGGGGCGGTGCCAGATGGTATTTGACGGTGTAATCGCCATCCATCATGCGATCCACTTTCGCAAGGAATCCTGTTTCGCTATGCAGGCGGGCCACTTCATACTCATCCTTGTAAGCCATCAGCTTGAACAGGGATTTAACGGCCAGTTTGGTGAGGGTGTCATTTCCTTTCGCGCGAACGCCCTGGATTAAACCCTCATATTTCTTGGCATAGGCGGCGTTTTGATAGTCGGTTAAAAAAGCCACCCGGCGCGAGATCATCTCATCCAGATCTTCCGTTGGATGCATAATGTCCACGGGGCCTTGCAGTTTTTTAACTTCTGCCAGAACCGTGTCAGGATCATGCGCCATTAACCGGCCCCAAGAGAAGGCTTTCTTATTGGCTTCAATCGCGATGCCGTTCAGATCAATGGCCTGCTCCAGTGCTTCCTTGGATAGCGGGACGTAGCCTTTTTGGAAGGCATATCCCAGCATGAACAGGTTGGTTGCGATCGCATCGCCCATCAGGGTAGTTGCAATTTCACTGGCTTCAATCAAATGGCAAGCCTCTTTGCCAACGGCTTCTTCGATATGGTTCAAGGTATCCTGAACCGGGAAGGGTGCGTCGGGGTTCAGCGTGAAGTCCATGGTTGGCGCTGGATGGGAGTTGACCACCGCTTTTGCAATACCAACATCCAGTTTGGCCAGCGAGTCGTAGGAGCCCGCAACGACCATATCACACCCAATGAGTAGATCGGCGCGGCCCGCAGGGATGCGAACGGCGTTAATGTCTTCCGGGGTTTTGGCAATGTGAATATGGCTTGTCACCGCACCGCCTTTTTGTGCAAGGCCAGCCTGATCCAGAACGGTTACGCCTTTGCCTTCGATATGGGCGGCCATGCTCATCAGCGCGCCAATGGTCACAACACCTGTGCCGCCAATGCCGGTTACCAGAATGCGATAGGGATTGGCGACATCAGTTAAAACTGGTAGCGGTACGTCAGACGCCGGATCAGCTTTCGCGCTTTTTTCCGGTTTACGCAGATATCCACCTTCAATGGTGACAAAGCTGGGACAGAAGCCTTTCACACAGGAAAAGTCTTTGTTGCATGAAGATTGATTGATAGCGCGTTTGCGGCCGAATTCGGTCTCAAGCGGTTCAACCGAAATACAGTTGGATTTCACCGAGCAATCACCGCAACCTTCGCAAACCAGATCATTGATCATGACCCGTTTGGCCGGATCGGGGAAAGTTCCCCGTTTGCGGCGACGTCGTTTTTCGGAGGCGCAAGTCTGATCATACAGCAGGATTGTGACACCCGGCAATTCGCGCATCTGTTTTTGTACTTTGTCCAGATCGTCGCGATGATCAAAGGTGGTGCCTTTAGGCCAAACGATATCAGCCGCATATTTATCCGGCTCGTCCGAGACAACCTTGATGGTTGTAACGCCTTCCCCTGCAAGTTGCTGGGCAATCTGCCAAGGGGTGAGTTGATCATCCAGTGGCTGGCCGCCGGTCATGGCGACAGCGTCGTTATATAGGATTTTATAGGTGATGTTGGCTTTTGCCGATATGGCCTGACGAATGGCTAGCAAGCCTGAATGGTGATAGGTGCCATCGCCCAGATTGGCGAAAATATGCTTTTCGTCGGTGAAATGTTGTTGACCAACCCACGGGACCCCTTCGCCGCCCATTTGTGTGAATTCGGTGGTGTTGCGATCCATCCATGTCACCATGTAATGGCAGCCAATACCGGCAACGGCGCGGCTGCCTTCAGGAACCACGGTTGAGGTGTTGTGCGGGCAACCGGAGCAATAAAACGGGGTGCGGCTGATTTTAGCAGGAGATTGATTAAGCTGCTTTTCCTTGCGATCAAGAAACGCGAGCCGGTTTTCAATATGCTCAGACGTGTAGAAGCGTTTGATACGGGCCGCAATGACACGGGCAACGCTGGCGGGTGTCAGCTCGCCTGAAGAGGGGAGAATGACTTCCCCGGCATCATCAAATTTACCGATAATGCGGGGGCGAACTGTTGTCTCCCAGTTATACAGTTGTTCCTTCATCTGGTTTTCAACGATGGCGCGCTTTTCTTCGATCACGACAACTTCTTCAAGCCCTTCGGCGAAGTTGCGAATGCCCTGTGGATCCAGCGGCCAGGTCATGCCAACCTTGTAAACACTGAGCCCGATATCAGCAGCCATTTCATCGGTAATGCCCAGATCCCGAAGCGCTTGCCGCACATCAAGATAGGCTTTTCCGGTTGTGACAATACCGAAACGGCGTTTCGGACTGTCCATCACAATCTTGTCCAGATGATTGACGCGGGCAAATTCACGGGCTGCATAGATTTTATGTTTGTTCAGGCGAACTTCCTGATCAAAACGGTTGTCATGCGAGCGAATGTTGAGACCATCCAAAGGAAGCTTGATATCCGGATACTGGATATGGACCCGATCCGGATCAACATAGACAGAAGCGCCGCCTTCAATGGTTTCAGAAATACATTTAAAGCCAACCCAAAGACCCGAGTAACGTGACATGGCAATGCCAATAAGACCGTAATCGAGAACTTCCTGAACATTGGATGGATTTAAGGTCGGCATCATCCAGCTCATAAAGCCATGTTCACTCTGATGCGCAACTGTCGATGAGACAATACCGTGATCGTCCCCGGCAAGGGCGAGAACACCGCCGTATTTTGAGGTGCCGTTGGAATTGGCGTGACGGAACACATCGCCCGTACGGTCAACGCCGGGGCCTTTGCCGTACCAAAGACTGAAGACACCATCAAATTTGGCGCCTTTATACATATTGATTTGCTGGCTGCCCCAAACGGCTGTGGCAGCAAGGTCTTCGTTAATGCCGGGCTCAAAATGGATGTCATTTTCTTTGAGAAGGGGTTTAACCTTCCACAGGGCCTGATCATATCCCCCCAGCGGCGAGCCGCGATAGCCGGATATAAATCCCGCTGTATTCAGGCCAGCCGCACGATCGCGCGCTTTTTGAACAAGAGGAAGACGCACAAGCGCCTGGATACCTGTAAGAAACACACGGCCTTTTTCCAATGTGTATTTATCATCAAGTGAGACATTGGTGAGTGGCATACGATTAAACTCCCTAGCTAGCAGTTTTGTATTTTATATATAGATAAAATAGCACCAATTTCAATAAAGGTCAACATTGCTGACATTTAGAAAGAAAATTTCGTGAAGAGAAATTTTAACTTTTTCGTGTCCCTATAGGTTCCAAGTCGGATAATATGGTTAAAAAGTTTTAGGGGCGAATTTGAATGACGATTTTGGTGACGGGCGCGGCTGGCTTTGTCGGTATGCATGTAGCAAAGAAATTACTGGCAGCTGGGGAGAGCGTTGTCGGGCTCGACTGTTTGACGGATTATTATGATATTCGTTTGAAAGAAGCGCGCCTGAAACAGCTGGAAAGCTTCCCCAACTTTACGTTCCTGAAAATTGATATCGCTGATACTGCCGCGTTCGAGGCTGCGCTCAAACCATTTGAAATTGAGTATGTGATCCATTTGGCTGCACAGGCTGGCGTGCGATATAGCATTACAAATCCACATTCCTATGCCCATTCGAACCTGATCGGGTTTTTGAATGTTCTGGAATATTGCCGCCATAACAAAGCCCTGAAGCATCTGCTGTATGCCAGTTCCAGTTCGGTTTACGGTGGAAATAAAGAGTTGCCCTATGCGGTTTCCCAGTCAGTCGATAAACCGGTCTCTCTATATGCGGCCACAAAAAAATCCAACGAGTTGATGGCGCATAGCTACAGCCACCTGTATCGCATCCCCACAACGGGGCTGCGCTTCTTCACGGTGTATGGGCCTTGGGGGCGTCCCGATATGGCTTATTGGATGTTTACTGAGTCAATGCTGGCTGGTAAGCCCATTAAAATTTTCAATAATGGGGATATGAAGCGCGACTTTACCTATATAGATGATATTGTCAGCGGCGTTTTGAAGCTGCTGGCGGCGACCCCGCAGGATGGCGGCGACGGCGAGCCACCCTATCGGGTCTATAATATTGGTAACAATCGGCCCGAACCCTTGCTGGAGTTGGTCGGCACCCTTGAAAAAGCATTGGGGGTCAAAGCGGAACTGGAATTCTTGCCTATGCAGGCCGGTGATGTAAAAGAAACCTACGCGAATATTGAACCGATACGAAAAGATGTCGGATATGAACCCACAACCAGTCTAAAGGATGGCATTCCAGCCTTTGTTGAATGGTATCGGGAATTTTATGAAAGAAACTAAGAATGGCTAATGCGTTTGATATCAATCAGATTCAAAACATCATAGATGTCGGAATTCCTCATTGTAGTGATATTGGGGTTAAAGTGGAAAGCCTGAGCGATGATGCTGTCGTGATGCGCTTGCCCTATGACACCCGCTTTGTCGGCAACCCGATCTCAGGAGTCCTGCACGGCGGAATTGTAACGACGTTAATTGATACGGCGTCCGGCATGTGCATATACGCCCGCCTGCAGAAATATCTGCCTATTGCCACACTGGACTTGCGGATTGATTATCTGAAAGCGGCAGAGCCGGGGCGGGACGTTATGGCAAAGGCGGTTTGCTATAAACTGACCCGTCAAATTGCGTTCGTGAAGGCTGTCGCTTATCACGAGAGCGAAGAGGATCCGATTGCCAACAGTGTGAGTACGTTTATGTTGCATTCAACGGCCAGTAAGCCCCTTAATGACGTTGCCGCAAAGGGAGCCCAAAAATGAGCAATCAAACTTCGGAATCCTTCCTTGAGACCATCTTAAAAGCCAAAGAACAGAAAGACTGGGAGACAATTGCAAAATTGATTCCCTATTTTGATTATCTGGGGCTGGAAGTGATGGAGAGTAAAGACGAGCTTATTTGCCGGATCCCGCAAAATAAACGGTTCACCGGAAATCCGACCCTGCCCGCTATTCACGGGGGCGTTGTCGGGGCATTTCTGGAAAGCACAGCGTTGGTTCATTTGCTGGTGACGCAGGAGATCACCCAGCTTCCGAAAATTATTACCTTTACGGTCGATTATTTACGCTCCGCCAAGGTAGAAGAATGTTTCGCGGAAGCTGTTATCACCAAGCCGGGCCGCCGTGTTGCCAATATGCGGGTTCGCGCCTGGCAAACAGACCGAAGCAAACCAATTGCAACTGCAAATGCGAATTTTCTTGTGAGTTAGAAAAAACAGCATATTTAGAAAATTCACACCAATTAACGGAAAGCCTTTATCAATGTCAGAAGCCGCCTTGTCCAATTTACCAGAATGGGACCTTACAGATTTATATCCGTCGACACAGTCTACGGAATTGAAGGGGGATATCCAGACGGCCGCGGCAGATGCAAAGACGTTTGCTGAAAGTTACCAAGGCAAGCTTGGTAGCCTTGAAGCCGCTGAATTCTTAAAGGCAATAGAAGATTATGAAGCGCTGGAAGAAGTGCTCGGCCGTATTATGTCCTACGCTTACCTTGTCTATGCGGGGGATATGTCGGACCCTGAAATTGGCAAATTTTTCCAGAACATGCAGGAAAAAATCAGTGCGATTTCGACTGACCTTCTGTTCTTCACGCTAGAGCTGAACCGCATCGAAGATGATAAGTTCGATGGTTATTATAAGCTGGATGCGCTGAAGCGGTATAAGCCGTGGATCGATAATGTTCGGGCAATGAAACCCTATCAGCTGGACGATAATATCGAAAAACTCCTGCATGAAAAACATGTATCGGGGCGCAGTGCTTGGGTGCGTCTGTTTGATGAAACCATGGCTGGCCTGAAATTTAACTTAGATGGCAAAGAAATGGCCTCGCAGGAAGTGCTGCATTTGCTGTCGTCCAATGATGGTGCAGTGCGCAAAGCCGCAGCGAAAAGTCTGGGTAAGGTCTTTGGCGAAAATGTACGGCTTTTCGCGCTGGTAACCAATACACTGGCGAAGGACAAAGCGATTGAGGATGAATGGCGCAAAGCTGAAAGTCCAATGTCCATGCGCCATCTGTCTAATCAGGTCGAAGAAGAAGTCGTGGATGCGCTATCCAAAGCCGTTCAGGAATCCTACCCCCGTCTATCCCATCGCTATTATGCGCTGAAGGCAAAATGGATGGGGCAGGAAAAGCTCGATTATTGGGATCGGAATGCACCGCTACCCGAAGATGATGATCGCGTGATCAGCTGGGATGAAGCGCGCGATACCGTGCTTGACGCCTATGGGCGTTTTTCCCCAGAACTTGCCAGCTTGGGTAAAGAGTTTTTTGACAAACCATGGATTGATGCGTCGGTTCGCCCGGGTAAAGCGCCCGGCGCCTTTGCGCATCCAACGGTGCCCAGTGCGCATCCTTATTTGTTGGTGAATTATCAGGGTAAGGTGCGCGATGTTATGACATTGGCGCATGAACTTGGCCATGGGGTGCATCAGGTGCTCGCAGGGCCCCAAGGGGCACTTTTATCTGACACACCGCTGACATTGGCGGAAACGGCAAGTGTTTTCGGTGAGCAGCTGACTTTCCGTGCTTTACTTGAAAAAGAAACTGATCCGGCGAAAAAACGGGTCATGCTGGCCAGCAAAGTTGAAGATATGATAAACACAGTGGTCCGCCAGATCGCCTTTTATGAATTTGAGGTTCGTCTTCATAAAGCCCGTCGGGAGGAGGAACTCTCTCCCGATCAGATTGGCGAAATCTGGATGGAGGTTCAGCGTGAAAGTCTGGGTCCGGCGATCCGCCTTCATGATGAGTACCAGTATTTCTGGACCTATATTCCCCATTTCATTCATTCGCCGTTCTACGTATATGCCTATGCCTTTGGGGATTGCTTGGTGAACGCGCTTTATGCGGTTTATCAGAACGCGGAAAGCGGATTTCAGGATAAGTATTTTGACATGCTGAAAGCAGGGGGCACTTTGCGGCATAAAGAATTGCTGGCACCTTTTGGGCTGGATGCATCTGATCCGGCATTTTGGCAGAAAGGGCTTAATATTATCGAGGGCTTTATCGATGAACTTGAAGCCCTTCAATAGGGCCGCATAGACCATCCTGTCATATTAACGGTTTTGAGCCTGCTTCATTCGTCGAAGCAGGCTTCTTTATTTTTAGATATTTTTGTGAATTTTCAGGTATAAACCAAGGTTCATTGCGCTGTTAAATGCATTTAGTTTTGAAATATTGCACAATAAGTTGCTCAGATCGTTTGTTTTGCTATATTGCGATGCAGCGTAAATAAACCATAGATAAGTGGATGGGGAAACAATGTACGAACAAGGAAACATGAATATCGAACAGCAAAAAGCGTCTTATGACGGGTTCGTCAAGCTATTTGCATATGGTACGATCGCTAGCGCGATTATTACGGCATTTGTCGTATTCGTTATCACCTAATCTGATTTAGGTTACTCACCGGCTTTAGGGACATTGAAGGCCGGTGACGCGTTTGACGTTTTCAGGGGACGTCGATCACACCCACTTTAATTATAATCCATAAAGAGGATCGATTATGAAAATCGCAATCCCGATGGAGAGACGAGAACACGAAAGACGTGTTGCGGCCTCTCCTGATACTGTAAAAAAGTTCGTGGGTCTGGGAGCAGAAGTTATATTAGAGACGGGAGCTGGAAAGCGCAGTTCCTTCTCTGATCAAGAGTATATCGACGCCGGAGCGACTATCGCCGGGGATGCCGCAGCAGCCCTGAAGGACGCCGATGTAGTTTTGAAAGTACAGCGCCCCATGACGAAAGAAGAGGGAGGGCTGGATGAGCTTTCTCTTCTCAAGAAGGGCGCAACGTTAATTTCAGTGCTCGCCCCTATTCAAAATAAAGATCAGGTCGCGGCCTATGCCGCCGCTGGTGTTGAGGCGCATGCCATGGAGCTGGTGCCGCGTATCAGCCGGGCGCAATCAATGGACGTTCTGTCATCCCAGTCAAATTTGGCCGGCTACAAGGCCGTTCTGGATGCGACATCTGAATATGGCAAGGTTATGCCAATGATGATGACGGCAGCGGGTACGGTTGCACCTGCCAAATGCTTTATCATGGGCGTTGGTGTTGCTGGTTTGCAGGCAATTGCGACCGCTCGCCGTCTCGGCTCTATCGTGACCGCAACGGATGTGCGGGCCGCCACTAAAGAACAGGTGGAGAGTCTGGGTGCCAAATTCATCATGGTTCAGTCTGACGAAACGGGCGAGGGTGAAGGCGGTTACGCGAAAGAAATGTCCGATGAATATAAGAAAAAACAGGCTGAGCTTGTTTTTGAACATATTAAGAAGCAGGACATCGTGGTGACAACGGCCCTTATTCCGGGACGTGAAGCGCCTATTCTGATTACAGATGAAATGCTGGCGGTTATGAAGCCCGGTTCCGTGATTGTGGATTTGGCTGTGGAAGCGGGTGGTAACGTCACGCAATCCAAAGCCGGTGAAGTTGTCGAAACGGCAAATGGTGTCAAAATTATTGGTCATTTCAATGTACCAAGCCGCCTTGCCAGTGACGCGTCCTCACTATACGCGAAGAACTTGTTCAACTTCCTGTCCCCGATGATCAATAAAGAAACGGGCGCGCTGGAAATGGACTGGGAAGATGAAATTATCAAGGGAACGGGCCTTACACGGGATGGTCAGGTCGTTCATCCACTTTTGACAGAAGGAGGTAACTAATCATGGATATGGTCGATCCTACTGTTTTCCGACTGGCGATTTTCGTACTTGCGATCTTCGTTGGTTACTATGTGGTCTGGAGTGTAACACCAGCTTTGCATACCCCGCTCATGGCGGTGACAAACGCAATCTCCTCAGTGATTATTGTGGGGGCGCTTATCGCGGCCGGTCCAGCAGATGTCAATCTGGCCAAGATTTTTGGCTTTTTTGCGATCGTTCTGGCATCCGTTAATATCTTTGGTGGCTTCCTGGTAACCCAGCGAATGCTTGCTATGTACAAGAAAAAACAGAAATAGGGGGAAAGCCAGTGTCTGCTAACTTTACGGCGCTTGCCTATCTGGTATCCGCCATTTTATTCGTTTTGTCCCTTCGGGGCCTCTCTTCACCCGAAAGCTCTCGTCGCGGTAACGTGATGGGTATGATCGGCATGGCAATTGCGATTGTCGTGACAATCCTCAGCCCCAAGGTTCTCTCATATGAGTGGATCATTGGCGGTATCGTAATCGGGGGTGCCATTGGTGCCGTGATTGCGCAGCGGATTGCCATGACAGCGATGCCACAGCTTGTCGCCGCTTTCCATTCCCTGGTTGGTTTGGCTGCTGTGCTTGTTGCGGCTGCCGCTTTCTATAACCCTGAAGCCTATGGCATCATCGGGGCGAGCGGGGAGTTATCCGTTCTTAGCCGTGTTGAGATGGGCATTGGTATTGTTGTGGGGGCTATTACGTTCTCCGGCTCCATCATTGCCTTTACCAAATTGCAGGGACTTGTTTCCGGTAATCCGGTTGTATTCCCGGGGCAGCATATGCTGAACCTTTTGATCGGCGTTGCCATTGTGGTGCTGGTTGTCTGGTTCTGTGTTGATCTTAACCCGACTGCTTTCTGGGCAATGACAGCGCTGGCCTTCCTGATCGGCTTCCTGATCATTATTCCGATCGGCGGCGCAGATATGCCTGTTGTTGTGTCCATGCTGAACTCCTATTCAGGTTGGGCGGCTGCGGGTATCGGCTTTACGCTTGAAAATACGGCGTTGATCATTGTGGGGGCGCTGGTTGGCTCCTCTGGTGCGATCCTCTCCTACATCATGTGTAAGGCGATGAACCGTTCCTTCTTCAGCGTGATCCTTGGCGGGTTTGGCGGCGATACGTCCGGCGGACCAGCAGGACATCAGGCGGATCGTCCGTTTAAAGCGGGCTCTGCTGATGATGCGGCCTTTATCATGAAAAATGCGGGTAAAGTGATCATCGTTCCGGGCTATGGTCTGGCGGTGGCGCAAGCTCAGCACGCGCTTCGTGAAATGGTCGATACCCTGAAAGAAGAGGGTGTTGAAGTGAAATATGCCATTCATCCGGTTGCCGGTCGTATGCCCGGTCACATGAACGTGCTGCTGGCGGAAGCCAATGTGCCGTATGATGAAGTGTTTGAGCTGGAAGAGATCAACTCTGACTTCTCAACTGCGGATGTGGCATTGGTTGTTGGGGCCAACGACGTGACCAACCCGGCCGCGCGCGATGACCCATCCAGCCCGATCTTTGGGATGCCGATTTTGGATGTGGATAAGGCTGGAACAGTTCTGTTCGTGAAACGGTCTATGTCATCCGGTTATGCCGGTATCGACAACGACCTGTTCTACAAAGATAACACCATGATGCTCTTGGCCGACGCCAAGAAAATGGTCGAGGATATTACGAAAGCCCTTTAAGAAGCGCTTTCATTCAATCAAAGCCGCGGGAGCAATCTCGCGGCTTTTTTATTTGGCATCAGCGCTTTTCTCTTTTCGGCCCGGGTTGCGACCGCCGAGGACATAGCCGGCGATACCGCTTAAGATCGCCACGACAGACTCGCCGCTGACCAGTTGTAAAAGCCCCAAAAATGTCGCGGCAACGATGATCAGAATTATGGTCGTGAGTTTGGGGATTTCGGTTTGCGCGATGATATTGGTGAGGCTTTCGCCACTGAGGTTATGGCCGCGAAAAGTGGACCACAGGGCAACCGCAACCACAAAGCAGAAAAGGCCGAACGCAATCAACGCGTAATAGGAAATTTGCAAAATAAAGTCCGGTGTGATTGTCATGTCCATCGCCCTCATTTTATCTGTAAAATCTAATATAAAGAAAATGAAGTCAGTGCGTCAAGGAATGCTAGGGAGACGAGGATTTGGAAAAGACCACGATAAGGGCAGCCTTTTCCAAAGTTTAGGAAAGTCATGCGGTTTGAAAGCTTTCTGCGCGCGTCATGCGCAGGCCTTTGTATTTTGAGATCGCAAAACCTGCAACAGCGAGGGCGGCCACATCGATCAAGATTATGCCAGCCATACTGAACAGGGATGAAAAACCGAGGATCAGGAGGATGCTAGCGGCGATCCAGGCGAGGTCAGCAGCAAAGAAGATTTTGAGGAATAGCGTGTTGTCAGGGGCTTTAATGGCGAAAAATGCGAGATCCGCAGAGTAAACCATCAGGGCAACACCAAGGATAGTAAGGTAGAGCGTATCAACTAGCCCCATGAGTTCAGTCAATGGGGCGGCCGCCAAAACGGCGATCAGACCCGATAGGGCGGCGAAAGCTGCGTCAATAAGCAGGATTTTTTTGATGAACTGTTTCTGTGAGAGTGTCATTTGGTGATCCTTTCGTGCAGTTTATGAACAACTGCGAAGAAGGATGCGCCTGGGAAGTTATGCTCGCAATTACCTTGGAGGTAATGTTTAATCGGTTCGCGATCTTTTATACTCATTTGAGCGTTGAAATTTGGAGATCAATCTATGGCTAATACGGCTGCAAAAAGACAGGCAAGTGATTTTGGAAGTCTGCTGCGAAAATGGCGACAAATCAAGGGACTAAGCCAGTTGGATTTGGCGCTCGCCGCAGAAAGCTCTGCCCGTCATATCAGTTTTATTGAAACCGGCAGAGCCAAGCCCAGCCGGGAGATGGTGCTGCGCCTTGCGGCGACCATGGAGCTTCCCCTGCGCGATCGGAACAGACTGCTGAACGAAGCGGGATATCGCGCTGCCTATGCAGAGCGACAACTGGAAGGTGAGGGGCTGGATCAGATCAAGCGGGCCTTGAACTTTATTCTGGAAAAGCAGGAGCCCTATCCAGCCTTGGTGATGAACCGGTGTTTTGATGTTCTGATGATCAATCACACCGGGGCCAAGCTGATCCAGGCATTGGGTTTTCGGCTTGGCGGGGAAAACGGTCCCCCCAATTTGCTGCGCATGACATTGCATCCTGAGGGGTTTCGGACCGTTGTTGATGATTGGGAGACTGCGGCCAGCCACCTCCTGCACAGAGCCTATCGGCAAGTGAAGGGGTCAGACAAGAATGATCCGCTTTCCCAGTTGCTGGCGGAGGTTTTGGCCTACCCGGATGTACCTGAGAATATCATTGTGGAAGATCCGACGCAGGATGCATTACCGGTGATGCCGATCGTTATTAACCTGAACGGTCTGAAACTATCCTGGATTACGACAATTGCCAGCTTTGGCACACCGCAAGATGTGACAGCAGAAGAGGTGATGGTGGAATGTATGTTCCCCTCCGATGAGCAAACAGATCAGTTTGCGAAAGCAATGGCAGCCGGAAATGGGCAGAATGTCTGAACGAAAAATTTAAAAAGATCCTGATTAAAGGGCGCAGCATGAAGACTGAAAAGGGAAGTGGTAAGCCAATTGAAATTGTGACAGCGGATGGATGGACATTGAAAGCCAGCCTGTTCGATGCTTCGGGTTCGGTTGCCCCAACAAATACAGTTATCCTGATGTTACCGGCAATGGGCTCGCATTCACGCCCGGCCCGGTTTATGGCAGACGTTTTTGCGGGCTATGGGCATACGGTTGTCACGCTGGATCCAAGGGGGCACGGTCAAAGCTTGCCACAGCCACGGCGAGGTATCGATTATGGCTTTGATGATTTTCTGACCCAGGATTTACCTGCGGCATTTGCGTATATTAAAGACCAATTTCCCGGTCAGCCTATTTTTTTAATCGGTCATAGTCTGGGGGCGCATTTGGCCAGTATTTATGCGGCGGAGAATGTGGGCGAGGTTGCGGGTGTCATCGGGCTAACCGCGGCGCATTTGGATAATAAGGTTTTAGGGCGCCCCTCCCTATTGCTGTTCATCAGCTTTCTCATGATTTCAAAAATGTTGGGCTACCTGCCAGGTCAGCATTTGGGATGGGGAAATCCGATTGCCAAAGGGCAGGTGCATGATTGGGCAATGTGGGGAATTACGGGCAATTTATGCGGCAGTGATGGTCGCGCGTTGGAGCCAGCATTAAAGGCGACAAAAACACCGCAGCTATGTGTTGGATTTTCCGATGATCCACTTGCCCCGCCCAAAAGTGTTGCGGCCTTTGCCGCTATGTTTCCGAAGGATCTAATGACGCACAGAACCTATACGCCCGAAGAAGCTGGTGTTACCAAGCTGGGGCATATGGAGCATTTGCGAAATGGCCAGCAGATTTGGGCTGATATCCATGACTGGATAACCGCGATCCGAAGTTCACAATAGAATAATTTAAAGAGTTGGGGCAGAAACGCCAAAAGCCGCAGTCCGGAAGCCCGGAGCGGCTTTGAGTGTTTCAATCAAGGCTGAAGTCCGAAAGGACAGAAACCTATGACTCGCGTTCTCTGCGCTTGCGTTCCGCTTTACGCGTACGGCGAATACCTTCGTCTTTTTTACGAGCGCGCTTTTCAGACGCTTTCTCGTGAAATTGCTTCAATTTAAGCTCGCGGAATAAACCTTCCCGCTGTAGTCTTTTCTTTAAGACCCGCAATGCTTGCTCTACATTGTTGTCACGAACATGTACTTGCACAGCTATGAACACTCCTATCTAGAAATATTGTGATTAAGTTCATTCACAAAAGTAGCGGGGTAGATAGCACGCTGAATTTCCCTTGTGAAGGCGTAAACGCAGTATTTTACAAAAAATATGAAGATATTACAAATTCGACTTCGATTTGGAGACCTTAAAGTTGGAATTAAACGCGAAACCGATCCTCAAAATGGGGAATCCTCTTCTCAGACGTGTGGCTGAGCCGATCCGTGATCCCAAAGCTGCAGAGATTCGGGAACTTGTTGAAATCATGAAGTTAAGCATGATCGCCGCTGGCGGCGTTGGATTGGCAGCGCCGCAAATTGGGGTGAATAAAAGACTGGTGATTTTTGAAGTACCGGGCGCGCGCATTGAACAGGAAGATGGGGAGGGCAGTGAAGGCGTGCCGCAAACAGTGTTGATTAATCCTGTAATTACCCCCTTGGATGGTGACGTCGTCCAAGGATGGGAGGGATGTCTATCCGTTCCGGGTTTGCGCGGGATCGTACCTCGCTATACGCATATTCGCTATCAGGGCGTGGATCTTGATGGCAAAGCGATTGATCGGCGCGTCCGAGGATTTCATGCCCGTGTTGTGCAGCATGAGGTGGATCATTTGGATGGGATCCTGTATCCTGAGCGAATGACTGATTTGCAGCATTTGATATATGAAACCGAAATGCCTGCATTCGTGGAAGCATTGACCCGTTAATTCGTATCGAAAGGCCATCGTAATGGATAATCGCCAACAAAAAGAACAGATTTTGCAAGCCGTTTTGCCGCATGTCATGTTTGATGGCTGGTCAGAGAAAGCGATTAAGAACGCGGCATCGGATTTGAAAATGGACCCATTTGTGATTTGTGAACTGTTTCCAAAAGGTCCCGTGGATTTAATCCGGTTTTTCGTTGAACAAGCCGATGATGAAATGGAAGCCGTCCTGCAGGGGCGCAATGTAATGGCGCTTAAGATCCGGGAGCGGATTACCCTTGCGGTTCGTGTGCGCCTTGAACTTTATGCCCCTTATAAGGAAGCAATCCGAAATGCACTGACTTTGCTGGCCTTGCCGCAAAATGCTGCTTTGGGCGTGAAATTGACCGCCGGTACGGTGAGCCGCATGTGGTATGCAACGGGCGATACATCCGCCGATTTTAACTACTATACCAAGCGGCTGACCCTTTCAGCGGTGTATGGTAGCACGCTTCTATATTGGCTGGATGATCATTCGGAGAACGCCGAGAAAACCTGGGCGTTTCTGGATCGGCGAATTGAGAATGTCATGCAGTTTGAAAAAACCAAATTCAAAGTTAAGAAATTTCTATCCGAAAAGCCGAAATCTCCTGACTTCCCGTCACCGGCGCGGTTTTTCAGAAACCTGAACGCGCGCTAGCGCCCCATAAAAATGAGCAGGACATAATGACAAAAAATAAAATAATCCTGATAACTGATGCGACACATTTTTTAGGCAAGCCCGGCATCTCCGCCCTGATCCGTGATGGGGGACAGGTATATGCACAGGATGCCTCCTTTACCGAATTGGCAGCGCGTCAAGCATTTGAAGAGCTGCTGCCCGGCGTGGTCGCCCTTGCTGAGCAAGATCCGGAAAAGGTTGTGGAAGCTGTGGTTGCCGCCGCAGGGCGGCTGGACGTGCTTGTGAATAATGATGCCTATCCGGCAATCAAGGCGGCAATTGACGAGGCCAGTCTTGACGATTTCAAGGCAACACTGGATGCGTTGCTGGTTCGGGGATTTAATTACGCCCAATGCGTCTCTAAGTTAATGAAGGCGCAGGGCAGCGGAAAAATCATCTTTGTGACATCGGCAGTGCCCAAACACGGGCTACCTAATTATTCCATGTATGTGGCGGCAAGAGGCGGCGCGAATGCACTGGCGATTTCATTGGCGAAAGAGCTGGGACGATATGGAATTCAGGTCAATGCACTCGCCCCGAATTTTATTGAAAGCCCGACTTATTTCCCCAAAGAGCTTTTGGAAAATGAAGAAGCTTATCAGAAAATCACCAAGCCTATTCCGCTGGGCCGACTGGGAAAACCAGAAGAAGCGGGTGAATATCTGGCGTTTCTAGCATCTGACCGATCCGATTATATAACCGGTCAGGTGCTGTATTTCGCAGGCGGTTGGGCCTGATTTTAAGGCCTGGGTGCTTTATCCAGTGGGAACAGCCGCGTGACATGACCCATTTTACGGCCTTCACGAGCTTCTGCCTTGCCATAAAGATGGAGCTTCATTTCCGGGTGCGACAGAATTTCCTGCCAATGATCCACATCATTCCCGATCAGATTGCGCATTAACGCATTTGAATGGCGGTCAGCCGTGCCAAGGGGCAGGCCAGCAGCAGCACGAATGCTTTGATGAAACTGGCTGGTCGTGCAGGCTTCAATCGTCCAGTGCCCGGAATTGTGAGGGCGCGGGGCCAATTCGTTCACCAATACTTCCCCATCGCGGCCCACAAACATTTCAACCGCGATTAAGCCCACAAGGTCCATATGATCCGCAATCTTATGGGCCAGCTCAAGCGCGTGGTTGGAGACGGCCTTTAAAATATCGGCCGGGGCCAACGTAATGTCCAGAATGTGGTTTTTATGGCGGTTTTCAACAGGGCAATAGCATTCGATATCGCCGTTAATGCCGCGCGCAACAATGACCGAAATTTCAAGCTCAAATGGCACAAAACCTTCAAGGATCGCGGCTTGCTCGCCAATCGCGCTCCAGGCTTCATCAATTTGGGTGGCAGCGGTAATTTTAAATTGTCCCTTGCCATCATAGCCAAAGCGGCGGGTTTTCAGAACACATGGGGTACCAATACGCTCAACCGCGGCGCTTAAATCCTCGAGGCTTTCCACATTTGCAAAGGGTGCCGTGGGAATTCCAAGGTTATTGAGGAAGCTTTTCTCGATGAAGCGGTCCTGCGCTGTTTCCAGAACTTTGCGGCCCGGCCGAACCGGGACAAGGGGCTCCAGAAAAGCCAGTGTTTGGGGCGGAATATTTTCAAATTCCAGCGTGACCACATCCACCTCAGAGGCAAATTTTTGAAGCGCGGCCTGGTCCGTGTAATCGGCGATCGTTGATTTCGTTGACACCTGCGCGGCTGGTGAATTCGGATCCTGCCCATAGATATGGGTCATATAGCCCATTTCAGCAGCGGCAAGAGCCATCATTCGGCCAAGTTGACCATCCCCGAGGATGCCAATTGTTTTTCCGGGGGCAATTGTTGTCATGCAAAGCTTCCTTAAATGGGGGTGTCTGTAGGTTCAGCGGCAACGGCATCCGTCTGGCGCGCGCGCCAAGCGTCAATTGCTTCTGCAATTTCAGGACTGCCAAGCGCGAGTATCTGCGCGGCGAGAAGGGCGGCGTTAATAGCGCCCGCTTTGCCGATGGCAAGTGTTCCCACGGGAACGCCGCCGGGCATCTGGACAATCGACAGAAGGCTGTCCATGCCTTTCAAAGCTTTGCTTTCAACGGGAACCCCAAGGACGGGCAGCGGGGTCATGGATGCTGCCATACCCGGTAAATGTGCCGCGCCGCCAGCCCCGGCAATGATGACTTTCAGGCCTTTGGATTTAGCTGATTTTGCATAATCCACCAGCCGATCGGGTGTTCGGTGAGCAGAAACAATTTTCGCTTCAAACGCGACCCCAAGTTCCTGCAATGTATCGGCGGCATGTTTCATAATTGGCCAGTCAGACTGGCTCCCCATTATAATGCCAACCTGCGCCCCAATATCTGTCATCTGTACGTCCAATTTATGGTGGTTTCCGGTCACTCAAAATATTCGGGGATTATAGGCAGGAAGCGTCAATAAGCAAGAAAAGCCTATTGCTGCATTTATTAACGCGAATTTCATGAAATTTGGTTACATTTTTTTTCAATTATTTTAGACAGGACTACATTAGACGGTCATTCGTTGATGCAAATTACTTGGGTTCATACATGAAAGTTGGTTCTACGGGACGTCCGGTTTCGACCGCCCCCACCAGAAAAGCGTCTTCCAGCTCTGCGGCAAGTGCTGCGGCGGCGTATGGAGGTGTTTCCGCGCCACGGAGTATTCAGGACACAACCTCAATCATGGGGATTCCTGAAGAAGAGCTGACGCCAAAGGTGCGGGATGCGATTATGACGCTTATGGAAGAAGTGGATCGTTTGCGGCGTTCTGTTGACGGTATTAACGAGCGACTTGCAGAAGCTGAAAAGCTTGCCGATCAAGATGCCCTGTTGCCGATCTATAATCGCCGGGCATTCGTTCGCGAGCTCACCCGCGCGCAGGCAGCCGTTGAACGTTACGGCGAAAACGCCAGTTTGATTTATGTTGATCTAAATGGATTTAAGGGCGTGAATGATGAGTTTGGCCATCAGGCCGGTGACTTTGTTCTGGCTGAATTTGCCGGACGACTTGTCAGAAGTGTTCGCGAAAGTGATGTGGTTGGGCGTCTTGGCGGTGATGAGTTTGGCCTGATTCTATCGCAAACCGGTGTTGAACAGGCAAAGATACTCGCTGCGAGATTGCCGCAGGAGTTAGAGCGAAACCCTATTTTTTGGGAAGGAAACAAGCTGGATATTGGTCTGGCTTATGGCATTGTTCCCGTGGAAGCCGATCAGCATCCTGAAACAACGCTTACCGAAGCGGACAGTAAAATGTATGAGCAAAAGCAGGCGATCAAAAATATCAAAAAAGAATGATCCCAGGTCAGGCGATAATGTCGGGAAGCAGCGCATTTTCAGTGACGAAAATCTGATCTTTTAAAATCAGTTTTCGTTTTTTGAGACGTTGAAGCTGCAATGTATTGAAGTTTCCGGAATCGACCAAGGCGTCAATTGCGATGTCCAGATCCCGATGTTCTGTTTTAAGGTCCGCAAGACGCGCTTTTAAAGCTTCCTGATCGTCAACCACTGTCATTATGGCGTTGTTCCAAACTTTTACTCAGGGCTTAACACCCTGTGAGGATAAGGTAAAATTGATTGGCATTCAATTATGAATGCCTTCAGGATATCATTTATCAGTCTATTAGACTAGCGCTGATACTGAGCCGCCGGTTATGTTGTGCTTTGCGTGGGTTGTCAAGAAACAGTGGTCATTTATGAATACAAAAACGTCTTTTAATGCACTGGACCTGTGGTCTTTTTCCCTGCAGCTATATGGAGCCGCGGGGGTAAAAGAGGCTTGTTTATCCTTGCAATCAAGCGCGGGGCTGGATGTTTGTGTGTTGCTAAGCGCCTGCTGGTCGGCGCAGGTTCAGGCAAAGGCATGGCACCAGAGCGATGTTCAGGAAATCATGGACCAATGCGAAGCCTGGCGCGAAAATGTTGTGTTGCCGCTTCGGCAAATTCGCGATTACCTGAAGGGCTATGAAGACGGATCTGTTGCGATTTCGGCCGATCACGATTTGCGCCAATCGGTGCTGAAGCTGGAGTTGACCGCTGAGCGGCGGCAACTGGAAATGATTGACCGCTTTTTATCCAAGAGAAAGACAGAAAGCACAGTGGGTTTGTCTGACGCGCAAAAAGCGGAGGTCGCAGCGCAGAATCTGAATTGTTATCTGGCCGCGATTTTGGCGCCAGAAGCTGTGGAGGCGTTAGGCATTCAAAAAGAGTTGCAGGTTCTTGTGGAAAAGGCGTACCCCAATGCGCGCCAAGGGTCGCATCACTAGCAGAATAGGGTGGATTTGGACGAACTGAAATTAGTTCGTTTCGGGTTTATCCGATTTCAGACCTGCCCACCGCGTAGCGAGATTATTGTCAAACTGCAGCAAATCCAGTACCCGCCCGACAGAGTGATCAACGATATCGTCAATTGTTTTGGGGTGGGTGTAGAAGGCCGGAACTGGCGGCGCGATGATCGCGCCCATATCTGATAAATGTGCCAGATTTCGTAAATGCCCGGAATGCAGGGGGGTTTCCCTCAGCATTATAATGAGTTTGCGCCGTTCTTTCAGCGCGACATCCGCGGCACGGGTAAGGAGGGAGCTGGTGACACCGGTGGCGATTTCAGACATGGAGCGAATAGAGCAGGGGGCGATCACCATTCCGGCATTTCGAAACGATCCCGATGCTATTGCCGCCCCGATATCGCCGGCTTTATAGGTTTGCGTTGCCAGTTCACGAACCTTGCTTGCTGATTCTCCGGTCTCGTGCAAAATGGTGATTTCGGCTGCTTTGCTAATAACAAGATGGGTTTCAATATCAAGGTCACGGCAGGCCTGTAGCAAGCGCAGGCCATAAACCGCGCCAGAAGCGCCGGTTATCCCAATGATAAGCTTATTATTTTCTGTCATAGCCAAAATCCATCCAAAAAAAATGAGAAAAATGGCAATGCGCCATATCATTTTGTTTCATAATTTTGTAATATTCCCGGACGACCTTTATAGGTTGCCCCTGCCTTTGTTACTAGAGGAGATAAAACATGAGCACAACTGAGTATGTCGCACAGCTTACGGAAAAACATCATCGGATCGACGCACAAATTCAATCTGAAATGACCCATCCTTCAGCTGACGAATTACATATAAATGAGCTCAAGAAAGAAAAACTCCGATTAAAGGAAAAAATTACGCAGCTATCGTCCTAACGCTGGACGCATTTCCAGTTAATTAAAACTGAAAATGATGCGCTAGAGATATCTCTGGCGCATTTTTTATTACAATTTTACTTTAATTAATATGACTTTCTAGCTGAATTATATCGACTTTTAGGCGAAAATTACAGTGTGTTGGAAAGTCGAATCTGTAATTCAGATTGAGCCAATTCATAGAAGATATTGAAAGATTGGCGGAAATAATAAATTGCTGTCAGGTCAAGTCATTTTTTTTATAAAAAAACACTACAACTTGTTGACGCGGGAGGGGCTCTTCTACAATATATAGTGGTTTCGTACGGGAGCACGAAATCTGGAAAAACCGAATAAAATGTGGGGTTTACGCATATTTGACGGTTTTTAGGGCATAATCTGGATCTTAAAAAATGACCTGAATTTCAGGCTAGATCACGGCTTTGCCTCGCAGAAATTTGCTTCGACGATTCAAGAACGTTAGAAGCAAGCAGCCCGAGGGGATATCCATATGTTAGACGCGGTCGATATTTTAACAGATATTGTGCAAGTTAAAGATGGCGCAAAGGTCCATATCGACCATAGTAGAGATGAGTATCTGACAGATTTTGGTCGGGCTGTTCTTAAAGACAGATACCTGCTGCCCGGAGAGAGCTTTCAGGATCTGTTTGGCCGGGTTGCCAGTGCATATGGTGAAGGCGATGACCACGCACAGCGGATTTACGATTATATCAGTAAGCTTTGGTTCATGCCCTCTACGCCTGTTCTCAGCAATGGGGGGAGTACGCGTGGACTGCCAATTTCCTGTTTCCTCAACGAATCCAATGACAGCCTGAACAGTATTGTTGATTTGTGGACCGAGAATGTCTGGCTGGCCTCTAAAGGTGGGGGCATTGGTAGCTATTGGGGTAATTTGCGGTCAATCGGCGAGGGCGTTGGTGCCGTTGGTAAAACATCGGGTGTTGTGCCTTTTATCCGGGTTATGGACAGCCTGACACTGGCGATTAGCCAGGGATCGCTGCGCCGTGGCTCTGCGGCTGTGTATTTGCCAATTTCCCATCCTGAAATTGAAGAATTTATTGAAATTCGGCGGCCAACAGGCGGTGATCCAAATCGCAAAACACCGAACCTGCATCATGGTATTTTGGTGTCGGACGATTTCATGCGGGCCGTGGAAGCGGACGCAGAGTGGGGGCTGACGAGCCCCAAAGATGGCGCGGTTGTTCGCAAAGTGAGCGCACGCAGCCTGTGGATTCGGATTTTGACAGCGCGCGTGGAAACGGGTGAGCCATATGTGATCTTTAATGATCGGGTGAACTCTATGGTTCCCGAACATCACAAGCTGGCCGGGCTGAGCGTTAAAACATCTAATCTTTGTGCTGAAATTACTCTGCCAACGGGCCGGGATCATCTGGGGAATGACCGGACAGCGGTTTGCTGTCTGTCGTCCCTTAATCTCGAGACTTATGATCAATGGCACGAGGAAGAAGGTTTCATCGAAGATGTGATGCTGTTCCTTGATAATGTGCTTCAGGACTTTATCGACCGAGCGCCGGATGAAATGGCACGTGCCAAATATGCAGCCGCGCGCGAGCGAAGTGTTGGGCTGGGCGTTATGGGTTTTCATTCGTTCCTGCAGGCCAAACGGGTTCCCATGGAAAGCGTGATGGCGAAAGTCTGGAACAATCGAATTTTCACTCACATCAAGGAAAAAGTCGACGCAGCGTCCAAGTCACTGGCTGATTTGCGCGGGGCTTGCCCTGATGCGGCTGATTATGGATTTAACGAGCGTTTCTCTAATAAAACAGCGATTGCGCCAACGGCCTCCATTTCAATTATTTGCGGTGGCGCCAGCCCAGGGATTGAGCCTGCAGCGGCTAATAGTTATACCCATAAAACCCTGTCTGGATCCTTTAACGTACGCAATCCGCACTTGAAAAAACTGCTGGCCGAAAAAGGCCATGATAATGAAGATATCTGGTCGTCAATTACGGTTCATGAAGGGTCAGTCCAGCATTTGGATTTCCTTGATGATCATGAAAAGGATGTTTTCAAGACCGCGTTTGAACTGGATCAACGGTGGATTATTGAGCTGGCTGCGGATCGGACACCAATGGTGGACCAATCGCAATCGGTCAATATCTTCTTGCCAGCTGATGTGCACAAACGCGACTTGCATCAAATCCATTACCTTGCCTGGAAACAGGGGATGAAGAGCCTGTATTATTGTCGCTCTAAATCCATGCAGCGAGCAGAGGTTATCGCCACCAAGGAAAGTATGCCCGATAGCTTGAAGGAGCTGGTGGCGAATGCCGCTGTTAAGCCAAAATTGGAAGTTGTTGGCGAAACAACTGATTATGAAGAATGTCTGGCCTGCCAATAGGCCAGATTTCCCCAAATTAGTAGTAAAGATAAGTTAGAGTTCGTTTATGTCCCTGCTTGATGCAAAACCCGTTTATAAGCCTTTCTCGTATCCATGGTGTTATGATGCTTGGCTCATTCAGCAACAGATTCATTGGCTACCTGAAGAAGTTCCGTTAGCGGATGATGTGAAGGATTGGCATAAAAATCTCACTGAAAATGAACAGCATTTGCTGACCCAGATTTTCCGCTTCTTTACCCAATCGGATATCGAAGTGAATAACTGCTATATGCGCCATTATAGCCGGGTATTCCAGCCCACCGAAGTTCAGATGATGTTGGCGGCTTTTTCCAATATGGAAACGGTTCATATCGCCGCATATTCGCATTTGCTGGATACTATTGGTATGCCAGAGACAGAATATTCAGCCTTCCTCAAATATAAAGAGATGAAGGACAAATATGATTATATGCAGCAATTCAATGTGGATAATCTGAGCGAGATTGCGAAAACACTGGCCGTGTTTGGTGCCTTTACCGAAGGCTTGCAGCTATTCGCCAGTTTCGCCATTTTGCTGAATTTCCCCCGCCACGGCAAGATGAAGGGGATGGGGCAGATCGTCACCTGGTCGGTGCGCGATGAGACCTTGCACTGCAATTCCATTATCAAGCTGTTTAAAACCTTTATTTCCGAAAATCCGGAAATCTGGACCGAGGAATTCAAACAGGATTTATACAAAACCTGTGAAGAGATTGTTTCGCACGAAGATGCCTTTATTGATTTGGCCTTTGGTGCTGGCGATATCGAAGGTCTGACGGCCGCTGAAATTAAAGCCTATATTCGCTATATCGCGGATCGCCGTTTGACGCAGTTGGGACTGGATCCAGTTTATAATCTGGAGCGGAATCCGCTGCCATGGCTGGACGCGATTTTGAACGCGGTGGAACATACGAATTTCTTTGAAAACCGGGCAACCGAATATTCCAAAGCGGCCACCAAAGGCACGTGGGATGAAGCGTTTATCTAGACCCAAAAAGGGAATTATAAAAAAAGCGGGCTTTTAGGCCCGCTTTTTTATTGAGTATTTAAGCTGATCGTCGTTTTTTACGCCAACCCAAAAACCCCAGAACGCCCATACCCGCGGCATAAAGCGGCAGAGCGGCGGGCAGGGGAACTGTGCTCAGCTCGGTCTTCCAACTTGCAGATTTTAAAGCTGTCTTCGTTGAATCTATATTTTTCGGAACGGAAATTAAAAGATGCAATAAGCCGCCTTCAATTGCCAGAACACCATCTTTGTCTACTTTGAGCTCTTTTGAAGCATCATCTTTCCGGAGAAGAGGGGAGTCTAAGTCCTGAACTTCGACCGTCAGTTGATCATTAGCGCTGTCCCAGTTTGAAAATGTGAGTTTGAGATTGTAAACTTCTTGAGCGAAATTTAGACTAAGAGCTTCAGTTTCATCGTTAAGGCTGTTGATTAGGCTGTTAAGATTCATGTCATCGACACCCAAGCCAAGGTCAGATTGAACCACAGCATTTTTGGGGGTGTAAC
Organism: Sneathiella sp.; assembly: GCA_034669685.1. Lineage (GTDB taxonomy): Bacteria > Pseudomonadota > Alphaproteobacteria > Sneathiellales > Sneathiellaceae > Sneathiella. The sequence goes on from JAXMOU010000003.1 coordinate 544,496, forward strand.
TATAGATTTTTAAAACATCTTCGTAGTCGTATCTGCCATTTTCGTTGACCGCTCCATCTTTACTGAAATCAACATTTACGGTGGCGGCAGACGCGCTAAAGGTGATGAATAAGGTTGCCATGAACGGCATGAAAAACGATTTATACATAATACTGTTCCTGTAGGGTTGGGGATGGGGGTATTTCAGGCTTGAACCTTGCGGCGTTTACGCCAACCCAAAAAACCCAGAACGCCCATACCCGCGGCATAAAGTGGCAAGGCTGCAGGGAGCGGAACGGTGCTGGCTGTTTCTAAGGATTGAATGAATAAGCCGGTGCAATTGACTAATCCGGTAATGGCGAAGCTGAGGAGCGAAATTTCACCCTGCGTGAAGCTGACAAAGCCTGCTTCAGAATCGATTTTGAAATCGACATTCGTATCCTCTTCGCCGTAGCTCACACCAAAGTAATTGGCATGTTGATTCCCCGGTTTGATGGTGAAGCCGGTTAAAAGAACCTGTTCACTGAAGGTGAAAACAAGGGCTTCGTCCTTTTCGAGAGCACGTGAATTGTCAGTTACTCCCCAATAGCTTGTGCTAACGCCCAGACCTTCCCCCGCATTTTTTGTCACATCGACATCTGGGATAATCCATAAATCATCAGGTTTGGCATCCACGGTGAGTTTGACGTTCCCAATGAAATTTTCGTAGGTGTAGGTCTCTGCCTTTCCGTTTGTACCGTCATCAAGTGAATAGGTTGTAGCTGTCGCGACTTGGGGGAGGATAAGCGCGAGAATAAGCGGTATAAATATTTTGGGCATGAAATTTCCTTTCGGTGAGATAGACTGAATAAGCAATCTGATTACCTGTTCGACGTTGTTGAGCGAAAATTGTGAGAGGAAAGCGGCGTTGACGTTTAAAATTTCTGGAAAATTGAAATGCTTTCATCGCGGTATTTGGGCACTGTCCATTGGTTTGAGCCTTTTCACTGCGGCGGCCAATGTGGACGCGCAGGCAGTTAAAGAAAACACTGAGATTGTTCAGAACCTTGCTGCGACTTCGGTGCTTGAATTAAAAAATTCGGACAAAAGCGGGCGGTTAAAGGCGGTTTCCGTTGAGCTGGTGCAACCCAAAATTTCGGTGAAGGCAGACCTGAATTTTGGGTGCCCTGAACCCCAGCAGACAACAAATCAGGCGACGCAGGGGCAATATCTGGAAAGTGTTTTATTCGGTTTTGGAACTGGGGCCGATAGTTTCTGGGCGAAAGCGGTTTTTCAAAATGAAAAGCTGGATGTTCGAACATTTTCGGGAACTGAGACGGTGAACGCGGACATTTCGGTTTTTGACTCGACCCTGTATGGCGTTCGTCCTGTGGATCAGTTTCTGGCGCGGGCCAATAAATTCGCCGAGGATAGGGACAAACTGGTCGCGTTTTTCAAGAACACCCAGAAATATGCAATGGAATACCCACTTCGATTTGAAATGATCTGCCGCGACTATATGCGCAATGATGTGACGAAGAAAGTGAAGCTGGGGGAGCAGAAAAGCTATGTGCATTTGCGCAAGCTGTCGGTTCCGGTTCGATATGTGGGGGACGTCAGGCTGCAGGGCACCGGGATGAAACGATTGAAAATGACGGGATCGATCACGGCCCCAACCGCGCCAAAAATCGCCCGGTTTAAACTGGACCCGCCAGTCATTGTGCAGGGGCCTAAAAATTTGCGGGGCGTGTGCCCTTTAAAAGCTGGTTTTAGGTTAAAAATTTCGGGGCAGGAGCAGGGTATCTTTCGATTGATAATTAAATCGGATCGGGACGTTTTATATACAAGCGAGCCTCAAAAGTTCAGGGGGCGTGAAATGGAAGTGGGGTTTGAGCTGCCACAGGAAAAAGCGGCGAATGTCGCACTTTATCAACAGGTCCTTCGGAAAATAACAGTTGAATTGCAAGGGAAGCCCAAATCACAGGCGGCAGCGCAATTCTACGCGGTCCGCCGGACCTCAAATCCCTTTCTCTGGCAATATACCTGCATTAATCAATGAAGGATTGACGGCGTGCCCCGGCGCTTATAGCTTTCAATTAATAAATAACAAAAGGGCCAAGGGCCCATAAACAGGGGGATTTGTCCCATGGCAAAATTAGAATTCTTTTTCGACTGTTCCAGCCCGTGGACCTATCTTGGGTTCGAAGGACTGCAGGAACTGGTTGATTTGTATCCGGCGCTGGAGGTGACCTATAAACCGATTTTGGTAGGCGGCGTTTTTAATGCTGTTAATCCGTCAGTATATGCAAATCGGGATAATCCGATACCAGCGAAACAGGCCTATTCGCAAAAGGATATGCAGGATTGGGCAGATCTGCAGGGCATCAAAATTGGCAAGCCACCGGTTTTCCCGGTCAATAGCGTAAAAGCGATGCGCGGTGCCTTTGTCGCCATGGAAGAGGGGCTGCTGGTACCCTATGCCCGCCGGGTGTTTGAACGCTATTGGAGCGATCTGGCGGATATTTCACAGGTTGATATTCTAACGGAAATTGTTCGCGATGTAGGGTTGGATGAGGCCGTATTTTTCGACAAAATAAATGATCAAAAATATAAGGATATGCTGCGTGACACCACCCAGGAACTGATTTCCCGAGGTGGTTTTGGATCCCCCACGATGTTTTTGGATGGCGATGATATGTATTTTGGCAATGATCGTATGCAATTGATCGAAGCAAAACTGGCGGAGCTTGGCGAATGATTGATCTATATTATTGGCCAACGCCAAATGGATGGAAAATCTCGATCGCGTTGGAAGAAATGGGCCTGGATTATAATCTGATCCCTGTAAATATCGGACGTGGGGATCAATTCAAGGAAGATTTTCTGGCCATCAGCCCCAATAACCGGATGCCCGCCATTGTTGATCACAATCCAATTGATGGCGGTGAGCCGGTTTCTGTCTTTGAGACGGGGGCAATCCTGATTTACCTTGCCGAGAAAACGGGCAAGTTTTTACCCATTGATTTGCGACCGCGCATGGAAGTGATTGAATGGGTGATGTGGCAGATGGGCGGTTTGGGTCCCATGCTTGGGCAAAACGGACATTTTAAATTCTATGCGCCGGAGGTAATTCCCTACGCCCAGGAGCGTTATACGAATGAAGCGCTTCGTCTGTTTGGCGTTTTAGATCGGCGGCTGGAAGGTCGAGAATTTATTTGCGACGATTATTCAATCGCTGATATGGCATGCTGGCCGTGGATTATTACCTATAAACGGCAGGAAATAGATCTGACCCAGTTCCCCAATGTCAAGCGTTGGTATGATGCCCTTAAGGAGCGTCCGGCACTGCGCAAGGGATATAAAGTGGGTTCTGAACTGGGTAAACCCGCCGGCAAATGGGATGATGAGGCTCGTAAATTCCTATCTGCGCAGCCCACACCGCCCCAATAGATATAGGTATACCAACAAAATCATTGAAAAAATTAGACTTTTTGCATTTTCCATTTGGTATGGCGGGCAATAATACCTAAAGTGATTCTACCGATTCGGATTAGAAATCTGAAAGGTGTATCCGTAGTGATGGTTTAGTATAAAGTTGGTCGTTGGAATGTCATCCGTGTTGAAAACCCTGCCCCGGCAGGTTCAGTTGCAAGTTTCACCCGATAAAGCCGAGAAGCTGTTAAGGGCACTTTCGCAAATGCAGGCATGCCGCCATACCCGAAGTTTCTATCAGACAACTTTGTCTGAGTTGACGGCTGCTTTCGACAATATCAGCTATGGCGCATTTTTGGCCGTGTCTGAGGATGATGGGGCGCTGGAAGTGGTGGCCAAATCCGGACCTGTTCCCAAGTCTATCCCTAAAACGCAAATTGCCCTGTTGAAGCAGTGTCTGCAGGACAAAAAGACTGTATTTTCTGAAAATTCTGCAGCGCTGAGCCTCGCCCATGGAGATGATCGGCTGGGAGCTATCTTGCTGAAATCAAGCGCGAGCTGGCATTCCGAAGATTTTAAGCTGTTGACCCAGTTTGCCTCGAACGCAGCACGGGGTTTAGAGACAGCCGCCAAGTTGGAAGAGGCCGAAGAACTGGCGTTTCAGGATAACCTGACGCCGCTGGGCAACCGGGTTAGCTTTAAAAAGCAGATCCAGCGGCAAATCGATCGAAAAGGCGCGGAAGGGCAGTTCGCTGTCGTACAATTTATCCTTGATGGTCTGGCCGAACTGAATATTGCGCTGGGATACGCCACAGGCGATAGCCTGATTTGCCAGGCCGCAGAAGAATTACAGCGAACCTTTCCCGGTGCTATTGCGCTTTCGCGAACGTCGGGTAATGGTTTTGGGGTGTGCGTACGTATCCAAAATGAAGATGATTATTTAACGATCCCCCGTTTGATTAATGATATTTTCGACCAGCATTTGCCCGAAGTCCATGATTTGCCGCATTTAACGGCGTCATGTGGGCTGACGTTATATCCACAAGATGGCACGCATGCCGAGAAGCTTTGGAAGAATACAAGCACGGCGCTTGCCAACGCAAAAAAGGCCGGCGGTAGTAATTTCTGTTTTTATGACAATCAGATCGAGCTTGAAATCCATGGCCGTGTCACGCTGAATAAAGCGCTTCGCGAAGGGATGATCAAGCAGCAGCTATCCTTGAACTACCAACCACAGATTTCGCTCAGCTCTGGCCGTATGGTTGGCGTCGAAGCGTTATTGCGCTGGCAGATGGAAGATGGCCAGTTTGTACCAGCAGATACATTTATTCCGATTGCCGAAGCCTCTGGTCTGCTGGGGCCGATCAGTGAATGGGTTCTGCGTGAAGCGTGCTTGCAACGTATGCGCTGGACGGCAGAAGGAGTGGCGGAATTTCCGGTGGCCGTGAATATTTCCCTGAATGAATTTCAAAGCGAAGATTTTGTTCCGCTGGTTCGGCGTATTCTGGAAGAGACCGGGATGCCGCCAAAGTTTTTGGATATTGAGCTGACCGAGAGCGTGATTATGGAAGATCGCGGTCAGACGAAAAAGAATATGACGCGTCTGAAAGAGCTGGGGGTGTGCTTATCCATTGATGATTTTGGCACCGGGTATTCATCGCTCAGTTATTTGAGCCATCTGCCTGCGTCTGTTTTAAAAATTGATAAAAGCTTTGTTGATGGGGTTGCACATAATCAAAATGATGCGGCGATCGCGATGACGATTATCTCTTTGGGCTATAATTTGGGGATGAAGATCTTGGCCGAAGGCGTTGAAAATCAAGCGCAAATTGATTTTCTAAGAAACGCCGGCTGTCATGAGGCACAAGGTTTTACCTTTTCAAAAGCCGTCACCGCAAACCTCATCCCACAATTGGCTGAACGACAGGATTACCTGTCGATGGTGCATTAATCCCTAGTCATCGGGCAGCATTTTGCCCGGGTTCATAATGCCATCTGGATCGAGAGCCTGTTTGATTTTTCGCATCATGTCGATTTCAACGGCTGATTTATAGCGCGGCAGTTCGTTTTTCTTCATCCGGCCAATGCCATGTTCAGCGCTGATACTGCCGTTCAGTTCATGGGTAAGGTCATGTACAATTCGGCTGACGGCCTCCCATTTTGACAGGAATTCTTCCTTGGTCATATCGACCGGCTGCAGGGGATTGTAGTGCAGGTTGCCATCCCCCAAATGCCCAAAAGTGACAGGTCTGAAATTTGGAATAACGGCTTGCAGGGCCTGATCTGCCCGTTCAATAAATTCCGGTATTTTGGCGATGGGCACCGAAATGTCATGCTTGATGCTGCCACCTTCGGGTTTCTGGGCGCCGGAGATTTCTTCGCGAAGTGCCCACAGCTTTTGCTGCTGGGCTTCGCTTGCTGGAATGACCGCGTCGAGAATATCGCCGGTTTCAAATCCGGTTTCCAGAATGCTTTCCATCAAGCCTTGTAAATCGGCCGTTGCACTGGAGGAGAGTTCGATCAAAACCTGCCAGTCATATTTGGCTGGCATGGGATCGGGGAAATTGGGTACATGACGGGTAACAAGGTCAATACCGATCCGCGGGATCAGTTCAAGCGCGGTAACCTGATCGCCGCTCATTTTACGGGCAAGCCCCAGCAGTTTTATGGCGGCCGGAACATTCGGGACGGCAACCATCGCCAATTGCTGGTATTTGGGTTTTGGATACATCTTGACGACAGCAGCGGTAACGATGCCCAGCGTACCTTCACCGCCAATAAACAACTGTTTCAGATCGTAACCTGTGTTGTCTTTTCGCAGGCTGGTCAAACCATTCCAGATACGCCCATCGGGCATCACCACTTCCAGTCCCAGAACCTGTTCGCGCGTGTTGCCATAATGCAGGACCTGAACACCGCCTGCATTCGTGGAAATATTGCCGCCAATCTGGCAACTGCCTTCCGAGCCGATTTTCAAGGGGAACATATGGTCATTTTCATCGGCAATGCGCTGCAAATCGGCCAGCACGCATCCCGCTTCGACAGTGAGGGTACTGCCTTCAAGATCCACGTGTCGAATTTTGTTCATGCGTTTGAGCGAGATGATGATTTCATCGCCGCTATCGAAAGGAATACTGCCGCCGACTAGACTGGTGTTACCTCCCTGCGGCACAATTGGAAGTTTGTGTGCGGCGCAGATTTTAACAATCTCGCTGACTTCCTCGGTTGTTTGAGGTAGCAGGATCAAGCGGGCAACGCCTTCATATTTATCGCGCCATTCGGTCAGAAATCCCTGCATATCCGAAGGATCCGTCAGGACATTTTTGTCCCCAACGATGGCTTGAAACTGTTCAACGAAAGACATTTTAATTCCTCGGGGCTGCCGCTCTTTTCAAGCGATCATTAATTGCAATGCCCAATCCTTCCATAGGGATGGGGGCAATGGCAATAGACACGTAATTTTTTCCATCCAGTTCATGTAGCAACGCGAAAAGATTTGCCGTTGCTTCTTTTAAATCACCTGCCGGGCTGAGGGAGGCGGTTTCAATGGCTTCACTCCCCGGGCCAAAGCCGATAAATGCTTCGTTTGCGTTTGCATCGGTTGCATTTAATCGCACCGGACATGCCGGGGCGTAATGGCTGAGCAACATGCCGGGGCTTGTGATTTCTCCGCCCTCTTTGGCCGCGGCAACGGCGACCTTAGTGAATTGTTGCAGATCATCCGCTGTAATTCCGCCGGGACGGAGCAAGGTTATGCTGTCCCCGGTGACCGCAATGACCGTGCTTTCCACGCCAATGTTACAGGGGCCATCGTCCAGAATAAGGCTGACTTTGTCCCCCAAGCCGTTTGCGACATGCGCGGCGGTTGTTGGGCTGATCTGACCAGAGGGGTTCGCGCTTGGGGCCGCAATCGGGCATTGGCAGGCTTTTAGAAGTTCCCGGGCTGAAGTGTTGCCGGGAATTCGGATGGCAAGGGTGTCCAGACCTGCACTAGCGAGCCGCGAAATTGGGCAATTGTTCCTTCTGGGCAACACCATGGTGAGGGGGCCGGGCCAGAATTTAGCCGCGATTTTTATCGCCAGTGGGTTAAATTCGACCAGTTCCTGCGCCGCTTCCAGATCGGGAACATGAACAATTAGCGGGTTAAACGAGGGGCGGCCTTTCGCTTCAAAAATGCTGGCGACAGCTACGTCATTTGTGGCGTCAGCCCCAAGCCCATAGACCGTTTCGGTGGCAAAGGAGACGAGCGCGCCGCCGCGCAGTAATTTGGCTGCTTGCGCGATTGCAGAAGGTGATACCTGTTTGACGTTGTGCATTTTGGACATAAATAACCAATAGGTGAGGGAGGAAAATCACGCCTCTACCGACATAAATAGCTTTTTGTTGATCGCCGTAATATGGCATAACAGCGCAATAATCGTTAAGCAATTTTTTGAAGAGGAATTTCGCAATGGGCGAATATAACGCGCCACTCAAAGATATGAGCTTTGTGCTTAACCATGTGGTCAATGTGGATGAACTGGCAAAAATAGAAACCTTTGCGCATGCAGAAAGCGATGTGGTCTCTGCCGTTCTGGAAGAAGCTGCGAAGCTCGCTGGTAATGTATTGTCGCCCCTGAACAAGGTTGGCGATCTTGCGGGGACATCGGTATCGGATGGTGTTGTAACGTCACCAGATGGCTGGAATGATGCCTATGCTCAGTTTGCGGCCGGAGGCTGGAACGGGATTGCAGGGCCAGAAGCGTTCGGCGGCGGCGGAATGCCGCAAGCGGTATCGCTGGCAACTGTCGAAATGTGGAATTCATCCAATATGGCGTTTGCCCTTTGCCCGCTTCTGACGCAAGGCGCGATCGAAAGTTTGATTGCCCATGGCACGGAAGAGCAGAAGAGTAAGTATCTGGAAAAATTGGTGACAGGCGAATGGACCGCCACCATGAACCTGACAGAAAGTCATGCCGGATCAGATGTTGGGGCGCTTCGCTCTAAAGCCGAGCCTGCGGAAGATGGTAGCTGGCGCATCAGCGGACAAAAGATTTTCATCACCTATGGTGAGCATGAAATGACGGAAAATATTATCCATCTTGTTCTGGCGCGCACACCGGGCTCTCCAGCAGGAACAAAAGGAATTTCGTTGTTTATTGTGCCAAAATTCCTGGTCAATGATGATGGATCCTTGGGTAAACGCAACGACCTTGAATGCGTATCCGTGGAAGAGAAAATCGGTATCCATGCCAGCCCGACCTGCGTTATGTCCTACGGTGATAACGGCGAATGTGTTGGATATTTGATCGGAGAAGAAAACAAAGGCATGGCCTGTATGTTCACTATGATGAACAACGCCCGCCTGAATGTTGGCCTGCAAGGGCTTGCAATTGCCGAACGCGCCTATCAGCAGGCCGTTGAATACGCCTTGGATCGCAAGCAGGGTAGCGCGGCTGGAATGGCCAAGGGGGAAAGCGCGCCAATTGTGAAGCATGCAGACGTTCGCCGGATGCTGATGACCATGCGCTCACAGATCGAAGCTATGCGCTGCCTTGTTTATCTGAACGGAGCGGCTTTGGATAAAGGGCATAATCACCCAGATGAAGCCGTTCGTAAAAGCAGCATGGGCCTCGCTGAATTGCTGACACCGCTGTCAAAGGGCTGGTGTACGGACCTTGGGGTTGAACTTGCGTCAACGGCAGTGCAGGTTCACGGCGGAATGGGTTTCATTGAAGAAACCGGTGTAGGGCAATATTACCGGGATTCCCGCATTCTTCCGATCTATGAAGGAACAAATGGTATTCAGGCGCTGGATCTCGTGGGCCGTAAACTCACGCTACAGGGCGGTGAGCCGGTTCGCAGCTTGCTTGCGGAAATGGATGAACTCGCTCATAGCATGAACGGTGACAATGAAGATTTAAGTGCAATTTCAAGGCATTTGGGCGTTGCTGTTACAGCATTGAAAGAGGCGACGGAATGGATGTATAGCAATGCACCCAATGATCCGAACGCAGCGCCAGCCGGAGCAACACCATATTTACGGATGTTTGCGACGACAGTTGGTGGATATCTTTTGGCAAAATCGGCTATTAAGGCTCAGGAACTACTGAAATCAGGCGATAGTGATACTGCTTTCCTAAACGCCAAGGTAACAACGGCGAAGTTCTTTGCAAGCCAGATTTTGCCGCAAGCAGCTGCACTTCTGGGCCCAATTACTGAGGGTGCAGAACTTCTGTTTGCGATCGATGAGAAAGATCTGGTTGCCTAAAGATACAGGTAAAGTTGACGTTTAGGTAAACGCGACTAAACTATTGTGTATCGAAACTGTGGCGGCTTCGGCCGCCACATGTATTTCATGTCAGGAAAATTAATGAATAATAATCAAGAAATGACATACCCGCTTGGAACGCGGCCCGGTGACGGAGAAGTTCTTGAAGTTTGCGACGGTGTTCTATGGGTTCGCATGCCTATTCCGTTCAAGGGGCTGGATTTTATCAACCTTTATTTAATTGAGGATGATAACGGCTGGACCATGGTCGACTCGGGATATAATTCCAAGAAAATCAAAGAGTTGTGGAACTCTATTTTTGAGACCCACCTAAAAGGAAAGCCCATTACCCGACTGATCTGCACGCATTTTCATCCCGATCACATGGGACTTGCCGGATGGGTTTGCGAACGCTGGGATATTCCACTGACCATGACCTTGGGCGAGTGGGCATTTGGCCGAACTTTATATCTGGAATCTGGCGGTGAAGTCCCCGAAGCCTTGATCGATTTTAATCGGAAAGTTGGCTTTACAGAAGCCATGCTTGAGGAGGTTCGAAAGGGCGGGTTTAGTTTCTTTAAAAACGCCGTTCATAATATGCCCTCCAGTTTTGAGCGGATTGAAGAGGGCAGTGTTCTGACAATTGGCGGTACGGAATGGCGCGTGATTGTCGGTAAAGGACATTCACAAGAACATGCCTGTCTCTATTCAGCGGAAAAAGACATGTTGATATCAGGAGATCAGGTGCTGCCGCGTATTACCCCCCATGTTGGCGTATATATGTCAGAACCCTTGGCCGATCCGCTGGAGAAATTTCTATCAAGTATCGACAAGTTGGCTGTCTTGCCCGACGACACGCTGGTTCTGCCAGCACATAATGATGTGTTCATTGGGCTGCACAATCAGCTTCTGTTTTATAAAGAACATCATGCCGAACGGTTGCTACGACTTCGTAATGCTTGCGGGGCGCCAAAGACCGCATTTGATTTGCTTCCCGTGTTGTTTGAGCGGGAGTTGAATGAAAATGATCAGCGGCTGGCCGTTGCCGAAGGGTTGGCCCATTGTCATTATCTCGTTGGGACGGGCGAGCTGGAACGCATTACGGGCGAGGATGGTGTCTGGCGCTTTCAGATTGCCCAGAATGTTATAACGGCTGTTGCCTGAGCCGTTAAAAAACGAGGTCCAATAAAGTAAATAAAAAGGAGACCGTAATGTCTGATCATTTGATCGTAGAGAAAAAAGGCGCTATCGCCACACTCACCATGAACCGGCCAGCAAGCCGAAATGCATTATCAATTGAGATGCGGGAAAAACTATTTGAAGCAATGGTGGATATTGAAACGGATGACAATATCCGTTGTGTTGTCGTAACCGGCGCAGGCGATCATTTTATGGCTGGTGGTGATGTCATTTCATTTGGGGAAATTGCCAAGAAACCAGCGGATGAACGCGGCAAAATGTTTGAAAACCGGATTCATAATTTGCATCCGACAATTTTCACCATGCGCCGGATGCAAAAGCCGATTATCGCCAGCGTTAAAGGCGCTGCGGCTGGTTTCGGTCTGTCCCTTGCCATGGCCTGCGATATGGTGATCGCGGCGGATACGTCATTTTATACACTTGCCTATATTGGTATCGCAACGACACCAGATGGGTCAGGGACTTATTCGCTCCCCAGAATGGTGGGGCTGAAGAAAGCGATGGAAATTGCCATGCTGGGTGATCGTTTTGACGCGGCTGAAGCCCATCGTTTGGGCTTGGTAAATTATGTTGTGCCTGAAGCTGATATCGAAGCCGAAACCGAAAAGCTGGCGCAGCGCCTGGCAAATGGTCCAACGGTCGCAATCGGGATTACCAAGCGCATGATGCATGCCTCATTGGTTAATGACATGGAGAAACAGCTGGCCTTGGAAGCAGAGAGCTTTGCCGCCTGCGCCCGCACCGATGACTGGGTTGAGGGAATTACCGCTTTTGCCGAAAAACGAAAACCGGTTTTCAAAGGCAAATAAGAATAAAAAAAGCTGCAGGAAACTGCAGCTTTTTTCTTGTTAGGCCGCTTGGCGTAATCCCAGCCGGTCCCAGACTTCTTTCAAGGCATGAACCAATGAGAGCATCATTTGATCATCATGCAATGGAGAGGGCGTAATTCGCAGTCTTTCTTCACCGCGGGGCACTGTCGGGAAATTAATTGGCTGAATATAAATGCCGTAATCTTCCAGCAACATGTCACTTGCCTGTTTGCAAAGCGCTGCATCAAAGACCATGACAGGAACGATGTGAGTGGGCGTTTGCAAAATCGGCAGGCCCGCATCGGAGAGCATCTTTTTCAAGGTTGCCGCTCGTTCCTGATGAGCATCCCGTTCCACTTGGCTGGATTTCAGATGTTTCACACTGGCAAGCGCACCGGCGCTGATCACTGGAGGAAGCGAGGTTGTGAAGATAAAGCCTGATGCATAGGAGCGGATGGCATCGACGATATTCTGGCTGGAAGAAATGAATCCGCCGACAATGCCGAAGGCTTTGCCAAGGGTACCTTCGATAATCGTGATGCGGTCCATCAAACCTTCGCGTTCTGCAATGCCGCCGCCGCATGGCCCGTACAGGCCAACCGCGTGGACTTCATCCAGATAGGTCATGGCGTTATACTGATCTGCCAGATCGCAAATTTCTTTCATCGGTGAAATATCGCCGTCCATGGAGTAGACAGATTCAAACGCGATGACCTTCGGGCGGCCAGGTGCGATGGCTTTGAGTTTTTCTTCTAGATCGACAATGTCGTTATGTTTGAAAATAACTTTTTCGCAACCAGAGTGGCGAACCCCATCAATCATAGAGGCATGATTGAGTTCGTCGGACAGGATAACGGCGCCGGGCATTAATTTTCCAAGTGTGCTGATCGTGGCGTCGTTGGAAACAAAGCCGGATGTAAAGACAAGTGCACTCTCTTTACCATGAAGATCCGCCAGTTCTTTTTCCAGTTCACAAATCAGATGGGTATTTCCCGAAATATTCCGGGTTCCGCCAGCGCCAGCGCCGTAAGTATCTACAGCGTCTTTCATGGCTTTCAGAACTTCTGGATTTTGCCCCATACCCAGATAATCATTCGAACACCAGATGATAACGTCACTCTTGCCATTCTCGGAATGTTGGGTCGCTTTTGGAAATTCACCTGCATGACGGCCAAGTTCTGTAAAAACCCGGTATCTGTTTTCAGATTTCAGGTTTTGAATGGCCTGCTCGAACACTTGGTCATAGTTGACAGTCATGCGTTCAATATCCCTTTCTAGCTTCAGATATCTTTTATTTATTAGTATATATGCATAAAAGATTTACAAATATTGAATACGAATTACGCTCTGTCTTGGCAAGAGACAAAAAGTCGCATCGTATAAAGTTTCTTATTAATTAGGTCACGATGCGACAAAAGAGAATGATATGGATCAATGAACCATCATGATTGGCAGATTGCAGTTTTCAAGCATTTCGCCCGTAACCGCGCCAAAGAATAAGCGGCGCAACCGGCTTTTCGTGTAAGCGCCCATCACCACAAAATCGGCATTAAAGCGAGTGGCTGCGTCCATAAGAGCCTGGGCTGTTGACTTGCCAGTATTGCCGCGAATGATGCAGCTTTTCGCTTCTACGCCGTGCAAAGCTAAATAGCGAATGGCTTCATCGGGATCAATATCTTCACTCAGATCATCAACAGCACAAATCAGGGATATTTCCTTGGCAGCTTTCAAAAGCGGCAGGGATTGTGTAATCGCGTTACTGGATTCCACAGAACCATTCCAGATGACCGCAATTCGTTGACCAAAATTTTCGGCCAAAGGTTCATCTATGATCAGCACGGGACGTCCGGTTTCCAAGATTGCGGAGTTGATCACCAGTTCATTTTCAGAATTTTTCTGCGTTGATTTTTTGCACACCACAATCATGTCAAACATCCGGCCATATTCGGGGAGAAAGTCTTCCTGATTGCCGACGCGGGCAACAAATCGCGCGGATGGGGCTGGAGAGGGTGTGGTGCTGGCACTTTGCTCAATCGGAATGGCCTGTTGCCCGCATATTTCGGTGAAGGTTGCATGCGCAGCCGCACTTCGTTTTTCGGTGTCTTTTTCAGCGAGTTCGATGACGCTTTCAATCATGGCAGTGGTCATGCCCTCGCCAACGAATGCTGCGGCGGTTCTGGGATCTCGTTTTACATGTAACGCATCCACATTGCAGTGGAGGCGTTTGGCAACAGTCAATGCGGAAAAGAGAGAGTTTGTGTCACAAGGTTTGTCTGAGCCACTGAGTGGGACAAGAACTGCTTTGATTGACATGGGCACCTCACTGTTTGAATAAGTTCTTCATACAGAGTACCCTTTGCCCGCAAAAAGTCTACATTTTTTCAGTTATTTAATCTGTTTGAGTAGTTGGCCCGCAACCTCGGAAATCGATCCATTTGCGTTAATTCTTGTCCAGTTCGTATCGATGACAGGTTGACGGGTTAATTGGGCGCGCAAGACATCTATGGTGGCATCTGATGCATCGCGCCTTCGCCCTTTTATGCGGGCTTCCATCTCGGATTGGTCAACTTGCAGCCAGAATCCGTAGAAAGGGACATCACATTCCACGATGGATTTTTCAAAAAATTGTCGATCAACTTCACGGTCTAGAACGGCGTCAATGACCACCGAATGACCAGCCGTCAGCGCGCATTTTGCGATTTTGATCATCTGTTCATAAACAGATTTTGACATGTCGGGGGTATATGCAGATTGCGGCATGGGGGCATATTCATCCCACTTGATCAATAACCGCCTGATTTCATCACTTCGGATACGGAGTGCCCCCGGTGTCATACCAATTTGGGGGGCAATGGCTGCAGCGGCTGTCGATTTACCGCTTCCGGAATAGCCGCCAATGGCAATTGCGACAGGCGTGCTGCTTTGGGCTGATAGATATTCTTTCGCTTGCGCCAGAAATTGGCAAGCTTGTTCCTTGAAAGCCACCTTGGATGAGTTGTCCGTTGCTTGGATAAAGCGGCTGGCGGCAACGTGAACCCTGATACCGGCCCGCATGGCCATAAAAAATGGCAGCAGTTTAAGGCAGCTCATGTTTTGTTCTGCTAATAGCCAGCCAATCTGCCTGACATACTGGTTGAAAATCCGGTTCGCAGTGTCCGTCAGTCCCTTGTCAGCAAGATCCATCAATAGAAAGCTGAGATCATACAGAATATCGCCAATGACGAAATCATCCTGGTATTCGATGGCGTCAAATAGCAATGGGGTGCCTGCCAAAAGGCAGATATTCTGAAGATGCAGGTCGCCATGACCATAGCGAACCCATCCCTGTTCACACCGCTGCTTTTCAAGGCTGGCCAATTCTGAAAAATATGAATGTAGATCAGACCGGAAATTTTGTATGTCGTCCAAAGTGAAGAGCATTGGACAGTACCGGTCCAACTGCAGAAAGTTCTGGTCAATCACCCGGTGAAAGTCAGGAATTTTCGTATTGTCACGGACAGGTTGCGCTTGATTGTGAAATTTTACGATCGCAGCACATAAATTTTCTGCAAGACGCGGATCAATTCCGTGCTGTTTGGAATAGTGATCCAGCCGGTCTGTATCGGCAAATCGTTTCATTTTAAGCGCGTGTTCAGCAACTGTATTGGTTGGGCTGAGTGTGAACTGACCGTCTGTGGTTTTAAAAATTGAAATGACGTCAATATACAAGTCGGGGGCTGTACGCTGATTAATTCGCATTTCCTTGTCGAGAAAGGCTTTGCGGTTTTCGAGGGTGCTATAGTCCATGTAATCGAACAAAACGGGTTTCTTGAGTTTGAGCGCATGAACTTTACCCAGCAGAACGGTTGCCCCATGGGTTTCAACAATTGAAAGATCCGCAGGTTTACTGGTTAAAGTGTCCCAGACGTCTATCCTGAGGGTCAAAAAATTGATGATGTTACGGAAAGAAATTTCACTGGACTGTTCAGGTGTCATGCGCCTCACGCAGTAAACTATCGGGAGCAGGATCCTGATGGATTAAGGCCTCAGCATTTGGAAAAGCACTTAAAATTGCCTTTTCAACTTTTTCGGAAATGGCATGGGCCTTGACCAACTCCATAGCAGGATTTAGGTCGAGATGCATTTGAATGAACAGCTGCTGACCAGATGTGCGGGTTCGAAGGTCGTGAACCCCTAAAACCCCCTCTTGTGCCAGTGCGATGTCTTTAATTTTCTGCCGCTCACTATCGGGAAGTTCTTCGTCCATAAGGTCAGAAAATGACTGTTTAATAATGGACCAGGCATTGAAGCAAATGTATATGGCAATAGCGATCGCAAACAGGCCGTCAATATAGGCGAATTGAAATCTGGAATAGAGGATCAGCGCGACGATAACACTGGCGTTGACCAGAATGTCTCCGGCGTAATGTAGCGCATCAGCAGAGATCGCCGTCGAACGGGTTTTTCGGATCACATATCGTTGATAGAGAACGAGGCTTATGGTCAAAATGATCGACACAACCATAACACCAATACCAATAAAGCTGGCAGTTATTGGGGCCGGAGTCGCGATCCGTTCAACCGCCTGCAGGCCAAGGAAAATGGCCGATCCGACGATGAAGGCAGATTGAAATAATCCAGCCAGAGACTCGGCCTTACCATGACCAAAGCGATGATCATGATCTGCTGGCGTCAATGCGTGACGAACCGCGATCAAATTGACCGCCGACGCGCCCAGATCAAGGAGTGAGTCAATCAACGTGGACAGGATGGCGACTGAACCCGTGGCAATATAAGCCCATATTTTTAATAAGATCAGGATACTGGCAATTGTTACGGCGCAGTAAGTTGCGCGCCGCATCAGGCGTTCATTTTCTGCAGATGTATCTGATCCGTTACCTGTCATAAGCTGGCCCGTTTAAGGATATAGAATGGATTTCTGCCATCCAGTTTCAGTTTTGTTGTACTGATGCCGTTCGTGTAGTCGGAAGGGTTTGTCCTGCCAGAACTCTATCCGTTTGGGAACAACACGAAATCCGGACCAGTATGGTGGGCGAGGGACCGTACCGATGGCGTATTTAGCTGCATATTTCGCAACAGCCGCTTCTAATGAGAAGCGACCTTCCATCGGGCGTGATTGTTGGCTGGCCCATGCTCCGATACGGCTATCACGTGCCCGGCTATTAAAGTAGGCATCCGCTTCTTCGTCACTGACTACTTCGACGTCCCCGCTAACGCGAACAACGCGCCGCAGGCTTTTCCAATGAAAACAAAGCGCGGCTTTTGGGTTGGCGAGGAGTTCCGTTCCTTTTTGGCTTTCAAAGTTGGTGTAGAACACAAAGCCTCTTTCATCCACGTCTTTGAGCAGCACCATACGCAATGATGGCTCTCCGTCGTTATTCACGGTTGCAACTGACATTGCATTCGCATCATTGGATTCAGATTTTGTTGCTTCTTCGAGCCAGTCATTGAATTGATCGATAAGATCTGGAAGCTGTTTGATGTCCATTGGTTTTGATATGATCCATATAGAAAGTGCCTGATTTGAGAGCCAATGTAGCCAACCGCTAGTGGTCTGTCGACAAAATGTCTTAATGAGGCCGTATTCTTGTGAAGAATGACCCTGTTATTTTTTTGATCCGCGAAATGCGGCTAATAAGCGATGTCTTGGTGATGTCGGCTGAGAGTGTGTTGGGAGTATTTTGCTATGTCTATAAGTAAAACGCTAATTGCTGGTTCTATGACTTTAATGCTGATTTTGGGGGGATGCGCGTCGCAAAATAATGGCGCTAAGCAAACCGGCGGTACCATCATCGGCGGTGTTGGCGGTGCGCTGCTGGGTTCTGCTTTTGGTAAAGGATCGGGGCGTCTGGCTGCGGTTGCTGTCGGTACTTTGGTTGGTGCCATGATTGGTAATGAAGTTGGAAAAACATTGGACGAGGCAGATCGCACCGCAATTGATCGCGCCGAACGCCGGGCGACACAGGCGCCGATGGGTGAAACGATTTCCTGGGACAATCCAGACAGCGGGAATAGTGGAACGATTACACCAGTTCGCCAAGGTCAGGATACCAAAGGTCGTTACTGCCGCGAATTCCGCCAGACTATCCAGGTCGGTGACCGTTTGGAAGAAGGTTACGGCACTGCCTGCCGCCAGGAAGATGGAACCTGGCAAATAATGTCCTAATAAATCTGCGATAGGTCTGTATTTTTGAATGAAATTCCAATACAAAGGGAGTTTACATAATTCCAAAATGCCGACGGGATAGATGCTGAAACTGAATAAACTGATGGCCAGTAGTGCGCTTGCTGCCTTGCTGGCCTTTTCATCCGCAGGAATCTCATTTGCTGGTTTTGAAGAGGCCGTAAAAGCCTATGAAGCCGGAGACTATAAAACCGCTATGGATGAGTGGATGGTTCTTGCTGATAAGAACGATCCAGCGGCCATGCGTAATATTGGTCATTTGTACCGGCGCGGGCTTGGAACTGACGTCAATTATGAACGTGCATTGCATTGGTATAAGCGGTCGGCTGAGCTTGGCTTCCCGCGGGCGCAAGCCAATGTTGCGTCTATGTATTTAAAGGGGCAGGGTGTTCCCCAAGACTATGTGCAGGCTGCTGACTGGTTCACCAAAGCGGCCCGCAATGGTCATACGATTGCCCAGTATAATCTGGGTCTAATGTATGAATACGGAAAAGGCGTTGAAAAAAGTGCGAGTAAAGCACTGGCCTGGTATAACCTTGCCGCAAAAGCTGGGCATCCCAAAGCTTTGAACAAGCTGTCTATTCTTGTTGCAACGACACCGGATGTAAAAGCGGAAGTTGCTGAAACAGAAGTTGCCAAGGAAACCACGGTTGCAGCCGAAGAGCAAAAAGCTGCAACGGCCCCACCAGTGAAAACTGAGGCGCCAGTAGCGGCGGCGAAGGTCCCGCCGAAAAAAATGACGAAGACACCGTCTAAGCCTGAGGTCGCGGTGGCTGAAAGCTTACCCAAAGCCCCAGCTCCAGAACCCAAAGCCCCAGAACCCAAAGTTGCTGAGAAAACCAGCCCAGCAACCGTTAGCACGCCAGCCGCAAAACCTGCTGTGAGCCAGAATATTCCGACGAAACGGAAAGACCCATTTGCGGGCAGCGCCAATAATAAGCTGCTGAATGATGAAACCAAGGGCGCGCCAACAGCATTTAATGCGCCCGCCCCAAAGCCGGCGAAACTGGAGGCCACGCAAAAATCTGCACCACAGGTCGTTGATACGACTAAAGTTGAAAAACCAATTGAACCCGCGCCTGTGGTTAAGCCAAAGCCAAGTGCAGTCGTTGTGGAAGCGCCAACAGTTGAAGCGCCTAAAGCACCGGTCGTTGTTGCAGAGCAGAAAAAGGCAGAGCCGGCCCCTGAAAAAGAGGAAAGTAAAGGCTTTTTCAGTTCATTGAAGTCGTTAATTGTCGGGGACGACGAAACTGCAGAAAGTGGATCGAATGTGGCAAGCGCACCAGTCCCTCAGACACTCGCGCCAGCTTCAGCAATCCCGGCGCCCGCTCCTCAAACCAACGTGCAACCTGTTGAACGGGTTGTAACCGGAAACGGATTAAGTATTGCAGAGCGTATGGAAATGGCGCAGCTTTCTTTTACTTTAGAGCAGTATCAACAAGCGCTGAGCGTTTGGGCACCACTTGCGCAGGAAGGCAATGCCGAAGCCCAGTACCACTTAGGGCAAATGTTTTATAAGGGTTATGCTGTTCCAGTGGATCGTGTTAAAGCTTACTATTGGTGGTCAAAAGCCAAGTCAAACGGGTCCGAAATTGCTGCGAGTTCACTTGAACAACTCGACGCTTCGCTTACATTTATTGAAAAGCAGCAGCTGAAGAGTGTAAATTAACTTCAACAACTGTTCAGTCTATTGTTTTCTCTTGGTAATTTTTTCTTTGGTAAACCTTAAATGAAAGATCTCTACAAAGCACTTGGTGTGAGCAAAACAGCATCACAAAGTGATATAAAATCAGCTTATCGCAAGCTGGCCAAAAAACTGCATCCAGATGCAAATCCAGGTAATGATCAAGTTGTGGAGCAGTTTAAAGAGGTTTCCGGGGCCTATAACATTCTAGGCGATGAAAAACTGCGCGCGCGTTATGATCGCGGTGAAATTGATGAAAACGGGCAAGAGAAATATGCGCATGGCGGATTTGGTGGTCAACGTTCAAGCGCTGGTGGTCCGGGCGCAGGTGGCTATTACGAATCCACGGGTGGATTTGCGGGAGCTGACGACCTGTTTTCAGAAATTTTTGGGAATTTTCGTCGGGGTGGTGGACAAAAAACACGGGCTACCAAAGGACGGGACCGCTCTTTTGCCATAACCGTTACGTTTAAAGAAGCTGCAACGGGCGGGAAACGCCGATTGACGCTGGGTGAAGGCGGTAAAACACTAGACGTTAAAATCCCTGCCGGAATTTCAGATGGAAAACAGATCCGCTTGAAAGGTCAGGGGGAGGCCGGTGTTGGCGGTGGTAGTGCCGGTGATATTCTGATCAATGTATCGGTAAAACCTGACGAGCTTTTTGTCCGTGATGGAAAAAATATTCTCTTGGAACTTCCCATAAGTCTGCCTGAAGCCGTCCTTGGGGGGAAGGTTGAAGTGCCAACGGTTGATGGTGTCGTTAATCTCAAAATACCAGCGGGCTCTAATACCGGGTCGACCTTGCGTCTTAAAGGTAAAGGGGTTGGAGCTAAGGATAGTTCGGATCGCGGAGATCAGCTTGTGAAGCTAAAAGTTGTGCTTCCCGACCAGCCGGATGAGGAATTTCAAGACTGGGTGTCAAAGTGGTCGAAAGATCATGACTATGACGCGCGGTCAAAATTTGCCCGAAAATAAGGCAAAAGATTAAAGTGATTAGGTTTTGACTGAACCTTTCGGGCAAGATAAATAAGGTATTCGTTAGATGATGATGGGTGTGGGATCTTAAGTATGACAGGACAAGCCGGTCTTATGAATGGTAAACGTGGGTTGATTATGGGCGTTGCCAATAATATGTCCATAGCTTGGGGTATTGCAAAAGCGTTGCATGCTCAAGGGGCTGATATTGCGTTTACTTATCAGGGTGAAGCGCTTGAAAAGCGTGTGCGACCTTTGGCCGAAAGCCTCGGGTATGATATGTTGCTTGAGTGTGATGTGACAGACGATGCCTCTATGGATGCTGTGTTTGAAACATTGGAAAAAAAATGGGGCAAAATTGATTTCCTTGTCCACGCCATTGGATTTTCCGATAAGAACCAGTTGCGCGGTAACTATTCAGATACCACACGCGATAACTTTCTGATGACGATGGATATCTCCTGTTTTTCATTCACAGCCGTTGCCCAGCGGGCAAAACCCTTAATGTCAGATGGCGGCAGCATGTTGACGCTGACCTATTATGGGGCGGAGCGGGTCATGCCGCATTATAACGTGATGGGTGTTGCCAAAGCAGCGCTGGAAGCTTCTGTTCGGTATCTGGCCGCGGAAATGGGCGGCGATGGAATTCGGGTAAATGCCATTTCGGCTGGTCCGATTAAAACCCTTGCCGCATCTGGGATTGGTGATTTTCGCTATATCCTCAAATGGAATGAATATAATGCACCGCTCAAACGCAATGTAACAATTGATGAAGTTGGGGGCTCCGCCGTATATCTGTTGAGCGATCTTGGATCAGGCGTGACCGGGGAAACCCATCATGTGGATTCCGGCTATCATGTGGTTGGTATGAAACGCGAAGATGCGCCCGACGTTCCGGCACCGCGTGCAAATAAAAGTTAGTTAGGCGGTCGCCCAATGTCCCATAACAGTTTTGGTCACTTATTTCGGGTAACGACCTGGGGCGAAAGTCACGGTCCGGCGCTGGGGTGTGTGATCGATGGTTGCCCGTCGCTTATTGATATTTCTGAAGATGAGATCCAGTATTTTATGGATCGGCGCAAACCGGGCCAGAACCGTTTTACAACGCAGCGGCGTGAACCTGATGCCGTCAAGATTATGTCTGGCGTGTTTGAAGGTAAAACAACTGGAACGC
The DNA here is from genome assembly GCA_034669685.1 of Sneathiella sp. Classification (GTDB taxonomy): domain Bacteria; phylum Pseudomonadota; class Alphaproteobacteria; order Sneathiellales; family Sneathiellaceae; genus Sneathiella. The sequence continues at coordinate 566,162 of JAXMOU010000003.1, forward strand.
CAATCAGCCTGATGATCGAAAATGTCGATCAGCGGTCCAAGGATTACGGTGATATTGCCGAGAAATATCGCCCCGGTCACGCAGACTTTGCATATCAGACTAAATACGGCATCCGCGATTATCGTGGTGGCGGCCGGTCGAGCGCGCGCGAAACCGCCGCGCGGGTCGCTGCAGGCGCGATCGCCCGCAAAGTTCTTGGAAGTAACGTTAAGATACAGGGATATCTGACGCAAATTGGCGCGCATAAAATCGACTATAGCCGGTTTGATGCCAACGAAATCGATAACAACCCGTTTTGGAGCCCGGATGCCGAGATGGCGGCAATCTGGACAGACTATCTAGACGGTATTCGAAAAGACGGATCCTCCGTTGGTGCCGTGATCGAGGTAGTTGCATCTGGTGTTCCCGCAGGATTGGGGGCGCCAATTTACGGCAAACTGGATTCCGATCTTGCAGGCGCGATGATGACGATCAATGCGGTTAAGGGGGTTGAAATTGGCGAAGGCTTTTCTGCCGCAGCCCTAACCGGCGAGACCAATGCGGACGAAATGTATAAAGGCAATGAATTAGGTCCGCGGTTTGGGAGCAATCATGCGGGCGGTATTCTGGGAGGAATTTCTACCGGACAGGATATTGTTCTGCGATTTGCGGTGAAACCCACTTCCTCTATTTTAAAACCACGGGCCACGATCACCAAAGAAGGTGAAGAGACTGAAATTATAACCAAGGGACGCCACGATCCCTGTGTCGGTATTCGGGCTGTTCCCGTAGGAGAGGCCATGATGGCATGTGTCTTGGCGGATCATCTGCTTCGCCATCGCGGCCAGCAGGGCCAATAGAAACAATTTTACCTTTAATTTTACATTTGATTAACCTGTAATTAAGGGGTTTTGCATATAGTCATTGCTGTTACGCTGGGCTTTAGAATGAAGCCTATTCCTCTTGAAAAGAGAAAGGTACAGCAATGTCTGACTTACTTGCGGGGTTTTCTGCCTCGTCCTCCTATAGTTCGTTGGCGCAGGCCACGACCTATAGCAACCCCTTTCGAGGGGCTTCCTACACTTCTGCCTCAGTCGCTCAAGAGGCCTCCTTCAGTTTTGATGCTGTTATTGCGGAAGCGCATAGCAATCCGATAATCTCTCTTCCCTTTGCAGAAGGGGAGAAGCAATCAAGTGATGTTATGGCTCAGCTTGCTGAAAAGCTTGAAGGTTTTCTTGAACCCTTTGGATATACGGGTGAAAAGCTCGCAGAAGTGATTAATACAGCTCTTGAGTCTTTATCTGACCTTGTCACAGACACATCAGTTGATGCAGCCGCGTTGTCTATTGATATTCGATTGGCACGTGTTGAGGAAAGTTATAGTGCTGGCCGTTATGGCGGAGCTGGCGTTTTCAGCGGATTTGCGCTGGAAGTGAATGTCGCCACAACGACAGTTGATTACGATCCGGGTCGAGCCGTTGTGATTAACACAGCTGGTTCAAAAGTAGAGTTCACCCAAACTCAAATGATTGAAGGTCACAGATTGGGCGTTTTCCGGCGTCAAGCCCCAGCCTTTGCCAATTTGGGTGGCTACAGTCAAGAACTCGCCGATCAAACTCGGGAAATAGTCGAATTCCTGAAAGATACGCGCAAACAACTCAAAGCCTTTACCCGTGATGAAGAACATAATTATCGTCATTATCTTCGGAATGGGCTGCGAGGTCACTGTCACCACTGTCTGCGTGCATAATTTGTTATGAGTTGATGTTTGAGAGAGGAAGTCTCGTAACAGCTTCCTCTCTTATGAGCTTTGCCAGAAGAGAGGCGCCAGGTCCTTTCGTTTCCGGTTTAGGTTCCACCAGATACAGCGTGACCGCTCGTGAAAGATCTCCAGCTGTTTGAATGGCCTTAATCTGTCCTTCCTCGATTTCGCGGGTAAATATATGGGCAGGCCCCCAGCAAAAGCCCTGTCCGGTTTTTAAAATTTCCCGCGCATGATAAAAATCGGAAACCGTCCAGCGTTTTTCGGCGCGCAGCCAACCAAAAGGAGTTTGAGACGCTTTCGTGGCTGTATCTTTAATCACAATTTGTAGCGTATTTGCCAATTCCTTCTGCGTGACGGGCTGCGGTTGCTGGTTCAGCGGATGATCCTTGTGGGCATATGCATGCAAATCCAGTGTGATAAGCTGCGTGCCCAGATGTCCTTGCGGCAAGACGGGGGTAATGACAAGATCAGCGGTAGCATTTTCAATCGTCTCAACAGCACCGCCAAGAACCACATCCAGTATTTTCAGCCGTGACGCATGATTGCCTGAATTGAATTTTTTCAAAATTGGATGAAGGATTGATTTGGGGAAAATATTCTCTACCGCAATCGTAATTTCGCTTTCCCAGCCTTGGTTTAATTGGCGGGCGAGAGTTTCCAGATCAGCCGCGTCTTTCAATAACTGTTGCGCCCGGCGGTGGACAACTTGTCCTGTCGCCGTGAGGACGGGCTGTTTGCCGTGAATTTCCAGCAAGGTAACACCGAGTTGCTGCTGAAGTTTATTTACCGCGTGGTGCAGGGACGAATGACTTCGATTTAATTTCTCAGCCGCTTTTAAATAACCACCTTCACGGATCACAGCATCAAAAATTGTCCATTGAGAAAGTGTAATTTTTGAAATTTGCATATAATTGTCTAAAAAATAGAATGAGAAAGTAAATTTATATCAATTTTATTTCACAAAATTAAACATATTTTGAAAATTCATACAAACCTTATTAATTGTGATGGATTGGTTAAATGGAAAAACTGGAACCTGTTCTCGACCTAGCTGGCCGTATTCTGCTGGCGGTCTTATTTATCCCTGCGGGGTTTTCGAAAATTGGCGGCTATGAGGGCACGCAAGGCTATATGGAAGCCATGGGTGTTCCCGGGATGTTGCTTCCTCTTGTCATTTTGCTAGAAATTGGCGGTGGTATTTTATTGATTGCTGGCTTTCAGACCCGTTGGGTTGCGCTGGCCCTTGCTGGATTTTCAGTTGTTGCTGCGTTTCTGTTTCATTATCAGCCCGCAGAGCAGATGCAGATGATCCTGTTTATGAAAAACATCGCTGTTGCTGGTGGTTTCTTGTTACTGGTCGCCAAAGGCGCCGGTGCCTATAGCGTGGATGGTTTTTTGAAATCCAGAAAATAAAATTAAGTGTCTCGCTTTAGAAAAAGCCCGCAGAACGCGGGCTTTTTTTATCTGACTTTAGAAGCGGCCTCTGTCAGGATGTTAATATCCGCCCCGTCCAGATGCGCATTTTCAGATATGTGGCGGCGCCAGGCACGAGCGCCGGGACGACCCTGAAACAGGCCCAGCATGTGACGGGTGATTGCTTTTAACGGAACCCCTTTTTCCATTTCCTGCTGAATATAGGGGAGAATTTCCTCAACAACTTCTTTGCGTTCAGGGGCATCGTTGGATACGCCGTAATATTTGCGGTCTATCTGCGCCAAAAAATACGGATTTTGATAAGCTTCGCGGCCAATCATAACGCCGTCCACATGTTGCAGGTGGGTGTCGATTTCGCTGAGCGTTTGAATGCCGCCATTGATGATGATTTCCAAATGGGGGAAATCTTTTTTAAGCTGATAGACCCGATCATAATTAAGCGGGGGAATGGTTCGGTTTTCTTTGGGGCTGAGGCCGGTCAACCAGGCTTTGCGGGCATGGATTATGAACGTCTCGCATCCTTCTTTTTGGATGGTTTCGGTGAAATGTACGAGATGTTCGTAGCTATCCAGATCATCGATGCCAATGCGGTTCTTGACCGTAATGGGCAGATCAGTTGCCGCTTTCATCGCCGCAACACAGGCCGCGACGGTATCGGGCTCCGCCATCAAGCAGGCGCCAAAACGCCCGTTTTGCACCCGATCAGACGGACATCCCACATTCAGGTTTATCTCCCGGTAGCCATAGCCCGCCGCGATTTTTGCGCATTTGCCAAGATCGGTTGGATCGCTGCCGCCCAGTTGCAGGGCAACGGGCTGCTCGGCGGGATCAAACGCTAGATGCCGGCGCTCATCCCCAAACAGGATCGCCCCGGTGGTCACCATTTCTGTATAGAGCAGAGCTTTGGACGTAATTAAACGCAGGAAATACCGATCATGGCGATCCGTCCAGTCCATCATGGGCGCAATGCTTACGGTGCGGTCTAGTTTTGTCACAACAACCTCGGTTTTATTTCACGGCTTAGATATATGATTTCTGGCAGAAAACCAAGGGTAATCTGAATTCGGGGCGGTGGCCAAGGTATATGCTTATTGGGTGCCAAGTCGTTGTGCTGGGATGAGCAATATGTTCCCCCAGAGCTTCCTCAGACACTCATCGCTTTGTTGACCGATTTCCTAGGTTTACTCTAAACTCTACCGTGAATTCATACTGATGGATAAATATGTTCGATAAAGTTGTAAGTTCTGTCGCTAGCGATTTACCGGAAGCGGCCAAAGAACTGAAAGAAAAGGTCTTTAAAGATGAGAAAGTTAAATCTTTCCAACCTGCGCCAGATGGGCAGGGTATGGCTGTCGTGGAGTGGTGAGGTGAGGTCTATAATACTTGCGACTGCATTTAATGGAATACTGCTATTTGGCTTTTTGCGAAGACGCTAAATTATTAGAGTCTACTTTTTTTTATAAAATAGTAGAGACAGATTTTCTTTTACTGGACAATTACTGTTCAAGTTTTGAAGGTGGTAAATGCTTTTTTTCACCTATTAAGTATGTATATTTTTTTTATATTTTCCTTTTTTCTGGATTTTTTATTTCAATAATTATGTTTTTTGTTAAGAAAAATGAAAAATATTATTTAGATGATGATGGGAAAATAATTAGTCAATTTGTTGCTTATTTACTTTCCGCACTAAGTGTTCCTTGGTTGACTTTAAGCGTACCTGAAGTAAACCAGTTTCCGTTATCAAAGTTCGCATCGCTGCAACACGGTTTAGGTCAGTTTTGGTTTTTACCTAATTTGATATTTTCTTCATTTTTTTCTTTTTTTTGCTTTGAAATACTAAAAATTTCTCGAGCTATCTTGGCAAAGGAGGGGTGAAATGAGTGAGTTAAATGATTATGTCCTGGATCAAGTTAGCACTTATAAATGGTTTCTAGAGACTCTAAATGATGTTCAGACATATGCCCCTGATAGTTCGGTGGCTAAAGCATTCTGTGACGTAGTCCCGATTTTTAGAAATCTTGTCAGTAAAGTTCTTTTCAATTCTTTTAGTGTTGCGTATGCCTATCGCCAGTTGGAACTTAGATATGGTCATCAATGGTCTGAAGCGAAATTGGACTTTGTTTCAAAGTCTTATGTCTCTGGTAGCCTGTTCAAAGACGCTGGGCTAGGCTTCGCCGATTGAAACTCCGATGATCGCCCCTCTGGCTCATGGATTTGATTGTCCCCTTTGGTGGGCAGGGGGAAGCCGCGCAGGAACTGAAAGAAAAAGTCTTTAAAGATAAGAAAGTTAAATCTCTCCAACCTGCGTCGGATGGGCAGGGCATGGCCGCTGTGGAGTGGTGATGCGTTCTTGAAGTTGCAGTGAGCGCAATAGAAATTTTTCGCAGGTCGTCAAAAGGGGGGAATATCGCCAATCGCTCCCACTTCATTGTGAAAGTTGCTAAGACTTATCTGAACGAGACACTTATCTGGGTGATAATATTGTCAAAATGAAGATTTAAGCTGGGTAGTCACTTTTTCAAGTGAAGCGGACAGGAGCTCGATGTTTTTTGTAAGTGCTTCACTGTCGCCATCTTTGGCATTTGTCTCAACTTCACTCGCTAGCGAATAAATGTCTTCAAACCTCAAATTTCCTGAAACACCTTTGAACTCATGCGTGAGATTAATAATGTGTTCGTATTGGTTGTCTTCTGTTAGTTGTTTAAGACGTAGTTCAAAATCGCTGTAATCTTGAACAAAGCGTTGAAGCAAGGGCAATAAGGTTTCTTCTGTTAATCCAATACGCGCAGCTAATTCCTTAAAATCAAATGGAACATCTTCGGTGGTAATAGCTTGTGTCACATCCGGGTTTGTCGCTTCAGAGTTCATAACCTTATTAATTGCCGAAACGAGTTCTTCGATAATGATTGGTTTGCTTACGAAGCTATTCATGCCTGCGTCAATATAAGTCTGTTGATGATCAGACATTGCATCTGCAGTTAGTGCTATGATTGGAATACCGGCTTTGTCACTATCAAGACTCCTGATTTGCATAGTCGCTTCCGGTCCAGACATCTCTGGCATCCGAACGTCCATGAGAATTAAATCAAAATCATTTGCTTTAACCGCGGTGATTGCCTCAATCCCATTATGTGCGAAAGTCACTACGTGTCCGAGTTTCACGAGAATTGCCTCAACGATAGTGCGATTGATTTCGTTATCTTCGGCAACCAGGACCTTTAACTGTTGAGTGACCTGTTTCTCTGAGGTGTTCCTGTTTTCATCTGAAGGTGCCGTTTGGGTTGAACTGATTGAGTAGGGAGTTGTGAATGTAAACGTGCTGCCCTGACCTATGACGCTTTCGACCTTAATTTCACCGCCCAATAGTTCAACAAGGCGTTTGCAAATTGCAAGCCCAAGGCCAGTGCCCTGATATTTTCGGCTAATAGAGGCGTCAGCCTGAGAGAAGTTTTGAAATAGTTTTTTCTGGTCTTCAGCACTCATCCCAATGCCGGTATCGGAAATTTCAAATTGCATAATTTGATTTTGGCTATCGTTTTTGCAATTTACCGTGACCGATCCTCTATCCGTAAATTTGACGGCATTGCCGATGAGGTTCACCAAGATTTGTCGTAAGCGAGTAGGGTCGCAATTTACGTAACTTGGGAAATCATCAGAAAAATGAACAGTTATGTCGAGTGCTTCTTTGCTTCCATAGGGGTCGGTTTGTTCGAAAAGTTGGACCAAATTTTGAACGACTTCAATTGGGTTAAAATCAATCCGCTCAATTTGGAGTTTTCCCGCATCTATCTTTGATATATCCAAAATATCATTGATGATCGTAAGCAAGGATTTGGACGTTTCAATGATCTTAACAACCTTGTCATGGCTTGCGGCTGGCAGCTGGTCGTCCAGAAGCATATTGGCAAAACCCATTACGCCTGTCATTGGCGTGCGGATTTCGTGGCTCATGGAAGCAAGGAATTCGGCTTTCGCATGTTCCGCAGACTCAGCTTCTATTCTTGCTAACGCCTCACGCTCTGCAAGATTAGCCAGTTCTTGCGCTTGTGTTTCAATTCTACTCCGCGCATTCAGGGTCTCTTGTAGCTGTTTTTGCAGAGCGGCCCGATTTTGCTCTAACTCAAACTCTATGTTTTTTCGATGATCAATATTGGCTTCAATTGCGATAAAGCCTGCGATGTTGCCGTTATCATTAAACATTGGGCTGCATGAAATCTCAACCCAGTAGGGTTTTCCCTCTTTCGTGTAATTGATCAGTTCAACGCTAAAAGCCTCTTTGTTTTGGAGTGCTTTTGACATCATTTTGATGGCTTCGCTTGAACTATCTTTTCCTTGTAAAAAAGAGCCAGGTGTTTTGCCGACAATTTCGTTGAGATCGTATCCAGTGAGCTCAATAAAAGCGTTGTTGACCCATTCGATTTTACCAGCAAGATTTGTTATCACGACTGCATTAGAAATCTGCCGCGCAACAATGGCGAGCTTATTAAGTTCCTTTGTTCTTTCTCGGACCTTTTTTTCTAGCGTATCGCGGATAGCGTTGAGATCGTGGAATTTCTCAGTAATCTCCTTCGACATGGATTGAAGTGACTGGACCATTAGGTCAAACTCATAAAGAGTAGAAGGAGATATGGTCGGCGGCACGCCGGTATCCAGATTTTGAGAAATCTGTTTGCTTTCCGCCGCAATATTTCGAATGGGTAGCGTTATAAGTTTTGACAGAAAATGCGCAAAGCCAAGTGCTAATCCAAGCATTAGCGCCATGAGTAATAACATGTAATAGGAATTGTCGTTGTACCTGTCCATTATCGCGTTGGTCGGCATTTCAGTGATTAAGTAGAATTCGAAGCCATTCGCCAAGGTGATCAAGGTGCTAAATTGATATTGAGAGGCTCGCCACAGCTTCATTTGTGCAAGGTCAGCAGATGGCATCCATAGATCGATTAGACCGCTTTGGCTTATAGTGACTTTGCCATTTTTATTGCTTTTAACATTTCCTAAAGTCGCCAGCGTATCGCCGTTCGTGCTTTTTGCGGAAGCTGCAACGGGGGCAAAACCAACAAATACATCAAGGTCGATCTCACCAAATTGCCTGGCAAGCCACTCTTGGGCATTTCCATTGGGGATCGGGATACGATCCTCGGCTAACTTCAGATGCTTAATAATAACATTTGAAGTTGTTTGTAATTCAAACAAAGCTTCTCGCTCCAATTCGCGTAGAAAATTGGAATTGGAGATGATGCTTGGAATTATTGCGGAGATGAAAACAGCAGCAGTAATCACATTAAATATGATTTTTTGAAAACTGACTTTTGGCCGGTTTGAATTTAAAAGTTTTCTGCCATAAAAATTTAAAACAATTAGAAGCAAGGCAACGACTACGGCATTCATCACGCCATTTAGGGCCTGTTTTGTGGCTATGGTTGATGAAACACTAAAATCTAGGCCGAGCATACCCCCATAAAAAATGAAAACCAGAGGGACACCGATAAGCAGCCAATATAGTCCATCAATTAGTGCCAAATTCCGTGGATTTTTGTAAATAAAGCCGACAAAAAGGGCTTCTAACCCGAAAATAATCATCGCATATGGGTGACCCCATAGAAACCATGTCATGCTACCAATGAGGAAGCCTGCAAGGGTGCCGGGAATAGTCCCCAATATAGCGACAATGAGTAGTGCGGCAATTGAACCGAAAATGACTTCCACACCAAAAAACAAAGGTACTTTGAAATAGTTACCTGTCAGACCGAGAGCGCATAGAATTGCAAATAGGAATATTTTTTTATTCATTATGAGAACTCAATATAAAAACTCGGCGAAGGGTAATGTATTTTTGAATGAGATCTTTGAGTTTTTGGAAAAGCACGAGCTGAAAGAATGGATACACACACTGTATTTTTGTTTTATCGGGTACATCCAAACTTCCCTACTTTTACCTCATCATATGTTTAACGAGGTCAAAACACTTAAAATTTCCGCTCATTAATTAGAAAAATTAATATGTTTTGTTTAAGAAATTACTAATGTTTCTAATGAAGACACCCTAACTCTGATGAGGGAGGGATAGGAATGAATTAGCGCACTATAGAACTTGTGAATTAAGGTTGAGGTTGTCATGACAATTGCGTAATTATTCTTTTAGCGCATATGATGAATTCTGAATTTTGTGCTGGAGAGGTATGCGTGTTGCAAGAATAAATAATAATTAAATCAAGTTTTTACACCTATACTCTGCCCAAAGTCGCGCATGGCTTTGCCGGATTCTAGAGATTTTTTGATACCCGTGATTGTGCATGAATAAACTATTCTTAGAGAGCGCTAAAGCCTGATGGAAGTGCTCATCATTATCTTTCTGATCCTTGTGCTGATCGGCTTTTTATTGCTTGCCTTCCGTCTCCTTAAGTGGATTTTGCGAGATAAAATGAGATTGCAGGTTTTTTGCGCGTTGCTGGCAATTGGTTTTATTGGAGTAGGGGGCCATCACTTCTTTTTCAAGAATATGGCGTTCATACAATCAGAGGTATATCCTGACCTTTATTTAGTGAAATATCCCGAAAAAGATCAATCTGTCCTTCATCAGGCGATCCAAGATAGTGTAAAGCATCACTTTAGCCATGGCATTTCGACTGGTAAAAAACTGGCTTACCAAAACGAAAATTCAATTTTCTATTATGAGTATTACAAAGCTTTTCCCTTGAGTGTGTTCCAAGATGAGGGAACTGCCTATTTTCTGGACAACGAAGAAGACCTGGGGGGGCTCGTTACAGAAGAAATAGGTATGTACAGCAAGTATAAGTTGGCAGAATTTTCATATGCGCCCTGCAAAGATGAGGAGGCGCTATATTGTGGTGAGTTAAGGTTTTTCAATGAAAATGGTGTCTTTGAATCCGTTAGCATTTCCAATATCACAACTTTAACTGAAGCCGCTACCCAATGAAAATGGCGCAAAGAATAATGGGTGAAAGAAGCATATGTTGAAGAGAGTTTTGGAATATGTTCTTTGGGCCCTGGCTGCTCAGCTTCTTGGTATTGGATATATGTATTTGGTTCTGGGGTCGGTGCCAGATGATACAACCCTCATCTCATTTATTTTCTCGAAAATTTACTTTATCGGCTTGGTTCAGGTGGGGGGCACTATCGGCGCAATTTTAGCGGTTATATTTATACTTTTTGATTTGTTTTACCTTAAAAGAAAATGGCCGCCCTCCAAGTCCCTGTTTGGAATACGTTTCCTGTCAATGTTAGTCATTCTGCTTGTTATCGGCATAATCCATTACCTTCTCGAAAAAACCTTTGATGTGATATGACGATGAAATTTACGGGAACTTTAGTGCTTGTGTTGGGGTTTATTGCTTTTTCATACAATCAGCAAAGTTCTGCCAAGGCGCTAGAAGCGGCAGTTGATCAGGTCGGCGAAACTGTTCGTGATAATGAAGAGAGTGGGGCAATTTTAATTGCTTTTCAGGCAAAGATTGCCGGGATGCAAGAGCGAGAACTGCCAATAATCGAGACCACAAATTTTGACAGTTTTGCTGACGAAGATAACCTAAAGTCTATCGATGAACGCGCTTTGAAAATTGAAACCCTGTATCCTGATCTCTATGAAAAAGAAGCCGGGTATAGGGCAATGGCTTCCTACAAAGTCGCAATTTCCCCAAACTTTCATTCAGTCGTGGTTACCTATAAATTAGGTGAATACAAAATGGAAACCAACCTGATCAACTATGATGCGGATGGTAATATTCTCGATTATGAATTGATTGCTTTTGACGAGATTGCCGGTGACCGTGTCCGAATAAGATCCAGACTAAGTGATAATGCCATAACGAGTCATCGCGTTTCTCGGGCTCTGACCAATGACATAGAAGAGCAGAAGTTTGTCGTTAGTTTCGACGGTATTATTGATAAAACAAGCTCAAAAAAGCTGAGCGACGCCTTGGCTGACTATACTTTGATTTTGTCCGTTTTACGGGAACTAGAGGTTGATCCCCTGGCTGTTAAAACAGATTTAGTTGCCTCCAAAGCTAACCCTCAAAATTTAAATGAGGTAATTGTTGCCATACCCGAGATTGTGGACGAGGAAGAACAGTATTTTATATTCAATAGTCATATCGTTCTTGCTAATAATCGATCCAGAGCAATAACTCACAAATTTTTTGAAAGCGGCCAAACAAACCAATGGGTTTCAGATGCTATAGAGCTCAAAGAAATTAGGATCGATACAGCGCCTTACCGCTTGGCCGATGACAGGCGTGCTTTCGGTGTTCGCGTGCGCTATCTGGGTATGTCGCGGGTGAACCCTTATGAAAGCGAGACCCTCTCGCTGTTTATCAAGTCGGGTGACAGGTTAAGTAAAGTGCTTAACGCATATCCCATGAAACAATCCGTTGGGGAATGGGATGGGGATTGTGCTGGTGAATTTACAGATATCGAAAATATTTTGTACATGGCAGATCAAAAAACAAACGGTTAATCTAATCTAAAAATAAAGAGCCGTATTGTAACAACCAAAACCCAAGTAAATGCAAAAGCGGAATGTGATGACGAAGAGGCAGAAGCGTATGATTTTAAAGAATTGAAGTTCGACGGAGTTGAATATCAATTCATTCATTAGGCTTTCATGTCGTTAAAAGTCAGGCCTCAATAAGATCAATTTTCCAACATAGATTAAGTTATCGATTGTGGCGGCAAGCAGACTCTGCATTGCTATCTTTGCGTATTGCAAATGCGTAAGGGCCAAAAACGAAAGTCCGCTTCTTGTGTGGGTTGTTTTTGTCTCTTTTACTTCTTTTCAGGACACGCTAGCATCGGCATTGAAAGAGCTTCGTCAACAAGGTGAGCAAATCATGTCGGTACTCGTTCGGATTAGACACTACATAGCGAAGTCGGCTATCGCCGTCCTGATGCTGCTCACGTTGAGCACCACAGTGGTCGCGCAGGCTCCAACGGAGGCCGCCGAGCTTCCTGTTATCAGTGCAGACCTGTCGGAATCTGAATTTCAAGCGATGCTCAGTCGGTTGAGTGATGAACAGGTCCGCGAAATTTTGATCGATGAATTTGCAGCACGTCGTGCTACAAAACCGGTTTCTAATGTTGGGGTGCTGGCAAACGCACATATAATTGCGGCGACCGTTTCTGCCAATGCAAAGATGCTTTGGTCAAAATGGCCGGAGTTCGGCGCCGCATTCACCGCCGTCTACAGCCGGCTGACAGCTGCTGGGGGCTTGGGAAAGGCTGTGTTAGCGCTTGTTGTTAGCTGTGTAGTGGGTTTAATCGTACGCTTCTTCTGGCGCCGAAAAGCTGCTCAGCGGCAGTCGGCAATTGCCGAACGCAATATCAATAAGGGTTCTTACGGCACTCTTGGTACCATTGGGGATGCTGTACTGTTTCTGCTTATCGAGTTGTCGAGCGTGGTGGCTTTCGCTATTGCTGCCTTGGCAGTGCTCTATTTTCTGTTTCACAATCAAGATATTCGGGTTTTTGTTTCGTACTACATTGCCGTTTTGGCCGTAATGCTTGTTGTATGGTCATTTCTTGAGTCCATGTTCCCCCGCAACTGGCCAGCCTATCGCTTGGTCGCGATCAGTGATTACGCAACCAGTCTTTTACATTGGTTGATGCTAGGCTTGGCAGGGCTTTGGATGTTTCAGTCAATCACGTCAGCATTAATGATCCGTTTTGGTGCACCCGAAGGCGCCGCGTACCTGTTTAGCTTCATGCTCGGCATGCTATGGCTCTTTATGGTGCAGGTTGGAATTTACGCTGTCCACCGTGCGACATCTGATCTATTGCCAGCACGCGAGAGAACAGGGTTTTTCAATATGGTTACCCGTAAATGGGCCGTTTTGATGAGTTTTTGGATGATTGCCGTCTGGGTACTTTTTGCTGTTGGTAGTTTGCTGAATAAAGATATCGACGCTTTAGCAGGGTCGGTCCTTAAGATGCAGTTGGTGCTGATCGGCTTTTGGACGGTTTATCGCGTTCTAGTGCATTATCTGCGCGCGCAGGATCTTACAGCTGAGATGGAAGGGGCGATACGCCGCATGGCCCGCGCGGTGCTCATTGCAGCAGGTTTGGTTGCCATTTTCACAATTTGGGGGTTCGACCCGATAACACTGCAAGAGCGAGGGCCTGCCGCGCAATGGATACAGGCTGCAATAAATATTGGGCTGACTGCGTTGATCGGTTGGGCCGTCTGGGATTTTCTGAGCACACTGATTGATGCGCGGATTGCAGCCGAGCAGCCGGAGGTAAATAATGATGAAGGAGGAGATGCAGAAGGCGGATTGGGGGTAAGCCGGACCGCGACACTATTGCCGCTTCTTCGCTCGGTGGCGATTGCGGTAATTGCAGTAGTCTGTCTTTTTGCAGCCCTCACAAGTCTTGGGGTTAATGTTGGGCCTCTGGTCGCGGGGGCTGGTGTTCTCGGCTTGGCTATTGGTTTCGGTGCGCAAACCTTGGTGAAGGATATTGTTTCTGGTGTCTTCTTCTTGATTGATGATGCGTTTCGGCGCGGTGAATATATCGATCTTGGTTCCGTCAAGGGTACAGTTGAACGCATTTCGGTGCGCAGCCTTCAACTGCGTCATCACCTTGGTGCGGTCCACACAATCCCTTTCGGAGATATTTCGGCATTGACCAACTATTCCCGTGATTGGGTAATTATGAAGCTGCCCCTGCGTTTGACCTTTGATACGGATCCTCAGCAGGTGAAAAAAATCATAAAAAAACTTGGCGCAGAATTCATGGAAGATGAACTGTTGAGTGATGGGCTTCTGACACCCCCAAAATCTCAAGGTGTGATCCAAATGGAAGACTCTGCGATGATTTTGAGGGTTAAATTCACTGCGATCCCTGGCAAACAATTCATCATTCGCCGTGAGCTTTTGCATCGCATTCGGGCCGCATTCGAAGAGGCTGGTATCCGCTTTGCCAATCGCGAGGTGACCGTTCGCGTGAGCGATGATGCAACTGCGCCTGAGCGGCGAGAGGCAGCTGGCGCAGCTGCGTCCCGCAGTCTGGAAACTGATCCGCCTACGACTTAGCGGATGCCAAAGCTTGCTGGCTCGATCTTGCAGAGTTTGACAGGATTAGTCGTCGAAGCCCACAAATACAGTCGCCTCTTCCAGGCTCTTGCGTTCTGAAACAACAGCATTCGCCGGGAAGGTTTCGTCGGGCCAGCCCAGAGCGATGCTTTTCATGATAATCTGATCATCGGCAATGCCAGCATGCTCGCGAACCACGGGTGACTGCATAATCCCCTGACTGTTGATCACGGTGCCAAGCCCACGTGACCATGCCGCGTTCACCAGGGCCGTTGCCACCGCGCCGCAATCAAAAGACGTATCGTCGCTATCAGCCAGTTCACGATCATAAGTCACGATTATGCAAACCGGCGCGTCGAATTGACGGAAGCCGCGAAGCACCCAGTCCTGACGCATATCCTTGTCCTCACGGGCAATGCCCATGGCAGAAAACAGCTGTTTGGCGACTCCGACCTGACGTTCGCGGTGTTTACCGACGAAAGGTTGACCAACACGAAATTCGCGGGAGTGGGGGACGCCTGCAATGTTTAGCTCAGTATTACCGGCGCGAATGCGATCCAGAGGTTCGCCTGTGAGAATGTAAAAGCTCCATGGCTGGGTGTTCATTGAGGAGGGAGCACGCATCGCCAAGCTTATTACTTCCTCGATTAACGCGCGTGGCACTGGATCAGGTTTGTAGCCGCGAATGCTGCGACGGTTGAGGATCACATCGTCAAAATTCATTGGTCGTCCTTTAAAGATCTTTTTTTTGATCCGCTAGCAGTAACGGTTTTTGCAGCGAAAGGCAATCGATTGCCCCCTCTGGCCCTGCGTGTATCCCAAAAACAAATTTTCCGGACGGGGATTGGCATACATTTGCGATAGCCTGTTAGAGGTCTGCAGGCGGTGGCGGGCTTGACCATTGATCTTGCTGCATTGGGGCCGATTTGCTAGGGTGTCGCCATGTCTTTATTCTTGCGTCATATATCCCGCTATGCAGCACAAAAACTCGCATCCGATCCTAGGGCGAGGGAAACAGCAACTCGGGTCGCGCGGGGTGTTGTTGACGAGGCCCGACTTATCGCCCGCGAAAAAGACAAAGCCCGGGCCGCCGGGCGGGCTTTTCGTCGTACCCTGAACAAGCTACAGGGCGAAGAATAGAATTTCGAACTGCTCGTATGTAGCCCTGTCCACTGAAATACTATTTTTCAAGCCCTTCAGACAGCTAGATCCGAAATTTTAAATCTAGCGGAATCTGCCAAAATTATTACTTTAGATGCAGACGGATGATACGTCGTTAATGGTTTCGTGGCAGAAATAGTATTTTGATATAGGACCGCAGCAACAGGATCTGTCTGGCAAGGGCTTTGGGGTCTTGCAAGGCCTTGGACATAACGATACCCCCTTCAACCACGGTAGAGACCATATCAGCAAGATCATCAAGGTCGACCGGTTCATTGGGCTGGTAGATTTCTGAAATACTCTGAAAGGTATCTCTAAAGCGTTTTCGCCAGCGGAGTACAGAAACCTGGTTTTTATCCCGGATTTTTCGATCAAAGATTTGCTCATTATAGCAGACGGTCGCAACGAGGCAGCCCGGATGCCCATTTGGCAGATCGGCGAGCATTTCAGATAGCATTTTCAGGCCAATCAGAAAGGCATGTAAGGGATCATCATGCAATTCATCCGCGCGACCAAAAATGTCATCGAGGAGTAGATCTTCGCGGTCGATGTAGCGATCAAATAAGGCATTTGCCAGCTCATTCTTATCTTTGAAATGATAAAAGAAACCGCTTTTCGTAATTTCGGCTTCTACAATAATTTCTTCTATTGAGGTGGCGACAAACCCTTTGGTCAATACTGATGTTTCCGCGATATCCATGATCCGCTCGCGGGTATTGCTTCCTCTTCCCATCTTCCGCTCCGCAATTACTGTACCGCGGGTGCAGTTTACCCGCGTCTTTAACGCTGTCTGATTCAAGAGATTGCGCTAAGTATTTGAAATATATAATGAAAATAAACTTTATATGACTATACCATAAAGCTTCTTGTTTTTGCAGGCCTGAATCGAAATATTTCAGTTCTCTACTGAACATGCATTCTTAAATTGGAGAGCAATATGAAATACAATCAAATTGAGAACAGGCTACCGCAGCTAAACGGCAAAGTATGTCTCACTGATGGCGGGTTGGAAACGACAATGATTTTCCACGAAGGTATAGATTTGCCGTTATTCGCGGCGTGCGAAATGCTGAAAACGCAGAGAGAACGGAAGATTCTGAAAAACTATTTTCGCCGGTATGCAGATATAGCGGTTCGGCAAAAAGCAGGTATAGTTTTGGAGACAGCGACTTGGCGTGCCAGCCGGGACTGGATGTTAAAACTTGGTCACAATGATCAATCCATTCGGCAGATCAATCTGGATGCGGTGGATCTCTTGAGAGAGGTTCAGGAAGAATATGAGAATGAACACAGCCCTTTTGTTATTAGCGGAAATGTAGGACCGCGGGGCGATGGCTATGATCCGGGTGAGATTATGACAGTGGATGAAGCCCAAGCTTATCACAGTGAGCAGGTGAGCTATTTCGCTGAAGCTGGTGTGGATCTTGTCTCTGCCGTAACACTTACAAACACCCCGGAAGCGATTGGCTTCGTGCGGGCTGTGCAGCAGTTAGGTTTGCCTGTGGTTGTTGCCTTTACGGTTGAAACGGATGGCCGCCTGCCAACCGGACAGGAACTTGGGGACGCCATTTTGGAAGTAGATCAGGCAACAGATGGCGGACCGGCTTACTACATGATCAACTGCGCCCATCCAACGCATTTTGAAAGCATCTTCAACGGGGCCAGTGCCTGGGCAGGGCGGATCAAGGGGTTGCGTGCCAATGCGTCTCGGATGAGCCATGCAGAACTGGACAACGCAGAAGAACTTGATGATGGCAACCCAACCGAGCTTGCGGATCAATATCGTGAGTTTATGGCAGTGCTTCCAGGCCTTACAGTCTTTGGCGGATGCTGCGGTACAGATCATCGTCACGTTTCTGCGATTGGCGAAGCGTGTATCCATAACCATAATCCGGCGAACCAGAGTGAAGGGAAATCAAATGTCCGCGTTGCCTAAACAGAAGTTTGTTATCCGCGAGGCGCACCCAAACGATGCACATCATCTTGCTAGATTTGTTCATTCTGCAAGTTACGGTCTTGCTCATCACTACTGGCAGAGCGTTGCGCCCGAAGGCACTGATCCGTTTGAAATTGGATGCGAGCGGGCGCGAGGAGAAACTGGTAGTTTTTCATATCGGAATGCGCATGTGGCTGAACGGGACGGTCAGGTTGTTGCCGGTATGATTGGCTATGAGATTGGGACGGAGCCTGAAGAGATCGACCCTGAAGAAATTCCGGCTATTTTCGTGCCCTTGGTGGAACTTGAAAATCGGGCACTGAACAGTTTCTACGTCAATGTGCTGGCGACTGATGAGGCTTATCAGGGATTGGGAATTGGGTCACAATTACTGGCACTGGCCGCAGAACTGGCGCCTGGAAAACAACTGAGCCTGATTTGTTCAGATGGGAACCCTAATGCACAAAAGTTATATGAGCGTGTCGGGTTCTCGGTGCAAGCTACCCGCCCAAAGGTTAAAGGTGACTGGAAGGGGGACGGTGAAAATTGGTTGTTGATGATCAAGCCTGCCTTGGATATCAAGCCTGATGTTTAGGACGGCACCCAGAGTTCGAGAACTGGAATAGCTGGCGAGGGATCTCGCCAGCTATTGGTTTTGAAAGCTTGTAGCTTCGCTTTATACGTCACTCTCATTCGCCTCAAATGTACTCTTGCCTTTTTGATCGGGGTATTTCCAATCAAGATAAGGTTGGGCACAGGAGAACTTATTTTTGGGATAATGTCTTTTGCAGCTTTCGACAGTGTTTCGGGCTTCTTCCACTTGGTTTTCTGCTAAAAGCAGTTTTGTTCGCGCAGTGTAATAATCGATAGGGGAGTCGTATATCTTGGAAGAGTTTTTGTCCATAAAGGCGAGCGCTTCTTGCCACCGACCACTGGCCCGAAGCTCCCCCATCATGAAAAAGTAAAAATCCTTGGGAGCATTGCCGCTTTGAATAGCGATTTCGAGATTTTTATAAGCACGGTCATGTTGGCCTTGCGCTGTTCGGGTTTTAAACATCAAACGGCGAAGTAGAGGATCTGGATCTTTTGGCCCATCGAGTAATTGGGTCAAGATAGCCGCTGTACTTTTATAATTTCCCTCCAGGAAATCTTCATATGCTTTTTGATAACGTTCAAATCTGCTAAGTGCGCGTTTGCCTGCTCCTGACCTAATGTATTTTTCTAGCAGGAGCGTTTTGGGAGGATCTAAGTAGATGTCTTGACCATAGTGAGTAGCTTCATATTCGGTAAAGTTATATATCCGTTCGGAAATATCGGGGTGGTCTTCCAATCCATGCGTTTCCGTATACAGTTTTTGTTTGTCTTCTTCCTCCATTAAATCACCACCAGAGAGAAGTTTCGCAATGGCGGTATCCATCTCGTTTGTTGCTTGAAAAGCACCTTTTAAGATTTCATCTTGTAGATTTAGGGTGTCACTGTCGAAAATCTCGGCTTCGCTATAGTTAGCTTCATTGTTCTGAGTGGTTTCAGCATTATTATTCGCGAGTTTTTCTAAAACAATTTTCATAGCATTGCGATCATAGCCTGCTTTGTATAGCAGGTCTGTTGCAAGCAAGTCAGCATGAACCTCTTGGCTTCTCATCCACTGACTTAGGCCAAGAGTAGTGGACATTTTGGTTTGTAGAGCTGCATTCGCATACATTGCTTTTGCTCCTCCACTTTTCCCATTTTTATCCAAAACGGCGACACCAATGAGCGACATAACAGCAAACTTCTTACTTTCGTAAAACTGTTGCGTTTCAGAATCAAAATGGTTGAGTAATGTGTGGCCAAGTTCATGAGCAAGAATTGCAGCCAGTTCGTCTTCACTTTCAATGCTTGTTAGGAGCCCGGCGTTTACCAGCATTGCATTGGTTCCGGTCATCTCTGCATTGTATGTGCTTTTGTGAAGGATCACAGGCTCAATAGGTGGTTGAGGTTGATCTCCAGGCCAATTCGCTAAGAGCTTGTCAATGATTATGTTCAGCATAGCTTTTATTCGCTCTGCGCCTTTTCCGGACATGGTTTCAGGTATATCTGAAACCGTTTTTTCAAACATCTCAAGCGGAGAGGATAATCCTCGGCTCATCTCTTGCCGTTGTTGTTGTTTCTTTTCAATATATTCACTGACTTTAATGTTTAACGGACTATCCGGATTTTTTTTATCGGAAATGGTGTCCAATAAGTTTGAGAAAAATGTTGGTTCTAGAGGCTCTACTTCAAACTTCTTATGGGAGGCGATGATCGTCTCATCAGCAGCTTCCTGATAAATGTGATCATAAACTTTTTTGTCGTCAAATAGGACGGCAGTTGTTTTGCAAGCCGAAACACCCAAAAGAAGAGATGTTACTAAGCAAATTTTCGAAAATTTCTGCATAATATATTCCTTAATTACAGGGTGTCGAGGATAGCCCTCTTGTTCCTTTTGAGGTGGGCGTTTTTTGATTAGGGCAAGTGACGATGCCTAGGGCAGGTTTGCGTTTTGCGTTTGTTTTGACGTCAATTTTTCGAACCCAACCAACACCATCGATACGATATAAATTCCCTGTTTTATCTATTTCTGAAATCGGAATAGGTGTGGAAAAATCTGTTCCATTTACACGTTTGGCACTTGCACCTTTTGAGGGGGCGTCAAAAACAAAGAAACGGGTATTGAATTGTATGACATGTGTTGGTTTGCCATTATCGCTCTCTGCCAGTGTCAAACTGGATAGGAAAATCGTAACTATAAAAGCAATGCCACTAATCCATCTGATACCCAATCTCATGAGATATGACCTCCCATTATCAATTTATAGCGATTATTCTTGTTACCCTTATACAATTCATTGTTATACTATTTTTTTATGATAATAAATCAACTGCTATAAGTATCTTGTGAATTTATCCTTGTTTTGAAAAGCTATTATATGATTGGAAGACAGAAGCTATTAAGCAGCATTTTTTTGCCAATTGTCTTGGCGGTAATAGTCGCGGTTGCTAATCCTTTGGGGGTTGGGGATGCTGTAAATGCGCGCAGCACAGAATTTTTGCTGAAAGCGACGGCTCCATTTTATCCAACAGATTCTCAAAACAAGATATCAACGGTTATTATTGACGAAAAATCAGTGACAATCGGCGCAAATGGCAAGGATCAGAGACTCGATTTCCCAGGTTTTACGTATCCGCCAACTTTGGAGAGTTATAGTCAGCTCATTGAAGCGGTTATATCTTATAAGCCAAAGGCGGTATTCGTTGATATTTTAATTCAAGAAGATAAGAAACGTATGGAATTAGATGGCTTCTTTCTGGAAGCTGTCTTGAGTGACAATCTTGCACGAAAAAACAATCCGGGGCTTGATGGTAGTGGATATATTCCAATTTTTTTCCCGAACCCGGCAGCTGTAATGAGTCTTGAGGAAGACGTCGAAGATTGCGATTTATCTTTGATGGAAGAAGGCGGATTCTTTGAAAAATTTTCATCTCAACCAAGACCCTCTATCATTGGAATTGGCGACAGTCTCAAATATAATATTGTATCTCCAAGCACCTGTCTTCGTAAAAATAAGCTCGAAAATTCTATCGTTTTTTCGCCAGCTTATACCCTTTATCAGGAAGTTTGCCTCAAAGATCCGGAATTTTGTTCGTTGGAAGTACAGCAAGGCCCTCAGCAAGCTTTGAGCTTTCAGCGGTATCAAGACGCGATGATGTTGAGGTGGAGTGATTTAACGACGGGTTTGAATAAGTCCTACGTAAAAGATGGCAGGAAAGTTTGTCAGCAATATGAGGAAGGCTTTTTCTATGAAGTTGGTAGATCCGTACTCTATTTTCTGAATGCAATTGTCTCGGGCCGGAATGTTTTTAATGAACGGAATGTGCGTAATCTATGTCCGTACCATGACACACTCTCTGCCAAAGATTTGATAAACCGCGCTATATCGGCAAAGAAAGATTCTAATTATGATACGCAAGAATATTGTAATAGAATTGATGATCAGTTGGGGGATCCAACGCTCGAAGAGCGCTTGTGCGGCAAAGTTGTGTTTATTGGAATGAATCTGATTGGCCTCAATGATTTTACGCAATCTCCTGTTCATGGTCAGACCTTAGGAGTCATTTTACATGCGATGGCGTTAGACAACCTACTAACCTTTGGAAGCGACTATGTAAAAGTATCTGATCCGTTGTTTCTCAATTTCGAAGTAGGGGACGTGTTTGAAATTATTGCGCTAGTAATTTTTTTGTCTGTTGAGGTTATTTTTCTACAATTTCTGTTTGAACAACCCTGGTTTAAAAAATGGATTCCGGTGTTTCCAAAAAAACCTCAGGCTTTGGGACTCTCTACGACCTATTTAAAACTGATCCTGTTTTATATCATTGCTCCAGCAATCCTTATCTTCGGATTGATATTCAGCTTGGAGCTTATTTATTTTCTAACCTTTAAGTATCCTCCAAATGATTGGCTGGGAATTTCAAGTGTTGCATGTGGCGCCTATTATCTGTTTTGCAGAGAGACCATTCGTTTGAGTAAAGAGGCGAAGGTTGATAATCCCGATTAGATGATAAGCTGGTCTTTAGGGGGCTTACTTTTTGGTGAAATTTATATTCAGCATTTGCGTCTATCGTGAGAGCATACCGAATGTAAATCGGATTAGAATAATCAAGTAATGGTCTCGGTTTACAAAGCGATAGGCATGCGAGAAGCAGCCTTTCGCTTTGTCGAAGATGTGTTCCTGTCAATTCGCGTTCCATGATTTCCAGGTTAAAGTTTTGCTGATTTTATGAGCCGTTTTGACAGCGGGGCAGAGGCCTTCACCACAAATCAGGTTACGCACTTTCTTTTTGCCATTCTTGTTGTGCTTCAACCGAAACGCCGAACTTGAATATATCAAACGTAAAATCGTCAATGGTTTTACCCGCGGCTAATTTTTGAGGCAGATCTGGGTTAAGTAAGGCGGTTTTTCCGATGGCGATCAGATCGGCATGCCCGTCCTGAATAATAGAGTTGGCCAGGTCAATATCATGCAGGCCGCCGTTGGCAATAATTGGCAAGCTCGTAAGCTGTCTGGCAAGCGCCGTTAGGTTGATCCCGTCCTTTGTATAGCTGTGATATTTGTAGCCTTTCATTTCGCTGGCAAGGTGAATGAAATCGGCATTCGCATTTGCAACTGCTGTAAAGATCTGCTCTGCGTCTTTCGCGCCTTCGGGCCAAAAGTAGTCGGGGTTGTTGGCTTTGGCTTGAGAGAGGCGAACGCCGACGACAAATTGCGTGCGAACGTGTTCCTTTACGCCCTTGATTATTTCGCAGGTCAGTCGGATCCGATTTTGTATTTCACCGCCATACTGGTCTGTGCGGTGATTGCTATAGTCCGTTAGGAATTGATCCAGCAGGTAGCCATTTGCACAATGTATTTCAACACCATCGAACCCGACGGCTTCGGCGCTTATGGCGGCGTTTATAAATCCCTGCTTGATGGCCGCGATTTGATCTTCCTTTAGCGTTTCCGGCGTGTCGTATGGGCCTTGTTTGTTGCCGTACATCTGCATCATTTCACCAAATGGCTTTATTGAAGAGGGGGCATGAGGTGTTTCAACATATTGCGAAACGGCACCGGCATGAATGAGCTGCAGAAAAATCTTCCCTCCTTCATACTTTACAGCGTTCACGATCTGCCGCCAGCCGTCTTTATGGGCCTGCGTAACCATGCCAGGTTGATTGGCGTAGGATTGCGCGTAAACCGCATCAGTATAGGCACCTTCGGCGATGATCAGTCCATAACCGCCTTTGGCGAAATTCCTGTAATATTCAACCATGTTGGGGGTGGGGGTGCCATCATCGGCGGCGCTGGCACGGGACATTGGCGCGAGGGTAATGCGGTTACGGAATTCTGTATTCCAAAGAGCAGCTTTGCTTAATACAGGAAGATTTAATGACATTATCGTGACCTCTCAATTGAACGATTGGAAGCTCACCATTTATGCCTTAGCTGAAATTATTGTAAGTACCGACAATAATAACATATACTAACATAATTGTAAGAAATGGAGTTTTCCGGTGTCTAATACATTTACAAAAAATGATCTCGTCTGCCCAACGGAAACGGCGCTAGGTGTTATTGGCGGAAAATGGAAGGGGATGATTCTGTGGTGCCTTGCCCAGAAGGCGATGCGATTTAGTGAGTTGCACCGCACCATTCCAAACATAACCCAGAGAATGCTGATCAAGCAGCTCCGGGATCTTGAAGCTTTCGACATTATCAAAAGGGAAGTGTTTGCGCAGGTTCCGCCAAAGGTAGAGTACTCCTTAAGTGCCCACGGGGAGACACTTAAGCCGATCCTTGATGATTTGGAACAATGGAGTAGGGCGTATTTGACAGAAAGAATAGCGTCGCAGCAATGAAGGTGTCTTTGCTCTTGTGCTTACTTCTCGTGTGATAAATCATTCTGCGCCAACTCACTCGCCGGGTCGCCACCAATGCGGGAATGGCGCATGACGCGAGGTTCGGTGAAATCCCACTCGCAAGCTTTGTGCATTAGGCAGCGGTTGTCCCAAAGGATAGCATCACCGGCGCTCCAGCGGTGCTGATAGAGGCGGCGGTTGTCTGCTACGGAAAATTCGTTGAGCTTTGTAATGAGTCTTGCGGACTCAACCTCCGTCAGGCCCGGTATGCCATAGGCATGCCGTCCGACAGCCAGTGCTTTGCGCCCTGTTTCCGGGTGAGTTTTGACAAGTGGACGGAGCGGAACACCCTCCACATTTATGCCATACCCGATATACTCGCTATCTTCCTTTTTTGTTTCTTCGCCAATGGCCCGCTGGCTGTATTCAAGCGAATGATAAGCGCAAAGGGGGGCAATTTTCTGACGGGTTTCGATGTCTAACGCGTCATAAGCATCGCGCATATCGGCAAAAGCTGTATCACCTTGCGCTGCAGGAACGATTTGAGCGCTGAGTACGGCGCCTTTAGCCTGAACTGGCATATAGGTGCTATCCTGATGCCAATGCATATTGCCGCGAATGATCTTCATCATGTCATCATCGGGCGCATCGCGAAGGCTGCCATCTGCTTTGACATTACTAATGGAAACTGCCTTTAACTCTTCAATCAGATCGCCAAAACGCGTTGCAAACTTAATCTGTTCAGATACGCTCAAATCCTGTTTTGGAAATATCAGGAGGGCATAGGTCAGCCAAGTCTGATAAAGAGATTCAAAAGTTGCCGCATCTAGGTTCCGAAGGTCGATATCATCAATCACTGCGCCGAAGCTTTTGTCCAGAGGCGTTACGGAAAAAGAGGTCTTTGGCTGAAGGGTTTCTCCCATTTTATTCTCCTTTTCTGATAAGTGTAACGTCTCTTCCCTCCTTTTTGCAAATTGTGATTGTTCAGCCGCGTCCTGTTTCCGCTTATAAACCCTTTTCTTTAACCGGGTTTGCAGGCGTGAACCAGATGCGTTAAGCCCGGAATGGTTTGATCGTCCTGAATATCAACAAAGCCGACTTTTTCCATCTCCGCTTTTAACCAGCCTGCGGTAACGGAATGGGCATCAGGTGTGAAAGCCATATGCTGCAGCTGCCACAGCGCCGCCAAAACGGGACCTGTGCGGTCATCTTCGACCATGAAATCATGGACAAGCAATTTACCACCGGGCGCGAGGCAGTCATAAGCGTATTGCACAAGGCGAGGGACTTCTTCGCCGGGAATGCCACTAAACAGATAGGACATCAGGATGGCATCCTGCTCGGTCGGCCATTCAACGGTGAGCGCATTGGAGGGGATATATCGCACCCGATTGGTCATGTTGGCATCGGTAATAAAACCCCAGCCAATCTCGCTGACATTGGGAAAGTCGATGATGGTAGAGGTAAGGTCTGGGTTCGCTTCGAGCAGACGAATAGTCATGGCGCCTGTTCCGCCGCCAACATCCAGCAGAGACTTCGCACCGGAAAGATCAACAGTTCGTGCAATGGTTCGGCCCGGTCCTAACGATCCAGCATGTTGGGCGTTACTATAAAGGGCTGCTTGGTCGGGGTCTGACATCCAGTGTTGATAGGAATCAACCGCATCGGAGCTGAGCGAGCCGTCAAGCACTTCATTCAACTGTCCCAGAAAAGGGTACATTTGCTGATCAATTTGAAAGCGCAGGTAATCCCCAAACTCGTATTTTGAAGTGCGGGATAGAAAGGCTTCTGCGCCAGGTGAGTTCAGGTAGAGATCGCCATCCTGATCGACAAGCCCAATACCGTTCAGTGCTGTCATCAGAGTGACAATTCGGTTGGTGGGAACGCCGACCGCTTTAGATAGTTCCTTGCTGGTTTTTGCCCCGGAGGCAAGATGGGTAAAAAGATCAAGATGCAGCCCGGCGAACATCGCCTTGGACGCCATGAAACCAAAGGCGATACTTGATACTTCTTCTGCTGTTTTGACTGAATTTATAGACATTAAAGCGACAACCTCTTACTCGTTTTACGTTTTGGACGATACAAATTTAAGAAGTCTGCCTGCCCAATTTTAAAAGCAAACTTCGTGGGAATGAAAACAGGCGCCAGCGACGCGGAAATCCCATTCGGCGGATAACCGAATTCCCGGCTATGGGGATGTTTATGCTTTCCAAACAACCTGTAGAACATGTCATGGTTTTGACATCATAGGCTTGGGGATTAAACGCTTGGCGAGGAAGCCAAGAGATCGCCTTCAGGTGTATCGGGTGCTAAGCCGACATGCATTTGAATATGTTCAAATCTCGCTTAGATCCTATAGATCCAACCCGATTTGTCAAATGGCACTCCCGCGCCGTGTCGGTGCTGAATCTCCAATTGCGCGCCTAATTTTTGGGCAGAAGTGAATATAAGATCTAAATTTAAGCAAATGTGATTTGAGTCAGCTGAGAAAGCCCCCAATTCGGCGCATTTTTAAAATGGCGCGCGATTTGCATATTCCGAATTTGTGTTGGAGGAACAAGGTTTGGATTTCAGATTTTTTGAGATTTATCGGAACGCGGAATATCTTTGGCTTTTAGCTGAAGGGGCGGGGCTCAGCGCAGCGCTAGCGATTGGGGGCGGGCTAACCGGATTGTTATGTGCGACAATGCTGGCCTCTGTTCGGTATTCAAAAATTCCAGTTTTGCAGCAATTCTCAACGATCTATACGGAGTTTATCCGAAATACGCCCCTGATTGTTCAATTGTTCATCGTTGCTTTTGGTCTGCCTTTGTTGCTTGGGTATCAATGGCCGTTCTGGGCTCATGCTTTGCTGGCGCTTACGATTAACTTTTCCGCCTATTTTGCAGAAATTCTTCGGGCTGGATTTAGCGCCATACCGAACGGACAAATTGAAGCGGCGGCTTCATTGGGTGTTCGTAAAACGGTGATTTTCTGGAAAATCGTTTTCCCGCAAGCCGTGGCGATGATGTATCCCTCTCTCAACAGTCAGTTTATTTTTCTCTTTCTGACAACTGGGGTTATCGCTGAAATCGGGGTTACTGATCTGATGTCTGCGGGGCTATTTATCGATAGCCGAACCTTCCGATCCTTTGAAATTTTCTTCACCCTGACGGTTATTTACATCGTCATGGCGTTGCTGTTCAAAACGCTGTTACAGCTTTTGTATCAAACCCTCTTCAAGTGGAAGGCTGAACGATGAAAGAGGTATTTATTACTCTGCTTGGGAAACCTGGTGGCATTGTCTTGTTTCAGCTTTTGGAGGCGACCCAGTTTACGACCTATCTGTCGTTGATTGCCTTTATTGGCGGCGGGATACTCGGGCTGATAATTACACTGATCAAGATTACACCGTCCCGCAAGGCGAAGCGGGCCGCAACAGCCTATATCTGGCTTTTTCAATCCGTTCCCTTGCTGCTCATGCTTTTTCTGCTTGGCCTTGGCATTCCGCGTCTGTTTGGGATTGAAATCGATCCCTGGCTTGCCGCAAGTGTTGCGCTTATTTTGTATGCCAGTGCCTATTTATCTGACGTTTGGCGAGGGGCCGTTGAAGCGGTTCCCATCGGGCAGTGGGAGGGAGCCAGATCTTTAGGTCTTGGATTTCTCGCTATCGTTCGCTTGGTGATTTTACCGCAGGCGTTTCGTCTGTCACTAGCGCCGACTGTTGGCTTTCTTGTGCAGATTATTAAAGGGACGTCACTCGCCTATATTATTGGCTTTCACGATTTGATGAACGTGGGCAAGCGCTGGGCGAATGCGCCCGTTGATGGCACTGAACCCTTCATCATTTTTCCCATTATGGCGCTGATTTATTTTTGTTTGTGTTTCCCACTGTCTTTCTGGTCACGCCGGTTGGAAAGACGGTTCGGTAATGTTTCCAAAAAAGATCTACCAGCCATGACTTAAGGTGCGTTTAAAAAGTGAAAATTGAAAGGAACAGGGTATGTTGAAAAAATTGAAATTGGGTTTGCTGGCCGCTGTAATGACCAGCATCGGCTTCGCTGGGCCAGCAGCTGCAGATCTGTCGGATATTTTGTCTGCGGGGAAAGTAAAAATTGCGATCCCTGAAAATTTTCCGCCCTTCGGCTCTTTGGGACCTGAGGGGGAATATGTGGGTTATGATGTGGATGTCGCCAACTTGGTTGCCAAAGATTTAGGCGTAGAGCTGGAACTGGTTCCGGTTACTTCCAAACAGCGCATTCCCTTCTTGGAAACGGATCGCGTTGATCTGGTGATTTCTTCAATGGGGGCTAACCCTACTCGGGCGAAATCGATCTGGTTTTCAAGTGCTTATGCGCCTTTTTTCTCCGGTGCATTTGCCTCATCAAATATGGCGATTACCTCACTTATGGATTTAGCAGGTAAGAAAGTTGGCGTCACCGGCGGCACATTGGAAGATCTTGAAGTGACTGAAAAAGGGCCAAAAGGACTAGAGGTTGTGCGCTTTGGCGATAATGCGGCCACTCTTTCCGCATATTTGTCCGGTCAGGTTGATGTGCTTGTGACAGGAAATACAGTGGCGGCTAAATTGTCAGCCGATAATCCGGATCTGGATGTGGAAACAAAGTTTATCATCAAGGAGTCGCCTGCCTTTATCGGCGTGAAAAAAGGACAGCTAGATCTTCTGCAATGGGTGAATGTCTTTATTCTGCACAAGAAACTGGGCGGGCAACTGAACGAGTTATCCGAAAAATGGCTGGGTCAGAAATTACCGGCGCTACCTGCACTATAATATAATATTGTTTTTAGTAACATTAAGTCGCTGGGTTTAGCGGTGAAAGTTTAAATGAAATCAAAATTTTTATTTAAATTAGTAAGCTTGATAGAAAACGGCTGTTTAAAGCCGTTTTCTTGAAACTATATTTTTGTTAAGTACTTTAAGTTAGTTTCACTTTTTTACGACGAGCAAGAAATCCTATGACAAGCATCCCAGCACCATAAAGCGGGAATGCTGCAGGAAGAGGGACAGCTGTTACCGATAAATCTTCCAAGAGAAAGGCTGTCGCTTTTCCGTTTAAAAAGCCATATCCAGTAATAAATTTACCGTTATCACTAATATCAAATGCAAAGTTTAGAATAAACTGACCATACAGTGGGTCATTTGGATCAATTAAGGTGCTTAGATCAGTCATTTCGCCGTTTTGATAAATAATGGCAGTTCCGCTTGCATTCGGAAGCTGACTGCGCCCAACAATTTTACCGTCATCACTTATTGCGTATGCGTTGCTACTATTTGCGCCAAGATCCCCTAATAATGTAAGATTGTTTTCACTGTAGAGAAACCCCTCGGGTACATAGTCTTCCATGTCTAAATCTGGATCGAACACAATTGTTGTAACTTCGCCAACAATGTCACCGTTATTATTTATGCCACTACCGGAACTATCGTCGCCCCCCATTTTTCCCAGTTTATTCGTTGCCCCATTTTCGTAGAGATAAGCTTGCGATCCTCCAGGGTTTGAATAAGTTTGTCCCGTTATTTGCCCTTGATTGTTAATATCGTTTGCCGAGCTGGATATGCTATTCGAAATTTGGATGCCTTGTATGGCTCCACCTTCTTGTTGGATAAACGCTTGATTAGAAGCGCCATTATTTATGCGTGAAGTTCCAACAACTGTTCCATTGTCATTAATAGCGTTTGCGGAGCTAGTTGTGCCAGACAGAACTCCCAAATCTGTCATGGTATTATTTTTATATCTGTAAGCGTGTGTCTCGCCATTGGAAGTTTCTGCACTGCCGACTATTTCACCATGGTTATTGATACCGTTCGCTCTACTTCGATTGCCACCGAGAGTGCCAAGATCTTTCATTTCGCCGTTTTCAAACAGGAAAGCTCGATTTTCACCATTTTGATTGTACGAATATCCAACGACCTGGCCTGAGTTATTAACGCCATAACCGTAGCTACTTTGGCCGCCTAATGTGCCGAGTTCTGTTATTGAATATACAGAAGCTGCAGCGCTAAACGAGGTTGAAAATAAAAGGAGGCCGGCAGTTAAACAAAGTTTTTTAAATACATGTCTAGTCTTCATATTATTCATCTCCATTCAATTTCTAAGCAACAAATATTGTATTCATATGTATACAACTATATAGAGAAAAATAACTCAGTAAATAATAAATTTAATTTTAATAAAATCTTAATAAAATTAATTTTTGTATACATTTTTTTTAGACTTAAATATATTCAGCCTAAAAATTATGCTTATTTAAATCAGAATATATTTCCGGAGTTTAAAAATATTATACAATCTTAGATTATATATTTAATATTATTTAATCGTTTAGGTGATTATGTTATTTAGAATGAAATTTTAGAAATTTGGAATTTTGGGTTAGAGATAATTAATTTAAGTGAGGTTTTTGGAAAGAACCTAATAAGAAATAGTAATAATCAACTGTTTTTGTGAATTTTTGTGTATTGAATTAAGATCCTATGATCTTAGTTCTTTTTCAAAGGCTTCTCTGTCTTTTGTCGCCTTTAAGAAGGTTTCCTTTCGGGCAAATGGACTGCTGTCATGTTTGCCGCTCCACAGGATAATTTCGATTAGGACAGGGGCGAGATCGCGGCCTTTATCGGTTAGCGAATAGATATAGCTTCGCCGATTTTCCGGGTCCTGTTTTTTCTCTAAAATACCCTCGGCTTCCAACAATTTCAGCCGATCTGCGAGGATGTTTGTGGCGATTTCTTCGTCAATTTTGAGAAAATCGCCATAGGTCTTCCTGCCCTTGATCATTATCTCCCTGAGGATCAGGAGCGTCCAGCGGTCCCCAAAAATATCCAGACCAAATGCGAGCGGGCAGCCTGTGCCGTGGTGTCTTTGTTTTTTTGTCATACAAACAATATAAAAAATAACTTGCAAAATGCAATCTAATTTTCTATGTCTAATTAACTTGCAAAAAACAAGTTAATTTTGAGGCCATCGGCAGAGGAGCAGGATATGGACAATTCAAGCATTATTAAAGCTGGCGCAAAGGGCGCGAAACTTCGGACACGTCGGAACGTGCTGGGCGCTATCCTGACCACTTCAGGCGGGCTTGTCGCGACAACAGTTGGTGCGTCTTTTCTGGATAAAAAGGGCACGCCTTCAATTCATACAGAGAGGCATAAAATGACCCCCAAGGCATTCGTATATACAGAAGTTCAGATCAACGTCCCTTTTAAAGATGCACCATGGCGACAGGTGAATGAAGCGATCCGACAGCAACCTGGCTTCATCAATAAAACCTGGCTTGCAGGTGTCAGTACAAACTCAATTGGCGGGATTTACACATTCGACAGTATTGAAAATGCGCAAAAATTTGTGACCGGTTATTTTCCATCAGAGGCAGGTGGTTTTGGCGCGGCGCATAACACCCGTATTTTCGATGCTGAGATTGTAAAAGAGGCCAGTCTTGGCCTGAACTCACCGCATTTTGGGGTGGCGCCGCAGAAAAGACCGGGGGCATTTGTTTATACAGAAGTTCAGGTGAACCTGCCTTTTGACAAAGCCCCTTGGCAAGAGCGCAATCCTATTCTCAAAGGGCAAAAAGGGCTGATCGCCAAGACTTGGCTGAGCGGTCTGCATACGCACACAATCGGCGGTATAGATGCGTTTGATACATTGGAGAATGCAAAAGAGTTTGCGCTTAACGTTTTCCCTAAAACCGCCCGAAAACTGAATGCTGCCTTTTACACCCGGCTTTTCGATGGTTCGCAGACAGAGGAAGCCAGCAGAGAGATGTATTCCCCATTTTACATCTAGTTCTGACCGGAAAAGGCATCAGGAGGGAAACCCCGTTTCGGGGTTTCCTTTTTTATTTTTAAATGAATTTTCTATGTCCGCCAGTCCGGTATTTTAACGTCACTGATTTTACCAGGGGAATACATTTCAATCATTTCCAGATCATCTGAACAGGCCATCAGTTCGTGGTGGCAGCCTTCGGGCATGTAATGGCTGTCGCCTGTATCCAGACGGATGCGGCCGACGTCTTTAAAATCAAACTCAACCCATCCTTTTGTAACATATACCCATTGAAACTGGACGTCATGGGCATGATGCCCCGTGCCTGTATCCAAAGCTTGTTTAGCCCGAATAACCTGCGCAAAGAATTTACCGTCGGTCGCTTCGCCAAGCTCCAGATCCCGATATTCAAAAAAACTGCGATGCCCCGATGTCCAGTTCGCGCCTTCGGCAGTGTGCTTGACATATCCATTGTTAAATTTAACCATGCCTTCCTCCTCTACAGATTTTTTTATTAGCTGAAACTCGTACTGTTTGCGGCGTGGCCACCATCTATTGTGACAATCGTGCCGCTCATATAGCTCGCTCTATCCGATGCTAAAAAGGTAATCATATTAGCGCATTCCTCGACCGACGCGGCTCGCTGCAGCGGAAGATTTGAAAGATATTCCTGCCAGCGGTCGGGAGTGCCAAATTCATTTTGAGAGCGGGTCTTCATCAAGGTGACCATCCGATCTGTTTCCACTGCCCCGGGGCTGACTACCATTACCCGAATGCCATCTTTCAAGCTTTTGCTGCCCAGGGCCCGTGAAAAGGCATTGAGTCCGGCATTACCAGTGCTGCCTGTAATGTAACCCGCATCCAGTCGTTCGCCTGCCAGTCCCGTTACATTGATAATCACACCGTGGCCGTTCGTTTTCATTGCTTCGTAATAGGTTCGGCACATATTGATATAACCAAAAACTTTAAGCTCCCAAGCCTCCCTCCACCGATCCTCTGTCATATCCTGAAGGGGGCCTGCGGGGATTGCTCCTGCATTATTCACCAGAATATCTGGTGTGCCGGTCTGCATCAGAAGTTTTTCCGACGCTTTATTTGAGGCAAGATCCAGTGCATGTGTTTGAATCTTGACGTTGAATTTTTTTGAAATCTGTTCAGCCGTTCGATCCAGATCTGCTTTAGTACGCGAGACCAGGTGCAGGTTGCATCCTTCTTCTGCAAGCTGGAAGGCTGCGCCCTTACCAATCCCTTTGGAGCCGCCTGTAACAATCGCTGTTTTGCCATTTAAGTGAAGATCCATTGTGCCGCTTCCCCTGTTATTTTTGTGTTGGTATAGATTTACATTAGTAGAAGGGCCTGGTTATTGTCATCGAATTTTGACCGTGGCGATACTCGGGCGCTTATAGAACAGACGGGATAGTGGTTCGTTCGAATAGGTGAGTATCAATTCTTTTTTTGCGAAAGCATTTTTATTGCTGTAAAAGGACTGGCAATCCACACAAGGTCTTTTTGCAGGAAAAATTGATGACACGTCACCTTATTACATCAGCATTACCATATATTAATGGCATCAAGCATTTAGGTAATCTGGTTGGATCAATGTTACCTGCTGATTTATATGCGCGCTATTTGCGTGCCCGCGGCGAAGAGGTGCTTTTCATTTGCGCGACGGATGAGCATGGAACACCGGCCGAGCTGGCCGCGCGGGCCGCTGGGCTTGATGTTGCCGACTTCTGCGCTGAACAGCACGAAGTGCAAGCGAGTCTTGGACGCGCATTCTCTTTATCATTCGATTATTTTGGCCGCTCCTCTTCGCAGCAAAATAAAGAGCTGACCCAACATTTCGGGGCAAAGCTTCTCGAAAATGGGTTCATTGAAGAGCGCGTTACAAAGCAGGTTTTTTCGGTTGATGACGACCGGTTCTTGCCTGATCGCTATGTAGAGGGGGTTTGTCCCCATTGTGGTTATGACAAAGCCCGCGGGGATCAATGTGAAAGCTGCACTCGATTGCTAGATCCTACTGACTTGCTGGAACCGCGTTCAGCGATTTCAGGAAGCACCAATTTAGAGGTACGCGAGAGCAAACATCTATTTCTGCTGCAATCGAAGCTATCAGATGAAATTCGGTCTTGGGTTGATCAGCATCCAGATTGGCCGGTGCTTGTATCATCCATTGCACTGAAATGGCTGGATGAGGGCTTGCACGATCGCGGGATTACCCGGGACCTTAAATGGGGGGTTCCTGTTGGCCGCGAAGGCATGGAAGATAAAGTCTATTACGTTTGGTTTGATGCTCCTATCGAATATATCGCAGCAACCAAAGAGTGGGCGGACGTAGACCCGGACAATCGGGATTGGAAATCATGGTGGTATGAAGCCGATGATGTTCGTTACACACAGGTTATGGCCAAGGACAATATTCCTTTTCACACGGTTACCTTTCCCGGCACCCAGATTGGGAGTCGCGAACCTTGGAAGATGGTTGACTACATAAAGGGATTTAACTGGTTAAATTACTATGGTGGGAAATTTTCCACCAGTCAGCACCGCGGTATCTTTATGAGTGATGCCATTGAAATGCTGCCAGCTGATTACTGGCGATATTATTTGCTGGCAAATGCACCGGAGAATTCGGATGCCAGTTTCACGTGGGATGGGTTTTCTGGAACCGTAAATAAGGACCTTGCCGATACGCTGGGTAATTTTGTGAACCGGATTTTGAAATTCTGTACCTCCAAATATGGAGCCGCTTTACCGGAAGGGGGCGAAGTGGGGCCACAAGAGGAAGCTTTGGCGGCGCAGTTACAAGAACGAATTGCGGCGTATAACGGCTACATGGAAGAGATGCAGATCCGAAAAGCGATGCAGGAACTGCGGGCGATTTGGGTCATGGGCAATGAATATCTGACAGAAGTTGCACCCTGGACCGTCTTTAAGACTGATCCAGAGGCGGCGGCTGTCAGTTTGCGCTATGCGATTAATCTTATTCGTGTATTTGCGATCCTGAGCGCGCCCGTCATTCCTGATGCTTGCCGGAAATTGGCAGAAGCACTTAACTTGGAACTGACAGGGAAAGATTGGATTGAAAATCCGCTGGCAGAAGAATTAACGGTTCTCAAAGCAGGGCATTCATTCAACGTGCCAGATGTTCTTTTCAGTAAAATTTCAGACGAAGATGTTGAAGCTTGGGAAGCTAAGTTTGGCGGCTCTGAAAGCGCTTGATTTCTTAAAGTTTTACATAAATTCTGATGGAACATTTAACGCTGATTTAACTGGTTTCAGCTAGTGTAATGCCTTCGCAACAGGTATTTCACGAGCTGGGATCAAATCATGCTGAAGCTGATTTTCAAGAAATTTAAGAAAGATCAAGGCGGTGCCACCGCTCTTGAGTTTGCTCTTATTTCACCGCTTTTCTTCCTGTTGATCTTTGCCCTTATTGAGCTGAGCGTTGCCATGTTTGTCAATACGGTGGTGGAGGGTGGTCTTCGGGATGCCTCCCGTATTGGTTTGACGGGTATGAATACGGGGGCGCTGAGCCGGGAACAGCGGATTGCAGATATCGTCAATGAAGCCTCTTTGGGGATGGTGAATTTGCAGGCGGATGATATTAAATCCCGCATTTATCCAAGCTTTGGTGATATTGGAATGCCAGAACCATATGAAGATATCAATGGGGACGGTGAATTTACGCCAACGGCTTTTACGCATGGTGGGGTTTCATATCCGGATGGCGAACCATTTGAAGATATTAATGGAAGCGGTGCCTGGGAAGATGATATGGGCGCTGCTGGATTGGGCGGCCCCGGAGAAATCGTTCTCTATTCCATCAGATATAACTGGAACCTTCTTAGCGGCCAAATTGTTCCGGTCCTTCAGGGCCGAATTCCCATGACAGCCTCGATGGTTGTACGCAATGAGCCTTTTTAGGAGTTTGCTGTGAAACTTTTACTGCTTTTAAGTAAAATCAAAAAAACAGGTTTGTTTGCCCGGTTTTTAAAAGATCGCTCTGCCGTCGCCATGACAGAGTTTGCGATGATGCTTCCGCTGATTATGTTAATGACGCTTGGAAGCTTTGAGGTGGGACGCTATGCACTGCTTACGCAGAAGCTGGACCGGATCACCGCGACCATGGCTGACCTTGTTGCGCGGGCCGAAGCGTTGAGCGCGGCGGAAATGGATAATCTTTTTAACTCTACAGACCATTTAGCATCCCCCTTTGATTTTACAGGATCCGGTATGGTGGTTGTCACCTCTGTTTTGGGGCGTGATGGGCAGGAGCCATTGGTTATTGGTCAACGTAGTAAAGGCACCATAACTGGTGTTTCTAGCAAAATTGGATTGAACGGGGGTGATGCGACCCTTCCTGCTGTATTTACCGATGGTGATGGGCAGACATTAGCAGACGGGGAAGGTGTGATTATTGCCGAGGTCTTTTACCAGTACGCCCCCTATTTTACAGGCGGCGGGGCGCAGTTCTTTGACAGTGATTTCTTTGGTGATCTAGTGGTGTACCGGCAAGCATTCTTTCGCCCTAGACTATCAGAGCAGACAACGTTTAATTAATCTAAGTAAAACCCAAATAAAAAGGCGCCGAGTGGCGCCTTTTTATTTGTTGGAGCCGGATAATTATTCAGCAATACGCAAATTACTTAGTTCCTGTCCAATAGTCCGGAAGGCTGCTCTTAAAGCCTGCTTGGTTGGTGAGTTGAAGAAATGGGCAGGCGATGTAGCGCAATTGCGGTAAAGGCTGTCGTTACCCTGTCTAAATTTGACGGTATAGACGATTATACCAGCCTGTTTCATCGCAGTGCAAACGGCTGCAAATTTCGCATCAACCCTGTTTAGATAATAAGAAGAAGAGGTATAGCGAAGCCGTCCATCCGGATCTGTATAAGCATCAGTGGAACTCGCACTACTTGTGTGACGACCCCACGCATTTTTCTCGTGTCGGCCATAGGCGTTATAGTCAAAGGTGCTCTTACCGCCATGGCTGAAAACAACATTTTCACCATCAGTCATCATAATTACGGCTTTATCGATAAGGGGTTCGTCATAATCCTTTGGCAGTGTTTCATCGGCTCCCGCCCAAGCGCCCCTCCAGCGGGGTGAAATGGCGCGCCAACCCCACACCATTCCTACGTTGGACATTGTGCCGCCACTATACCAGGGGCGCATTTGCTCGAGGGCCGCCTTAATAGTAGTTTTCTCTGCTGTGAGAGGTAGTATAGGAGAGGGGCAGCCCGCATTTGGACCGCGCCCTACTGAATTATTAAAACTGTTCCATTGGGTCACGTCATCGGCATCAATATTACGAACTGTTCCAGGATATGAATCATTCCAGTCGTTATCTTTGTCACGATAGTCGTTGTTCATATTTCTATGCCCGTCGAAATAGGCATAAGGCATAAAATCCTCATTTGGGGGATCGTCAGTTGTATCAATTACACCTCCGTCTAGATGCCCACGCATTTCAACGCACCCTTTCCAGCCGTAACTGGTGTCGTTGCTTCCATCAAGATCAACGTCAAATCCAAGGGGTAGATGGTAATCAGAATCTTTAAAAAATTCACTTTGATTAACGCCGGAGCTTGTAACGATGTTGTATTGTTCTGACCGGTCCAGAAAGCCAATGTTTTTATGACCGACGTTAACTTGGGTTACATAGGGGACAACACCGACCCAGAGATTTTTCTGGATTTCTTTATCTCCATAGAGAATGTCGACCAAATCATTTGCAGCATCCCGCAAGGAACCCATCCGCTGGTTTGCAAGGCTTCCCCCATAGCTATCGC
Source organism: Sneathiella sp. (assembly GCA_034669685.1). Lineage (GTDB taxonomy): Bacteria > Pseudomonadota > Alphaproteobacteria > Sneathiellales > Sneathiellaceae > Sneathiella. The sequence continues at coordinate 603,455 of JAXMOU010000003.1, forward strand.
TGTCGGAATCGCGGGCCATAGAACCTGTGTTATCTAGCACCATAACAAGTTCCAGTCCGCGATTAACCCGGTTAATAACTGTTCGGGCACCAACCGTCATGTCAGCATAACCTAGAACACTTAAGAACGAAGTTCCTAGTTCTGCATTTACATTAAGTTCGATGTTTTCCCGATTTGCGTCCCAAGAGATGTCTAATGCGCTCACATTAGCGTTCATATATCCGCTAGTAAAATTGGCATCAAAAAACTTCTGGGCATCTGCTCGGACAACAGCTTCGTCATTAAAGATGACACGCCCCGCAGCAAGACCAGCAGAATCCAACGCGGTCGACAGTTTGGATTTTAAGACATAGGCGCGCCCTAAATCAACTGAGAGGCCGATCGCACCCATAATTGGAATAGCGAGAAGCGCAAGAAGAATTGCCGAGACGCCGCTCGAATCTTTCGTGAAGTTTTTTACGTATTTGAACATTTTATTTAACATAGAGGTGGATCGCATGAGCTGACCTCGACTTAAATGAATTAAAAACTCAAGCGCAAGAGTCGCACCAAATTCTTAAAACTGGATAAATTATCCCAACGAAATTCAATCAATTAAGAGTAAAAATATCTATATTCGGTGTTTGGAATATGAAAAATGCTCAAAAGTTTTCTGAATACTCATTTATATATATAAGGCGAGTTTTTTTAACTTATATTTAAGTATTAATTAAGTAAAAATACATTAATTACTTTATTTTTACTTTTAAAATAAATTGTATAAAATTTTATATACTTAATTTTTTGATTTATTCGAAAAATTTACATCGTTTAACTATTGATTAATTAATTTGGGTCAAATTACATCACAGGAGCAAGGCAAAAGATTTTCTTGAGCAGCGCTTCGAAATTACGAACCTCGAATGGCTTTTAAGTTGGCGCGTTTTGGAGGTTCAAAAATTGAGAGGTGTAGCTCTCGGCTTAAAGATTAACTTCGGAACGGGGTTCCGATTACTTTAATTAGGAGATGTAAAATGATTAAAATGTTCCGCGCATTTGCAAATGACGAGTCTGGTGCAACAGCAATTGAATATGGTCTGATCGCCGCGTTGATCGCATTGGTAGGCGTTGTAGCCTTCACAGCCCTTGGTGATACAATTTCTGCAACGTTTGATGAACTTGCAAGCACGCTTTGTGAAAGTGCTAAAGGTACATACACAGAAGGTAATTGTACATTTACTGCTGGTGCCGGTGCTGGTGATGGTGCTGGTGCTGAAGGTTAAGAATACAACATGGAAGGGCTACGTTATTCGTAGCCCTTTTTTTATCTAAAACGCTGTATTTAGGGGAGGTTGCTATGTCTTTATTATCTTTATTCATTAGTGATGAAGTGGGTGCGACAGCCATTGAATACGGGTTAATTGCATCAATGATTGCCATTGCAGGTATTATCGCTTTTACAGCGCTGGGTGATACGATTAATGCAACCTTTGCCGATATCTCTGATGATTTTTGTGTTGCTGTCGGTGGTGAGTTTTCATTATCTGACGATGGATCAGACAGTTGCAGCTTTCAGTAATTAACGATCTGGTGGCTGTATAGATGATTTCGGATTTTATATATCTCGGCGTTTTGATTAGTGCGCTTGTCGTGGTGATTGCAGCCGCTGTTTCAGATTGGCAGAAATATAAAATCCCGAATTATTTCAGTATTTTATTAATTTCTTTATATCCGATTGTGGTTCTGACGTCCCCTACTGAAATTAACTGGCTTTTTTCGATTGTGATGACTGCAATTGTGTTTGCTGTTGGGTTCGCCCTTTTTGCGGCAGGATTGTTTGGTGGTGGTGACGTAAAAATAATTACGGCGCTCGCCCTTTGGAGTGGCCCGTCTTTGTTGCTGACGTTTCTGATTGGAACTGTTTTGGCTGGCGGCTTGCTGGTTATTGTTGTCATCGCAAAATTTGCTTTTCACTATGCATCCGAAACCGGCGGTTTGATTAGTGGTGCGCGTAAAGCAGTAAGGTCTAAGACACCTGTTCCCTATGGTGTTGCGATTGCTGTTGGCAGTCTGCCAGTTTTCTATTTTTACATAAAAAACAGCAGTTTTGTTGGTTAATCACCACTTGTTTAACCCGAAATTAAGTAGTGATCGGGTAAAAAGGGAATCATTATTAATGTTGGATTTAGGCTCATGGCACGTAAATTAATTTTGGTTATTTTTGCACTTTTGATTGCCGGATCAACCGTTTTGTTTGTTCGGAACTGGGCTGGAAATCAGTCAGCGAAGTCGAGCACGCCAACAACCGCTGAAGTGGTCGCAACTCCTAAGAAGCCAGCTCAGAAAATTTTGGTGGCAGCTGCTGATTTGCCTGCAGGAACGTTGGTACGTGAAGAGCATTTAACCTGGCAGGAGTGGCCGGAATCTGATGACCTGCAAGAACGCTATGTCGTTGAAAATGTTCGTAAAGCCGATGAGTTTTATGGCACGGTTGTTCGTCAGGGTATTGCCTCAGGTGAGCCTATTTCAGACAGCCGTATGGTCCGTCCGGGGCAGCAAGGATTTCTAGCGGCCGTATTGGCGCCGGGCAAACGGGCGACCTCAATAAATATCGATGCGACGGCGGGAATTGCCGGTTTTGTTTTCCCGGGTGACCGGGTTGACGTGCTCTTAACATTAGCAGTCAAAAAACCAGGGGATGAGTCGCAGGTACCGCATCATGCCAGTGAGACAATTCTGACAGATGTTCGAATTATCGCGATGGATCAGTCAACAAATGATCAGGCGCAGGAAGCTGCCGTTCGCAGTATTGCAACCATGGAGGTTTCTCCCAAAGAAGTGGAGATCATTTCAGTGGCCCGCGAGCTGGGACGTCTTTCATTGTCGCTTCGCAGTATTGCGCGTATTGAAGACACGGAGCAAGTGGCGGATGGCGCAGTTATAATCAAACCTGAACGGGGGCGCGGATACACGCTGGATAGCGAAGCAAGTTCATTGATTTCAGCACCTAGAAATGCGGGCCGCGCGCCGGACACAGTAATTGTTGTTCGGGCAGGTGAAGCCTCGCAAAAATCTTTTGACTAAGGGGGATTTAGTCTTGCGTAAAGTTCTTAAAGCACTGGCACTATCTACCCTTATCGCAATTGGGTTATCAAATGCTACCCCGGCCACATGGGCAGCCAAAGTCATCAATGATATTGGTGATCCTATCGATCTAACCTTAAATACTGGTAAGTTGATAAAGCTGGATAGCACAGCAGCGTCTGTTTTTGTTGGAAACCCTGAACTGGCAGACGTGCAAGTACAATCACCAACTGTGATTTATATATTCGCAAAAAAGCCCGGTAAAACAAACCTGTTTGCGTTGGATCGGAAAGGAACGGTTCTTCTGAACTCTCCGGTGCAAATTAGCCATGATGTTGGCTCACTTGAAAATGCATTGAAAGAAATCGATCCACAAGGATTTATTAAAGCTAGATCCGTTGAGGGTGGACTGGTTTTGACAGGCCGTGCGGCCAGCGCAGCAGTGTCAGCAGATGCCCACAATTTAGCTTCGTTGTATGCACCTAGCGGAAATGTTTTGAACCGGATTATTGTTGAAGGCTCTCAGCAGGTCAATTTGCGGGTGCAGGTCGCTGAAGTTGCAAGGTCCGTGACCAAGCAACTTGGAGTTAACTGGGAAAACCTGAGCAATCTTGGAAACTTTACAATCGGAGCAGGCATTGGTCGCGATATAGTAAGTGGAGGTACTATTACACGCCTTGGATCTGCGAGTAGTTTTGTTGCAGGCTTTAATGATGGTCAGACAAGCATTCAGGGTATGATAGATGCACTGGAAGACGAAGGCCTGATCACTGTTTTGGCTGAACCTAACTTGACGGCCCTTTCTGGTGAAACCGCAAGCTTCCTTGCCGGCGGTGAATTCCCTGTCCCGGTTCCGCAGGATGATGGCGCCATATCAATTGACTATAAGGAATTTGGTGTTTCCTTGACCTTCACCCCAAATCTGGTTGGAAATAACCGCATTAACCTGAAGGTGAGACCAGAAGTCAGTCAATTGTCATCTGCATCGGCGATTAACGTCAACAACGTGTTCGTTCAGTCATTGCTGACACGCCGGGCTGAAACAACAGTTGAGCTTGCCAGTGGTCAAAGCTTTGTATTGGGTGGGCTGCTTAATAGTGACTCTGATAACAATGTTTCAAAAACGCCGTTTTTGGGTGAGCTTCCCATCATCGGGGCGTTGTTCCGGTCGGTGTCTTTTCAGCGAAATGAAACTGAGCTTGTAATTATCGTGACGCCGTATCTGGTTGAACCAACCAATTCAAGGATTGCACTCCCAACCGATGGATATGTACCGCCAAATGATACGGACCATTATCGCGACGGTAAATTATTTAAACCAACTGAAGAGGTCACAAAAGCCCCTGCCCAAAGTGGTTCAAGCACGGCGGCAAACGGTGATGTCAAATTGATCGGCCCAGCCGGGTTTATTATGGAGTAAGGCAAAGATGCAGAAAATACATAATAAAACCAGTGTTCTGTTCGGATTGGTCGCCGTTGCCGCGGTTGCCGCATGCGCACCGTTTGATCCGGAAACGGGAAAACCGGCGGAGTTGAGATCATCTCCTGAAACAACGCTTATGGCCAAGCAGATCAATGTTGAAGAGATTAGACCTGTCTTTATTGTTCGGTTTGAAGATCGAGATGCTGCATTTACAGATCTTCAAAAAGGGCGTCTCCTTGGCTTTATCGAGGCGCAAGGTGCGCGTTTTGGCGAAGAGCTGCAAGTAGAGCTACCGCCCTTTAACGACGTAGAAGAGGTCAATGAGGTTCGTTTTGGCGCCATTGGAAGTTTCCTTGAAAATCAGGGATTTGCCGTGCTGCCTAAAGTGAGCGGTGAGGGACTTCGAAATTCCCTGCGGGTTTATTATTCGAAATATGTGGCAACAGTTGATCCAGATTGTGCCAGGGGATGGCGCCGGCCAGCGGGTACTTCCTATGAAAATTTACCAATTCCCCACATGGGATGTTCCACGGCGTCAGCATTGGCACAGATGATTGAAAAGCCCAAAGACCTCGTTTCACCAAATACCCCCGGGGGATACAACGGACACCGTGCTGCTGTGGCTATTATGAAATATCGCGCTGGTGGCTCTAAAGGAAGTAGCGGCGGATCTTCCGAAGCCGCGAAGTAAACTTTGCTGCTTTAATTTTTTGAGAAGGCTGAAATATGGCGAGTACAGCATCAAATCTAAGCACATTATTTGGCAATCAGGTTTTTGAAGACTTGATGGTCTTTGTCGACGATGAGCATTCGCTTGGGATTTGCCGGGCCGCAGCCCCTGATATGGGCTTTTCTGCTGATGCTGTTCAGGATGGTGGTATTACCGAAGCCCTGAACCGGATCGAACCTGGGCATTCTCCGAAAAAGGTATTGGTGGATATAAGCCGTAGTCTTGACCCGGAAGGGGATATAACGCGGCTGGTCCGAAAAATGGGCCCGTCAAACAATCTGATTATTCTAGGCACGTCAAATGATGTGAATGTTTTTCGGCGGATGGTGTCGCTCGGCGCGCAGGATTACTTGGTTAAACCTTTAACATCCGAGAATTTTGCAGATGCGGTTGCTAACGTTGACAGGCAGGCTGCTGCAACGAATGCTGCGCAGAGCGGAAAGCTAACCGTTGTGATTGGCGTTCGGGGGGGAACCGGTGCGTCCACCATTGCAACAAATCTAGCCTGGATTATGGCGAACGAAGAAAAGATGCCAACAGCGTTACTGGATCTGGATTTGCATTTTGGTACAACGACGCTTTCGCTTGATGTTGAATCTGGTGGCGGATTCCGTGAAGCACTCGAAAATCCACATCGTCTGGATAAGCTGTTTTTGGACAGCGCAATTACTAAATCGGGAGATCTTTTGGCCGTGTTGGGTACAGAAGAGCCGATCGAAGAATTTGTTGATGTGAACCCGGAAAGTATTGATACGCTGATCGGTGAGATCAGTCAGGATTACAAGCAGGTTATTGTCGACTTGCCCCGTCATCTGTTGCCAACACAAGGTGCGTTGCTTGCCTCTGCCGATACTGTTGTTCTGGTTTCAGATCAGACACTTGCCGGTATTCGCGACATTAACCGGATCACGCAGGCGATGACATCATTGTCTACTAAAGGACGCATTGTTAAGGTTGTCAGTCGCGTTGGTTCCGAACGCACAGCGCAGGTATCCAAATCGGACTTCCAAAAAGCAATGGAGGAACCTGCTGAGTATTTTGTGCCCGAAGATGGCAAAACGCTTTCGGTATGTGCGAATGCGGGTAAATCAATTCCAACGGTAAATGTAAAGGCGCCGATAACGAAAGTCCTTCGTGCAATGGCTGCGGATTTGTCCGACTATGAAAAACCTCGCAAAAAGGGATTGTTTGGACTGAAAGCAAAGCCGAAAAAAGCTGAGGGTATCTAAGCGTGAGCCTGTGGCGTTCTTCATCAAGTAATCAAAATAGTGGAAAGCAACCGCCTTCTGAACCCGCGGGAAAAAGCGGTAATGATTTGGCGCTTGTGGATCGGCTGTTTCAACTTGCATGTGAGGAATTGCTCGGGGACTTTAATGCGACGACCGAACGTCAAGTTATTTCAAGTTCCATTAAACAGTTTACCCGTGATCAGCTTGAGCGTGACCAGCTTAATCTAAATGTTCTGGAGCAGCGTAATCTCGTCGCTGCACTCTCTGATCGTCTTTGGAGCAAGCATAGCGAAACAGTTGCAGTTAGCCGGATCTTGGCGGCTGAGAAGGCTGAACCCGTTGTACAATCTGAACCTGAAGCCGGTTTTCAGGAACCTTTGCCCTCTGCGACGCAGATCCTTGAAGAAGGGGTCACTGTTTTTGGTGTCGATGCGGAGGCACCGGTTGAGGTTAAAGCAGAATTTGAACGCCCCCAAAATATTCCGACAACTTCCTATGAAGAAGAGATTGACGAGGATTTTGCGGAGCCAAATGTTCCCTTAGCGGTACCGGAAGTTGAAGTCGCTCCAGAGCCTGTCCCTGAGCCAGAGCCGGAAGAAGATCACTCCAATATTTTAAAGCTCGAACCGGTCGTTGAGGCGCAGGCCCCACGGGCGGCGTCCCAGATTGATAAAATCAAGGAAAAAATTCAACCGTTGCTGCTTGAGCGGATAGACATTAGCGCTGCAGTAGCGATGGATCGATTGGATCTTGCACGTGATATTTCGGATATCGTAACAGATATTCTTGTTGAAGAGCGTATTCAGCTCAACCAGCGTGAACAGCGTGAACTCATTGAGCGCCTCATGCATGATATGCTGGGATTGGGGCCGCTAGAGCCGCTGCTGGCAGACGAGTCAATTACTGATATCATGGTCAACGGACCCAAACAGGTCTATGTGGAGCAGAAGGGTAAGTTGGTTCTGTCCGATTGTCAGTTTCGCGACAATGCACATGTTCTGAGTATCGCCAGTCGGATTGTGAGCCATGTTGGCCGGCGTGTGGATGAGTCAAATCCGCTTGTTGATGCGCGTCTAGCTGATGGCAGCCGTGTGAATATTATTATTCCGCCGCTGGCAATTGATGGTCCCAGTATTTCAATTCGTAAATTCGCCAAGCAAAAAATTACACTGGATACGATGGAGCGGCAGGGAAATTTGTCGGCTGGTGCTGCAACTGTTTTGCGAGTTGCGGGTCGGTGCCGTTTAAACATTCTAATTTCTGGTGGTACAGGCTCTGGTAAGACAACCTTGCTGAACGCCATTTCGCAATTAATCGATCCGGGTGAGCGAATTGTCACCATCGAGGACGCAGCCGAGCTGCAGTTACAGCAACCGCATGTGGTCCGTCTGGAAACACGATCTGCCAACCTTGAAGGTAGTGGCGAAATTAGCATGAGGGATCTGTTGAAGAACTCCCTGCGGATGCGGCCTGATCGTATTATTCTGGGTGAGATCCGCGGCAGTGAAGCAATTGACATGCTACAGGCGATGAATACCGGCCATGATGGCTCTTTATCGACAATTCACTCTAACCGTCCGCGTGAAGCCTTAACCCGGCTTGAAAATATGGTGGGAATGTCAGGCATTAACTTACCTGCGAAAGCTGTGCGGACGCAGATTGCCTCTGCGATTGACTTGATCGTTCAGGTCAGCCGGATGCGTGACGGTGTTAGGCGCATTACCTATGTATCCGAAGTGGTTGGGATGGAAGAAGACGTCATCACCATGCAGGATCTATTTTGGTACGAATATCAGGGCGAAGATAAGGGCGGGCGCCTGATTGGCGACTTTAAGTCATCAGGACTGCGGCCTCATTTTGCCCCACGGGCAGCCTATTTTGGCTTGGATAAAATGCTGTTAGGAGCGATGTGATGTTTGCGGGAGATGATCAACTTTTACTCATGCTGATTGTTGGCGGCGCGACATTATGTGTAACGCTGGTTCTGGGGTTTGCGCTCGTCGGAGGTGATGGGAGTTCGGCCAGTGCTAAGCGTCGGCTATCCAATGTCTCGCATGGGCATGGTCCGGTTGCTGTTAAAAATCCTCAACGGAACTCTGCGATCATTGATGATCGACAGAGCAGCATCAAAATCCTGGATACAATTGTCCGGAAGTTTGTTCCCAAACCAACAGAGCTTCGTAATCGTCTGCAAAAAACAGGTACGAAACTGACGATTGCTGAATATGCGCTGATTACATTGGTGACAATGGCCACGATCTGGGTTGTTATGCATTTTCTGTATAAGGTGCCCTTATATTTAACGATACCTGTTGGTATTGCATCGGGTCTTATTCTGCCGCATTGGGTCATCGGATTTATGGGTGCGCGGCGCGTCAATAAATTCATGAAACATTTCCCGGAAGCAATTGAGCTTCTTGTTCGGGGACTGCGTGCCGGTATTCCGATCAGTGAGGCCATTATTACAATTGGAAATGATGCGCCGGAACCAATCGCATCTGAATTTCGCGGTGTTGCTAACAAAGTTAAAGTTGGTAAATCGCTGGAAGAGGGATTATGGGACGTTTGCCGTCGCATAGATGTTCCTGATTTCAAATTCCTGATCATCGCTATTTCCATTCAGCGTGAAACAGGCGGTAACCTTGCCGAGACGCTTGCCGGGCTTGCTAATATTTTGCGTAAGCGCCGCCAGATTAAGCTGAAGATTAAAGCGATGTCTTCTGAGGCACGTGCCAGTGCCTGGATTATCGGATCATTGCCTTTCATCATGTTCTTCCTGCTCTATCTGGCGAATTCCGGTTACATCATGACATTGATTGATGATCCACGAGGTATCTACATGATCGGTATCGGATTGACCATGATCGCCAGTGGGTGCGGGGTCATGGCTAAAATGGTCCGGTTTGAGATTTAGGAGGGCGTCATGGATATTCTCACACTACTTCCTGACTGGATGAAATCTACAGATATTCTGGCGATTATTGCTGGCGTTGCATCTTTGGTCTCTTTTTTACTCATCTGGAATGCGTTACTTGTTAAGGACACCTTGCCTGAACGGATTAAAGGGCTGGAGAATAGGCGCAAGCAACTTCGCGATGAGATTACAAAAAAGAATCCCCAGCGTAGCAACCTGATTGCCAAGGAAAGCTTTATGCACCGGACGGTGAAAAAGCTGCGCTTGATGAAGGGTGAAAAGGCCAAGCAGATATCAGTTCGCTTGGCGCAAGCGGGCTGGCGTTCAAAGGAAGCATTAGCGACTTATTTGTTTGCAAGAATATTCTTACCGGTATTGCTGGGTGTTTTAGGATTATTATATGCCGTTGTTAAAAATCCGTTTGACTGGACGATAGAAGCTGGCATTGCCGTGGCGATTGGTGCCGCGTTTGTCGGGTATGTTTTGCCCGGGATTATCCTTAAAAATCAGATCGGCAAACGATATGCTCAGATCCGTAAATCACTGCCAGATGGTCTGGACTTGCTGGTTATTTGTACGGAAGCTGGTCTAAATCTGGATAGTGGACTGGACCGGGTGTGCCGCGAAGTGACGAATTCTGCCCCTGAACTGGCGGATGAGTTTGCGCTCACATCCATCGAACTTGGATTCCTGCCCGATCGCAAGGAAGCGCTGGCTAACTTATCTGCACGTGTTGATTTTCAGTCCATGAACACACTTGTCAACACTCTGCTTCAAACTGAGAAGTATGGTACTCCGCTGGCGGTTGCTTTACGGGTTCTTTCCGCGGAAATGCGTGAAGAGCGGTTGATGAAAGCTGAAGAAAAAGCAGCGCGTTTGCCTGCGATCATGACAGTTCCCATGATCCTTTTTATTCTTCCTGCCCTGTTTATCGTGCTGATCGGCCCTGCTGTCCTACAGGCAATTGATGCTTTCTCTTCATAAAACACCTTAATGAGAGAAAAATACGCTCTAAGTAGTTTAGTTTTCTGGTTTTTCTGGAATTTATAATATAAATTTTTCTATATATTAGGGCCGAACGGAACTGAGGAGCATAAGCAATGAGCTTGTTTGACACTGTTTCCAGCAAGATTGGAGATGACGACAACCTAGATGCCTTGAGCGGTGATCTCGGTGAAGATGTCGTTGGAGTGCTGCTGACAAGAGCGGAGGAAACACTTGAAACGGGTCTATCCGATATCAAAGAGGCGCTGGAAAGCCGTGATAGTGTCAAAATCAGGGAGGTCGCCCACTCTTTAAAAGGTGCCAGTGGCTCTCTCTATGCTTTAAAGTTTTCAGATATGGCGGCGCAGATTGAGAAAAAATGCGAAGAGGTTGATGTGATTGCGGCAGCGATGCCCGAATTTGAAAAGAGTGCTTCTCAAACGCTGGTTTGGTGGAAAAGCAAGCTCGGGTAGAAATTATGAATAAGAAAAGGCTGCTGAAATATTCTCAGCAGCCTTTTTTATTGGGTAAGTCTAAACTTTGAAGGTGTTTAGTAGGAAATAAAGGCAGTGGATTCTCCGTTGTAGCTATTTCGCTTCTTTGATGGAGGTACTTCTGCGGTGATGCTTTCATGCTTGGTCTTTTGATCTGCAAGCATTTCACCTGTAATTTCAACTTGTTCTGAAACAAGCGGAAGGTAGCAATCTGTGTTTCTTTCCTTCAGCGCAGCACAGAGTTCACCGGGTGTAGATTTAGCTGCAAACCCACCAATTCGAACTCGATAGAAAGTTCCTTTTTCTTCCCCCAGATCTGCGACTGTATAAACCGGCTTATAGGTGTCGAGTAAATCTGAGTGCTTCTGACTCAACTGAGACCAGGCAATTTGTGCTTTTTCCAAAGATTGGAAAGACGCAATTTGTATGAAGTAAAGAGGAGTGTCCGCCAGCGCAATTGTCTGCCCCTCGGTCGCAGCCCTTGGTTTTGCTACAGGCATATCCGCATCGTTTGAATAGGCAATCGTTGTGGCAAGTTCCATCGGGTCCACATAGTTTGCGGTTTTGTCTGCTACTTTAGGAACAGATAAGTCAGCTGTTTTATTCTGATCTGCAAGTGAAGCCGTTTGTCGAGGCAAAGAACTGTCTGCCTTTGTTACAACTGGTGTGTTGTCAGCAACTTGCGGCGCACCACTTGTCATAACGTCCTGCACTTCGCGAGGTGCGGCGGCATAGGTCATTGAGGACCTATAAGCAGGAAGAGGGGGCTGTGTTGTCGTTGTTGAGGCTGCAGCAGATGTTGGTGCGTCAGTCTTGACAGATAAGTCCTGAGTTTCGGCGCGCGTCGCAACAACAGTATGTAAAGGATGAGACGTGTTCTCTAATCTTTCAAGATTTGCCATTCGCGCGGCTGAGGCCAGCGCGGTTGGGGCAGCTTCGGCTGCTTCGGGCGCTGTACGGATGGCCACTGAATCTTGTTTGGCCTCGACTAACGTATAAGGTTGCCGGCTAGTAGATGGATCGCGGTAGCGCTTGGTTGCTGCAATTTTTGCAGCGGACCTTGCCTGCTGTTCACTGGCGGCCGCTGATGCATTGTCGGTATTGCCATTCAAAGCCTGAAAATAGAGCGCGTTATTGCGCGCTTCATTTTCACTTAGATCCATGCGGGAATACCGCAAAGCTTCTGCTGACTTTCCTGCCATTCCGTAGACCAAGGCTAAATTTTGCCTGTGGCGGGCGGTCGCTTTGGGATGGGCTGTGATAATTTCGAACATGGCAATTGCCTGATCTGTTCGGCCGACGAGGGCCAAAGAGAGGGCCATGTTATTCTGATACGTCAGATTGTTTGGGTCGGCTTTAACGGCAAGCCTATAATATTCTTGTGCCTTATCATGTTCACCGGCTGTGTCCATGGCAAGTGCCAAACCACCAAGCGCCCTTGCGTTTGTTTTGTCCAGACCAACCGCATGTTCAAAAGATTTTACGGCAAGGTAAGGTTTGTCTTCTGTCAGGAGCGTGTAACCAAGTCCGGAGTGGACATCAACATTTTTGGGAAACTTGCTTGCCAGCTGGCGATAAATTTCTTTGGCTGCATCCGTGCGTTTGGTTTTTCGCATAACTTCGGCAATAGCAATCGTCGGAGCTGGATCTTTAGGATTTTTGGCGCTGGCCATTGAATAAAATCGCAAAGCCGTTTCAGGGTCACCGCGCCCCCAAGCGCGGTCGCCCATGCGCATCATCCGGCCTAACGTAAATTCGCCGGTTTCATCCATATGCGTTTCCGCAACGACCGGAGCTGAAACAGAGGCTGTTGAATCGTAGGGGTTATCTGCTGCAGTTCCACAACCTGCTACAACCAGGCTAGTACTCAGCAACAGCATCTTTTTGTTTGCGTTCAGAATTTTTTCAAACTGGAGCACGATAAGGGTCTCCCTTTCCAATTAAGGAACATGATTGAGATTACCTTACGCGCTTCATCCTTAAAAACGGTTAAGATTAGCGGGGCAGTTTGAATAAATTTTTATGAAAAGCGCACCGTATCAGCCTTTTAATCTTCGTCTGGGTTGGGGGGGCACTGGAGCTTGAGTGTTCTGGGGCCCATGTGGTGATTGTGAGGGGGATGGGTACGGATGGTTCGGGGGCGACTGAGGCGGAATATAATTTTGCGGTAATGTTGGCGATTGATAATGTGGAACCTGAGGCCCCGGTTGAGTTGGTGGTTGGTGGGCAGGCGCGGGTGCCGGTTGGGTGTTCCCTGCAGCCTGAGCAATATAGCGATCAAAAATACCCGATTGAATTTGATCGGGTATGGCGCGGAAAAGTTCAATGGTATGCTCTTTTCCTATCCGGTTCACAAAATTGGCTATGGTTATCGTGAGTAAACCAGTCCGCATTGTTTGTTCATCTATAGCCTTGCTTTTACAATGGGCCATCGCTTCAGAAAGGGTTGCTGCGACCATTCTGTTTGCTTGATCCGGGGTCATGTTTGTAACTCCTTTGCGGAAATTTCATCTCTCTCACGGATAAAGACGTTTGCGAGGCTTGACTGTGACTAAGGGGTTTCCGCATGATGATGGCAATGGCGAAATGGGATAATCGCTGAATTTGATCGGAGGCGTTTATGGATGAGCTGCAGCAGTTGAAACGGCTGATTGATGATAGTCAGAATATTGTCTTTTTTACAGGCGCTGGTATTAGCACGGAGTCGGGCATTCCTGATTTCAGGAGTCCGGGCGGATTATGGGAAAAGAATAAACCCATCGATTTTTCTGAATTTATGGCATCAGAAGATGCGCGCCGGGAAGCGTGGCGCCGAAAATTCGCGATGGAAGAGGTCCTTGGAGCCGCGATGCCAAATACCGGACATACGACAATCGCAGATCTATATAAAAGTGGTAAAGTCAGTTCGGTTATTACGCAAAATATCGATGGTTTACATCAAATGTCAGGCGTTTCCGAAGAAGACGTCATTGAGCTGCATGGTAATACGACCTATGCAAAATGTCTGGAGTGTCACACACGGATGAGTTTGGACGCCGTTCGCTCTGTGTTTGTCCCAGATGAACACTTGCCGATTTGCGAAAAATGCGGTGGAATAGTTAAGACTGCGACTATTTCATTTGGCCAGGCGATGCCAATCGTTGAAATGCGCCGGGCAGAAATGGAGGCAATGAACTGTGATCTATTCGTTGTTATCGGATCATCGCTGGTCGTATATCCCGCAGCGGATATACCGGTTGTTGCCAGGCAAAATGGGGCGAACCTTGTTATTCTCAATCGGGAGGCAACACCAATTGATGCCATCGCGACTTTGACTTTAAATCGAGAAATAGGCGAAACTCTCAGCGCTGTCACAAAAATGTAAGGCAGGCAAATCATACTGTCACAATCTGTTTTTGTTGTCACATTTCTGTAAAACTCGAGAAATCGCATGAATAATATCCCTGGCTTCCTCGGCAAGCTGATCCTTTTTATCGTCGTTGTAACTTTGCCTGTCGGGATTGTCGCTTTCTGGATGGTCGCACAAGATTTGTTGTCAGTTGAATATGGATTGCTGCTTACATTGACACCCGTGGGGCCTGCTGTCTTGATTTTTAACCGGTTGTTGAAAGAGGTAACCGGTCTTAATCATCGAATGGCCCGGGCCATGAGCAACCCGCTGGATGATGTTGTTATCCGGGATGCGGATCGTTCTGGCTTGTTGCCGGTTACGGATTTTCTTTTAACGATGGAGCAATATAAGCGTGTTCTCTCTCAAATGTTGGAAGAAGCAAAACTCCAGCAACGAGATGCAACAGAGCTGTTTGATATTTTGCCAAATGCCATTTTAGTATTAGATAATAGAAGACGCATTGTGCAGTTTAATATGGCTGCGGCTGAATTCTTTGGGCGCACAAATATCAGTGGGGATCTTATCGCCTATCTTCGCAATCCTGCGCTAATTAAGGCTGTGGACGCTACACTTGCGGGTGAAGTTGAACGAAAACGTGTCGAATTTGCCATGGTTGGCGACGTTTCCCGCCATATCGCGGCGAATGTCGTGGTTTTCGACGGAGAAGAACTAGAAGGCTTACGTGTCGTTCTGACGCTTCATGATTTGACTGCCATGAAGAAAACAGAGCAAATGCGCGTTGATTTCATTGCCAATGCCAGCCATGAATTGAGAACGCCGCTTGCCATTTTAATCGGTGCAATTGAAACCTTGATGGGCCCAGCGGCAAAGGATCCAAACGCACAAAAACGATTTTTGGAGATGATGCAGGCGCAATCAAATCGAATGTCGCAACTTATCAATGACCTGCTATCACTGTCACATATCGAGATGAACGAGCATAGCAGGCCACTAGATCTGGTCGATGTTGCTGATGTCTTAAAGTCTGTAACTCACTTACTGGCAACGAAAGCAAATGACTTGGGCAAAGAGCTGGTGCTCGACCTTCCCTCAGAGCCGATCACTGTTGCAGGAGAGAAAGATCAGCTGACGCAGGTGTTCACCAATCTGGTGGATAATGCGCTGAAATATGGCCGTGAAGATAGTAAAGTGACCGTGCGCCTGAAAGAAGTCGGAAAATTTGCGAGAATTTCAGTCATTGATCAGGGGGAGGGGATACCGACAGAGCATCTGCCCCGACTGACAGAGAGATTTTATCGCGTTGACAGTGATCGCAGCCGACAATTAGGGGGGACAGGCTTAGGGCTTGCCATTGTAAAACATATAGTGAGTCGTCATCGGGGGCAGTTGGAGATCGACTCTGTGGTCGGAAAAGGCTCCGTATTTGCAATTAATTTACCACTTAATTCTTCGGAAACCATTGGAAAGTCTCAGATTCTTCCGGTGTAACAATAGTGTCATCTAACTGTAGTACTAGCGTAATGGGTAGGGGGCAATGTCCGCCCATCGACAGGCAACACTGTCGTTAGATATAACGGAGATATTGACGTGTTAAAGAAAACTCTCGGACTGGCTGTCGTTGCGACGGTGGCTATTGCTTCTCAAGCAGTTGCTCGTGACCAGATCAGAATTGTTGGCTCATCAACTGTATTCCCATTCTCGACAACTGTTGCTGAAACTTTTGGTAACAAGGGCGGCTTTAAAACACCTGTTGTTGAAAGTACTGGTTCAGGCGGCGGATTGAAATTGTTCTGCGCTGGTGTTGGTGAAGAGCACCCTGACATTACGAATGCCTCACGCCGGATCAAAAAATCCGAAGTTGAGAAATGTGCGAAAGCCGGTATCACGGACATCACTGAAGTTAAAGTCGGTTTTGACGGTATCGTTCTTGCAAATTCAAAAGAAGCTGCACCTGTAAAGCTTTCTAAAAAGCAGATTTTCCAGGCTTTGGCGAAACAGGTTCCTATCGATGGAAAGCTTGTTGATAATCCTTATAAAAAGTGGAGCGACATTGACGGTTCACTGCCAAACATTGCAATTAAAGTTTTTGGCCCACCACCAACATCAGGAACGCGCGATGCATTCTCTGAGCTGGCACTTGAAGGCGGCGCAAAAGCATTCCCAAGCTTGAAAGCACTTCGTAAATCAGACAAGAAAGCGTTTAAAGCAGTTGCACATGCCGTTCGTGAAGATGGCGTTTATGTTGAAGCTGGTGAAAATGATAACCTGATTGTTCAGAAGCTTGTTGCTGAACCTGAAGCAGTTGGCGTGTTTGGTTTCAGTTTCCTTGATCAAAATGCAGATCAAATTCAGGGCGGCGTCATTGGTGGTGTAGCACCAACTTTTGAGAATATTTCCAAAGGTGACTACGGCATTTCTCGCTCACTCTACTTCTACGTTAAGAATGCTCACGTTGGTAAAGTTCCAGGCATTAAAGAATATATTGCTGAATTTACAAGCGAAGATGCTTTCGGTGAATTTGGTTACCTGACAGAAAAAGGACTTATCCCTCTGTCAGAAGAAGAGCGCATGAAAGTTCGGACTGATGCGACTTCTCTAACAAACTTGAAAATGATGTAATTTTCAATGAATGGGGGCTTCCAGGCCCCCATTCATCGTTTTTAGTTTATTGAGCAGGCTACAGAGTACCGGCATATGAGTACACTTCCACTGATCATTTTATTGCTTGCGATGTGCGCGACCGGATATTGGTACGGCTCAAAGAAAGCATTACAGACCACGCTTAAGAGTGGTCAGCTATTGGGCAGTCGCCCGCAGCAATTTGGGGTATATGTGGCCATCTGGGGCTTTATACCACCTGCAGCTCTCCTCCTCCTTTGGGCAGGATTTGCTCTATCCCCCCTGGATGAAACAGGCGCAATCACCTCTCAGATCAATAAAGTTGTTTTCCCGGCATTGGTGCTGGTTAGTGCGGCTGCGGGTTTGTACTTTTCAATTCGGAAAATTACACCTGAACTGCGCACGCGAAAGACAACCGAACGGGTTGTTCTGGGCTTTCTTTTATTGGCGTCGACAATTTCGGTTTTCACAACAATCGGTATTGTCTTTTCCCTCTTATTCGAAACGGTCAACTTTTTTGAAAAAGTACCGGTTCTCGACTTTCTCACGGGTTTGAATTGGAGCCCGCAAACGGCACTTCGGGCAGACCAGG
Source organism: Sneathiella sp. (assembly GCA_034669685.1). Lineage (GTDB taxonomy): Bacteria > Pseudomonadota > Alphaproteobacteria > Sneathiellales > Sneathiellaceae > Sneathiella. The sequence goes on from JAXMOU010000003.1 coordinate 620,855, forward strand.
TTGGCTCCTCTGGTGCCTTTGGTGCGATACCGCTCTTCGTTGGTACCATGCTCATTACGCTGATCGCCATGATCGTTGCGATTCCGCTGGGGTTAATGAGTGCAATTTACATGACAGAATATGCGAGTGACCGATTTCGGGCGACGGTTAAGCCGATCCTTGAAATTCTGGCCGGTATTCCAACGGTCGTGTACGGCTTTTTTGCGGCATTGACGGTTGGCGTATTCTTTCGCGATGTCGGTGATGCCATCGGCATCAAAATCGTATCTGAAAGTGCACTGGCCGCAGGAGTCGTGATGGGAATGATGATCATACCGTTCATCTCCTCATTGAGTGACGATATTATTATGGCGGTTCCGCAAAGCCTTCGAGATGCCTCTTATGGCCTTGGCGCGACAAAGTCTGAAACGGTACGTAAAGTTATTATTCCCGCGGCACTTCCAGGCATTGTTGGCGCAGTCCTATTGGCGGTAAGCCGGGCCATTGGAGAGACGATGATTGTTGTGATGGCTGCCGGATTTGGTGCCAACCTGACGATCAACCCTCTTGAATCCGTGACGACAGTAACCGTGCAAATTGTCGGTTTGCTGGTCGGTGACCAAGAATTTGATAGTGCCAAAACACTGGCTGCATTTGCGCTGGCACTTGTTTTGTTCCTTATTACACTTTGCCTGAATGTGATCGCATTGATCGTCGTTCGTAAATATAGAGAAAAATATGACTGATACAGCCAACTTGCCAAAGAAGTCGCTGTTCCGCGAAGATCAGGACTCTCCAAATTTATTACGCCGGCGCAGATCTGAAAAAACCTTTCGTCGGCTTGGACTGAGTGCGATTTGGATTGCCCTTGCCTTGTTGGCCACGCTGTTCTTCAGCATTGTTAGCAAAGGGTATTCTGCCTTTGTATATACGACGATTACACTGCCAGTTCATTTCGATGAAAAAGTGATTGATCCTAAAGGCACCCGGACTTTGGATGATTTACGCAGTGCGTCTTATGGATCAATTATTCGCGATACCTTGCAGACAGAATTTCCAGAGGTCACGTCTCGCAAAGAACTTAGAGGGTTGTTCTCGGTCTTGAGTAAGGGCGCGGCGAATGAACTTCGGGAAATGGTTATCGCTAATCCTGACCTGATTGGACAAACGCTTCCTGTGGCGCTCACGGCAAATGATGATCTCGACATGCTCAACAAGGGATATATTCTGCGGGATGTGCCTGAAGGGGATCGACGTGTCAAAGATACTGAAATGGGTTGGTTTGATCAGTTGGACGCTAAAGGTGCAGTTGAGATTAAATTTAACAGTCGTTTCTTCACGGGTGGTGATAGCCGGGAGCCAGAAATGGCCGGGATCTGGGGCGCAATTGTTGGATCGTTCTATACACTTTTAACAACGTTCTTGATCTCCTTCCCAATTGCGGTGATGTCGGCAATCTATCTTGAAGAATTTGCACCCAAGAACAAAATTACAGACTTGATTGAGGTAAATATCAATAACTTGGCGGCGGTTCCCTCCATCGTCTTTGGGCTGCTGGGGTTGGCGCTGTTTCTGAATGTCGCTCATTTACCCCGATCGGCCCCCATCGTCGGCGGATTGACGCTTGCCTTGATGACCCTGCCAACAATTATTATCGCAGCACGCGCTTCGATCCGTGCTGTCCCAGATAGTATTCGAAATGCCGCGCTTGGTTTGGGGGCATCAAAGCAGCAAAGTGTGTTCCATCATGTTTTGCCGCTTTCCATGCCCGGAATTATGACGGGTACGATTATCGGCTTGTCTCAGGCTTTGGGAGAGACAGCACCCCTTTTGATGATCGGCATGGTCGCCTTTATCGTTGATATCCCGGGAGCTGTAATGGATCCGGCAACGGTTCTTCCCGTGCAGGTTTTCCTTTGGGCCGACAGCCCAGAGCGTGCCTTTGTTGAAAAAACGTCAGGAGCTATTCTTGTATTGCTTGGCTTCCTGGTCATTATGAACGCAATCGCGGTCGTTCTTCGTAAAAAATTCGAACGTCGTTGGTAGAAGGAAGTTGGAAATGCAAATGCTGGCAGATGTAGAAAAACCAGAAGTCGCTGAAACCAAGGCAACAATCTCCGCACGTGATGTAAGTGTTTACTATGGAGATAAAAAGGCACTGAACGGTGTTAGCCTTGATATCCTGAAAAACCAGATCACGTCTCTGATCGGTCCTTCAGGTTGCGGTAAGTCAACTTTCCTGCGGTGCTTGAACCGTATGAACGATACAGTGGACGGTTGCCGGGTTGAAGGTACAATAACACTTGATGGGCAGGATATTTATTCTCCCAAAGTAGATGAGGTCCTGTTACGGGCTCGGGTTGGTATGGTGTTTCAAAAACCAAATCCGTTCCCTAAATCAATTTATGATAATGTGGCTTATGCGCCCCGTATTCACGGATTAGCACGCAGCAAGGATGATCTTGATGAGATCGTCTTATCCAGCCTTGAAAAAGCAGGGTTACTGGCCGAAGTGCGTGACCGGCTGCATTCATCGGGGACAGGTCTTTCCGGTGGTCAGCAACAGCGTTTGTGTATTGCAAGGGCACTCGCCGTGCAGCCAGAAATTATCCTGATGGATGAGCCCTGTTCAGCGCTCGACCCTATTGCAACAGCAAAAGTGGAAGAGTTGATTGAGGATCTTCGAAATAACTACACGATTGTGATCGTAACCCATTCCATGCAGCAGGCTGCGCGTATTTCGCAAAAAACAGCTTTCTTCCACATGGGTGAGATCGTTGAAGTTGGGGATACAGAAAAACTCTTCACAAGCCCAAGTGATGAACGCACCCAAGGCTATATTACGGGTCGGTTCGGCTAACGTGCCGGCAATTTAGAGGATTTATGAAATGAATGGTTCAGGACATATCGTCAGGTCGTTTGATGAAGACTTGCAGGAAGTGCGTAATACCATTGTCCAGATGGGCGGACTTGCAGAATCTCAACTGGAAGCAGCGACAAAAGCCTTGGTCGAGCGCAATTCAGAATTGGCGCAGACTGTAATTAACGGCGATAAAGAAATTGACGAGCTTGAGAAAAATATTGATGCAATGGCAATTCGTCTGCTCGCCCTTAGAAACCCGGTGGCGGCCGATCTTCGTCTTGTGATTTCTGGGTTAAAAATTGCGTCTATTTTAGAGCGGGTTGCCGATTACTCTGCAAATATGGCCAAGCGCGTTATTGCATTGAATCAGGCCCCTGTGCTTGGGCCCGTTTCGACGGTTCCGCGGATGAGCGACCTCGTTCGCCGAATGATCCATGATACGTTGAGCGCCTATGCGCAAGGAGATTCCGTTCTAGCCCGTGAAGTGTGGCATCGGGATCAGGAAGTCGACCAGCTTTACAACAGTATGTTTCGTGAGTTGCTGACTTATATGATGGAAGATCCAAGAAGTATTACCGGATGTACTCATTTGATTTTTATGGCGAAAAATATCGAACGTATGGGAGATCATATGACCAATATCGCCGAAATCATTATGTATGAGGTGGAGGGGGAAGCCCCGACAGAACCACGTCCAAAAGGTGACAAGACAAGTATGACGATGCTTGATAGTGATGAATTGCTATCCGGCGACAAGGCGTAGGTAGATGAATATATTAATTGTAGAAGACGAACCCTCAATGGTGGAACTCCTTAGGTACAATCTGGAGAGCGAAGGCTTTCAGGTGACTTCTGCCACCGATGGTGAAGAAGCAATGCTCAGCATTGAAGAACAGAAACCCGATATGGTTTTGCTCGATTGGATGTTACCAAAGCTGTCCGGCATTGAAATCTGCCGTCGCTTACGGCGTGATCAGGAATTTCGTAACCTTCCCGTTATTATGATCACAGCGCGAGCAGAGGAGACAGACCGGGTACGGGGGCTGGACGTTGGGGCAGATGATTATGTTTCAAAGCCTTTTTCGCCAGCGGAGCTAATGGCCCGTATTCGCGCCGTTTTGCGGCGGCATAACCCGAATTTGGGCCAGGATACGATTTCAGTCGCGGACGTTACATTGGATCTTGTTGCGTATAAAGTAAGCCGTGGCGGTCGTAATCTTCATTTGGGGCCAACAGAATTTAAGCTACTCAAATTCTTTATGGAGCGTGCGGGCCGTGTTTTGACCCGTGAGCAGCTGCTAGACGGAGTCTGGGGGCAGGGCGTGTATGTTGAAGATAGAACGGTGGACGTTCATATCCGACGTCTGCGCAAGGCATTGAACGATAATGAAGAGGTTGACCTCATTCGGACCGTTCGTGCTGTAGGATACTGCTTTGAGAAGAGTTAAACTCTTCTCAATCAGATCAATTTGACAGCGGTTGTTTTAGTTAGTGGAAGTTGCCGTGTGATCGCGGAGCTTTTGAAGCAAACCTTCAACTTTGCCGCCATTTTGGCTAATGACACTTGAAAATTCATCGCGATGTGTAAGCGCCATGCTGACATTTTCGACAATGATATCAATGATCTTCAATTCGCCAGATTTTGATTTACGGACGCGCCAATCAAGTTGAATTTTTGGGCCTTTAGGGCGAACAATAACGGAGTTTACCAGAAACTCTTTGTCATTCAGCGGTTTGGCTTTCACAATATCAAGGTTTTCACCGGAATATTCGCCAATCCGCTTTTGGTAGGTGTTGATAATGTACTTCTTGAAGAGTTCAAGATACTCGGATTTCTCACTGTCCGTTGCAGTACGCCAGTTTTTACCCAATACAAAGCGGCCAATAACCTTCATATCAAAGTCACGGTCAATTAGAGCCGTGAAGTTCCGCTGCTTTTCTGCGGTAGAAAGATCTTTGGACGCCAGTAACTGAACAGCTTCCTGACCAAGTCCTTCTACAAGCTTTAATGCTGATTTCTCGTTCAGTTCCGCAGCATAGGCTGCGGAAACAGACAAAGGTGCGATTGTAGCGACCGCAAAAAGCGAACTCGTTACCGCAACGGCCTGTAGTGTTTTTTTGATCATCTGCAAGTATAATGCTCCGGCCTAGTTTTTGACTTTAGAGGCCTTCTTTTCCGTGCTGTTATCATCTTCAAACAGTTGTGAGACTTGATCAAGCCGTGGCTTGTCATCGTCCTGTTCAAAGGAAATATCTGGAAGTGGTGTGTTCTCTTCGCTGCCGTCCAGAATCATGTTTTTACGATTCTGTCGATAAAGACTGCGAATGGCAGCATAGAAATCAATTGAATTCTTTTCAATTTCATCAAGCGAATCCAAAGATTTGGAGCGGAAATCGATAGCTCTAGCAGTGCCGCGCATAATTTCGAAATGATCAATGTCATGATTGCGAGCAACTAGATTGGCGGGATCGATGAAATGTTCGCCAACAATACCAACCGCTTCGCGTGTGGTGTTAGGGCCAAGGACAGGCAATACTAAGTAAGGGCCTTCACCAATGCCCCAAACTGCGAAAGTCTGGCCGAGGTCTTCTCTGTCTGTATCAAGCTGCGCAATATCAAACAGTCCACCGAAACCCAGTAGTGTGTTTGTAAAGAAAGCGCCCATGTTATCGCCAGCGCCATCCAAGTCGCCTTGGGCAATATTATTAATGAAATAGATTGGTTGTGATAGGTTCGTCAGAAAGTTACTGACGCTATCGCGAACGCCATCGGGAACAGCATCGCGGTAAATGTGCGAAACCGGGCGTAGGGCCAACGCGTCAACGGCTTGGTTGACGTCATGGAAATAGCGGTTCATTGGCTCAAGAGGATCATTTACCTCTGTGTTCATGACTTGCGCGCTGTCTTGACCTGGAGGTGTTGCACAGGCACCAAGAAAGCCTGCCAAAGCAACAGCAAAACATCCGTTCATCAATTTTGATTTGAACTTTAATGAAATCATTTTATCCCCAAGCTCATTATTGACTTCCAAATCTGAATATTCAAACAAACACAACAATAGTTACAGAAGTCTTTAACGTGACAAAAAATCTATACCCACACTACGGTTCGAAAAACGAACTAACACAGAATACGCATATCCGACAATTTTTAACATAGGCAATATTCAATGACTAGTGAGAGTCTTTTGAGCCTTTATGTTTCCAAAATGGTGTTGCGAAAAAGTCGCTACTAATTTCTGTACAAAGATATAAATATATGTTTATATCATTTTGCTTAGTTGATTTGGTGGGATATGGAACATCTTTTACAAGGTTTAAGGGCGGCAGGTGAAGAGACGCGGATGCGTCTACTGGTGCTGTGTGGCCACGCGGAACTGACCGTAAGTGAGATTATACAAGTGCTTGGCCAGAGTCAGCCTCGTGTGTCGCGGCATTTGAAACTGTTGTGTGACGCCGGTTTACTGGATCGTTTTCAAGAAGGAAGCTGGGTCTTTTATCGGTTGGCTTCTAAGGGTGAAAACTCGCTGCTTGCCCGTTATCTTGTGGACTTATCGCAAGAAAGTGATCCGGTTATTGCGCGAGATCTGGAGCGACTGGATGCAATTAAGCAGGCCAGAAGTGATGCTGCCCTGGAATATTTTAAAGAAAATGCGTCCCGCTGGGACGAGATTCGGTCGCTTCATGTCGATGATGTAGAAGTTGAAACCGCTCTTTTGAAGCTGCTCGGTTCTTACAAAGAGCAGCATGCAGACAAATTAGTTGATTTGTTGGATATTGGTACAGGCACTGGACGTATTCTAGAAGTATTCGCGGGGCATGTGGAGCACGCAATCGGTGTCGATAATAGCCGCGAAATGCTTGCCTATGCCCGCGCTAAAATTGAAGAAAAAGATCTTCGCAATTGTCAGGTGCGTCTTGGCGATATGTATACGCTGCCATTCACCAATCAATCTCAGGACTGTGTGATCGTGCATCAAGTCCTGCATTATGCAGAGCGACCCAAAGGCGTTTTGGAAGAGGCAAAAAGGGTATTGCGCCCCGGAGGGCTACTGCTTTTGGTTGATTTCGCACCGCATAATGTCAAATCTTTAAAAGAAGATCACGCTCACTTGCAGCTGGGATTTGATGTTCATGAGATAGAGCAGTTATGTCTCAATACTGGCTTTTCAAATTTAAAAACACAGATCCTTAAAGGGGATCCCCTTACCGTTAATATTTGGTCAGCAGAGTTGAATACATCTGCAGACATTCAAGGAGTTAAGTAATGTCTTTGTCCGTAAAAACGCTTCAGGATCAAGAGCGTAGTGCGCCGTTGCAGGTAGGGGGCAGACCACCGCTCAAGGTATCGTTTGAATTTTTTCCGCCAAAAACAGACCAAATGGCAGAAAATTTATGGAAAACCGTGAAACGGCTGGAGCCACTTGACCCGTCGTTTGTCTCGGTGACCTATGGTGCTGGCGGGACAACGCGCGAGCGCACCCATGAGGCCGTATCCAGAATTCGAAATGAAACGACGATGAAGCCTGCTGCACATTTGACTTGCGTTGGGGCTTCTGTTGCAGAAATTGAAGAGATCGCTAATTCCTATTGGGAAAGCGGTGTTAAACACATTGTTGCCTTGCGCGGAGATCCGCCAGAGGGTGAAAGTGCCTTCGTTGCCCGAAAAGATGGCTTTGCCGGTTCTGTTGAACTGATTTCGCATCTTCGGAAAATGCATGATTTTGAAATTAGTGTGGGGTGTTACCCTGAGATTCATCCAGAAGCGGCTTCCTCTTTATCAGACCTTGAGTATCTGAAGCGGAAAATGGATGCAGGCGCGACGCGGGCGATCACACAGTTCTTTTTCGATCCCGAGACTTATCTCAGGTTTTTGGATAGAGCGGCCGCACAAGGCATTAACATTCCGATTATTCCCGGCATTTTGCCGGTGACGAGTTATTCAAATATTAAAAAATTTAGTGCCCAATGCGGAATGCAGGTTCCGGCTTGGTTGACACATTTGTTTGAAGGTATTGAAGATGACCCCGCCACTCGTAAGCTGGTTGCTTCGATGGTGGCATCGGAGCAATGCCGGATTTTGCAAAAAGCGGGTGTAACGGATTTTCATTTTTACACCTTGAACCGTGCAGATCTGGTGTATGCCGTCTGCCATTCGATGGGTGTTCGCCCAAAGCTTGTTTCTGAGTAGTTCAAACCTGTTCATTTCATCATCTGTTTAATTGAAATTGGTATTACCTCCATGAAAAAGTCCCAAAGTTATATCGCGATTGAAGAAGCCCTTAAGAAAAGGATCTTGGTGCTTGATGGCGCGATGGGAACCATGATTCAGACCTTCACGCTTACCGAAGAGGATTATAGGGGCGCTGAATTTAAAGAGAGCGGAGTTGACCTTAAAGGCAACAGTGATTTGCTAACGCTTTCTCGCCCGGATGTCATTGAGGATATTCATGACCAGTTTCTGGCGGCAGGTTCAGATATTCTTGAAACCAATACGTTTAGTGGAACAAGAATTGCGCAAGCCGATTATCACCTTGAAGATCAGGTTTATCGCCTGAACAAGGAAAGTGCGGCCCTGGCGCGGAAAGTTGCGGATAAATGGACAGCAAAAACTCCTGAAAAACCACGTTTTGTTGCAGGTGTTCTCGGACCGACCAACAGAACTGCCTCTATTTCTCCGGATGTCAACGATCCGGGCTATCGAAATATAACCTTTGATCAGCTTGTTGAAGCCTATGATGAAAATCTACGGGGTCTGATTGATGGTGGCGCTGATATCATCTTAATTGAAACTGTATTTGATACGCTGAACTGCAAAGCCGCAATCTATGCGGTACTGAGCTATTTCGATGAAGTTGGTGTGCGCTATCCCGTGATGGTCTCTGGCACTATTACCGACGCATCTGGCCGTACCTTGTCGGGGCAAACTGCGGAAGCTTTTTGGGCTTCAATTTCACATGTTAAGCCGATTTCTATCGGTTTTAACTGTGCGCTTGGAGCCAAAGATTTGCGCCCGCACGTTCAAGCCGTCGCAGCGATTGCGGATACCGGGGTTAGCGTCCATCCAAATGCGGGTTTGCCGAACGAACTGGGCGAATATGATGATACGCCTGCGTATATGGCTGAAATGCTGGGTGAATTTGCCCAAAGCGGCTTGGTGAACATCGTCGGTGGTTGCTGCGGTACCCGTCCAGAACATATTAAAGCGATCGCTGACGCGGTTTCTATACAGTCTCCACGCCAAATCCCCGAAAAAGATACATTGTGCCGGTTAAGCGGGCTTGAGCCGTTGTATCTGAATGATACGGTCGGCTTTGTGAATGTCGGTGAGCGGACGAACGTTGCCGGTTCGGCCAAATTTAAAAAATTGATTATGAACAGCGAGTTTGACGCCGCATTGAGCGTCGCGCGGGATCAGGTGGAGAACGGGGCACAGGTTGTTGACGTAAACATGGACGATGCGATGCTGGAGGCGGAAACGGCAATGCCGACCTTCCTTAAGCTGATTGCGTCCGAGCCTGATATCAGCCGTGTTCCGATTATGATCGATAGCTCTAAATGGGCGGTATTGCAGGCTGGCCTTAAAACGGTTCAGGGTAAAGGCGTTGTGAATTCAATTTCCCTGAAAGAGGGAAAAGACGAATTCGTGCGCCATGCCAGAGAGATCCGGCGTTATGGCGCCGCGGCAATTGTGATGGCCTTTGATGAGGATGGTCAGGCCGACAGTTATGATCGTATGGTCGAAATCTGCACCAAGTCGTATAAGATTTTAACCGAAGAGGTGGATTTCCCGCCGCAGGATATCATTTTTGATCCAAACATTTTCCCCATTGCAACCGGGATTGATGAGCATAGCAACTTCTCAAACGATTACATCAAAGCAACATCCTATATTAAAGAGAACCTCCCTTATGCCAAGGTGAGTGGTGGCGTAAGTAACATGTCCTTCTCCTTGCGTGGTAATAACGCCATGCGCGAGGCGATGCATGCCGTGTTCCTGTATCACGCGGTGAAAGCGGGAATGGATATGGGCATTGTAAATGCCGGGCAATTGGCTGTTTATTCAGATATTCCAGAAAAACTACGCGATCGGATTGAGGATGCGGTTCTAAATCGCCGCGAGGATGCGACCGAGCGTTTGCTGGAAGTCGCCGAAGAAGCTGTCGGGCAGGCCACGGGAAAAGTGCAGGATGACAGTTGGCGGCAGGGAACCGTAGGCGAGCGGCTTTCGCATTCGCTGGTTAAGGGGATATCTGAATTTATTGTAGAGGATACCGAAGAAGCCCGCCTTCAATTTGAACGCCCTATCGAGGTCATCGAAGGGCCTTTGATGGACGGCATGAATGTGGTTGGCGACCTGTTTGGATCAGGTAAAATGTTCCTGCCTCAGGTGGTGAAAAGCGCCCGGGTTATGAAACAGGCTGTTGCTTATCTGCTTCCCTTTATCGAAGAGGAAAAAGCAGGTAGCACTGAACCGGATACAAAAGGGAAAATTCTTCTGGCAACAGTGAAGGGCGATGTTCACGACATTGGTAAAAATATTGTGGGTGTTGTTCTGCAGTGTAATAACTTTGAAGTGATTGACTTGGGGGTAATGGTTCCCTACAGCCGCATTTTGGAAACAGCCAAGGCCGAAAATGTTGATATTATTGGTCTGAGTGGATTGATTACGCCGTCATTGGAAGAAATGGCGACGGTCGCGGCCGAAATGCAGCGCGATGATTTCAAAACACCTTTGCTCATTGGCGGTGCTACAACCTCCAAGGTTCATACGGCATTGAAAATTGCACCAAATTACGCGGGAACAACAATCTACGTGACGGATGCGTCACGCGCGGTTGGTTTTGCGACCCAATTGATCAGCCGGGATAACCGGGAGAAATTGGTGAGTGATATTAAAGCGGAATATGAAGTTGTTCGCGAAAACTATTACAAAAAAGCCAAACCCGAAGCGCAAGCGAGCATTGAGGATGCGCGGAAAAATGCAGCCGCGATAAAATGGGAGGGTTATCTACCTCCTGTGCCAACATTTACGGGCGTGCGTCAGTTTGACGATATCGATCCAGCCGTTGTTCTGGAGTATTTTGACTGGTCCCCCTTCTTTAGAACTTGGGAACTGGCCGGGCATTTTCCAAAAATTCTTGAAGATAAGGTCGTCGGAGAGACCGCAACCGAACTTTACAATGATGCGCAAACGATGTTGAAGCGGATCATCGCTGAGAAATGGCTGACGATTAAAGCCGTTGTTGGCTTCTTTCCGGCAGCCCGTATTGGCGATGACGTTGTTTTATACAAAGATGAAAGCCGCACGGAAGTTATTCATAAATTCCATTTTCTGCGCCAGCAGATGAATAGGTCAAATTCCCGGGCGAACTATTCACTGGCGGATTATATCGCACCTGAGGATATGAAAATCCCCGATTATATTGGGTGCTTCATGGTGACAGGTGGCCTTGGTATTGAGGATAAGCTGGCCGAGTTTGACAAAACCCATGACGACTACAGCAGCATTTTGCTTAAAGCGCTTGCAGACCGATTTGCGGAAGCGACTGCGGAGTATATGCATGAGCAGGTTCGAAAAGATTTTTGGGGTTACGCAAAGGACGAGCAGCTTAACAATACGGATTTGATCAAAGAACAATATCGGGGCATTCGTCCGGCCCCCGGTTATCCAGCCTGTCCGGATCATTCTGAAAAAGTAGGGTTGTTTGAGTTGCTGGATATCGAAAGTAAAATAGGCGCTTATTTGACGGAAGGCTTTGCCATGATGCCAGCCTCGTCTGTATCCGGCTATTACTTCTCGCATCCTGAAGCGCGTTATTTTGGGGTGGGCAAGGTGTCCAAGGATCAGGTCGAAGATTATGCGAAACGCAAAAATGTGAGTGTTGAGCAGGCCGAACGCTGGCTCGCGTCTAACCTGAGTTATGATCGGGTTCGATAAAAGGCCCCCGATCTGGCTTAACGGAAAAGTGATTTAACACTCTGCCCGTCATCCGCAATTGTATAAACGGATATACGGGAGAGCGGTCATGGGTTTGCGGGTTTTGATTATATTGGCAGGTGTGGTGTTGTCTTCACCTGCCTTTGCGTTCGAAGAAATTAATACCGGGTATTTTGATGATACTGCGCTTAAAGGCTACGATAGCGCTGGATATTTTGCGCATGCCCAGCCCGTAAAAGGCGATGCGCAGTTTGCGTTCGAATGGAAAGGCGTACAATGGTATTTTGCAGATTCCAAAAGCCGGGACCTATTTAAAGTGAACCCTGAAAAATATGCGCCGCAATATGGGGGATACTGTTCTAACCAGATGAGCCTTGGCAATATTGCCGATGTTGATCCGGGTGTGTGGCTTATTCATAAAAATAAGCTGTATTTCTTTGGGCATCAGGCGGGAAAAGATCGCTGGCAATCAACCGGGATTGATGAGCGGATCAAAGATGCTGATCGCCATTGGAAAGAATATCTATCGCGTAAATAAACCCTGCAGGCTTGCTCTGGTTATTTGAAGTGATTAGGCTGGCGATAAAATTGATCACCGGGGTAGAATATGCAGTTCATATCATTCGAAGATGCCGATCCAATTCTCAATTGGACGGAAACCGCTAATGCGATTGAGCAGGGTCACAAATATGGCAAGGCCGAGATCGGGGATCTTCTGCTTAGCAAAGCAGACAAAAGCCTTTTGTCCCGCGGAGCGTGGATTGATGGCGTCGGCATTGCCCTGAAGTCCGTAACTGTATTTCCAGAAAACTCATCGAAAACACCTGCTGAACCCTCTGTTCAAGGGGCGATGTTGGTGTTTGACAGCAAAAATGGGGCGCTGAAGTCTGTGATCGATGGCCCGCTTGTCACAAAATGGAAAACGGCTGGCGATAGTGTCTTGGGGGCGAGATTACTGGCGCGCAAAGACGCAAAATCTTATCTGGTGATTGGCGCGGGCACAGTTGCAAAATCATTATTGCAGGCTTACCGCGAGATTTTTCCGGATCTGGAAAGCTTTACGATTTGGAACCGGAATCCAGATAAAGCTGAAAAGCTGGTTTCGGAACTTAAAATGGAAGGATTTAACGTCTCTGTCGCAACGGATCTTGAAGCTGCTGTCAAGGCTGCGGATATCATTTCAACGGCGACGATGGCAAAAGAGCCGATCCTAAAAGGGGATTGGGTGACTGCGGGGACCCATGTGGATTTAATCGGTGCATATCGTCCGGACATGCGAGAGGCGGATGACAATCTGATGGCAAAAGGACGGCTGTTCGTGGATGCGCGCGAAACAACCATTGGCGAAATTGGCGAACTGATGATGCCCATGGCAAACGGCACCTTATCCAAGTTAGATGTTTTGGGTGATTTCCATGATTTATGTAATGGAATGACGGGGCGTCAGACGGATAATGATATAACCGTCTTTAAAAACGGGGGTGGGGCGCATCTGGATTTGATGACTGGAACGATGATTTTGCAAAAAGTATCCACTTAATCCAGTTGATATACAGATGCTAATTCCCGCATTCCTTTAAATTGGAACTCTCCGATTTTTATAGATGTCGTATCGATGGCATGGGCGAAGTCACTGGAAAAAAGAAGATCTTTTTCTTCGGTTTTGGTCAGGGTTTCAATGCGTGCCGCCAGGTTGACAGCGCTTCCAATTACCGTGAAATCCAAACGTGTGTTAGAGCCGACATTTCCGTACATTGCCTTGCCAAAATGCAAACCTATTCCAAATTTGAATTCTGAACGTGAAGCGTCATCCGCAGTTTTATTACGCTTTTCAGTCGCTATTAAGGCTGATTGAGCGGCTTTAAGCGCCGCGCAACACGTGTCTTCTTTTGTTCGAATTTCATCTGTTGGAAATACGGCAAGAACAGCGTCCCCAATAAATTTCAAAATCTCGCCCTGACCTTCTGAAATACTGTCGCTTATAATTTGGAAATATTCGTTCAGTAAATCAAACAATTCAGTTTCCGGTAACCGGGTGCTGAGTTCAGTGAAGTTTCTAAGGTCGCAAAACCATATCGCTGCCTCAATTTCTTCGCCGTCGCCTCTTTGTATATGGCCTTGTAGAACCCTTTCTCCCGATCGATGACCGACATATGTATCCAGAAGCGTGACGGCAACCTTGCGGAAGGCGTGAACTTCAATAATTGGGGCGATATAATCTGAAAGTTTGATAAGAAAGCTGACTTCTTCATCACTGAAGCCGGCCTGCTCATCTGTCACGAAAGTAATCACCGGAATAGAGGCGTCCATAAAACGCATTGGCAGCATCAGATAATCAATCAAACCCTGTTCATGTTGTTCAAATAAGATGCTGTGATCTGTCTCAGGGTCAAGTTCGTCAAGACGTCTTCGAAATGGTTTCTTGTGGGTATGAACCCATTGGGCAGGACTGCCATAATAGCTGGCAGATTCTCGGATGCCATGCTCGCCGCCCCATTCGATAGTCTCTCCCTTGTCACGGCTCCAGACATAGGACCATATATCGAGCTGTGGGTGAATGGTTTTAAAGCCAATGCGGCCACGACAAACTGGAATGCCTGCTTTGTTAAGCTCTAAATAGAGGCCGCTGACAAAAGATAAAACATCATTTTGCAGGCGGCCTTCCTGCATTAACCAGTTTATGACTTGTTGCATTCACAATCTTTCACCGTTTTAAGATCTTCTTATTAGATATTGGATACACCATTCTTTCAACACTGTTTAATGTTGAAACTAGGCTAGATGACATTAAATTCTAACACTTGTGTTTTATTTTCGGGTAAAGACGGAAGTGAATTTAGAGGGGGACTTAAAGTATGGCGCATAAGGGAATTATTCTGGCAGGGGGAACCGGTTCGCGGTTGCATCCACTGACACTTGGGGTCAGCAAGCAGTTGATGCCAATTTACGACAAGCCGATGATCTATTACCCTTTGACCACTTTAATGCTGGCTGGGGTTCGCGACGTCCTGATCATTACAACACCTGAAGAGCAGTCCTTGTTCGTACGTTTGCTGGGCGATGGATCAAAGTGGGGGATGAACCTGAGTTATGAAGCGCAGCCCTCTCCTGATGGTCTGGCACAGGCTTTCCTGATCGGCGAGCGACACATTGGCAATGATCCGTCAATCCTGATCCTTGGCGATAATATCTTCTACGCCTCCCAGTTTAGCCGATTATTGGCAAATGCGGCGTCGCGTGAAAAGGGAGCGACTGTCTTTGGATATCATGTGTCAGACCCCAAAGCATATGGCGTTGCTGAATTTGATGCGACAGGCCGGGTCATCGGCGTGGAAGAGAAGCCTGAAAATCCAAAATCCAACTTTGCGATAACGGGTTTGTATTTTTACGATAATCAAGTTGTCGATCTTGCCAAATCTCTAAAACCAAGTGCTCGCGGTGAGCTTGAGATCACAGATCTGAACCGTTTGTATCTTGAGCAGGGGCAGCTGCAAATGGAGTTTCTGGGTCGGGGCAGTGCCTGGCTGGATACGGGAACCCACGATAATTTGATGGAAGCATCTTCGTTTGTTCAGACCATTGAAAAACGCCAAGGTTTGAAGATAGCCTGTCCGGAAGAAATTGCTTTTGAAAAAGGGTATATCACAGCTGATCAGCTTGCTGCATTGGCAGAGCCGCTTTTGAAAAGCGGATATGGTGAGTATTTGAAATCGCTGATCAAGTAAGCAAAAAGTCAGGCGGCAGAAAACTGCCGCCTGATTAACGCTAGATCATGCCTTTTTCAGCCAGAATTTTTATAATCTCATCAGCGGCATCTTCGGCGTCTGTATTGGCGCCATCGATGATGATTTCTGCGTTTTCGGGTTCTTCATAGGCTGAATCAATACCCGTAAAGTTTTTAATCTCACCGGCTCTCGCTTTGGCGTACAGACCTTTGATATCCCGCTCTTCGCATACCGCTAGAGGCGTATCAACAAACACTTCTAAAAATTCACCTTCATCAAGCAGGCCTCGCGCCATCTGACGTTCACTTCTAAACGGAGAAATGAAGGAAACGAGTGTAATGAGACCAGCATCAACAAAGAGTTTTGCCGTTTCGCCAACTCTGCGAATATTTTCGACACGATCTGCGTCGGTAAAGCCAAGGTCTTTGTTCAAGCCGTGCCGCACATTGTCACCATCCAGCAGGTATGTGTGCTTGCCCATTGCATGAAGTTTTTTCTCTAACTGATTGGCAATAGTAGATTTTCCTGATCCAGATAGTCCAGTAAACCAAAGGGCGGCAGACTTCTGCCCTTTTTGGGCTGACCGGGCTTCTTTATGGATATCCACGGACTGCCAGTGGATGTTATCGGCCCGCCGCAGGGCGAAATCGATAACACCGGCGCCAACTGTTGCATTTGTAAAGCGATCAATCAGAATAAAGGAGCCTGTTTTTCGGTTCTCCAGATAAGGATCGAAAGAAATAGCTTTGTCCAATGCGAAATTACAAACACCGATTTCGTTTAGCTGTAAAGTTGTTGCCGCGGTATGTTCCAATGTGTTGACATTGATTTTGTACTTGAGGGCGGTGACCCGTGCGCTTGTGGTCGTGGTACCAAGCTTGATGATATAATTTCGGCTTGGTAGGAGGGCCTCATCACTCATCCAGACGAGTTTAGCTTCAAACTGATCGGCGGTAGCAGGCCTTTTTTGTAATGCGCATAACGTATCACCGCGGCTGATATCAATTTCATCGTTTAGCGTCAGGGTAACGGCCTGACCAGCAACCGCTTCATCGAGGTTTCCATCAAACGTCACAATTTCTTTCACGGTACTGGTTTGACCCGAGGCTGGTTCAACAATACCGTCGCCTTTGCGAATGATCCCGCTGGCAATTGTCCCGGAGTATCCGCGAAAGTCTAGATTTGGTCGATTGACCCATTGTACTGGCAAGCGAAAGGGTTTCGCTGCAAGATCTTCATCAACCTCTACCGCTTCAAGGTGCGAGATCAAAGTTGGTCCCGTGTACCAGGGCGTGTTTTCACTATGGCTGATGACGTTGTCGCCGTTCAGGGCCGATAAGGGGATTGGGGTTATGGTCTCGAATGCTAATTGCTCAGCAAATTTGAGGTACGCTGTTTCAATTTCTTTAAAGACTTTTTCGTCATAGGCGACCAGATCCATTTTATTGATCGCGAGGATAATGTGTTTAATCCCCAGCAGGGAGACTAAAAAACTGTGCCGCATGGTTTGAGTGAGGATCCCTTTGCGGGCATCAATCAGGATAACAGCAAGGTCTGCAGTCGAAGCCCCTGTCACCATATTTCGGGTATATTGTTCATGGCCAGGGGTGTCTGCGACGATAAATTTCTTTTTGTCGGTCGCGAAGAAACGATAGGCGACATCAATTGTAATGCCTTGCTCACGCTCCGCCTGCAACCCGTCCATAAGAAGAGCGTAGTCGATATTACCACCTTGTGTGCCGACCCGTTTACTTTCTGAGGCGAGGGTTGCCAACTGATCTTCAAACAGCATTTTTGAATCCCAGAGCAATCGTCCAATCAGAGTGCTTTTTCCGTCATCAACACTGCCGCAGGTGATGAAGCGAAGCATCCCTTTCTCTTCCTGAGATTTAAGATAGGCTTCAATGTCGCCGTGATTTTGGTCCAGATGAGCTTTCATTAGAAGTAGCCCTCTTGTTTTTTGCGTTCCATAGAGCCGGATTGATCCTTATCGATCATACGGCCTTGTCGTTCGGATGTGCGGGCAACCAGCATTTCCTGAATAATTTCGGGCAGAGTTGCCGCTGTGGATTCAACTGCGCCGGTCAGTGGGTAACAGCCAAGTGTGCGAAAGCGGACAGATTTCATGTCCGGCACTTCCCCTTCATTAAGTGGCATTCTGTCATCGTCCACCATAATCAGCATACCATCACGCTCCACCACGGGGCGTTCTTTCGCAAAATACAGCGGTACAATTGGAATATCTTCAAGATAGATATATTGCCAGATATCCAGCTCGGTCCAATTTGAAAGCGGGAAGGCCCGAATACTTTCGCCCGGTTTTACGCGGGCATTATAGGTATTCCAAAGCTCAGGCCGTTGATTTTTCGGGTCCCAGCGATGGGTCTCAGTTCGAAAGGAGAAAATACGCTCTTTTGCGCGGGACGCTTCTTCGTCGCGGCGAGCCCCGCCAAAGGCTGCATCAAATTTATATTGGTTCAGCGCTTGTTTAAGGCCCTCGGTTTTCATGATGTCGGTATGCAGGGCAGAACCATGAGTAAAGGGGCCTACGCCTTGTTCAACGCCATCGGGATTAATATGAACGAGGAGATCCAAACCATATTCTTTGACTATTTTTTCACGAAATTCGATCATTTCCCTGAACTTCCACGTGGTGTCGACATGAAGCAATGGAAACGGAATAGGAGAGGGGTAAAATGCTTTTCTTGCCAGATGCAGGAGAACAGAACTGTCCTTGCCAATGGAATAAAGCATGACAGGTTTCTCAAATTCTGAGGCAACTTCACGGAAAATATGAATGCTTTCGGCTTCAAGCTGCCTAAGATGGGTTAGTTGGTGTCCTGTCATGGAACTCTCTAGGTTTTGGCGTGTTACAAAGGTATGTCCTATTCAACGAGTTATTATCTTTTTGGGGCGACTACAAGCTCTAATAGCCAAATTAAACATATTATTAGTGTGAATTTTGTATTTTCCTTAAAAAATATGTATTAAAATGCACAAAATCCTAAAAAAAGACTTTTGGGTTGAACAACTTCCATTTTTATCTGACTGTAGATGACGTGAGCGAGCGAGTGGACCTGGGTAGATACAGTTGACAGAACCGACTTTAAAAAAACAACCATTAGTTCGGCACTATCTATGTCCTGAATGCGATTTGGTGCATGATATTCCGGAAATGGAAATTGGAAAAACGGCGTATTGCAGTCGTTGTGGGGCCGTTCTTTTCCATAAACATGGCCCCAAGTTTGACCGGAATCTAGCGTTTGCTGTGTCGGGATTGGCCTTTTTCTTGATTGCCAATCTTTTTCCGATTTTAACATTTAGCTTTAGTGGTAATTTTAAAGCCAACCAATTGATCGATGGCGCACTTGCTTTTTTTCAGACGGATTACTGGATATTGGGGGTTCTCGTCTTCTTTGTCAGTGTGGTCGCCCCCTTTCTTGTGCTGAGCTTTTTAATTGGCGTACTGGTTCCGCTTCATTTTGGAAAGCCTCCGAAATATGTTGAATGGCAAATCCGTAGTCTTATTAAAATCCGTCCGTGGGCAATGGCTGAAATTCTGGTTATCGGCATTATGGTGGCCTATGTAAAATTGGGTGATTTTGCAATTGTTCATGCAGGCTTTTCCTTTTTAGGCATTATCGCAATGGTTCTTGCAACGGTCTTCTCCTTTGCATCTCTTGATTTCCACGCGTTGTGGCAACGTGTGGAGGAAGTTCAGCAAAAATGACGGCAGCAGTTACGGGAAAGAGTCTTGGAATAGCGAGTTGTCCAGTATGCAATCAACTCATAGATATTCGCCAGCCGGAAGCGAAGGCTTCTCATTGTCCGCGCTGCTTATCCGGAATTTACATCCGTAAGCCTCATAGTTTGAGTAAGTCTTGGGCGTATCTGATGGCCGCATTTATCCTTTATATTCCCGCCAATATTTTTCCAATTATGACACTGACATCATTTGCACGCGAAAGCCGGGAAACAATATTGAGTGGCATTTATCAGTTGTTGGTAAGTGGTCAGGCCGGGATTGGTGTGATTGTGTTTTTTGCCAGTATTTTCGTGCCAATTTTTAAAATCGGGGCCCTTATATTTCTTGTGTTATCCGTCCAGTTGAAAATGCAGTGGCGTCCTGTATTTCGGACACGTTTATACCGGTTTGTTGAATGGATCGGGCGCTGGTCAATGATTGATATTTTTATGATTTCTGTCTTGATTGCGCTGGTCCGGTTGAAAGAATTGGCAAGTATTGATCCGGGGCCGGGTGCTTTGGCATTTGCCGCAGTTGTGCTATTGACAATGTTTGCGTCCCATTCGTTTGATCCTCGGTTAATATGGGACAATTTGAAAGAGAAAGAAAATGTCTGATCAACCGCCGGTAAATGCCCCAAAACCAGTCGTTAAGCAGGGCTACGTGGGATTGCTCAGTATTTGGCTTATTCCCCTATTGGCAATTGCTATTGCCGGATGGCTAATTCTTCAGTCTTTTCTGGAAAAAGGGCCTGAAATAACGGTTTCTCTTCCCAGTGCTCAAGGAATTGAAGCGGGCGTTACGCCTTTAAAATTTAGGGATGTCGTCATTGGAACTGTTGATCGAATTGAAATCCCTGATCAGTCCAACAGTGTCGAAGTTATCATCTCTGTCCAGCAATCCGCCAAGAAATATTTGACCGACACAGCACGTTTCTGGGTGGTTTCACCAGCTATTAGTCTTGATGGGATCTCTGGTCTGGAGACGCTGCTCTCTGGTTCGTATTTAGAAATCGATCCGGGAAAAGGAGGGGAGCCTGAGCTTGAGTTTGCAGGACTAGCAACGCCGCCTGTCATAACGTCGCGTGTTCCAGGGCGCGAATATGTTCTTCGGGCGCAACGACTTGGGAATGTAAAGCGCGGAACTTCAATTCTGTATAAAGGATTACGGGTTGGAAATGTTCTGGGATATCGACTTTCAGAAGACAAGCAAACGGTGGAATTGGTTGCGTTCATTGAAGATCCCTATACGGAACTGGTGCAAATTGATACACGGTTTTGGGATTCCGGTAGCGTCTCGGTTAAGGTGTCACCTGCCGGAATTGAGGTTGGGGCGGATTCGTTACCGGCTTTATTATCCGGCGCAATTGAGTTTCTCCCGCCGCATTTTGATAGCAACAATCCAATCGCCGAGGAAGGTCAGGAGTTCAAATTATTTCCGAGCCGCCAGGCAATGGATGATGCCAGATTTACCGAACGGAAAAAGTATATTTTATATTTCGACGGTTCTGTTAGTGGATTAGAGGTTGGCGCCCCTGTTGAATTTAAAGGGATCAAGGTTGGCTCGGTAAAAGACATTACCCTTGAGGTACATGAAGAGACTGGCGAGTATTACATCCCGGTCTTGATCGATATTGAACCACAACGGCTTAAAGTGCATAGCAGAAGTGATGCTCTCCTACGGACCCAAATTGGCGAAAAACTGAGAGACAAAGCCATATCAGCGCTGGTGACAAAAGGGCTTCGGGCTCGATTGAAATCAACGAATTTCCTCACAGGTCAGCTCATTGTTGATTTGGATCTTTTCCCGGATCGAGAAGGGCAATATGCGGACATTGAATCTGAATATAAGCAGCTTCCCACTTTGCCGACTGAACTAGAGGAAATTACAACTTCGCTCACCCGCCTTGTCGAGAAGATAGAAAAACTGCCGATCGATAGTTTGGCAGACTCAATGGTTAAGACGGCCAAAGGTCTTGAAAAGATATTCGCCGACAATCAACTGGCCGACACGATTGCAGAGTATAAGAATCTGGCAATTTCAGTTGGCAAAGTAATTAATAATGTTGATCAGACCACGCTGCCTAGAATTAATGATGCGGTGGAAAATGGCCGGAACGCGTTAAAACGGATGGACGGCACGTTGCAATCAGCGACGACGCTATTTGAAACAGCGAATGCAACGCTGGCCGATGGGTCGCCTTTGAAATATGATTTATCTGTTATGCTACGGGAATTGGCATCAGCGAGTAGAGCTGTTCGAAATTTCGCAGAATTTCTTGAGCGAAATCCAAATGCACTTATTAGCGGGAAGAAGTAATTATGGTATTTTTTCAGATATGCAAGCGCATCTTGGCTGTGGCTTTACTCGGAATGTTGGCCCTCTTATCCGGTTGTGAGGGGATTGTTGGGACTTCCACACCAACGGAATTTTACCGCCTGACACGCGTTGATTTATCTGATCGCTCTTTTGCGGACAAGCTGGGCGACGAGCTGCAAATTGGAGTGGGGCCGATCACAATACCTGGATATGCTGACCGCCCTCAAATTGTAACTGGCGGTGCAGGGGGCTTGTTAATTGTTGATGATCTGCATCATTGGGCAGAACCCGTGCACGACAATATCGAACGGGTTCTGGTTGCCAATGTCGCGTCCTTACTAAGTGCCAGTCAGGTGTTTCATTACCCGACTAACTTCACGCCCGCGTCTGACAGTCTGCAAATTGACGTGCAGATTAACGAAATGATCCGCGGCGCAGACGGCAAAGTTCAACTGGCAGTCAGTTGGAATATAAAAAGCCTGTTTGATAATCGGCTAATCAGCAGGGAAGCGGTCAATTATGTCAGTCAATCCCCCGCCGCAGATTTCGCACAGTTATCTGATATTTTAAGTAAACTGCTCGGGCAGCTTGCTATTGATATGCTGAACTCTGTTGCGCAAAGCCGCTAAGTTATAATCCCGCCTAACAGTCCTTCAGGAGTTAAACGATGAACGTTCTTTTCATTACAATTGATCAGTGGCGCGCAGATTGGTTGGGCGTGAATGGCAATGCGGTCATTCAGACCCCAAATCTGGACCGTTTGGCGAAATCCGGTGTTTTGTTCAAAAATCATTATACATGTTCTGCCCCATGTGGCCCGTCACGGGCCACATTACACACGGGGATGTATCCCAGCAATCATCGGGCCATCACGAATGGAACTCCCCTGAATAAGACGTATACAAATCTGGCGCTGGAAGCTCGAAAATCTGGATATGAGCCGACTTTGTTTGGTTATACGGATATTACAGCAGACCCCCGGTTTAAAGATTCTCGTGATCCAGCCGTTAGAACCTACGAGGGAATTTTGGATGGCTATTTTGTCGGTGCCCGGCTGAATGAACAGAGTAAAGTCTGGTTAGCTGATCTAATCCGCAAAGGCTACATTGTTGAAAAAGCAGGGTATGACATTTACAGGCCAGACCCGACTTTTGAACTGCCGGATGGAAAGCATACAACCTTTGCTCCTGCCCAATTTAAAGCGGCAGACAGTGAAACAGCTTGGCTCACCGACCGGGCAATCGATTTCGTAAGTTCGCAGTTTGGCGACCCGTTCTTTTGCCATGTAAGTTATTTACGACCGCACCCACCCTTTATCGCCCCACCTGAATATCATGATATGTATTCGGCTGACGAAATGACCAAACCCCTTCACTTTGGCGATAAGAAAGCTGTCGCAGACGTGCATCCCTTCGTCGATCGGGCTTTAAGGCATATCCAGCAATCCACTTTTTTCAAAGGGGGGGAAGGGCTTGCCAGCGATTTGGATGAGCGTGAAGTGTTACAGATCAGAGCGACCTATTCAGCGCTGGTGAGTGAGGTAGATGCGAATGTGGGCCGTCTTTTAGATACGCTTGAACAAACCGGCCAACTGGAAAACACTTTGATTATTGTTACAGCTGATCATGGGGAGCAGCTGGGGGATCATCATTTGTTTGGCAAATTGGGTTTTTATGATCAGAGTTTCCATATTCCCCTGATTGTTAAAGCGCCAGATACTGCCGGCTTTGAAGCTGGAGTCGTCGAGGCTTTTACTGAGTCGATTGATATTATGCCAACCGTTCTGGATATGCTTGGGGGGAAAATTCCAAAACAATGTGATGGTTTATCCCTTGTCCCTTGGCTGAAAGGTCAGACCCCGGATAAATGGCGAGATGCTGTTCATTGGTTGTTTGATTTCAGGGATATCGAACATAGCATTCCTGAAACCGAGTTTGGGCTTGAGCATGATGAATGCAGTCTACTTGTCTATCGGGACGACAGCTTTAAATATGTCCATTTTGTCGCTTTGCAGCCCTTGTTGTTCGACCTAAAAAACGATCCGGAAGAGCGGCATAATCTTGCCGAAGAGCCGGACTATCAGGCCGTGGTTTTAGACTACGCACAGAAAATGCTGTCATGGCGCATGAAAAATGAATATGGGGCGCTGGATCAGCACGCTGTCTCGGATGACGGAGAAATGATCGAGGCGAGTTAAGACGTTACCGGATTGGGAATAGGCTCACCTTTGAAATAGGCATCAAGATTGTCACAGCATTTGAAGCCCATTGCATCTCGCGTTTCAACTGTTGCGCTACCGATATGCGGTAGGAGAAAAACGTTATCAAGCTCCAGATATCTTTTGTCGATATTCGGCTCGTTTTCAAACACGTCGAGCCCGGCAGCGGCAAGCTTTCCTGATTTTAAAGCGGCGATCAGTGCGTCATCTTCAATGATTGCGCCGCGTGCCGTGTTTACGACAACAGCGTTATCAGTCAGCAATTTTAGAGCGTTTGCATTTATTACGTGTTTGGTGTCTGCGGTAAGTGCGCAGTTGATGGAAAGAAATTCACTTTGGGCAAGTAAGCTGTCCAGTGTTTCATGATACACCGCATCTTCAAGCCCTTTAGCCTGAACGGGGCGGCGATTATGATAATGAATTTTCATATCAAACCCCCGGGCACGCCGTGCGACGGCCTGTCCAATTCGCCCCATCCCAAAGATACCCAGCGTTTTTCCGGACATGTGAACACCCAAAAGTTCTGTCGGCGACCATTGGCCCCACTTTCCCTGGCGAAGTGTCTGCGCCGAAGAATAAGCTTTGCGTGCGGCACCCAGCATACATAACAAAGCAATGTCTGCAGTTGCATCGGTCAGGACATCTGGCGTGTTGCCAATCTGAATACCCTTCAGTTCAGCCGCCTTAACATCCAAATGGTCGTAGCCAACCGAGAAAGTTGTGATTAGGCCGATATGATCTGGTAGCTGGTTAATTAAATCTGCATTAAACAGGTTTGTTGGGCCGCATAGGATCGCACTGACATTTTCCGCTTTTTCCAAAATATCATCGGCTGTCATCGGTGCATCGGTTGGATTTCCCGTTACATCATAATTCTGGTTTAATCGTGCCATCACAGCGTCAGGGAATTTCCGTGTTACCAGTATACGGGGTTTGTCAGACATTTTTATCTCACTCTTGATTTAGTTGATTTTCATTGCGGCGCGGATTAAACGCGCTGGTGCCGATGTTGGATCGGCATAGGCGGACATGATTGTAAAATGATTGTAGGGTTCAAGGATATTCGGTGCTTGCGATACATTCGGCCAGACTTTGGCCAGGGTCTCGCTTTGGTTGATATATTCCGGCCCTTCCGCGGCGCCGACAATGAAATGCATGTCTCCGCTTTTGGGTGCTGTGATGTGGGTGGGGCTCAGGCCCGTTACATCCATGCTTGAGAGCTTTAGATCATCTTGTAAAAAACATTTGGAAATTGGCAAGAGGTCATATAGCCCACTCACCCCAACAGCAGATTTAATGATTTGATCAGGTAATCCTGACTGGAAGTTGGGCCAATCAGTTGCAAGGCACATCGCTGCGATGTGGCCGCCTGCGGAATGCCCAGAGACATGAATTTCGTTGCTATTCAATCCAAGCTCTTCCGCATTTTGGTGAATGTAAGCAACTGATTGTCTGCATTGACGTATCAGTTCGGCCATATCAATTGTAGGGATTAGCTCATAATCCACAATTACAGTTGCGACCCCATGATCGGCGAAGGAACGGCTCACAAAATAGAAAATTTCACGGGATAAAGCTTTCCAATATCCACCATGGAAGAAAATTTGAACCGGGACTACCGATTGCGAGGGGACAGTGGGGTAAATGATGTCCAGCTTTTGCTTTGAGCTCTCGTCGTAAATGCAAGTGGTTGTCGTGGGGAGTTCATCTCTTGCTGTTGCACTTAATGCCGCCCATTCAAGGACGAAATTCTTGAAATTTTTGACTTTTGCTTGATTGTTATATTCATTATCCAGCTGCTCTTTAGTGTAGTTTTTATAAACGCTTTCGGTCACGACAACTCCCATTTCTTGATAACCGGAGTTTATCCACATTCGGGTGAAGCGAAACTGTTTTTTACACTTTTTCTCAACGGCAAAGTTGTCTATCCTTGAAGCTTAATAAAAAACAATAAAGCCAGCGAAGGGGCGGGACATGACGGAAACGATTTCCAAGGAAGATTTTTTGGCATCTGCGGGTCAGGAATACGGGCCAGGCGAATGGATGAAAATTGATCAGGATCGGATCAACAAGTTTGCAGAGGCTACGGGTGATTTTCAGTTTATCCATGTGGATCCGGAGGCTGCAGCGAAAACACCATTTGGAAGCACAATTGCGCACGGCTTCTTAAGTCTGTCACTGCTAGCGCATTTGGCACCGCAAATCACACCAAAACCTGAAAATGTACAAATGGGTGTGAATTATGGAATGAATAAATTGCGTTTTCTAAATCCTGTTAAAGTTAATCAGGAGGTCCGGGTACGCAGTAAAGTTTTAGACGTGACTGAAAAACGTCCGGGACAAGTTCTGGTAACAAATGAAGTGACGCTTGAAATTAAGGGCGAGAAAGCTCCGGCGCTGGTGGCTGAATGGCTCGGCATGACCTTTTTGGGTGAAGAATAACCCCTAATTTTTTCGACAGGAGTATTTATGACAATTCGTTTTGATGGACGCGTGGCAATCGTCACGGGTGCTGGCAATGGCTTAGGGCGTTGTCATGCAATTGAACTGGCAGCGCGAGGCGCCAAGGTTGTTGTTAATGATTTGGGCGGAAGCCGTGATGGTAGCGGCGCCTCCAGCGACGCGGCTAAAGCTGTGGTGGCCGAAATTGAAGCTGCCGGCGGTGAGGCGATGGCAAATGGGGCTGATGTTACCAATTTTGACCAAGTATCTGCGATGGTTAAGGATGCGAAGGATAAATGGGGTAGCGTAGATATTCTCGTTAATAATGCGGGTGTTCTTCGTGATCGGTCCTTCAACAATGTGGAACTTAAAGATTTTGACTTTGTAGTTGATGTCCATCTGATGGGCGCCGTCAACTGCACGAAAGCGGTTTGGCCCCTAATGCGGGATCAGGGATATGGCCGTATCGTGATGACAACTTCTTCCAGTGGCCTTTATGGTAATTTTGGTCAAACCAATTATGGAGCCGCAAAAATGGGTGTCATTGGTTTGATGAACACTCTCGTTCTTGAGGGCGGCAAATATGGAATTCGGGTGAACGCTTTATCGCCTTGCGCGGCAACGCGTATGACCGAAGACTTGATGCCTGAAAATCTTCTGGATCTGTTGAAGCCTGAGTCTGTTACGCCAGCTTTATTGTACCTTGTATCCGAAGAAGGGCCAAACCGGACGATCATTACAGCTGGGGCAGGAACCTATGCGCGGTCTATCGTTTATGAAACGGGCGGCATGTGGCTTCCAGAAGAAGAGCAGACACCTGAAAAAATTGCAGAAAACTGGGCCACAATTTCAGATCCAGCAACGCAAAAAGAATACACAAGCGGTAATGATCAAACTCAGAATATGTTGACCAAAGCTGCGAATGGTTTGGGCATTAAACTGTCTTAAACTTGACCATGATTTCAAGAGGGTGCGGGTTGAAAGATCCGCGCCCTTTTTGCTGGATCCAATTGTAGTGTAATTCGTGCTATAATTTTATTTAAGGTTTGTCTAAACTCCATAAAAAAGGGAGGGGATAAAGTTGAGAACAACAGGGTCCAGCGCAGAAAAAACGCTGGCGGCACTTCATCGTGCAGGTTTACGCCGACTATATAAACAAGGCTTTGCTGGAATGACACTTCGCGAACTGGCTTCAGATGTCGGTATCCAGGCAGGGTCAATCTATAACCACTTCACGAATAAGCAGGATTTTTTATGCAGTGTTCTCACGGAGGTTCTCAACGACTTGCTGGAGGAACTTCAGGCCAAACTGGCGAATGCCACGAACCCGCATGAGGCATTGATGCTGTTTGTTGAATGCCATGTGTTTTTTCATTGTGACCGACGTGAAGAAGTTCTGGCAAGCACGACCGAACTCAGAAGTCTGACGGCGGAAAATTATCGGCATATTGTGGGCTTGCGGGATCAATATGAAGCTCAGCTAAAACAAATTCTTCAGTGGGGATGTGATGAAGAATATTGGCCGGAAATGAATTTTAATATCGCGTCTAAAATGATTCTGGGCATGTTGACGAGTGTGGGGGTCTGGTACCGAACTGATGGCCCGGTTGATCGTCATGGTATCGTAAAAATTTATCAATCTATGATTGATGGGCTACTGCTGAAACAGGCGATTTCAAATTAGTGCCGCCTCTTTTACTTCAGCCAGACTTAAGGTAGCATGTAATTCCTTTTGTTCTGGCTAAATTATTGATAAATTCATAATTTAAGATGTATCTAATGCTTTGGGGGAAGCTAAGGTTTAATAATTACCAGTTGAATGACAGGTTAACGTAAGTGATATGATGCTCGAGAAACGGCTATTAGAAGCTCAATCTACGTTGAAGAACCGAATTCGTGAACTGGTTATACCCTTGTTCATTTTTATTCTGACGGCTTGCGGTGTTTTGATTTTTGGCATTAATCAAAGCGCTGAAACATTAGACCGCGTGGAAGTGAAAAATTCGAAAAAGCTTTTGACGGCTTTAATAGCTGACCACAAAGAGCATATGAAGAGTCTTGCCTTTGATTATTCCTATTGGGATGATGCTATTGATAAACTCGTCTTGTCGCTGGATTTAGACTGGGCCGACGAGAATATTGGCTCATACCTTTATGAGCTTCACGGGTTGGCTGGTAGCTATGTCATAGATACTGAAAACCGGACTAAATATGCAATTCAATTTGGAGAATTAGTCACAACAGATTTTCTGAGTCTGTATCCTTCATCTAAAGATTATCTTGACGAAATTCGATTAGAATTCGAACCTGGTAGCATTGAAAGCACGCGAACAGAAATTCTTCAAGATGCTCAGAATACACCTTATTTTGTCGCGGTTTCTGTAATTCATGGGGATGAAGGCGAAGGGGTAACAGTCGATGGATTCTCCAAGCATTTACTGATTTTGACTAAAAGATTGGATTCTGCCTTTTTTGAAGGACTCTCCAGCAGATTTAATTTTCCAAAAATAGAAATTAGTCAGTCCCGAGAAGCCATTGACCCGGTAACAGGATATTACCCCTTGCAATCTGCTGGCGGCGAGATTGTCGGCTGGCTAAGCTGGCTCCCCCAGTTGCATTCAAGCGAAATGGTACAGACAGTCATTAAAAGTACATTCGTAATTATTTTGGGTTTGATTGCATTAATTTTTTACATCGGCTATCGCGTTGTCGCACTTAATAAAGTGATTGATGACAGCACCCAGAATTATTTCCGGGACCGGCGAATTGTTGAGCAATATGAGCATACAATTTCCGAGCTGGGAAAAGGACCCCCTTTATACGAGCTTTCTGTATCTGAAGCCTTTAACACCATTTCAAATAATGCAATGCGTATTCTCGGTGTTAATCAAGTTGGCCTTTGGGACTTTGATGATGACACCAGAATAATGACGAATGTGGCGTGCTTTGACGATAAAAAACCGTTTGGGCAAGTGGGAGCATCCTTTCCTATTGATGATTATCCTGAATTAGACGTCTTGTTTGATGAGGGGTTTCCCGCTTGCATTAAAGATGTATGGCACAATCCCGTTTTACAAAGAGTTGCAAACGTTTGGTTCAGCCCGGATGAAGATATATCTTTGTTAGTTATTCCTGTACGGCGGCAAGGACGGGAAAAAGGCTTTGTCCATTTTGCCGTGCGCGATTTGAATTTTGACTGGATAGACGAGAAAAAACGGTTTGCAAGTAGTCTGGTAGATTTTGTTTCTTTGATCCTTGATATGCAGACACAAAAAGAAATTGAAATTGAACTCCGTCGTGCGAAGAATATGGCTGAAAAAGCCAACGTCGCAAAAACCGATTTTCTGGCAAATATGAGCCATGAACTTCGAACGCCACTTAACGCAATTATCGGGTTTTCAGATCTTATAAAGCAGCAGATTTTTGGATCCTTGGGGACGCCGAAATATGATGATTATATTCAAGATATTAATATGAGTGCCCGTCATCTGTTAAGTCTGATCAATGAGATCCTCGATGTGGCAAAAACAGAATCTGGAACCTATCATATCTATCCTGCAGAGCTTCAGTTGCTTGCAGAACTTGAGACATGCAAGCGGCTGATTGTTGCGCGTTTCCCTGGTAAGGATATGAATATCAGCGTTCAAGTTGATCCTGAAATAGATGTTGTGAAGCTGGATCCAAAGGCTTTGCGTCAGATTATTTTGAACTTGATGACGAATGCAGTGAAGTTCACGGGGAAATCCTGCGCTGTTGCTATTGACGCCCGGCGATTGGGGGCAGACTTTCAGTTATCTATTGCGGATAATGGAATTGGTATACCCGAACAGGAGCTGGCTGAAATTTACAAGCCATTCCGACAAATTGAAAATGCAATGAACAAGCGGTTCGACGGAACCGGTTTGGGACTTTCAATCACGAAGGCGTTGATCGAACTGCACGGCGGAAGTATTACCATTGAAAGTGAGGTTGATGTTGGTACCCGGGTTGTCATTACACTGCCAATACGGGTGTCTTCAGACTTCATTGACGGCGAGGCCAAAGTTGGAAATATGAGCGCATAATCTTCTGTTTGCTCATGAAGTTCACATAATATTCCGATTATGTTGTAAAATTTGTGATTATCATCGATTAATTTGATTTGTTTCCAAACTTTTCCATTTTTGTAGTCACTGTTTTCTTGAGGTTTTTTGATAAACGGCTACTCTGGTCAAAAATCTTTATATTCAGTTATTTGACAGGTAGAGACAGATGGAAGCCAGAGACGTAAAATCAATCGAAGATGCGAAAGCGATTGTTGAAGAGCGTGGCCTTGAATATGTGAAGGTCGGTGTTTTTGACATTGATGGTGTCATGCGCGGTAAATACCTCAGTAAATCAAAATTTTTCGGCATTCTTGAAAAAGGTTTTGGCTTTTGTGACGTGGTATTGGGCTGGGATACCAATGATCAGCTATATGACCGGGAAAGTTATACAGGCTGGAAAACAGGGTATCCGGACGCGCAGGTTCAGGTCGTTCTGGACAGTTGCCGTGAATTGCCTTTGGAAGACAATATGTTGCTCTTCCTTTTGGAATTTGGTGACCGGGCAGAGAAAGTCTGTCCGCGCGGAACTCTTAAACGGGTGATTGAAAAAGCTAAGGGCATGGGATATTTGCCGACCGCTGCTTGTGAGTTCGAGTTTTTCCTCTTTAACGAAACCCCTAAATCAGTTCGCGAGAAAAATTATAAGGATCTGGAAAATTTTACGCCGGGTTTCTTTGGCTATTCCATGTTGCGGGCATCCACCGAATCTGATTTTTATGAACAGCTCTTGGAACTTTGTCTGATTATGGACATGCCAATCGAAGGCCTGCACACAGAAACAGGACCCGGGGTTCTCGAAGCTGCGCTTGCCTATGATGATGCACTGGATGCCGCTGACAAAGGGGCTTTGTTCAAAACTTATACCAAAATTCTAGCCCAGCAAAATGAACTGATGGCCACATTCATGGCGAAATGGTCACCTGATTTCCCCGGGCAAAGCGGCCATATTCACATGTCATTACGGGGTGTTGACGGCAAAAGTGTGTTTTACGAAGAAGGTAAACCTCACAATATGAGTGATGAGATGCGTTACTTTATTGGGGGGCAGCAGAAATTGATGCCGGAATTGCTGGCGATGGTATCTCCAACGATTAATAGTTATACGCGTTTGATCCCAGGATTTTGGGCGCCAACGGATGCGAGCTGGGGCGTAGAAAATCGCACTTGCGCGCTGCGGGCAATTCCCGGTGATAAAAACTCACAGCGGGTCGAGTACCGGGTTGCAGCCGCGGACATGAACCCTTATCTGTCAGTTGCAGCCGCCCTTGGATCGGGTCTATGGGGAATTGAAAACAAGGTAGAGCCGACTGAAGGTATTATCGGCAGCGCTTATGAGGTCGAGTTTCCAAAAGAACTTGCGCTGCCCAGAACACTCGGCGAAGCGGCAAATATGCTAAATGCATCGAAAGCGGCACGCTCTTTGTTTGGGGATGAGTTTGTGGACCATTATGCCATTACACGAGATTGGGAAGAGCGCGAGTTCCGCCGGGCGATTACGGACTGGGAAATGCAGCGTTATTTCGAGATTATTTAATTCGCGAGACCGAAAAAGTGATATGGGGGATTGATGTTTTTTACCGTTGATCGTCAATCCAAAATAAGTATCCAAGAGCAGCTACGAACGAAAATCGTAGCTGCTATTTTGGATGGGCAGCTAATGCCCGGCTCTTTGCTGCCTTCTACCCGCGAATTGTCCAAGAAGTTACGCGTTTCCAGAACCACCGTTGTGCTTGTCTATGAAAAGTTGGTTGAAGATGGGTTTTTAACATCCCAAAACCGCTCTGGTTTTCGGGTTGATCCGTCTTTTGCGCCTCATAAATTCAGTCAGGTAAAACAGCGCCCGTCACTAGAATCAAACATCGAATCCGTGAATTGGCAGAAGCGCTTTCGCATTAGTCCTGCGACGCAGCGAAACATATCCAAGCCCGCTAACTGGCAGGCCTTTAGGTATCCGTTCGTGTATGGACAGCCAGATCCGTCCCTGTTTCCGCTGGCAGCGTGGCGGGAATGTTCCCGGCAAGCGATGAGTGAGCTTGCCATGCGCAATTGGTCCAGCGATGCAATTACGGAAGATGAGCCTAATCTGGTTCATGAGATTAGAACCAAGTTACTGCCAAGGCGGGGGATTTATGCTGAAGATAAAGAGATCCTCATAACAGCAGGCGCGCAAAATGGTTTGTTTCTGATCGCCTCACTTTTGATGTCGTCACAATCAAACGTGGCGGTCGAAGAGCCCGGGTATCCAGATGCCAGGAATATTTTTCTGTTGCAGGGGGCAACTCTTTTACCAATGGAGCTGGATCAAGAGGGGGCAAAAATTGATGAGAATGCCCAAGCGGCAGATTATATTTTCCTGACACCAAGCCATCATTCACCCACAACGGTTACGATGACTGAAGAAAGACGAGCGGCCTTTTTAAAACTGGCAAGCGCGCAGGATAAGATCATTATTGAGGATGATTTTGAAAGTGAGATGAATTATCTCGGAGCGCCCGTTCCAGCAATGAAGGCGCAAGACAACGAAGGCCGCGTTATTTATCTTGGCAGTCTATCAAAATCCATGTTTCCGGGGTTGCGGCTTGGATATATTGTCGCAAATTCCGAATTGATTTCCGAACTGCGTGCTTTGCGGCGGTTAATGCTCAGGCACGTTCCAAGTAACAATCAAAGAACAACAGCCTTGTTCATCGCTCAAGGGTTTCACGATTCCTATGTCCGAAAACTTAATCGGGTTTATCAAGAACGCTCGCGGATCATGGATGGGAGTATGCGAAGCTATCTTCCGGGTATGAGTGTGCAACCGACATTTGGTGGAACCAGTTACTGGGTGCAGGGGCCGGCTGGTCTGGACGCGGCGCAACTTGCGATTTCGGCGTTGAAGAAAAGTATCGTGATTGAGCCGGGCGCCCCCCATTTTTTAAATGCGGAAAGAAATAAGCATTTCTTTCGTCTGGGGTTTTCTTCTATTCCAACCGTTAGAATTGACGAAGGCATTCGCCTCTTAGCGACAATGTTGTGATTTTGACCATTCTGGTACAGTTCAATTTTGATATCTGGACCTAACCAGTTAGGCTGACTTCATCTACCTAGAATAGCATCATGTTCTGGTGATTGAGTCACACAGGTCCGGTTATTTTTAGGCGAGGTATTTCGATGGGATATTCAACAATTGAAGTGGAACCAATGGCAAGCGCGCTTGGTGCTTACATTAACGGTGTCGATTTTTCTAAATCTTTGTCAGATGAACAGTTTCAGGATGTTCATGACGCATTGGTAGACAACGCAGTCGTTTTTTTCCGTGATCAGGACCTGTCCCCGGAAATGCAACTGGAAATCGCTCATCGCTTTGGTACACCTGAAGTGCATCCAATTGTGGAAGGCTCAAATGCTCACCCTGAACTCATTGAAGTTCTGAAACCTGCAGGTGAGGGCGCTTCTTTTGGAACAGGCTGGCATACAGACAACACTTTCTTTGAAAAGCCCAGCATGATTACGATGCTTTATGGCATGGATATCCCACCGGTCGGTGGCGACACCATGTGGGCAAGCATGGAAAAAGCTTATGATCATCTGTCTGATGGTATGAAAGAGATGCTGGACGGGATGGTTGCCGTTCATTCAGCGAAAATTGCATTTGATCCACGCACGACTGCTGAAAAATATGAGGGAAAGCATTCCCTGAAGTATCGATATTCAGACAGCCTCAATGAAGAAGTGGAGCACCCACTAATTCGGACACATGACGTTTCAGGGCGTAAATGTATCTTCGTAAATCCAATGTTTACACTGCGCATCAAAGGAATGACAGATAAGGAAAGTGCCCCAATTCTGAAATACCTTTATGAGTTTTCTACGCAGCCTGAGTTTGCATGTCGTTTCCGCTGGGAACCTAAATCGATCGCTATGTGGGATAATCGTTGTACACAGCATTACGCAATGAACGATTATGTTCAATATCGCCGCTTTATGCGCCGGGTTACAATCGGCGGTGACAAGCGTCCTTCCTAATCGATTAAACAGTACATAAGCAGGGTAGTAGTATGAACGGTCGTAAGTATAGAATTTTGGTTCTCGATGGATATCCCAAAGATCACCGTCTGGAACTGGCTGCTCATGATGGGACGTTGGCCGGAAAGCTCTATGCCGCACGATTGAAAGAGATCGACCCCGATTGCGAACCTCATATTCTCTATCCTGCTGATGCTGACTGCGAGCTCCCCTCTGGAGAGGCTCTAACTTCCTTTGACGGCATTGTTTGGACCGGATCCAGTTTAACGATCCATGATGCAAATGATGAGCGGGTTGTTCGGCAAATTCGATTTGCTCAAGCAGCCTATGAAGCCCATGTTCCCATGTTCGGGAGTTGCTGGGCCGCGCAAATGGCTGTGACAGCAGCGGGTGGATTTTGTGCCCCTAATCCGCGGGGGCGGGAATTTGGATTGGCCCGCAAAATTCAATTAACGGCTGCTGGGCGCGGGCATGCAATGTATGTGGGTAAAACAGATGTTTTCGATGGATTTACCAGCCATCAAGACGAAATAACACATGTTCCTACAGGATCCGCCATTTTGTCATCAAACGGATTTACATCGGTACAGTCTGTGGATGTCACTTATAAAGGGGGCAGCTTCTGGGCAGTTCAGTATCATCCGGAATATGACTTGCATGAAATTGCGGGGCTTTGTCGCTGGCGTAAAGAAGGACTGACGGCACAGGGTAATTTTGCCTCTGTTGAAGAGGCTATTGTCTTTATCGATAAAATGGAAGCTTTAAACAGCGATCCTGCACGCACAGACCTTCGCTGGCAACTGGGCGTGGATGATGATGTTTTGAACACGGATGTGCGTTATTTAGAAGTGCGCAACTGGCTCGCTGCCAAGGTGTATCCCAATCTGATCTGAAGGGCCAGCGTGGCTTAATCGGCAACCATGATTTTATGGGTGCCTATCTGCTCCACGATGTCTGCTGGTGGCATGCGATCCGTGACAAGTTTCGTGACGGTTTTAAAATCGGCAACCTTGATCGTTCCAGGCTTGTTGAATTTACTGTTGTCAGCCACCACAATAACCTCTTCGGCTTGCGGCAGTACGGCCCGTTTAAATTCTGCTTCAGCCAAATCAAAATCCAGACATCCCTGTTGTGCGTGGATAGATCCCATGGATAAAATTGCTTTTTGGGTTGTAAATTGACGCGCAAATTCGATGGCTGTCGTGCCATAGGTTGCGCTATCATCTGATCGAATTTCACCGCCTGCCATAAAGACACGATTGTTGTTTCGAGAGCATAAATCGCGCGCGACTTCTGTGGAGTTGGTCACAATCGTCAGGTTGCGGTAGGCAATTAATTCTTTGGCGACGTAGCAGGACGTGCTGCCATTATCGATTAACAGCGTTTCGCCGTCACTAATCAGGCTTGCAACATGCTTGGCGATCCGGTGTTTTTCTTCGCGTTGCTCTTGTAGGCGGCTGAGAAATGGGGGCTCAAGTGAATTATGAGGCAGCATGACACCGCCATGGATTTTTTCTACGGTTCCAGTGGCAGCAAGTTGGCGAATATCACGGCGAACGGTTTCGTCCGAAACATCCAAATGTTCGGCAAGCTCTATGACACTACAAGACTTTCGGACTTGTAAAACCTTCATTATTTCCAGTTGTCTCTTGGATTGTTTAATCATTTATTCTCGTCCACTCCCATACCTAACACGATATGAAGCTATCATGCGGTGAGGAATTGGCAAATTAAAATGTGGATATCCAAATCATTAAAAGGATTTTTGTTGATAATATGATGATTGTTGCGGCAAATTACCAATTGGGTTGAGAGTGCTGTGAAAAAATGGTTGAGCTCTGCATATGAAAATGACTAAATGGCATCTGTTTAAAAAAGGATAACCCCAACTCTTTTACCCCTCAGATTTTAGGTGGAATTGTTATATGTCAGATAGTTTAAAATGTTATACGCCGGTGGACGGAAGTCTGTATTTAGAGCGTCCCTATATGTCGGCGGATGCAATCCCCGCATTAATTGAAAAAGCACAAGCTGCGCAAGCGCTGTGGAAATTGAAATCAGTAGAAGAACGTGCGGCGCTTCTGACAAAATGTGTAGAGAATTTTGTCTCGAAACAAGATAAAATCGGTGAAGAGCTGGCTTGGCAGATGGGCCGCCCAATTCGCTATGGAGCCGGCGAGGTTGGCGGCTTTAACGAGCGCGCCACGTATATGATTTCGGCCGCCGAAAAAGCATTGTCGCCAATCGCGATTGAAGAAAAAGAAGGCTTTACGCGATACATTAAGCGCGAACCTCTTGGGGTTGTGTTTACGATTGCGCCTTGGAACTTTCCATATATGACGGCTGTGAACTCGATTGTGCCAGCTTTGATGGCTGGAAATGCCGTCATTTTGAAGCATGCAACGCAAACTCATCTATGTGGTGAAACCATGCGGGATGCGTTCGTTGAGGCAGGGCTGCCCGCTGATTTGTTCCAATTAGTCGTCGCATCGCATCAAATCGCTGCTGATATTATTAAATCTGGCGGCGTGAATTTTGTTGCGTTTACAGGATCTGTTCCCGGCGGAGCTGCCATTGAAGCGGCTGCAACTGGCCAATTCATTGGCGTAGGGCTTGAACTTGGTGGTAAGGATCCTGCATATGTTCGAAGCGATTCAGACCCAATGTTTGCGGCTGAAAACCTTGTTGACGGCGCCATGTTTAATTCCGGGCAATCTTGCTGTGGTATTGAACGCATTTATGTCCACGAGGATGTTTATGATGCCTTTATTGAAGGTGTCGTCAAAACGGTAAACGGATACAAATTGGGATCTCCAATCGATCCGGAAACAACCCTTGGTCCTTGCGTAAATGCAAAAGCGGCTGATTTTGTTCGTGGGCAGATCAAGGATGCTGTTGCCGCGGGCGCAAAAGCATTGATCGATCCTGCAAATTTCCCTGAAGATAAAGAAGGGACACCTTATCTGGCGCCGCAGGTTGTTGTGGATGTTGACCATAGTATGCGGATCATGACTGAAGAAAGTTTCGGTCCTGTGGTTGGCATTATGAAGGTGTCTTCTGACGAAGAAGCGATCAAGCTGATGAATGATAGTGAGTTTGGTTTAACGGCTTCCGTATGGACAACGGATGAGGCCAAGGCTATCGAAATTGGCGACCAAATTAATACCGGAACCTGGTTTATGAATCGATGCGATTATCTGGATCCGGCGCTTGCATGGACGGGCGTTAAAAATTCTGGTAGAGGCTGTACTTTATCGACTGTCGGCTACGAAAGCCTGACCCGTCCAAAATCATATCACCTTCGTCATACTGTCTGAAAGTAAATGAATGTCTGAGAATTTAGAAAACCTCACCGCTAACTGGAACTATCCGACGGCTGTTCGCTTTGGATTAGGTCGGGCCAGTGAAATAGGTGCTGCATGTCAGGAATTGGGGATGCGGAAGCCGCTGTTGGTGACGGACCCGGGACTTGCCGCGCTGCCCATGATTGCAGATGCTGTTCAATCTTGTAAGGCTGTTGGGCTTGAATGTGAAGTATTCAGCAATGTGAAACCAAATCCAATTGGTGAAAATGTTGATGAGGGTGTGTCAGTTTACCATGCTGGCGGCCATGATGGCGTTATCGCATTTGGCGGCGGATCTGGACTGGATGCCGCGAAAGCAATTGCCTTGATGGTCGGGCAGACAGGATCTGTTTTTGATTATGAAGATGTTGGGGACAATTGGACGCATGTGAAACCCGAAGGGGTTTCGCCGATTGTGGCTGTTCCGACAACTTCTGGAACCGGATCTGAGGTTGGCCGGGCTTCGGTAATTACTGATGCAACCAATCACGTTAAGAAAATTATTTTTCATCCTAAAATGCTCCCAAGCATTGTGATTGGGGATCCTGCTTTAACAGTGGGTCTACCTGCTCATATAACGGCAGCAACGGGAATGGATGCGTTGTCTCATAACCTTGAAGCTTACTGCTCACCGTTTTTCCATCCAATGGCAGAAGGTATTGCCGTTGAAGGTATTCGTTTGGTTAAAGAGTTTCTTCCGACAGCGGTTAAAGATGGCACCGATCTGATGGCACGAAGCCAGATGATGATATCATCTACGATGGGCGCAACTGCGTTTCAACGAGGTCTTGGCGGCATGCATGCGCTTGCCCATCCGCTGGGGGCGCTTTATGACGCGCATCATGGAATGTTAAATGCGATCTTGATGCCCTATGTGTTGATCCGCAATAAAAGCGTTATTGAAGATCGTATTGCCCGTTTGGCGGCCTATATGGGACTGGCAGATGCAAGTTTCGACGGCTTTTTGGCCTGGGTTTTGGATCTGCGAAAAGAACTCAATATCCCCAATGATCTTGGGGCGCTTAATATTGATGATGAAAAAGCTGATCTGGTTGGCAAAATGGCTGTTGAAGACCCGTCATCAGGGGGTAATCCGATTTCGTTGACTGCGGAAGAATATACGGAAGTATTTCTGAATGCGGTAAAAGGCGATTTAGGATAATTAGCTTTAAGTAATCTAGAAAAGGCTGGGGATTTCCCAGCCTTTTTTTTATGGGCTGCAGCTTAGCCCATGGTGATGACGATGATTATTCCGGCGCTTAATATGACAGAGGCGATAAGGCGCCTTAAAATTGCGCCTTCATTCAGAAAATAGCCGCCGATAATGACAGATAAAGGGATGGAGGCTTGGCGAACTGTCGTGACTGCCGCAACATCTCCGCCTTGTTCGTAAGCGAGTAGGATTAAGAAATAAGACCCATAGAGGCACGCAGCTAATTTGACATGCAGCAGTGGCATTTTCACGACGCGATATATCCCGCCATATTTGGGGAAAGGGTATCCATTGCGCATATGGATCAGCGCAAGAAGCGGCCAAACAAGGATTTGCACCCAGAAAAACAGCACAGGGGGATCGATTTCAGCCATCAGCCTGGAATCAGATAGGGAGTATATTCCTGTTCCGCAGAGAGCGAGTATGGCAAGCAAAAGTGTTTTGCCATCAGCCAGCAAATTTACGCCGCGCCTATAAAGTAAGAGGATAGCACCGCATAAGACAAAAAAGATGCCTAGCAGGACTTCCCAATCATAAACTTTTTCCAGAAAAAGAAAGCTAAAGCACACAATGAAGATAGGGGAGGCCCGGATGATGGGGTAGTAGGCCGATAGATCGCCGCGTTTCAAAGTTGCTATCAAAGATAGGCTATATAGAAGCTGTCCGCCGACAGAAATACTTACGAGAATCCATTGATCGGGCGTTAGCCAGAACTGGCTTCCGGTTATAAGTCCGTGAACCAGACCAATCAGGCCCGTTAGAATCGCAAGTGTTAAAAAAGCGGATTCAGGCTCGGGGTCCTTTTTAATCAGAAGATTCCACAATGGGTGCAATGCTGCGGAGATCAGGACAAGAAGGGTGATGGATAAGGGCAACGGGCGGCCTTTATGGGCTAACTAGTTTGTAGGGATGTCGTTACAGTCGTAGAATGCTTCTATAGTCTTCAGGTGCCGCTTTTCTTTGAGGCAGACCAAAGATTCTGTCATCGTAGCAGAACAATCTTCCAAGGTCAGGGCCGTCAGGCGGCTATCATGTCCAAATTCGGGTTCACTGACAATACCAACTCCCAGTTCTGCGGCGACGGCTTCCCGCGCGGCTTCACGGCCCTGTATTTCCATAACAATATCTATCTCAAGGCCCGCTTTTTTAAACTCTTCTTCGGTATGGATTCGCGTGCGCGACCCCTGTTCACGCATGATCAATGGAGCCTTTGAGAGTTCAGCCAACGTAATGGATCCGCGGCTTGCAAAGGGATGGGTGTTGGCGACAAAGGCAACGAGGGGGTCCTCGCATAAAGTGATTGAATGAAATCGGGGATCTTCTGGCATATCCGCGACAATGCCCAGATCATATGAAAAATCGAGTAATCCATTAATGATCTGCTGGGCATTGCCAATGCTCATGCTGACAGAAATTCCTTCATAAGTTTTTTTGAATTTACCGATAAGGGGTATAACATGTAGGGGCGTATCGGCCGCGATATTCAGATTTCCTTTTTCAAGGGACTGATGGGCTGACAACAGGTCAATAGCCTGCATTTCGAGATGAAAGGATTTATGCGTTATTTCCAGTAGCTTTTCGCCAAGGGCAGTCAATCTGACAACACGCTTGTGTCGATGGAACAGAAGAACGTTAAAGCGTTCCTCCAGCTTCTTGACCTGATCGGACAAAGCCGGTTGTGTTAAACCTAGATGAGCAGCGGCTTTTGAGAAGCCACCTTGTGTTGCAACTGCGTGAAAGGCACGGAATTGGGAATAATACATAGTTTCAACTTATGTATAACATAAAATAAACAACTTGGATTTATATTATTAGTCGCGCTATTGTTGGGTCAAGCTTAAATGCGATAAAATACGATGGTTGCTGATAATTGTGATATTTTTTGGTGATTGTGTGGATTTTATGTTATTTTTGGGTAGAATGCCTGCATGTATCCAAATTTTTTCAATAAAATGGGGAGGCATTGGCAGATTTATGGGAGGTCGTCATAAAACGATAACAGTCCAAGCACATAACTGAGCGCGAAAGCAATAAGCGCGTTGTCATCATAAGACAACATCAGTCGCTTTGTTATGTATTGGTTAAATTATATGTGTCTAAACAGAAGGGGATGCACACATGAGATCTAGTGTTTTAAAATCCGTTCTTGCAAGCGCCTTTGGTGCTTTGGTTGGAACCGTTTCTTTGGCTTCGTCAGCGATTGCCGCAGATGAACTTACTGTATATACAGCCGTTGAAGCTGAGGACTTGAAAAAGTACGCCAAGAATTTCAACGCAGAATATCCCGATATCAAAATTAACTGGGTTCGCGATTCAACCGGAATTATTACAGCTAAACTTTTGGCTGAAAAAAATAACCCGCAAGCAGATATCGTTTGGGGTCTAGCGGCAACAAGCCTG
Organism: Sneathiella sp.; assembly: GCA_034669685.1. Taxonomy (GTDB): domain Bacteria; phylum Pseudomonadota; class Alphaproteobacteria; order Sneathiellales; family Sneathiellaceae; genus Sneathiella. The sequence continues at coordinate 662,137 of JAXMOU010000003.1, forward strand.
ATGCTTCTTAAAGAAGAAGGCATGTTGGAAGGTTACTCACCAGCTGGTGTTGAAAAACTTGACAAGAAATTCCGGGATGCATCTTCTCCAACAACATGGACAGGTATGGATGCATGGGTGGCGTCTGTTTGCTTCAATACAGCTGAAGCTGAAAGGCTGGGTCTGCCAGCTCCAAAATCCTGGAAAGATCTGACAAAACCAGTTTATAAAAACCACGTTATTATGCCAAATCCAAACTCTTCAGGCACAGGCTTCCTTGACGTGTCGTCATGGCTGCAGCTGTTCGGTGAAGAAGGTGGCTGGAAGTATATGGATGAGCTGCATGACAACATTGCACGCTACACACATTCTGGCTCCAAGCCTTGTAAACTAGCCGCAGCTGGCGAAATTCCTATCGGTATTTCCTTCGCTTTCCGGGGTGCAAAGTCAAAAGCGCAAGGCGCGCCTCTTGAAATCATCGTTCCAACAGAAGGTGTTGGATGGGACATGGAAGCAACAGCGATCATTAAGGGTACAAAAAACCTGGATGCCGCTAAGAAGCTTGCTGACTGGTCAGTGTCCAAAACAGCTAACGAAATGTATAATGAAGGTTATGCTGTTGTTGCCTATCCTGGCGTCGCAAAACCAGTTGAGCATTTTCCAGCTGAAATCGCTTCTGCTATGATTGACAATGACTTTGCTTGGGCGGCATCAAACCGCAAGCGGATCTTGGGTGAATGGCAAACACGTTACGATTCAAAATCTGATCCGAAATAATCAGATTTCTATAGTGTTAAAGCCTTCGCTTGCTGGTCAGGCGAAGGCTTTTAAATTTTAATTGCGGTTTCCCCACCCGTTTCAAGTACGAGCTAGTTTACATGATTAATGACGTGAGCGACCGATCCGGCGACGTCTATCTGCAGGTCCGAAATGTCACCAAGAAATTTGGTAACTTTACGGCATTGCGTGATATTTCCCTGGATGTGATTGAAGGTGAATTTGTCTGCTTTCTTGGCCCTTCCGGATGCGGTAAAACAACCTTATTGAGGGCAATAGCCGGGCTGGATATTCAGACCAGCGGCACAGTTTTTCAAGGGGGGCAGGAGATTTCCAGTCTACCCGCATCAGAGCGTGACTTTGGTATTGTTTTCCAATCCTATGCCCTTTTCCCAAACTTATCTGTAAATGACAATGTCGGGTATGGTCTTGTTAATATCAGGACCAGTAAGTCAAAAATTGCTGACCGCGTGAGTGAACTTCTTGAACTCGTTGGTCTGCCAGAGCAGGGGGACAAGTTTCCAGCGCAGCTTTCAGGTGGGCAGCAACAACGGGTTGCGCTTGCACGCGCTTTGGCGATGTCACCGGGACTGCTTTTGCTGGATGAGCCACTGTCTGCACTGGATGCAAAGGTTCGCATACATTTGCGCCATGAGATGAAGGATTTGCAGCGCCGCCTTGGTGTTACGACGATTATGGTGACCCATGATCAGGAAGAAGCGCTGACAATGGCCGACCGGATTGTTGTGATGAACGACGGCGTCATCGAGCAGGTTGGAACGCCTGAAGAAATTTATCGCGATCCAGCGAGCGCCTTTGTTGCCGAGTTCGTCGGAACGATGAATTTTCTGGATGCATCAAAAGAGCGTGAAGGTGAAATTCAGCTTGGTGATCATCGACTATCGTTGAATGAGCAGGAGCGGATAAAGCTCAAAGAAGGTCGTATTTTTGCCTGTATTCGCCCAGAGGATATTCTGGTGCGCGGTGTTGACGAGACGACAGAGAATTCCTTTGAAACGACGGTTAAAGATATGGAGTTTCTGGGGTCATTTTGGCGCGCGACACTGCATTACGGGGATGCAAAAACCGAAATAAATGCGGATTTCTCCATCAACCTGGTGCGTGATAAAAGCATTCAAAATGGGGGGCGTGTACGGATCGCTTTGCCCGCCAATAGCATTCATATTTTCCCGGTAGGTGATTAGAAATGTCTGATCATGCTATTTCCTCCAGTCCGGTAAAGGTGATTAAGCCACAATTGAGCCGTGATGACTGGATCATGCGGGCGTTTATTCTTGGAATTGGCGTCTGGCTGGTTATCACGTTGCTGTTTCCGCTTTATGCGATGCTCTCCAAGAGTTTTCAAAATAAAGACGGCCTGTTTATTGGTTTAAGCAACTATGTGGAATATTTCTCGACCCCGGCACTGTTTAATTCGATTGAAAACAGCTTCTTTATTTCGATTGTATCCACGCTCATTACCATAAGCCTTGCCTCGGTTTTTGCCTATGTCTTGGCGCGGTCGACAATTCCCTTCAAGGGAGTTTTTAAAGGCATTGCCCTGTTGCCATTGCTGGCACCTTCACTCCTTCCCGGTATTTCATTTGTCTATTGGTTTGGTCGCCAAGGGGTGCTGAAATCTGTTTTGGGCGACGCCAGTATTTATGGCCCTATCGGGATCATTATGGGGGAGGTCTTTTATACATTCCCGCATGCGTTAATGATCTTGATCGCCGCATTTTCCATCGCGGATGGCCGTTTATATGAAGCCGCTGATGTGTTGCGCACTGGCCGTATCCGGACGTTTTTTACGGTCACGCTACCTGGAATTAAATATGGTTTGATCAGTGCCATCTTTGTCGTCTTTACGCTTGTGATTACGGATTTTGGTATCCCAAAGGTCATTGGCGGTCAGTTCAATGTTCTGGCGACTGATATTTATAAACAGGTGATTGGTCAGCAGAATTTTGAAATGGGCGCTGTTGTCAGTGTCGTGCTGTTAATCCCGGCGATTGTGGCATTTGGTGTGGACCGGTTTGTACAACGTAAACAAGTCGCAATGTTGACAGCGAGAGCGGTTCCGTTCGAACCTAAGCCGAACTTCTGGCTTAACGCAGGATTTTTTACATATTGTAGTCTGATCGCCATCTTGATTATTGGCGTCATTGGCATGGCTGGATATGCTTCGTTTGTGACCTTCTGGCCTTACAACCTCGAACTGTCATTGAAAAACTATAATTTTGACATCATGGATGGCGGCGGTTGGGCATCTTTCTATAACTCTTTAACAATGGCGGCTTATACGGCTGTGTTTGGTACCATTGTTATTTTCACCGGTGCCTTCATGGTGGAAAAGGCAAAAGGGTTTGGATTTGTTCGAGGCGTCATTCAATTCCTTTGTATGATCCCGATGGCGGTTCCGGGGATGGTGTTAGGTCTTGCCTATATCTTCTTCTTCAATCATCCAGATAATCCGCTTAACTTTATCTATGGGACGATGCCAATCCTTGTGATTGTTACGATTGCCCATTTTTATACGGTGAGCCATTTGACGTCGATGACGGCATTAAAGCAGATGGACCCCGAGTTTGAAACGGTATCCGCTTCTTTGAAGGTGCCCTTTTTCAGAACTTTTTTAAGGGTAACTGTTCCTGTTTGTTTGCCAGCAATTCTAGACATCTCCATTTATCTGTTTGTAAATGCGATGACTACTGTATCAGCGGTCATTTTCCTTTATTCATCTGATACGTCGCTCGCCTCTATCGCGGCGTTGAATATGGATGATGCAGGTGATGTGGCTCCGGCCGCGGCAATGTGCATGGTGATTGTGGCGACATCGGCAACCGTTCGGGTGTTCCATCTGATCCTGTCGCGTGGATTGCAAAGAACCACACAAGCCTGGAGAAAACGCTAATGGCGAATACTGGCGCTATTGATAAACGTCCCCACCAGTCGGAGGGCGATGTCAATTTTTCAGATCGCCGTAAAGAGTGGGCTGCTCGCAATATAGATCAAAACTCCGCATCGTTGCTCAAACGCGATGCGGAAGTATTTTTGCACCAATCTGTTTCAACGCCGTGTCTAAATACGATTAGTAAGGCGGAGGGGGCATATATTTATGATGGGCAGGGGCGCCGTTATCTGGATTTTCATGGCAATAATGTCCACCATATTGGTTATGGCCACCCAAAATTAAAAGAAGCGATCACGCGGCAAATGGACGAATTATCCTTTGCACCGCGACGCTTTACTTGTGAGCCGGCAGTTGAACTTGCCGAAAAACTGGGAGAGGTCTCTCCGGGGGATTTATCAAAGGTTTTGTTCGCGACGGGCGGTTCAGATGCCATTGAAATGGCATTGAAGGTCGCACGGGCCAAAACGGGGCGGTTTAAGACCGTTTCTTTTTGGGATGCTTTTCATGGCGCCGGATTTGGTGCATCTAGCATCGGCGGCGAACAGTTGTTCCGTGGGCAGGCAATCGGCCCATTATTACCGGGAACAGAACATGTGGCGCCTTATGCCTGTTATCGCTGCCCATATGGCTATGAAGTCGATGCACAGGGCCAGCCGGATCTCAGTGTGTGTAAAACAACATGCGCCAATATGATCCGATATGTTCTGGAAAAAGAAGGTAACGTCGCCGCAGTTATTGCAGAACCTGCTCGGGCTGTGCCTTATACACCGCCGCCCGGATTTTGGAAGATGGTTCGCGAAGCCTGCAACGAAGCTGGAGCACTTTTGATATTTGACGAAATTCCGACAGGCCTTGGTAAAACAGGTCGCTTTTTTGCCTGCGATCATGATGATGTTGTTCCGGACATTTTGGTAATGGGTAAGGCGCTTGGTGGTGGTATTTTGCCAATTGCTGCAACGCTCTGCCGTCCTGAACTGGATGTTCTTGGGGATTATGCAATTGGTCATTATACCCATGAAAAAAACCCGGTTACGACGAGGGCAGCCTTAACAACAATTCAGATTATCGAAGAAGAGGGCCTCGTCGAAAATGCTGATGTTGTGGGGACTTATGCGATAAATCGCATGCAAGATATGAAAGAAAAATATTCTCTAATTGGCGATGTTCGGGGGCGTGGTTTCTTGTTGGGGTTAGAACTTGTTCAAGACCGTGACACAAAGACGCCCGCCAATGATGCCGCTGAGGAAATTTTGTATCGAGCGTTTGATGCGGGCTTAAGCTTCAAGACGACAATGGGGAATGTTTTGACGTTGACGCCTCCCTTGGTGACAACGAAAGAGCAAATGGATTTCGCTTTGGATGTTATTGAAGATGCGATCAAGGCGGTCTCGAATTAGGTTGAAATTATATATAAATTAAATCGATATATTAGATCAAAAATAGCAATTTGACTTATTGATTGCCTGCGCGCCATATGGACGAAATCGTCAATATACCCTTCGAAAAAGGAGAGGGCACATGTCCAGTCATTCGGTGTCTAAAATGGAATATAAAACAAGTCAGGGCGTTTTTCATGTTGGGGAAGAGCCCTATCTTTTGACACCAGGTCCTTTGACCACGGCTGCCTCTACCAAGGCCGCGATGCTTAAAGATTGGGGGTCCTGGGATGACGATTTTAAAGCCGTCAGCGCCGAAATTCGCGAACGTCTAATTGATATGTGCAATGGTGGTGATGCCTACGATTGTGTTTTGATGCAAGGCAGCGGAACATTCTCTGTGGAATCTGCACTCGCCTCTTTTATTCCTAAAGATGGAAAGGCGCTTGTTTTGATGAACGGCGCTTATGGTGGGCGCTCAGCAAAGACGCTGACCTATATTGGCCGCGACCATATCACGTTGGATAAAGGTGACTATCTACCGCCGATGCCAGATGAGGTGGAGGCATTGTTGGTTGCCAATCCAGACGTGACCCATGTGGTGGCCATTCACTGCGAAACGAGTTCAGGCATTCTCAATCCGTTAAAGGGAATTTCTGATGTTGTGCACAAACATGGTCGCAAATTGATTGTGGATAGCATGAGCGCGTTTGGCGCGGTTCCTGTAGATGTGAACGAAATACCATTTGAAGCTTTGGTCTCTTCGGCCAATAAATGCATCGAGGGTGTTCCGGGATTTGGATTTGTTCTGGCGCAGAGATCCGCGTTGGAAGCCGCAGCCGGAAACAGTCATTCCCTGAGCCTGGATTTGTATGATCAGTGGGTTTACATGAATAAAACGGGGCAGTGGCGTTTCACACCACCAACCCATACGGTTGTTGCTTTCCTCGAAGCGTTGCGTTTGCATGAAGCTGAAGGCGGTGTGCAAGGGCGATTGAACCGCTATACGTCGAACCGGGATATTTTGGTGGCTGGTATGCGGGATATGGGATTTGAAACTTTATTGGAAGATGAGTGGTTATCCCCAATCATTACAACTTTTTTCAGTCCTAAAGACCCCAATTTCGAATTTGGCCGTTTTTATAGCGAAATTAAGTCGCGTGGATATATTATATACCCCGGCAAGCTAACTGTTGCGGATAGTTTTAGGGTCGGATGCATCGGAGCGCTTGATAACCAAGTTATGCGTGGTGTAATACAGGCAGTGAAAGATAGCTGTGAAGCTATGGGTGTGACCGATTTTGGTCCCCCGGATGGAGTGAAATAAGAAAAAATTGCATGCAACTACAGTACTGATTAGCCTGTTGGGCGGCGTTTCCCTGCTTCTTTGGGGATTGCGGATGGTCAACACCGGTGTAACGCGGGCCTTTGGGCGAGAGCTTGGCCGAATTCTGAATTTTAGTCTTAAAAATAGGGTGAACTCTTTTTTTGGCGGTTTGGGCGTTACCATGTTGTTGCAAAGTAGTACGGCGACTGCGTTGTTGGCCGCATCCTTTGCTGGGCGCGGAATGGTCACAGCTTCTGCCGGTATTGCCGTCATGTTGGGGGCCGATGTTGGCACAACACTTGTCGCCCAAATTCTGAGTTTTGATCTATCCTGGCTGGCACCTGTTCTATTGTTCGTCGGTTTTATCCGACATTCGACTGCAAAAAGTACGCGCGCTAAAAACCTGGGCAGAATTATGCTGGGTTTGGGCATGATGCTAACAGCGTTGAAGCTGTTGGTAATGGCTTCCGAACCTATTCGGGATTCTGAAATCGCCCAAAGCATATTCATGTCTTTGACAGGCGAGCCTGTTATGACCGTCTTAATTGGCGCGTTGCTGACTTTTGTTGCTCATTCTTCATTGGCGACAGTTCTTTTTATTCTGACCTTGGTCGCAACCGGCGGTGTGCCCATTGATGTGGCACTGGCAATGATTTTGGGTGCAAACCTTGGGGGTGCGTTGCCGCCAGTTCTGGCAACTTTAAATGCTGATGCCGCTTCGCGCAGACCACCGCTTGGTAATTTGCTGTGCCGACTTACCGCGGTGCTGGTGGTGTTGCCGTTCCTTGGTTTAATTCAGCCAGAACTTGAACATCTGTCATCAGACGTGGCGCGGCAGATTGTAAATTTCCATACTCTGTTTAACTTTGGTCTTGCTGCCGTCTTTATCTTTTTTACCGGACCGTTGGGGCGAATTACAGAAATGCTCGCTCCGGAACGGTCGACCACCGATAATTCGGCGCCTGTTCCCATACATTTGGACCGCGCGGCGCTGGAAAGCCCGCAGCTTGCGATGGCGAATGCCGTTCGCGATACATTGCGTCTGGGTGATGTGGTTGAAAAGATGTTCCGCGATTATAAAATCGCCTTTGAAAAAAATGACGCAACGTTATTGCAAAAGGTCCATAGCGCAGATGAAAGCATTAAAGATTTTAATGCCGGAATTAAAAGTTATTTGACGGAACTTGGCCGGGAAAGTCTTGAAGAAGAAGATGAGCTGCGCTGTACTGAGATCATGACCTTTACAACCAATATGGAAAATATTGGTAATATTGTTGTGTTGAATATGTCTGAATTGCTGGAAAGATCTGCGACAGATCAAGTTGCCTATGCCAAGGAAGATATCGAAGATCATCATAAGTTATTTGAGATGCTGCTGGCCAATTTGAAGCTGTCATTTACAGTCTTTTTGACCCAAGACGAAGCTCAGGCAAATGCGCTTCTGAAAAGCAAGCAGGCATTGCGTGATAAAGAACGCAAAGCCGTGAACGCACATCTGGAGCGGCTGCGTAAAGGGCCGACCATGGATGAAGTCTCCAGTGCGATGCACTTAGGTTTGCTGAGTGATCTTCGACGGATTAACTCGATGATTACATCGGTTGCCTATCCCGTACTTCAGAAAAAAGAGAAAATAAGAGCCGCCAGTCAAAAAAGTGAAACAAAAAAGAAGGACAAATCGAAGAAGAAGCTCGATCCAGCACGAAAGTTCTAAAAAAAAGAGGGCACTGATGGATAGCGCACAATTTGAGATTCGTCTGTTGGGCCGGCAAGATGCGGAAGACTTGTTGGCGCTTTCCCAATCCCTGGGCTGGGATTTTACCAAAAAATACTGGCAGGTTATTTTGTCGACGGGGTACGCCTATGGGGCCTTTGATCAGGAAGGTCAGCTTGTGGGAACAGCTTCAGCAATATCTTATCCAGATACGCATTGTTTCGTCGGTGCGGTTATTGTCGCTCAAAAATTGCAAGGTTGTGGTCTGGGTAAACGGCTCATGACAACCCTTCAGGCTAAAATGGGCGAATTGAATTTACCAGCTAAGCTGATTGCAACACCCGAAGGGGTCCCGCTTTATGAGCGATTAGGATATCAGACCGTCGATTGGTGCTATAAAATGGTGAGGCATACGCGACCGTCAAAACCTGTTCTGACGGAGATTGAGGGATTGATCTGCAAACCCTTGAACCACGAACTTATGAGCCAGATCTGTGAATATGATAAGCAGTATTTTGGCGCTGACCGATCCCACGTTCTTTGTGCCCTTCAGGAAGCCGGATATTCAGGCGTTGCTTTGCTTGATAAAGAAAATGCGCAGGTTCAAGGATATGCAATGATGTTGACGCGGCCTGAACAAATTTCGATTGGCCCGATTGTGACACAGTCAGCTCAACATGCGATGGCGCTATGCGATCTGCTTGCGTATGGCCAATCAAAATCCATCAGGGTTGATAGTTTATCATATCATCAGGAGCTTCGGGATCTGCTGCAGGGGGTTGGTTACACCCTCGACACGAAGTCGCCGTTGATGATTTTAGGGGACGTCAAAACACACCAAGATCAAAAATCGGTCTTTGCAGTAACAACTCAAGCGTTTGGTTAAACCAGAGGGCTTAATCGGTCTGGGAAATCTGTGATGATACCATCGACATTCCAAGCCAGAAGCTGCTTGGCGTATTCTGGATCATTGACCGTATAGACCAGAAATTTATAGCCCGCGGCCTGCACAGCTTTTACTGCATCCGGCGTTACAAAATCCTTGTCCACATGCAGGCTGGCAGCGCCTAGGTCTGCAAGTCTTTGTTGCCAGTTGTGTGGAATAGTATCGCTGAGATACCCCAGCGGAATGTCTGGAACAATGGGCTTGATGGTTTGCAGGGCTTCAATATCGAATGAAGATATTAAAATTGGCGGCAGGTTTTGCATGTCTTTTGTAAGTTCTGCGCCAACGGCCAATGTTGTTGGGACCTGCCAGCCGCCTAAAGGTTTGATTTCCAGATTAACACTCATTTCAAGCTCGTTAATACAGGAGAAGGCTTCAGCCATTGTTGGGATGGTTTGATCGCTGAATTCTGCCCCAAACTTGCTTCCCGCATCCAGTTGTTGCAGTTCAGTGAGGCTTTTCAAGCGGACCTTGCCACTTCCGTTCGTACAGCGCCGCACGTCGTGATCGTGACAAATAACGCAGGCATCGTCCGACGTCAGCATCACGTCAATTTCAATAGAATTGACACCCAGTTCTTTGGCTTTTTGAAAGGAGGCCAGTGTGTTCTCTGGTGCATGTCCACATGCGCCCCGATGCCCAATGATTCTTGGCATCACGTCTAAATAATTGGCACGCATATTTAAGGCTCCTACAAGAAGGCGGCTGTTTAGAAAAGCAACGACTGAGCGTCTGGAATTTCCCAATTAATAGGGGGAATACCTTCCTCTTTCAAATAATTATTTGTGAAAGAAAAGTGACGATTTCCCAGAAAGCCTCGATGGGCGGATAATGGGGAAGGGTGAGGGCTTGTCAGGATAAGATGTTTGCTTGCTTCAATGCTGGGCGCTTTGGAGATCGCATCTTTTCCCCAAAGAAGAAAAACCAGATTTTCACTCTCGCTTTGGAGCTTTGCTATTAATCGGTCCGTCAATGTTTCCCAACCCTGACCGCGGTGAGATCCTGCTTTTCCAGCTTCGACTGTTAGAACGGTATTGAGGAGCAGAACCCCCTGATCCGCCCAGCTTTCCAAATTCCCCTGCGTGGGCATAGGTATTTTCAGCTCCTGATTAATTTCTTTGAAAATGTTGCGAAGGGAAGGGGGAATTTTACAATTTGCTTTAACTGAAAAGCTGAGACCATGAGCCTGTCCCGGGCCGTGATAGGGGTCTTGGCCCAGAATAACCACTTTCACATTATCGAACGGGGTCAATCTTAACGCATTAAAAACATCTTCACTTTGAGGATAGATCGTTTTACCTGCCTTTTTTTCATTCACCAAAAACTGTCGGAGCTTTACCATGTACGGCTTTTCAATCTCCGCATTAAGAAACTTGAGCCAGTTGTTATCGATACCCGTGATATTCATTTTTACTTGGATTTATCAGCTTGTTTTTGTTGAATAATTTAAACAGCTCCTCTTTTATTGCAGCCATAAAAATAATAGAAGTAGTTTATCGCAAATGTGATTTAGCCTCAATTTTTATTGAGAAGAACTTTATTTGTTAAAAGTGCTTCTTGACAGTTTTTAAAAAATTCTCAACATTGTTTGTGTACCTATGAAGGAAGCTGGGATGAATGAGTACTTTCGGCCAACAAATATAGAGTCCCTTTTTGACGTTTTAACGCAAAAAGACTGGAAAGTGCTGGCTGGTGGTACAGATTACTATCCGGCAAAGGTCGGTAAGCCTCTTCATGACAACCTGCTGGATATCACCGCAATTGATGAGTTTCGCAAAATCAGTGAGACGGAACAGCATTGGCGGATCGGGGCGACAGCGACATGGACCGATATTATTCGTTGCGAATTGCCGCCGGAGTTTGAAGGGTTAAAAGCTGCAGCAAAAGAGGTTGGCGGCGTCCAAATTCAAAATAGTGGGACAATTGGCGGAAATATCTGTAATGCGTCTCCGGCTGCGGATGGTGTTGCTGCGTTACTGGCATTGGATGCAATTATCGAGGTTCTAAGTCCGCATGATGTGCAACAAATACCCATACAGGATTTTGTGCTGGGAAACCGTAAAATAAACCTGAGCGCAGATCAAATTGTGTCGGCCATCCTGATTCCTAAAATCAAAGCAGAAACTTTATCAGGCCGATTTTTGAAACTTGGATCGCGGAAATATCTGGTGATTTCCCTCGTGATGGCGAGTGCGGTATTGGGTTTTGATCAGGCAGGGAGAATATGTCACGCACGGGTTGCGATCGGCGCCTGTTCTGAAACAGCACAGCGACTGGTGAAGCTGGAAGCCTACCTCATGGGAAAGCGACTTGACGCGGATGTCGTCGCCGCCGTCGATGCGTCATATGTTGAGGGACTAACGCCAATTGACGATGTTCGAGCAAGCAAGGGATATCGGCAGGATGTTGCTCTAATTGTAATTAAGCGATTGCTCATGGGGCAAGGGGTATGAAATGGACAAACTGAATACTCTGATCGTTAATGGGCAAAGGCGGCAAACAACCGCTGCTTTGGGACGGCGCCTTTCAGAGGTTTTGCGCGATGAATTTGATTTAAAGGGAACCAAAGTTGGATGTAACGCAGGTGACTGCGGAGCCTGCACGGTGCTGGTCGAAGGCGAGCAGCAATGCGCGTGTCTGACCCCGTTGGGCCAAGTGGTAGGCCGGCACGTTGAAACAGTAGAGGGTTTGGCATCCGGCGCGGAAATGGCGGCGCTACAGGTCGCTTTCGAGCGTTATGGAGCTGTCCAGTGCGGCATTTGTACGCCGGGCATGTTGATGGCGGCAACAGTTCTGCTTCGCCAGCAGCCAAATCCAACTCAGCGACAAGTTGAAGATGCGATCGGCGGCGTGCTTTGCCGGTGTACAGGGTATCAGAAGATTGTCGAAGCCGTATTGAGTGCAGCGCAGTCTACACCGGTTATATCAGATAACACCGGTAAATCTGTTGGAACGTCGCTGTCAAAGGTTGACGCAAAACCGAAATTGACCGGCACGGAAAAATATGGAGCTGATGCCATACCGGAAGGCGCGTTGTGGGTTCGGATTTTAAGATCACCTCATCACTCGACAAAGGTAACTTTAGGTGATTTCAGTCAGATTGTTGCTGAAACGGACGGCTTGCAGGCTATTCTGACACATCAGAATATTCCCTTTAATCGCTTTGGGATTTATCCGGTGGGTAAAGACCAACCTGTTTTATGTGATGGGTTCGCCCGGTACCGCGGCGATGCGCTTGTCGCGTTGGTGGGGGATAAAAATAGTATCTTGAATGTTGGTTTGGATGATCTGCCAATTACATTCGAGATTTTAGACCCAATAAGGTCAGTTGAGGCAGCGAAGGCTCCAACGGCGCTGAGGCTACATGACGATAAACCAGAGAATTTGTTGATTGAAGGCACGGTAATCAAGGGAGATGTATCGCGCCAGGCATCTGTGGTGGCAGAGGGTCAGTTTAAAACGCGCTTTGTGGAGCATGCTTATATTGAACCAGAAGCCGGTTGGGCGCAGATGGTGGACGGGCGTGTTGAAATGCATGTCACAACCCAGGCTGTTCATATGGATCGCGATGAAATCGCCAGTGTTCTGCAGGTGGAAAAGGATCAGGTTCGCGTAATTCCAACGGCATGCGGGGGCGGTTTTGGCGGTAAACTGGATGTTTCCGTTCAACCAATACTGGCTGTGGCGGCCCAGATTTTTAATCAACCCGTTGCCTGTGTATATGAACGCCCGGAAAGCATGATGGCGAGCACGAAACGCCACCCCTCTGAAATTTCCTGCCGCTTTAGTGCAAGTGACGATGGCCTTTTGAAAACGGCCGAATTGACGGCAGATTTTGATACGGGTGCATATGCATCATGGGGCCCCACCGTTGCAGGGCGGGTGCCGGTTCATGGAAGCGGCCCTTATTATGTGCCAAATGCGGAAGTCACTGGTCGCGGTATTTATACAAATGGCCCGCCCGCTGGTGCCTTTCGGGGATTTGGCGTGCCGCAAGCCGCCATTGCTCATGAAACCATGATGGATGATCTGGCGCAGAAGCTGGGACTGGATCGCCTTGAAATACGTCTTAAAAACGCGATTAGACCGGGGCAGGAGACCGCAACGGGGCAGGTCTTAACAGCAAGTGCAGGTATGGCCCCTTGCCTTGAAGCGTTGAAAGATAGATGGCAGTCCATGCTGAACGCGGCAGAGCAGTTCAACCAAAGTACGACCGGACCTGTTCGCCGGGGCGTTGGGATTGGCGCGATGTGGTATGGCATTGGCAATACGGCGCTTACAAATCCTTCAACGATTGAAGTGGGAATTGATCGAGCCGGTAGGCTGACGCTTTTTAATGGTGCCGTTGATATTGGGCAGGGTTCCAATACTATTCTGATACAGATTTGTGCAGACGCAGTGGGGCTGCCCGCTTCGGATTTCAGCTATGTCATGGGCGATAGCGATTTGACGCAGGATGCAGGTAAAACATCTGCCTCTCGCCAGACATTTGTCTCTGGCAAGGCGGCGGAGTTGGCTGGCCGTCAATTGCGCGCTTCGATCCTGCGCCATGTCAACGCTGGACAAACCGCGAAACTGTCTCTTATCGACAATCAATTATGGGTCGAAGATGGCGTATCCCGCCACGAAATTGATTTGCAAGAGATGCCAGCAGGGCAAAGAGATCAGGTTTTCTTTGGAACAGGAACCTTTGATCCGCCGACAACTGTGCTGGATGAAAAAGGGCAGGGTGTTCCTTATGCGACCTATGGCTTTGCCGCACAGATTGCAATGGTAGATGTAGATATTGGACTTGGTACAACAAAGGTTCTGAAAATTGCAGCGGCCCATGATGTGGGGCGTGCGATTAACCCACAACTTGTCGAGGGGCAAATTCAGGGAGGCATTGCCCAAGGGCTAGGGCTTGCCTTGATGGAAGAATATGTGCCGGGCGTAACCGAGAACCTGCATGACTATTTGATCCCCACTGTTGGCGATATGCCGGACATGGAAATCATAATCATCGAAGATGAAGAGCCACTCGGTCCCTTTGGGGCCAAAGGGGTTGGTGAGCCGGGATTGGTCCCCACCGCACCGGCCATTTTTGGCGCTATTCGCCATGCAACGGGTGTGCGGGTGACTGAAGCTCCAATGCTGCCCCATCGGTTGAAGGCGGCTTTGCAGGAAAAGGGGCGTGACAATGGCTGAGATAGATAAAGATCTGATCAGATGTGATGCCTGTCCGGTTTTATGCCGTATTCGTATGGGGAAAACAGGTGCTTGTGATCGTTATGGGAATATTGAAGGTGTCTTGACCCGCATGGATCCGTTGGTCGTGATGGAAACCACAGAAAAGAAGGTCCCATTGCTGGGGTCTGAGACATGGTCTGGAGATCTTATCTCGCCGCCGGGTGTTGTATTGACCGGTGTCGGATCTGGAACAACTTATCCCGATTATAAACCCGCGCCTTTTATTGTAGGCGCAAATGTAGAGGGTGTTGATACCGTCACAGTGGTGTCCGAAGGTGTGTTCAGCTATTGCGGGGTCAAAGTTAAAATTGATACCGATCGCTATGTGGGACCGGAAACGGCCGCTGTGTTTGCAAATGGCGAGCAAGTTGGTCATGTAACGACCGCAGAATATGGCAGCCAAATGTTATCTATCGGCGGGGTGCGCCACCTCACTGGAGGATCCAAGAAAGAAGGGCGAGTGACATGCGATACCCTGATGAGTTTATGTAACCGCGAGGCAGTTGAACTTGTCGTTGAAGGTGGTACCAATCTGATTGTGCAAGCCGGAAAAGCCCCCGTTATTGATGGCACAATGGAAGAGCGGATGCGCGTCGGCTGTGGGTCTGCCACCATTGGTATTTTTGCGCCACAGTGGCATGGACATGTTGATGAAGTGATCGTCGTTGATGATCATATAACAGGCGTTTTAAGCGAACATCAGGCAGGGCAGTTTTTGGCTATGCCTGCATCGGGTATCCGCGTGCGCGGACGCAGATCAACGCCTGGCCGGTATTTTCAGGTGGCGGATCATGGCGCGGGGTGGGGCGGAACCGATATTACAAACCCGCTGGATATTATTGCTAAAATTGATCCGGACAAAGCATTTCCCGGAATGCGTTTGTTGATGGTGTCAACGACCGGTCAGGATAGTGCCTGGTTTGTTTTGGATGACAATCTGGTTCCAGTTGCGAAGAATATGCCAACGGAAATTGAGCAGGTAGTCGATCGAATAGCTGAAAATTGCGAGCCTGCGCTTTGCACCGTTTTATTTATGGCGGGCGCAGGCGGGTCTTTAAGGGCCGGGGTTACAGAAAATCCAGTTCGCTTAACCCGATCAGTTAAAGACAGTCTGACAAAGGTTACATCAGGCGGCGCAGATGTTTATGTCTGGCCGGGCGGCGGAATTACCCTGATGGTAGATGTGACGCAAATGCCCAAAAATTCATTTGGGTACGTGCCCACACCAGCACTTGTCGCGCCCATCGAATTTACCATGAGCCAGTCAGATTTCGAAGCGCTCGGCGGACATACAGATCAGATTATCCCCATGTCAGACATCCTCGCTAAAGATCCGGTCCGCTGGCAAAAAGGAAGTGCTTAACATGGTCGGTCAGGCATCAATTCGGATTATGGAGGATGGCAGGAGACTGCATATGCATCATGGCCCTATTGATATTGTTGCCGATGCCTTTGGTGAGCAAGCCGATGTTGATAAAGCATACGCACAAGCGGCTGATTATTTTCAAGATATTCTGGAAACTGTCGTCAAGGATCTGGCGTTTTTGAAAAAGCCCGTTGGCGATATCGATCCGTTGAGGCTGGGCACTGCCGGGCGGCGGATGTATCAATCTGCATTGAAATTTGGGGATCGGCATTATGTGACGCCGATGGCTGGCGTTGCAGGCACGATTGCCGATGGTGTTGTCGCAGCCATGGACGCCGGATGCAATTTGCAGAAAATATATGTGAACAACGGCGGTGATATCGCGCTCTATTTGCAGAAGGGTGAAATTTTCACCGCAGGTATTGTCAATAATCCGGACCGTCCGGAGCTGAACGGAGCCGTGTCTTTATCGCAAGGTGATGGCGTTGGCGGTATCGCGACATCGGGTTGGCGGGGGCGCTCTCAGTCCATGGGGATTGCCGATGCTGTAACTGTTTTGGCGGAATGCGCCGCAGATGCAGACGTTGCGGCAACTTTAATCGCTGGAGATGTCTGGGTAGACGACCCTGCTGTTCATCAGAAGCGGGCAATCGATGTGGATGAGCATTCAGATCTGGGGACGCATTTGATTACTACCGGGGTTGAGGCACTGCCGTATGAAAAAAAGAAATTGGCGCTGGAACGTGGGCTAAAGACTGCAGCAGACTTTATGCAGCGGGGCTTAATCCGCGGTGCTTACTTAAGTCTGCAAGGGGAAACCCGCGAACTTTCGGTAATGAAAAACAATAAAGTGAGGAACGTGGCATGAGTGAACTTGTTCAGGTGCGGAAAATAATAACGCAGGTCGAAGAGATTTATCATGAAGGCGGACCTGCCCGCGATAAACCGATTTTAAAAGGATCCATTTGCGTAGTCGTTAAAAACCCATACGCAGGCCGATATGTCGAAGATATTCAACCGTTTATGGAAGCCCTAAAGCCTCTCGGATTGAAAGTCGCAAAGCAGCTTATTGAGGCACTTGGCGGGGATAGGGAACTGATCTGTAGCTACGGTAAAGGGGCTATCGTTGGCGAGGATGGTGAATTGGAACATGGGGCAACCTGGCATGTTGCGGGCGGTTATGCCATGCGCGAGGCACTAGGAAAAGCACTGGCGATTGTGCCGTCGAGCAAAAAGGTGAGCCATGTAGGGGCTCGGCTTGAAATACCACTCACACATAAAGATGCATCCTACGTTCGAAGTCATTTCGATGCCATGGAAGTAGGATCAGGGGATAGCCCGCGCCGCGACGAAATTCTCTTTGCTTTGGTTATGGCAACTGGCGGCCGTGTTCATGCAAGGCTCGGTGGTTTGGCGGCTGAAGATATTTCAGAATTTGACGGTTTGCGATAATCGTTTCGGGGAGTTTAGATGCGGGGCAAAGTAATCGGCGTAGATGTCGGGGGAACTTTTACAGATTTGATTTCGGCGGATCCACAGACCGGCGAAATCCATATCGCAAAAGTACCGACCACACTGGATAATCAGGCTTTTGGAGTCTTAGGGGCCGTTAAGCAGGCGAACGCGGATCTTGCCAAGGTATCGAGCATTAGTCACGGTACAACAACGACAACCAACGCATTGCTGGAGCGAAAAATTGCAAAAGTTGGATTGATCACCACTAAAGGCTTTCGTGATGTGTTGGAGCTTGGCCGTAGAACGCGGCCCACTCCTTATGGCCTGAAAGGTCAATTCACTCCTTTAATACCGCGGGATTTGCGTCTTGAGGTCGCTGAAAGGGTGGATGCAGATGGTAACATTCTGATCCCCCTGGATGAGGATGCGCTACGCAATCAGGTCGAGGCATTATTAGCCTTGGGCGTTGAAAGTCTTGTTATTCACTTCCTGCATTCTTACAAAAATTCGGCACATGAGAAACGTGCCGTTGAGATTGCCCGGGAGATTTGGCCAAACACTTATGTGACGTCGGGCCATGAGCTTCTATCAGAATATCGCGAATATGAACGCGGAACTACGGCGGCGGTGAACGGGGCTATCCGGCCCGTTTTGGACCGCTATATTACCAGACTTCAGTCAGAGCTGACCAAAGCAGAATTTGCCCATGATTTGCTGGTTATGCAGGGAAATGGTGGCAGCGTGGCTGCGTCCATTGTCGCAGAAAGCGCTGTGAGTACGGTGATGTCGGGTCCCGCATCTGGGGTGATGGCAGCCGCGGCAACGGCGCGGGCCGCCGGAATTGATCAGGTAATTACCTATGATATGGGCGGGACCAGTTCGGACGTCGGTGTGGTGCAGGGCGGTGTTCCGCAAGTCACGTCAGAGCTGGATCTGGAATATGGGATGCCAATCCATGTACCGATGGTTGATGTTCACACGATTGGTGCAGGGGGTGGGTCGATTGCCTTTGTAACCGAGGCGGGTCTGCTGCAGGTGGGCCCAGAAAGCGCGGGAGCAACGCCCGGTCCCATTTGCTATGGGCGCGGCGGAACGGAACCAACGATCACAGATGCCAACCTCTTGCTGGGCCGGTTGGATCCAAAGGCACTTTTGTCCGTTGAAAGCGCCATATCCCTTGATGAAATCGCAAAGATTTTTGAAGCGACAATTGGCACCAAGCTTGATCTTTCCGCGATTGAGGTTGCGGAGGCAATTTTGACGGTGGCAAATAATAAGATGGCGGGCGCCATTCAATTGGTGAGTTTGTCCAAAGGTCATGATCCCCGTGATTTTGCCTTGTTCGCATTTGGCGGTGCAGGTCCATTGCACGGCGTAGCACTTGCCCGGGAACTGGGTATTCCAAAGGTTATCTTACCGGCCCGGCCGGGCATTACCAATGCGTTGGGATGTGTTGTTTCTGACCTGCGGCATGATTTTGTCAATACAATCAATACACCCTTAAACAGCTTGAATACTGCCGAGGTTCAGCAATTGATCGAAGATCAAATGCAGGCCGGGCGTGAAATGATCGCCAGAGATAACATTGACGTGGCGGAGATGTCGTTCCTGTTTTCGGCAGATATGCAGTTTCAAGGGCAAAGCCATATGCTTCCGGTTAGTATCAGCGGACCAGAGGTTACGCTCGATGAATTACAAGCCAGATTTGACGAAGTTTACTGGACCCGATTTGGGGTGGAATTACCCGAGATCAGAGCCGTATTGGTGAATGTTCACACTGCCGTTATTGGCAAGCGCGATAGTCTGGATTTGAAGGCACTGAAAAGCACAAAATGTAAAAAGACTTTGGAAGAATCCGTATTGGAGACGCGTGATGTGATGTTTAAGGGAACATGGCATCAAACGCCTGTTTATTCGCGAGACTTTCTGCCTGAGAGCGCGATCATAAATGGCCCCGCAATTATCAACCAACTTGATACGACAAGCGTGATTGAACCGGGGTGTCAGGTCACTATTGATCCCATCGGAAATCTGATCGTGGAGGTGCAAAATGTCTGACCTTGATCCCATCACTCTATCTGTCATTCAAAATGGTCTTGTGCAGGTTTGCAATGAAATGGATTTGGCATTTGTGCGCGCAGCCTTTAGTCCAGTGATTTCAGAGGCACTGGATAGATCCGATGGGATATACGCGGCAGATACGGGCGAGCTGATTGCACAGGGTGAACTTGGGTTGCCCGTATTTGTGGGAACTATGCAGTTTTCAACGCAGGCGGTGATCGCAAGGGCAAAGGATGTTAAGCCGGGCGATATTTATATCGTCAATGATCCGTATCTAGGCGGCACCCATTTAATGGATGTGAAGTTTGTAAAGCCTTTTTTCTACAAAGGAAAATTATGGTCCTGGCTCGCCAACACAGGGCATTGGCCCGATTTGGGTGGATCTGTTCCCGGCGGATTTTCCGCAAACGCAACTGAGGTGGAACAGGAGGGTTTGCGCCTGCCGCCTGTTAAATTGTTTAAACAGGGGGAGCTGGATCAGGAAATCCTGTCGATTATTCTATCCAACATTCGTATTTCAGATCAGCGCATTGGCGATATCAAAGCGCAGGCGGCAGCACTGCAAGTTGGTGAGAAGCGCCTGACAGAGCTTTTGGATAAGTACGGTGAGGAAATCATTCGCAGCGCAATAGATGAGTTGAAAATTCGGGCGAGCCAGCAGATGCGCGCAAAAATCGCGGCCATTCCGGATGGGGTTTATCAGGGACTTTCATTTGTGGATTCTGATGGCGTTGTTGATGAACCTCTGCGAATTGATCTGGAGGTGACGGTTAGCGGGGAGGAGATGAACTTTGATCTGTCAAAGTCCAGTCCGCCCTGTATGGGCCCAATGAATTCAGTGATAGCCACGACTAAATCATCAATCTATCTGGCGATGAAACATATCTTTCCCGATGTGCCGATTAACGCGGGAACGTTCGATCCGCTCCATATTGACGATCCGGACGGCACCTTTTTATATGCAAAATATCCAAGGCCCGTCTCTGGCTGCGCTGCGGAAGTTAGTCAGCGTATTGCCGAAGCGGTGTTTAATGCATTGGTTGACGTCATGCCCGATCAGTTGTTTGCAGCGCCTGCGGGGACTTCAGGAAATCTGGCGGTTGGTGGTTATGACCCCGAGCGTGATAAATCCTATGTCATGTATGTAATTTCCGGCGGGGGGTATGGCGGATATCAGGATGGCGACGGGCTCACCAATGGGTGTTCCACAATCGGTATTTCAAAAACTCCCCCGATTGAAGTTATGGAGCAGTTCTATCCGATTTTATTTGAAGAATATTCCCTGCACGAAGGATCTGGCGGCGCAGGTGAATTTCGGGGGGGATTTGGAATTAATTATACAATCCAGCTTCGCCGGGGAAATGCGCGCGCATCCATGGTTATGGATCATGGCCGGTTTGGACCGCTTGGCGCTCGCGGCGGCGATGACGGCGGCACCAATACAGTGAAAGTGGTTGCAGGCGGCGTCGAATACGTACCGCCGCATTTGTCCAAGGATCAGGATATTCATATCGCCGCAGGTGATCGGATATCAGTCTCAACACCCGGCGGGGGTGGCTTTGGGGCTCCGAACAATCGGGATCCGGAAAAAGTCGCAAAGGACGTTACGCTTGGTTACTACACATGTGCGCAAGCAGAAAAGCGGTTCCGGGTTGCGCTCGATCCGCTAACATTGACTGTTGATGCGGCGCAGACCCGAAAATTGCGAGGGGCTTAATCTGTTATCGACGTTTTGCAAACAGCTTTGACAGAGGCGTTGCAATTAACCCTTTTGGCAGCAAGACGACACTGATCATGAAAATGATGCCAAGGATTAAAATCCAGTAATCGCCAAAGATTTCGGATAGCCAGCTTTCGGCCATTCGGGTGGCAATAGCCCCTAAGAAGGCTGCGATTAACATTTCTTTGCCGCCAATCGCCACCCAGATCAGAACCTCTGTTGATAAGGTGAAGCCAATCAGCGTAGGGGAGGCGAAACCATCAATCGTTACAAACAGGGCACCTGCCAGACCGGCAATTGCCGCGCTGATACAAAAAACCTTGAGTTTGATTTGCAGGGTACTGAAACCAAAATAAGTCAGTCGTTCGGGGTTCGTGCGAAGCGCCGTCAGTTGCAAGCCAAAATCGGAACGGACCAGCCAGCTCAGGAAAAGCGCGATGACGACTGTAACGCTCCACAGTACATAGAAAGATGGTCTGCTGTCCCAAAGTTCCAAAGAGTAGCCGAATAGGCCAAGGTTTATGGGCGGAATATCCAGAAGGCCGTTATAGCCACCAAGCGTATACCAGTTGCTCATCAACCGCTCCAGAACCATGGCAATGGCAAGGGTGACAACAGCAAGGTACGCGCCGCTTATGCCTTTCCCCGCAAAGAGAAATGAGCCCAGTATGCCCGCGAATAGACTTGCGGCCCCGGCGGCTAGGATTAACCCAATGTAAAAATTATCAGGAACAGGTGCGATCATGCCTTTGGTCACGATTGCCATCACGTAAGCGCCAATGCCAAAGAAAATAGCCTGCCCCAAACACAGGATGCCGCCGTAACCCCAGACGAGCGAAAGGGACAGGGCAAAGAGACCGTAGATTAGGTAGTAACTGAGCTGACTGGTCCAGTAGTCTGATGCAAATATGGGGAGGAATGCAAGGCTGCCAAAGACGATGAAAATTAACAGGTTATTTCGCATTTCGGCCCCCTAAGATACCTTCCGGGCGAAGGCGGATAACCAGTATGGCCAGAATAAATACGGCAATCTGGGCTGCAACTGGTGATATCCATACGGTTAAAAGGCTGTTGGTGCCGCCGACCGCCCCGCCGCCGACCAGCACACCGGCAAGTGGACCCGCGCCGCCCACCAAAATGGAGAGGAAACCCGGGACCAAATATCCGAGCCCCATTTGTGGATCGACGCTGATTGTCGGGGCAATGAGCGCACCTGCAAGGCCGGCAAGAGCCGTTCCGATGACGAAGCTCCAGCGATACATTTTACGTGTATTTATGCCAAGGGTTGATGCCGTGTCGGGTCTAGCGATAACCGCGCGGGCCATGAGACCAAAATCAGTTTTAAGGAATAACCAGAATGTGCCGCCGATTATTGAAGCGGATAAAATCATGATGACCAATCGATAAATTGGATATGAAAATTCGCCAATACTGAAGCTGGAGCTTATTGGGGCAACTACGCTTTGAGATTCAGGGCCAAATATAAGGACGATGGCTTGTTTCAAGGCAATAGATAGCCCCCAAGTCGCGAGAATTGTATCCAGTGGACGGTGATAAATATGGCGAACCAATAGATATTCGATCAGAAAGCCCAGGGCGCCGACTAAAATGGGCGCAATTAAAACGCCAATCCAAAACGGAATGCCATAGGACTGCGCCAAGACCATGACATAGGCCCCGATCATAAAGAGCTCGCCATGGGCCATATTGATGACGCCCATCATGCCGAAGACAATCATCAGGCCGAGCGCAATGAGAACCAGAACCAGAATATAGGAGGAGGCGTCTATTAACGGGATCAAAATTTCCATTACTTCCCCCTAAACACTTAAATATGTATGGAGCAGCGCATCGTCTGCTGCCAGCTGATCAATTGTGAGCTGATCCCGAATCTGGCCGTTTTCCATAAACAAAATATGATCTGCCATTGTTTTGACCATGTCGACATTTTGCTCAACCAGGACCACGGTTAAACCTGTTTCAAGCGCAATCTGACGAAGCTTTACGGCGATTTCATGAACAATACTGGGCTGTATGCCCTCGGTTGGCTCGTCCAGAAGCAGGATTTTAGGAGCCGTCATCAGCGCTCTTGCAATGGCGAGAATTTGCTGTTGACCGCCAGAGAAGGTGCCTGCTTTTTGAAGCAGTCGTTCTTCCAGAATTGGAAACCATTTAAATATTTGAGGGAGCAAATCCAAATTTGCTTTGGATGATCCCAGCGCTGCTAGTTTCAGATTTTCCTGCACGGTGAAATTTTCAAAGACTTCTCTTCCTTGCGGGACATATCCGATATGGGATCGCGAGATTTTATAGGTGGGCAGGTTTTGTATCGGGGCATTCTCAAATAGAATTTCGCCGCTCTTACAGGAAATGAGTCCCATAACCGTTTTAAGGAGTGTTGTTTTCCCCATGCCATTGCGTCCCATAATTGCCGTTACCTGTCCGGGCACAATTTGGCAGGAAAGTTCGTTGATAATAATGGCGTCGCCATAGCCGGAGATCACATTTTTAAGTTCAAGCATGGGGGGTGGCCGCCTTGCCAAAATAAAGTTCCTGAACTTCACTGTCATTTCGAATGCTTTGAAACTCTCCTGATTTGAGAATTTGCCCCTTGCTCATCACATTCAAAGTACAGTTCAGTCGTTCGATAAATCCGATATCATGTTCAATAACCAGTACAGTTGCCTCATGATTATTGTTAATCGCTTTTATTAAATCGGCAGTTGCTTCTGTTTCGCGGTAAGTCATGCCAGCAGTCGGTTCATCCAATAAAATCAGGGACGGAGATTGCGCGAGGATCATTCCGATTTCCAACCATTGTTTTTCACCGTGTGACAGCTCACCCGCAAATACATCTGCTTTTGGGGAGAGATTGATCAGTTTCAGGATACTATCAGTTGTCCATTGGCTCTTTTGATTGTGTGCGACCTTCCTTGGCGCAAGTGTTGGTAATTTTAAATTCTCCGTGACAGTTAAGTCCGTAAAGATAGAGGGAACCTGGAATTTTCGACCAACGCCTAAACGCGCAATTTCTTCTGCCTTCGCACGGGTAATGTCGACGCCATCAAGCGTGATCGTTCCCTCGTCTGGAGAGAAGGCGCCACTAATTAGATTGAACAAAGTTGATTTTCCGCAGCCGTTGGGCCCGATAATGGCGGTTAGACTACCTTTTTCAATATTAAGGTTGAAATTATCAACTGCATTTAAGCCGCCGAATCTCTTTGTGATGGACTTGATATCAAGAAATGGCATGACGAATACTCAAAACTGTAAGTAGGCGAACGGGATTTTTAAAATAATTGTCAGTGATCAAATGAAAATAATATAAGTACACGAAAGGTTTTGCCTATTTTTTATACAAAGTTTCAAAAAATGAACAAATATTTAGTTCAACTACTTGCTTCGTCTGTGAATTTAGACATAAACACCTCAACTGAAGTCTAGATAAATTTCATTTTTTATGAAATATTATTGTTTGTAAACGAATAAAATCGGGGATTGGCTATGACACTCATTACACGAAGAAATCTTTTGGTTACCGCGTCTGCTGCTGCCGCAATGAGCAGCTTTTCTATGCCAGCGATTTCAGCTGGTAAAACCATTAAAATTGGTGCTGTGCAGCCTTTCTCTGGTGGTTTGGAGTTATTTGGTAAACAGGCCCAGATGGGATTGGATCTGGCCGCCGCTGAAATCAATGCTGCGGGCGGTATTATGGGACATCAGGTCGAAGTTCTTTATGAAGATAACAAGACAGATCCGAAAACATCGGTAGAGCGCGCCCGTAAAGTCATTCAACGTGATGAAGTAATGGCCGTTTCCGGCCCAATTACTTCGGCGGCGCGAGATGCTATGGCCGGTACGATGAAGCGAATGAAGACACCACTGCTTTATGCGACGAACTATGAGGGCGGTATTTGTGATCGCTATCTATTCTCGTTCAACACGGTTCCAAATCAGGATACCGCCCCGTTAATCCCTTATTTGAAAGAAGCGGGTGTCGGCGACAGTTACTATATGTTTGGCGCTGATTACGTATGGCCACGCAATATGTTTAAAGCAGCAAACGCAATGATCAGTAAAATCGGCGGAACATCTGTGGGCGAAGAATATACGCCCTTTGGTGTGAAAGATTTTTCATCCGTTATTCGCAAAATTGCAGATTCAGGGGCAAAAATTCTTCTGTTTGCGCTGCCGGGTGCCGATGGCATTACATTTATCAAGCAGGCAGAGGAATTTGGCCTGATGGATAAAGTTACAATTGCCTTCCTGGGATTTGCTGAAACCTATCTCGGCGCATTCGGCGCGGGCAAAGGAGAGGGCATGTATGCAGGTCTTCCCATGGTTGCGAACTCATCTGAACCAGGCGTTCAGGATTTTGTTTCCAAAATACGAAAACGCGAAGGAGATGATGCGGTTGTGTCCTTCTACGTGATGACGCATTACAATTCATTGATGGCGATTAAAGCGGGTATCGAAAAAGCGGGTAAAGTCGACAAAGAATCCCTGATCGATGGCATGAGCGGTTTATCGTTCGACATTCCAACCGGAAAAGCGATGATCACGGCTGAGGATCATCATGTCGCTATGAACATGTATATTGGTAAAACCGGCGGTGGCACCTTAAATGTTGAAAAAGCACTTGGGTTGATCGAGCCATCAAAACAATGCGGATAAGCTAAACAGATAAGTGAGAGGCTAGAGAAAATGCAAACTCAACAGATTACATCCGCTTTATCAAATGCCATGCCAATAGCAACTGGTCCGCTTGATTTGGTAAAGGATTGCCAAAAAGTTGGCATGGTGATTGTGGATGAAGTGAACGGGTTTGCAAGTGTCGGGGCAGGGAACCTTGCCCCGCCAGTTCCCAATGAACAGGTCTCGACAATGGTATCGGAAACGGACCGGTTAGCGAAACTGTTCACCGGTCAAAGCTGGCCGATCCTTGCTTTTCTGGATACGCATGTGCCGGGAAAACCAGAGCCACCTTATCCGCCGCATTGTGAAAGTGGAACCGGAGAAGAAGAACTGGTTCCAGAACTCAAATGGCTGGAAACTGACCCCAATACCACGCTGGTGCGCAAAGACTGTATCAATGGCTTCATCGGCGCTTTTGATCAAAATGGGCAGAATGCCGTTGTCGATTGGGTTAAAACCAACGGCATAACGGATTTGCTCGTCGTGGGAATTTGCACCGATATTTGCGTGATGGATTTTGTTCTGACCAGTTTGAGTGCCCGAAATCACGATATGATGCCCGGTCTTGTTGATATTCATGTGTATGATAAAGGTTGCTCGACCTATGATCTGCCCCTTGAGGTTGCGAAGGAAGCCGGCTTGCCAGAGGTTGCAGCGCATCCTCAGGATATAACTCATTAT
The DNA here is from genome assembly GCA_034669685.1 of Sneathiella sp. Classification (GTDB taxonomy): domain Bacteria; phylum Pseudomonadota; class Alphaproteobacteria; order Sneathiellales; family Sneathiellaceae; genus Sneathiella. The sequence continues at coordinate 688,374 of JAXMOU010000003.1, forward strand.
ATGGGGCTATATTTTATGGCCTCACGTGGGGCCAAGCTGGTGGGATCAGTTCAGGTTTAATATAACCTAAACTGATCAAATCGATTAATAATATCGATTTTATTTATTGTTTATCTGTTTCTATACTGCGCATAAATCTGCAACAGTGTTATGGCATTGTTGACCGCTTTGTTGTTTAAAAAGCAACAAGTTGACCTCTGATGGAGCAAAGGACGTATACATGTCGAAAGACAATATTACAGTAAATAACCGCACATATGCTTGGCCTAAACAAACGGTTGTCGTTGTCTGTATTGATGGCAGCGAACCTGCCTATATTGAACAAGCCATTAAAGACGGTGTTATGCCATATATGGAAAAGGCGTTGGCATCGGGCGCGGACTTGCGGGCTGATTGTGTTGTTCCCAGTTTTACCAACCCCAATAACCTTTCTATTGTGACGGGGCAGCCGCCAAAAGTGCACGGTATTTGCGGGAATTATTTTTATGACCGGGATGCGGATGCAGAGGTCATGATGAATGATCCCAAGTTCCTGCGAGTGCCGACAATTTTCAAGGCTTTCTTTGATGAAGGCGCAAAGATCGCTGTCGTAACAGCTAAAGATAAATTACGGACGCTGCTTGGTCATGGCTTGGATGTCAAAAGTGGCCGGGCGATTTGTTTCTCCTCTGAAAAATCTGCGGATACAACACTTGCTGAAAATGGCATCGATAACGCTGCTGGCTGGATTGGCCGGGACGTGCCCTCTGTTTATTCAGCTGAGTTGAGCGAGTTTATCTTTGCTTGCGGTGTTAAGTTGATGGATGAGTTCAAACCTGATTTGATGTATCTCTCCACAACTGATTATATTCAGCATAAGCATGCACCCGGCACACCGGTTGCAAACGAATTTTATGCCATGCTGGACAAATATATGGCGCAGCTGGATGAGCGCGGCGCTGTTATCGCCCTGACAGCCGATCATGGTATGAAGCCAAAATTTGGCGGCGATGGTCAGCCTGATGTTATTTACCTGCAGGATGTGCTGGATGACTGGCTTGGAGCTGGCGCGGCGCGGGTTATTTTGCCGATCACGGATCCATATGTGGTTCATCATGGTGCGTTGGGATCTTTTGCAACAGCCTATTTGCCTGAAGACAAGCGCGATGAGATTATTGAGCGTTTGAAAGGCGTTGATGGAATTGCAGAAAGCCTGTCCCGTGAAGAGGGCTGCGCTAAATTCGAACTGCCAGAAGATCGTACCGGTGACGTTATTCTGGTTTCGACGGCAAATAAGGTTCTGGGAACCAGCGTAAGTAAACATGATCTGAGCGCATTGAAAGAACCTTTGCGCTCGCACGGTGGTGTTTCTGAACAGCGGGTTCCGCTTTTGTGTAATCGGCCAGCTCATGCAATTGATGATGGTCGCCGCCTTCGCAATTTTGATATTTTCGATATGGCACTTAACTTCGCACAATAAAGGGAAACCTAATGAGTAAAGAGATTAAGGTTCGCCGCGAACAAATGCGCATCGCCGGTCAAAAAGTTGATACGGATAATCATATCGATGTGGTTAGTCCCTATAGCAAGCAGGTCGTTGGAACCATTCCTATGGGGCAGGTCTCGCATGTCCGTGATGCTTTTGAGAAGGCGGCCGCATATCAACCCACATTGTCACGCCATGAACGCTACGCCATTTTGCAAAAGACGGCGGATATACTTGTTGAGCGTAAAGATGAGATATCTGATGTGATCACATCAGAGGCCGGGCTTTGTAAAAAAGACAGCCTTTATGAAGTCGGGCGTGCCTATGATGTCTTTAGTCTCTCTGCTCGTTTGTGCATCATTGATGATGGCGAGACTTATTCCTGTGACATCACACCACACGGGAAAGAGCGCAAAATCTTTACGTTGCGTGAGCCCTTAACAGCGATTAGCGCGATTACACCGTTTAATCATCCGCTCAATCAAGTGGCGCATAAAGTTGCCCCGTCCATTGCAACAAATAACTGCATGGTTTTAAAGCCCACAGAAAAAACACCTCTGACAGCTTTGCTGCTGGCTGACATCTTGTACGACGCCGGTTTGCCGCCTGAGATGTTTTCGGTTGTCACCGGCCGCCCCGAAGATATCGCAGATGAAATGCTTGTGAATGAGCATGCTGAACTTGTGACCTTTACGGGCGGTGTTCCGATCGGCAAATATATCGCCGAAAAAGCGGGCTATAAACGGAAGATTTTGGAGCTTGGCGGGAATGACCCGCTGATTGTTCTAAAAGATGCGGATTTGGAAAAGGCTTCGGATCTGGCTGTTGCCGGTGCCTATAAAAATTCTGGCCAGCGGTGCACAGCTGTAAAACGGATCCTTGTTGATGACAGTATCGCCGATGCGTTTGTGGCGTTGCTTGCTGAAAAATCGGCAAAGTTGAAATATGGAAACCCATTTGATCCTGAAATGGATTTGGGAACTGTTATTAACGAGGCATCGGCCATTCAGTTTGAAAGCCGCGTGAATGATGCGGTGTCTAAAGGCGCGAAGCTTGTCTATGGCAATATTCGGGAGGGAGCACTTTATTCGCCCACAGTTGTCGATCATGTGCCATATGACTGCGAACTGGTCCGCGAAGAAACATTTGGGCCCGTTGCCCCGGTTATTCGGTTTAAGGATGTGGATGACGCGATTAGAATTTCCAATTCGACCGCTTTCGGTTTGTCATCTGGGGTTTGTACAGACGATTGGAATAATATCCAACGCTTCATCAAAGAGCTGAAAGTCGGCACCGTTAATATCTGGGAAGTCCCTGGATACCGGATTGAAATGTCCCCCTTCGGCGGTATTAAAGATTCTGGTTTAGGGTATAAAGAAGGTGTTCTGGAAGCGATGAAGAGCTTTACCAATGTGAAGTCTTACTCACTTCCCTGGTAAACCCTTTCGCCCTTCGCAAAAAAGCTGCATCCAGTTGCGATGCGGCTTTTTTTGTGTTCACATCAATTTGAAATGCAGTTTTTCTGATAATCTATAAGTTATGCAGACTTACATGGAGGGGTTAGGTGCAAGGCTTGTATCTGGAAAGCATAACGACACAATTTGAGAACGGTGATGAAATTGGACCACTAACCCTCAATCTGGAAAAAGGTCAGATGCTTGCATTGCTCGGGGCTTCGGGTTCGGGGAAAACAACAACATTGCGGATGATTGCCGGTTTAAGTCCGCTTTCCAGTGGACGAATTTTATTTGACGGGAAAGATTTGGGCTCTCGTAAGGTGAAAAACCGAAAAGTTGGCATGGTGTTCCAGAATTTCGGACTCTTTCCACATATGACCGTTGAAAAGAACATTTCCTTTGGCTTGCGGATGCAGGGCGTTCATCGAGACGTTATTGCTGAAAAGCAGGATCTTTTAATCCATAAAATGAAGCTTGAAGGATTGGAGCAGCGATTTGCCCATCAATTGTCAGGTGGTCAGCGGCAGCGGGTTGCACTCGCCCGTACACTTATTTTGGATCCAGAAATTTTATTGCTGGATGAACCGCTATCAAATCTGGATGCAAACTTGCGGCGAGAGACAGCTCATTTTATACGGCAAGTGCAGAAAGATCTTGGCATAACCACTGTATTTGTTACCCATGATCAGGAAGAGGCGTTGTTGTTAGCCGATAAGGTGGCTGTCATGGCGCATGGCCGAATACAGCAAGTCGCGGCCCCACTTGAAATATGTGAACAACCAAAATCAACCGAAATTGCCAGATTTATGGGGGCTGAAAATCTTCTGACGGGTCGAATGCGCGGCGATAATCTAATCATGACCGCAGCAGGTCAGATCCGGATTTCATCAGGTTTTGCGTTGAAAGCCGGCGAAGAGCACACCATTATGATCAGGCCTGAGCATATTGAACTCAGTTCAAATTTGGATGAAGCCGCCCCCTCAGGCAGTAATTGTTTTGAGGGCGTCATTAGCGAAGCGCGGTATCTAGGCGGATATATGTCCTATACCGTAACGGTCGAACAGGCGGAATTGATCGTACGAAACGACAGCCGTAAATCATACTCAGTCGGAGAACAGGTCAGTCTCCGTTTGAATACGGAAACGATCTGGCCTTTTAAGCAATATCAGGGATTAAAAATATGAAAACAGGTCGTATATCGGGCGTCGTTGGAGGCATTTGTGGATTGTTAATTGCCGGATCGGCATTCGCGGCGAACAAAACAGCCGAAGAATTTCGCGATAACTTTTTGGGCGGGAAACTATCATGGTCCGATGTTGAGGCCGCCGCCCGCCAAGAAGGGACTGTGAATTGGTTCCATTGGGGCGGAAGCGAGCAACTGAATAGCTGGATCGAAAATAATGTTGTCCCAAAATTAAAAGAAAAAGGGATTGAGCTGAAAACGACCCGGCTGGGCGGAACTCGCGAAGCTGTTGACCTTGTTTTGACGGAAAAGCAGACTGGTCTTGGGATCGGCGAGGGGAGTGTGGATGCCATTTGGTTAAATGGTGATAATTTCTATACTTTGGTGCAGCAAAAAGCGCTGTTTGGTTCGTTCGCAACCCAGTTGCCCAATTCCGTGAATTTTATTTTTGATCCTGCAATAGCGGCATCGCAACTAAACCTGTCCGACTTTGGCACTCCGACGTTGGCGCGCGAGGTTCCCTGGTCTGGGGAACAATATGTCTGTTACGTTGATACTAAGCGCCTTTCACGGCAAAATGCCCCGTCAAATTTCGCGGAGCTTGAAAGCTGGCTCCAGAAAAATGCGGGACGGTTCACTTATGTGAAGCCGCCGCATTATATTGGAAACACATTTGTGCAATCGACACTTTACGCTTTTAATCCGTCAGGTACTGGATTTGCGGATTTTCAAAAACCAATAACAGATTTTACTCCTGCGCAATTTTCAGCGCTGATAAAGCCGGGATTTGACTACTTAAAGCGCATAGAACCGTTTTTGCTGGGACAAGGAACACCGATATATCCACAAAATCAGGCTGCAAACCAAGCGCTATTTAATAATGGTGAGGTCGATATGGGCTGCGAATTTGGTTTATATCTCGTCGCAAATTTGCAGGAAACTGGTGCCTTTTCAGAAACAACTGAAACAATTATTTTTCCAAAAGAAGGTATGATAAAAAATAAAAACTTTATTGCGGTTCCGTCCAATGCACCGCATCCAGCCGCGTCAATGGTGCTGGCAAACATCCTTTCATCAATGGATCTACAGCTATCGAAATTGAAAGAAATTGGATACCCGCTGGGCATAGACATTGGCACGCTATCGGATGATCAAAAAGCTACAGTTTCAAAAATTGCGCCCTCTCATGTTGGCGTTACAGCTGATGAACTCGCTCAGTCAGCGGTGCCGGATACAAACGCATCACTGGTTAAGGTCATTCAGGAAGTATGGATTGAATATATTGAACGAGATTCCAAAGAGCCCTTTGCAGATATAGTGAAAGCCGCAATGGAAAAAGCTTCCTGACTATGCGGGGAAACGCAGTCCAGAGGCGTTCACTTTTTCGGCTTGCCGGACTTGTTCCGGCAATCCTTCTTGTGACAATCCTGTTTCTTGGTGCATTTGTCTTCGCGGTTTTGCAAAGCCTCGGATATGCACCGCAGTACGGCATTACAAGTTTCCCCACCCTTGAATATTACCATACGCTTTTGGGGGGCAGTAGCTTTTGGAATTCTTTGAGGCTCACATTTTACTATGCGTTGGTCCCAACATTTATCGGCGCGGTTATCAGCCTCTACCTTGCGCTTTCCCTCGCGCGGAAGTTTAAAGGAAAACGAATAGCACTCTTCCTCTATCGCATTCCAATGGTGGTCCCGTATCTGGTTGGCGTGAGTTTGGTAATTTTACTGTTTGCCAATGGCGGGTTGCTGGCTAGGGCTCTCTTTGCCCTGAACCTGATTGAGGCACCATCGGATTTCACCAGGCTCATTCAAACTGAAAGTGGCATTGGCATAATGCTGGTTTACCTATGGAAGCAAGTGCCTTTTATGACGCTTGTTCTATATGCGAACCTATTGGTACTTGGGCGACAGGATGAGGAGAGCGCAGGTTTACTCGGCGCAACTCAAGCCCAGATTTTTTATCATATCACGCTGCCCAAAATGATCCCCTCACTGGTCACGGCAACACTTATCGTGTTTGCCTTTAATTTTGGCGCTTTTGAAGTGCCGTTTATTCTTGGTGCGGGCTTTCCCAATACTTTGCCAGTTGAAGCTTGGCGGCTTTTTGACAGTCCTGATTATACGAACCGCCCGCAAGCAATGGCGATCGTAACTTTAATCAGTTTATTGTCAGCGGGGTGCCTATTCCTGTCATTTTATATGTATCGCTGGTTTGAGCGGACCCGGGGGCGGGGATGATGCGCTTCACAATTTGGCATAAGCTCTTTGTACTCTTCTTTCTGTGTTGCTTTGTCGGACCCTTTTTACCGCTCGCCGTTGCGTCCTTGTCTTTCCGGTGGGGGTGGCCTGACCTATTACCCAGTGTGTGGTGGTGGGAGAGACGAGACAGTGTCCGCTCCCCAATTGCGTGGGATTACATCATTGATCCTGTTTCACGCGTCATGCCAGCGATTGGAAACACGGTTCTGATCGCGATTTTGGTAACAGTGTTTTCTTTGATTATTGCTGTACCAGCCGCGCGAGTTATTGCGCGGCAATCTTTTCGTGGAAAGTCATTTGTTGAATTTTATTTGATGATGCCGTTGATCGTACCGGAAATAGCGGTTGGCATCGGAATGCTGGTTATTTTCCTGAATATTGGACTTCACGGCAGTGTTTTTGCCATCGTGCTGGCCCATATGGTCCCCGTATTGCCCTATACCGTTCGGATGCTGGTGAACGTTTATGGCGAATTGGACAAGGGTTTGTTGGAACAGGCTCATCTGTTGGGGGCAAGCCGCCGACAAACACTCCTTAATATTGAAATTCCCCTAATTTTACCGGGGCTTGTCGCGGCCTCACTTTTTTCGGTTTTAATTTCGACCAATATCTTTTTGCTCACGTTCTATATGGGGAAAGGGCAGGTGGATACATTGGCGACTTTGTTATTTGCAAAGATCAGCGCCGGAGGCGCACTGGATCCGGTGTCCGCAGCTTTAACATTGATCATCACGCTGCCGGGATTATTGTTTCTTGTGATTAGCAACCGGGTTATTAACGAAAATGTATTTGTCGGGGGCATAGACAGAAGTTGACCCAGATGCGTAAATTGCCGTCCCAATACCCAAGCCTTTGATGAGAGCGCGCACATGATTACAGTTTTTGGATCCATTAATATTGATCAGGTGTATCAGGTAAAAATGATGCCAGCCCCAGGCGAGACGGTACTGGGGCATAATTATATGCAGGTTCCAGGCGGTAAAGGCGCTAATCAGGCCGTGGCTGCACGGCGCTCAGGGGCTGATGTTGCTTTAGTGGGATGCGTTGGGCGAGATGCCAATGCTAACCCCGCGCTTGAGCTTATTCGTACTGATGGCATTGACCTTACCTATCTGCAAATTTCAGATCAGCCGACAGGTTCCGCATCCGTTTGGGTTTCTGACAGCGGCGAAAACAGTATCGTGGTGTCGTCGGGGGCGAATGGCTCACTGGATGCCAGTCTTGTCAGTGATACCCTTTTGAAAGAGAGCAAGATCTTATTGTTGCAGATGGAAGTACCGTTTGCTGAAAACTGGCAATTGCTTGAAAGGGCAAAGTTGGCAGGGGTGACCACCATTCTCAATCTGGCGCCGGTCGGGGACATCCCTGTAAGCATTCTCGAAAAGCTAGATTACCTCGTGGTAAACGAAATTGAAGCGCAGGCCCTTGCCAAGCAACTTAATCTTGAAATCATGACAGAAGATGAAATCGCGAAATCCTTGTCAGAAAGATTTGATCTCGCCTGTATTTTAACAAAAGGGGCGGAGGGGGTTATCGCCGCCAACGCGAAAGAGGTAATTTCGGTGCCTGCTATGGAAATAAACGTTGTTGATACCACAGCTGCCGGAGATAGTTTTATCGGCGCGTTCGCCGCATGTCTCGATCAAGGGGGTTCCTTGAGAGAGGCGCTGGTAGATGCAACACAAGTTGCAGGTATAACTTGTACCAAACTGGGCGCGCAAAGCAGCATCCCTTACAAGAAGTAGCGTTGATTTAACGCTCCAGCGTTGATTCGGAAATACCCTTTTAAGCATTACTGAGAGTGTCTTATTTCTTCATTATGGTTAATGCTATTAAAATTTTTGATTAAAAATTGCTAATTTTCGCATTTTCCTCAAATTTGATAAAAATTATTAAATAGAACCATAATTATAACTATTGATTTATATATTTATAAAACATTATAAAATATAGTTATCGAAATACATGAGTGGGGGTACACATGTTGGGATACATTAATCGACAATATTCACGGAACGGTATACACGGGCGAGTTGTTCATGAGATTGGTGCAGAAATTGTTGCCGGCCTATACAAACCAGGTGAACGGTTGCCATCGGAGCAGGAGTTTATAGATCGGTTTCGGGGCAGCCGAACGGCAATTCGTGAAGCTTTTCGCGTTTTAACTGCAAAGGGGCTTTTGGAAGCAAAGCAGCGGGCAGGTACGAGCGTTAGGCAGAGGAAATATTGGAACCTTTGGGATCCAGATGTTCTGTCATGGCATAAACCAAGTGATCTAAGTGCCGAACAGGCACTACAATTGATGCAGGTACGTGCGATCCTTGAGCCCGAAGCCGCGCGGTTGCTTTCAGATCCGGAGAATGACAGTAGTGGGTATGCGGGTACGCTGGAAAAAGCCTGCGTGATGATGGACCGTGCCTGGGACGAGGGAAATATTCTAAAAGTCCGCGATGCTGAAATGGCGTTCCATTGTTTTCTGGTCGGCGGATGCGGCAATGAATTTATTTCACGCGGTGCCGATGTGATTAAGCTTTCCGTTCGGTATTGTCATGATCAGCAGGATATCAGGTCGGAAAAACGATTAGGCGCAAGTCGCTGGTATGGCATCGTCACTGAAAAGATAATGGCGCGAGACCCGATTGGCGCGGCCAACGGAGTGACGTCATTGATAAATCGAGATCAGCAGTTTCTGTTTAATGATAGAGGCGGCAGTGGTGCAAAACATCGAACCACTGCCGCTTAGCCTAGATTATCCGAGGGGGGCTTCTGAGTTGATTCTAAAGGCAGGATGAATAGCTTCGATGGAGTTGATATCCACCTTTAGGTCTCTCAGTCGACCATCTTTCAGGCCATATATCCAGCCGTGAACGGTCAAGTCCTTGCCATTTCTCCAAGCGCGCTGGACGATTGATGTATTGGCAACGTTATACACCTGTTCGATAACGTTCAGTTCGCACAGGCGATCAACACGTTCATCCATGGATTCAATTGCCATCAGCTCATCATAATATTTCTGAATAACCAGTTTTATGTTTGCTAGCCAATTGTCGATTTGTCCAAGGCCTTTGTCGCCCAAAGCGGCACGAATGCCGCCGCAATTGTAGTGACCTGTTACACTAATATGCTCAACACCTAAAACTTCAACGGCGAACTGCATGACTGCGAGGCAGTTTGCGTCACTGTGAGGAACCACGTTGGCGACATTTCTGTGTACAAACAATTCACCTGGGTTCATGCCTACGATTTCATTAGCAGGAACACGGCTGTCAGAACATCCAATCCAGAAATATTTTGGGGCCTGAATATCTGCGAGTTTGGCAAAAAAGTCTTTGTCGTCTTTTACTTTTTGGTTTGCCCATTCCACATTTTGTCTGAACAGATCTTGTGGTGTCGGTTTCATGCTGTGCCCTCAATATCACCCTGATCAAAATTTTGATTTTTGCATACTTATAGGTCGCAGAGAAATATTCAAGTAATATGCGCATTAGTATAAGCATTGTTGAATTTTTTATTATGATACAAAATTAATTGATTTTTTAATTTTTGTGTATCATAATTGAATATGGGAACAATGTGTGGAGATGGGTGTGAACATGTCAGATGCTGAAATTGCGAAGTTGGAAGAAGACTTCCAGAAAAAAATTGATGCTGAAATTCGGATTGAACCAAAAGATTGGATGCCTCAGGGGTATCGGAAAACACTGATCCGTCAAATTTCTCAGCATGCTCATTCAGAAGTTGTCGGTATGTTGCCAGAAGGAAACTGGCTGACCCGTGCGCCTTCGCTAAAACGCAAAGCCGTTTTGATGGCTAAAATTCAGGATGAAGGTGGGCATGGTCTTTATCTTTATAGCGCTGCAGAAACGCTGGGTATTTCCCGCGATGAAATGTATGACCAACTGCATTCGGGCAAGGCTAAATATTCTTCTATTTTCAATTACCCCACATTGAACTGGGCAGATATCGGCGCAATCGGTTGGCTGGTTGATGGGGCTGCTATTACAAACCAGATTGCTTTGTGTCGCTGTTCATACGGACCTTATGCAAGGGCTATGGTCAAAGTTTGTAAAGAAGAGAGCTTTCATCAGCGTCAGGGTTACGAGATCATGATGAATATGGCTCAAGGCAATTCTGAACAAAAAGAAATGGCGCAGGACGCATTGAACCGCTGGTGGTGGCCTGCTTTGATGATGTTTGGTCCCCATGACAAAAACAGTGATCATTCAAGCCAAAATATGATTTGGAAAATTAAACGGACGTCTAATGATGAGCTCCGTCAGCGTTTTATTGATGCGACGGTGCCGCAGGCCGAGTTTCTAGGGCTAACAATTCCCGATGATAAATTGGCGTGGAATGAAGGAACACAAAGCTATGATTGGGGCGAGATCGACTGGGACGAATTTAAAAGCGTGGTCGCAGGCAACGGTCTTTGTAATAGAGAGCGTCTGCAAACCCGGCGGGATGCCCATGATGGCGGTAAGTGGGTGCGCGATGCGGCGCTTGCCTATGCCGAAAAGAAACGCAAACGTGCAGCGGCAAAACACGCAGCCTGAATTTAAGGAATTACAAAATGTCTGAGTTTGAAAATAAAGGCGAATTGCCCCTTTATGAAGTCTTTGTTCGAAGCAAAAACGGGTTGAACCATCGGCATGTGGGCAGCCTGCATGCTTCTGACGATGAAATGGCGCTGACAAATGCACGAGATGTTTATACTCGGCGCAGCGAAGGTGTAAGTATTTGGGTTGTTCGGGCGTCTAATGTCGTTGCGTCCAGTCCTGAGGACAAAGGGTCATTCTACGAGCCAAATGATGACAAAATGTACCGTCATCCAACTTTCTACAACATTCCCGACGAAGTCGGTCATATGTAATTTTGAGGGAACGAATGATGACGATGACCGATCAAGAAATGCTGTTTGAGTACTTATTGCGACTGGGGGATAACTGCGTCATTTTGGGGCAGAGGCTTGCTGAATGGTGCGGCAAATCGCCTGTTCTGGAGGAAGAATTGGCCCTGATGAATGTCGGGTTGGACTGCTTGGGTCAGGCAAGGTTATTTCTCGACTATGCGGGTAAGGTCGAAGGTAAAGGCCGGGATGAAGACAAACTGGCTTTCTATCGGGATGCGCAGGCATGGCGAAACCTGTTATTGGTTGAGCAGCCCAACGGGGATTTTGCAAAAACCATGGCGCGGCAGTTTTTCTTTGATTGTTTTCAGTATTTGCAGTTTGAGGAATTGACCAAATCTGCAGATAAAACAATTTCCGAGATTGCGACAAAATCATTAAAAGAGATTTCTTATCATCGGCGTCACAGTTCTGATTGGGTTATTCGCCTTGGTGATGGCACTGAAGAGAGCCACGCACGGATGCAAAAAGCGATCGAAGAGCTTTGGGGGTATACACCGGAGATGTTCGATATGGATGATCTAGAGCGTGAAATGGTGGCCAAGGGTATTGGTGCGGATTTGACTGCTTTGAAACCCAAATGGGATGCCATGATTAATCAGGTGTTGAATGAAGCGACTTTGAAGCGTCCCGAAGCTACATGGGAAGTGCGGGGAAGCCGAATTGGCAAGCACTCTGAACATTTAGGGTTTTTGCTTGCGGAAATGCAGTTTTTGCCGCGCGCATACCCAGAGGCTCGCTGGTAATACAGATGCAACCGGCCACGCCAGAATTTTCGCAAAGAGCGGTATCCCGTGTTTTGGAAATGGTGAAAGACCCTGAGATTCCGGTCTTATCCATTTCCGATATGGGGATCGTTAAGGATATTGATCTGGAGGGAGAGGTCGTTACCGTCCGTATCACGCCGACCTATTCAGGTTGCCCGGCGATGGACGCTATCTCTCAAGACATCCAAACAATCTTGACCTTGCATGGGTATAAAAATATTCGTATTGAAACAGTACTCGCTCCAGCTTGGAGTAGTGATTTCATTACGGAAAGTGGCCGGCAAAAGTTGCTGGAATATGGAATTGCGCCACCGGAAAAAGGGGCTGGAAAAGCTGGATTGATGCATATCCCGGAAATTGCCTGCCCTCAGTGTGGTTCGCCTCACACTGAACTTGTCAGCGAGTTCGGTTCGACAGCCTGCAAGGCTTTATATAAATGCTCAGACTGTCTTGAGCCCTTTGACTATTTTAAGTGTGTTTAGGAATAATAATAAATGACCGTTTTTCACAACCTAAAAATTGCAGATGTCGTTCGGGAGACGAATGATGCGATCTCGGTAGAGTTTCAGGTGCCTGAGGCCTTGAAGGGCGAGTATATGTATTTGCAAGGTCAGCATTTGACGCTGAAGGCCGATGTGGACGGGGAAGATATACGTCGTTCGTATTCGATTTGTAGCTCGGTCGGTGAACAGCGGTTGCGGGTAGCAATCAAGCAGATTGAAAACGGTAAATTTTCGTCATTTGCAAACCAGCAGTTTAAAGCTGGCGATAATCTGGATGTAATGATCCCGCAGGGGCGATTTTTTACAGAGTTAAACGTCCATCAGAAAAAGAGCTACCTGTGTGTGGCTGCTGGAAGCGGTATTACACCTATCTTTTCAATCCTGAAAACAATTTTGGAAACCGAACCAGACAGTCAGGTTACCTTGATCTATGGAAACCGGACGGTTTCCAGCATCCTGTTTTTAGAGCAGTTGGAAGATTTAAAGAATATCTATAAAGAACGATTTAATTTGCTGAATATCTTAAGCCGTGAACCTCAGGATAGTGAAGTTTTCAACGGCCGGATTACGACGGAAAAATGTACCGAACTATTCTCTGGGCCATTAAATAATGTCGTTTTTGATGAGGCTTTTTTGTGCGGCCCTGAACAAATGACAGTTTCGGTGAAGGAGTTTCTTCTTGCCAGCGGAATGAACAAGGAAAATGTTCATTTTGAACTGTTTATTACAGATGCCGCTATAGCAGCCAGCAAAGTGGATAGCGATGTCAAAGTTGCGATCGGACCAACACATTCTGTTAAAGTAACGATTGATGGTCGGACAACTGAGGTCAAAATACCTGAAGAAGGGGTATCAATTCTGGATGCTGCTTTAGCTGTCGATCTGGATGTGCCTTACGCCTGCAAGGGAGGTGTGTGTTGTACGTGCCGCGCGAAAGTCGTTCAGGGTGAAGTTCGCATGGATGTGAATTATGCACTTGAGGATGACGAAGTGGAAGACGGCTATGTCTTGACCTGCCAATGTCATCCTTTGACTGATAATGTTGTTGTGGACTTCGACTTATAAGTCTTTTCTTTAAAGAAAATTGATATTCATCCGATATTTAAGCGCTATGCTAAAGGCTTACCGAATAAAGTGGGTACAGTCATATGGGGGGTGTCGTGTCTGGTGAATATAGAAATGCCGCGATTTTTTATGAGGTAGACGGTTTTACTACTCAGGGAAAACGCTTGCTTGGGCGCCAATCAGCAGGGGAAAGCTTCTTAAAGGGCTTTGTCAAATCATCGGACGTTGAAAAATTTTACTGTTTTACGGATCAATCGGCAAAATATCAGATTTTTAAGGATCAAATTGCGGGTTACCGGGGTGGGCCTTTGGCGTCAGACTGGATCAGTCCCCTCTCACTTCACAGAATGAGCCAGGCTGGGACGATATTTTATTCAGGCCCAGGTCTGGAAGCGTTTGGATGGCAGCGTCGCTACTTTGGGGATAATAACTATAGTTTGTGCGGGCTCACCCACACCACCTGTTCACAGGAGGCAATGCAGGCATTCGGGGGACTGCTGACCGGCCCGATTGAGGAATGGGATGCCGTTATCTGTACCTCTCAGTCTGTGAAAACAACGATGGAGCATGTGCTTGGAAACTATGCTGAGCATTTAGCTTCGCGCGGGGGTGGGACGTTTGATATTCGTGTTCAGCTTCCGATCTTACCGCTGGGAATTAATTGTGAAGACTTTGAAGCTGTCGATACAACAAATCAATATGTTCAAAACTTTAAGGCGCAGCACGGTATTGCTGAGTCAGACATTGTCGTGCTTTACGTTGGCAGGTTAGCTTCCCACGCTAAGGCGCACCCGTTGCCAATGTATCAGGCGCTTGAAAAAGCAGCCGGTAAAACAGATAAGAAAATTCACCTTGTTCAAGCGGGGTGGTTTGCCGCAGAAGCAATTGAAACCCAATTCAAAGCGGGGGCCGCTAAATTCTGCCCGTCGGTCAATGCAATTTTTGTCGATGGGCGAGAGGCGGCGACCCGTAAACATATTTGGCATGTTGGCGATATTTTTACGACCCTCGCTGACAATATTCAGGAAACATTTGGTATAACGCCTCTAGAAGCTATGGCGGCAGGTCTGCCTGTGGTTGCAACCGATTGGGACGGCTACCGTGAAACCGTTTGTGATGGCGAAACAGGGTTTCTTGTACGGACAACAATGCCTGAGCCCGGTGCGGGAGTGCCTCTCGCTTATCGATATCAGGTTGGGTATGATCATTATGATCGCTATATCGGCCAAGTGAGCCTGTTTACGAATGTAGATACAGACCATTGTGCAGCTGCTTATCTTAAGCTTATCGAAGATCCGGATTTGAGACAAAAAATGGGCGCAGCGGGACGTCGGCGTGTAAATGAGCTGTATGACTGGCAGGTTTTGATCCCGCAATACCAAGATTTATGGGCAAGTCTTGCGGATCGCAGGATGGCAGCGGCGGCCCCAAAAACAAAGGTAGCGGTTCCACTTTTTGATGATCCTTTTGCCGCCTATGCACATTACCCAACATCGTTGATGGGTGCGGAAACGCGTCTTGAGCTTGTTCCGGGAGCCACCGGCAAGGTCGGTTATTATCTTAAGGATGCGCTGGGCCGTGGTACGGCACATCTTATGCCGGCAGAAGAAGTTCTAGAGGCCATGCTGACAGATTTGTCGGAGTTTGGCGTGCTGACAATTGGGGAGCTTGCGAAGCGACATAATCTGAAAGCAGCCCGCATGACGCTTTTTGCGGGCTGGCTTGCTAAAATGGACTTGGTGAAAGTGCTTTAAGCCTTAGTTATGGCTTTTCTTGAAGCTCAATGTGCCTTCCCGTTTTTTTACCGCGTTGTCTCGATCTTTGAACCGCAGTTTTGCTAGTCGATTCACGTTGATCAAGCCGTCGAGTAAGCCCGGTATCACAATGTCAGACGGTTTGTTTTGCTGACTAAGTTGTTTGATGGCCGTGCGCATCGTATCTTCTGATCGCACTCCGTCGTCGGAGAGCATGCTAATCAAACCAAGCTCGGCCGCGCGGGTTGCACGGATGTATTGCTCCAGTCTGGGGACTGTGCGGGGAATAATTAATGCGCGCTTGTTCATTGAGAGAACCTCACAGAACGTATTATAGCCGCCCATTGCAATAACGGCCTCAGCGCTGTCCATCAGGGTTTCCAGGTTGTTGTCAAAAGTGACGGATTTTGCATGAGGAAGTTTGGCGATACGTTCTCGAAAATTCGAACGAAGCTCTGGCGCCATAAAGGGGCCAAGAACAAACAGGGCATGCATTGGCAGCTCTGGATCGGCCTCATAGGCGCGAAGGACCCAATCTACGAGCGTCTCCCCATCGCCGCCACCGCCGACAGTTATCAGTACATAGGGGGACTCAATTTCATCCAAAATGGCGGGCTCGTTTGCGGGAGTCACTTTCCTGGGCAAATAGCCTGTATAGGTTACTTTTCGCTTGATATCTGCGGGGAGATTGAGGCCACTTAACGGATTGTATAACTGCTCGACCCCAAACACCCAGATATCATCATAAAAATTTTCAAGGGCGGGTAGTACATTTTTACGCTCCCACTCGGGTACGAGTAGAGAGGGATCGTCCAGCACATCCCTGAGACCCAAAACGAGCTGAGTGCCGTTTGCTTTGAGCACCTCCAGTGTTTCTTCAACTTCGCCTTTTAATCCAAAGGGCTCTTTATCCACGATAAATATATCCGGATCGAATGTTTCAGCTGTGTGGCGGATGATAGACGCCCGCATGGCCAGTGTTTGCTCAGTATCGATATGCAGACTAAGAGACGTATATTCACCATTACGTAATTTAATGATCCCCGGTATGCGAACGAAATCGACGCGAGCCTTGAAATCAAAACTGCCAATAATCGGGGAGCCGGAGAGGATCAAGACCGAGAGGTTCTGGTTTTCTTCTACAAGGGCGTGCGCCAGAGTGCGGCATCGACGTAAATGACCCAGCCCAAAGGAGTCGTGGCTATAAATCAAGATACGTCTTGCACCATTTCCAATTGACATATGGGATCCCCCAACCAGCTCTAACTCTCGCGAATAAACACTAACGTGGATATAAACATCTGTACACTAGAATGCACTGATAAACTTACAGATTTTGAGATTAATATGTAAGGCGATTCTAAAAATAATAATAAATTGTAATATAATAATTTAAAAATTTTTCTTTTTAAAAGTATTACAAATATAACCCTAATAACAATAAACATAATATTATTAATAAATATCATCATTATTATACAAAGATTTATATAGTTAATAAAAATTAATTAAAAATACCAAAATTTATATTATTTTTGTTCAGATCAAGAAAATTAATGACGGGTTATTTTCAGCTTGATTAGCTTTTACTGGTACTTGCTAAGTATTCGTATGCAGTTAGCTGATCTGTTCTATCAGCTTAATGGATATAGATGCTCAACCAATAAAAAGGGGAAAAGAATGAAAAGTTTTATTTCAAATTTTTTAAAAGATGAGAGCGGCGTGACCGCGGTGGAGTATGCATTGCTGGCTGCGGCGGCCGCAGGAGTTTTTACGGTCGCGGGATCAAGTTTTTACACAAAAATCAGCACAGCACTTGAAGGGATTACCTTAAGTGCAGATGCGGGCAGCTAACAGATGGGAATGCGCGCATTTTGCTTAAAGTTCATCGCAGATGAAAGCGGTGTAACCGCGGTCGAGTATGCCTTGCTTGCTGCGGCAGCTGCATCTGTTTTTACGGTTGCGGGATCCAGTTTCTACACAAAGATAAGCACCGCTCTCGATAATATTCTGGTTGACGATAGCGGGTCTGGCGGCGGGACTGGAAGCGGTTTTTAAACACCTTTTGGGGGGAGGGGGAAGTAGCAGTGTTCATTCAATTGATGCATGAGGGGTGGAGACTGCTACTTCCGTTCTCGGTGATAATTTTGCTGGTCATTGCTGCCTGCTCTGATTGGCAAACGCGAATAATCCCGAACTGGTTGCCCATTGTTATTTCTGTGGCATTCCTTGGATATGATTTTAGCGAAAACGGGGGAGTGTCTATTGGATCGCATCTGGCGATCGCGACTTGCGCACTGATCTTTCTGTTGCCGTTGTTTGCCATTGGGAAAATGGGCGGCGGTGATATTAAGTTGATTGCAAGTTTAGCATGCTGGATGGGACCGGTTTCAATTTTCAATTTTGTCGTTCTTGTGTCGTTAATCGGCGGCCTTCTTGCTGTTACTTACCTGTGCGCCGGCCGAATTTTACAATTGAAACCTGCTTTAACTCATTTCTGGATAGGTTTGCAGGATTGGAAATTCAGTTTTCAAAATGGCATTCCATATGGGGTGGCCATTTCGGCAGCCGGTATTTATTTCATCTACAATCAATATGTTAGTGGGGCAATTTAATGCGATCAGTTGTTCTGTTTATCGGTTGTTCTTTTTGTATCAGCCTGGCCGCATATCTTGCCGTTCAAATTATTTGGGGCAGTACAGCCACAGCGAACGCGCCTGAAATCCCGAATGTATCCTATCCTGTTATCCAAAGGGATGTGCGTGCGGGGGGGATTATCCGCTTGGATGATATTGAATGGGTCTTGCAAAAATCTGTGGGAGCTGAGCCTGGATTGTTGACGCGTCAGAGCCTGGAAGCTTCCAGTATGAAAGCCATCGGTATTTCCAAAGATTATCAGAAGGGTGAGATCGTGTTGGCTGAACATGTTCTTTGGCCAGAGGATCCAGGCTTTATTGCTCAAATTCTACGACCCGACTATCAAGCGGTTGCCGTTCATTTCTCGCAGGAAGAGAGTTCAAACCTCAGTTTTGGTTTAGGCACTTTGGTGGATATCTATTTGACGAATTTAGACGTTTTACCAACCGACACAGGCAAAGATTTGGAACTTCCTCTAAAGCTTGCTGAATCCTTGAGGGTCCTTGTTGTTCAGAACAAAATAAATTCGGAGCCCTACTTGTTGGTTGAGGGAACAGACGTTCAGGTCAAATCGGTTCTTAAAGGGGGGACTGTTGGCTCTTTAAAAGTCGTGATGACCGCAAAGTTCGCTCAAGAGACAAACGAAAAACTTTCCGATCAAGCGCTCATAAGGCTGCAAGGGTTAGATATGGGGGACGATCGCAAACCTATGGTCGCCCAAACACCTGAAATCATCATCCAAAGAGGTGAGGACCGTGACGTGATGTTGTTCTCTTCGAAATCTGGAGGCGCGCACCAATGACTTGGCTCATATTCACATTGGCACTTTTACTTCAATTGGCCTTCTCCTCCAGTTCTGATGCTGCAGATCTTTTCGAACGTGAACTTCGTATCAGCGAGGGAACGTTCGTGCGAATGAGCGAACCCATTAGCGAAATCCTGATCACGGACCCAACGGTCGCAGATGTACAGATAACAAAAGGTCGGGATTTGTTCATTTATGGCAAAAAATCTGGTCGAACCCATGTTGTGGTTCTATCGGAGCAAAATCAGGTCATTTATGACACTCAATTCGTCGTCGGTCATGATCTGGCTGTTTTTCAAAAACTGGTGAAAGAACGCTTTGTTGATGCAAAAATTGAGACTGAATTGTCTCCGGGACGAATGCTTTTAAGCGGTGAAGTCGCCAATAATGTGCAGATGGAAACAATCCTTCAATTAGCCAAGGGAGTGCTGGGTGAGGAAGAACAGCTGGTTAATAATCTGACCTTAAAGTCGCCAATGCAGGTTAATTTACGTGTTCGTATTATGGAGATGAACCGAACGGAAACTGAAAATCTGGGAATAAATTGGGATATCTTGTTTAATCCGGGATCACTTGCGATTAATTTGATTTCAGGGCGTAGCCCGTTGGTTGCTGGCGGAAAGGTTCTCCCTGGGACATCTGTTGCCGCAGGGGGAAGTAGCGCGTTGGTGGGTAGCTCTGGATCGCAAGGTTCAGTGAGTGCTGTACTGGATGCCTTGATTGAGCAAAAACTGGTGAAGGTTCTGGCAGAACCGAATTTAACATCTCGTTCGGGGGAGACTGCCAGCTTTTTTGCCGGGGGCGAATTTCCGATTCCTGTGGCATCAGAGCGGGATCGAATTCGCATTGAGTTTAAAAAGTTCGGTGTCATCCTTGATATGACACCCACTGTTTTGGCCGAAAATCGAATACGTTTGCATATACGCCCTGAAGTCAGTGAATTGACGTCGGTCGGGGCCATAAGACTGAACAATATTGACATCCCCGGTGTATCCGCGCGGCGTACAGAAGCGACTATTGAGCTGGCAAGCGGCCAGAGCTTTGCCGTCGCCGGTCTCCTTCAAAATCAACAAAAGGAACTTGTCAGACAAGTTCCATGGCTTGGCGAGTTGGATATTTTAGGACCCTTGTTCAAGTCGCAGGAATACCAGCAATCAGAAACGGAGTTAGTCGTGATCGCGACGGCCAATATCGTAAAGCCGCTGGAACCAGACATTCTGAAATTCCCCGATACGCCCGCGCACCGTGGTTTGAAGGGGGGCGCGCGTGAAAAATCGTTGGCACCTGAAACTGTTGATTATTTACCCAAAGGCGGCCTCCGGCTTAATGGCCAGCACGGGTATATTTATTAAGGGAGGGACAGATGGTAAAATTTAACTTATTTCCTTTTGTTTTCCCGGCACTGGTTGTGCTGCTCGCAGGCTGTTCAGCGATACAACTGTCCCAACAGAAATCGTCAGTCGCCGCGCCAAAAGTTCAGTTAATTCATTATTTTACAGCGATTGAGTTGAACGGTACCGGCTCTTTGCATAATTTTCGAACGCCAACGAACCAAAGCTTCGATGAGCTCTTAAAGACACTGGATCCTGAAATTTTGAAAGAAAGCCGAATTCGTTTTTCAGCAAATCTTTCACCTTTGGATGTTCAGGAACTTTCTGATCAGTTGCATCAATATGGGTTCAGGCAAACGCAAATATCGCAATCTTCACAATCTGCGGTTTCCGCGGCTCAGATGACGCTCAAATTTTCTCATTCCGCTCTGGTCCAATCAGATTGTTATGATGGCGCGGGAACGTATCGATTTGGATGTGCCGTGAATTGGAACCGGGCAGTATCATTGCGAGAAAACAGGGAAATTCAAAGGGCGTCTGCCCCAGGATTTAGTCCCGCGCGGTTGGAGCGCCCGGCGCACCAATCAGAACGTCTCAATAACAGCAATATGATTGAGGCGCGGAATGATGAATAGTTTAAGTCCAGTCAGCATATCTCCGTATCCGGGACAACGTCTGAAAAAGAATGCCGTTGTTTTTTTGTCCGATTACGCAAGCCTTAAGCTAGCCCAGTCGGTATTGGAAGATGGAGTTTTTGACACTATTGAATTTTGTCAGGGAAATATTGACACGGCTTTCAAATATTTTGAAGAAAAAGCGATGCCGTCACTGATAGCCGTTGATATTTCAAATTCTGAAATGCCTCTCGGGGATATGGAGAAATTCCTAAATTTGTGTCCACCAGAGGTTAAAGTTTTAGCCATCGGGGACAAAGATAATATCGCGTTATATCGGGATCTGCTGAAATTAGGTGTCTGTGAATATTTAATGAAACCGCTCCCGCAGCAGGTGCTGTTTCAATCCGTGCAGGTTGCAATGGGGAATATACCGAAAGACATAACTTCTTCGCGGCAGGCGCGTAAGGTTGCGGTCGTTGGGATGGGCGGCGGCGTGGGCGCATCTGTAGTTGCGGCGGGACTTTCTCAATCATTGTCGCAAAAAGTACGCCGAAAAACGATGTTACTCGATTGCCATCAGGGTCGGGGGGCGCAAACGTTAATTTATGGATTGAAACCTCATACCGGCTTATCAGATCTTTGCGCAGACCCTCATCGTGTTGATCCTCTTTTCTTGCGTAGAAGTATCGAAAACATCATGCCAAGGTTGGACCTGCTGGCAGCTGATGACGTTGTTGCTGATGAGGCAAAAGTAAATATAGAAAAGCTGAAGACGCTGACTGAAATCATACAGCCCAAATATCATTTTGTGATCAGCGACTTGCCAAATGACTTTTGCGTGGACAAAAAGTCCGGCCGAACTGATTATACGCAGATTATAGTTGTTTTTGATCGAAGGCTGTCTTCACTTAGAAATCTACAGCAGTTTATTGAATTTTATAAGAACAGTAATTCCAGTCCTGAAATTATCCTTGTTTTAAATGATGTGCGGCCAGTTTTAAGAACCGATTTTCCATTGCAGAAAATTCAGGAGGTTCTTTCAAGACAAATCGACGTGACTATTCCCTATGATGGTCGGGGCTTCAGTCGGTCCCAGCTAAGGGCAAAGCCCATCACGGAAATACGCTGCAGCGCTGCCGAGAAAATTCAAAATCTAACTGAAAAATTGTCCAGTCAAAGTCTCAGTGTCACACGAGCATCATTTTTGACGTCGCTGTTAAGGAGACTTAAAAATGTTTGACGAGAATGGGAAACCGTCCTTCAGCGCAGTCGCGGATGTGCAAGCTGTCTGGTCACATGAGCCACTTTTGTCATTGCAAGGAAAAGAACCTATTCGTGAGAATAAAAGCTTTGCGATATCAAAGTTTGTGGATGTTATTCGGTCTGAATTTTTCGAGAAAATAAATGCCAGCATCGCAGCAACACTGGAAAAAGAACACTTAAAAGAGCAGGTCAATAAGGCCGTTTCGGAAATAGTGGATCGTCATAAATTTCCCCTGAACTGGTCAGAGCAAAACCTCATTGTCCAAGATCTTTTACATGACATGTTGGGCGTCGGGCCTATTGAAGGCCTGCTAAAAGAAGCTTCGGTTACAGATATTCTTGTAAACGGTCCGGATAAAATTTTTGTGGAACGAAATGGGGTTTTAGAGCTTACAGATCTGAGTTTCAGGGATGAGCATCATTTACTCGAAGTCGCTCGGCGAATAGCGGCATCCGTGGGACGCCGGATTGATGAGACTTCTCCCATGGTTGACGCACGTCTGGATAATGGGAGCCGGGTGAACATCATTATTGCCCCGTTATCTGTGAAGGGCACAATTTTATCAATCCGAAAATTCTCAAAAGACGTCCTCAGTCTGGCTGATTTAGCAAACTTAAACGCCATGTCTCCGCAGATGGCGGATTTCCTGGCACTTGTAGCAGAAGCGCGTCTCAATATTTTAGTCTCTGGTGGAACAGGAGCGGGTAAAACCACGCTGCTCAATAGCCTGTCAAAGCATATTCGCTCGACTGAACGTGTCGTCACAATTGAAGACGCCGCTGAAATTAATTTGCAAAAACCACATGTCATCAGTCTCGAAACACGTCAACGCAATGTTGAAGGGACGGGTGAGGTTTCGCAAAGGGATTTGCTTCGAAATGCGCTTAGGATGCGTCCAGATCGGATTATTATCGGCGAAGTCCGTGGGGCCGAAGCCCATGAAATGCTGCAGGCGATGAATACAGGACATGACGGATCCATGTCGACAATCCACGCAAATTCTCCCCGGGATGCACTCATTCGCTTGGAGGACCTTGTAATGTCATACTATCCAAGTTTTCAGGCACAAACGATCCGCCGACAGATCGCAAGCTCCATTGATCTACTGATACATGTCACCCGTGACTACAAAGGTCAGCGATTTATCCAGTTCATTTCAGAGGTCGCAGGACTGGAGGGGGATGTGGTTGTTTTACAGGATTTATTTAACGCAGAAATACCCACACCAGAGTTTGGCGTATCCACACCGGCCCGATCATTTGTTCGGCAATTGGTAAGGCCAATCTGCATGCCCAAAATCGATCTACAAGGATTGGGCGCGCAGATGCGGGAGGTTCTTAATGATTGATTATGGCCCTTCCATATATTGGGAATTGATTATTTTCCTGTTAGCTGGCGCAGGCGTATCCGGTTTGGTCACGTTGTGGTGGCACCGGAGAATAATTATTGCCCAAAAAAAATCGCTATCGGTGCTCGACCCTAAATTTGAAAAGAGAGAGCAATCCGCCGAGACATCACTTCTCAACAAGGATCGTAAGGTTAAGCGAAAACTCAGACTGTCCGGTTTTTTGAATTGGGGACTGGGTTTGTTGACCTGTACAGGATTAGCATTTCTCATCATTGGGAATAGTTCAGGCGTCGCTCAGTGTATCGGCGCGGCCCTTGTTGTTTTATCCGTGATGGCGTGGACGGTCTTTAATATATTGCGCAATCGACATCGACGATTGATTGCCCAGCAATTTCCCCAAGCCTTGGAGATGCTTGTTCGCGGCGCAAAAGTTGGCCAGTCTCTGGACGCGACGTTCCTACATATGGCCCAGGAATTAGATGCGCCCCTAAATCGTGTATTTGCACGTCTTTCCGCAAGGCTGGCAATTGGGCGTTCACTCGATCAAAGCCTGGCGGAAATCGCAATTGGTCAACATCTAACAGAATTTCAATTCATGGCAAATGCCCTGACTATACAGCGTAAAAGCGGGGGGCAATATTCTGAGATACTGGAAAAGTTGCAGCTGAATATTCGAGAGCGACTCAAGCAGAAAGAAGAGGTGCGTGCACTGACGGCAGAAGGGCGAACGGCTGCTGCTGTGGTCATCATTTTGACGGTAACCGTGATCGCTTTTTTGGGGGTGGTAAACCCAGATCATTTCCGGTTTCTGATAGATGATCCAGCTGGTCGGGATTTGCTTCTATATAGCGTGTTCAGTATCGGATTAGGTGTTTTCTTCATTTATCAGCTACTGGAGTTGATGAATGACTGAGATATTACTTTGCGTCATGTTTGTGCTCATCATCATCGGGATGATTTTATTTCGGCGCGGTGTTCTTGTTCGGCAATCGGAAGATTGGAACGAACGATTAGCGCAAGTGGGGGTGCGTTCCAAAATCAGCAAAACTATCCCCAATTCAAAGAGTGTTCTATTGACGCCCTTTATGGCAAAGGATACGCCATCGCAAGAATTTACACCGTCACAGTTTTTAATCGAGCGGCTTTCACGAATAACGGAAAGTTCCACCGCGGCGAGGCAGGGGCCTTTAATCCTCTCGACAAGCATATCCTTATTGACTGTCGGATTGACCCTAGGGGTATTTGCTGCCGCGAAAATTGAGCTGACCGACATACAGGACATTGTCATTGTTTTGGTGGTGGCTATCGTTTTGGGGTTACTGGCGAGTAGATTGATCATTCGTTATCTATTCATGTTTTGGCGATCCAAACTGTCAGGACAGGCACCCGATGTTATTGATTATCTAATGCTTGCGGTAGAGGCGGGTATAAATATTGATGTTGCCCTGATCGAACTTCACCGAATTCTCAAACCCAACTCACCCGCGATGGCGTTTGAGCTTGAAAAACTCAGTAATGACCTGGCTATTTTGCCAAGCCGTGAGGTTGCTTTTCAGAAACTGGTCCAAAGGACGGGTGTGGACACTTTTACTTTTCTGAAGCAGGCACTTTTACAGGGTGAGAAATATGGTACGCCAATCGCTGCGTCTTTAAAGATAGTCGCACTGGAAAGTCGTCAGCACATTTTGCGGGCGCGTCAGGAACGCGCCAGAAAGCTCCCTGTTTTTATCAGCATTCCCTTAATGCTCCTCATACTTCCCCCCATTATTGCCGTTTCAACTGGGCCAGGCTTTATTCAGTTGATGCGGACATTTTAGGAGAAGGCTATGTGGGTCATCAGAGCATTGCTATTCGGTTTAAGCAGTTTTGTCCTTTCAGGGTGTTTAAGTATGTCCGCTCTGCAAACCGGTTTTGCCGGACCGGATAAGGAAGAGCATCATGCGCTGGCAACAGCTTTGGTTCAAAAAGGAGCTTATGAGCCAGCGGTTAATGTATATAAAAAACTAGTTCAGGATGCGCCGCTAGATGCGAAAGCTTGGCGTGGTTTAGCCACGTCCTATTACGTCTTGGATGATTTTTCAAATTCACTTGATGCATATCTCAAACTAATCGAGCTTGAGGGGGAGCAGTGCACCAATCTCACCGGGGCCGGCTTCAACCATTTAAAGCTAGCTCGACCAAAGGTCGCGGCTTCGTATTTTGAATCTTGTCTTAAAAAGAATTCGGGTAATGAACCGGCGACAATTGGCGCCGCGATCGCAGCCGATATGGTCGGCAATTTTAAAAATGCCCAGAAACATCACTTATGGCTTACAAATCGGCATCCGCAAAATGCTCATTTTCGAAACAACTTTGCCTTATCGTTGATGCTTGCAGGCTATCCCCAGTTAGCTGTTACGGAGTTAATGAAAATAGCGTTTCAAGCGACAACACCACCGCAGATCAGACAAAATCTAGCATTAGCTTATGGCCTTTGTGGTGATTTCGACGCGTCCGAAGAGGTTGCAGGTTTGGATCTGCCTCCGGGCCAAGTCATGGAAAACGTAAGCTATTTCAAGTTTCTGTATTATTCGAAGGATCAGGATGCACTTCGATCTCTGCTTCTTGGGAGATCATTATGAGTGATGGATTTCTCATATCCTTCATCCGTGAAAAAAGGGGGAGTGTCGGCTTGGAAATGGCGATTGCACTTCCTATTATGCTGTGTTTGCTTATGGCTGCGGTTGATCTATCCCGTGTTGCCATCGCCCAAAGCCTGTTTCGCGCCGCTGCAATCGCGGAAATAAGCATATTTAGAAGTTATCCTGCATCAGACATTCAAGACGTGACAGCGGTGCAAATTCAAAGCGCGCTGCTGAACCGTTTAGCTGCAAATGCGCAGATGTGGATCGCGCCAGAAACTGTTGAGGTCTGGTTTGAAGAGGGTGATGATCCCATGGGGCACCGGGTTTATTTTACGCATCATATCCCTTCGTATTTTCCTTTTCGTCAAATTTTGCTGTGGCGCCAATCTTATGAAAAGCCCTTTGCGCTCTATTTGCAAAAAGAGCCGTGAAGTTGAGACGGTTCGCCACAAATCAAAGGGGAAGTGTTGCAGTTGAGTTTGCGATCGTGCTCCCCATCATGGTGTTAATGTTGTTTGGGTGCCTTGATCTGCTCCGGCTTTTTCAACTTACGACCTTATTGGACAGCCGTTCAGCATACCTTGCTGATTATTTCTCTCAGGCAAAAGGGGAGGTGATCGGTCATGTCGGACCGATGGTCGCGCAATTGCAAATATCCGGTGATCTATATCGCACAAATTTGAGTGGGGCTGCATACGTGATCCGTTTGCAGCCAGATGGTTCCGCTGTTTCGCTAGAGCATGACTTATCAGATGTGACGGTGCCTGGCTGCTTGGCATCGCCTGCAGCACCAGATTTTCGAAACGCGAATGATTTGGCCTTCTTTCCCAGTCAGACTTTCGTTCAGGTGTTCCTATGTTTGAACATAGAAGACGGATTTTTTCTAAACCCCGTGATTAGAAATCTTAATCCTGTGATTATGGCTAGGGCGACGCGGGCGGTGACAAATTTGTCTTCGGCATCGCCCCCTCAATGACGGGCCTTACAGAAAAAATATCTGGTTTATGGTCCGCGCAAAATGGGTCACTCGCGATTTGGTTTGCATTTCTGGTTCCCTTTTTTATAGGCGTTTTGGGTTTGGCAGTGGAGGGCGGGCGGCTCTATATGGTCAAGGCGCGGTTGCAGTCACTTGCTGATCATGCCGCGTTGGTCGCGGCAAGTAATCACATCGTGCTTTCAAATGCCGATGTCACTCAATTGGTCAGGGGATATGTCGCTGCGGAGCTGTTGGATTTAAATGACGCGGGTTTTATTCGTATCGAAAATTTGCAAGTTCAAACGAGTTGGCCAGATACTGCCACCATGCCAAAGGTCCGTATCTCCCTTACAGGTGAGCTTCCACTGACACTGCTAAAGCTTTTAGAGTTTGCTTCGCCCTTCACGGTTACCGCGCAAGCCGAAGCCCAGTCGGTGGTTGCTCCAACTGATATCGCCCTTGTTCTGGATCAATCAATAACAGCAGCAAGCGTTAAGCAGTCTACATTGGTAGCGGGTGGACGATATTTGTCTGAAAAGCTTTCCTTGTTGCAATCATACGGCGCAGATTTTCGTCTGGGCGTTCTGCCGGGCAGCGGAACGCTGGTCAATATCGCACCGCGTACAAGCTGGCTGGAGGCTGGGATTTGGCCAGCCGGTAATTTGCCGCCATTTGTGCCGGGGATTGTCACTTGGGAAGGGCCACTCTCACAGCAACGGTGGTGCGTTGGACCGCGAGGTGAGGGGGCGGCAAACAGCCTGATTTTGCCATCGGGCGCGCCATTCCCCCTGTTTTTAACGATCCAAAAAATAGTAGATGCGGCTGGCGTGGACACCTATAGCATTGTACCCGATGTCGCTTGCCCAGAAGATCGGATAATACCGTTGACCTCAAATCTCGCAGCGATGCCTGACTTCATCCAGAACTTATCGACGGTTCCCGCCCTTAATCCTGAACGGGGGATCATATGGGCGAACAGAATACTTGATGAAAACTGGTCAGAAGATTGGGGGCATAGCCGTGCACCTGTTCAAGGACGGCGTAAAATAATCTTATTTTTGATGGCTGGCAGGGTGTCAGACGAATGGGTCGGGGGCCAAACGTTTCAATCAAATTGTGCGGCATTTAAAGCAAATGATGGAACAATCAATATTATAGATTTTACGGAGCAGGCCGTGCTGCAGGAACAGAACCGGGAATGCGCTGATCCTTCAAACTATCGCAGTGTATCGGTCGTTCGTGATTTTAATACGGCTTTGGCTGATTTTCTGAAGTCCCTGTCTCGCCCCATTTTGCTGCGGCCTGCCACATCTTTTTAAGCCCTTGGTGCCCTAAGCCAGTTGTCTGGCATGATGAAGTTTAGACTGAGTTCATGAACCAAATGTGTAGTTGGATCCTTCTGGCCAAAGGAAACAAGTAATGGGCGCTGGGTTTGGTCAAAGCGATCTTGAATATCCTTTTGGAAATTGAATTTTGTAAAGGGCTGCCATGTAACGGCATTACAGCCGCTCATCCATTGAAGTTTGGGGATTATTGAATAATGCGTGGCTTTTTGCAGCAGCTCTTCGTCAATGGAATGAAGGTGAAACCATCTGCTTTGTAGGCAGTTGGGGGCAACTCGTCCCGGAATTTTGTGATCTTTACAGTCTTGGGCATTCTTGTGGAACAGAATTCCTTTTACAAAGGGGGATGAAGTAATTTCATCGGTATTCAGATGCCATTCCGCGAGCACGGCTTGGGCTTCTTTGCTACGCAGCAGCGGAATTTGATGATCCATCATCCGATCAAGCTTTTTGCCTAGGTTATCTTTTTTTAAAGGCCCGACCCAGTCCCGCTCACATTCGGGATCACCAAGATTGGCATAGAATTTAATGGAGAGTTCCCAATGGTAGATTTGGTCTTCATAAGTGAAGATTAGATCGAGTTCGCCGAACGTTTTCTTTTGTGAGCGTATTTGCAAATTTTGCGTGATAATTTGCACGTCATCAAGTTCGCCAAGCCAATAAAACACAAGTGTTTCAAAGTAGGTACCCAGATTATGTCGCTTCATTTGGGCGAGGTGCGGCGTCATGAGAGTCGGGTTATCTGCCAGTCGCTGAAGGATGCGCGCCGTATCGGGATGGTCACGAAAGTCCGGAAGCGGTTTTTGCAGTGTCAAAAATGGTGAAGATATAATCCATTTGAGATCATCGGCGACATGGGACAAATAAGGGGCTGGCTGTTGCAAATGCGCTCCCGATTGAGGGTGTTTTTCTACATCAAGCTATAGAACATTCGTAACGACGTCAAAAACAGGAAGAATGCAAATGCCTTCTTTAGCATATCTGTATTAATGCTATGGGCAATATTGGCGCCGATGGGGGCAAACAGGATCGTCATGGGAACGATCGCCAAAAAACCAATTACATTGACGTACCCAATGTTTCCCGGGGGAAGGCCTTCGGCGCTTAATCCTGAATAAAGAAAGCCCAGTGTGCCGGGAACTGAAATGATTAGTCCAATGGCAGATGCTGTTCCCACAGCTTTGCGAATGGGATAGCTGAAAAGTGTCAGGATCGGCACTGTAAATGTTCCACCGCCAATGCCCATCATGGCCGAAAACCAACCAATGAAAAGTGCGAGAAACTCTTTAAACGGGGTTGGAGGCAGCTTATCTGCAAGGTGGGCTTCTGCAGGGCGAAAAGCCATATTCGCTGCAACAATTAAGGCCAAGACTGCAAATACACCGGTTAGGATCGTAGCGTTCACCATGCTAGCGGTCCATGTGCCGCCTAGAACACCAATGAAGATCACAATCCCCCAAGTTTTAAGTAATGTGATATCAATCGCGCCTTTTTTGTAGTGAGAGCGGGCTGATGAAATGGAAGTTAAGATGATGGTGGCAAGGGATGTGCCAACTGCCACATGCATTCGGACATCATCTGCAACGCCAAAAAAGGGCAACATATGAAACAGGACAGGGACAATGACAATGCCGCCGCCGACACCCAAGAGGCCCGCCAGAATACCACCGACAACACCCGTTGCCGCAAGCGCGAGGATCATTCCAACCAGTAAGGGAATATCACTTAAAAGATCAGGCATAATAACTACATCCAAATACACACAATAACTTTATGCAATCAACCAAGCTCTATCGGGCATAATCGCTTCCCGTTAATAGCGGGTCTAACTGGTTTTTAGCAAGTCACGAATAACCAGCTCGAGCTTGTTCAGTGAATTGCAGACTTCGGCAACGGTGCAATTCGGGGCTATTCGCTTCATTTCGGAATCGCCGGATCCCCAAATATTTTTACGTTCCGGATTAAGCCAGATAACCCGTTTGGAACGGTTTTTAATTTCACGAAGAATATCCACACGCGGGTCTGATCCGTTTGAACGGCCATCTCCCAAAATGATGACAGTCGTCCGATTATCAATCTCATTGAGAGCAATTTTTTGAAAATCTTCAAGTGCGCGGCCGTAATCGGTTGAGCGGCTGCCATAGCGCTCGATGGCTTCGGGAATTGCTTCTTCAGGGCCATATTTATTGAATAGATCTGTGACCTCGCCGAGTTCGCCTGAGAAGGCAAAGGAGCGCACATTTGGGAGGACTTCGTTCATGCTATACAGGAACAGCAATAAAAAACGGGCGACCGACGCAACAGATCCGCTCACATCACAAACGGCGAAAACCTTTGGCCGGTCTTTTTCTTTCTGTTTCCAATAGGTTTCAAACATGAGGCCGTCATAGGCAATGCTGCGCCGTATGGTTTTGCTAATATCCAGATGTCCCCGGTTTTTAACTTTCTTCACCCGAGAGTTCATGTCCATCAGGCGTTTTGCCATTTTCTGGACCATATCACGCATAATTCGAAAATCTCTATTCTCGATATTGGACAAGCGAACTTTTTTTAGAACGTCTTGGCGAAATTCAATGCTTTTGCCTGAGCTGGTCAAGGCCAATTGACGTTCAACCATATCGCGGGTTGCCTCAAAGAGGACATTCAGGCGCTGTTCCAGATCAGCAGCACTATCTTCATTGTCTGCTTTTCGGCGCTCGTTGATTTCCTGTGTGACCTCATCCAGACCCATTTGTTCGAGTATACGGCGTGTAAACAGGCCGCGTTGGGTGGATAAAACGATATTGGAAAGGCCAATAGCGTTAGCCGCTTCTGTCATGGCAAGGGTTAAACCGGCGCGGTCTGCATTTTCAAGCATTTCAACAAGAGATGAAGAGGGTGCGCCAGACGCATCACCAGCGGCCTGACCTTCGCCGCCACCGCCGCCGCCATCACCAGCACCCTGCGATGTTTCGTCGCTTGTTTCTGGATTATCAAGGGCGTCCAGAGGTTGGTTCTCTGTTTGAACGGTGTCGTCGTTTTCCAGTTCCTGAAGGAGAGATTCAGAAAGGCTCTCCTTCAGATCAAGTTCGGTGTTAATTGAAAAAAACGTATCGAAACACGCATCAAAGCTTGCCATTTCGTCTTCGGTTTTTGCCATAACTTGCGACAAGGCAGATTTCAGCAGGTGTTTATCAGAATATCCAAGTAGGTCGATGGTTCTGGCTGCATCTAGCGCTTCACCGATTGAAACGGGAACATCTGCATAGCGCAGCATATCCACAAATTCGGCGAGAGGACGGTTCATTTTCGCGCTGCCTTTTTTGCAGCCGCAATCATTTTTTGAACTTCGGTATCCATATTGTCGATGTCATCTTCAAATTTAAGAAGCATATTCAACGTATTGCGAACCATATCAGCGTCAAGGCTTTCTGCGTGCAGAAGCATAAGCGTTCTTGCCCAATCAATGGTTTCACTAACTGCTGGCAACTTCTTTAAATCCTGAGTTCTAAGCTGTTGTACAAACTCAACAAGTTGATTGCGCAGGCTTTCCCCAATTTCTGGAACGCGAGCCTGAATAATTTGTCTTTCCCGGGCGCTATCGGGGAAGGGGATGTAGAGATGCAGGCAGCGGCGCTTTAAGGCATCGCCCATTTCGCGGCTATTGTTACTTGTCAGAAATACAATCGGTTTGGTTTTTGCCTTGATGGTTCCAATTTCAGGGACCGTGATTTGATAATCAGACAGGATTTCCAGCAGGTATGCTTCAAATTCATAGTCGGATTTATCAATCTCATCGATGAGCAATACGCATTGCTTTTCCGAATTCAAGGCCTGAAGTAACGGGCGGGCTTCCAGAAATTTCTCTGAAAAGAAATGATCGCCAAACTGATGCAGTTTGTCCATTGAGGCATCCAGCCCCACAGCGTCTTCAAGCAAATCACCCAGTTTTTCTTTCAGGATTTGTGTGTAGAGAAGCTGTTTGCCGTATTTCCATTCGTATAACGCCTTGGACTCATCCAAGCCTTCGTAGCATTGCAGCCGGATCAGATCTGCATTCATCAATTCTGCAGTGGCTTTGGCCAGCTCTGTCTTTCCCACACCCGGAGGGCCTTCCACCAGGATTGGTTTGTCCAGCTTCTGTGAGAGATAAATTGAGGTCGCAATATGCTGGTCACAAATGTAGCCGGCTTTTTCAAATTGCGTTTGAATTTCTGCAATCGCCTCAAGAGGCTTTTCATCAACTATTGTCACTTAATTTTTCCGATGTCTGATCAAGCGTCTCAGCGCTGGACTATTTTTGTTTATTGTTTGTTCAGGTGTTCCGCCTCCTCCTTAGCAGGAAAAGACGAATTGATCCAGCATTTGCCAGCCCGCTGTGTATGTATCTTGCTGGACATAGGCTTTGCAGCGCGGTAAAAGGCGAGGCTACATAAGTGTTTGGCTAGGCGCAATTATAACAATTGTCTGACGCTGCGGCGACGGAGTTTAAAGAATGACAACGGCAAAAGAAATCAGATCTGGATTCCTCAACTATTTTGGCAAGAACGGCCATGAAGTTGTTAAAAGTTCATCCCTTGTTCCACAGAACGATCCAACGTTGTTATTTACAGCTGCGGGCATGGTTCAATTCAAAAATGTGTTTACCGGGCAGGAAAAGCGCCCCTATAACCGCGCGACAACAACACAGAAATGTGTGCGCGCTGGCGGTAAACACAATGATTTGGAAAATGTCGGCTATACAGCACGTCATCACACCTTCTTTGAAATGCTGGGCAATTTTTCGTTCGGTGATTACTTTAAAGATCAGGCGATTGAACATGCTTGGACGCTGCTGACCAAAGAGTTCGCGCTGCCAAAAGAAAAGCTTCTGGTTACCGTCTATCATGACGATGAAGAAGCTGTTGCACTTTGGAAGAAAATTGCCGGTCTGTCTGATGATCGCATCATCCGGATCGCCACATCCGATAACTTCTGGTCAATGGGCGATACGGGACCTTGCGGACCTTGTTCGGAAATCTTTTTTGATCATGGCGATAAAATTCCAGGGGGACCTCCGGGCTCTCCAGATGAAGATGGAGATCGCTTCATCGAGATCTGGAATCTGGTTTTCATGCAATTCGACCAGCAGTCTTCTGGCGAGCGCTTGAACTTGCCAAGCCCCTCCATTGATACGGGCATGGGGCTAGAGCGTATTACAGCGGTTCTGCAGGGCAAGCACGATAACTATGACATTGATTTGATGCGCCGTATCATCGAAGCGTCGGCCAATGCGTCAAATGTGGATGCGGACGGTGAATTTGCCGTATCGCATCGGGTGATTGCGGATCATTTACGCGCTTCTGCCTTTTTGATGGCTGATGGGGTATTGCCCTCTAACGAAGGACGCGGTTATGTGCTTCGCCGGATCATGCGGCGCGCCATGCGGCATGCGCATATTCTGGGGGCAAAAGATCCCATGGTTTGGAAATTGGTTCCAACACTTGTGGATGAAATGGGCGCTGCTTTTCCTGAATTGGAACGGGCGCAGTCTTTGATCACAGAAACCTTGAAATCCGAAGAAACCCGTTTCAAGGAAACGTTGGGCCGGGGGCTGAAGCTGCTTGAGGATGCAACCGATAAGCTTAGCGATACCGAAGCGCTTTCAGGTGACGTTGCCTTTAAGCTGTATGACACCTATGGCTTCCCACTTGATTTGACAAAAGACATTTTGCGCGGGCAGGGGCGTGCGCTGGATGAAGCTGGTTTTGACACTGCAATGAATAAGCAGAAAGAGGCAGCACGTGCCGCGTGGACGGGAACCGGAGATGCCGCAACAGATCATGTCTGGTTTGATCTTTATGATAAATTCGGGGCAACGGAATTTTTGGGCTACCAGACAGAAACCGTTGAAGGACAGGTGCAGGCTATCCTGAAGGACGGCGAGATCGTTTCAACTGCGAAAGCTGGCGATGACGTGATGGTGGTTCTGAACCAGACTGCATTTTATGCTGAATCTGGTGGTCAGGAAGGCGATTGTGGGGATCTGGTATCCGATAAGGGCCTTAAAATTGACATTACAAATACACAGAAAAAAGAAAATCTGTTCGTGCATATCGGCAAAGTCATCGCGGGTTCTGTATCCGAAGGAGACGTTGTCGAAACCCAGGTGAAGAGTGAGCGCCGCGCACGGTTGAAAGCACATCATTCCGCAACTCATTTGCTGCATGAGGCTCTGCGCCAGCGCCTTGGTGATCACGTCACCCAGAAAGGTTCACTGGTAGCTGAAGATCGCTTGCGGTTCGATATTGCCCATACCAAACCAATTTCCGATGAAGAGCTGCGTTTGGTTGAAAAAGACGTGAATGATCATATTCGGGTTAATGCTGAAGTGGAAATTCATCTGACTACGCCTGAGGAAGCCATTAAAGCAGGAGCGATGGCTCTTTTTGGTGAAAAATATGGTGACGAAGTTCGTGTTATTTCCATGGGCGGGCCCGCTCCAGAGAAGGGTGCAGGACGATCCTATTCGACCGAACTTTGCGGGGGAACCCATGTGAGCCGAACTGGCGACATTGGCTTTGTAAAGATTGTGAGTGAGAGTGGTCTTGCCGCGGGTGTCCGGCGGATTGAGGCTGTCGCGGGTGCGGCAGCGCTCGACTACATCAATGAGCGTGAGCAGTTGCTTGTGGACGCTGCGTCGACCTTGAAATCTTCACCCGGCGAATTGACTGCTCGTGTGAGCGGTCTACTCGAAGAGCGTAAACGCCTTGAAAAAGAATTGAAGGAAACCCGTAAAAAACTGGCAACGGGTGGCGGCGCTGGTGCTGAGCAACCGGCTGAAACAGTTGGCGGGAATAACT
This sequence comes from Sneathiella sp., assembly GCA_034669685.1. Lineage (GTDB taxonomy): Bacteria > Pseudomonadota > Alphaproteobacteria > Sneathiellales > Sneathiellaceae > Sneathiella. Next base: position 723,501 of record JAXMOU010000003.1, read on the forward strand.
TTGTCGCGCGCGTGCTTGAAGATGTGCCGCCAAAAGATCTAAAACCGATGGCGGATGATATTAAAGCCCAAATCAAATCCGGTGTGATCGTCCTGATCGCAGCGAACGACGGTAAAGCATCCATCGTGGTCGGCGTAACCGATGATTTGACGAATGGGATAAGTGCCGTTGATCTGGTGAAAGTCGGCTCTGAAGCGCTCGGCGGAAAAGGCGGCGGTGGCCGCCCCGATATGGCGCAAGCCGGTGGTCCTGACGCATCCAAGGCGCAAGCTGCGATCACGGCTATCAAATCTTCTCTAGAAGGTTAGACTTCACCCCTTATAACAGGAAAACGGCAGGCTGTTGATCCTGCCGTTTCCTCTGTGCAATGCGGGTAGCACAGAACGCCTCCGAGCGACTTCTCGAACTCCTTAAGTTGTATTTTTTCAATAGCTTACTTAAGGGATCTCATTCATAGAATGAATTCAAGGCGAAGATTTGGCGACATCTGGGTAAAAATGAGGCGCCTTTGCCGGATGAGTGCATTTTTTTGAAATACGGTTGGCCGCGTCATTGAATTGATCCTGCAAATTTCTTATCTCCATAAGGTGATGGGTTTGGAGGCTCATGAATATGAATTTCTTGAAAACTGGTGTTTTAATTGCAGGTATTACAGCTCTCTTCTTGGGAGTTGGGTTTGCAATTGGCGGTGAAGCGGGAATGATGATTGCATTGCTGGTCGCGATTGCGATGAATGGCTTTGCATACTGGAATTCTGACAAAATGGTCCTGAAAATGTATGGGGCCAGACAGGTAACTGAACAGGATGCTCCCGAATTTGTTGGCTTGGTGCGAGAATTGGCCGTACGCGCCGATCTTCCCATGCCTAAAGTCTATATTATGGATAATCCGCAGCCCAATGCTTTTGCTACTGGACGCAATCCACAAAATGCGGCGGTCGCTGCGACAACTGGCCTTCTAAAGTTGATGAGCCGTGAGGAACTCGCTGGTGTAATGGCACATGAACTTGGGCATATTCGTAACCGGGATACGCTGATCATGACGGTAACCGCAACGATTGCGGGTGCAATCAGCATGCTCGCAAACTTTGCCCTGTTTTTTGGGGGAAACCGAAATAACAACCTCGGTATTGTTGGAACCCTTGCCATGATGATCCTTGCACCGATCGCGGCGATGCTGGTCCAAATGGCGATTAGCCGGACACGTGAGTATTCGGCAGATAAAGCCGGGGGCGAGATTTGCGGAAATCCTGAATGGTTGGCAAGCGCCTTGCAAAAGTTACAAAAAGGGGCATCGAATATTGAAAATGTAACGGCTGAACGAAATCCGGCCTCAGCAAGTTTGTTCATTATCAATCCGCTGCACGGCAAAGGAGCAGATAATCTTTTTTCAACGCATCCATCGACTGAGAACAGGGTTTCAAAATTAATGGAAATGGCACATTTACGGCCCAGACGCAAAAGCACGAGAACAGCGGCGGCTGGATCTAGCCGTAAAACGGGGTCAGTTCCCTATACAAATTCTGACCATAAAAAGACATCTGTCCCGCCCAGCCATCGCTAGGCATTTAACTGGCAGGGTTTTTGACCATTGCGCGGACCAGAAACTTTGCCAGCAAGTCGACGAATTCGTCGCGACTTTTACCCATGCGATAAGCTTGCGGTGCCGTTGATTGAATAAGTCCCATCATGGCATGGCCCATAAGTTCCGGATCCACATCATCATAAAGCTCGTCGTTGGTTTTGGCCTGCTTCAGAATTTTGATAAATCCAGCAGCAAATTTACTGCGAACAACTTTACCGGTAGAATCGGTCGGGTCAAAAACTTTGGTGTCAACAAGTGCTGAACGGAGGAGGCCAGGATTTTGTTCAGCAAATTCCTGAATAGCATTGAGTGAGTAGTGAATATACTCTTCAAAGTTATTCACGTGTGGAATTCGAGAGGTAACAAATGTGTGCAGGTCTTCTTGTGCTTCACTGGCAAAGGCCATGAAAATTTCACGTTTATCGTGAAAATGGCTGTAAAAGGTGCCATGAGCGACATCTGCGGCACGAGCAATATCCTGCGGGCGCGTTTCATGATAGCCACGTTGTATGAAAAGTTGCCGTGCGGCAGCAAGCAGTCTTCCCCGTTTCTCTGCTTTTCGTTTACTGGCACGATCGGTTGCAAGCTTCCCCCCGGTTGCATCCGTCATGATTAACTAACCCCTTATTATTTTTTTTCAGCTGATGCTGGTATTTCTCATGACAATTTGTCAGTATTCGAAAAAAGACTACCAGTCAGCCTATAAAAACTGAACTAAAAAAATGTTGGGGGAGACAAGACCGGTATGAATAATAATGTACCATTCAGGCAACTAGACAGACCAGAACCAGATATCTCCGTGGAAAAATCGAAGGATGGCTCATATCTTATAAAGAGCAATATATCAATCGGAGATTACGAGAAAAATATTGCAAATTATTGGCTGAAGTCCGCTGAGGAAGTCCCGGATCGTGCTTGTCTGGTCCAATGCCAGCCGCAGGGGGACTGGCCAGAACTGACTTATGCAGAAGCAGTTGAGAAGGCGGATCGGATCAGTAGCTGGCTACTGGCCAATGGGTATGGCAAGGATACGCCGCTGGTAATTCTTTCGGGAAATAGTTTTGCCCATGCGTTGCTCACAATGGCTGCCTTGCAAATTAGTGTCCCGGTAGTCCCGTTGTCGCCATCATATTCGTTGATGAGTTCAGATTTTGCCCGATTGAAATATGCAACTGAATTGGTTGAGCCGCGTTTACTGTTTGCTGAAAATGGTGATCAGTATGGCAAGGCAATAGAAGCGTTGTCTGAACTGAATTTGCAGGTTGTAACGGTAACTGGGGACGCGCACGGCGGTATGCGTTTCGACGAACTGTTGACTGAGCTGGATATTGGCGCCGTGCAAAGCGCCAGAGATGCCGTGACGTCAGAAGACGTTGTGAAAATTCTATTTACCTCTGGCTCCACCGGAATGCCTAAAGCGGTGCCAAACACGCAGCGGATGTTATGTTCCGCCCAAAAGATGGTTGAACTCATTTCTGAACCTAGGGACCCCATAGGAAATCCCAATGTGGTTCTTGACTGGTTGCCCTGGCATCATACTTTTGGGGCTAACGCGAATTTCCTAGGAAATTTACGGGTAGGCGGAACGATGTATATGGATGATGGGAAACCTATTCCGGGGCTGTTTCAGCGAACAATTGAGAATTTAAAAATAATTCGCCCAACGCGCTTTAGTACAGTTCCAACAGCCTATAGCTTTCTACTCGATCAAATGGAAGAAGATGAAGAACTCGCGATTGCCTTTTTTGATCGGGTGAAAATGTGTAATTATGGCGGCGCTGCTTTGTCGCAGGAGTTATACGAACGAATGCAGGTCTTGGCGATCAAGTATACAGGGATGCGGATGCTGCTTGGAACCGGTTGGGGAGCCACGGAAACAACCGCGATGGGAACCGCTGTATTTTGGAATGTAGAACGCGTAGGGCTTATTGGCGTTCCATATTCAGGGATTACCATAAAACTGGTTCCCGTTCAGGATAAGTTTGAAATCCGGTTGAAGGGACCGTGCATTCACCAAGGGTATTTTAAACGGCCAGATCTAAATGCAAAATATTTTGATGAGGATGGGTTTTATTGTATCGGGGACGCTGTAGAATTTACTGACCCGGATATGCCAGAACAAGGGCTGGCATTTAAGGGTAGAGTTTCAGAAGACTTTAAACTTGGAAATGGTACATGGGTTGAAACTGGAAGTTTACGATTGTCATTAATCGATGCCCTAAATCCCTTCGCCCGTGATATTGTAATTGCGGGGCATGATCGAGAGAATTTATCAATTCTTATTGTGCCAAGTGAATTTGTTGTGCGGCAGGCAACAGAAGCAGGATTTCAGGTGACGGGTGAAAACTCTGTTATTAAAACGCCCGAAATTTTAAAGAATATTGAAGATAAACTGAGGCAATATAACAAGAAATTTCCAAACAAAAGTCGGTTTGTCGCTCATGCAATCGTGATGGGATGTCCTCTCTCGGCTGACAAGAATGAAATAACGGATAAGCAGTATATTAATCAATCAGCAGTACTGGAAAATCGGGCGCAACTCGTAAATCGTCTGTATGATGATTCCAATAGTCAAGAAGTCTTGGATTTCTTATAAAAAAGACAGGAAGAAATATGTCGGAAATGAACAAACAGTGGCTTTTAAAATCCCGCCCTCATGGGGAGCCAACTCTCGATAATTTTGAATATGCGGAAACACCAATTCCTGAGGTGGGAAGCGGTGAGATGTTGCTCAAGACGATTTACATGTCTCTTGATCCCTATATGCGGGGACGCATGAACGATACGAAAAGTTATTCCGCAAAGGCTGAGCTTGGCGATCCCATGTCTGGCACAGGTGTATCTGTCGTGGTGAAATCTGACATTCCCGCTTTTAAAGAAGGGGATTATGTCGTCTCGCAAACCTGCTGGCAGGCTTACAGCGTCTCAAATGGTCAAGGCGTGATGAAGCTAAACCCGGAAAATGCTCCCATTTCTACGGGAGTTGGTATCTTGGGAATGCCCGGTTTGACGGCTTACGCCGGTTTGCTGGATATTGGAAAACCCAAGGAAGGCGAAACGGTTGTTGTTTCAGCCGCTTCCGGTGCCGTTGGATCAATCGTCGGACAGATTGCAAAGATCAAGAGCTGTAAAGTTGTCGGTATTGCAGGGTCACCTGAAAAATGCGCTTATGTTGTTGATAACCTTGGGTTTGATGTCTGTATCAATTATAAGGATGCAGATTTCCCGGCTCAATTGAAAGCCGCTTGTGATAAAGGCATTGATGTCTACTTTGAAAATGTGGGCGGTGCCGTATTTGATGCGGTGTTCCCGTTGATGAATGACTTCTCGCGGATCCCATTATGTGGCCGCATTGCCAATTATAATATGACAGGGGATCCTGAAGGCCCGAATAAATTACCTGCGTTTTTTGGTCAGATGCTTGTGAAACGCATTACACTTCGCGGCTTTATCAGTTTTGATCATTATGACCGTTTTCCGGATGTCGTTCGCGATTTGGGAGCGTGGATCCGAAGTGGTCAGGTGAAGTATAAAGAGGACATCGTTCAGGGAATTGAAAATGCACCCGAGGCTTTCCTTGGCCTATTAAAAGGTAAGAATTTCGGAAAGCTGCTTGTGCAGGTTGCCGAAGATCCAACACGCAGCTAACAGCTGCAAACAGTCAAAAATTGGAAGGACAAAATAAATGACTGCAATTACGGATATGGTGAGTTACGAAACCGAAGATGGTGTCGGTATCATCAAGATTAATAACCCACCAGTAAATGCGCTCAGCGCCGGTGTTCGCGAAGGTATAAAGGGCGGCATTGAAATGGCTGGCAATGATGACAGCGTATCAAGCGTTGTGATCTGGTGCGAGGGGCGTACCTTTATTGCTGGCGCCGACATTACAGAATTTGGAAAGCCGCCAAAAGGCCCAAGTTTAAATGAAGTTATTGGCTACATCGAAATGTGTCCAAAACCAGTCGTCGCAGCTATTCATGGCACGGCATTGGGCGGCGGACTTGAAACAGCGCTTGGTGCACATTATCGGGTTGCGAACGCAGGTGCGCGTGTCGGCTTGCCAGAAGTAAAACTGGGTATCCTGCCGGGTGCTGGTGGTACGCAGCGTCTACCGCGTGTTGTTGGCGTTCCAATGGCCCTTAAAATGATCACAAGTGGTGATCCGATTGATGCTGCCAATGCACTTAAAGTGGGTTTGGTCAGTGAAGTGATCGATGGCGATCTGAAAGCTGGCGCAATTGCGTTTGCCAAAAAAGTTGTGGCCGAAGGCCGTCCGCTGGTCAAGATCAGTGACCAGACAGACATGCTGGAAGCGGCCCGCAAGAACCCTGCCATTTTTGATGATTTCCGTAAATCAATCGCGCGGAAAACACGGGGCTTCCAGGCACCGGAAAATTGCATTAAAGCCGTGCAGGCAGCAGTTGAACTTCCTTTCCCGGAAGGCTTGAAACGGGAACGCGAATTGTTCATGGAACTGATGCAGGGTGAACAATCTGTGAGCCAGCGATATTTCTTCTTTGCGGAAAGAATGGCTGCAAAAATTCCAGATGTTCCAAAGGATACACCGCTAATTGATATCAATAGCTGTGGTATTATTGGCGCTGGAACAATGGGCGGCGGGATCGCGATGAACTTTCTGCAGGCCGGAATTCCGGTCACAATCGTTGAGACCTCGCAAGAAGGCCTGGATAAGGGCATTGCCCTGATCGAGAAAAACTATGCAGCTACCGTCTCCAAAGGACGTATGAGCCAGGATGCCATGGATAAATGCCTGGACCTCCTGCATGGAACGACCAATCTTGAAGACGTCAAAGACGTGGACATCGTTATCGAAGCCATTTTCGAAAACATGGATGTTAAGAAAGAACTCTTTGGTAAGTTGGATGCCATCTGTAAAGACGGCGCTATTCTTGCAACCAATACCTCTACGCTGGATATTAATGAAATCGGTGCGGCGACAAAACGGCCTGAATCTGTCATCGGACTGCATTTCTTTAGCCCTGCAAACGTAATGAAACTGCTCGAAGAAGTTCGAACAGACAAAACCAGCAAAACTGTTATGGCGACCTGTATGGCGCTGGCCAAACGAATTGGCAAGGTGCCTGCGATGGTTGGTGTTTGTGAAGGTTTTGTTGGCAACCGAATTCTGCACCGCCGGGCTGAACAGGCGACAGCCTTGCTGATGGAAGGCGCGCTGCCTCAGGACGTGGATCGGGTCTTGTTTGACTTTGGTTTGCCAATGGGTCCGTTTGCAATGTCCGATCTGGCCGGTAACGATGTTGGTTGGCGTATTCGTCAAGGTAAAGGCGTAACAAGCCCAATTGCGGATGCAATTTGTGAACTGGGACGTTTTGGACAGAAAACGGGTTCTGGTTACTATCTGTATAAAGATGGAAGCCGCACACCAACGCCGGATCCAATTGTTGAGGATATCATCGTTAAAGCATCTAAGGATGCCGGAATTGAACGCCGTTCTATTTCAGATGACGAGATCCTGAAGCGCTGCATTTATCCAATGATCAATGAAGGATGTAAAATCCTTGAAGAGGGCATCGCGGTTCGTGCAAGCGATATCGATGTCATCTGGGTTTATGGTTATGGCTGGCCCGTGTATCGCGGTGGTCCAATGCGCTATGCAGAAGCTGTTGGACTGGAAAATGTCTACAACACACTGTTGGAATATCAAAAATCACATGGTGATTTCTTTAAACCATCGGCGTTGTTGGAAAAAATGGTGAAAGAAGGAAAGACCTTTTCGGGGGCTTGATCTCTCTTTTTCAACTGGTTGAAAACCAACTCAAACTCCGCCCTTGTGGCGGAGTTTTTGTTTGGCACAGCGTTCAATAGAAATAGTACGTAGCAATAGCCAATTATAGAACAGATTTTCTGTCCCGACTTTTTATCAGACCGTTTTCGGTTTATTGGCTTTCACGAGATAGAGTGCAAACAGAATAGATATAGAAAAGACGCCGGCGGTAATGAGGAATACATCGTGATAAACGGCTTCCAGAGCTTCAATTTTCTGTACAGGGTCGAGAAGGGGACTGTGCAGGGCGTTTCTGGTATCGTTAAAGTGATAGGATGTTCTTGCCGTGATCAAAAGCGCCGTTAGATTAACGCCAATTGTACCCCCCAGCATTCGAACAAAGTTCAAAGCACCGGAGGCTTCAGGGACTTGCGCAGGCTGTACCATGGAAAGCGCAAACGTACTGTTTGACGGCATAATAAATCCCAACCCGATACGCCCCAACACTATCCAGCTTGCGAGGAAGATGTAGGTTGTCTCTCTTGTCGAAAAGCTGAGCACGATCGTTGCGATTACGAACATAACCTGACCCGCAAGGATGAGCCGGTATGCGGGCATGCGGTCAATAAGTCGGCCAACTATGGGAAAGACAAATACCAGAAGAAGCCCGGCAGGAAAGAGTAGCATTCCCGCGTCTGTTGCAGAGGCCGATTGAACCGTTCGCGCAAAAAGAGGAATGGTATAGAAGCTTGAAAACATTCCTGCAGAGGTCATCGCGCCAATTATTGCAGCTGACAAAACCTGCTTGTTTTTAAACATTCGCAGCTCGACAAGAGGCGCGTTGCTTGAAAGTTCTCGCATAAAGAACAGAATGAAGGCGATGAGAGAGATCAGTAAATATGGGTATACGAGAATGTTTGAGAGATCATAAAACTGGCTATTCGAAAGACCAGTCAACAGGCACCCTACAGCGATAGTGATCAAGACTAAACTGTATATGTTGAACTTGCTTATGGGATTATTATTGCTTCTGTCGGGAAGTAAGACAGCCCCAATAACGCCCGAAATGACGGCCAGAGGGATAACAACCAGAAAAGAAGTATGCCATTCCAGCGTATCTGTAATTATCCCGCCAATGACAGGCCCCAGTGCGGGGCCAATGACAACCCCCATGCCAAACATGCCCATTGCACGTCCCCGCATTTCCAAGGGAAATAACAGAAAAATGAGTGCCATTGAAAGGGGCTGCAGAATTCCTGCGCCAATTCCCTGTAGCAATCTGGCAATGATAAGAATTTCGAAATTGGGGGATAGCCAGCCCATCAGGCTACCGATAGTGAAGGAGGTAATGGCAATTAGAAAGGTGATGCGCGAGCCAAAACTGTTCATGAGCCACGCTGTAGCGAGCATGGCCACACTTGAGGCGCAAAGAAATGCTGTGGACATCCACTGGGCAGATCCTTGCGTGATGTGAAATGTTGCCATGATGTCGGTCAAAGCAACATTGACCATTGTCGAAGAAAAAATGGCTGTCAATAAACCTAGAACGACTGCAAAGCCAGCGAGCCATTTGTATGCAGGCCCATATTTTTGGCGAAGTGCTGCGTTTCTATTCTGTGTCATTGTTACTTACTGAATTCCTCTCTCAGCTTTGTGTTATGTTCACCAAGGTCTGGGATGGCGCCATAATTTTCTACCCTGTCTTTGAACGCAATTGGCGAGGAGACAAGCCTTACCGGACCCGCTGGACTATCAACTTCCGTCCGCTCTAGCTGAGGATGGTTTGAGAGGTCAGCAACTGAATTTAAAGATCCAAATGCGATGCGGGCGTTTAACAATTTGTCGGCAGCTTCTTCACGCGACATGATTTTGAATATCTGATCCAGGTCAGAATGAAGGGCTTCTCGGTTTGCGACCCGATCAATATTCGTTTTATATCTTGGATCATCGACCAATTGCGGCGCGTTTAATGCAAGCACGCAAAGGTTTTTCCATTCCGTCTGGTTTTGAATTGAAATGACGACTTTATCCCCATCGCGGGTCGTGAAGGCTTCGTAGGGCGCAATCGAAGGGTGACTAAGGCCCCCGCGTCCCGGCGCTTTGCCGCCATATTCCTGATGTAATAGAGGAACCGTCATCCAGTCCGCCATACCCGCAAATAAGGTGGACTTAACTGATTTACCTAAGCCTGTATTCTGACGCTCATATAGGGCTTCTAAAACGGCCACCAAGGCATGCATACCTGCAGCAATATCGCATACCGACACGCCGACACGGCCAGGTTCAGCAGGCGATCCCGTCACAGCGGCAAGGCCGGTTTCGGATTGTACCAGCATGTCATAGGCTTTCATGGCCGCAAACGGTCCGCTTTCCCCATACCCAGAGATATCAACCGTTATGAGGGATGGATCCAATTCTCGTAAAGTATCGCAATCCAAGCCGAATTTGTTGACGATTCCAGGTGCCAGGTTTTGGATAAAGATATCCGCCTTGCTGATCATTTTTTTTAAGAGATCGAGGTCGTTTTTCTCTTTGATATTAAGCTGAATGGATTCTTTGCCGCGGTTAAGCCAGACAAAATACGCACTTTGTCCGTTTACAACGCTGTCATATTGGCGAGCAAAATCACCCTCAGGGCGTTCCACTTTGATCACGCGTGCGCCAGCATCGGCTAGCCGGGATGACAGGTAAGGCGCCGCTACAGCTTGTTCGAGCGAAACCACAAGAATATCTTTTAAAGGGAGAGGCATTTTTGCACTTCTTGGTTTTCAATGTTGAGTGATCTTAAATTAACGTCTTTTTTATTGAGAACCAACCTGAATTACTGATGGAATTCAAACTAATTAGGATGAGAAGTAATTTTTTTTCAATTTTAATATATACTAAATGATAGATGCACTAAATTAGATGAATAAATAAAGAAAAATATACTGGAGCATAAAGTGCCAAAAAAAAATCAGCAGGTATTTTTACTTTCTTTGTTAATGTATTTACTCTCCAACCCAGCCTTTTCTGATGATCGATTTACGGATTATTGGACAGTTGAAGAATATCTGGCGTTGAATCCAAAACAGCAGAGTTTGACCCGCCAGTTTGAAGAAATTGTTCGTGGTCCAGTTCGCAAAGATGCTTCTGGTAACAAGTCGGCACATATAGATGTTATCTACCCGGGTCTTCAGGTATCGGATTATTGGAAACGCAGTATAAGCTCTTTTGAAAAACGTCTTCAGGAGTTGGGCCAAAAATACGAGTTGTCCTTCTATTTTACCAAGCCCGGTCAGCATGTCTCGGAGCAGAGCAGAAAACTTGGAGAGTTTTTATTGCATGAACCGGATTTTTTGATTTTTACCCTGAATATAAATCGGCACCGGGGACTGATATCAAAAGTGCTGTCGCAGAAATCGACGCATGTCATACTACAAAATATCACAACCCCACTGAAGTCATTTGGACAACAGCAGCCTTTCCAATATGTTGGCTTTGATCATGTGATCGGCACAGAATATATCGCGCAGGAATATTTAAGACGGTTCACTGGACCAACTGAGTATGCCATTTTTTATGGTCCCCCTGGTTATGTAAGTGATATGCGCGGAGGTACCTTTTTAAATAAAATGAAGGTGCATCCGAGAATGAAACTGGTTGATTCATATTATGTGGGTTTCAATCGCGAAAAAGCCTATTCGGCAGCCCTTAAAGTATTAAACGAGCACCCGAAAATTGATTTCATTTTCAGTTCTTCAACTGACATCGCCTTGGGTGTTATTGATGCAATTCGTGAAACAAGTAGAATGGGGAGTGTCATAACAAACGGCTGGGGCGGAGGAAGCGCTGAGCTGCAAGCTATTGAGCAAGGGGTGCTGGATTTGACGATCATGCGAATGAACGACGATAATGGTGTTGCCATGGCAGAGGCCGTTGCTTTAGCGCAGTCAGGTCAAGCAAATAAAGTGCCGCAAATTTATTCTGGTGATATGGTCTTGGTTACGAAAGAAATGAGTATTGAGGAAATTGGGGGACTTAGAACACGTGCTTTTAGATATTCTCAATAAGTTACGTCCCTCAAAAGGTTGGTCGTTATCTGTTCTAATTTTGATTAGCCAGTTTGTATTTTTGTCCCTTATTGGCGTCGCGATGTTGGTTGTGACATATTATAGTTCACGCTTAGTTGTTGAGAGTGAGCGAGACCAGTTAGGAAGACAAACGGGTATTATCAGTGACCTGATTTTCGAGAAAGAGCTGGATTTTATTGCAGAATTTAATGATCTTTTTGCTAAAGAAATTTCAGTTTTAAACAGGACGGGGCGAGCTCGCGCAGACGACCTTCTTCAGGGTGCTTTTTATTCTCAGGAAAGGGGCACGATCGATTTTCTGGCAATGCTGGATGTTGACGGTCAATTGATTTATGAGGTTAGCGCTGAAATTTTGGACTATCCGCAAATTCGCAGGCAGATAACAACAAGCGATCAGCGCCGCAGCGAGTGGAACTGGGCTGTTGAGACTTCACCACAGGGAGTAACGTCAAATATTCTGGTGTATTACCAAAGCCAGATAATTGACGGCATATCAGGTCGCCTTGAAGGTTATTTAGTTTCCGGACTATTCCTCAAAGATAATAATGACCTGGCGGAGAAAGTTAAAGATAGGATTGGCGCTCTTGCAACGTCTTTGGTTTTCAAAGATGAAGTATTGGTATCAGTCGGAGCGCTTTCGAAACGACAAGTACTGGAATATCTTAAAACTGAACGCTTGCCGCAAAGTCTGGAAGGATCAGTTTTTCAGTCTGAAGTCTTTAAAAATAACCTTTCCGGTGCAGGCATTCAGGCTATTTCGGTAATGCCGCGTACGATTGTTCGATCTTTAGATGAATTGTTTTTTGCGTCCTCAGGAATTGGCATTGCTTTAATCCTAGGGTTGTCCATTTTGGCGATCATCCTGACAAAGCGTCGGATTATTGTACCCTTAGAGAAATTGCGTGAATACACGCGCAAAGTTGAACGCCGTGAACTTAATCCAAGTATTCCAGCATCCAATATTAATGAATTCAATGAAGTCAGTAAGAGTATGGCAAGCGTTCTGAAAGCTTTTCAGGAGAGTGAACGCCGGTTTGAAGACATTATTAGCGTAACATCAGACTCTATTTGGGAAACAGATAAAGATCACCGGGTTAGCTTTATTTATCGGCAGCCTGAAATGCAGATAATGGATGACCTTGAAGGTCGCGTTATGGGAAAGCGACGGGATGAATTTGTTGCCCAAGAAATTCAGGGAATGAGTTGGGAAGAGTATTATGACATTCTGGATCACCAGAGGCCCTTTCGAAACATCATATTTAAATGGACCCACCCCAAAAATAAGATCGTTTATTTCTCTTCTAGTGGAAAACCACGCTTTGATAACAAGGGAGAGTTTTTAGGGTATCGGGGAACATCAACCGAAATCACAGCCGAAATTAGGGCGCAGCAAGAGGTGGAATCCGCGCAGGCTAAGCTTCGTCAATCTCAAAAACTGGAAGTGGTTGGCCAACTGACAGGGGGTATCGCGCATGATTTTAATAATTTGCTATCCGTTGTCATTGGTAATCTCGAACTTGTTCTTGAGAAAAATATTTTGTCTGGTGATGCAGAGAAGATGGTTAAAGATGCCATGCGTGGAGCCGAAAAGGGCGCCGCGCTTACGCACCAACTTCTGGCTTACTCGCGGCAACAGGCTTTGGCACCCAAACTCATCCGTCCGCGCCGTATTATTGAAGAGGTTCGAGGCTTGCTTCAACGTGCCCTTGGGGAAGGCGTCGACTTAACGCTTCAATTGGAAGATAGCTGGTCCATCATGGTTGACCCTAATGAGTTGGAGAGTGCTTTGATGAATTTGGTGGTGAACGCACGCGATGCCATGGAGGGTCGCGGTAAGTTATCAATTGAAAGCTTTAATATTGAGCTGGACGAAGAATATGCAGCTTCCAAGGTAGAGTTGGAGCCGGGGGAATATGTTTGTATTGTGGTCAATGATTCCGGTTCAGGAATTTCCTCAGAGGTAATCGATCGAATTTTTGAACCCTTCTTCACAACGAAGGAAGTGGGCAAGGGGAGCGGTCTGGGGCTGAGTATGGTCTTTGGTTTTGCCAAACAATCTGGCGGACATATCAATATTTACAGTGAAGTTGGCGAAGGAACTTCAATGAAGTTGCTCTTACCTAGGGTCGTGACGGACAAAGAGGCGGAGCCGGCCGATGAAGACCTGCAGACTGTTCGAATAGGTGAGGGTGAAAATGCACTGGTTGTGGAAGATAACAGTGACTTACGAACCCTTATTGTAAGTCAACTGAAGGGTATCGGATATAAAACCTATTCATGCGAAAATGCTGAGCAGGCATTTGAAATAATAGACGCCCAAAAAATTGATGTCGTGTTGTCTGATCTCATTTTACCGGGTTCAATCAGCGGAATAGACATCATAAACAAAGTTCGCCAAATCAATCCGGAAATAATCACGCTTTTAATGACGGGTTTTGCCGGAAATAGATTTGATCAAGGACAGCAGATACCTGAAAATTGCGAAGTTCTGTCCAAACCTTTTACCAAGGCAAAGCTGTCAGTCGCAATTTATCAGGCCAAGAATAGACATTGAGATTAATTTAAAGGCTACGTCTGTCCGTTAGGTGTAATATCCGCTTTTGCTCAAAGGAAGCTTCCTGATCCGCTCACCGGTCGCTGCAAAAATAGCATTGGCAACGGCGGGTGCAATCGGCGGGGTCCCCGGCTCACCGATCCCCCCCAATGGTCTTCCGGAAGGTGCCAGAATAACATTTATCTCGGGGCAATTTGCAAGACGTACCATTTCATAGTCTGGGAAATTTTCCTGCTCGACACTGCCGTTCTGGATTGTGATCTCTCCGTAAAGGGCGGCGGACAATCCAAATATAATGCCGCTTTCCATCTGGGCGGCAACGCCATCGGGATTTAGCACCTCACCGCAATCAACAACACATGTAACTTTATGAACGGTGAGCTGTTTGTCTTCGGTTACACTGATTTCTGCGACTTGACCTACGATTGTGCCAAAGCTTTCATGCAATGCGACACCGCGTGCCCGTCCTTTAGGCAAGGGAGCCGTCCAATTGCTTTCACTGCTCAACCGACTTAATACAGCTTCGAAATTAGGGTGGGCCTGCAAATGCTTACGGCGAAATTCAATTGGATCAGTCTTTGCTTTCGTTGCCATTTCATCCATAAAACATTCAGTAAAAAACGCATTGTAGGAATGACCGACACTCCGCCAGTATCCAACAGGAACGGCAGTTGGAACCGGAAGGTGCTGCATGAGTTTATTGGCAAATTGATAGGGTAAATCCGCCGCACCTTCGGACGTTGTATTGTCGGGCATATCGGCGCTCATAGGAAGAAGGCGGCCAACGAATGATCTTGTGACGGAGGGGCTTGCGATGCGATGATGCCACGCGTCGATTTCTCCGCTCTTGTTGAGCACTCCTTGGAATTTTGATAAAGCCGCTGGCCTGTAAGCATCGTGCTGCGTATCATTTTCGCGTGTCCAAATCAGTTGGACTGCACGCCCTTTTAAGGCCTTGGCAATCTGAACGCTCATGATTAAACAATCTGGCTCTATTCGCCGGCCAAATCCACCTCCTAAATAGGTGTTATGTACGGTCACATTTTCAGCGGGCACATCTGCAGCTTGCTCAGCAAGCCAACTTGTGATGGTTGGGGATTGGTTGGGAATCCAGACTTCCACGGCGTCCTCTTGTACAAGAGCAGTACAATTCATCGGTTCCATGCAGGCATGGGCCAGAAATGGGACTTTGTATTCGGCGGATAAAATGTCGGTTGCATCTGCTAGGGCAACTTCTATATCGCCCTCTTCAGCATAGGTCCGTCCGTCTTCCGTTTTAAGTTGGTTTGAAAAGCCTGTGAAAATTCCATCGCTTGTCAGGCGCTCATTCTCACCGTCATCGAAGGAAACGGGGAGTGCGTCTACGGCCTTCTTTGCGCGCCAAAAACTGTCTGCAATTACAGCGACTGCATTTTCCAGTTTTACGGCTTTAATGACGCCGGGCATTTGCAGGACAGCCTTTTCATCCCAGTCTTTAACTTTCCCGTCAAAAACCGGTGATATTTTAACTGCCGCGAATGCCATGTTGGGAACTCTGACATCAATACCAAATCCGGCCTCTCCGGTTACCTTCGCGGGGATATCAAGACGTTTTTGTGATTTTCCAATGACTTTACGTTCTGATTTGGCTTTCAAGGTTGGATGTTTCGGGATTTCCAATTGAGAAGCCGCTTCTGCCAGTTCGCCGTAGGTTGCAGATTTTGCGCTGGCTCTATGCTTGATGGCACCATTTTGTGCCAAGCATTCAGATTCAGGAACATTCCACTGGCTTGCTGCCGCAGATATGAGCATCTGACGGGCTGCGGCTCCTGCTTGTTGCATAGGTATCCAGAAGTTGCGAACACTGGTGCTGCCACCTGTTGCCTGAACGCCTAAGATGCCCGCGACTTTTTCCATTGCCCAAGCCCCAACCGTTGCCTCCCCCCGGTGATGTCCGTCTGAAAAGGGAAGACTGTCTTTAATTGCTGTGAAATTTGCATAAACAGCGTCAATTGGTGCTTGTTCTGGTGTGATAGCAGATACTTCGACTTCCAGTTCCTCTGCGACGAGCATGCAAAGCGCTGTATAAATACCTTGACCCATTTCAGCCTGTGAAATGGCAACATTGATCGTTCCATCATTTCCAATTTTTACCCAAGCGTTCAGCGTATATTCATCGCCATCCGCTGTTGCCGCGTATGGGGCTTTGTCGGGTGTATCATTTCCCCCAAGTGCGTAGGCAACCGCCAGGCCGCCGCCGACCATTCCACCAGCGATCAGAAATTTGCGGCGTGTCATAAGCTTGAATTTTCCCATTATTTACGCCTCCGCTTGAATTTTAACTGCTTTATGAATTGCCTTGCGGATCCTGGGGTAGGTGCCACAGCGGCAGATGTTTGTGATTGAAGCGTCAATGTCTTCGTCTGACGGATTTGGATTTTCTTTGAGAAGGGCGCTTACGGCCATGATCATACCCGATTGACAGTAACCGCACTGTGGGACCTGTTCTTCGATCCATGCGGTTTGAACTGCGGTAAGTCCATCGCCGGATATGCCTTCTATCGTTGTAATCCGTGATCCCGTCGCATCGCCAACGGCCATTGAGCAGGAACGTACGGCAACACCATCCATTTGCACTGTGCAGGCACCACACGCTGCTATGCCGCAACCAAACTTTGTTCCAGTTAGGTTTAAATTGTCTCGTAAAACCCATAGGAGCGGGGTGTCTTCTTCCGCATCTATTTGGACGTTTTTCCCATTAATATTCAAAGTCAGCATTTTTAGACCTGTTCTTTTTTATAAATGACCGCTGGTCATTATAATGGTATTGAGTTATATATATGTCAAGAAATTCATGTAGCGTTTACGAGATGTTTTTATGGTAACAAAGGCAAGACATCGGGCAACCAGTGTCCTTCAAAAAGCGCAGCGCCGGGATATGATCCTCGCTGCAGCATATGAATTATTCAGGGATGTCGGTTTTTTTGATGTGAGTATATCGATGATTTCCAAGCGCGCAGGGATCGCCAAAGGAACCACTTATTTATATTTTGAAACAAAAGAAGAAATTTTCCTCAGTCTAACACTAGAAGAAATAAAGAGCTGGTTTGCACAGTTGATGAACGAGCTGACGGATCTTGAAAAGCCAGTGAGTAATGACCAGTTTTTGACAGTTGTTCGGCGAACATTAAATGAGCGGCAATCGTTTTATAGCCTGATTTCATTGATGCATCTTATTTTGGAGAAGAATGTTTCTTATGCTCAAGCGCTTCAATTTAAGCGGACATTACTGTCGTTGATGCTTGAAGCATCAAATCTCATCGAAGCCGCGCTTCCTTATCTCCTGAAAGGGGAAGGGGTTAAAATTCTTACGCAGCTGCATTGTCTTCTTTTGGGGTGGAGCCAAATGACAGAAACCTCACCTGTAATTGATCAAGTTCTAACTGAGCCGGATTTGCAGATATTCAGATTTGAATTGGAGGATGCCTTGTTTGACTCAATGTCAATTATGTTGGCGGGACTGCAGGCAAAATCGATGTTGAAGTCATCGAAATAGATTACGCTTGGGTAATTATTTCCAAGAAAGCTGTCCCGTATTTTTCTTTTTTGCTTTGGCCAATCCCTTGAATGTCCCCCAGGTCGTTAGGGGTTTGAGGGCGTTGGAAAACCATTTCCAGAAGTGTTTTGTCATGGAAAATAACATAGGGCGGGATGTTTGACGCCCGCGCCAGTTCCAATCGCAGGGATTTCAGTTTTTCAAACAGGTTTTTATCAGCATCGGTTTTGAACACGATGTCTGAACGGGCGCTCAACGCTTTCTTTTTCCCTTTGATAAATTTACGGCTGACGAACTTTTCCTCTCCTTTTAACAAAGGTCGGCAGTTTTCGGTCAATTGCAAACCGCCATACCCCTGAATGTCTTGGGAGACATAGTCCAGAGAGGTTAGTTGTCTTAATATGGCTTGCCATTCAGAGCGGCTGGTTGCTTTTCCTTTTCCATATAGTCCGAGCGTATCATGTCCATTTTGGATGACTTTATCTGACTCCGTACCGGTAATGACATCAATGATATAATTTCCGCCAAAATTTTGACCGGTCCGATAAATACAGGAGAGCAGCAATTGCGCCGCTTCCGTGTTATCCACACTTTCAGGTGTATTCAGGCAGTTATCACAATTTCCACAAGGTGAGGATTGTTCTGCGAAATAAGAGAGCAGGATCTGGCGCCGACACTTCAGGCTTTCGCAATATCCAAGCAAGGCATTAAACTTTTGCCGTTCAACCCTTAGCTGGCCTTCAGCCTGATTTGTGTTGAGGAGACTGCGGACCTTGACAATATCCTGTTGTCCAAATGCAAGCCACGCCGTTGCCGGCAGGCCATCCCGTCCCGCACGACCTGTCTCTTGATAATAGGCTTCCAGGTTTTTGGGCAAATCCAAATGGGCCACAAAGCGAACGTCCGGTTTATCGATGCCCATCCCAAAAGCGATGGTCGCCACCATAATGATACCATCGTTTTTTATAAATTCTTCCTGATTGCGTGCCCGCACTTCTGGTGGCAATCCAGCATGATAGGGCAGGGCTTTGAAGCCTTTTTCAGCAAGCTTGGTCGCAATGCTTTCAACTTTTTTACGGGACATGCAATAAACAATGCCGGCGTCTTTTGCATGCTCTGCGTTGATAAAATTGAGAAGCTGGGTGACCCCATTTTGTTTGGGCGTAATTTGATATTGGATATTTGGCCGATCAAAGCTGGCTTTGAAAATTTTACCAAAACCAAGATTTAGACGCTCAATAATGTCTTTTTGTGTGGGGGCATCCGCTGTCGCGGTCAGAGCTATTCTTGGGACATTGGGGAATAATTCATGGAGCACATTCAGGCGTAGGTATTCGGGTCTGAAATCATGGCCCCATTGTGAAACGCAATGGGCTTCATCAATGGCAAAAAGCGAAATATCAAGCTTGTTTAGCTGATTGACGAAGCCTTCAGCAAACAGACGTTCCGGCGCAACGTAGAGAAGTTTGAGGTTTCCCGATTTCAGGTCATCGAGTATCTCGCGCTGCTCAACTTGTGAAATGCCGGAATTAAATGCGGCCGCTTTAACTCCGAGTTGCCGAAGCGCCTCTACCTGATTTTGCATTAGGGCAATCAGCGGCGAAATAACGATCGTGATACCTTCTAATGCCAGTGCTGGGATTTGGTAGCATAAGGACTTACCGCCCCCGGTCGGCATTAAAACCAATGCATCCCGGTTTCCAAGTAAATGGTCAATAATTTCGGCCTGTTGCCCCCTGAATTCAGGGTATCCGAATATATCTTGTAGAATTTCTAAAGGCTGACGCAACATATGCCTCTTATACAGATCTGTAGAAGAGGTTCAAATGTAAAAGGCGAAATTTGATCAAATGCGTAATTTATTTTTCGAGAAAACTGATTTTCTCTTTTAGAGCCTGTATTTCAAGTGCGGCGTCCGCGAGAAGAATTCGAAGTCGGGAATTTTCGTTTGCTGCATCTTTCAAATGGCGGTTTTTCTCACTCTCATCTTCCTGTGCTTTCTTTCGCCACCTGTATAGCGTCGCTTTTGAAATACCATACTGATTACAAATAGCATCCATATCGTTGTGCTGCTTCAATTCTGACAGAATTTGTGTAATTTCCTTGTTTGATCTTTGTGTGCGTTTCATTGGAAATTACCTCACGAGTAACGATACATGATTGAATGGGGGTTGATCTTTAAGCGCGTCTTCGGCGCTTGCCTTCCTCTATTTTCCCATTTTATCGACGACGGATTGAATGGCGGACAGATTGTCGGCAACCGCGCTATCATTTATCAGAGCCTGTGAGGCTTTGGCGGCCGCTGCTGGATCTGTCGTAATCAGTTGCCGGGATGCCGCCAACGTAATTGCATTATGGATAGAGTAACTGTGCTGCTGCTGCGCAATCACATTTTGCAAAGCAAGTCCGACGCTGTGCGCCATTTGTTGATATAAAATGCCGACAGCTTCAGCCGGGGCTTCACCAAGGACCTTAATACTTGTTTGGCCAATTGCATCTGTTACTTGGCTGTTAATATAGCTGTCTTCGCTCATCTGCTACTCCTGACCGGGTATCGGATAAATGATAATCCGTTAATTATTCAGTATCGTCTGTGTCTGTTTCTGTCTTCGGTTTTGGCCGCTTTTTCGCTTTGCGTGAACCCGAACTTTGTTGCTCACTTTGGACAATGATCGGGGGCAGCATTTGAACGACCGTTTTGGGTTGTGCGGGCTGCATGAGAAGTTGAAGGTTTTGAGCCAATGCAGCCAATCCAACGGAATTAACATGCTGTTGATTAGACACTGAGTTCTGGATACCGGTTCCCATCGCTTGGGACATGGTTTGATAAAGGGCCGCCATAGAATGAGCCGGTGCCATACCAGTGATCATGGCATTGGATTGTGTGATCGCATCTGTGATTTGGCTGTTGACAGTTTTCACTTTGGTTTCACCCATATTAGACGATTTAGGCATTATTTTATTCTCTACTGCTTAAGTGTACCTGGACCTCACCCTTGAGACGGATGCCCCGAGAGAATGTGAGGGCCAGGTTACCGAAAGCCGGACTGCGGACAATCAGGAAGTTACTTACGTGTTAAAGCGAGGCGTATTTGGATTTCCTTCTCGCTCATACGCTGCCATTACGCCTTTTAGGGCTGACATGGATTCTGCTACCGGATTACCGCTCAGGATTTCCTGTGTCGATTTGCCAGTTGTCGCGGTATCCAATGTATAGAGCACTGTCACAGCGCCCGTTACAACAGCACTATCAATTGAGTTTTTATGCTGCTGGTTTGCCACCATATTCTGCATACTCATACCAGTGCTCTGTGCGAGCATCTGATATAGCATACCCATTGACTCTGCTGGGGCATCGCCCAAAACCTTCACGTTTGATTGGGTTACAGAGTCTGTAACCTGACTATTCATCCACGTATTATCAGCCATTTTTTACTCCTATATAGATTTAGTTCGCAATTTGATGAGATGTTTTAAAATGCTCTTGCAGCGGCTTGCATGGCGGTCAAGGATTCCGCAACAGGGTTTCCGGCCAAGACTTCAGATGTGGCTTTGGATGCCGCAGAAGCTGACAGGTTGTAGAGAACGCTGGTTCCCTGAGTTGTAATGGCGAGATCAATTGTGGAAGCACTCTGCTGATTAGATACGGCATTTTGCATGCTCGCGCCGACGACTTGACCAAATACCTGATAGGTATTGGCCATAGAGATCGCTGGAGCCTCGGCAAGTGTAGTGACGTTGGCTTGGGTGATTGAATCTGTAATCTGTGCGTTAACGGGTGTGTCGCCGGGCATAAAAGGCACTCCTTCTGGGTAGGATATATAAAACTAAGACAGTGGTTTAAGTTTCTGTTTCTTCATCACTTTTTGCAGCTTTCAACTCTTTGATGATTGCTTGCAATGTCAAAAGAACCTCTGCATTAGACTCTTTCGTGAGGATTTCTTTGGCGGATCGGGCGTCAACGGCACCGTCCAGATTGAAAAGCAGGCTAATGCCTTGTGAAACGATTGCAGAGTCAATGGTGTTCATGCTCTGCTGATTGGTCACAGCATTTTGCATCGAAACACCAACTGATTGCGCAAGCATTTGGTAGGCGGTTGCCATAGATTGAGCAGGGGCATTGCCAAGAACCGTCAGATTAGATTGCGTGACCGCATCCGTAATCTGGCTATTTACCGGCGTGTCCTGAGCCATTCCATTTTCCTCCAACACTTTAAAGAGAGACTGCGCTTTGCAGTTCATTTGACAGCGAAGAGACGCGAACTAATGAGATTATGTGAAAAGTGAAGTGCAATTTTATGCGTAAAGGGTGCGAAATCTCTCAGTTAAATGAGATGCATTCAGCCCAGATCATGTGCTACATAAAATTTGAATATCATATTGATACATAAGATTAAGTTGGAATAGATGATTGTTACTACTGACGCTGAAATGTCGGGTTTGCGTGAAATTGGCAAAATCATAAAAGATGTACTGGACACCGTTGAAGCGTTGGTAAAGCCGGGGATCAAAACCATCGAGTTGGATCAGGTCGTGGGGCGATTGCTGACAGAAAGAGGAGCACGTTCAGCCCCTATACTTGCTTATAAATTTCCAGGGTATAGTTGTATTAGTGTCAACGATGAAGCCGCACACGGGATCCCCGGAGAGAGGATCTTGAAGGAAGGGCAACTGGTCAATATAGATGTGAGCGCCGAGAAGAATGGGTTTTGGGCAGATTCTGGTCGCTCGATTGCAGTTGGCAATATCTCAAGTGATTTACAGCTTTTATGTTCGACAACTCGGCAGGCACTGGACGCGGGTATAAAGGCGGCGACGTCTGGCGCACCAATTCATAATATTGGACAAGCTGTAGAGAATGTCGCAACTGCCGCCGGCTTTAAAATTATTGATGGATTGGTTGGACATGGTGTTGGCCGGAATATCCATGAACCACCGGAAGTGCACAATCGTTATTCGACGAGCGGTAATGAAATACTTCAAAAAGGTCTGGTGATTACAATCGAGCCTTTTTTAACCCGCGGAGTTGGTCATTATCGGGAAGGGCGTGATGGTTGGACCCTTTTAACGATAGATGGATCGCCAGCTGCTCAATATGAGCATACGATGATCATTACGGAAAAAGAGCCCATTATCATAACCTAAGAAGTCTAGCCCCCCATCTTTTTGACAATACTATCCATCGCGACGGCTGTTGCGGCAATTGCATCCGCCGTGATCCCGGCAATTTCCTGACTGGTTTGGGCTGCAAGAGCGGTCGCGCCTGCGTTCGTTACGGAATTTAGGCCAGTAACGGCTGTATGGGTTTGACTGTTCAGGGCCTGCGTGATTGCTGCTGTTTGTGAATTATATGACTCGCCAATCGTTGTTTTCTGAGCGCTGAGAACGGCGGCTTCCGCATTTTTGAGGGCAGATAAAGCAGCTCCGTTGGCGGTGTTTACACTGTTGAGAACATTGGCGTTAATTGTCGCGTTTTCCAAGGCCAACCCTGAGGAGTGAGCCGCAAACTGAAAGAGGAGGCCCATCGCGAAATTGGGCGACTCTTCAACATTTGCATATAGACTGTCGAGTTTAGGAGTGGCGGGTGGTTTTTTTTGATCAGGCATTCAACTTCCCTTAAAGGCAAAAGACGTCAACAGAACAAGCTGGCATAGGGATCAAGACTGTCCTTCAGCGGCAGAATTAGTTTGCGGTTCCGCCTTACCATCTATTGCCTCTGATTGCTCGTTGTCGATCTCTTTGCCTTCAGATACGCGCAGCATTTGCTCCCAATGCCGCAGGCGTTGGTCAATTGATATGCCTTTGACTTCCTGGCTAAGACCGCTCCACAACAGATTGCCAGCACCTGCAGCAAGTGTAGCTGTCGCGAGAATGCTACGGTGATGTTGGGTTGAAACGGTGTTTTGGCTCCCGACACCGGCTGCATTTGCCATAGATATGTACATTGCGGCCATAGCTGTTGAGGCCGCACTCCCTAATACAATCTCATTAACTTTCATTACAGAGTCAGTTACTGCACTTGAATATGTTGAATTGGCATTTTTTGTCATCATATTTCCTGTCATTTAATCAAATGTAATAAGTAAAAAATAATTATTATTTATGATTACTGTATAAATTAAAAATTTTTGAGATTTTTACTTGGTATTTATTTGTATTTAGTCAAGTAGGGAGGAATAAATAATCTTTTCTAAAATTTGGTGTTTATGATTTTAAAAATGCACTTTAAAAGAGTAAATAGCAACCTATGTAACGTTAACATGTTTTAAAAGCATCTTATGATTGTTAATGATCCAAGGGGGCTGCCCGTGTCAAATCAACCGATCCGTCAAGTGAAGACCAGTATTAAACCAGCTGAAATTAGAGGGGTAGAGGCATCAGTTCACCTGCTAAAGGCAGATCAAAAAAGCACAAATGATGACAAAGCTGAGTTTGCAAGGAGCGGTGACAAGGCCGACAAGAATAAGATTGTTGCAGAGAAGTTCTGGGTCGCTTGGAATAACCATCGCGATTACTTACTCCGTTTGAGTATGATGTGGATGAATATCAGCAGAATGGATGCAGAAGATGCATTGAGCGATGCAACAATTAGGGCTTATGAGAAATACCGAATACATGTTGATCAGATCAACAATGAAAGGGCCTGGTTCGCGCGGCTATTGCATAACATTTGTATTGACCGTCATCGATCGAACAAGCGCCGCTTTCAGCTTGGGGAGAAAGTGAAAGAGATTAATAATATCGATCAAGTATCGATTGAAATAATTGATATGACGCCAGAAGCCGAGCTCCTCAATTCGGAACTTGGCAAGACATTGGAAAAGGCGGTTGGGGGCTTGCCTGCAAAGCTTAGAGATCCGCTTGTCATGCGACTGGTTCATGGCGATGACTATGAGCATATTGCCAGCGTGATGGGGATTACGAATGACAACGCCCGTAAACGTGTTCAACAGGCGAGATCAATTCTAAGGCGTGAGCTGGCAGATTTCAGGCGTAAATAACTTTTGGTTTCAGATGATAAGTGAGCGCATTTTCCAAAAACTCGGTGAGTAGGTGACTGTCTGTGTCTTCGCTTGAGGCAAAAAGGATTGCGCGATTTTTTTCATACTCAAATGCATCTGGATACTTGTTTCTGAAGTTGTCAATTAACGTCGTACTACAGTGCACCAGTATCGCGCATTTTTTTGATGCGGGATGATAGGAGAAGCGAATGGTCGTGCCTGATTTAGGATGGTGCGGCACGTAGCTGATTTCACCCCATTTGAGGCATTCGTCAATTTGGCCAATGTCGGGGTGCGTATCGGAAAGCTGGTAGATGATGTCCCGAAGCTGTAAAAGCTTATTCCGTGCAGGGGCCGGATAGCTTTGATACAGGCTAGCGATTTCAAGTTTATCAATAGGGTGGGGACTATCCATCCGATCTACCTCATCCAAATAAGTATCTTTAGAATGAGGGAATAGACCGGATGGGTCAATTGGCAATTGTTAAGTATTAGCCTGCTTTTTTGAAGCGAAGTTTACGTCCAGCCGACTTTGGTCCTGATTTGCCAAAGTTCGGTTTTGCTTTCTTTGGCGCTCTTTTGTCAGGGCGGCCTTTTCCTTCGGGGCGTGGGCCACCGTCAGAACGTGGCGCTTTACTATTGAAGCGAGGCTTGCCTTCTGGGCGGAAATCTTCTTCTGTCCGGCGGCCATTGCCTTCGGCGCGAGCAGCAGCTTCAGGTCGACCTCTACCCCCAGCGCGGGGGCCTTCAGCGCGTGATGGCTTGCCTTCAAAGCGGGGCTTGCCTGCAGGTTTCCCTCTTCCTTTAAAACCTGGTTTTTTAGTTTTAGAGAAAGGACGTCCTGATGGCTTGCCACCTTTACCGCGCTCCCGTTCCGCTGGAGCAGGGAATGGGTGATCGTTATCGATACGAACCTGTGTTTTGATCAGTTGCTCGATATTGCGAAGCAGATTGCGTTCTCTTGGCTCGCAGATAGAAATGGCGATCCCACTGGCACCGGCGCGACCTGTCCGGCCAACCCGATGAACATAGTTTTCCGCTTCCATAGGCAAGTCATAATTGATCACATGCGTAACGCCGCTAACATCAATTCCGCGTGCCGCAACGTCTGTGGCAACCAGAACTGAAAAACGGTCGTTTTTGAACGAGCGTAAAGTCCGCTCGCGCGCTCTTTGTGGGCGATCGCCGTGAATGGCAGCGGCTTTAATATGCTCGAGCGTGGATTCAATTTCCTCGGTCAGCGTTTCCGCTGTTGCTTTCGTGCGAACGAAGACAATTACTTTTTCCGTAGCCTCAAGACCGATCAAATGCATCAAAAGGTCTTTTTTATGATCCCGATGTACCATTAGAACGGAATGATCAATTGTGTTTGCCACAACAGACTCGCGCGGGGCTTCCACAAATTCAGGATCATTCAGCAATGTTTGCGACAGGCGTTTAATGCCTGGGCTCATTGTGGCTGAGAACATAACTGTTTGGTGTTCTTCCGGCAGTGTTGCCGCAATTTTCTGAACATCTTCGACAAAGCCCATGTCCAGCATGCGATCCGCTTCATCCAGAATAAAGGTTTTAACCTCAGACAGATCAACAGTTCCGCGGTCCATATGGTCCATAAGGCGGCCCGGCGTTGCAACCAGAATATCAACGCCCTGTTTGAGCTGTTGTAATTGAGGGCCATAAGGCGCGCCGCCGTAAACAACTGTATGGAACAGTTTAATTCCACGGGTAAAGACTTGAATGGCTTTGCCAATCTGGCTCGCCAGTTCGCGTGTTGGTGCTAAAATAACGGCAGTTGGCTTGTTCGATTTTGGCCGTTTCCGTTCATGCTGCAGGTTTTGCAGAAGCGGAAGCACAAAAGCAGCTGTCTTGCCGCCACCTGTCTGGGCAATGCCCATCAAATCTCTGCCTTCCAGCAGATGGGGGATGGATGATCCCTGAATGGGTGTTGGTGTTTCGTAACCCTGTTTTTCAAGTGCACGTAAAAGCGGGCCAACCAGACTTAAGTCGGAAAACGACGTCATACAAATAATCCTCAATACAATATGATCCGGTGCTGCCATTGGCTGCACCAGATTTAAAAAAAGCCACAAGGCGGGAACCGTCTCTCCCAGCCTGGCTCTGATATGTAAGGATATCTGACCGGCAAGCAGCATCTATAAATGCTGCGGAAACACTGTTCGCAAAACCTGTTCACAAATGCAGGTTAAAATGTTGCATTCGCTAAAAGCGTCACTTAGACCGCTGCGGCCATATGCTATGTTTTCGGCTGTATGTCAAGGGATATTATTTTGAAGGTGGCTGAAATCTCCCGTTATTTGGGCTTTCCAAGAGGGGTATGGCGTGAGATGAATATAAGGAAAAGCTCTGGCATTTGTTGATTATGTAGGGTAAAAGGGCTGTCATATTTTGTGCATCGCACAATGAATTCTATCGCGTAAAAAAATGTCAGGTTTACAAATTGCAAGTAAATACCTCACCACTCGGTAACACTCACGAGGAAAACAAGTTGCTTCGGATCAAGACCGAACTGTTGTCCGGCTTGACGGTTGCATTGGCATTGGTGCCAGAAGCCGTCGCCTTTGCCTTTGTCGCAGGCGTACATCCATTAGTTGGCCTTTATGCTGCATTTATTGTGGGGCTGATTACAGCGGTATTTGGCGGGCGTCCGGGGATGATCTCAGGCGCGACTGGTGCGCTTGCAGTTGTAATGGTGAGTCTGGTGAGCCAGCATGGTGTTGAATATTTGTTTGCGACCGTTGTTTTGATGGGCATTATTCAGCTGCTTGCCGGTATTTTCCGGCTCGGTAAATTTATCCGCATGGTACCGCATCCGGTTATGCTGGGTTTCGTGAACGGCTTGGCAATTGTTATCTTTATGGCGCAACTGGGCCAATTTAAAGTGCCCGATACGACAGGGCAATTGGTCTGGATGGATGGGCAGTCACTTTATATGCTCCTTGGTCTTGTTGCTCTGACCATGGCAATAATCTTTGGTATGTCCAAGTTGACTAAAGCTATTCCAGCGCCTCTGATTGGTATTTTGGTGACGTCGGTTCTTGTGATTTGGCTAGGGCTTGATGTGCGCACAGTTGGTGATCTGGCGTCGATCTCAGGTGGACTTCCAAGTTTCCATATTCCTGCGGTTCCCCTCACAATGGAAACCCTTTGGATCATTCTGCCCTATTCGGTAATTCTGGCCGGAATTGGTTTGATCGAAAGCCTGCTGACCTTGAATTTGGTAAGTGAACTAACCAACACTAAAGGCGGCACAAGTAAAGAATGTCTCGCACAGGGGGCCGCGAATACGGTCACTGGTTTCTTCGGCGGAATGGGCGGGTGTGCAATGATTGGCCAAAGCATGATCAATGTGACATCTGGTGGCCGGCAGCGCTTGTCGGGTATTTCTGCCGCATTGTTCCTGCTGACTTTTATCTTGTTTGGTGCACCCCTGATTGAACGGATACCGCTGGCGGCATTGGTTGGGGTGATGTTCATGGTGGTGATTGCCACATTTGCATGGTCGAGCCTTCGAATTATTACAAAAATTCCACGGGCTGATGCATTTGTTCTGATACTTGTCTCTGCAGTGACGGTTATAAGTGATCTGGCAATTGCTGTTGTTGTCGGCGTTATTGTCTCTGCACTCGTTTATGCCTGGGAAAGCGCAAAGAAAATTCACGCGAATGTTTCTGTCAATTCGGCGGGCTCAAAAGTCTATCAGATTGAGGGACCTTTGTTTTTTGGCTCAGTCTCTAGTTTTCAAGAGCTGTTCGATCCGGAAAACGACCCTGATGATGTGATTGTTGATTTTAGAAATTCACGCGTTGTTGACCATTCAGGTTTGCAGGTTATTGATAGCCTCGCAGAAAAATATTCCGCTCGGGGAAAACAGCTTCATCTACGACATCTAAGTCAGGACTGCCTGGATCTTCTGCACAAGGCCAGAAATATGGTGGAAATTTCCGTGTTGGAAGATCCCCATTATGGTGTGGCTGTGGATTATGAAAAATAAGTAATGTGTTTGTGTATTCGCTAGACAAAATTGAGCGATACTGAAACATTAGTGAATAATTAATGTGACTTTTACATTGGGCTCAATATGAGGGAGTGCAACATGAGCTTTTGGGAAAATATTGATTTGCAGGCCGTTTCGGAAGAACTGATTACCATTTTAACGACATACGGGCTGGACGTTATCGGCGCGATTATCATTTTGATTATTGGTAATATCATTTCCAAGCGTGTGCCTATTACCTTGGCGAAGGTACTGGCTAAACGGAATGTCGATCAGACTGTTGTAAATTTCCTCGGCAGTTTAACACGCATGTCGATCATGATTGTTACCCTGTTGTTGGTTCTGGCACAGTTTGGTGTTCAAACAGCCAGCTTGATTGCCGTTTTGGGTGCTGCGGGTTTGGCTATTGGCCTTGCATTGCAGGGAACATTGTCCAACGTGGCGGGCGGTGTTATGCTGCTTTTCTTCCGCCCCATTAAAGTGGGTAACTTTGTTGAAGTTGCCGGACATGCGGGCACCGTGAAATCCGTTAATCTGTTCACAACAGAAATGGCAACAGGCGATAACGTGCAAATTATTCTGCCAAATGCCAGCGTTTGGGGAAGTGCCATTAAGAACTTCAGTTTCCATCCAACACGCCGTGTGGATATGGTGATGGGGATTGATTATTCCGATGATATGGATAAAGCCCGGGATATTCTTTTATCCATCATTGAAGCAGATGAACGCTCATTAAAAGATCCTGCGCCAATGGTCGTTGTTTCCGAACTTGCGGATAGTTCTGTTAATTTTACAGTGCGTATCTGGTGCAACAGCGGTGACTATTGGCCGCTGAAATTTGACATGACCAAGAAGTTTAAAGAAGGCTTCGACAAAGAGGGCATCAGCATTCCGTTCCCGCAAAGCTCTGTCCATATGGTCAAAGAATAGATTGGACGACTGTGAATTTAAAAGCCCCGCTAGTCGGGGCTTTTTGTTGTCTGATCTGAATTGTTCGCGCTGTCTGTAAAGGGGGGCATATGAGTCGCTACCCCGTGTTTTCGCCAGAAGAACGCTCTGACATTCACCAAAAACGCTGTACTCCATCCAAATAGCAAAATACCACTTACGGCTTGTAAAGATGACGTGAGACGCCAATTCTCGGACAGGGTTACATCTCCAAAGCCAAGTGTTGTGAAGGTAACTGTAGAAAAGTAAACAGCTTCAGAAAGGCTCTTTGTCTCGCCGGCAAACCAGTAAAATAGAGCCCAAATCCAAGCCTCAATCGTATGGGCCAAAAATAGGCCAAGCACCACAAGGATCATGATCACAACATGTCCCAGAACCGGCAGGCGAAGGTCCCATTTCTGACCAGATACTTTGAACCTGCGGAGTAGGACTTCCAGACAAAGCGCATGATTGATTACGCATAGAACGATTAGAACAGTGCCGGTGAGTAATTGAATAAACATGAAATAAGCCCTTTAGTAATGCTAGATACTAAAGGGCCAAATTAAGTTAGGGTCAAGCCTGCTGATCGTTGAACTATGCCGCCTGTGATTTCGTCACAGCAGCAGCTTTGATCATATCTGCAGCTTTTTCACCGATCATAATGGTCGGTGCATTTGTATTTCCGCCAATTAAAGTCGGCATCACGGATGCATCGGCAATCCTTAGCCCTTCAAGTCCCCGAACTTTTAATTCAGGGTCGACGACGGCCATGTCGTCAACGCCCATTTTGCAGGTTCCGACGGGGTGATAAACAGTGTCTGCCCGATTTCGAATTGCCTCAATCATTTCTGCATCGGAATCGAGATTTACCGGGTAAAGGGCTTTCCCCCGGTATTCGTCGAAGGCGGGGGCTTGTAAGATGCGTTCCATTTCTTTGACACCTTTAAGCAAAGTTTGCATATCTTCTTCCTCGCTGAGGAATTTGGGGTCAATTTTAGGCGCATCCAATGGATTGGCCGAATTAAGCTCAACTGTTCCACGGCTTTTAGGCCGAAGCACACAGCAATGGCAGCTAAAGCCATAGCCCAGATTGGTTTTACGGGCATGATCATCGAGCATCCCAATAACAAAATGAAGCTGATAATCGGGGATTGCCAACGTGGCGGAAGTTTTCAAAAAGGCACCGACTTCAGCAAAAGGTGTTGTGATGATACCGGTTCTTTGTTTGCGCCATTCTGAAATGCCCCGGATGATTTCGCCAAGCCCGCTCAAGGTAATGCCGAGCGTATCCTTTGAACTGGACCGGTAGCTGGAAACATAATCAATGTGATCTTGTAAGTTTTTCCCCACGCCGTCGAGTTCATGGTTGAGAGCCAAGCCATGAGGTTTTATCGCCTGTGCAGGTCCTATTCCCGAGAGCAACATCAATTGAGGGGTTGCAAAGGCGCCCCCGCATAAAATAACTTCCCGGTTTGCTTTCACTTCCTTTAGCTGTCCATCTTGGCGATATTGAATGCCTGTAACGCGTTTGCCCTCCATCAGGATTTTTGTCGCAGGGGCATTTGTCAAAACCGTCAGGTTTGATCTGTTGAGGTTCGGCGTCAGGTATCCTTTGGCGGCGCTCCAACGCTCTCCATTTTTTTGTGTGGTTTGATAATAACCAACGCCTTCCTGTTCGGCGCCGTTGAAATCGGTGTTCATGGGAAATTGCAATTGGGCTGCTGCGTCCATAAAAACCTGACCGATTTTCTTTTTCGATCTGAGTTCAGCGACATTGAGCGGGCCGCCCGTGCCGTGAAACTCATCGCTGCCGCGTTCATTGTTTTCTGCTTTTTTGAAATAAGGCAGGACTTCATCGTAAGACCATCCATTATTCCCAAGGCTGGCCCAATGATCGTAATCCCATTTGTTTCCGCGAACATATAGCATGGCATTTATGGAACTGGATCCTCCCAGCGTTTTTCCACGAGGCTGGTACCCTTTACGATTGTTAAGGCCTGGCTGCCTTACCGTTTCAAATGCCCAATTATTGATCTTGCGGGGCAGCATGACGGCGGTCCCGATTGGAGCATGAATTAGAATGCTTTTGTCCGGCCCGCCGGCTTCTAGCAGACAGACTTTTACAGATGGGTCTTCGCTTAGTCGGCTTGCGACAACGGATCCACCGGAGCCTCCGCCGACGATAATATAATCAAACATTGTTTTCCTCCCATATTGGGCCACGCCTGTTTGATTTTGGTGGCCCGGCTGCTTCGTTAGATTCAAGTGCAGCCTATGAGGGTATGTTATATATTATTTTTTTGTGATCAAAGGTAAAAGTTACAGCAAGGTTTTGGATGCAAATTTACTGGTTGTCAGGTGATGCGTTTATAAAGGCGGGGAGTTGGTGGCACGCGGTGTAAATACGCATGATTTTGGGGTAAGCTGACATGTCATGGTTAAAGCGCAAAGCGTTATAAACTTGGGGAACAAGATATAGATCGGCATGGGTCACTTGATCCCCGAAGCAATAGGGCGCGGCTTTAAACTGATGCTCTAAGACATCAAATCCTAATTTGATCCAGTGATGATACCAGATGAGTTTAGCATCTTCACTGTGCTGCAATGGACCCGTCAGGTATTTGAGAACCCGCAAATTATCAATCGGGTGAATGTCGCAGCCGATAACATTACACCAGCTGCGAACCACAGCCGCGTCAGCGGGCTTTTGGGGGAGTAATGGAATTTGCGGAGAGATGTCTTCAAGATATTCCAAAATCGCAGGTGATTGCGTTAGAATTTGACCATTATCAAGCTTGAGCGCCGGAACAAGGCCCTGAGGATTGAGGGCCTTGTAGGCTTCACTTGTCTGCTCGCTTTCTAAGAGGTTCACAGGTGTCAGTGTATGCCTGATCCCTTTGATGTTTAATGCAATGCGGACCCGGTACGCCGCTGAAGATTTTGGATAAGTGAAGAGTTCCATTTGAGGATTCCTCCCGGGTTAATTAGGCGCAAGAATAGAGCCGACAGAACTTCCAAAACCAATACGGGCGGCGCCTTCGCGATCGCAATGTCCGGTGATAATGACGGTGTCACCGTCCTCCAGAAATGTACGGGTTTCACCGTTTGGAAGTGAAATCGGGTTTTTGCCGCCGCTTGTCAGTTCAATCATTGCACATGCTTCGGATGTGTCTGGGCCGGACATGGTGCCTGTTGCCATTAAATCCCCAGGTTGCAAGTTACAGCCACCAACTGTGTGATGGGTTACCATCTGTGCCACCGTCCAATAGCTGTATTTCATATTGGACGTTGCAAGTGAATGGCTGGGGCTATTTTCTGATTTCATCGCTTGGGTTTGCAGTAAAACCTCAAGCTTAATATCAAGTCCGCCTGTTTTGCTGTTTTGCGCTGATGACAAATAGTCCATAGGTTGCGGATCATCTGATGGATGCGCAAAATCAGTTCTGAAAGGGGCCAGTGCCTCCATGGTGACAAGCCAGGGTGACATGGTTGACGCAAAGTTTTTGGCGAGGAACGGACCCAGTGGTTGATATTCCCAAGCCTGAATGTCACGAGCAGACCAGTCATTAAACAAACACATGCCAAATACGTGGTCTTCGGCCTCATCAATAGTCAAACTGCTGCCAAGTTCAGTGCCTTTGCCAACGACAATCCCCATTTCGAGTTCAAAATCGAGGCGTTTGCAGGGGCCAAAAGTCGGTACTTCTGCATCTGGTGCTTTTGTTTGACCTTTTGGCCGCGGAAAGCTTTGTCCTGATACGCCGATGGATGAGGACCGACCATGGTATCCGATTGGTATCCATTTATAGTTCGGGAGCAGCGGGTTGTCGGGGCGAAAAAGTGCCCCGATATTGGTGGCATGGTGAACAGAGGCGTAAAAATCTGTATAGTCGGGGATCGTACAGGGAGTGCTGAATTCCACCTTATCCATTGGGTGCAGATAACTTTTCAAAACGGCTTCTTCAGCCGCGCCCACGCGAAGGGTTTGCGACAATTTTAACCGTAACTCTGACCATTTGTCGCGGCCAAGAGCCATCAATGCATTGAGTTTGCTGTCTGCTAGTGTGGTCAGGATGGTTTGGTCCAGATCCGCAAATGCGGAGCTTTGTGCAGCCGCTTTCAAATCAAGTACTTGATCTCCAATTGCAACACCGCAACTGAAAGAGCCAGTGGAACCCAGCATGCGAAAGCTTGCGAAGGGCAGGTTTTGGATCGGAAAATCTGTTTTTCCGTCGTTCGCAGTATTTACCCAGCTTTGCAGGTTTGGATCATGGGTTTCGTTCAGGCTGTACATGACTTGCTTCTTCCCTTTGGATCTTGTTGTAGTTTCATTTGAAATTATATTATCTGTGACTAGAAGGGCATGCAACAAAAATAGTTACTTTTGAAACTAAATATGCTATCTCATAGCTAATTAAAGTTTATGCTATCATAAACGAAACTTAAAAATCAGATGTAAGGGTGAGAAAATGGCTAAAAAACCTTTTGCCTCTTCGGCAGATACTGAAGAAAAAGCGGAAACACTAGAGGTCTTAAGCGAAGGCGTATTTGCGCTAACCGCTGAAGGTGATCCAAACGTGGGCGCAATTGAGGCAGAGGATTTTCTAATTGCTTTTGAAGCCCGGGCAACGCCAAAAGCTGCCAATGATTGGTTAGATCAACTGCGTGAGCATACGCAAAAGCCAGTTAAATACCTTGTTCTATCTCATTATCATGCTGTTCGCGTGTTGGGGGCGAGTGCCTTTAATGCGGAAACCATTATTACACATGAAAAAACCAAGTTCCTGATTGAAGAGCGCGGGATGCAGGATTGGGCCAGTGAATTTGGCCGTATGCCAAGGCTGTTCCGCGAACCAGAAGGAATTCCGGGTCTGACGCATCCAGATGTCACATTTAACGATAAAGTGACGATCCCTTTGGGCGGCGATCGCGGTGATCTGGTGTTGGAATATTGTGGTCGCGGTCATACCGCAGGTGACATTGTCGCCTGGCTTCCCAAGCAGAAAATTTTATTTGCAGGCGATCTGGTTGAAGCTGCTGCTGCTTTGTACACAGGCGATGCGTTTCATTTCGATTGGGCCAGCGAAACATTGGATAAAGTTAAATCCTATGAAGCTGAAATCCTTGTCGGTGGACGGGGAGCCGTTGCACGGGGACGGGCGGAAGTTGACGCGGCTATTGAGCAGACACGCGGCTTTCTGAACGGAATGATTGAAAAAGTTGGTGAAGTGCATAAACGCGGCGGCAGTGTAAAAGAAGCATTTCTCGCAACGCATGAGCATTTGGCTCCAAAATTTGGGATGTGGCCAATTTTTGAACATTGTCTTCCCTTCGATGTGCAGCGTCTTTGGGATGAATTTGATGGTGTGGATTGGCCACGGATCTGGACGGATGAGCGGGATCAGGAAGTCTGGGACAAGTTACAGGACTAGATTTCAAATCCCGATTTTGAAGAAGCCGCCACTTGGCGGCTTTTTTTATTCTGTATCATGATTATCTTTTTAGTATGCTAGTTTAAAGCTTCAGAAGGAGATTAGGCATATGGCAAAGGCAGCTCGTAAATCGGCAATTGTTGTGGGAGCAGGTATTGTTGGCGTAAGTAGCGCTTACATGCTTCAAAAAGCAGGTTTTGCGACAACATTGATCGATCGGATTGGGCCCTGCTCAGGGACATCCTACGGGAATGCAGGTGCAATCGTTGTTGATGCCTGCGCCCCGGGGGCCATGCCGGGTGTCCTGAAAAATGTGCCGTCAATGTTGTTTGATCCTACAGGGCCGCTGACATTACGCTGGTCCCATATGGCAAAAGCTGCCCCTTGGTTACTGCGTTTTGCACAAGAATCGAGGGCTGAACGGGTTCGTCACAACGCACAATATCTGAAGCAAATCACGGAACATGCCGTTCGCGACTGGGCCCGCCTCATGAAAAGCACCGGTCTGGAGCATTTGCTTTTGGATGTGGGGTGGCTCAAAGTTTATGACAGTGATGAAGGCTTTAATGATACCAAAGAAATGCGGGATTTGATGTCTGAATTCAAGTCGCCGTATGATGTACTGTCGCCCGGGGACATCCATGATCTGGAACCAAACTTAAATGGTATCTTCAAACACGGTATTTTTCAGAAAAAAGCCCGATTCCTGCTAAACCCTGAAAAGGTCGTCCATGGCGTTGCAGATGCTTTCAAAAAAGCGGGCGGCACTATTGAAATTGCTGAAATCCAGACTATTCAGGCGAATGACGACGGGGTGACCGCAACGGGGTCAGGTCAGAAATTTAGCGCAGACAAGCTGGTTGTTGCAGCAGGTGCCTGGTCCAAAGTGCTGGCGGAACAGGTGGGCGCGCGTGTTCTGCTTGATGCAGAGCGGGGCTATCATATGATGCTGCCTTCTTTAGGAGATCAGGGAATAAGCCGACCAATTGTTTATGGGGAAAAATCCTTTATTCTTGCCCCGATGGAGCGCGGCATTCGGATGACCAGTCAAGTTGAGCTGGCTGGACTGGAACGGGGGCCAGATTTCCGCCGTATCCGTAAATTGCTCCCCTATGCCAAACGCATGCTGCCGACCCTGAAAACAGAAGAGCAGGATGTTTGGCTTGGCCATCGCCCGTCAACGCCGGACTCACTGCCAGTGATTGGCGCATCGCCACAAAGCGAAAATATTGTGTTTGCGTTTGGGCATCAGCATTATGGGATGACGATGGGGGCAACGACCGGACGGCTGGTTCGCGATCTAGTGATGGGCAAAGACGAGTCGATCGTTATGTGGCCCTATCGGGCAAATCGTTTTTAAGGCGTATATTGGTCCCAATACTTCTTTGCTATTGGTCCTATCGCAGGAGCCATTGATTGAGGCATGTTTATCACTCGAAATTTCATGAGTGAGGATGGATATGTTAGAAGAGCGCCCAAGTGTATGTACACTGGATTGTCCCGATACTTGTAGCTTGAGTGTAACCGTTGACAATGATCGTATTGTTAAGGTTCGTGGCTCCAAAGCCAATCCACTGACCAATGGTGTGATCTGCAATAAGGTTGCAAGATATTATCCTGAATTTGTTCATGAAGCCGGCCG
This sequence comes from Sneathiella sp., assembly GCA_034669685.1. Classification (GTDB taxonomy): domain Bacteria; phylum Pseudomonadota; class Alphaproteobacteria; order Sneathiellales; family Sneathiellaceae; genus Sneathiella. Next base: position 760,016 of record JAXMOU010000003.1, read on the forward strand.
CCTTACAGTGCCGTTGAAACGGGTTGGCCCCAAAGGGGGCGATGCGTTCGAACCTATTAGCTGGGCAGCAGCACTTGATACAATATACAAACGTTTCTCGAGTATTATTGCCGAACACGGTCCCGAAGCCATTGCACCGCTGAATTATGCCGGACCACATGGTATGCTGGCGGGTGGCTCCATGGATCTCCGGTTTTTCCATAAGCTTGGCGCGAGCCTCCTTGCACGTCGGCCAATGTGTGGCGGGGTCAAAGGGGAAGCCTATGCCGGAACTTTTGGCTCGGCGCCAGCGATGCAGCCTGAACAGGTTGTTCACGCGAAACTAATTGTGGTTTGGGGAAACAACGTTACCTATTCCAATCTTCATTTGGCGCCGTTGATCAAGAAAGCCAAAGCGGCTGGCGCAAAGCTTGTTGTGGTCGATCCAAAACGAATTAAAATCGCCGAGCAGGCGGATATGTTCATTGCGCCAAAGCCCGGTACAGACATCGTACTTGCATTTGCGATTGCGGCCGAACTTGAACGGTTAGGGGCTTTCGATACCGATTTTATTGAGCAGCATGTAAAGGGCGCTGATGCGTTTATGGCCGAGGCACATCGATATTCAATCGAGGAAGCTTCGGAAATTTGCGGTGTTTCGATTGATCAGATCACAGCGTTTGCCAAACTGTATCAGGCAAACAATCCGGCTGTTATTTGCGCGGGAAACGGTATTGAACGCAACCAAAATGGCGGTAATAGCCTTAGAGCTATTTTTGCCCTGCCAGCGTTGGCTGGTAAATTTGGTGTTCTGGGCGGCGGCGTTGTTGGGGGATCTGGTAATCTGTTCCCTAAAACCCCTGCAAAACTAACACGACCAGACCTTATTCCCGAAGGAACGCGGACGCTGAATATTTTGGATATGGGACGGCATCTTGATGAGGATGACTTGGAGACACCGATTAAAGGGGTTTTCATCTATAACCATAATCCGGTGATCGTTGCGCCTGATCAAAATCAGATGAAACGCGGACTATCGCGCGAGGATATTTTTGTTGTGGGCTGCGATGTCACAATGACCGATAGCATGCGGTATGCAGACATCATTTTACCGGCCTGTTCGCATTTTGAGCATGATGATATTTATTGCGCCTATGGGCAGCCCTATCTTCAGCGGGCGGAAGCCGTGATCGCACGTGTGGGAGAGGCGTTACCAAATACGGAAATTTTCAGGCGTCTTGCCGCGCGCTTTGGATTTACCGATCCAATTTTTAACGCCACAGACAAAGAGCTGATGGACGATGCGATTGATGGATCTGACCCGCGGCTTAAAGGCATGAAGCCAAGTGAGATTCCGGTTGGGGAGGCGATGTCCATGGAATTGGATAAAGGGGAAGTTATTATGTTCTCCAATACCTGGCCGAAGACCCCAAGCGGGAAAATTGAGTTGAGTTCTGATTATCTGGCTGAAAAATATAATCAGGAAATTCCCCGTTATCAGGCTCTTGCCGATACATTTCCGCTTACATTGGTGTCGCCGTCATCCAACAAGCTTATCACGTCAACTTTTGGCGGTGTTCGCGCAAACCAAAATACGCCTGTTCTTGAAATGAATCCGGTTGATGCGGCGGCGCGGGGCCTTGCAGACGGGAAAGAAGTCAGGGTGCATAACGCAATGGGGGAAGTGTTCTTGCCGCTTAAAATCACGGAGAATGTCCGTCCTGGCGTTGTCTATTCACCCAAAGGCGCATGGTTTAGCACAACACGAAATCAGCAGACTGTCTCAGCGTTAGCGCCAACCACGAAAGCAGATTTATGTGAAGGTGCTTGCTACAACGATGCCCGGGTTGAGGTTGCGGCAATCACGATTTAGCGGCTGACTTTCCAAGTTTAGGAGGTTTCTTGAACTTATTTTTTCCGGCAATTTTGAGTAGCCTTTGAAAAGTGGGGCACTCAAAATGATCGGGTGCTTTGCAAGCTGCTGTGTGCCGCAGGCCATCTCGCATGGACGTTAGTTCTTTAATTTTTAGATCAAGCTCATCCGCTTTTTCTCGCAAGAGCGTGCGGTTAATATGGGGCCCCTCAGGCGTGAACATTTCATTGATTTCATCCAATGAGAAGCCAGCGCTGCGTCCCAGTGAGATAAGTGCCAGTCTTTTGAGAACCGCCTCACTAAACACCCGCTTTAACCCATTCCGGCCAATAGATTTAATTAGCCCTTTTTCTTCATAATATCGAAGCGTAGAGGCCGCCAATCCTGTGGTTTTTGCAACCGTGTTAATATCCATGGTATTTTCCAAAAAAGCTCTTGAGTTCAAGTTGACTTGAAGTTGTATGCTATCTGTATTGGGGCTTTTGGGCTAGATCCAAATCGCAGTCCTTTGAAACATCTGAGTAGGAGGCGTTAAATGGAGGCAAGTTTTTGGCATCAAAAATGGGAATGTAATGAGATTGGTTTCCATCAAGATGAAGTGAACCCACTGTTGGAGGCAGGCTTTTCCAAACTGAATTTAGCTAAGGGGAGCAGGGTGTTTTTGCCCCTTTGCGGAAAAACAAATGACATCGCCTGGTTACTGGGTGCCGGGTTTCGGGTTGTTGGCGCTGAGCTTAGTGAGATTGCTATTAGGGATCTGTTTCAGGAGCTTGGATTGATACCTGAAGTGACCGAGTTGGAAAATCTGCGGTGCTATAGCGCAAAGCAGATCGATATTTTTGTCGGTGATATCTTTAGTGTGACAACAGCGTTGATCGGCGAAGTCGATGCCGTCTATGACCGCGCCGCCCTTGTGGCCTTGCCCGCGCTTTTAAGAGTGGATTATGCGAAGCATGTTGCCCGGCTGGCTGGGAATGCGCCGCAATTCCTTATCACCTTTGAGTATGATCAGTGGTTAATGGACGGCCCTCCATTTTCCGTTTCGGCGGCCGAAGTCGAGCAACATTATGCAAGGGTATATGCCCTGCAGATCGCTCAGGAACGGCAACTTGAAGGGGGATTGAAGGGGAGAGTGCCCGCCAAAGAAACCGGGTGGCTTTTAGTTCCACTTTGAGGCGCAGAACCGAGATTAATGTAAAGGGCTGATTTGTCAGCCCTTCGCTGTTATTGTGAACAAAAAGTCATTTGAATAAGATGGGAGTCGCATGACAAAAGAGCAAAAATCTTCAGCTGGTGGTTGTCTGTGCGGTGGGGTTGCTTTCACCGTTAATGGGGAAATCCGAGATGTTGTATATTGTCATTGTAAAATGTGCCGTGTTTTTCATGGTGATTTCACTGGCTACACAACAGCCGATCTAAAAGACCTCGTGTTTACCGCAGATGCTACATTGAAATGGTATCAATCCTCTGAAGCTGTGAAACGGGGCTTTTGTAGTAACTGTGGTTCCAGTATGCTTTTCTTTAGCGAAATGCACCCAACATTGATGGGGATTACGGCTGGGTGTATTGATGACCCTACAGGCCTAACCAGTAAATCACATATTTTTGTTGGCTCCGCTGGTGATTATTATACGCTTCACGATGATCTTCCCAAATATGATACAGAATAAGTGAAACCTGCAAGTGACTGATCTTCAAACACATCCTCAAGATCTTCTTTTATCTTTATTTAGTGCGGCAATCGGCGCGGCCTATCCATCGGCCGATAAAATGCCATTGCCCGAAGCGGTGGCGGGTAAAACCCTTGTGATCGGAGCGGGAAAAGCGGCGGCATCAATGGCCGCGGTTGTTGAAGAAAACTGGACCGGCGGTGATCTGGAAGGGTTGGTTGTTACCCGCTATGCACATGGTTTGAAGCTTAACAGCATCGATGTAGTGGAAGCAGGCCATCCTGTCCCGGATGAGGCTGGGGAACGTGCCGCCAGAGATATCTTTGAAAAGGTGCAAGGATTGGGGCCAGATGATCAGGTCATTGTTTTAATCTCTGGCGGGGGATCTTCGCTTCTGGCCTATCCTGCTGAGGGCGTTAGTCTTGAGAGCAAAAAGGCTGTGAATAAAGCACTTTTGAAATCGGGTGCGGACATTTCAGAAATGAATACTGTTCGAAAGAAACTCTCCGCGATTAAAGGGGGGCGCTTGGCTGTCGCGGCATACCCGGCAAAAATCGTGACATATATGATTTCCGATGTTCCGGGTGACGATCCATCAATCATCGCCTCAGGTCCAACTGTACCTGACTTGAGTTCCGTTCAGGACGCGCTTGATATTCTCCATAAATATAATATTGGAACCCCTGATGATGTGAGCCGACATCTTGCGTCCGACGCTGCAATCCCTCCTGCTGCAGATCATCCTGCTTTTGAAAATTGCCAGAATTTCATGATCGCAACACCGCAAGATGCGTTGCAGACAGCGGCCTCACTTGCGCAGGATTACGGAATTGAACCTGTTGTTCTGGGAGATCGACTTGAAGGGGAAGCAAAAGACGTCGCGCGTGTCCTGGCAGCGATTACCCGGCAGATTATCGACCACGATCAACCCGCATTTAAGCCCTGTGTTCTAATTTCAGGCGGCGAGACAACCGTGACAGTTGGACCCAGTTCGGGTGATACGGGCCGGGGCGGGCGAAATGCAGAATTTTTGCTGGCTTTTGCGGAATCGCTTGGTCCGTGTAATTCTGTTTTTGCCTTGGCCGTTGATACGGATGGAATTGATGGAACCGAAGATAATGCGGGCGCAATTTTGGGACCGGATACATGGGAAAAAGCCGATGAGAAGGGGCTATCAATGCCAGATTATCTCAAGCGGCATGACGCTTATAATTTCTTCAAACAACTAGATGATTTGGTTGTTACCGGGCCCACAAGAACAAATGTGAATGATTTTCGGGCGATCCTGATCCTTGCGGATTAAGAGGTTCCTCCCATCATCATTACCAAAAGTGCCCGTGCAGGCTTTTTGGTTTTATTTTTGATGTAGTGAGGTTGATCTGCCCCATATCGGGCGGTTTCGCCAATTTTCACCGAACCGGTTTCCCGGCCACAATTTACCTCAACCTCACCTTCGAGGATGGTGAGATGTTCCATCGTGCGGGCTGGATGAGGTTCTGATTGAAGAATTCCACCCGGTTCCAATCGCAGTTCGTACCACTCAATATTATTCACCAGATCCGCAGGGCTTAAAACAGTGAGCGTGTAGGTCCCGTTGGGATCATGCAAAATGGGGATAGATGATCCGCCCACGATTGACAGGCTTGCAGACCCTTCTTCCCCGCGGATCAGGTCATCAATGGTTTGTCCTAAGGCATCCGCCAGTCGCCAGACGATGGCAAGGGTTGGATTGGTTTCGTTGCGCTCTATCTGGGAAAGCATGGATTTGGAAACCCCGCATTGTGTCGCGAGTTGGTCCAGTGTCAGTTGCCTTTGTTTGCGCAGGCGATTGATCGTTTTGCCGACAGTGGGCGTATTAAATGTTTTTTCAGTCATTTTTCCGATTGACAGGATAAAAATCCATTATATTGTACGAGCATTAATTCCATTATACTGGATTTTTATCCAATTACTAGCGAGAAAGCAAATGTTTACAATAGCCAAAGCCAAAGCAGAGCATGGGATCTGGTCCGCTGACCAGCCGACGTTAGAAAAGCCGGGCTCAGGTATGGTCATGGTAGACGTTATTGCAGCTGGGATATGCGGAACGGACTATCATATTTACAAATGGGATCGATGGTCTGCGGGACGCATCAAGACACCGATGACAATTGGACATGAATTTGTTGGTGTAATCAGCGCCATTGGCGAAGATGTCGAAGGGATCACTATTGGACAGCGTGTGTCGGCAGAATGTCATATCGCTTGTGGGAAATGTTCACTTTGCCGGACTGGGAATGCTCATATTTGCGAGAAAACAGAGATTATTGGTGTTGATCGCGCCGGAGCGTTTGCTGAGCAGGTTTTAGTTCCGGCAACGAACCTGTGGAAAGTTCCTGATGTTATTCCGCACCATCATGCAGCTGTATTTGATCCTGTTGGAAATGCCATGCACATGGTTGCAACTGCAAAGGTGACGTCTAAGGATGTGCTTATTGTGGGCGGTGGTCCCATCGGGCTATTCGCTGCAGCAATTGCCAAAGCACATGGCGCGCGCACCGTCGCTGTTCAGGAGCCCAATCAGGCCCGCGCGGCAATTGCCGCCAGCCTTGAGATTGATTTGGTGGTTAATCCACGCCAGGAAGAAGCCCGATCCCAAATTCTGGATTTAACGGATGAACGTGGGCCGGATGTTGTTTTGGAAGTGAGCGGAAATGGCAGAGCCTTGAACGAAGCACTGGATATCGCTGCCCCGGGCGCAACGGTTGCGTTGCTAGGTATTCCCGGGGGACCGGTCGAATTGGATCTTGGCGGTAAGGTCGTGATGAAAGGCATAAGCCTGATCGGGGTGACAGGTCGTAGAATGTATGAAACTTGGTTCCAGGTGGAAGCCTTTATGCTGAAAAATCCGGGGTTGATTGATAAAGTGATTACACACATCCTGCCCGCTAAAGATTTTGCAGATGGGTTTAAACTGATGGATGAGGGAGCCTGCGGGAAAGTTGTGCTCGACTTCCTGACGTTAAAGAAAGGAACAATTCAATGAGCCATAATCTGATCAAGCGACTGGACCGTGATTTGGAGCAGGCAGAAATTGATGGAACCTATAAACATCTGAAATCCATCGAAGGGCCAATTGGCGCCACTATCCGTCTTGAAGGGCACGCAGATATTTCGCTGCTGTCGTCGAATGATTACCTTGGACTTGCCAATAACCCAGAGGTGGTTGAAGCCGCCAGATCTGCGTTGTTAGCATATGGTGCGAGTACGGCATCTGTACGCTTTATTTGCGGCACACAGGATATCCATCAAACACTGGAAACTGCTTTGGCCGATCTACATGGTACGCAGGCGGCGCTCACCTATTCTTCCTGCTGGGCTGCGAATACAGGATTGTTTGCGGCTATATGTGCGGGCGGGGATGTAATCCTGTCCGATGAGCTTAATCATGCCAGTTTGATTGACGGTATTCGTGCGACCAGCAAGTCGGTGACGCGCGAAGTTTATCGGCATTCAGATATGGGGCATTTGGAAGAGCTGTTACTGAAATATGCCAATGCTCCGGGGCGGATTATTGTCACAGACGGCGTTTTCTCGATGGAAGGCGATATTGCCCCACTGGATCAGGTGACGGCATTGGCGCGAAAATATGACGCACTGGTTGTCTTGGACGATTCCCATGGGCTTGGCGTCTTGGGTCCAACGGGTCTGGGGGTTGCAGAGCATTTTGGTGTGCTGGATCAAATCGACATTTTTACTGGAACGCTTGGCAAAGCGCTGGGGGCGGGGACTGGTGGATTTGTCGCTGGCCCCAAGGCCATAACAGAAACCTTGATCCAGAAATCGCGTCCCCATTTATTTTCAAATGCGTTGCCGCCATCGGTTGCTGCGGCGGGCTGTAAATCTATTGAGTTGTTAAAAACGCATCCTGAATGGGTGTTAGAGACGCAAGAAAAAGCCAAATGGTTTCGGGCGCTCTTGCAGGATTTGGGTCTTAACCCACTGGCAGGTGACAGTGCAATTGTACCTGTGATCCTGGGGGAGACGGCAACTGCCATTAAAATCGCTGGTGATCTGTTAAAGCAGGGTATCTTTGTGACGGGGTTTGGCTTTCCTGTTGTTCCCGAAGGGGAGGCAAGATTACGCTTTCAGATTTCACACGCCCATAGCCGTGAACAGCTTGAAGAAGCCGCTAATGTTTTGAAAAAGTGCCTTCAAAGTAGCGGGCTTTAACATACTACATTGGTCCTTTTTCTGGATTTTGCGGTAGCTGATCGCTAAGGTGCCCCAAACTTTAATGAATTAGGGGTTCCCATGGTCAATACGCTACCGCTTTTTATCAATGGCCAAAAATTACACTCGGCATCAAATCAGACGTTTTCAAACTACCGTCCAATGGACGGCGCAATTGAATGTGAAGTGAGCCGCGCATGTGAGGGGGACGTGGATAAGGCCGTGCAGGCGGCGCGCGATGCGTTCCCTGCTTGGTCAGAAACCAGTGGTATGGAGCGAGGGCGGGTGTTGTTGCGGGCGGCTGAAATTATGCGCCGGCGCCGCGATGAACTGGCCGATGTTGAAGTCCGTGATACGGGAAAGCCCATTTCTGAAACACCTTATGCCGATGTAGATAGCGCCATTGATGCTTTGGAATTCTTTGGCGGGATCGCCATGGATATTCGTGGGGATTATCACGATCTTGGAAATGGCGCGATGGCTTACAGCATCCGCAAACCGTTGGGCGTTTGCGCTGGTATCGGTGCCTGGAACTATCCTTTGCAGATTGCAACGTGGAAATCCGCACCTGCACTTGCTGCGGGCAATGCTATGATTTTCAAACCGTCCGAACACACACCTATGAATGCGATAAACCTTGCCGAAATATTGCAAGAAGCCGGATTGCCTAATGGCGTTTTCAATGTCGTTCATGGCAAAGGAGAGGTTGGGGCATGGCTCGCCAGTCATCCGAAAATTGATAAAATAACTTTTACGGGATCAGTTCCAACCGGAAAAAGAGTCCTGCAGGCTGCTGCCGAAACGGTTAAGCATACTACGATGGAGCTGGGCGGAAAATCTCCACTCATTATTTTTGAAGATGCAGACCTAAAGAATGCCGTGTCAGCGGCAATGAATGCGAATTTCTATAGCCAGGGCGAAATCTGTTCAAACGGAACGCGTGTTTTTGTTCACGAAGACATTAAGGAGGCTTTCCTTGAACAACTGATCCAGCGGACAAATGCAATGGTGGTTGGCGATCCAAGAGATCCTTTGACGCAAGTTGGCGCATTGATAAATGCCGAGCATGGCGAGAAGGTGATGGGATATGTGGCACAGGGAATTGCCGAGGGGGCAAAACTGCGTTGCGGCGGGCAGAAAATTGACGTTCCGGGTATGGAGGGCGGCTTTTATATGTCGCCAGCGGTATTTGCAGACTGCAACGATGAAATGAAAATTTGCACAGAGGAGATTTTTGGTCCCGTGATGTCTGTTCTGACATTCCGTGAAGAAGCGGAAGTCATTGGCCGTGCCAATGATACGGAATTTGGACTGGCCGCAGGGGTCTTTACCCAAAATCTGTCGCGCGCGCATCGAGTGGTTAAGAAGCTGGATGCGGGAAGCTGTTGGATTAACAATTACAACCTGACACCCGCTGGCGTTCCCTTCGGCGGAAGTAAGAAATCGGGAATAGGGCGTGAAAATGCTGCCGTTGCACTGGATCATTTCTCAGAAGTTAAAAGCGTTTACGTGGAGCTGGGAGATGTTGAGTGCGATTATTAGGCAGATGATGGCATGGCAGCCATGCAGTTCGTTCGATTGACAGGATACCTAAAAAATCTAGGCTCTTTTAAAATTCATACATAATTACTGGATCAACCTTCATGGAAGTTTGGATTCCCATTACCATTTGCGCGGCGTTTTTTCAGAACGTTAGAACTGCGCTGCAAAAATATCTTAAGGGTCGACTGACAACTGGGGGCGCAACACATGTTCGCTTTTTTTATGCCCTACCGTTTGCGGTCATTTATCTGCTTTCCCTTCACTATGGAGTTGGGCTTCCTTTTCAAACGCCCCATTTGGAATTCTCGATCTATGTGATTGTTGGGGGCGTGACCCAAATCATGGCAACGGCGTTGCTCGTCGCGCTGTTTTCACTGCGAAACTTTGCTATTGGGACTACCTATTCCAAAACGGAAACCGTACAGGCCGCTATATTTGGAGTTGTCCTGCTTGGGGATCATTTGAGCGGGCCTGCATTGGTCGCTATTGCTGTCAGTATGGTCGGAATCATGTTGATTTCCGTCTCTGGCAGTCGTCTCACCTTGAAAGAGCTCTTGATTGGATGGACTGGTAAATCGGCTTTATATGGTCTGCTTTCAGGAGGCTTGTTTGGTATTTGTGCCGTTAGTTATCGGGCTGCCTCACTCTCTCTTGGTGGGGAGGGGGTCGTGATGCAGGCTGCGACATCGATCTTTTTTGTTTTGATATTCCAAGCCATTATCATGACTGCATACCTTCTTATATTTGAAAAAGGCCAGTTCAGTCTGGTGATCGATTCTTGGAAAATAGCCATATGGGTCGGTGTGACAAGCATGTTGGGGTCAATCGGCTGGTTTACGGCAATGGCATTGCAAAATGCGGCTTATGTGCGTGCTGTTGGCCAGATTGAACTCGTGTTCACGTTCTTAATCTCCTATTTCTATTTCAAGGAGAAAACCAACATAAATGAAGGGGCCGGGATTCTTCTTATTATATTCGGAATACTGGTATTGGTGCTTTTATGACTGCAAAACGTCAATAAAATGTCATTGTTTTGTCAAAATGGTTCATTTTGGGCTTTACTCCCACGGGCAGTTGTATAGAGTTCTAAAAATGTATTGAAGTCAAACAAATGGAGATCCATTTTGCCTCCCCGTTACACCCCGGTTGAGATGATTGAAAAACTTGTCGGATTTGACACAGTTTCTCGTAATTCGAATATGGATTTAATCGATTTTGTTGCAGATTACCTTGCAGCTTACGATGTTCCCTCCCAAAAAATTCTGAATGATGACGGTAGCAAAGCTAATCTTTTTGCAACTGTCGGCCCCGATATCGAAGGTGGTATTGTCCTCTCTGGGCATACCGATGTTGTCCCCGTAGACGGACAACCCTGGGATACAGATCCGTTTAAAGTTACGGAAAAAGATGGCAAGCTTTATGGTCGGGGTACTTCCGACATGAAGAGTTTTTCAGCGATTGCATTGGCAATGGTCCCTGAAATGCTGGAAAAAGGAATTAAGGCGCCCATCCATTTTGCTTTGTCTTATGATGAGGAAATCGGATGCCTTGGTTCGCCTCGGATGATCGACGAAATGGTCGCCCAAAAAATGAAGCCACGCGCCGTTATTGTTGGTGAGCCGACAATGATGGACATTGTTACTGCGCACAAAGGCATCGTCGGGCTAAAAACAAAGATTATCGGTAAAGAAGCTCATTCCAGCCTTGTCGAAGACGGGGTGAGCGCGGTTATGACAGCCGCGAAGCTCATCGAATTCATTGCAGGCATGATGGCCGAAAATAAAGCTAAAGCAGATCCAAACAATCGATATGCGCCAGCACCTGGTTACACAACATTGCATGTTGGCGTAGTGGGCGGCGGTACTGCGATGAATATCATTTCGCGTGAAGCAGAATTTGTCTGGGATATTCGTTATATTTCAGAAGATGATCCACAGTCTTTCATCGATCGTTTCAATAAATATTGTGAAGATGAAATCTTGCCGGGCATGAAAGCTATTGCACCTGAGGCATCGATTACAACGGAAGTTGTCTCTTCCACTTCGGCTTTGGGGCCTGAGGTTGATGGTGCAGCAGAGTCATTATGTAAAGCTTTGACGGGTAAGAACAGTACTACATTTGTTGCTTACGCTGCGGAAGCCGGACAGTTCCAAGATGCGGGGTTCTCAACCGTAATTTGTGGACCGGGATCAATCGGTATCGCGCATCAACCGAATGAGTATATCGAGCTTTCACAAGTTAAGGCATCTGAAGCATTTATGCGAAAACTGATCGAGGAACTCTCGAATTAGTAAAGTAGACAGCCATTAAACTATTGGTTAGTCTCTTTTCCAACACTACACATTTATCACGCTTTTAAATGTGTAGTTTCTAGTCCTGACAGGGGCTGAAACTTATGTAACCATGAACCAGGGAGAATTTAATGAAATTGCGTCATGGCATTTTGGCTGCGGCAGCAGCGGCGACTTTCGCGTTTGCTGCGCCAGTCGTGAAGGCGGAAACTTTCAAGTTTGCGTTTCAGGGAAACCTGAGCTCACTTGATCCGCATTCTTTGAACGAAACATTCCTACTCGGATCGTTGAATAACGTATACGAAGGTCTAGTTCTTTATGATGATAATCTAGCAGTAATTCCTGCGCTGGCGGTATCTTGGGAAATCATTGAACCAACCAAATGGAAGTTCAATCTGCGCAAAGGCGTCAAATTCCACAACGGTAATGACTTTACAGCAGCGGATGTGAAATTCTCTTGGGAGCGCGCGATCGGTGAAGGCTCCGATCAAATCGCTCGTGCATCCAAGATTAAGAGTATAGAGATTGTTGACGATTATACTGTTATTCTGGAAACACCTGCGCCAAACCCAATTTTGACAGCTGACCTTGTCAATATCTACATTATGGATAAAGAATGGTCAGAAGAAAACAAAACAACTAGCGCCACAAGTGTGTCAGCTGATAATTCAGGTAACTATGCGAACCTGAATGAAAACGGTACAGGTCCATTTAAAGTTGATGAGCATAAAGCTGACGTTAAGACAATTTTTTCAAAATACGATGGCTATTGGGGCACAATGCCTTCAAATGTTACCCGTGTTGAATTTACCCCAATTAAAGAAGCCGCAACACGTGTCGCAGCGTTGATATCCGGTGAGTTGGATTTGGTATATCCGGTTCCGGTTCAAGACTGGAAACGTCTTGATGAAGCCAAAGGTGTTAAACCACTTGCAGGTCCAGAGGCCCGGACAATCTTCTTGGGTATGGATCAAGGCCGTGATGAGCTTCTGCATTCAAACATTAAAGGTAAAAATCCGTTCAAGGACATTCGTGTTCGTCAAGCATTTGCACATGCATTGAACCTTGATGCGATCAAGAAAAAAGTAATGCGCGGTGCGGCAACACCAGCAGGTTTGATGGTTGCACCGCAAATTAACGGTTTTATTCCTGAGCTGAATACGCCATACGCTTATGATCCAGCAAAATCGAAAGAGTTATTGGCAGCTGCTGGTTATCCGGATGGGTTCGAAGTGACAATGGACTGTCCAAACGATAGATATGTCAATGATGAGAAAATCTGTCAGGCTGTTGCTTCAATGTTGGCAAAAGTCGGTGTGAAAATTGATCTTCTGGCACAGACCAAATCGAAATATTTCGGAAAAGTTTTGAAAGATGGTGGATATGATACAAGTTTCTACCTTCTTGGCTGGACGCCTGGCACCATTGACGCTGAAAATGTTTTGTCTTCTCTGATTGCTTGTAAAAAGGTTGAAGCAAATGCAGGCTTATTTAATTTGGGTAACTATTGTAATCCAAAGGTTGATGCCTTGACTGCTAAAATTGGATCAGAAACCGATCAGGCAAAACGGAATGCAATGATAAAAGAAGCTTTCACTATGGTGAAGGACGAAGTTGGCTATCTGCCATTGCATCAGCAGCCTCTATCTTGGGGCGTGCGTGATGGTGTTGGTGTCAATCAGCGAGCTGACAACGTACTCGATTTCCGCTATGTAGTTATTAAATAAGCGAAATTCAATTTAGGGCCTGCAATCGCAGGCCCTACTTTTTTTGTAAGTAAAAGCTAATTATTTGTCATGGTCTCTTTTTTATTTAAGCGATTACTCCAATCAATCATCGTCATGTTTACGGTGGCCTTGATCGCTTTTTCGATGTTCCGGTTTGTCGGTGATCCGATCAATAATATGGTTGGGCAAGACACATCGCAGGAAGAACGCGATGAACTTCGGGAAAAGCTCGGTCTTAACGATCCATTCGTTGTCCAGTTCTTACGATTTGCAGGTAACGCAGCGGTGGGTGATTTTGGGTATTCTTACAAGTATAAGATCCCGGTTAGTGAAATGATCGCTGAGCGCATGCCTGCAACACTTGAGCTGGCTTTCATATCTGCGATATTGTCACTGGTGGTGGGTATACCACTTGGGGTTTATACAGCCCTTCGGCGAGAGGGCATTTTGTCTAAAATTGCAATGGCGATGTCGCTAGTTGGTGTTTCCTTGCCGACATTCCTTATTGGTATTTTGTTAATTTTATTCTTTGGAGTTGTTCTTCGCTGGCTTCCCACTTTTGGGAGAGGGGATGTTGTCGAACTTGGATTTTGGACTACAGGGTTTTTAACCAAGTCAGGTATTCTATCCCTTATTTTACCATCTATCACATTGGCATTGTTCCAACTGACGCTCATTATGCGTCTGGTGCGGGCAGAGATGCTGGAAGTTCTTCGGACAGATTTTATCAAATTTGCCAAAGCCAGAGGCCTTCCCGACCGGGCTGTACACTTCAAACACGCTCTTAAAAACACTCTGGTTCCGGTGATTACAATAACAGGTCTTCAGCTAGGTTCGCTGATTGCGTTTGCGATTATTACTGAAAGTGTTTTTCAATGGCCCGGCATGGGACTGATGTTTATTCAGGCCATTGCTGATGTAGATATACCCATAATGGCGGCTTATTTAGTACTGATCGCCTTCTTTTTTGTACTTATTAATATGATAGTGGATATCCTGTATTACGCAGTGGATCCTCGTCTACGTACGAGCGATGGATCATAAAATGGAAAAAGCTGTAGAAACTTCACGCCTTGATCGCTTTCTCGATAGTGATATTTGGCATAGCTTTAAAGGCAATCCTGTTGCGATTGTCTCGCTTATAATCACATTGATCATGGTGTTATCGGCTGTATTTGCTCCGTTCATTGCACCGCATGATCCGTTCGATCTGATGAAAATCGATATTATGGATTCCAGCCTGCCACCTAGCTGGATGGAAGAGGGAGAAGCTCGCTTCTTACTCGGTACGGACGATCAGGGACGAGATATTCTGTCGACCATTATGTATGGCGCGCGTATCTCTCTGACAGTGGGTTTCGCCTCGGTTATATTCTCAATGATAGTTGGGATTACTCTGGGACTTATCAGTGGATATGCGGGGGGGCGTGTCGATGCCTTCATCATGCGCGTCGCTGATATTCAACTGTCTTTTCCTGCAATCCTGATTGCATTGTTGATTGATGGTGTTGCTCGCGGCATATTCTCTTCCGAACTACATAGTGAAATTTCTTTGTATGTTTTGATATTTGCCATTGGTATTTCCGGATGGGTGCAATATGCGCGAACAGTTCGTGGCTCAACTTTGGTTGAGAAGAACAAAGAATATGTTCAAGCTGCGCGCGTCATCGGTATTCGTCCCGGCACAATCTTGCGGCGCCATATTCTGCCCAATGTGATGGGACCTGTTATGGTTATTGCAACAATCCATTTGGCGGTTGCCGTTATCACAGAGGCCACGCTGTCTTTCCTTGGTGTGGGTGTCCCGCCAACAACCCCATCTCTTGGAACGCTTATTCGGATCGGTAATGAGTATCTGTTCTCAGGGGAATGGTGGATTACTATTTTCCCCGGTGCCACACTGCTGATCTTAGTCCTGGCGGTTAATCTGCTTGGGGACTGGTTGCGTGATGCACTCAATCCGAAATTGCGATAGGAGGACATGATATGGACTTATTGAATATTAATGACCTTCAGATTGAATTCCCCAGTCGGCGCGGTACAGTCAAGGCCGTTAAAGGTGTCACGTTGACGGTACAACCAGGTGAAGTGCTGGGTGTCGTTGGCGAATCCGGCGCGGGTAAATCAACAATTGGCAATGCGGTAATTAGTTTGCTTGAACCTCCGGGACGTGTTTCTGGCGGCGAAATTTATTTGAACGGAGAGCAAATAAATAATCTCGGTTCAGAAGCTATTCGCAAAGTTCGTGGGCGCCGCATTGGGATGATTTTCCAAGATCCTCTAACCTCTTTGGACCCGCTTCAAACGATTGAACAACAACTTGTAGAGACAATTGATTTACATCTGCATCTGGGGGCTCAAAAGTCGTTGGAACGGGCGATTGAATTGTTGGATCAAGTCGGAATTCCAAACCCGGCAGAACGTATCAAGCATTATCCGCATCAGTTTTCGGGTGGTATGCGTCAAAGGGTCGTGATTGCACTGGCACTTTGCGCGGAACCTGAAGTCATTATCGCGGATGAACCAACAACTGCATTGGACGTTTCCATTCAGGCCCAGATTCTGGATCTGATGAAAAAGCTGTGCCGTGAAAGACAGGTTGGCATGCTGATCATTACCCATGATATGGGCGTGATTGCTGATATTACGGACCGCGTTGCGGTTATGTATCGCGGCGACTTGGTCGAGGAAGGGACTACCCAGAAAATTTTGGGAGACCCGGATCATCCGTATACGAAAAGCTTAATTAGTGCGGTTCCGCGTCCAGATGTTCGTCTGCACCGTTTCCCAATGGTCGATTACATTGAGAAAGAGGAAGACCGTAAAAAAGACTTTGATGTTTCAACCCATTGGTTGGGGCAGGCTCAGGACTTTGATACTGTGGACGGCTCTCTTATCTCGGTCAAAAATTTGGTGATGAAATTTATTGCCAAAGAATCTTTTCTTAAAAAGAACCGGAAATATTTTACGGCTGTGGATGATGTCTCTTTTGACATTAAACAGGGTGAAGTTTTCGGTCTTGTGGGCGAGAGTGGTAGCGGTAAGTCAACGGTTGCCCGGATGATTTGCGGTTTGTACACACCTGCGAATGGGGAAGTGAATTTTGGTGGGACTGATCTGACCAAGATTAAATCGGAAAAAGAAAAAGATTATTATCGTCGTCAGATGCAAATGATTTTTCAGGATCCGTTCTCATCGCTCAATAGCCGGATGCGGGTTTTGGATATCGTTGCTGAGCCCATTAAATTCCATAAACTGGCTTCTTCAAATAGCGAAGTCGAAGGCATTGTACTGGATCTATTGGAGCATGTTGGGCTCGGTCGCCAGGCGGCCATGCGGTACCCACATGAATTCTCAGGTGGCCAGCGTCAGCGTATTTCAATTGCCCGGGCACTCGCAACACGGCCAAGGTTCCTCATTTGCGATGAGCCAACATCTGCGCTTGATGTGTCTATTCAGGCGCAGATCCTTAACCTGTTGAAAGATTTGCAGGAAGAGCTGGGCCTGACCATGTTGTTCATTAGCCATGATCTGCCAGTTATTCGGCAGATGTGCGATCGTGTCGGCGTGATGAAAACCGGGAAACTGGTTGAGGTTTCTGAAACCGAAAAACTCTTTGAAAATCCGTCAGCACCTTATACACAGGAGCTGCTTTCTTTGATGCCTAAGTTGAGCAATCTATCTCAGTCTGGGTTAGAGGTTGAAGCCAAATAAAAGAATTTCGAATTCCGGAATTGATAAAGGGGCCGAAAGGCCCCTTTATTGTTATTGGTGAAACTCGATTTCTAATCAGCTATGTCTGAAGGTGCCGCTAGCTACAGCACCCTCAGCAAGAAAATTAGCTTTCGGCTAACCCTTTCAGGGCTTTGTCGATCGTTGTGTGTCCGCGTTCCCAGACCATTTCTTTCCAGTCATCCGCGTCACAATAAAAGGCGTCGCGAACCTGCTTTTTAATCTGTTGGCCCAGTTCACTGTCGACATCTCCATAAACATAGAGCCAATTGTCCGCGCGTAGTGAGTTCAAAACTACCATTAGTTCAAGGGTACCATATTCAATGGCGATGCAGGTGTTCACCGCATTCGGAGCCATTGCACAAACACCTTTGTCTATTGTACCTGAGACTGGGGCCGAGGAAGATGTACCGCTTTCAGGGGAGGTGACTTCACCATCATACCATTTCGCAGCGCGATCAATCCCTGAAAGGTCGCCAACATATATGAGCTCTCCAAAACCATAAGGCCCAAGGCCAGTATGTAGGTCAATGAGGGCTAGATGCTGGGCGTCAGCAGCATGTTCTTTTGTGACCGCACGCAATGTGTCATTGCTCCAAGCGGCTTTCTTACCACCGAAAAAGATGCCATCTTCTTTGACGTGTTGGCCGCCTGTAACTGCCGCCTGAAATTTCTGCATGCCGTGCTCATTGATATAAGCTGCGATGGCTTCTTCTGCTTTTGCTCTCGCTGGGCCATCCCAATCTTTGGGTACAATCATGTCATGGACTTCGCGGTAGGGGATGTTATCCGGCAGAGGCTCGCTGTAATCACGGAAATTTCGGTTGAGATCGATATTGTCTTCGTTGACCCGGCGAACGTGAGAAAAGCCATATGGGTTTACCGCATGCACAAGAACAACAGCAGTGTCAGCGGGAAGTGCGCCAAGATACCCTTCGTTCAAAAGGGCAACCTGTATTCCTGAACCGCAGAAGCCTTCGCCGCCATGCGTACCCGAGCTAATGATCAATATCTTGGAGGCTTTCGCCGGTCCAAGTCTTGCAACGTCCATATAAAGCTCTTCACCTTCACGACCTTTCGCGTTTGGGTTCAGATGGCTTTGCACTTTTAATCCGCGTTTATCACAGGCATCTAAAAATTTCTGACGTGCTTCGGAATATGTTGCTGAAAAGTAATCAGGGATAGACATGCTTTGTTTGACTCCAAATTAAAAACTGTCTGAGCTTACATCAATTAAAGTCAGTTGAAATAGTTTTTTGGATATCAATTCTCTTATGTGTCAGTATTGAGCGCGACAATAAGAAAATGAATAGAGGTATGAAATGCCCAACAGCGACTATGTAATTTATGGATCTGAATTTTCACCTTTCTCCGTAAAAGTTAGATCCTATTTTCGTTACAAAAACATCTCTCACGAATGGCGTCCTCGGACTTTGGCGAATTTGCCGGAATTCCAGGCCTTAGCCAAGCTTCCTCTCGTTCCTTTGGTTCATTGCCCCAATGAGGATGTGCTGCAGGACAGCACACCGATCATTGAGAAAATGGAAGAGTTGTTCCCCGATACTTCAATTGTCCCTCCTGAACCAGAGAGTGCATTCATTAGCTATTTAATTGAAGAATATGCGGATGAATGGGTGAATAAGCCAATGTTTCATTACCGTTGGTGGCGTGAGGAGGATCAAATTGCGGTGGCAGATGCGCTCGCCGCAGCAATCCAGCCGGATGGTTCAAAGGAAGACGTGCGTAAGATGAGTGCTCAACTCCGAGCCAGAATGGTTCCCCGTCTTAGCTTTGTCGGTTCATCAGAAGAAAACAAAGAGATCATTGAGAATTCGTTTAAGCGCCTACTTAAGCTGTTGGAGCCTTATCTGAAGTCTAGGGCTTATCTGTTTGGGGGAAGGCCATCCTTTGCTGATTTCGGTCTGTTCGGTCAACTTTATTGCTGCACGCAGCAGCCAACAACTTTAAAGATACTGGAGGGCTTTCCGGCCATTTTAAAGTGGATCGATCGCATGTTGGATCCAAAGGATTTGGGGGATTGGGAAAGCTGGGAAACCATATCTGCAGATTTAATGCCGATTGTAAAAGATCAGGTTGCTGACCTTTATCTGCCTTGGGCTGTTTCAAACAGGAAAGCTTTAGTTGCTGGAGAAGCGGTTTTTTCTGCGGATTTGAAAGACGGCAGTTTTAAGCAGGATACAGTCAAATATGCTGGTCGGTCGTTAACGGAGCTTACGCGTAAATATTCGATGTATGAGAGCTCTTCTACACTTAATGCCTTTTTAAAGGCTTCTGGATGTCTGGAATATTTAGTGGATGACTAAGTATCTAGGGTGAAATGAAAAAGCGATTGAGGTTATTCCTCGATCGCTTCTCTAACTTTTTCGGCCAGATCTTTCTTGCGGAAGGGCTTGTTCAAAAGCAAAGCCGCTTCACCAAGTTCTGTATGAGACTCAAGAGCGTTTTGTGTATATCCGGACATGAATAATACATTTAGAGTTGGTTTGGTTTCCCGTGCTTTTACAGCAACTTCCGGGCCACGCAGGCCGCCGGGTAAAACAACATCAGATAAGAGAAGGTCAATTCCAGGCTCACGGTCTAGGACTTCAAGCGCTGAGTTGCCATCATGTGCCTGCAGGACATTGTAGCCAAGGCTTTTTAATTGGAGGACGGTCAGCTCTCTAACGTCGGGATCATCCTCTAGAACCAAGATGGTTTCAGTGCCAGTTTGTAATGTTTGATCTGTCATTTCGTCGTCTTTCCCTGAGCAATCGTCTAAAGCCCTCGGCAAGAATAGCTTCACTGTCGTTCCAATGTTTTCTTCACTATATACTATCACATGTCCACCAGATTGCTTTACAAAACCGTAAATCATACTGAGGCCGAGCCCCGTACCTTCACCAACTTGTTTTGTGGTGAAAAAGGGTTCAAAAATCCTGTCGAGTATTTCAGCTGGAATACCCGTGCCATTGTCTGAAATTGCCAGGGTGATATACTCTCCAGGAACGATCTCTTCCTGGCTTCCTGGCATACCACTTTCAACCGTAGCGTTTACAATTTCAATGGTCAGCTTGCCTTCGCCAGCATTTGCACTGTTAATAGCATCTCGCGCATTGATTGCAAGATTTAAGATTGCATTTTCTAGTTGCCCCTGATCAACGTTGCACCGCCACATCTTATCATCAAATACGGTTTTGACTTTAATGTCCTCACCCAAAACGCGGGTGAGCATGCCAGCCATCTTATCTACAAGTTCAGATAGATCCGTGACTTTCGGGTTTAGCATTTGCTTACGCGAGAAGGCCAGAAGCTGTTGAGTGAGTTCGGCCCCGCGTAAGGCAGCTGAAATAAGCGTCTTGAGGAAAGGTTGGTCCGGACTGTCTGCAGGTATGCGTTCTTCCAATAGCTCCGCATTGCCAAGAACAATTGCGAGTAGATTGTTGAAATCGTGAGCGACCCCGCCTGTCAGTTCGCCAACGGCCCGCATTTTTTCAGACTGCCTTAACTGTTCTTCACTTTTTACCAGGGCCAATTCTGAAGCTTTACGGGCGGATATGTCCTCCATACTGATACCGGTAAAACGTTGTCCAGCCCGCTCAAGCGTGTGATAAGCAAACTGAACAGGGATCACATCGCCATTCTGATTGATGATTTCGCGCTCATAAAGGGTCGGGGTCGTTGAGTTATTAATCTCTTCCAGACGCTTCTTCTCCTGAGCCTGCCATTGCTTAGGCGTAATGTCCCAAATGCTGAGAGAAGAGAGTTCTGCACTGGAATAGCCCACGATGCGTTTAAAAGCCGGGTTCGCATCAACAAATGTTCCGTTTTGCCGGGTCAAGGCAAGGCCAATTGGAGATTGTTCAAACAGCATTCGGTTATACTGTTCACTCTCGCGCAATGCTGAATAGGAGGTTTCAATATTTTGTCGCATTAGATTAAGCGCTGAAACCACATCGTCGAGCTCATCTGGTCGATCACCGGATTTGCTTCTGGCAAGTGTAAGCTGGGGATGATCACTTTCCAGTTTCACATTTCGTGCATAGTTGGAAAGGGTTAGCAAGTGACGCGAAATTTGATATTGGAAAACAAACAAAAAGAAACCGGCGATCAGGGAAATCACGATAGCATTGCTACCCAGAATAATGAGGGCCCGGGATTGCAGGTTTTCAAATACAGAGTTTAGTCCCGCAACAATTCGAATAGTCCCAAGCTCAAAAACCTGTCCGTCATTTGTCAGTGAAAGTTTAATTTCACGTTCAACTGTCTTTTGGGATTTGATTGCGCCCTGAACCCAGCGGACTTTATCTTCGTCAGTGATGGATACATATTCAAAATAGGGGCTGTTGACGAGGCCGGTGAGGAAAACCCTGATCTGTTCATCGTCCAGAACCCAGATATTATAAGTTAGGTTGTTGAGACGGTTTTTCTCAACCTCAGTAAATCGCTGGTCAATTACGTTTAGTTCGGTTCGATAATCGATATACAATTGGATGGCGGTGCTCAATAGTGTGACGGCGACACTAAATCCAACAATCCAAAGTATAAGCCTTTTGGCTACTGTCATCCCACCGCCTCAGTATTAGTACTATTTTAAAAGTAAACTTATCTAATGTATGCGTCTAGATTTAATATCCACAATTTATCTCATAAGGATGTTAATTAACGCTATTCAAGTATCGAAGGGTTATCTTCTTACACATTTATTATCAAAAGGCTAAAGACATTATATGATATTGATAGTTTTAGCTTTATTGTGATAGTACGGTTCATAATTGTACAATTGTTGAGTGAGATGGAGTAGCGTGTAATGTCGCAAGGTCAATCAAGATTTATCCAAATTAAATCCTGGGTTCAAACTGTATTTCCGGGAATGCTGGCTTGTTTGACCATCGCAATGGCGGCAACGTTTTTAAGCGACCACTATGGCGGGCCCGTCATGTTGTTTGCGCTGCTGCTGGGAATGGCCTTTCATTTTCTTTCTGAAGAAGGTCCTTGCAAAGAAGGTATTGGGATTGCTTCAAGATCAGTCCTTCGTATCGGTGTGGCTTTGTTGGGCGTGAGGATTACTTTTGGCCAGATCGCAGATCTAGGTGAAGTCACGATTATTGGCGTTGTCTTGGCGATTGGAGCAACAATATTTTTTGGCTGGGTCTTTGCCCAAGTCTTTAAATTAAAACCCTCACAAGGGCTGCTTTCAGGAGGCGCTGTTGCGATTTGTGGGGCTTCTGCTGCGCTCGCGTTATCTGCCGTCATGCCCAAGAATGAACATTCGGAAAAAAATACAATTGTTACCGTTGTAGCTGTTACCACATTGAGTACCATTGCAATGGTTATTTACCCCTTGATCACTCAACAATTGGAGCTATCTGCGATAGATTCCGGGGTGTTTCTGGGCGGTACAATTCATGATGTTGCTCAGGTTGTCGGGGCGGGATATAGCATCTCTGATGAAACAGGAGACGTGAGTACTGTTGTAAAGTTACTGCGCGTGACAATGCTGGTACCGGCTGTTGTTATCTTCAGCCTGATATTCAGTTCCAGAAACAAAGCAAAGGGAGAGCAGACTAAAGCTTCCTTTTTGCCGCCGCTGTTTTTGATCGGGTTCATCGTGTTTGTGCTACTCAACAGTATGAATTTGATGCCAGTTGTCGCGGCTGAACAGTTGACTGATTTGTCACGTGTTTGTTTGGTGACTGCAATCGCTGGGCTTGGGATGAAAACCTCCCTAAAAGAGCTCGCAAAAGTCGGCTGGCCAATTGTGGGTCTTGTCGTTTCGGAAACAGTTTTTATTGCCTTGTTTATCTTTGGTCTCGTTAGTTTCTTCTAGGAAACAATGATGAAAACAGAAACACCTCCCGCTTTTCATGAAAGATTTATGACAAATCCCAATAATTTGGTTGTTTTGATCTAAAAAATTTGCCCAAATGGTCAGGTTCGGCAGTGTTGCTGACGACTTATTTTTTTGTCTGCTGCTATGGGGCGATAGGCAAATTGGAACTGGGAGATATCACATGACACTTGGTAAACGCGCATGGGGTGCTGCGATTGGCGCTGCTGCGATTGGTGCGATCGCTATTTCTTCGTCTGCTCGGGCAGAGGAGGGGGCAAATGATTTGCTGAACGCCACTTTGTGGACGCAGTCTTCGGTCGAATTTAAAGCGTCGTCAATGGCGACCTTTAAACTGGCAGAATTGATGTTGGATAAAGCACTGGCAAATAAGGACTGGACCGCAGCCCTTGAGCAAGGGGATGCTTATCAGAGTAAACCGCCTGCTGTTATTTTGGATGTTGATGAAACTGTTTTGGATAACAGTGAGTACGAAGCTTGGCTGATTAAAGCTGGCAAAGGCTACAGCTCGAAAACCTGGGCGCCATTTGTGAACGCTGCAATTTCGGATCCAATTCCAGGGTCTAAAGAATTTATTGAATATGCGAAATCCAAAGGTGTTGAGATTTTCTACGTTTCAAATCGCAAAGCACCGCAAGAGGCGGGAACGCGTAAAAATTTGAAGGATCTGGGTTATCCAATCAACGAGAAAATTGACACCGTTTTATTGCGCGGTGAAAATGATAAATGGGGATCTGAAAAAGGAACCCGCCGGGCATATGTTGCTCAGGATTATCGGATCGTGATGCTGTTGGGGGATAACCTTGGCGACTTTGTTGACGCAAAAAGTGCTACGTTGGCAGAGCGTAACGAGATCCTCGCCAAGTACAAAGATAACTGGAGCAGCAAGTGGATTACAATTGCCAATCCGATGTATGGATCATGGGAGGCAGCTGCAATTCAGTATAAATGGAAGTCCAGTGGTGCTGAAAAGCGTCAAATGAAGATGGATGCGATGAGATATTGGGAACCTAAAGAGTAGGGTTGCTGACGACTTCGTAATAACCAAGTCCCTAATTTCAAAGATTAGGGACTTTTTTTATGCCTTATATATCAATCGTTTGCTGTTCCTTATTTTTGCCAAAAATTAATTTAAGACTAGTGATCATATAACCAATATGATATTTAAACACTGGTTAATTAAATAATATTGGTGATGTTGCTGATTTTTGGGGTTTTCGTTATGACATTTTTATTGCAGATTGCGCCCGACGAGTCGTCTGGAATAGGTCTGGACCCGTCTATTAAGCGTCTAATTGGAGAAGTGTTTTGGCAAAGGTAAACGCCTTGGTGACGGCAGGGGTAATTAATTCTGAGGGGTTCTACACCGTAGGAGGACGAACCGCTATAGACTTTGCAAATACTGTGGAACGCGTTGGGTATGAAGGCGATGGATTGACGTCGCTTGAAAATCTGATGACATTCCTGAAATCTCTATCGCTGCTGCATGAAGATGAAGCCTCTAGCTATCACATGTACTTGTTTCAGAACCCAGATCGCTGCCAAAAGGTTATGTCTGATTTAAGAGAAATTCGGACCCGCTTTGCTGCGGCGCTTGATCAGCTTGCCAGCGGGTGGCCAATGGATCCAATGTTTGTTAGCGACCTCAATGATAAACTTGCGACATTTCAAACGCGATTACAGCTTCTACCAACATCGGATGGGTATGAGATGACGGAGCAGCTGGTTGAAGGCGGACCAGAACAACTCCTATATCCAATTTTAAAAGATGTGGCTGAATTTCTGGCTTCTGATCAAACGGGCAAGATCCGTAAGTGCGCAAGCGAGACTTGTGACCTGTTTTTTATTAATACGTCGCGGAATGGTCGCCGCCGCTGGTGCTCGATGTCAACTTGCGGCAACCGTGCAAAAGTAAACGCCTATCTGAAACGTAAAGAAGCCTAAAGTAAATCGTGAAAATTCGATAAGAAGGCCTTTAATGTATTCATGAAGGCCTTCTTCCAACTCTATTGGGATTGGTTTTCAAATTCATTATGGGAGACGCATCGTGATTTTTTAGCGTGTCGATTTGTCCTATATCTATTTGACTGAAGTCCGTTAAGGTCGTGCCATAAAAAATGAGGTGAGTGGATGGCAGAAAAGTCCAGATTTCCGGACGGATGCAGCTTGATTGAAGAGTGGCGGGAGGCGACTTATCGTGATTGCTATCAACAGGTTTGCAGCTTATCGGATACAGAAAATGCCACTGAGCTCTTTGTAAGAGTCATGGCTAAGCCGCCTCGCTGGATTGCGGCTTTGATGTCGGTGAGAAATTCCATCGTCCGGTTCTTTGGCTTGAAAACAGATAACCCAAATCCAGATTTTGAAAAAGATAATCCCGTTGAGTATAAAGTCGGAGATTATATCGGGATATTTAAGATCGAAAAAATTCTGCCAGACGAATTAATTGTCAGTACAAATGATACGCATTTGGACGCGAGCTTTTCGATGCTGATCTCAACGGATCGTCAGGTGGTGTATATGACATCGGTTATAAAGACCAAGCGGAAACTGGGCGATATTTATATGTTCGTAATCGCCCCGTTTCACCGTTTGATTGTCAGGTATATGCTGGGAAAGCTCAACCGTCGCTAGCGAGTTTTCGCAGTTCGTTTTTTTGAACTTTGCCCATGGTATTGCGCGGAAGTTCTTCCAATAGAAATACCTTTTTGGGGACTTTGAAGTTGGCAAGATTGTCTTTTACATATGCGATGACCGATGCTTCTGTAACCTCTGTGCTGCCATCAGGTACGATGCAGGCGACAACGGCCTCTCCAAAATCTGGATGCGGCATTCCGACCACGGCGCTTTCTAATACGCCGGGCATTTCATCAAGGTAGCTTTCGATTTCTTTTGGATAAACATTATATCCGCCAGAGATAATGAGATCTTTTGAACGTCCAACGATCCGGTAATAGCCGTCTTCGCCTTTGCGCGTCATGTCACCCGTGATAAAATATCCGTCTTCGCGAAATTCAGCGGCTGTTTTCTCGGGCATTTTCCAATAGCCTTTGAAAACATTGGGCCCTTTAATTTCCAGGATACCGATTTCGCCGTCGGCAACTTCATTGCCGTCTTCATCTGCGATACGAACAACGTTATCCAAGGGGAAGCCGACAGAACCAGCAATACGTTTACCGTCATAGGGATTGGACGTGATCATGCCTGCTTCAGACATACCATAGCGTTCCAAAATGACATGCCCTGTTCGCTTGGTAAATTCATTGAAGGTTTCTTCCAGAAGTGGGGCGGAGCCTGCGGTAAACAATCTCATATTGGCGCAGGTTTCTTTGGTGAAAGTTTCTGTGGCAAGCAAGCGCACGTAGAAGGTTGGTACGCCCATAAAGACCGTCGCTCTTGGAAGCTGTTTAATGATTATTTCTGGATCAAACTTGGGCAAAAACAAAACCGTATTTGCTTTTAAGAATGCGCAATGCAGGGCAACAAAAAGGCCATGCACATGAAATATGGGGAGCGCATGTAGCAAAATGTCATTCTCTTCAAAGGCCCAAGCTTTGACGAGCGATTTTGCGTTACTGGCCAGATTGTTATGCGTTAGCATCGCGCCCTTGGAACGTCCTGTTGTACCAGAGGTGTAGAGAATAGCGGCAAGGTCATCGGCTTTTTGCTCAACTGTTTCAAATTCAATGCTGAGCGGCTTGGATTCTTCGATAAGACTGCCTTCTCCATCGCTATCCAATGTGAAAACCTTAAGAACTTTCGCTGCCTTTGCAAAAGGGGTGAGGGTTTCTAAATCTGCGGGGTCGCACACCAATATGGCTGGGCTGGCATCTTCTAAAAAATATTCAACCTCGGCTGACTTGTATGCCGTATTCAGAGGGAGATAGGCGAGGCCTGATCGCAGGCACGCAAGGTATAAAATGACTGCTTCTACGGTTTTGCCAACTTGAACGGCAACTCGATCGCCGGGGATTGCGCCTGCGGAACATAAAAGTGCCGCAAGCTGGCCACTTCGATCAATTAACTCCTGAAAGGAATATGTCTTCCCATCGACAGTTTCGAAGGCGGTTTTGGTTGGGTTCGCTTTAAAAGCCAGCTCAAATTGGCTGAATAAATTTTGATTGGTCATTTATATATCGCAGGGCTCTAGGCTGTTGCCTGTAAATAGTGGGGAGGAAGAGTGGAGAGAAAGTCAGTGAAGCGCTCTCCTTGAATGGTGACATGTTCGCGGGTCAATCGTTCGGCCAGTTCGGCATTGCCACTGATAATGGCATCGACTAATTCCGCATGTTCATGGGAGGAGGAGGCGAGGCGCCCCGGAATTCGAACCTGAAGGCGGCGGTGGGGGGATAGCCGCATTCGAAGATCCATTGTCTGTTTCATTAAATACTGATTATGGCTCGCTTTATAAATGAGCTCATGTAGCGTCATGTTCAGAGCGTAATATTCGTCATAGTGATCCGTTCCGACAAGGGCTGAGCAGGCATTTTGCGCAGAAGCAAGGTTGGTTTTCTCTTCTGGAGTGATCCGCCGTGCAGCCAAACGTGCGCACATTCCCTCCAGATTGGCCATAACCTCAAACATTTCCATCAGGTCTTTGATTGTAATCGTTGCAACGATGGCTCCGCGACGGGGCCGGATTTCGACAAGGCCCGCGGCGGCAAGTCTTGCTAACGTTTCGCGAATTGGTGTTCTGGAGACATTGAAGCGCTCCGCCAGCAGAGTCTCGTCAAGGCGGCTGCCGGGTAGAAGGGTACCAGTAACAATTTCCTGCTCCAGTATTGGGGCGAGTTCGCTTGCGCGGGATGGGGCCACATCATACTCCTGATTGGATTTCGCCCATTGTATCATCGTTTTTGTGTGCGTAAAATGATTTCTTGTATACAATATGAACTTTCTGCAATACAATTTTTTTCAAGTACAAAAAGTATTCTGCGTTTTGAGTAGAAAATAATGTGTGTGAAATAACAGGACGCTGGATTTACCAGCATATAAAGGGAGTGGTCTTATGAAGAAGTTCGGAGTTAGTGCCGCAATGATATTGGCTGTCGGCGTGACAGCGTTGACATCAGGTGCTGTTCAAGCGCAAACGCTGAAAGCCTCGCATCAGTGGCCGGGCGGAAAAGGCGATGTGCGCGATGAGATGGTTCAGATCATTGCACGTGAAGTTGGTGCTGCAAATGTTGGCATCGATGTAAAAGTGTACCCAGGTAAAAGCCTTTATAAGCCGAAAGAGCAATGGGGCGCCATGGTGAAGGGGCAGTTGGATATCTCTGCATTTCCACTTGCCTATGCCGCGGGACGTCATCCTGAATTTGACTCTACTTTGATGCCGGGTTTGGTGAAAAACCATGATCACGCAAAGCGGCTTAATAAATCACCGTTCATGGACGATATTAAAAAGATCATAAATGATGCCGGTGTTGTTGTTTTGGCAGATGCATGGCTTGCAGGTGGTTTTGCCTCCAAGAAAGAATGTATCCTTGGGCCTGAAACAATGAAGGGCCAAGTAACCCGTGCCGCTGGTAAGGCGTTTGAGCAAATGCTGGTTGGTGCCGGTGGTTCAATTGCTTCCATGCCCAGTTCTGAAATTTACAGTGCTCTGCAAACAGGAGTGCTTGACGCGGCAAACACCAGTTCAGGAAGCTTTGTTTCGTATCGCATTTATGAGCAGGTGAAATGCCTGACAGCGCCGGGCGCAAATGCGTTGTGGTTTATGTATGAGCCGCTTTTGATGTCCAAGAAAAGCTTTGATAAGCTGTCAAAAGAGCAGCAGGATGCTGTGATGAAGGCGGGCCAGAAAGCAGAAGACTTCTTCTTTGATGCGGCCAAAGGTCTCGATGACAAGCTTGTAAAGGCATATAAGGACGCCGGTGTAGAGGTTGTGGAAATGTCTGCAGATCAAGCGCAAGCCTGGCGTGAGATTGCCAACAATACATCCTATAAAGAGTTTGCAACAAAGGTTGAAGGTGGCGATGAGCTGATTAAGAAAGCGCTCGCTGTTGAATAAGTAATACCTGTCAGGGGCCTCCGGTAACAATACGCCGGGGGCTTCTTTAATTTTGGGCGGTTTCATGACAAAATTTGTCTCTTTTATTAATGTATTATCCCGAATTTTTGGCGTTTTTTCAGCGGCTCTTGTTGCATCGGCTATTCTTGTCGTGTGCCAAATGGTTGTTATGAGATACGTCCTGAATGCTTCCACTGTTTGGCAAACTGAATATGTAACCTATGCAATCGTAGCAGCTACGTTCATGGGGAGCCCCTATGTCTTGCTTGTGAAGGGACATGTGAATGTTGATTTGCTCCCTCATTACCTTGGTGGCGGGGCTAGGAAGGCGTTGGCAATTTTCGCGTCTTTACTGGCGCTGGCTTTTTGCAGTGTGATTGCCTGGCAGTCATATGAATTCTTTTACGAGGCTTATGACGGGGGATGGGAAACAGATTCCGTTTGGGCGTTGCCTCTTTGGATCCCTTATTTACCTATGGTTCTAGGGCTTTCCTTGCTTTGTGTTCAGTATGTCGCCGAAATCCTATCCACAGCGTTTGATCTGGCGCCGCAAACTGAAGGTTCGACAATATCAGACGGGGGGAGAGACTAATGGATCCGTTAACAATTGGCATACTCGCCGCCGTTCTCGTTATCTTCTTGCTGGCAACAGGAATGCCTGTCGCTTTTGGGTTGGGGCTCACTTCAGTCATCTTTCTGGTCCTTTTTGAAGGGATCGATAGTCTTTCCATTATCGCGGACACTTTCTTTGCGGGTATTGGTGAGTTTTCTCTCGTCTCCATACCGATGTTCATTGTAATGGGGGCCGCGGTTGCGTCTTCGCCTGCGGGTAAAGATCTGTTCGAAGCGTTAGAGCGCTGGCTCACGCGTGTGCCGGGCGGTTTAATCATTTCGAATATTGGGGCGTGTTCCGTCTTTGCAGCCTTGAGCGGTTCCTCACCAGCAACATGCGCCGCCATTGGCAAGATGGGTATTCCCGAAATGCAAAAACGCGGATATCCAGACAGTCTCGCAACTGGCTCAATTGCAGCCGGCGGGACGTTGGGTATTCTGATCCCGCCGTCGGTGACAATGATTGTGTATGGAATTTCAACAGAAACATCTATTGGCCGTTTGTTTTTGGCAGGTGTTTTTCCGGGTTTATTGCTCACAACGTTGTTTATGGTGTGGGCTATTTTTTATGCTTGGCGGCGGGGATATGATTTTAGATCCGCTGTCGGGGCTTATTCCTGGCGTCAAAAATTTGAAATTCTGCCGCGGGTTCTTCCTTTCCTTGCCATCATAATCGGAATTTTATTTGTACTGTATGGAGGCGTTGCGACACCCTCTGAGGCAGCAGGCGTTGGGGCACTTTTCTGTCTGATTTTAGTGGCCGCGATTTACAAGATTGTTCAACCGCGGAAAATCTGGGAAATCTTAAGCAGCTCGACGCGTGAGAGTGTCATGATACTGATGATTATCGGATCCTCAGCTCTATTTGCCTATACCTTGTCCAGCCTGTTTGTTACTCAATCCGTTGCAGAATATATTGCGGGGCTGGATGTTAATCGCTGGGTGTTGATGTTCATGATCAATATCTTTTTGTTGGTCGCTGGATTCTTTTTGCCGCCTGTTGCCGTGATTGTCATGACAGCGCCAATATTGCTTCCCATAATTACAGCAGTTGGATTCGATCCCTATTGGTTTGCGGTTATCTTAACGATCAATATGGAAATTGGTCTTATCACACCGCCTGTGGGGTTGAATTTGTATGTTATTAATGGCATCGCGCCGGAAATTTCGTTGCCGACCATCTTGAAAGGGGCGCTTCCCTTTATGATTTGTATGGTGGTGGGAATACTTATTCTTTGTGTATTCCCTGAAATAGCTACGTGGCTTCCGAACGAGGTAATGGGAAGGTAAAATGAGACAGACATTCGTTTCGCAAATTTTCAATTCGATCGCTGATGCGGGCCGGGACCTGCTGGATCGAGGCGCCGGAAAATCACGCAGTCATACAATCGAAGGCGTATGCCGGGACTTGCTTACACAACGCGGTGAAGCATCAGGGATCGCATTAGCGCGAGAGGTTGTTGAGCTATGGCATCAGCTTGATGACACAGAAAGACTAACGTTTATGGTCTTTTTGAAAAAGGAAGTGGGGCTTAACCAAGAACGCCTTGATAAGGCCATTTCTGCATATACGACTGATAAATCAGCCGAAGCCTTGCAAGTTCTGACTAGGGCGATTGAAGCGCCGAGGCAGGAATTGATGCGCCGCATTAATTTCGCGCCGGGCGGTACAACGGCCATCGTCGATATTCGAAAATTTTTAGTGAGCCAACTACGCGAACATCCCGAGCTTTCTGAAGTGGATCAGGACCTCAAGCATCTGCTGGTCAGCTGGTTTAATCGGGGCTTTCTGGAAGTGCGGCAAATTAACTGGCGGACTCCGGCAGTAATTCTTGAAAAGCTCATCGAATATGAAGCCGTTCACGAAATTCAAGGCTGGGATGATTTGCGTCGCCGGGTCGAGGGGGATCGTAGATGCTTTGCTTTTTTCCATCCGGCGCTTCCTGATGAGCCACTGATTTTTGTCGAAGTGGCACTTGTTAAAGGTTTGTCGAGTGCAGTTCAGCCTTTATTGGATCAATCGGCAGAGCGGTTAGATCCGCTAAAAGCTGATACGGCGATTTTTTATTCCATCAGTAACTGTCAGGACGGTTTGAAGGGAATTAGTTTTGGCAATTTCCTGATCAAGCAGGTTGTAACCGAACTGTCCAGCGAGCTTCCCAACTTAAAACATTTCTCAACGCTTTCACCAATTCCTGGTTTCATGAAATGGTTAGAAGGTGTCCAGGGAAAAGCTGGTAATCTTTCATCAGGGAAAATTGTTAAGGTCAAAAAGCAATTACAGGAAAAAGACTGGTACAAAGATGCGGAAATCGTTGATCAAATTCGCGAGCCGTTAGAGCATCTGGTCGCCCATTATCTGGTGAATGAAAAACGGAATGATCGCCCGCTTGATCCTGTATCGCGGTTTCATTTGGGAAATGGTGCCCGGTTGGAGCGGATCAATTGGCTAGGGGATGTTTCCCGTAATGGTTTGAAGCAGTCTTCGGGTTTGTTGGTGAATTATTATTATAGCCTGAAAGATATTGAGAAAAATCATGAAGCCTTTGTGAATGAGAAGAAGGTCGTGGCGTCTTCTGCTGTAATGACACTTGCAAAATAGGCGGCTGATTTACGCATAAATTTACTTAAACTTATGTCGTATTTTGAACACTCTGCGGATCGTAATCCAAATGGTAGAAAATTTAGATGGTCAGTTCACTTTTTAATCTCTACTCACTCCAGTCGAAAATTGAACGTAAAATACTCGTTTAATTATCTATTTGATCTGCATTGAGGCGTGAATTCTTACTGGGCGCATTCAATGATGAAGGCGGTTTTGGATTTTTAGTCCGTCGCCTTAAAGCAAGTTGTGATCTTCAGGCCTCGTGATAGGGCTTACAAGACTGCATAGAAAAGGGCGGCTTTATAGCCGCCCTTAGTCATTTTGGGCTGGTTGACGGGGCTTTTAAGAATGGTATGGTTGGGACCAATTTAGGGGATATATTGGACTGTCCCTCACACCTTCCAAGCTGAGTCAAATCACCATGAATGAAGTTATCGCTTTTGTTAGCCAATTGGATGCGGAAGAAGAAAAGCAGTGGGTCGGTGCGCTCGCAAAGCATCTATCCGATGGCAGTTTAAAGCGTATCTCTGATATGTCGCCTGAACAGAAACAGGCTGCCAAAGTCGCTATCGTCGCCAATCCGGATCCCAAAGATTTATTGGAACTGCCAAATTTAAAGTGGATTCATAGCGTCTGGGCTGGGGTTGAGCGAATGGTCGCGGAATTGTCGGATACTTCGTTCGATATTGTTCGGCTTGTTGATCCCGAACTGGCGCGAACAATGTCAGAGGCAGTATTGGCGTGGACACTTTATTTGCACCGGGGCATGCCAGCTTATGCGAAATTGCAGGCCCAGAAAAAATGGCAGCCACTGCCTTATCGCAAGGCATCTCAAACGACAGTTGGTATCTTGGGGCTTGGTGCACTGGGCGCGCGATCAGCCCTGCGTTTGAGCGAAAACGGATTTCAGCTGTTGGGGTGGAGCCGTTCTCCAAAATCCGTTGAAAGCATTGAATGCCTCTCTGGAGAGGCGGGCTTTCGCGATATTCTATCCCGTTCGGATATTTTGGTTGTCCTTTTGCCCCTGACGGCAGGCACCCGAGGCTTGTTATCCAGGCAAGCACTTACAAATATGAAGCCGGAGGCCGCAATCATTAACTTTGCGCGCGGACCGATCATTGATGTAGAGGCTTTGGTTGAACGGTTGGATGGTGGCCATCTGTCCCATGCGGTGCTTGATGTCTTCGCGACAGAACCGTTGGAGACCTCAAGTAATCTTTGGGAACATCCTGATATCACGGTGTTGCCTCATATTTCTGCGCCAACTGATATTGAATCGGCCGTTCAGATCGTCAGCAAGAACATCAATTACTATCTAGAGACAGGGCAAATGCCCGAAATAGTCGATCGTCAACGCGGATATTAATTGTCTTTATCTGCTGTATCGATTTTTGTTTTGAATTTTTCGACAGGATTGACTAGATAATACGCTAGCTAATTAATTCGTAGTTTGGCGATTTTCATTTTGCTGGTGCAGTAGGGGTATGATTATACTCAGGTTACTGGCAGTCTCGCTGGATAAATAACAAATAATAAAAATAGAGGGAGTAGGGCGCCATGTCCGAAAGAATGTTAGAAGGTAAAGTTGTTGTTGTTACAGGTGCAGGTCGCGGCGTTGGTCGGGGTATTGCAATTATGGCAGCAGAACAAGGCGCGAAGGTTGTTGTGAACGATCTGGGCGGTAACGAAGGCGGTGATGGCGCCGACAATATTCCCGCAATGGAAGTTGTGAAAACGATTGTGGATGCTGGTGGAGAGGCTGTTGCCAATTTTGGCAATGTCGCAAATGTTGATGACGCCGGACAAATGATCGAAGATGCGCGTTCAAATTTTGGCGGCATCGACTGTGTCGTTAATAATGCGGGCATTCTTCGGGATGTTATCTTCCATAAAATGAGCGAAGCTGAATTTGACTCTGTGATTGCTGTTCATTTGAAAGGCAGCTTTAACGTCTCTCGCGCAGCAGCACCTTATTTCCGTGAACAGAAAAGCGGCTCCATGGTGCATATGACGTCGACATCTGGGCTGATCGGTAACTTTGGCCAAGCAAACTATGCCGCCGCCAAAATGGGGATCGCAGGTTTATCGCGTTCAATCGCGCTTGATATGTCACGCTTTAATGTGCGTTCGAACTGCATCTCACCATTTGCTTGGTCGCGTTTGATTGGCACTATTCCTCAAGGAACGGATGCTGAACGCGAGCGGGTTAAAAAAATCCAGCAGATGACACCTGAAAAAATTGCCCCAATGGCGGTTTATCTGCTTAGTGAACAAGCTGCGGATGTGACCGGTCAGATCTTTGTGGTTCGTAATAATGAAATTTGTCTGATGAGTCAGCCTCGGCCAATCCGTAATCTGCAGTCATCGGATGGTTGGACGCCCGAATCTGTTGCGGCGCGTGTCGGCCCAGCCATTAAATCCTCTTTGGTGCCACTTGAACGCTCAGGTGATGTTTTCTGTTGGGATCCAGTCTAAGCGGAGAGGGTGCCATGACAATCGATTATGATAAGTTGATGAACTGGAAATTCGATCCAGTTGAGCAAGAATACACATCTAAAGACAGTATTCTGTACGCACTTGGTGTTGGGCTTTCGTCAGATCCGCTGGATATGGATCAACTGCGCTTCACATATGAAGAGGATCAGTTGGCGCTTCCGACTATGGCGGTGGTGTTGGCCTACCCGGGCTTCTTTTTAAAGGAACCGCAATTTGGTGTGGACTGGGTGAAGGTTCTTCATGGTGAGCAGGGGATTGAAATCCACAAGACTTTGCCAGCTTTTGGGCATGTGATCGGTGAAACTCGGTTTACTGAGATCGTTGATAAAGGCGAGGGGCGCGGTGCGCTTCTACTATCTGAACGTAAAGTTTATGAAAAACGGTCCGGTGATTTGCTTGCAACCTTGACGTCTGTAACCTTCGCGCGTGGTGATGGTGGTTTCGGTGGGCCTGATGTTCAGGCGCCAAAGCCCCATGTGGTTCCTGACAGAGAGCCTGATAAGACCGTTGAGATGCCAACACTGCCGCAAGCGGCGTTGATTTACCGGCTGAGCGGGGATTTTAATCCTTTGCATGCGGATCCGCGTGTTGCGACTGCTGCTGGTTTTAAACAGCCAATTTTGCATGGGCTTGCAAGCCTTGGGGTTGCTGGGCATGCGATTTTGAAAGAAGCTTGTGGATATAATCCAGAAAAATTTAAATCCTTCCAGCTTCGTTTTACTTCGCCGGTTTATCCGGGAGAGACGATTGTGACCGAAATCTGGAATGACGGCGCTGATGTGTCGTTCCGTTGCCGGGTTAAAGAGCGTGACGTCGTCGTTCTCAATAATGGATACGCGCGAGTCGCATAAGACATACCGGCCCCGATAGAATGTCGGGGCCATTTTCCTGTTAAGGGGTTAAAATTTTGCAGTTAGAAGAGGCGATCCGTAGCCGTAAATCTGTACGTCAATTTTTGGATAAACCTGTACCGCAGGAAGTTGTCCGGGAAATTCTTGAGACGTCAAAATGGGCACCTTCGGGTGGAAACCTGCAGCCATGGACAGTTCATGTACTGGCAGGAAGTGAATTAAAGGCGTTTGTTGCTGAAATACATAGTGGTTTGATGAGCGGGCGTGATGAAGCGCCTGAGTATCATGTGTATCCGCCTGAGCTGAAAGATCCATACAAGACGCGCAGGCGGATTGTAGGGCAGGCGCTTTATGATCTTATCGGTGTGCCGCGCGAGGACAAGGTTGGCAAGCTTAAGCAACTGGCCAAAAATTTCGAATTTTTCGGCGCGCCTGTCGGGCTGTTTTTTGTCATGGATCGGCAAATGGAAATTGGACAGTATGCTGACCTTGGGATGTTTATGCAGAATATAATGCTGATGGCGCGGGATAAGGGTCTTCATACCTGCCCGCAGGAAGCATGGGCTCGCTGGCCGGAAACCACATCCCGATTTTTAAATATTGGTGCACATGAAATGATGTTTTGCGGCATGGCCCTTGGGTATATGGATGACAAAGCACTTATTAATGATTTGCAAAGTGAGCGCGCCGCGCTTGACGAATTTGTCACCTGGCGTGGCTTTGAATAGGATTGATTATGGAAGTTGAAGTTTTAGAGCAGGTTCGCCAAACCGTTGCTCAGTTGTGTAAAGATTTTCCGGGAACATATTGGCAGGAAAAGGACCGTGAAAGAGCGTATCCGACAGAGTTTGTAAACGCACTTACTAAGGCCGGTCTTTTATCGTCTTTAATTCCAGAAGAATATGGAGGGGCGGGACTGCCTTTATCTGTTGCTTCGGCCATTTTGGAAGAAATCCATGCGCAAGGCTGTAATGGAGCGGCTTGTCATGCCCAGATGTATACGATGGGAACTCTTCTTCGGCACGGGAATGAAGCTCAGCGAAAAAAATATTTGCCAAAAATTGCAACAGGTGAATTGCGGTTGCAGGCCTTTGGGGTGACTGAGCCAACTGCCGGTACCGATACTTCCAGTATCTCCACAATGGCTGTTCGAGATGGCGATGACTATGTCATTAACGGTCAGAAAGTATGGACATCCAGGGCTGAGTATTCCGACTTGATGATCCTTTTGGCGCGAACCACACCCAAGGATCAGGTGAAAAAACGTTCCGAGGGGTTGTCGGTTTTTATTGTTGATATGCGCAAAGCGGTCGGTAATGGCATGACCATCCGGCCTATTCGAACCATGATCAATCATGCAACGACAGAGGTTTTCTTTGATGATCTTCGAATTCCGGCTGATAGTCTGATCGGGGAAGAGGGTAAGGGGTTTAAATATATTCTGACCGGTATGAACGCTGAACGTATTCTGATTGCTTCGGAATGTATTGGGGATGCACGCTGGTTTATTGAAACCGCGTCCAATTATGTTCGGGACAGAAAAGTATTTGGCCGGCCGATCGGTCAGAATCAGGGCGTTCAGTTTCCGATCGCCAGATCCTATGCGCAAACACAGGCTGCAAAGTTGATGGTTGAGCGGGCATTTGAACTCTATGACGCGGGTGAGCCTTGCGGGGCCGAAGCGAACATGTGCAAGATGCTGGCGTCTGAAGCCTCGTGGGCAGCGGGGGAGGCTTGCCTTCAATCCCATGGCGGATTTGGATTTGCTGAGGAATATGACGTTGAGCGGAAGTTCCGCGAGACCCGCCTTTATCAAATCGCGCCCATTTCCACGAACCTGATCCTGTCCTATTTGGCGGAACATGAATTGGATCTACCTCGATCTTACTAGCAACCGCTAAATAGCCACAGAGCAGTTTAAAAGGGAATAAATGGCAGTTTAGCTGACCTTTTTTTTGAGGCAAATAACCTCAAAGTAAGAAATTGCAGAAAAATGACATTTTTTTTAAAAAAGGGTGTTGACGGTATTGGGTGATGGGCCTATAACCCGCCCCACGCTGCTGACGAGGCGGCCTTGAGAGTTAAGCGCAAGCGGTACTTGAAGGCCCCGAAAGTTAGCAGATTTCAGACGGAAG
>JAXMOU010000004.1:0-104070 GCA_034669685.1 Sneathiella sp.
CTTACATTACTTGTTAGTAATTACTGTCAAGATGCACGCTGCAAACAAAAAAAACCTGTCAATCAAAACAGATCTCCGCCGCCCGCGCATCTCTTCTTATCTTTATCTACAATGTAAAATAACAACCGCCGGAATTTCCGGACAAAAAAAACGCTGTCGGACTAACTGGCTAATCCAGTCTCGTTCGACCGCGTCGTTGCCAAGCTTATATATTCAGGCTGGCAACCAAGTCAACAGATAATTTTAAATAAAAGCGGAAAGATCAATATAACTTTTTAATTATATGACCGCAACAAAAATATTGTTATTTCCGCCGCCATTTAGTCTATGTCCCCACCGAAGCGGGAGGCGCAAAATCATAAAAATTGGCCCTAAAGTCAAGACCTAATTTGAACTTTTTTTCTTTTTAATTTTAGTGAATTCGAATATCCTCGGCAAAACAACAACAAAGCAAGCAAAAGGCACCCCAATTATGCCCACCCCTAAAATCGGAATTGCACTTGGAAGTGGTGTTGCCAGAGGATGGGCACACATAGGCGTCCTCAGGAGACTGGAAAAAGAGGGAATCAAACCCGATCTTGTCTGCGGCACTTCTATTGGCGCCGTTGTCGGCGGCCTTTATCTCGCTGGCGCCCTTGATGAGCTGGAAAGTTGGGCGCGAACCTTGGGCAGAATGAACCTGTTTCGCTTTCTTGACCTTCGCTTAAGTGGCGGGAGCCTCATCTCTGGACGGAAACTCTATAAACTCATAGACGATGCCATTGGCGATATGAATATCGAAGATCTGTCGATTCCGTTCGCCGCGATCACCACAGAACTGGGCACTGGTCATGAAATCTGGGTTCGAAAAGGACATCTGGGCAACGCGATTTCCGCTTCCTACGCCCTGCCAGGCCTATTTTCTCCAAAGGAAATTGACAATCGCTGGCTCATTGACGGCGCCTTGACCAATCCTGTTCCGGTCTCTGTCTGCCGCGCACTGGGCGCCCGGCTGGTCATCTCGGTCAATCTGAACGCCGATGTGTTTGGCATGACCAATGTGGGGGAGAGCGAAGAATCAATGCAAAAGGATGCGCAGGCGAATGACGATGGCTTCCTCTCATCGCTATCGCCAATGAATTTGATGAAACACCGCTTCTTTGACAAGGAAGGCAGCGAGCCCAGCATGTTTGGCGTCATGATGTCGTCTTTGAACATTGTCCAAGATCGACTCAGCCGCTCCCGGCTCGCGGGGGATCCACCGGATGTGACAATCGCCCCCAGGCTGGCTCATCGGGGATTGCTTGAATTTGACAAAGCAGACGAAATGATTCGTGAAGGGGAGCTCGCCGTTGAACGCTCCCTCCCCTACTTACATCA
This sequence comes from Sneathiella sp., assembly GCA_034669685.1. Taxonomy (GTDB): domain Bacteria; phylum Pseudomonadota; class Alphaproteobacteria; order Sneathiellales; family Sneathiellaceae; genus Sneathiella. The sequence continues at coordinate 1,360 of JAXMOU010000004.1, forward strand.
CGCTTTAAAAGTGCTCTCTTAAAAGGAGCGGATCAACCGGTTGCGATATAATCGCGCATGGCAGCAGCTTCCTGCTCAACCTCGTCCATCCGGCGCTTAACAACATCCCCAATGGAAATGAACCCTTTTAGAACGCCGTCTTCCATAACCGGAAGATGGCGAATCCTTTTATCCGTCATTAAAGACATGACCTGATCAATCGTATCAGAAGGCGCGCAAGAGATAACATTGGATGTCATTAATTCAGATGCCTTCATTTTCAGACATCCCGTACCACTATTGGCAAGTCCGCGGACAATATCCCGCTCTGAGATGACGCCTTGCACATCCTGCCCTTCGCCCATAACCAAGACAGCACCAATACGATGCTCACCCAACAGGCCGGCAATGACAGAGATTGCATCATCCGCTTTTGCCGTAATGATGTTGGCCCCTTTACCCTTTAAAATACCAGCAACGTTCATATTCTACCTCCTACCCCAGTCGATGAGAGAAACGTAAAAGAACGATAGCACTTTTATTTAGAAGCCTCAAATATATGAAAAAAATAATTTTATCGGCTTGGAAACTTACGCTCAGGTCCTAGCGCCTCATCATCTGCGTCATCCTCGGCTTCCTCCAGATTTGAAGGCGGGCCAATGACAATCGTCACCTCACCTTTGATCTTGGCACCATCGAGCTTTTCAATAACGTCCTCAATCAATCCGCGGTGAACTTTTTCAAATTTCTTTGTCAGCTCAACACAAACGGCGACATCCCGATTCCCAAGACATTCCAGTGCAATCTTTAAGATCTTAGCTACTCGAAACGGAGATTCAAAAAAGGCTATCGCTCCCGGTGTTTCTGCAAAAGCGTTAAACACTTTTCGCTGACGGCCCGGCCTGCGGGGTAAAAATCCGAGAAAACTAAAAGCCGGGATCGGCAGACCGGAAACCATCAAAGCCGTGATAACAGCACTGGGCCCGGGCAATGCTTCCACGCGGTAGCCTTCGGCAATGGCGGCGGTCGCAGCACGCTGCCCCGGATCACTAATCCCGGGCGCCCCTGCATCAGACGTCAGCCCCACATTCAAGCCATCCCGAAGGAGAGAGAGAATCCGGCCGACCGCCCGATCTTCATTATGCGCGTGGCAGGAAAAAATGATCGAGGGGCTATCGAGCTGATGCCGTTCAAAAATTTTACGGGTATGACGTGTATCCTCGCAAGCGAGTGCATCCACCCCCTGCAGGATACGAACTGTCCGATAAGAGATATCTTCCAGATTGCCAATGGGCGTCGGGATCAAAAAAAGAGTTGGTTCTGAGGTCAGGTCTGTATTTTCCATCATTGGCAAAGAGCATATTCCCTATTGGACCGCAAGGAAACAAATCCATAAACACTTTCCAGACTACTCCATTCGCCCTTATATTGGCATGCATGATACTCACGCTTAACCATGACACCACCGCCTCAGACATTTTTGAGCTTCATAAAAACTGCTTTCCAACAGACGCAGAAGCAGTGCTGGTTCGAAAGCTCGCAGTAGCAGACATACCCGTCATTTCAATAACTGCTTTAGAGGGAAATGATGTTATTGGACATGCCTTATTCTCCCAGATGCAAACCCCCTTTCCCGCTCTTGGGCTTGCGCCAATTTCGGTGTGCAACCAACATCGGCGCCGAGGCCTTGCGGCTCAAATGATCAAGAGGGGCTTGCAAGAAGCGCTCCGCCAAAAGTGGCAGGCGGTATTTGTTCTTGGGGATCCAGAATATTATCGGCGATTTGGCTTCTCGGTGTCTTTGGCGGAGGGCTTCAGCTGTGCCTTTCAGGGACCCTATTTTATGGCGCTACCGATCGGCGCGCCGGACCTACCCTGCCTAACTGGAGACGTCTCCTATGCGCCGGCTTTTTCAGACCTTTAACCTATATTCTATGCTGTGACCGCTGCCGCCACCTCAATCAACATGCGGCGCACCCAAGCGTTGAACGCAAAATTTTCCGCGCTTGCCGCCCAGTAAAGTTGCAAGTCCAAAGACGGCGCATCGAATGGCAGCGGAAAAACCTTGCAAGAATATAAAGCGGCGAGACGTGAGGGCGCAGACAGAAGCAAATTGCTGTCCTCTAACATGGCAAAAGCGGCCTGATGATGCTGCAAACGAACAACCCTGTTCCGCTCCGCCCCGATTTTTCCAAGACCAATATCCGCAACACCACCGCCCCGGCGGCGATATGACACATGAATATGATCGCAATTGATATAGTCCGCCAAGGTGATCTTTGTTTTTTCAGCAAGCACATGCTTGGTTGAAACCGCGCAAACCTGATGATCCGATAAAAGTGGGACCTGCCGAATATCCCCATCCAGTGTCATCGGAATATCGACGGCAAAATCCACCTCGTTTGCAGCAAATTTTGCAGATAACTCTCGTCGGGGGATTTGAAAAACCTGCACGGAAACACCCGGCGCCTCTGCCCGCAGCCGCCGAATAAATTCAGGAAGAACAATCGTCTCCGCAATATCGCCCGCACTCAGACGGATCATTCGCTCCGCCGTTTTTGGATCAAAAGGCGCTGACGTCACCAATGTTCCCTGCATCAGCGCTAACGCCTGACGAACGGGCGCAATCAATTCCTCGGCGCGGGGTGTCGGGTTCATGCGTTTGCCAGAGTGCACAAAAAGGGGATCTTCCAGCACCGCGCGCATGCGCGCCAAAGCGTTGCTAACAGCCGGTTGCGTCCTGTTCAAAATCTGAGCCGCTTTCGTCAGATTACCCGTGTCATAAATAACCTCAAACACGAGAAACAGGTTGATATCCATCTTCTGCAGCAACATTTGCATTCACCAAATCAATAGTAATATATCACCATTATAAATTGGGCTTATCCAATTGTCAGTCTTATACTTATGGTAATTTCGTATAAAAGTGAGGAAACCCATGTCAACAAAAGCCGAAGAGATAAAGCAACGCGTCGAAGCTTTCATGAACGCGCATGTTTATGCTGCCGAAGCGAGCTATCATGATCATATTGAAAATTCTGGAGATCGCTGGAGCATTCCACCAATTATGGAGGAGCTTAAAGCCAAAGCTAAAGCCGAAGGATTATGGAATCTGTTTCTGGCAGAATTCGATGAATACGGCTCTGGCCTGACCAATTACGAATACGCGCCATTGGCCGAAATCATGGGACGCTCGCCGATTGGACCAGAAGTTTTTAACTGCAGCGCACCTGACACTGGTAATATGGAAGTCTTTGCGCGCTACGGCAGCGAAGAGCAAAAGAAAAAATGGCTAATCCCCTTACTGAACGGCGAGATCAGATCAGCCTTTGCCATGACGGAACCGGCTGTCGCCTCTTCAGATGCCACCAACATTCAATGTTCCATCGTCCGCGACGGTGACGAATATGTTATCAACGGCCGCAAATGGTGGATTAGCGGCGCCCCCGATCCACGGTGTAAAATTTTCATTCTGATGGGCAAAACGAATCCAGATGCCTCTCGCCACCAGCAGCAAAGTCAAATACTGGTCCCCAAAGATACACCGGGCGTTACCATCATTCGCCCGATGAAAGTGTTTGGATCAGACGATGCGCCTCACGGTCATGCCGAAATCGATTTTAACAACGTACGCGTACCGGCAAGTAATCTGATTGGCGAAGAAGGCAGTGGGTTTGCAATTGCCCAAGGACGATTGGGCCCCGGCCGAATTCACCATTGCATGCGCCTGATTGGCTGTGCCCAGCGCGCCCTGGAGTTGATGTGCGCCCGGGTAGAAAGCCGAGTTGCTTTCGGCAAAAAGATCAGTGAACAGGGTTCCATCCGCGAAGATATCGCAAAATCGATCTGTGAAATCGAACAAGCCCGCCTGCTGACAATGTCAGCGGCCAAGAAAATGGATGAAGGCACCTATAAAGATGCAAAAGACCTGATTGCCATGATCAAAATTGTTGCCCCGTCTATGGCACAAACCGTTATTGACCGCGCGATGCAAGCCCATGGCGCCATGGGATTAAGTCAGGATACATTCCTTGCTGAAGCATTTGCCTATGCACGGACCGTCCGATTTGCCGACGGACCTGATCAGGTCCATATGAACTCTCTGGGCAAGCAGATTATCCAGCGTTACGCAGGATAACGAGTAGCCTCCCCCCACGGAAAAGGCCCTTCGGGGTCTTTTTTGTTGTCTGCAGGCAAATTCAGGACAAAGAAAAACCCTTGTCTGCGCGACAAGGGTTCCCAGATATACAGGCCATTTTATTTTTATTTACTGCCTTGGCCCTGGCATCTTTTTAATCCTAATCTGGAAACATATATGATGACTTGGAGCATCACACACCTCCGGACTTTAAGTTCTAGAAGGAGACATCGGATCTTAATGTCATCGTCACTGTTTATGGGTGACGCCTTCCTTCTCACTGACAGTTTCCTCACTACGGAGAAATAGGAGACAGTTTCGACCCGTCCTGAATCTTTTTGTCCAGTTCACCGATCTATTTCGACCCTTCCTAGATCTTTTTGTCTAGTTCGCTGATCTGTGAAGATACTAACAGTATTTTTTTCAAATGACAAATTGTCATTTTTGACATTTCATCAATTAACTGTTGCATTCGTAACAGAATTACCAAATTTTATTATTTTTCATACCGTTAGTTACCGTATTCGCCCAAAAAATTTTCAAATCATTCAAATTGAATAAATCGCAGTTGAACAAAGTTAATATCTAAAAAAGTGTATAATAAGAATACGAAACTCCAAAAAAGTGTTACCGCAATCCGTTAACCATTGAATTTTAAAGAATTTTCTGTGATTCTATCATTCATGAATGTTTTTAGGTGGCAAACTTACTCTTTCGCACCAAGGCACAGCAAAATAACCTGTGCCCATATGCTATTATGTTTGCTGATATCCATTTCGTCCCCGCAGGCATTCGCAGACAGTGCGAAAGAGGCCTATCGCAATGGTGATTATGCCACTGCATTTCAGGAATGGACCCAAGCTGCAGAAGCGGGGAACGCAGATGCGCAGTTCAATCTTGCTTATATGTATGAAAACGGACAAGGCGTTCATCAGGATCTTTTTGCCGCTATCAAATGGTATGAACTTGCCGCGAGGCAAAATTATCCTACAGCGAAAGCAATGATGAATTCTGTTCGCCGCAAAATTCAGGAAGAAAATGAGCGAAACATTCTTAAATGGCTCCCCAAAGCCGACGCGGGAGACATTCGGAGCCAATTGGCGCTCGCGAGGCTGCTATCGCAAAACACTGAGGTTAAGAACAATCATATTGAAGCACTCAAGTGGCTCACTCTGGCGGAAGAAAGCACTCAAAACAAATCAGTTTTGGCGCGCATCCGCCGTTCCAAAACGCAACTCAAAAAACAATTGAGCGAAAAGGAACAGGAGGAAGCTTTAATCAGGGTTCGTGATTGGAAAGCCCTTAGAAAGTCAGGTGGCTAAATTTATTCGCGCCAAAAGAATGAAACTGGCACGAAGCCTGCAATACCCTTGATGTGTATTTAACTTTTTATATTCTTGGAGGTTGCCGTGCTTCATACGCCACAACTTGACCAATCTATACCTAATCGATTTGAGCAAAGAGATTCCTTTAGAATTTCAAGCCCGGTCCTACAGGTTGAGATCGCAGGTGTTTATTATACTACAGAGAACTGGTCGCTAAACGGACTGCTGATCAATGGATTGATTAAAGATGTCGGATTGGATCACTGCATAAAAGGGACATTTGGCCCCCAAAGCTCAGCCGATATCATCCGATTTGGTGGTCGGGTGGTCCGGGTTGATCTTAAAAACGCGCAAATGGCGATTGAGCTGGACGGCACCAGTAAAGAAGTGGCTGCCCTGCTCCCCTTTTGGGTTCTGAAATACGGAATTAAATAAGCGATGACAATATCGGTGGTCAACGACCACCGATCTACCAGCTTATCTTGCGATTATTTCTTCAGCGTGATTGAGGATTGTAGGAAGTGCCTGCTTCCACTTGTCATCATTCAGCTCAATCGCAACACGTTCAGATGCCTGCTTCATATCATCATTAGATAGCACCTTTTCCAACAGCGCCGTCATTTCAGACTGGGATACTGTTGACCGAACCGGCTGAGCGACCCCCTGTTGATGCATTAAACGGCTATTAAGCGACGTTTCCGAATGCGAGGGAAAGGTAATTTGTGGACGCCCCGTCATCAGGCATGCGGTCGACGTTCCCCCGCCGCCAGAATGAATAACCAATGACGCACGCGGTAATATATCTGCAAAATCGGCGGGCTGGTTGAGCATTTGAAGATTTCCACCGTGAAAAGTATCTATTGTTTTTGCTGGTGCGCCCCGAACAAAAGCTGTCGATTTCACATTCAATGTTTTCAATGTGGCTAAAACAGTCGCCTCTGCCCCGCTTCCATGCGCCATATACACAAATACATGAGGCGATTTTGGCGGGGCGATACAGTCCAAGCTGTCTTCCAATGGCCCGACCTGCGGAAGCGTTCGAAATTGTGCATACGGGTCTAAATGCGGAACGGTACACACATACTGCCCTTCAGTGTCAAAAATCTGTGGCAGGAATTCAAGTTGTGGTCGGTTGTTTTCCGTGAGCACTTCGTTGAACATTTGCCGCATCCAGTCCTGACGCACCAAAGGTGCCCCCTTTGCGATAACGGATGGATAGGTTTCCAATTGTGACGGCGGCAACGTAAAACCATTTCCCATGTTGATCATTGGGTGGCGTCCCCGAACGGCAATACTTAATCCCGGACTATGATCCGCAATGATCAGATCAGGTTTAACCACATCCGCCAGATCCGACCAGGCTGTAAAAAAGGCTGCGAAAGTATCTTTGAAGCCAAATCCCTGACGCGCCATAACGTCGGAATAGCTGGGGGTTGCTATATTGCCCTGTCTAAATCGAGGGTTCTGCCAATAAGGAGCCTGCAAAATTTGATATCCGCGCCCTTTGAGGGCCTGCTTTGTCTGCTGCAAATTTCGCACGGCGAAAATGATCTGGTGTCCATTTTCAGCCAATCGGTCAGCAATCCGCAGCATTGGATATATATGGCCCAGATTTGCCCCAAATTCCGACCCAAATAAAACTCGCCCCAACAGACCGCCTCCTCAACATTTCTTTTCTTTAAAACCGACCTTAATGCAATCGCAACCGGAGTGATATCACAGCAACCTTATTAATTTGTAATCAAACGCTCAGCATGCGCCACAATTGTCGGTAAAGCTGATTTCCAGTTCCCCTGCTCCAACTCCAGCGCAACCCGTCTTGCCTTCTCTTTGATGTCTCCATTGCCAACAGCCTGACTAATCATGCTCATAAGTTCGTCCTGCTTGGCGCTTATATCCATAGGAAGGGCGACCCCTTCCTTTTGCATCAATCGGCTGTTCGAAAATGTCTCTGCCTGCGTTGGAAAGACAATCTGGGGGCGGCCTGTCATGAGGCAGGTCGTTGATGTGCCGCAGCCCCCGGAATGAATAACGAAAGAGGCCTTCGGCATGATATCCCGAAAATCAGCAGCCTCAGCCAACAGGGTGACATTGCCGCCTGCAAATTGGGCATATGTATCTGCCGCCGCGCCGCGAATATACGCGGTTGTTTTCAAATTAAGCGCCTGCAACGCGCGTAACACCACATTATCCGGCCCTGCATTATGAGACATATAGACAAACACATGATCTTTCTGTGGCAGCGGCGTGTAATCCAGACACTCTTCCAAAGGGCCAACGGGCGCGAGTTCCCAAAATTCCGTATAGGGATCCAATTGCGGAACCGTTCGAACATACTGCCCTTCAGTGTCAAAAATCTGTGGCAAATGATCAAGCGGCGCCCGATGGTTCTTCACAAGCACCTTGTTAAACTGCGCCAGCAACTCCACCTGCGAGACCAATGGCCTGCCCTGCGCAAGTATGGACGGAAATTCGGTCATGTTTGACGGCGGCAATGTAAACCCATTGCCCATATTGATCATTGGATAGCGCCCTCGAACGGCCAGACTGAGACAGGGACTATGATCCGCAATGATCAAATCCGGTTTGACAATATCCACCAGGTCCGTCCATGCACGCAGAAACGATTGCAGATTATCGCTAAATCCAAATCCTTGCAGCGCCAGAATGTCTGCGTAACTGGGTGTTACCTTTGAGGTCCGGTTTTTGAGTTGCAAATTGTGCCAATAGGGCGCCTGAATAAGCTGATAACCCGTTCCGTCAAGGACACGGCTGGTTTGAACAAGATTACGCGCAGCAAAAACAATTTCATGCCCGTTTTTCGCTAATTCCTTCGCGATACGCATCATGGGATATATGTGACCCAGATTTGCCCCAAATTCTGAGCCAAACAAAATCCGTCCCAAAAGCATTCCCCCTTTTGCCGTCGCGGCACAAATGCCCCTTTACCAGCCGGATACAATCATTGATGATGCCAAAATGCAAGCCACAGCACCATCAGTTCGACAAGAAGTTAAGCCCATGACATCCTTTAAGGCCCTCGAAACCCCTGCTTTGATTCTGGATAGAGCAATCCTTCTGCGAAATATTCAAAATATGGCGCAAAAGCTATCGGCTTTTGATGTTCAGCTCCGGCCACACCTGAAAACCTGTAAATCTTTAGATGTTGCCCGGTGTATTAACCTGCCGGGTCCAACCGCCCCGATTACTGTTTCAACCCTTGCTGAGGCGGAATATTTTCTGGCAGGTGGATACACAGATATCTTATACGCGGTCTCCATTGTGCCCTCAAAATTGCCGCATGTGGCCGCCCTTCAGCAAAAAGGGGCAAAGATGACCCTGATTTTGGATACGGCAGCCGCCACAACCGCCGTTGCCGAAGCCGCCCTTAAATTGGATGCAACCTTCCGATGTCTGATCGAAATTGACTGCGATGGTAAACGTGCAGGACTAAAACCTGATGATCCGGAAATTTTGCGTATCGCAAAAATCATTCAAGCGGCGCCTCATGTCCAACTAAGCGGCGTCATGACCCATGCAGGCGGTTCATACTATTGCAAGACCCGCGATGAAATAACGCGTTTTGCCGAACAGGAACGCACGGCAATTACCGCCGCCGCGGCATATCTTCGGCAAAATGGGTATGATTGCCCGATTGTCAGTATGGGCTCGACCCCCACTGCGACCTTCGCCGAGAATCTGGACGGCGTCACGGAGGTGCGTGCTGGTGTATATGTGTTTCAGGATATGGTGATGCGGGCTCTTGATGTTTGCACCGTTGAAGATATTGCAATATCAGTCCTTGCCAGCGTGATCAGCCATAATCCCGCCCATAACCGGATCCTCATTGATGCCGGTAGCCTGGCCCTCTCGGCGGACCCGGGAAAACCAAACCATTTGGGAAAATCCCATTACGGGCAAGTTTGCAGGGCGGATACAGGCCAAGTCATTCCTGATCTTTTTGTAACCAGTAGCAACCAGGAACACGGTCTGATCTCACTGGAGGGAACCTCCTACAAACCATCTGATTTTCCCATTGGCAATCAGCTTCGCATCTTACCCAATCACGCTTGCATCACGGCAGCGGCCTATCCGGCCTATCAGGTTGTTGAGGGTTCAGACACCATTTTAGCGGAATGGGGCCGCTGTAACGGTTGGACTTCATAAATTTAGATCACGATATTGCTTGACGATTTCAATACGCACGCATAGCCTGTTTTTTCGAGCTAAAAGTTTGATTTCCTGCATATTTCTGGTGGGAGAGATCGGTTTACACCGGCGCCGAAGGAGCAACCGCCCCGGAAACTCTCAGGCAAATGTATCGCCAGAAATCCAGGGCTCTGGAGAGCGAGTGTTAAAACTCCACCGAAGAGGTACCCGGTTTAATTGACCGGTAATCTTTCAGGTTCATGGACAGAGGGGGCATCTTGTAAACACACACCGATAATTTTCGGGTGTAGAGGGGTGCCGAGATGACGAAAATCAAGAAAACCGGACTTGGAAATGTAACGCCAGTCGTTCCGCGGCAAATCCGCAAACAAGCCCCCGTCCCCACATCGCAGCTTGATGTAAATATCAGCGTAACTGATCTTTATACCATTGGAATTGGCCCCTCTTCATCTCACACGGTCGGCCCGATGCGCGCGGCGCGGCGGTTTTCTGATCTGATTATTTCCCGCAACCTGCTCGATAGCTGCGAACGGGTGATCGTTGAACTATATGGATCACTTGCCCTTACTGGCCACGGACATGGCACCGATATTGCGATTTTAATGGGCCTTTCAGGCGAGTCCCCCTCCAAAATTGATCCTGCATCCATCACCGACAGGGTTGCAAATATCCGATCCGACAAAAAGCTAAATCTGGGCGGGCAAAAGATCATTGATTTTTATGATGACGATCATCTGCTGTTCCTAAAAGACAAAATCTTGGAGGAACATTCCAATGGTATGCGCTTTTACGCCTTTTCAGGTGAAGGCGAACTGCTAGCGGAAAAGGATTATTTCTCAGTAGGTGGTGGTTATGTTGTCTCCCATGACGAAGGCGACCGGTCTGAGACACGCGGCCATAACATTCAACTCCCTTATCCGTTCACATCAGCCGCCGAACTGCTGGCAATTGGCACAAAAGAAAACCTCAGCATTGCGCAGATTATGCGCGCCAATGAAACCGCATGGCGGGATGATGGGGAAACCAATGAATTTCTCGATCAGGTATCTGATGCCATGATTAAATGCATCCAGCGTGGATGCGATACCGACGGCATCCTTCCCGGCGGCCTTGACGTAAAACGACGGGCTTCAGCTCTTTACAATGAATTGATGGCAAATCCCGAACGTGCTTCTCGCGATCCGCTAACCGTTTTGGATTGGGTCAATTTATATGCCCTTGCCGTCAACGAAGAAAATGCCGCAGGCGGACGTGTTGTGACGGCCCCAACCAATGGCGCCGCTGGCGTCATCCCGGCTGTTCTCAAATATTATCAGCGGTTTTGCGCAAACGTCACAGAAGAGGGAACGCGAAACTTCCTGCTCACAGCCGCCGCGATCGGATCGATCTATAAAAAACGGGCCTCTATTTCCGCGGCAGAAGTTGGCTGCCAAGGAGAGGTTGGTGTCGCCTGTTCCATGGCGGCAGGTGCTCTGACCGCCGTCCTGGGCGGCACGAATGAACAAGTTGAAAATGCTGCCGAAATTGGCATGGAACATAATCTGGGCCTAACCTGCGATCCAATCGGCGGGCTTGTTCAAATCCCCTGTATCGAGCGCAACACCATGGGCGCGATGAAAGCCATTAATGCCGCCCGCCTCGCTCTCGCGGGAGACGGCACCCATGTCGTATCCCTTGATGAGGTCATTGAAACAATGCGCCAGACCGGGATTGATATGCTCAGTAAATATAAAGAAACGTCGCAAGGCGGGCTTGCCGTGAATGTGGTGGAGTGCTGAGCCGCTATTTTTCGTCTGTCAGAATTTTCTGAATAAAATAAGGAAGTGCAAACGAGGCTTGATGAACTTCGGGGCTGTAATAGCCTGTTTTGATTTCAGCCTTCAAAAAGCGTTCGGCCAAAACACCAAGATCCAATGCCCGCAGCTTTACATTGTCCGTGGCCCAGCCAAAGGCGAGTGCACCGCCAACATAGCTAGGAATAGCAGCCGTATAAAAAGTAACGTCCCGGAAGATTGACCCTAACCGATCATAGCTGTCGCGCAACTCATCTGGCTGTACAAAGGGCACACCGTTCTGGGTAACGATAATACCGCCCTCACTGAGGCAGGTTTTACAATCGGTGTAAAATTCCTGGGTATAAAGAACCTCACCGGGGCCATGCGGGTCGGTTGAATCAATAATGATCACGTCCCATTTGCGATCGGTGTCTTTTACAAATTTACAGCCATCGGCCACAATGATTTCAAGACGTGGGTCGTCAAACGCCCCATCGCTCACCGTTGGCATATATTTCGCAGACAGATCGATAACAGTGCGATCGATGTCAACCAATGTTGCTTCAACCGAAGTATGTTTTAAAACCTGACAGGCTGCCCCGCCATCACCGCCTCCAATGATCAACACAGACTTCACATTGCCATGTGCCAGAATAGGAACATGTGCAAACATCTCATGATAGATGAATTCGTCCTTTTCCGTTGTTTGTACGGCGCCATCGAGCGACATAACACGGCCAAATGTATTATTCTCAAAAATCATCAGGTCTTGATGTTCGGTTTTGTCGCGATAAAGGACAGTTCCGACTTCCAAAGCAAGATTAACCCCGGCGTGAAGGCCCTCATCAAAAACTTCGATCATCCGACCACTCCGCGTTTCAGATCACTGATCTGCACAGATCCAGGCTGAAATGCTCGCTTCAAAATTGGAATGCATTTATGGGGTTCGGCCTTACCACACATAAAGATATCCAGCGCCATATATCCCTGATCGGGCCAGCTATGAAACGTGATATGGCTTTCAGCCAGCACCGCAACACCTGAAAGTCCATTGGGCTCAAACGCATGAATGTGAAAATGTAGCAAGGTTGCATTCGCAGCCTTAATGCATTCAACCAAAGTTTTCTCGATCAAACTGGCGTCATTTAAATTATGCGCCTGCCACAGATCGACGATTAAATGGGTTCCGGCAAAGACCAAGCCATCGCGCTCGACAAAATAGTCGGGTTTGTCGTCTTTGGATTTGGCGACTTCCAATACAGTGATGTCTGAAATTTTGGACATTCTACTCAGGCCTTCAATATGCAGGAACCTTGAAAATTTGATGGCGCGTTATCGCGAAAAAATAAACAGAACACAAGGGAAAAGTATCTCATCCAAGGCGATAGTAAAGTGGATTTGAAGCCAATCGACTTGACGTTGGGTCTCTCCGACCTCACATTATGTTCCAAGGCGCACATAAAAGGGAAAGATAATCAATGATTAAAGGTTTGCACCACAACGCATATCGCTGCCGAGATTCCGAAGAAACCCGACAATTTTATGAAGATTTCCTCGGTCTTCCTTTAGTTCGTGCATTTGAGATTAAACAATCAAAAACAGGTCGTGGCACCCGCGCCCTACATTCCTTCTACCAACTGGATGATGGATCTGCCCTCGCGTTTTTTGAGGTTCCTGACAGCCCTTTTGAATTTAAGGAACAGCATGACTACGACCTGCATATCGCGTTGGAAGTAACCATGGAAGATTTAATGTCCATGTTTGAAAAAGGCAAAGCCGCGGGCATCGAAACGCGCGGCGTAGCAGATCATGAGTTTATTAAATCGATCTATTTTCGCGACCCCAACGGCTATGTCATCGAGCTTACAGCCCCAACTGGCGCAGAAGGTTCTGGAGCTGGCGTAACGACGGCCCACGAGATGTTACAGGCATGGACTGCCTCCAAGAGTTAAATTAGCGCTTAAAGCTTTGGCCTGCTTCTGATATGTGAGAAAGCAACTTACATATGGGATATCGTCTATGATCAAAATGCTGAACCGGCTTACACTTTTTCTTGTTGCGTTGTTGGCAACAACAATGGGCGCGCGTGCTTCGAATATTCAAGACAGATACGTGGGATATTACTACCCCTCCCCCGGACAGGTTGAAGTTTACTGCGCGCGGCTGCCCGTCATTAACGATGTTTCTAAAAAACGTCGTGTCGGTTTTATTATCGGCATTAAAGACGGTATGAACAAGCAACCCTACGAAAGCCCCTACACGGTTTTTGCCAAAGGAAGCGAGTCCACTAAATTAATCGTTATTGCCAAGACAGAAGGCTATTTAGATACAGTTTATCGCGCCCGGGCTTTACTTGCTGATCTTTCGACCAGTGCGCGGACAACCCCAATTTTTGCAAAGTCAAAAGCACCTGAAGAACTAACATTCCTTGATTTAATCAGTCTGCTTGGATTTCAGTCAGTCACCCTCAGTAATGGCGACGGGTTTGCACATCAGGTTGTCATATTGCCGCTCAATCACCCCAACTGCAAAGCCAGAAAAAGCCAAAAAGAAACCGCTGATTAATCGCGCGGTTTAGATAGATCGGAAGGGGTTGCCGCAAAAGAGCGGGCATCCAGTGCTTCGGCAACCTCTGTGGCCATTTTTAACGTACGGACAATCACCGGAATTAAAACAGCCATAACATTCCGATCAAGGCCGCGGGCTTTCTGAGCATCTTTAACGTCCTGTATAATCGAGCCCAATACCGGAATAAACCGAATTGCCAATGTGATAGCCAAGCTTACCTTGGCGACCGCAATCCAGCGCGAAAAGGGTTTTAACGCCAGTTCAATTGCCGCGACCATATCAGAGACACGGCTGGTCACCGTCACAAGCCCAGCTGCCAATATCAAAATGGCAAACCGCAGAACAACAAATGTTGCCACCTCGATACCTTCAATAAAATACTGGGCTATGAAGATTACAATTAGTAAAAACAGCGCCGGACGTAATTGACGAAATGCCACGTGCAAAGGAATACGGCCGATTACAAATAACAAGGCCAATAAGCTACCGATACCGAGCAGGGTTGCTATCTCGCTAATCTGAAAAACGAGACTGCCCAACAACACAAGCCCCAAAAGCTTCAGGCCCGCGGGGGTTTTGTGCAAAAGTGAATTACCCGGATAATAGAAGCTAATCATGCTGAGCAATGTTGCCGATATAACGGCAAAACGTCATCAGGCGATCCATCGGCCAGAACCGCACCCTGATCAAAACAGATCACGCGATCAAATTCTTTGACCAAATCAAGATCATGCGTAACCATAATAATCCGCTGAGAAATTTCGCGAACATGGTCCATCAATAATCGTTTGTTTTTAAGATCAAGCAGCGTGGTCGGCTCATCAAGAATGATATAATTGGGCCGCATAATCAGCACCCCCAAAAGGGCAACCATTTGTTTTTCACCGCCGCTGAGTTGGTGGGTTAAGCGATCTGCCAAATGCGCAATCCGATAAGCCTGCATCGCTTCTGCAACCTGGGCATCAACTTCCGCTTTGATATACCCCAGGTTTTGCAGACCAAACGCCAGATCTTCCCGAACCGTCGGGTACACAATCTGATTATCAGGATTTTGAAAAACAAATCCCACCCGCGCGCGAACTTTTCGACCTTCTTTTTTCGTATTCAAACCATCCACGGTCACGGAGCCTGCTGATGGTAACTGCAAGCCGTTCAGCAAGCGGACAAAGGTACTCTTTCCAGAACCATTCAAGCCGATGATCGCTGTTCTTCGCTGATCAATATCTAGGTTTATTTTCTCGAGAATAGCCTGCCCGTCTGCAGTGACATCCACATTCTGAAGCGAGATCATCTATTATCCTCAACAGGTCGGATGCGTATCATGCTCACCTTGTAATCAGGGGATACGATTTTTTCACAATCAAAATAACCGTTGCCGCGATAACCGCTTTGATCAGATCGCCGGGGACAAACGCCATAGATCCAATAAAAGCCTCAAGGAAAGAGATTTGCGCGACGACAGCTATCCACGGAATTCCGAACAAATAGACAACAACCATACCGCCAATGACACCTGCAGTCATAGCCGAAAAAAAGTTCAGGTTATGCCAGTTCTTTTCAACAATGAAACCAACCACATAGGCCCCGACAATCCAGCCCAGCAAAAAGCCTCCAGACCTTGTGCCAAACACCGCAAGACCGCCGCGCCCGCCAGATAACAAGGGCAATCCAACAACAAGTAAAATCAGGAATAGAACGATCGACAAAGCGCCGCGCTTGGCTCCTAAAATACCGCCTGCTAACATCACGCCAAGTGTTTGCGCCGTAATGGAGACGGCAATAATGGGGACTGTTAACGGCGGAAACACACCCAACGCCGCAATGAAAGCTGCAAATAGAGCGATATAGACAATGTCTTTCGTGTTCATCAAATTACCTGTCTGAGAACCAGAATGAACTTCAAGGCACACCCCGGAAAAAGGAAAGTTAGTTTATACTTTCCCGTTTTTTAGCCGTCCCGGTCAAAGAAAGTCCAGCCCTAAATCGTGAAGCAGTTTTTACACGAACGAGTTTTATAGGAACTGCGTGAGCGCTTAACCAAACACCCTGCGCCTATTCAGGATTTAGCGGCCCGCAAAGCGGTCAAGGTCGTTGCCGGTGTACTCGCTTCCGGGTCGGTTTTAATATGGATGAGTGACGGCTTGCCGCTTTGAACCGCGCGGGCTAGTGCAGCATCAAATTCAGCCGTTTCAACAACAGTTTCCGCATGTGCGCCATAGGCTTTCGCAATCGCCGCAAAATCCGGATTTTGCAGATCGGTTGCACTTATCCGGTTTGGATAATCACGTTCCTGATGCATTCGGATCGTGCCATAAACACCGTTATCGATGACCAGTAGAATAATATTTGCCCCAAATTGAGCAGCTGTTCCAAATTCCTGCATGGTCATCTGAAAACAGCCATCCCCGGCAAAACACAAAACCGTTTTTTTAGGGTGCCGTAATTTTCCGGCAATCGCCGCTGGCAAACCATATCCCATAGACCCTGATGTTGGCGCAAGCTGACTACCAAATTCTCTAAACCGCCAGAACCGATGGACCCAAATCGCATAGTTTCCTGCCCCATTTGCAACAACAGCATCTCCATGCTTCTCGCGAAGGCTTTCAATGATTGGGCCCATTTGCGCGCGGCCCGGTGTTTCTGGCAATTGATCTGTCCAGTCATGGTAAGCCGCGTTTAGAGCCGTAAAATCTGTAAACTTGCCAGTAGGCGTTATTTTTAAAGCCGCCGTCAAAAAAGTTTCAGGTGTGGCCACAATGGGTAAATCAGGCACGTAAATTCGGCCAATTTCTTCAGCGCCCGGATGGATCTGCACCAAGGTCTGTTTCGCTTTTGGAATATCAAACAGGCTAAAGCCCTGACTTGGGTTTTCCGAAAAACGGGCCCCCAGTAAGATCACAAGATCGCTCTGTTCGATCTGCTGTTTAAGCTTGGGATTTATACCCAGTCCGACGTCGCCAGCGTAATTGGGGTGAAGATGATCAAACAATTGCTGGCGGCGGAACGAACAGCCAACAGGTAACCCCCATTTTTCGGCAAATATGTGAACATCCGCAACCGCCTGCTGGCTCCAGCGACTTCCTCCAAGCAAAAGAAATGGGGATTTCGCCTCTGACAGCAACGCCGCTAATTTTGCCATTGAAGGTTCAGACGGGGCGGGTTCGGCGACTTCAACGCGCGGTCCCGCTGCAACGCCACAGGTTTCGCGCAGCATATCTTCGGGCAATGCCAGAACAACAGGGCCCGGGCGGCCGCTCATCGCAACATGATAGGCATGCGATATCACCTCTGGAATTCGATCAACATGATCAATTTCCTCAACCCATTTCGCAAGACCACCAAAGGTTTGCCGATAGTCGACTTCCTGAAAAGCTTCGCGCCCCTTCATCCGCCGACCGATTTGCCCGACAAACACAATCATGGGAGTGCTGTCCTGCTTGGCAACATGAATACCGGAGGCAGCATTGGTTGCCCCCGGACCGCGAGTGACCATACAAATACCGGGGCGGCCTGTCATTTTTCCGTCCGCTTCGGCCATCATGGCCGCGCCGCCTTCCTGACGTGCAACAACGGCCTGTATGGCGCTGCCATGCAGGCCATCCAGAACCGCTAAATAGCTTTCGCCCGGTACACAGAAAATACGATCAACGCCTTGCGCTTCAAGGCATTCCACGATCAATTCACCGCCAGTTTTCATGTCACGACTTCCCTCAACAGTTTCGATCACCCCATAGCGATCAGGGTGCAGTTTCAGGACATCCTATATCACTGCGGATATAAAAAAACAGACGTTTTTGGATTTTGCTAATTCCGTTGCCGCTTTATTTTATGAGCCAAGTTACCAGGCCCGGCTGCCAGCTAATCAGAAGCAAGGCGATCAGCGTGGTAAAGAGAAATGGCAACAACGCCTTAAACAATGGCCCCGGTTTAACCCCCGTCATTGCCGTTGTCACAAAAAGCCCTGCCCCAACCGGCGGCGTTAAAAGCCCGAGAACCAGATTGATGCAAACAACAACTCCAAAATGGTAGGGGTCTATGCCGTAATGGGTCTGGGCAATGGGGAGTAAAATGGGAACGACAAGGATCAAAGCCGCAATCCCGTCCAAGATCATCCCGATAAAGAGAAGCGCAATATTTACAATCAGCAAAAAGACCAGGGGATTGGTTGTCACTTCAACCAGTTGGGCCGCTAGATTTTGCGGAACCTGTTCATAAATGATGATCCAGCCAAACAGATTTGCAGTTGCCACGATAAAAACAACAATGGAAGTATTTAAAGCCGTTCGCAGCAAAACCTTGGGTATTTGCGCGAGTTTAAGTTCTTTATAAAAATACTTACCAAGAATAAAGGCAACGACGGACGCCACAGCCGCGGATTCTGTGGGGGTCGTGAAACCCGCCAAGATACCGCCGACGATAACAACAGGGATCAACAGTGTTGGGAACCCCATTACAAGAGAGGTTTTGGTCTGCTGAAACGTTTTTGTCTCGCCCACTGGATAGGCATATTTTTTACCCAACAATGCAATTGCAACAAAAAAGCCAAATGACATCAGCAATCCGGGAATAATACCGGCAATAAACATGTCCCCAATTGCGATCTGCGCCAAAACACCATAAATCACGAATAGCATCGAGGGCGGGATAATCGGGGAGAGCAATCCGCCCGCCGCCGTTGTCGCAGCAGCAAAAGCACGATCATATCCCTTTTGCTCCATTTCCGGGACCATGGCACGGGACATAATGGCAATCTGCGCGGCTGCCGATCCGATGATGGAAGCCATCATCATATTTACAATCAAATTAATATAAGCAAGGCCACCGCGAACACGCCCGATAAACACACTCGCAAAATCGATCAGCCGGCGGGTTAGGCCCCCTTCGTTCATCAATTCGCCTGCCAGCATAAAAAGCGGTACCGCCAGCAAGCCGTAACTTTGCACCCCTGAAAAGAGCTGTTGCGCGTAGGATTGCAGCAAAACAGTTTGACCGGAATAGACGATATAAAACAAAGCGGAAACGGCCAAAACCAAGGCAATTGGCAGCCCGATCATGAGGAAAACAAAAAATACCAGCGCAACCATGGTCAGATTAACTCCGGTACGGGGCTGGGTTTCTTAAACAGACGCTCGAAAAAATTTGCACCTGCATGCAATGTCATTGTCAGTGCCATAATCGGCATAATCAGCCACACCCAGAATTTTGCGATACCAAGCGTATTGGTGGGTTCTTCATAAATGAAATTGAACCCCACCTGCGAGAAAGCCTCCAGATCAAAGCCCACATTGATCAACGTAACAGGATCATACCACAGCATATTCAGCCAGATTAAAGTGCCTGCGAACAGCAATACACAGAAGTCAACGATAAGGCCCAAGACCTCTCGTTGTGAGGGTTTGAGAAATTCATCAAGGATTGTCACAGCAATTCCCTTGCGCAAACGGACAATCATCGACGCACCGATCATTACCATCCAGATCATGGCATATATTGCCAGCTCATCGACCCAGTAGAGCGCATAATCAACAGATCGCGTCACCACGTTCAGCAGGATCAAACCTGTGACGGCTGCGGCGAGAAAAGTCATCACAACCTTTTCAACGTTTAAGATCGCGCCTGATAATTTTTGAATAAATTTCAACATCACTAACACTAAACCCGCGATACAAAACGAAATCAAGCCGCCTCAAATGAAAACATTCTCAGCGGCTTAATCTCTAACGTTCCTTCTGGGAGATTATTTAGCGGCTTCCGCTCTAAGTGCCGCAAGTGAAGGAGCGCGTTTACTCCAGATGGCATTCCATTTATCCGTCACTGTCCCAAAGAAATCTGGGCCAACAACTTTAATCGTTGCATCTGTTTTCTTAACTTCTTCGAGGAATTTAGCTTCCCCGACAACAAACTGATCGATGGTTGAATCAACATGTTTTGCAACCAGATCACCGATCATTTTGCGATCATCCGCGCTGAGCCCCGCCCAGACTTTAGCCGAAACCAGACCAACCATTGGGAACATCATGTGGTTTGAAAGGACCAATGTTTTCGCATGCTCGGTGTATTTCAATTTCCAGATCAGTTCCAGATCCATGTCGATCGCATCGACCTGACCATTGGCCAGTGCGTCATATACAGCCGGAAGCGGCATTGGAGTTGGCGCGGTTCCCAGCAGGTTGTAGAAATCTTTAATTGGCTCAAATGGCGTAATACGGATTTTCTTACCCTTCAAATCTTCAGGGCTGTTTACCGGATCGCGCGATACAATTTGGCGCAGTCCTGCAGACCCATATCCCAAACCAACAACACCGGCTTTTTTCGGCAATTCTTTCAGCATGTCTTTCGCCAGATCACTGCGCAGAATTTTCGCGGCATGTGCGATATCTTTCGCAAGGTAAGGCGCATAAAAAGCCCCAAGATTTGGCACGCGATTGGAAACCTCGGCAACGGTCATGAATGCCATATCCAGCGCCCCGGTTTGCATTTGCTGCAACATCTGCGCTTCGTTACCCAACTGACGGGATGGGAATACTTTAGCGGTGAATTTACCTCCCGATTTTTCCTTCAGTTCATCGGCAAATGCGCCAGCGGCCTTTGTCCAGATATGCGGCGGTGGTGTGATCAAACCAATGCGGAATTCTTTGGCCCAAGCGCTACCGGCAGACATTGTCATAGCAGCGGCAACCCCGGCGATGACCAGCTTCTTCAACCTATTCGTTTTCATCATTGTCGTTATCCCTGTTTGCTTAATTTTGATCATTACAGAACAACCCACCCCTCCGGTGGCTTGCCTTTGCCCGGGTGTACTTCACCGCAATCGGGGCAAGTTCTCGCTTTCATATCGTTGTGAAAGGCTTCGTAGACTTTGGGCAATGCGGTCACGATTGCATTTGAATCCATCAAGGATACTTCTGCCCGGTGCAAACGCCGGTTACAGCCAAAGCAATACCATTCAAAGCCTTCCTTCATATGCGTCATTCGCGGGGCTTCGACCACGATCCCTATTGACCCTTCCTGAGGGCGTTGGGGAGCATGGATGGTATGTGCTGGCATCATGAAAACCTCTCCTTCACGGATCGGCACATCATAAATTTCGCCGTCTTCATAGATCTTCAGCATCATATCGCCCTTGACCTGATAGAACCATTCTTCGACCGGATCATCGTGAAAATCCACTCGAGTATTGGGCCCTCCAACAACCATGACAATCATTCCCGAGTCATGATGAAGGAGCTTGTTCCCAACGGGTGGTTTTAGCTGATCTTGATTATCTTCAACCCATTTTTTGAAGTTAAACGGCGCAAATCGAGGGTGTATTGGCATTAAACATCCCATATTCATATTAATTTGTTATTGAGGCTATTCGCATCCAGTTAGTTGTTCAACTGAATTAAGTGGAATTAGGTATTCGATTATGTAATAACAGCGCCATGCCAGATCAGAACAGACACATCAAAATTGCAGAGCGCGTTTCAACCCGGTTAAAGCTTAAACAGCTCCGGCTTTTGGTGTCTGTTGCCGAACATTCAAGCATCCTCCATGCGGCGAAAGAGCTTAATATTTCGCAGCCTGCTGCGACCAAGTTAATCAAGGATCTGGAAGCTGACTTTGGCGTTATCCTGTTTGACCGCACAAATCGCGGAGCCATCCCGACCACATATGGCGAAGCTCTTGTCCGGCACGGCAAGTTAATCTTGAGCCAGATTTCCAATGCAGCACAAGAACTGGACAACCTGAACGAAGGAATGGGCGGCCGCGTTGTGGTGGGCACCTTACTCGCGGCATCAGCCAAATTGTTGCCGCGGGCGATCGCAAGGGTGCATAAAGCCCGCCCAAATGTGAATATCGTGATCCGCGAGGGGACCAATGACATTCTGATGCCAGCCCTGCAAACCGGTGACGTGGATCTGGTTCTGGGGCGTCTGACCGAATACAGGCATCGCAAACATATACAGCAAGAACAATTGCTTGAAGAAGAGTTCAGCGTTGTCGCCCGGGCCAATCACCCCCTAGCAAGTGAAAATGGCACTGTCACCTTTGATCAGCTCAAATCCTATAGCTGGATACTTCCGCCAGCAGACACCACCTTGCGCCGCCAGTTGGAGAAAGAGTTTCTCGACAGTGGCTATTCACCCCCCGAAAATGTTGTGGATTCAGTCTCTTTCCTGACGAACCGGGAACTGATCAAGATGAGTGACATGCTCTGTGCCATGCCTATCCACGTGATCGAAGAAGAGCTCTCAAACGGCTCTTTAGTTGCCATTAACAGCCCGATCAACAGCTCGCTGAGTGCTGTTGGTGTATCTTACCGACGGGACGGCGGCCTCTCACCTGCGGCTGAAGTCTTTTTGCAGGAACTAAAGCTAACCGCCGTTGAAATTGATCAAGAACGCAGCAAAACGTTAAACTGAAATCGCCTTCAAACGGGCTTCGACCGCCTGAACAATACTCATTGCCGTCAAAGCGGATGAACGTGGGTTATCGGGCAACGAGTTCCCCTCGACAACAAATGTAAAAGAGCCAAAAGCGCCTTGCGCCTTGATCTCATGAATATTCTGTGCGGCATCCGGGTCGGCGTATAGTTCTACCCGCGTTTTTTCCATTCCAATTCCGCACAAGGCAATGGTCGCCGCAACATTTGCATTTTTCGGATAAAGCCGTGCTGCCTCGCGGGCCGTCCCTGCAAAATGACATGTGGAACTGCTCAAGCTGTCCAAATCCAAAACCTCTTCGGCGCGCGACCCTTTCCAGCCTGCCGGCTTCTTGCGGCCCGTATAGGTGACATCCGTTAGGCCGCCAATTCTGGCAGCATTCAGAGCGTCCATAGCCCCAACTGCGCCCGAGGCAAATTGAAGTTGTGCGCCGCCACTCTCGCAAGCGGTCAAAAGTTCAGCCGCGACAAGATCATCGGACATAACGCCAGAAGAAACAGATAGAAGATCAACCCCTTTTGTAAGAATGGAGACTGCATGGCTTTTCAAAGCATCATGCCCACCACATTCAATCACCAGATCCACTGGTTCTGAAATTTGATCAAACCGATTAACCGCGATAACGTCGCTACCAAGAATGCTTTTTGCATATTCTTCCCGCCCCTCGCGGCAAAGAACATATGCGAGATCCACTTCCGTAAAGTCCCGGAGTTTTTCCGCAACATAGCCTGCGATAGCACCGTATCCGATAAGCACCAGCTTCATAATTCTGCTCTCTAGTCTTTAGATCAAAGGATGTTGCCATAAACTAACCAATAACAACCGCCAACTGCTATTCGATTTTGTGATACCAAGATCAGTTTTTAGTATTTGGAATTATACCCTTTTTTCGACAAGTTAGACCAAATTGAAGCAACGGTGATGACCTAATCGCGCCCATATACACTTCGAGCCTCTATTCCAAATGGAGTAACCCTTTTGAAAATCTTTCGGTGGTTACAGAAAAAAACACCTGTTGCTGACAAACTTTCACCGTCCAATGTCCAGCGCGTTGGTCCAGTGAAACTTGGTGCGTCGGTGCACCGCAAGGAAGATTATCATCTGGTAACCGGTCAGGGGCGATATGTCAGTGACATTGATATCGGACCGTTCCTGTATGTCACCTTTGCGCGAAGCAGCGTCGCCGCCGGACAAATAACCGCAATTGATTTAGACAATGCGCGCCCACTTGAGGGCATTGCCGCAATTGTTACAGGTACAGATGTTGCCGATCTGGGTAATCTCGCTGTAAACCCAATCCTGAAAACCATGAACATTCCGGATTACCCAATATTGGCGCAAGGGTATGTTCATGCCGTGGGCCAGCCCATCGCAGCCGTTTTATCCAAAACGGCGGTTGCTGGGCTTGATGCTGTTGATCTGATTAGTGCAGACATTGAACCGTCAAGTGAAGCGATTGTATCACTTAACCAGCTCGATGAAACCGCCTCTGCGGACATTGAACAATGCTGGGCGGCAGATGACGTTGATGAGATTTTTGAAAAGGCGGCGCATATCGTTACAGCCGAAATCGAACACCCTCGGCTCGCCCCATCCCCAATGGAGAACCGCGCAATTGCGGTTCAATATCATGCAGATACTGACAGTGTTACGGTCTATCTTTCCAGTCAAACTCCGCACCGGGCCCGCACTGAACTTGCAAAAATTTTAAAAACCGACAGATCAAAAATTAGGGTTATTTCTCCAGATGTTGGGGGCGCATTCGGCCTGAAAGCATCCCTCTACCCCGAAGAAGTCTTTACCTGCTGGGCAGCGCTTAATTTCAAACAGTCAGTGAAATGGATATCAACCCGCAACGAAGACCTGTTGACGGCCAGCCATGGCCGTGGACTTAAAACCCGCGGCGAATTGGCAATCGATAAAGATGGTCGATTTCTGGGTTTAAAAGCTTCCGTTCGCGCTCCCCTTGGGCATTGGCTTCCCAATAGCGCGGCAATCCCAGCGTGGAATGCGGTTCGGATGCTCCCCGGTCCCTACGACATTAATAGTATCTCCCTGGAGACCCGCGGTTTTTGTCTAAACACCGGGCCAGTTGGAATTTACCGGGGTGCCGGACGTCCGGAAGCCATCACATTATTGGAACGGCTGGTGGATAAGGCCGCGAACAGGCTGGGTGTCGATCCAATCGAAATTCGCTTGAAAAACCTGCTAACCCCGGATCAGTTACCCCGAAAAAATATCGCCGGTGCGGAACTGGATTCTGGTGATTACCCTGAACTTTTAAACAAGCTGCTCGACGTTGCAAATTACCCTGCCCTGAAATCCCAAATTGAACAGTTCAACGATCCGGAAAAATTGAAAGGATTGGGGGTTTCCTTCTACGTCGAACCTTGCGGCCGGGGATGGGAAAGTGCATCCGTTACCCTGCACCCAAACGGAAAAATAACCGCTTCCACAGGTGGCAGCACGCAAGGGCATGGGCGGGAAACCGCTTTCGCACAAATCCTGTCTGATCTATTTGGCATTGATTTCGACGACATCACCATTCTGCACGGAAACACGGAAACATGCCCCGAAGGCATTGGCGCCCTTGCCAGCCGAAGCACAGCAATCGGCGGCAGTGCACTGCTTATAGCGGGGCAGGAAGTTCTGGAACGAGCGAAGGGAAACCTGACACCTGAGGCCGATATTACCGCCCGCATTCGATACGAAAATGGCGGCGAAGCTTGGGGATATGGGGCCTATTTGGCAGAGATTACCATTGACGCAGGCACCGGCCAGTTAACAATCGATAAAATCACTTGTCTGGATGACGCGGGAACCCTGATAAACCCCATGCTCGTCGAAGGTCAGATTATGGGGGGTATCGCCCAAGGCATTGGTGAAGCCCTGATGGAGGAAGTTCATTATTCGGATGATGGGCAACTGCTCACCGGTTCTTTTATGGATTATGCCATGCCCCGAGCAAGCGATATGCCCGATTTGTCCATCACAAAAATGCAAACCCCCTCCCCCAATAATTTACTTGGCGCAAAAGGCGTTGGCGAAGCGGGCACCATTGCGGCGCCGATAGCAATCCTGAACGCCGCCCATCACGCGCTGCGCCACTTTGAAACGAACGATCTGCAGATGCCACTGGTCAGTGAAAAAATCTGGCGGGTTATGCAACAGCCGAAAAAGGAAACAACATCATGAAATACAGCAAAATGGACGCCAAGGCCTATGCCCGCGAACATATGAGAGGGATTTGGGCTGCCGCTCTCAATCCCTTTAACCCCGACTTTTCTCTGAACGAAGCTGGACTTCGTCAAAATATTCGTCATTGGGTGGATGATTTGGAAATTCAGGGATTATTCATCGCCGGAAAACAGGGAGAGTTTTTCTCGATGAGTTTGGAGGAGCGAAAACGCAATTTTGAAATTGCGGTTGATGAAGTCGGCGATACAGCTCAAACAATCATGTCCTGTTCTGATCAGAATTTTGATACCGTCATTGAGCTTGCCAAACATGCAGAGGCAATTGGCGCAGATTATATCGTCGTCCACGCCCCGATTTTACATTTTGTAACCGATCAGGATGAGACCGTTTACCAATACTATAAAACCGTATCAGAGGCTGTGAATATCGGGATCGCAATGTGGAGCCACCCCGACAGTGGTTATCTGATGAGCCCCGAGCTTTGCAACCGGATTGCAGATCTACCCAACATAGTTGCGATCAAATACAGTGTTGATCGCCCTATGTACAAAAAACTGACAGAACTTGCCGGAGACAAAATACTGGTGAGCACCGCGTCAGAGGATGAATGGTTTGACAATATGGTTGAGCTGAACTGGCAGCTTTATCTGTGTTCATCCCCACCGTACTTGCTGCAAACGAAAAACGACCGCCGAATGCACGACTACACCAAACTGGCTATGGCAGGTAAAGTTGATGAAGCACGCATTATCAGAGACAGCCTTGATCCTGTTCGCCGCGCCCTTAAAGAAACCCGGCCCGGCGGCAAGCCACAGGCGCATCAAAAATATTGGCAGGAATTACTGGGGCAAGCTGGTGGATCGGTCCGCAGTCCGCTCCTACAACTGACGGACGCTGAAAAAGAACGCACAAAAGAAGCCTTCCTCAATTGTGGTTTAAAGCTTTAACCAGATCAAAAGCGACGCAATAAGGGAAACCTTATTGCGCGCAATCCACACATTTATTCGCAAAAGGCAGGACTTTTAGGCGCTCCTCGGCAATATCCTCACCGCAAGTTGTACAAGCACCATAGGTTCCTTCATCAATTCGGATCAAGGCCGCTTTAATCGCTGCAATTTCCTCGACAGCCTCCATCTCAAGCCTCTCCAAGACTTCATCATCTTCACGTTCATGGGCTTGTTCTGAAAAATTACTGCTGTGCTCTTTACGCAGATTTTCTTCTACGTCTTCGACACGGTTTTCCAAATACGCCAAGCGTGTTCCGAGCTCGCTTTTTACAGTTTCAAAATCCACCATCACTTTTTTCCTCACCATCTATAATCTCTATTCCCCATTGAAAACGAAGATCGAAAAGTCAGCATTGACGGAAATCAACACTTCGCCGCAGGCTATATTTTGTATATATGAGGTTTTACAGGTAATTGAAGCCATCTTCACCCGTTCAGCGTCAAAAAACGGTAATAATAGGATTGTACTAACGACAAACGGCCATATCGGTTCAAGGATTTCTAATGTCGATCAAAGTGGGTATTAATGGATTTGGCCGCATGGGCCGATTGACTTGTCGTGCTGCCTGGCAAAACACGGATATTGAAATTATACAAATCAATGACCCGGCCGGTGATGCGAAAACATTTGCCCATCTATTAGAATTTGATTCCGTACATGGTCGCTGGGACAAACAAATTACGGCAACCGAGCATGAAATTTGCGTTGCTGGCCACACAATATCCTTCACCCAAAATATCGGCATAACGGACACGGATTGGTCAAACTGTGATGTTGTGATTGAAGCATCTGGCAAATTCAAATCCACGAAATCGCTATCCCCTTTTCTGGATCAGGGGATCAAACGGGTTGTCGTCACCGCACCGGTTAAAGAAGAGGGTGTGTTAAACATTGTCATGGGCGTGAATGAGGATCGCTTTGATCCAGACAAACATCCCATTGTCACAGCGGCTTCCTGCACAACAAACTGTCTGGCACCGGTTGTAAAGGTCATACATGAGAACCTTGGCATTGTGCATGGATCCATGACAACTATTCATGACCTGACAAATACACAGTCCATTATGGATACGGCCCACAAGGACCTGCGCCGCGCACGCTCATCGGGCATGAGCCTTATTCCAACCACGACAGGATCGGCTACTGCAATCACCCATATTTTTCCGGAGCTTTCGGGGAAATTAAACGGCCATGCCATTCGCATTCCGCTGGCCAATGCTTCCCTGACCGATTGTGTATTTGAAGTCAGCCGCTCAACAACAACCGAAGAAGTGAATGCCATGCTTCAGTCCGCAAGTCTGGATAGTCTGAAGGGAATTTTGGGATTTGAGGAACGGCCGCTTGTCTCAATCGATTACCGAACCGATCCCCGTTCCAGCATCATTGATGCCCTATCCACAATGGTAGTCAACCGAACCCACGTTAAACTTTATGCGTGGTATGACAATGAATGGGGTTATTCGAACAGAACCGCAGAAATTGTTGATTTGGTCGGCAAAGCAGATCTCTAAATGACGCCCGCAAAACTCACCAGTGGATTTACCCAGTATCTTGTGATTACGGGAAATTATTGGGCATTTACGCTGACCGACGGTGCCCTTCGGATGCTGATCGTCCTGCATTTTCACGATCTTGGCTACAGTCCGTTTGCCATTGCCATGTTGTTTGTGTTCTACGAAATTTTCGGGGTTATTACGAACCTGCTCGGAGGATGGCTCGGCAGCCGAATTGGCTTGAACAAAACCATGAATATAGGCCTGTTTGTTCAAATCATCGCCCTTTCCATGCTCATGGTCCCCGACAGTTATTTAACCGTAATCTGGGTCATGGGCGCGCAGGCTTTATCCGGCATTGCCAAAGACCTGAATAAAATGAGCGCAAAAAGCGCAATCAAGCTACTGGTTCCGGCAAATGCCAATGGCGCGCTTTATAAATGGGTTTCGATCCTGACCGGCTCCAAAAACGCGTTAAAGGGCGTAGGCTTTTTTCTGGGCGGCATTCTACTCACGCTCGCTGGCTTCAGCGGCGCTGTTCAGATCATGGCCACAGCCCTTGTTCTGGTCTTTATCCTGAGCATGATATTGCTAAAAGCAGATCTGGGCCAAGCCAAAAGCAAACCCAAGTTTCGGGAAATATTTTCCAAAAGCGGCTCTGTGAATATTTTGTCAGCCGCGCGAATGTTTTTATTCGGTGCACGCGATATCTGGTTTGTCATCGCAGTTCCGGTTTATTTTGCCGCGACCTTTAATTGGGATCACAGTACCGTCGGTGGTTTCTTCGCGCTCTGGGTTATTGGATATGGCGCTATTCAGTCAATCGCGCCAATTTTAACAGGTATTCGCAAGGGCCATATCCCAGATGGACGGACAGCCTTCAAGCTTGCACTCCCACTGGGGATAATCCCACTCATATTAACCGCCTTTATTCACTACGACTTCCAGGTCCAAAACAGCCTTGTTATTGGCTTACTGATATTCGGTGCCTTGTTCGCAATCAACTCATCGGTTCATAGCTTCTTGATTGTAGATTATGCAAAAGCGGATGGGGTTTCACTGGATGTTGGTTTTTACTATATGGCTAACGCCATGGGCCGTTTAATCGGCACCGTGCTCTCCGGCTGGCTATACCAAAGATGGGGGCTCGAAAGTTGCCTGATCGGCTCTGCCCTTTTCCTTTTCGCAGCAACTGCGATTTCCCTATACCTGCCCCAAAAAACCTGTAGCACCAAAAGCACACTTTAAAAGCTTTTAAGAATTATTCGCAATAATAGACTTTCTTCCCCGGGCGTAGAGGCGCTACATAAACAACTTGATAATAAATATTATTCGCATTACTAACAATATTGTTATAACATAACATCACATTCACAGTTGAGATTAACAATGAAAAAGATCGCTCTCTATGCACTTCCGCTCCTCGCGCTTGGCAATATTGCTTATGCGGATGATGGCTCCTATCCGAAACTATCTGGTGAAGTTTCTTTGGAGCTCGAAAATGACTGGACACATCATTCAGATGATGACGATGCGGAGCTGAACGATCTTTATCCAACAATTGACGTTGCTGCAACACTCGCGTTCACTCCGGAATTTTCAGCGAACCTGGAAGCGACCCTTGAGTCGGTTGAAGATACTGAAGACGATCGCGCTTTTGATGATCTGGGCGCCTACATTAGTGTCCTAACTGTTAATTATGATACGGACGATTTTTCGGTTTATGCGGGTAAGTTTGGTGCCAACTTCGGTATCGCATGGGATGCCACCCCAGGTCTGGGTTGGGGCAACCTCAGCGATGATTACGAGATTGCCGAAGTCGTCGGTTTCGGTGGCGGCGTGAATTTCAATCTGGCCGGTCAGCATACGGTTTCAGGTAGCATCTTCTTTGCAGATACAACATTCCTGACAGATTCCATTGGTGAAAGCCGCGGCCCTCTTGATAAATCAGATGGTGGCCCAGCGAATACGGAAAGCCTGGAATCCTTTGCACTTGCTCTTGATGGTGGCTTCGATGCTGCGGAAGGTTTCCGCTACCACATCGGCTTCTCCTCACTCGCAGAAGGCGATGACGGAAATGAAAACCAGTTGGGTTATGCAATTGGGGCAGAATATGAAATCGCTCTGAACGAAGACTTTACCCTGACTCCAATTGCTGAAATTGCCTATTTGGACAATGCCGGCGGCATCAGTGGTGACAACAGCCTGTACAGCACAATTGGTGCAACTCTTGGATATGGCAGCTGGTCCTTCACTTCAAGCTATCAACGCCGCGACACAGAAACTGGCGGTACCGATACTGATGATTATTTTGCGGATGCAACGGTTGGCTATGAATTTGACTTCGGTTTATTCGTTGCTGCTGGATACCGTTTCGCGGAAGAAGATGGTGTCGACAGCCGCGTTCTTGGTGTTCTCGCCAACTACACATTTGAATTCTAAGTTAGAAATTCTTCGAAACAAAAACCCGGCCTTGCGCCGGGTTTTTTATGGATAAAATCACTTCCAATCTGGCTCACTATTCCAGTCCAGCCCCTCTGGCGCGCCGCCTGAAACCGGGTCCGCAAATTGCGGTGATCGCTTTTCAAGGAAGGACTGAACCCCCTCTTTTCCATCTCGCATACTGGAATGCAGCATGGTTCGGCTTTCGATTTTATGCGCCTCCATCGGATGGTCTGCCCCCATCATACGCCACAGTAATTGCCGGTTCATGGCAATCGACATAGCGCTTGTATTTCCAATGAAACTTTGCGCAATTTCAATGGCGCGATCCAAGAGCGCTTCTGTCTCTACAATTTCACTGATCAAACCACCGCTTAAAGCTTCCTCAGCTCCGAAAACCTTACCTGAAAACGACCATTCTAATGCTTTGGGCAATCCAACAAGACGCGGCAAAAACCAGCTAGCACAGCTTTCAAGAGAAACGCCGCGCTGTGAAAAGACAAAACCAAATTTGGCCCGATCCGACGCAATTCGCACATCCATAGGAAGCTGCATAGTTGACCCAACCCCGACAGAGGCACCGTTGATTGCACCAATAAGCGGTTTTTTCATGCGGAACATCCGCAACGTCATTATCCCCCCCACATCCCGGTTCTTTTCCATATCCGGGGAATTGGGGTCTATACTTTCGTCCAGACCAAAAACATTTCCATCACTGGATAAATCCATCCCAGCGCAAAATGCCCGTCCGTTACCTGTGAAAATGATCGCCCTCACGCTATCATCCGCATCGGCGTTATCCAGCGCCTCAATCAGTTCATAGGCCATCTTGATGGTAAAGGCGTTCATCTGATCAGGACGGTTCAGGCGAATGATCAGGATCTCACCAACCTGTTCTGTTTGGATGTGTGAAGTGGTCATTGGCTATCTCCGTTATTTTTATTTTTTCTGACGATACCTCTGCCCATCCGCAAGGTAAAGTCCCATAAAAAAAACATGCCCGTTTCAAAGGGCATGTTTTCAAAGATCTTATGACCGAAAAAGTTAGCCGTACCGATAGGGTCGACCCGCTTTTTCCATCGCAGCATTATACTCTTTAAAGATTTTAACTACCTTCGCCTTGGTTTCAGATTCCGCCGCGATTTCATCCCAGAATTTGACAGCTGCTTTTTCAACAGTTGCCCATTCTTCATCTGGAATGGTTGTCAGTTTCATTTTTGTGCCTTGCGTGCGCAGTGAAGCTTCACCGCCCCAATACCACCACTGACGATAATAATGCGAACTATCCATTGTAAGCTTCAAGAGCTCTTTCAGATGATCTGGCAGTTCCTGATACCGGTCCATATTGGCAAAGAATGATCCTGCCCACGCGCCGGAAATATTGTTTGTCAGGAAGTAGTCAGTCACATCAGCCCAACCCACTGTGTAGTCTTCGGTGATACCAGACCAGGCAACACCGTCCAGCTCGCCGGTTTGAACCGCAACTTCGATATCTTCCCATGGCAATGTCACGGGAACCACACCAAACTGGCTCAGGAAACGACCAGCAGTCGGGAACGTAAAGACACGCTTGCCTTTAAGGTCTGCTAATGAGTTGATTGGATCTTTTGTCGCAAAATGGCATGGATCCCAGGCACCTGCTGACAGATGTTTTACGCCAACTTTTGCGTATTCTTCTTCCCAGATTTTACCCAGACCATACTGGTTAAACAGTACAGGCACATCCAAGGAGTAACGGCTTGCAAAAGGGAAATAACCACCAAAAACCGTAACTTCTGTTGGCGACGCCATTGAGTCATCATCAGACTGAACAGCATCAATCGTGCCTTTTTGCATGGCCCGGAACAGCTCACCGGTTGGTACCAGCTGATCGGCAAAGAACAACTGAATTTCCATCTCGTCGCCCGCAACTTTATTGAAGCTGTCGATCGCCGGTTTGATTACATGTTCAGCCAATGCTGGCCCCGCATATGTCTGAAGCCGCCAGACAATTTTCTTTTGCGCATGAACCGCTGGTGCGGCGAAACTGGAAGCACCGACGACACCTGCCGCGCCAACTCCCGTTAGAAACTTACGTCTGTTAGTCATGAGTAACACTCCTTCTGTTAGACTTCATACCCTGTTAAAAAACATCCCGAATATTTGGGAAATCAGCACCCTACTTTTTTATTTCGAATATACATACTCTGGTAACCACAAAGCAATTTGTGGGAAAAGCATTACAATTACCAACGCAAATATCATTACGCATACAAATGGCAAAATCGATCCATATATATCCTTTAATCCAATTTCCGGCGGCGCCATTGCCCGCATCAGAAACAGATTATAACCAAATGGCGGTGTCATATAGGCAATCTGCGTGGTGATCGTATAAAGAACCCCATACCAAACCAGATCAAACCCAAGGGCGTGGACCAACGGCACATAAAGCGGCGCAACGATAACCAACATGGCCGTGTCATCCAGAAACGTCCCCATAATAATAAATGACAACTGCATCAGGATCAGGATTGTCCATGGAGATAATCCCAGCTGCTCAGTAAACAATCCCGAGATCGCCCGGACAGCGCCAAGGCCATCAAACACCGCACCAAAACCAAGCGCGGCCAGAATAATCCACATAAACATGCAGGAAATTCCCAAGGTATTGCGTACGGAATTTTCAAACACTTCACGCGTCATACGCTTCTTTACAACAGCGGCAAGAAAAGCTGTAAGCGCTCCAATTGCTGAACTCTCAACAAGGCTCGTCCATCCATTGACAAACGGCACCATCATCGCCGCAAATATAAAAATAGGCAAAAGCCCGGAGCGGAGTAACCGAAGTTTCTCTGCCCTTGGGATATTCCGCTCTTCAGCAGGCAATACAGGTCCAAGTTCAGGCTGCAATCGGCAACGGATAACCACATATAAAATGAAGAAAGCGGCCATCATCAGCCCTGGGAAAACACCTGCGAGCCACAATTGTCCTACGGGTTGCCGGGCGATCATCGCGTACAGCACCAGAACGACAGAGGGCGGTACAAGTATCCCAAGCGACGAGCCGGCCTGGATCACCCCCGTGACCATTTTTTTGTCATAGCCGCGCCTCAGCAATTCCGGCAGCGCAATGGTTGCACCGATTGCCATCCCTGCCACAGAAAGCCCGTTCATTGCCGATACCAGAACCATCAGCAGAATTGTTCCGATAGCAAGCCCCCCGCGCACAGGCCCCATCCACACATGGAACATCTTATACAGATCATCCGCGATCTTGGATTCCGACAACACATAACCCATAAAAATAAACATGGGCAGGGTGAGCAGCGGATACCATTTCATCAGTTTCATTGCGGCGGAAAAGCCAATATCTGACCCTCCAGTACCCCAAAGCGCCAACGCGGCAACTACGCCGACAAATCCAATAGCCCCAAAAACCCGCTGTCCCGTCATGAGCATCAGCATCATGGAGGAGAACATCAAAATGGCAATCAACTCATACGACATTAAATTTCAGTCCCCCGAATACGGGCAATATCTTTGAAAAACTCTGAAATTGACTGCAAAATCATCATAAACAACCCAAAACACATTATGACTTTAACCGGCCACATATAGGGCCGCCATGCAGAATAGCTCCGTTCACCATATTCAATGGCGTATGCTGTACTCGAAAGTCCGCCATATAACAAAACGCCCAGAAAAAAGATCAAAAACAAAACGGTAATGGCATCCATCCAGGCTTTGGTTTTATCAGACCATCCCCCATAAAAAAGATCCATCCGGACATTGGATCCCAATTGAAGAGAATAAGGTCCACCAATGATATAATAGGTTACCATGGCAAACTGAGCCATTTCCAACGTCCAGAGGGAGGGAAGGAAAAAGGTTTTGGACACTGACGACCACAATAAAATGCCGGCCATCACAAAAATAAAATACATAATAAAGCGGCCTAATAGCCGATTAAATTTATCAACATAATGGACATATCGCCTTATAAAAACAGGCATTTTATGCTCTCCTCGGCATTGATACACCCAAATCGTGCAATGCGCTTTCAGACCAATCCGCAAGCAAGTTGGAAATATTTTCAACTGACGCAGCATCTGCAATCAAATCATTCCTGATCTCAATCATCGCATTGAGTAATCCCCGCTTCATTCCGTGTTCCTTTAATGTATGGGTCACACCATCCTGCGCACTGTAGGGTTCATTCAACCTGATTTGCAAGCTTGTCGCATTAATACTGCACTGTTTCATGGTTTCAGCAAATCGACTGTCGCTGTCGTGAAGAAGACCGATGTCAACAGACCTTGGCTGGCCATTATAAACCGGGGTAAAACTGTGCACCGTCAGGATCGCCGCAATTTTGGAATGTTCCTCAAAAAACCCCTGAATAAAATTTTGAAATGGCTCGTAAATTCGCTGAACTCGATCCTGCTTGATGCCCGCAGTTAAATTTTGATTACCCGGCACCTCATACAATTCACTTTTTGCCGGAATAGCATCTGCGGCTTCCACCGGCCGATTACAGTCATAGAGCAACCGCGAAACACTCGCCGAGATGAGCGGGGCATCCAGTTTTTGAGCTAACTGACAGGCAACATCCAGCGCCCCCGGGTCCCAAGCCGCATGACTGTTGATTGTCGCAGCCGAGAGCCCAAGCTGTTGAAACTCGGCCGGAATATAGTTTGAAGCATGCTCGCAGATCAACAGAAGAGGCGCGTCTCCACCGCCATTGATCAATTTAGGCATATACATATCAAGCTCTGTAATTTTTGCTTCAGACATAAAAATGTATTCTCAAAATGTACAAATCATTACAAACGGCATGCGATTGTCAAGGATTATTCTGTAAATTTTGCTTCAATTCATGATCAGCAGTTGATATCGTTTCAATGGGGGTAAGCCAATGACAAAGCCAATAAAGACGATTGCCGAGCAACTGAACGCGCTGCAAAATGAGCTGACAAGGGCGGAGCAACAGCTGGCAGCTTCATTCTTAGATAATTACCCCATGTCAGGCCTTGTCAGCATTACAGCCGTCGCCCATAATGCTGCGGTGTCCACGCCAACAGTTATTCGGATGGTCCGTAAACTGGGATTTGAGGGGTTCCCACAGTTTCAGGCCGCCCTTCACCGTGAGTTGGAAGCTCAAATCACCAATCCCATCACGCGCCATGAAAAATGGGCCGATAAAGTTCCTGATAGTCATATCCTTAATGAATTCACGGGCGCCGTTGTCGAAAACATTCACCAGTCACTTTCGCAGCTTGATCATGAAGCTTTTGATAAGGCCTGTACATATCTGTCAGATCCCTCCCGCGCGATATTCATAACCGGTGGCCGCGTCACACGTTCTTTATCTGACTATCTGTTTCTTCATCTACAAATGATCCGAAAATCAGTCCATAACATGGAAAGTCGATCCAGCTCATGGCCGCATTTTATTCTGGATATGAAGCAAGACGATATTCTCGTGATTTTTGATATTCGGCGCTATGAGAACAGCAGTATCAAGCTTGCGGAACTTGCAAAAGAACAGGGACTGAAAATTATTCTCTTTACGGATCAATGGCGCTCTCCGGTGTCCAAAGTAGCTGACATCACGTTATCTGCCCGTGCCTCGGTTCCCTCCGCCTGGGACTCATCGGTTGTTACTTTGCTTTTACTGGAAGCGATCATCGCAAAAACGCAACAAAACCATTGGAAAACGACAAAAGACCGCATCGAAAAGCTCGAAAACCTGTTCGATCAAACCAAGTTTTTCCGAAAATTTTAGTTTTATTTATTTATCCCTTAAACATTAGACCAACCTCATGCTACTTTCCAATCAGAAGAATTTAGTGTAACCCGTCATTTGGAAGGGGCTTGCCACGTGACGCCATGTGTTCGGTCAAATATATTTAGAAAAATACTGCTGTGCGGTGTCTCGTTTATCACCTTTTCCATTATTACAACGAGTATGCAATCTGCACGCGCCGCTGGGGATGATGCAGACGCCACGACAGACACAGACCCCGGCGCAACTGTAAATGCATCAGATGTAAATGGTTTACTTAACAATAACAGCTCAACGCATACCATTACAATTGACAGTGACAGCGGCCCGATCACACTCGGCACCCAAGACACAACTGATGCGATTACATTCACAACTGTAATTGCCTCGCGAACAGCAATTTACAACATCACAAATTCCGGATCGGATAACACAGTTACATTTGCTGGCGACCTTGAAACTGAAGATAACGAAAACCTTACTTTAAATGCGACCAACACAACGACGCTCTTTACTGGAGACGTACAGGTAGACACCGGAACCGCGACCTTTAACATCGGATCTGGGGCCAGCACGCTCTCGACAACGTTTGATACCGCTGTAGCCGCCGATAACAGCATTGACATGTCGATCAATGCCAGTGCAGCGGCAGATACAATCACGCTTAACATAACCAATTCAGACGGGACATCTGGAAATCAGATCACTTTTCTTCAGGCCATTGGCGGTGGAAGCGCGACAACCGCGATTGATACGCTCAATATTCAATCCGGCGCGAAGGCAACATTCGATGGATCCGTTAGAGCAGATAGGATCGCCGTTAGCACCGCGCAGACAACAACCTTTAATGACAGTGTAACAGGTAATATAAACCTGAATACGGATAGCATAATTACGCTTGGAGATGGCGGATCCATAACTGGAAATTTGGATAATCTATCCGGCAGTGACAATGCTGGGACGCTGGATATTGCAGATCAAACTTCCGGTCCAATTACAGTCATCACCGGGACTATCGGAACAACAAACTCCCTGAAGGCGGTTAACGCAAACAGCGTCTCTAATACGGTCACTTTCGGCGGCGATGTAAATGCCACAACCATTACAGTAACAGGTGCCGCAGACACTGACGAGACGGCATTTCAAGGGAATTTAACAGGCGCCGTCGTGATTGATACTGCCGGACTTGTTACTCTCTCAGGCGATAAAAATATAACTGGTAGCATTACAACAAATGCAAACGGACAAGGGCTGATCACCTTTGATACGGCAACAGCGGATATTGAACTTGTAAGCGGTGCCGTGGGGACAGACGGCGGCAATGCGTTAAAGCAAGTTACGGTAAACACTGGAGCAGGTGTCACATCCAGCTTTGGTGATACGGTTAATTCTGGAACATTAAGCGTAGCCGGCACAGGAACAGTCTTATTTAACGACGATATCACAACCTCAAACAAATTAAATTTGACGGGTGATGCAACGGCTTCAGTGGCATCAAATAAGAAAATTGTCGGCAATGTTGATGCCAGCGCCAATCAGGGAACTTTGCAATTTTCAACGACGACCGCAAATACAACATTGGTCAGCGGAACTGTTGGCGCATCTAATTCCTTATCCAACGTCAACACAAATGTCGCCTCTGGAGTCACGGCAACACTTGCCGGAGCTGTAGACGCGACTACCCTCCTCAATAGCGGCGCAGGCACACTTGCTGCAAGCGATGAGGTCACGGCTAACGTCAACCTGTCCGCTGGTGGGACATTCTCGCTCGCAGCAACAAAGTCCGTTGCAGGCAATATTGACAATACATCAGGCTCTGATGGCTCTGGCACCCTTTCTATTGGTGCGATTGGCGGAAATCTGACCGTTGTTAGTGGAACGATAGGCGCCACGAATTCACTGGCTCAAATCACGGTGAATACGACAGGCGGCGAAGCGGCATTTGGAAGCACCGTCGAGGCTGCTAATTTTAACGCCACTGGAACCGGGACGACTGCATTTAATGGGGGAGCAACGCTCACAAACCTGACGGCATCAGGAGATGTCACCTCTGGATCAGCGACGTTGGACATCAATGGAACCCTGGCCATGAACGGTAGCGATTTGATCGTCGGCACAGGGGGTGCAACCCTCAGCGGCACGTCAATAACCGCAGATAACATTACGCTCTCAGCTGGCAAAGACATCACATTCGATGGAACCGCAGTGCAGTCTGTTACTGGCCTGATCGACGGCGGTGGCGCTGTTAATATCGACAACAACCAAACGGTTACATTTCAGAACGCCTTGGGCTCTGGTTCTCAACTGGGTATGATTACAATTGGATCAAGTCGCGTCGCCAAATTCAACAGTACCGTCTCAGCAGCCTCTCTTGAGTTGAGCGGTGAAATCCAAGTTGAAAATACCATCACCTTAGCCGGCGACCTTAACCTCAACACGGCAACGCTCACGGTTGGCAGCGGATTTACCGCAGGTGATACCATTTTTGTTGTAAACGATGTCGTAACGACCGGAACGACAACATTGGACGTTTCAACAGATCTTGGCGTCGGCACTTACAAGCTGTTTGATAGTACAATAGATGCGACCGCAGACATTGCTAATATCGATGCCGGCAGCAGTATTTTGCTGAGCCGGGAGTTGGTTGCAAACGGAACAGATGTTGATTTGGTGGTTGCCAACCGAACTGTTGAAAGCATCCAATCAGAGCTTGGGGTCACAGCATCGGAAGCCAATATTCTGCTGATCGCCAGCGATGCGATTGCGACTGGTAACGATACGCTCCTCGCCAATTTAATTAGCGCCGTCAACACCGGAGGGGCGACAGCGACAAAGGCCGTCAAAAGCCTTAGCATCCAGCGCGAAAACATGGATGCAATTGTAAACATTGGAACGAACCTCGGCGTTCAGGTATTTCGAATTACCTCAGACCGCCTTTCGGCAGTTCGCAGCAATGCAACGGCATCAGCAAATGTTCTGGCTGACAGTTCAATGGAAAAACCTGCGGCTAAAAATTCAGCCTGGATCAAAGCTTTTGGCAGCCTGGCTGATCAACAAAGCACGTCATCGAACGAGAGTTATGATGCGGATACAGCAGGAGCCACATTTGGCTATGATTTCAAACTGTCTGATTACTCCCGGCTCGGGGCTTCTTTCACCTATGCCTATTCAGACATTCAGGGCGGCGGCGCCGGTGAAGCCTCTTCGCAAATTGATAGCTATCAGGCAAATCTTTATGGCGATTATTCCAAGGACCAGTATTTCATTGAAGGAAGTCTTGGTTTTGCCTTCAATACAGTTGACACCTCGCGAACAATTGACTTTTTGGGTACCGATACAATTGCTTCTGCGGACTATAATTCGCAGCAGATAATGGCTAATTTACAGGGCGGAGTTGAGCTCAAATATGGTTCCGCAGTTGTGACACCGACGGCCGGACTTTCTTATATCCACTTGATGACAGACACCTATACAGAGACTGGCGCGGGGGGTTTGAACCAACGCGTTGACATCAAAAACATGAATATGCTTCTAGGTTCGGTTGGGGCCAAAATTCATACACAGATTAAGACAAACGGTGGCTATCTAATCCCGGAACTTCGCGGCGGTATTAGCTACAATTTTATTGGTGATAGCAGCGTTGCGACGGCTCAATTTACCGGCGGCGGGTCCGCGTTTACAGTTGAAGGACAAGATCCTGAGCGCCTCGGCGCGAATATCGGTTTTGGGATCAATTATGATCTTGGTGACTGGATCGTTGGTGCGAGCTACGATGCAGATATTAAGCGAAATTACCTTGCCCATGCGGCTGTTTTAAAAGCCCGCTATAAATTCTAGTAAAATCAGTCAAGCCACGAAAAGGCGCGTGTAAATCCGTTCAGATCTGCTTTGACGACCATCGTTCGTGAAATACCAAAAGGCCTAAATCCAACTTTAAGTGTATTTCCCTTTTTCAGATCAGTAAGTAACGCCTCCGTCAAGAGCGACTGCACTTCACATCCGGCTTTCGTGCATTTCGAAAAAGGGGCTTTCATCTCAGGTGATTGGTCAATCTGCAAAACCATCCCCGCCTGTAAATCGACCCCTAAGGGAAGCTGCATAACAATAAAGGGTCTGCGCTCTTCCGCGCCCGTATAAAATACGCTAACGCTGAGGATTTGCCCGACGTTTTTATCGTTTCCATCGATTGATTTATTCAAAAACAACCGCTGTTCAATATGACAAGATTGCGGATCATTCTTCTGCTGACAAATAATTTTCCATTTATCCTCTTCTGCAGCACGCAGGTTCTGTGCACCAACAAACAAACTTAGAATGAAGCCCGCGAGCAGTCCCGAGCAAGCCACTTTTCCGTTTTTGGAAAATAAAATCATCTTTTCCGCCTCAATTTAAACGCCCTTCAATCAATATAGGCGGATTAAATTTTCATGCACCTGATCCTTTTAATTTATGCAGACTGACACCTGTAATTTTCCACTTTTGATCTGACTGCTGATCAAAGCGATAAACCGCCAGCCATATAAAACCCGCCTCCCCCTGTATCATGACAGCTTGGATAGGCGTCCCATCTTGAACCTCAAAGCGGCCAAAGCGATACCAAGCGGGCTTAAACACAGGCCGGTAATGCTGCTTCACCATTTCAATAAATTTTTCAGGATTTTCAAAATGAGTTTGAAGTTTTTTGGCGGCGTAGGAAAAGGCTTTTGCTGCGTTTTCAGCTTTAAAAGCACTTATTTGCCGTTCGATAATATTTCTGATCAGGTGCTCTGTCGTTTGATTTGCTTTGACGGAAACAAACGGTATTAAAAGCACCGCACTTAAGATCAGCGCGAACAGGAGATATCTGTTTGAAATCTGTCGCAAAGCAATCTCCTCTATCTATAAGGCTTGAGCATTTTTGAAACGTCAAAGCAACTTAGTTACAATACAGCTCCCCGATAAAAGGTACCTGCCACAAGAGGGGGGATTATGCGGCAGGTACAGATTGGGTCGCGTTGATTTGGGAATACATTCGCGACCCAAACAGATGACTGATCAATCAGCCAGATTACTTTTATCTTTTGTACGTGCTTTAAAAGAAAGCAGATCACAGTTCCTGAAAGCTGATCCGTTTACCATCCAACCGCGTATTAAATATACTTGCTTTGGTTAAGAGAGATTGCAAAATGGTGACGAGACGGCTTTTACGGAAACTGCTATTCGGATGCGCGAGCTTTCTGTTCGTATGGCCAAATTTTGCAGTCGCAAATTTGCTACCAAACGCTCCGATAGATCCTTTGTCCTTATATGGAACCACCCACAAATTTCTTGTCCTTAGGGATAATGCTGTTGTTGGTGATCATGTTTTAAATTTTTTCAAATTGAATAATCAGATCATTGCTGAAACGAAATTTAACATCAAAATCTCATTTCTGGGGCTTTCTCTGTACAATTACCAATACGAAAGCAGGGGCGTTTGGGAAGAAGATAGACTTCAAAGAATTGATGTCCGCGTCAATGACGATGGCAAAGAGATTTCAAACACCGCGCAAATGGAGACAGCTGGATATTCCATCAACAATTCGAACAATTTGCTGCCCAATACCACTCTATTTCCAACCAGTCACTGGAACACCAATGTCTTAAAACAAGGGCAGGTTTTCAACACTATTCTCGGCAAATTGAACACCGTTGAGATTACCAACCTTGGGCCAGAAAAAATTAAAATTCTGAATGGATTTATTGAGGCGGATCACTATCGATATACAGGCGAACTTCGTCTGGATGCCTGGTATGATAAACAGGGCCGCTGGGTTAAGCTCAAATTTTTGGCGGAAGATCAATCAACGATCGAATATTTATGTACCACTTGTAGCGAGTTTTCAAAATGACAGAAAAATATTGGATTGTTGGTGCCAGCTCAGGGATCGGCGAAGAACTCGCGAAACAACTTGCTTCAGCGGGCTCAACGGTTGTCATCAGTGCCCGCTCTTTCAACAAACTACAGGAAATTTGCGCGCAGAATGCGGAACGCTTAAGCGCAATACCTATTGATGTGACCGATGAAACGTCAGTTCAAGAAGCCGCCCTGTCCGTAATGGGTGCGGATCAT
The DNA here is from genome assembly GCA_034669685.1 of Sneathiella sp. Taxonomy (GTDB): domain Bacteria; phylum Pseudomonadota; class Alphaproteobacteria; order Sneathiellales; family Sneathiellaceae; genus Sneathiella. The sequence continues at coordinate 43,739 of JAXMOU010000004.1, forward strand.
CCGCCAGACACAATTGTATTGAACGCAGGCACATACAGGCCTGAAACAGCCCATAAATATGGTTACAATCGCGCGTTTGAGACGATGAATGTAAATTATCTTGGTGTCTGCCGCATATTGGAAGCTATTCTACCAAAACTCATCGAACGAAAAGCTGGTAAAATTGTTATTGTCGCCTCGGTTGCTGGATATCAGGGGCTGCCCAATTCATTGGCCTACGGCCCGTCTAAAGCTGCGTTGATTAACGTTGCGGAAGGATTGCAAATTGAACTTAAACACACGGGCGTGACGGTCCAATTGATTAACCCAGGTTTTGTCAAAACGCCGTTAACCGCGCAAAATAAATTCAAAATGCCTTTTTTAATGGATGTTGAAGATGCCGTGCGGGCCATACGTCAAGGTCTTAAGAGTGATCGATTTGAAATTGCTTTCCCCGGTGTATTTGTTGTTATTTTAAAGCTTATCCGGATGCTTCCTTATCGACTTTCTCTTTCGCTCATCAGAAAGATGACTTCATGACATTACCTCAAAGCACCTTTGACGACATTTGCCGCAATTACGCACAGTTCTATGAACGACTCTCACCTGAAACGCTTGAAGAAATCGATAAAATCTGCACCCCTGATTTATATTTTCAGGACCCCTTTAACAAACTGAACAGCTTAAGTTCTGTAAAAATTCTTTTCAGGGATATGTTCGAGAAATCAGAGCAGTATCAGTTTAAAACACTGGGCATCTACCCCAATGCAGAGAAGCGAGAAGCCATTATCAAATGGCATTTCAAGGCAGATATCGAAAAGGTCGGTAAATTGAGCTTTGAAGGGCTGTCAGAGATAAAGGTTAATGATGCCAATATGGTTTATGCGCATGTGGACTATTGGGATGCGGCCGAACATTTTTATATGAAGCTACCCCTTCTAAAACAGCTCATCGGTTTTGTCCGTAAAAGACTAAAGGTTCCCGGCTCATAACCGGGACCCTTTTGCCGCCTAAGCCAATTCAAAAATCACGACATCCAATGTTTTTCGGCGGAAACCAGCTTCACAATATTTCAGATAAAATTCCCACATGCGCTTAAAGCGCATATCAAACCCTTGCGCCTCTATGATCGGCCATTTCTTTTCAAAAGCATTCGCCCATTCAGACAAGGTTCGTGCATAATCAAGCCCGAATTCTTTACGAATTTCAACGCTTAGCCCATTTGAACGCGCCTTAGATTGAAACGCCTCTTTAGATGGCAAAAAGCCACCTGGGAAAATATATTTTTGTATAAAGTCAGGCGATTTACGATAACTGGCGTAGCGGTCATCAGCGATTGTAATCACTTGAATGATCGCCTTCCCACCTTGTTTCAGATTTTTACGGATCGATTTAAAATAGGTATCCCAATTACGTTCTCCGACAGCCTCAAACATCTCAATGGAGACAATTGCATCATATTGCCCATCATGATCGCGGTAGTCCTCCAACCGTAAATGTGCGTCACTTGCCCGCGGCGAGACTGTCAGTCGTTCATCTGCATATTGAAGCTGCTCTTTAGAAAGCGTCAACCCTGTGATATTTGCCTCAGTAGTCTTCAAAAGATGTTCTGTAAAACCGCCCCAACCACAACCAATTTCAAGGACCTGATCTGCATCTTTAATCTGTGCCAATTCCGATATATATCGATATTTATTGGCCTGCGCTGACATCAAATCCTGATTTTCATGTTCAAAGAGCGCGGCAGAATAGGTCATGGAAGGGTCCAGCCATTCCTGATAGAAATCATTTCCCAGATCATAGTGGTAGGAAATATTACGCCGGCTACCGCTTTTGGTATTCGCATTCAATAAACATCTGAAAAAATCTATTGTTCGGGTAAACCACTTCCCGACCATTGCACTACCAAGCGTTCTCTCATTAACAATTGCCAGCTCAATCAGGGCAGTCACATCCGGACTATACCAATATCCGTTCATGTAGCTTTCCCCAAAACCGATATCGCCACCTTTCAATATCATTCGGGCCGCCCGAAAATCTGTCAGCACAAAACAAGCGGACAAGCCACTTGAATCCTGCCCTTCAAAAATAATCTGCTCGGCATCTGGTAAAGTAACGGTCAGTGTGCCCACCTTCATTTGGCTGATGCCCTTTAAAAGCAATTGCACCCAAACGCTATATTTTGCCCCCATACCGGCTTTATAATTCATCGTATCTTGGGAGATTTCTTTTGTCACATTCACAGCACTATTCATTACAATCTCCTACGGATTTGAACTTTTTTTAAGAGATGCCAGAGCAGCTGGCACATCCGCTTTTTTTACACGTTCCACAAGTGGCAACCCCCGAAGCCAAAGCTTCAGTGCCTCCCAATGAATGCCCGCAATGACCTTAAAGCTATTGAACGGCATTGACAGAATTTGTCCTGTTAGCGCTTTTCGCGTCAGTGCCATTCGCTTACCCGAAAACGAGGCATTTAGAAGTGGCTGATTGTTTTGTGATTGCTTAATGGAAAGCACGATTTTCTCAGCAGGCGGAATTACTGAAAAATAATACTGACAATCCATTTCTATAAAAGGGGAGACATACATCTCTTTTGAGCAATTATGCTTTAAGATGGCTTGTGGCGCATCCCCATCAACCGCCACCACATAATGATGTTTTTCGCCAAATGTGTTTCGCACTTCATAAACAACAGCGACCAGTTCTTCGGCGTCGCTATAGCAGAAATAAGTGCTGATGGGATTGAAAGCATAACCAAACAGACGGGGAATGCACAGCAACCGAACTGACGAAATCGGAACGGTCTGGGCTTTTGATGCGACCAGACTTTTAATGTCATCCAACAGTCCCTGACCGCGATCAGACCCAAAATCCGCCGTTCGCAAAGACATCACATTCGGTTTATTGACTGAAAGTAGATAGGAGAGCTTATCAAGGCTGGACAGCTCTTCAAGGTCGATAAGTAAATAAAAGATATTGTACTTCAACAAATGCCCAAATGGGCGTAAACGCCGATGGACAACAACTCCCTTATAAATCGCAGATTTCATATGTGTCATGCTACATTAGATAGTTGAAGTTTAACTTTATTATCGGGCAATGCAATCCTGGATGTTGTAAAATCAAACTCCCACGGGCGCGTCATATCTCCAAGCAATTCCGCAACGGCTAACCCGGCTTGCAGACCGTCTTCGTGAAAGCCATACCCAAAATAGCTACCGCAGAACCACATTTTGTTGACGCCCTGCAAGCTCCACAGCTTTTTTTGCGCCCTTATTGCTTTCAAATCAAAAAGCGGGTGTTCATAAGGGAAACTTCGAATAACGCTTCCTTCTTTGGGTTGAGTAAGCGGATTAAGTGTCACAAAGTAATCCGTATCTGAATCTAATCGATGAAGACGATTCATCCAATAAGAGAGGCATAGTTCCTGACCGCTTTCATCTGAAGTGGTTTCAGACAGATAATTCCAGCTCGCCCAGGCACTTTGCCGTTTAGGCATAAGATTTTGATCTGTATGTAATATGGCTAGATTTTTAGTGTAAGTGAAGTTACTCAGAATTTCTTTCTGATGCACGGTAGGCTCAGCCAGTAATTTCAAGGCTTGATCGGCATGGGTCGCGATAACCACTTCATCATACTGCTCACTTTGCCCATCGCGGCATTCTACTGTAACCACATCCTGTTCATAACGAACCCCCATGACAGCGCTATTCAGATGAACATGTTGTCCCAAACGATCCCGAATTTGGGATACATAAGCCTGGCTTCCGCCGACAACCGTCCGCCATTGAGGGCGACCGGACAGTTGAAGCAAACCATGATTTTCACAAAAGCGAACAAATGTAGCCGCCGGGTAGGACATCATTTCCGAAGCCGGTGTAGACCAGATTGCTGCTCCCATAGGGATTAAATGATCCTGCACAAAACTTTTGCTGTATTTTTGTTCTGACACATAGTCGCCCAGCGTCAATGTGTCCGCATCAGGACGGTTCAGGATCGTTGGCGCTTCCCGGTAAAACCGAAGGATATCGCGGATCATTCCCCAATATGCAGGGCGCAATAAATTGGATTTTTGTGCGAACATCTTTAATGGCGACTCGCCATTATACTCCATCTTGCCGGAGTCTTTGGACACACTGAAAGACATGTCAGTGGATTGCGTCTCGACCCCTAGATGGTCAAAAAATTTGATCAAATTTGGATAGCTGGCCGTATTGTAAACAATAAAGCCTGTATCAATGTTCAAATTCCCGACAGCGGATGTGTTGCTATGCCCACCAAGGCGGTCATCCTTCTCGTAGAGTGTAACCTTGTGTTTACGAGATAGAAGCCAGGCGGCAGATAAACCCGATATCCCGCTCCCGATCACAGCAATCTTTTTCATATTTAAGCCCCAAGTGCCTTTAACTAATGAAATGCTTACGGAATTTCACACCAAACGGATCATAAAAAATAATTCTAATCCAGTTTCAATTTCACGCCGTATTCATCTAAAGTAACCACTGTTGAAGGAAAACCTGTTGAAAGTGGACCAGCTAATGACATCATCAGACGGGCGCGACCTATCGTCGGACCCGAGCCATCGATCTCCGGATCAGTTGGATCTTGATTTGATCCTTGTGGGGGATGCTGCTGATCGAGATGCTTTTCGGCGAATTTTTACAGCAATGGCACCAAAACTAAAGGCTTTCCTGATCAATACAGGACAATCCCCGCAGGAAGCTGAAGAGATTTTACAAGATACGATGCTGAAAGTTTGGCGAAAAGCAACATTGTTTGACAGATCAAAATCAGCCGGCTCAACATGGATTTATTCCATTGCAAAAAATGCACGGATTGACCGAATTCGAAAGGAAACAAAGCCAGCGCCGGATCCGGATGACCCCAGCTTTGTTCAGGATGCTCCTGAAACAGGGGAACAGTCATTGAACCGGCGTCAGGACCAAAAACGAATTCAACTGGCAATGAGTACTTTGCCGTCCGAACAGATGAAAATTATCAATATGTCATTTTTTGAAGACAAATCTCATGCAGAGATTTCTGAAGAACTGAATTTACCACTCGGAACAGTAAAGTCCCGTATCAGGCTCGCATTTGGAAAAATTCGAGCAGAACTGGAGCGGAACCAATGACCTTGAAACACCATATTAGCGACGACACGCTTTTGGCATACGTCAATGGCACACTTGCAGAGACGCTCTCGGTTGTGGTTGCCACTCATTTGGCGATTTGCCCACAATGCCGAAAGCACATGGATCTGATGTTATCTGTCGGGTCGATTTATTTAGACCAAAGTAAACCGGTGGAACTTTCCAGCAATGAGCTCGACCTTTGCGACGAGATCATGTTGTCCCCACAGGAAAAACCATCCACGGTTCATCGCCAATCCTTAAATACTGCCGCTGACCCAATCCGCTCGATCCCTAAACCGCTTTCGGATTTATTACCTTGCGATATTGATGACATTCCCTGGAAAAAACTTGTTCCCGGAATGAGTCACTATCCTTTGAAGGGGCACGCCAATTCCGATGGCAAGGGGGCATTGAGATTGTTGAAAATCTCTCCGGGTATGACTTTACCCGAACACAGTCATTCAGGGCAGGAACTTACTTTGATTTTGCGCGGCTCGTATATCGATGAGGTCGGTCGCTTTGCCGCCGGTGATATTTCAGATCTGGACGACAGCTTGCACCATCAACCTGTCGCCGATACGGATAAGGACTGCATCTGTCTGATCGCGACAGATGCGCCCCTTAAATTTAAAGGCTTCTTTAGCCGGATGCTACAGCCCTTGATCGGTATTTAAATTAGGAGGTGGGTTTTAGGCATTCGGTTAAATTGTCCGCCAGCTTATGCATCAGCTGGAAATATAGATCTGTGCCGGGCTCAATCTCACTTCCCAAAGGATCCAGTGTTCCAATCTTAACTGAACTGCCTTCCTGAATAACGGAGAGGACTCGGTCGGTAAATTGTGGCTCGCGGAACAGACATACGGCGCCGCGTTCAGCAACAATTTCACGAAGTTCATGCAACCGTTTTACAGACACCTGTTGCCCTGCTTGAACCTGAACCGATCCAACGGCTGTCAGGTCATAATGCGATCCAAAATACTGATAAGCATCGTGTAGCACAATAAATGGCTGGGATTTGATTGGGGAAACCTGTTCTTGAATTTCGCGGTCCAGCACTTGAAGCTTCTTAACGGTATTTTCTGCATTTTTTGCAAATATAGCCGCCCGCTCCGGGTAAATTTCCGATAGCACTTCCTTGATAACCCCAACCATTGCAATCGCGTTTTCCGGGACTAACCAAGCATGTGGATCATATCCGCCCTCGTGGTCGTGGTCGTGGTCGTGGTCATGGTCATGTTTGTGCTCATCTTCATGGTCATGTTTATGGGCCGCGTCATGATCATGATCGTGCTTGTGCTCATCTTCATGGTCATGTTTATGAGCAGCGTCATGATCATGATCTTCGTGACCTTCATGCGACCCGTGATTATGCGCTACCCATATGCCCCCTTCTCTTGTTTTAAGAAGGTGAAGTTCATCATGGGAGATCATCTCCACTAAACGCCCCTGGATTTCACCAGATTTGACCACATTAGGTATGAAGCTTTCCAGATTGTTTCCCATATAGAAAACCACATCAGCACTGCTTATTGTTTGCAAAATTGAAGGTTTGAGTTGAAACCCATGTGGCGAGTTTGCGCCCTTTACCAATAGGTTTGCTTCTGCCTCATCACCAAGCACATTCTGAACCAGCGAATGCAGCGGTGCGATTGTCGCGACAACACGCGGGCTTTCTGTTGCCGCGGCCACGCTCGCAAAGACAAAACAGGAAACTAAAATCATAAAAGAACGGATCATCATAACACTCCAATTAATAATTGTTATGTTATTACATTTCTTTATTTTGCCAGCAAGAAGTTTTTAAGGCCTGCCCGCACTGTCTCGCGTTTATGTTTTTGAAAATTTGACCAAAGAGATCTCTTCCAATCCTTTAAGAATTTTTGCAAGCACTGGACGTAATTTGGCGGCCTTCGTTTCATGATACTCCCAAGGGTCGCATTCACTTGCATAAGTCGATTGAGCAAGCTCCATTTGAATAACATGAACGTTGTCAGCCGGGTTTGCGTAATTGCGTGTTGTCCAGCCGCCTTTAAAGCGACCATTGAGCACATGTGTATATGATTCAGCCTGCTCGCAGGTGTCGACAACATGCTGCTGCAGGTCTAAATCACAGGTTGTTCCCTGATTTGTCCCAATATTAAAATCTGGCAACTTGCCATCAAACAGAAAAGGGATATGTGATCTGATCGAATGGCAATCATATAACACGGCAAAGCCATGCTTTGCCTTCACTCGATCAATCGCCGCCCGCAGTGTCTCATGATAGGGCTGATGAAATTGAAGCCGGCGCGATATCACCTCTTCTTCATCTGGCTCTTCCCCACTGCGCCAGATCGCCTGCCCGTCGAAATCAGTTGTCGGACATAGCGACGTTGTATTTTGCCCCGGATACAAACTGACGCCTGCCGGGTCCCGATTTGCGTCGATCACATAACGATGAAATGTCGCAATAACCATAGTCGCATCTTGTATTAGGCCATCATACAGCCGATCAACATGCCAGTCCGTATCCGACAAGGACTGGCCGCGCGCATTGAGTTTTTCAAATATCTCTTGTGGAACATGTGTTCCCACATGCGGGAACGCGAGAATAATGGGAGAGTTTCCCTCAATCAGTTTTACAGGTTTCATATGTCCATTTTCATCTGAATGCCTTCAGAATACAAACTCTTGATCAATATTCCAGGCGCAACTATTATGTACATACATATTAATTCAAACGGTCAAACGGATCAATTCTCTATGACACATTATTTTGCGCCATCCGCCCTACTCCCAACGGGCTGGAAGGAAAATGTTCGCTTGAAAGTCTCTCCGGATGGCTTGATCGAGACCGTTGAGAGTGATGCTTCCCCACAACCCAATGATATCATTCTGCAAAACAGGGTGATGCTTCCCGCTCCTGCGAACCTGCATAGTCATGGTTTTCAACGGGCACTGGCAGGATTAACCGAATTTCGCAGCTCGGAAAGTCAAGATAGTTTCTGGAGTTGGCGGAAACTAATGTACGCTTTCCTTGAGCATATAACGCCTGAACAATTTCAAACCATAAACGAATATGCGCAGATGGAGATGCTGCAGGCTGGTTATGCCAGCGTTGGTGAATTTCACTATGTTCATAATCAAAAGGGCGGTACGCCGTACAGCAATCCCGCAGAGCTTGCCAATCGCATTAGTGACGCCGCACAAAAAAGCGGTATTGGCTTAACACTCCTGCCCGTGTTTTATGCCCAAGGCGGTGTCGATGGGCGTGACTTGGCGGGCGGCCAACTCCGGTTCAAAAACTCTATCGATAGCTATAACACTTTATGGTCGAATGCTCAGTCCTATATGGAAACTTTGAATTCCGATCATCGCCTGGGCGTTGCGCCTCATTCGCTGCGCGCGGCATCCAGAGATCACCTGCATCAATTAGATGCGATTTATACTCATTGCCCTGTCCATATCCATATTGCTGAACAGATTGCCGAGATTGAAGAAATAAAACAGGCATATGGAATGCGCCCGGTTAGCTGGTTACTGGATCAAATAAATATTGATCCGCGCTGGTGCCTGGTGCACGCAACCCATTTAGATCCCTTCGAAAAAAAGGCACTGGCAGAAAGCCGGGCAACAGCTGGGCTATGTCCCGTAACGGAGGCAAATCTTGGTGACGGTATATTTGATGCAGTCACGTTTCAAGAGTTAGGCGGCGCCATTGGTGTTGGAACAGATTCAAATATTTCAATCAGTCTGGCACATGAGCTTAGACTCCTGGAATACTCACAGCGCCTGCAGTTGAAAGGGCGCGCCCTTCTCTGTTCAGCGGATAAATCGGCCGGGCGAAACCTGTTTGATCAAATCTGTGCGGGTGGGGCGCAATCCATTGGACGCAAGAGCGGCCAAATTGCCCCGGGCTATTTGGCTGATCTCGTCACATTAGACACCGATAGCGCAGATCTGTATTCTCTATCAGGTGATTATCTTCTGGATAGTTGGATTTTTGCCTCATCTGACAATCTGATTAAGGATGTTTTTTCAGCGGGCCGACATGTCGTCAAAAATGGACAGCACTTAAATTATGCCGAAATAACCACAGCGTTCAAAGGCACAATACAAGCACTACGCAGCCTCCTTTAAAACAAAAAAGAGCCCGGTATTTTCATACCGGGCTTTTCCTCTGAACGGGGAGAGTGATCAGAGTTTAGTTATAGCTCATTGCACGTGCGTTGTTGTTTTCATTGCTTTCAACAAGCTGTTTAAAATAATCAGCTGTGAAAATCATGCGGTCGCCGCGCTCATAACCAGATGATGGAACTTTGATTTCAACGATCTTAGTTTGACCGGCGCTCAGTGGTGGAATAATCGCATCCGCGCCCCAAGACTGGTTGTTTTTCATGAAATGCTGACCAAACAGAACGCCTTGTGGCGCATTTTTGGTACCGGCGTTTTTAACTTTAACCATGAAAGTATCTGTTGTGCCCAATTTACGCTTTGCACCTGTAATTGTGTAATCTGGCAGTGCGATTTTTGCTTTTATCAAGCGGCTACCGCCAACAGATGTGCTTCTGGTTGAAGGTGAAGCGTTGCTTTTAATTTTTGCATCTTCACAGTGGTAAGAACCGTTTTCCAGAACCGGTAGCTGGCCAAGTGGACATTTTGGTTTTGGACCATTTGGATTTGCGGCCATTGCATTGGCTGCAACCAGAGAAACAACAACAGCGGAAAGTAGTGTAGCAACAGTAGATTTTTTCATCAGTTTAACCCTCAAGTTTTGATTTCGATACCAGTAGGTCGCAGCGGGTCTGAAATGGGTTCAAAAGTTTTTTATTTTTTTTGAAAATATCTATGAACAGCCTTCACCGGGGGACAAAGTTATTAACTGACGCTCGTCTTTTCACCACATTTACGATACAAGATAGAGCCTGAACCTTAAATGCAGGACCTATTACACGCATGAAATCGAAATCTGTTTTCCTTCTAAGCGCCACTTTTTTGCTCGTGGCAAAAATATGCGCTGCTGAAGAACAGCAAAATGGAGCCGAAAAAATCGTACCGCCGGTTTCTGACGACACGATTATCACTGTTGTTGTTGAAAACGACTCCATTGGAACGCAGGGTACGGATAAAAATTACACCAGCGGAGTGCGGATCGGATATTTCGACATCAATGCAGAGATGCCCGATCTGGCATACACGATCGCAGATTACATCCCGACGTTTGCCGTCACAAAAACGTCGAGTGTCTTTTATTCATTTGGACAAAACCTGTATTCCCCACAGGACATCACCCAAACGGATCAAAGCCCCAACGATCGCCCCTGGGCCGCACATTTATATGCTTCAATGGGTCTGGTTACCCAGACAGACAACCATTTGGACGAGTTGGAAATTTCCCTTGGCATTGTGGGACCGTGGGCATTGGGTGAACAGACACAAAAATTTGTTCATAAATATGTGACCCCTGATAGCCCCACGCCAAAGGGGTGGTCTAATCAGCTCAAAAACGAGCCTGCGTTGATGGTTGGATGGCAGCGTCGTTATCCAAACTATTTCGATACTAACTTTTTAGGATTGAATATTGGTGTCTCGCCCTATTTTGGCGCAACGCTAGGTAATGTTTACACCTTTGCCAATGCGGGTGCAAACATTCGCCTAACCCCGTTTGAAGATATTCGGCAAGACGCCCCTATGCGCGTTCGCCCAGCCCTACCCGGCACAGGATATTTTGATATTCCCGAAAACAAATGGAGCTGGTATGCCTTTATGGGGCTTGAAGGTCGGGCCATTGCTCATAATATTTTTCTCGATGGCAATACATTTGCCGACAGTCATTCGGTTGATAAAGAATATCTGGTTGCCGACGCGAACGCCGGGATCGCCTTTACTTACGACCGATACCGCATAAGCTATACCCTTGTTTATCGGACCCGCGAATTTGAAGGGCAGAAAGATCCGTCCGTTTTTGGCGCCTTGAGTTTCGGATACCGCTTCTAACTTTAAAGCTGATCATCACACTTCACTACAGAGACAGCGAATATCCTTTTCTATGCCCAATTCATATGGGCGATCAAATCTGGTAATTGGCGCATATCGGTAAAACCGGGCACATCAGAATGAAGTTGCCCCCGGTTTTGACCCTGAAACTGGAGCACTTTCATATTTGCAGCAAGAGCAGCCTCTATCCCCGGCAAGCTATCTTCAATGACGAGACAACGTGAACTACTTACTCCCATTTTAGCGGCTGCATACTCGAAGATATCAGGCGCCGGTTTCCATGAGTTTATTTCATAAGAACTGAACACATTATCCCCAAAAAATGCATCTAGATGGGTGACCCGTAACGCCTGTTGAATTTTCGCCATAGGCCCGCTTGAGGCCACACAGAGACTATAGGGAAGCGCCGCTAACACTTCGCTAACAAAAGGTGTTGCTTTAAGTTGTTCTTCAAAAAGAACAGCGACCTTTTCTCTATAAACAGCGACGAAATTCTGCGGTAATTGGTGAGCAATTTCAGTCTGGATGTCGATGAGAATTTCAGCGAGTTTGCGACCTCTATTGCGTTCAATCAGTTGCGTCAGGCTTAAGGACAGATCCGGGATTAAATCTAAAAATGCCTGATTTGATATTGCTTCACTATCAACCAGCGTGTCATCAAGATCAAAAATCAAACAAACATTCTCAGCCATAATCTTTTGGCCTCCATTTCTTTTTGCAGAAATTTAGATGGGGTCCAACATATAACCAACCCCCGGCTAAATACCTATACATAAAGCCCCAGATTGTTTGGCTCATTTCGCTGGACGTATAAAAGAAGTTAAGGCACAGTTAGGGAAAAGAGGAGGAAACAATGAATAATCCCGATGCAAATACTGTCGCCTTTCGAGCTATGACTGAATCTACGGCGGCAGATTACGAAATTATATCGGATAATTTCCGTTCATTTTCAAAAGGCCTTGCCGATAGGTTGCTGGATCATCTGAAGTTACTCGATGGCGATTTTGGCGGCTTTCCAATCGATCGTCTGCAGCATTCACTTCAATCGGCCACACGCGCCCACCGCGATGGCAAAAGCGAAGAGTATGTCGTCATGGCCTTGCTCCATGATATTGGCGATACACTGGGCACATATAACCATGCGGATATTGCCGCCAGTATTCTACAGCCGTTTTTGGATGAAGAAATGCACTGGATTGTGAAAAACCATGGCATTTTCCAAGGATATTACTTCTTCCACCACATTGGACTGGATCGCAACCTCAGAGATCAATTTAAGGATCATCCTTATTTTGACTCCTGCGCAGAATTTTGTGAAAAATATGATCAGAATGCGTTCGACCCTGATTATGAATCAGAAAGCCTTGAGTTTTTCGAACCGATGCTGCGGCGTGTCGTCAAAAGCCCAAGACGCTCCATTTACAAAGCAAGCTAATCGAACAAATATTGGCGGAGGAGTGTTTCCTCCGCCAATATTGTATTAACCGCGTTTAAAGATCGCCGCCAGTCCCTGGCCACCGCCAATACACATGGTTTCAAGTCCATATGTTACATCGCGGCGTTCCATTTCACGAAGCAAGGTTGCCAAAATACGGCCACCTGTCGCCCCAACTGGGTGCCCCAGCGAAATCCCGGAACCGTTCACGTTCATCCGATCAAAATCTGACTCAGTGAAATTCCAGTCCCGTGTACAGGCCAGCGCCTGCGCCGCAAAAGCTTCGTTTAATTCAACAAGATCCAGATCCTTCATCGACAACCCCGCGCGCTCTAGCGCCTTGGCTGTTGCCGGAACAGGGCCAATTCCCATGATTTCCGGGCTCACCCCCGCAACCGCCCAGCTCACCATAGAGGCATAAGGCTTGAGCCCCAATTCATCGGCAATGGCACGGGTCGTAACAACACAGGCAGAAGCACCATCATTTTGGCCACTCGCATTGCCAGCAGTTACGGTCGATTCCGGATCAATCTTGCCGCGAATGGCCCGCAATTTAGATAAGCTTTCCACTGTCGCTTCGGGACGAGGATGCTCGTCTTTGTCATAAACAGTATCGCCCTTGCGATTGGATACAGTGACCGGAATAATCTCTGCATCAAAACGTCCTTCCGATTGCGCAGCTACCGCCCGGCGATGGGATTCAACGGCAAAGCGATCCTGTTCCTCGCGCCGGACAGAATGGCTCTGACGTAAATTCTCTGCGGTTTCCAGCATACCGCCTTCGACAGGAAAGTTCATACCGCCCGCTGTAACCCGTCCGCGTGCCAAGGCATCATGGAATGTCATGGCTGTTCCCTTGACGCCCCAACGGCCTTCTGTTGAATAAAAGGGTGCGTTCGACATGGATTCAGCGCCGCCCGCAATCACAACTGAAGAGCCACCTGTTGCAACTTGCATCACAGCATTGATAATTGCCTGTAAACCCGAGCCACATCGGCGGTCCAACTGATATCCACCGATACCAATGGGAAGCCCGGCATCCAGACCAACAACGCGGCCAACAGCAGGCGCATCCATAGAGGGATAACATTGAGCGAAGATCACATCTTCAACACGCTCTGCCAATCCATCGCACCGCGACAACAGTCCCTGAAGCACTGTTCTGCCAAGTTCATGCGCCTGCAAATCTTTAAATTGTCCGCCAAAACGGCCAACCGGAGTTCGAACCGGTTCACAAATCACAACGTCATTGAGCATTCTTTTTTCCTTCTTTTTCGTTGGGTAATGTTGGTGCTGCCAAGGAGGGTTGGCCTCACCCGTCTTCTCAGTCTGGTGATAGCACCCTTCATACACTGACATCAATATGGTTGATCAAAATCAGTAAAGGTTTGAAGTGCAGCTGGCTTTCGAAAGGATCAGTAATCCCATTTCCAGAAAACGCCTACACTGCTATTTGTTGTTTGATCTGTTTCACTCTCAATGGTCAGGTTCGGCGTTAATTCGATTTCAACACGTGCAGCCGTACTGCCAGCAGTCGTGCCTTGCGCAACCCCGACATAGATGCTGTCATTAATATACTTTCCAACGGACACTTCCGCGTCGCCGGTATCTTCGTTTACCCCAGCGCTTAAAACGTCTACCCCTAGTGACTGACGGGCAAACCCCATAATACCGCCCCCACCGCCAAGACTTCCCGAAACTTCTGCAACAGCTTGCGCCAACTGCAAAGCCTCAAGCGCGGAAAGTTTTGCGGCCGATTTTCCAAAAAGAACTCGTGACAAGACTTCGTCCTCGGGCAGGTTATCAGGGGATGAAAACGTAATTTCAGGATTTGATGCAGTTCCCTCAATCGAAACAATCGCTGTCACATTCTTTCCTACGTGTTTTGCGGCCAGAGATAATTCGGGGTCAATGTCCGTTTTCCCGCGCAACTGAATAGTCCCTTTTTGCAACTCAAATGTCTTGCCCGAGAATGTGAACTGCCCGCGGACCGGGCTTAACTCACCAGTGATAAGAGGCGCCGCTGTCGTGCCGGTTACCCGCAAATTCCCTTCCCATTCGGAGTCGAGACCGCGTCCTCTGATGAAGACACGCCGCGGCAGGGCGATGTCAATTGACAACGAAATATTCTGAGACGAAGCTGGCCCATCACCGTTCACATCAGATCCACGGCCGTCTGGAAAATTCACCTCTGTCACCGGAATTTCAACCACTGACGGAGCGATGGCACCGCCAATATCAACTTCAACCGTTTGTGTGGAAACTTTACCGTTGATAGATAGCGCATCGAGAGTTCCTGTAACGGCCATATCTGCATCCGTGATCACCGACAATGCATCCTGACGCAAAACCGCCATTTCGCGAAGTTTGGCAGATATGTCCATATCAGGGTTGCCCATATCTGCAAGATTGATCCGGCCTGACAAACTTATGGTTCCAACGTCGCCGTCGACACCGCTCGCCGATATTGCGATTGTTTCGCCCTCTTGCACACTGGCCTTTAGCTGTAGTTGCTCAATGATGGTACCAAGTTCAATCTCTTCGTACCGACCCTCACTAAGTTGTAATTCCCCGGTGATTTTTGGCGCAGCGACGGTACCGCTTACATCCCCTTTTGCAAACAGGTTCCCATTGACCAGATGTTGATCGAGCCCAAGTAGTGGCCAAAGTTTATCCAGATTGCTTTTTACATCCAATGACACATCTAACGGTGCCTGCTCAGAAACAGTAACTGAGATCGGCGCCAAAGCGACCTCCACAGGAATGTTACCTGATGCACTTATTGACGTTTCGGTCAGACCGGATACGGATCCATCAAAATTCAGTTTTCCGCCAGAAAGCGTGGCGGATAATTGGCTCGAAAGGGCCGGGATATTCTGGAAATTCGGTCCCGTTAGCATAACGTTTACCAGTTCAGCGGATAAGCTACCCTCACTGCTGTCTGGGGTAACTACCAGCGTGGCCTTTGCGTTCATCGCGCCCGACACCGGCGTTTCTGGGCTTATCAGATTCAAAAGGTCAAGGGGGAATGACTTGATGGCTAGATTGACGTTAGCCTGCGTGTTTAAAATCGAGGCATCACCGTTTATTTGTCCGCCTCCAAAAGCAATAGCAAACGGATCAACACGGATTTCATCTCCCCTTTGCACCAAATTTAAAGGGCGCAGAAGTTCAATTTTTTTACGCGCGACAAACCCTTGCAGCGAAGATAGAGAAAGGGCCGTCTCACTGTCCGCAAGGGCGACCTTGCCATCCCCGGAAATTTTAAACGGCAAATCCATACCGCTTTCAGCGCTGAAATCATAAAGGACCTGCTCCAACGTTCCGCGCGCATTCATTTGAGCGTCTTTAAGACGCATGTTCGAATTTGAAATTCCGCCCGCGACCAGCTTCACGTCAAACTCCGGGTGCGTAAGTGCCCGCTCAGCATTTAATTTCAAATCAACAGTCTCAATGCCGGGCAAATCTTCCCCCATAGACAGATCCTGCCCGGCCAAATCGATTTTTACAGCCTGTTCACCTTGGTCATTTTCCAGTTTTGCTGTCGCAGAAATATATCCCGTTAGCTCAGCGTCGGAAAGCAGCGCCACGCTCATAAAATTGGAAATCGCAGCATCCAGCTTTCCCGAAATAGGTTTTCCATCCAACGGAATAACCATTTCCCCATCCACAAGATTACCCTGCTGGGTGATTTTAAGGTCCGCAACTTTCAGGTTTGATCCATCGGCAAGGTCGTAGGTCGCCCCAAATTGTAAATCCAGAAGGGGCGCTAAAAATGCCCCATCTATTTTCCCGTTCAGTGACGATGCAACTGTCTTTGCGGTAAAGCTGGTTTTCGCATCCCCAATTTCCAGTTCATTCACTTTCAACGAACGAAGATCAATCAGGCCTTTCACATCCGGATCGGCAAGCGCGCCTGTGATATCAGCCGTGAGAAAAGAACTTCCGTTCAGAGGCCTTCCCGCCAGCTCCGACAAAGCGTCAAGCTTCGGCAGATCACCCTTGATTGTCGCTGTAATCGTTTCAAACGTCATTGGAATTTCAGCATTTGCCGATACATGAGCTGCCGCAAGCGGCATTTGTCCCTCTACCGTCAACCTATCTTCCGACATCGAAAAATCCACACCAGCAGCAACCTCTGAGCCTAGCAATTTTTGAAGCGCCGCATCTCCCAGATCAAACTTCGCAAGATTAACGTCCAAACGTCCCTTCAACGCTTGGGTTACGTTTGCCGAACTCAAGCGTGCTTCCACATTGACGGTCCCTTTAACAGACGGTTCCAGTTTTTGCAGATCACTTAAAACCGCTGTGAAAGTTGCCTGAGTTGGCCCTGCCCCCGGGTAGATCTGCCCCGCCGCCTGCATTTGAAGATAATCAGAGATCAATGAAAGATTTTGCAGCTCAACGGCCCCAGTCTCCATCGCATATTGCCCCGCCGTATTCACTGTGATCGTCGGTCCAACCACTTCGGATGCCGCGGCAGGCAAGCCCTCTAGCCCCGACAAGGTTACACGCCCATCAAATGGAATTGCCTTGAAGTCGCTTGGCGAGATCGTTGACGACAGTTGTGCGGTAATCGTTTTGATTTTTATAGGGGCCGCATCCGCCCCGGCCTCAATCTGGCCCTCGATCATTTGAACGCCTGCTTCAACTTGCGCGCTCTTCATATCGCCGTTCAGTTTAACAGTTGCGGACAAGTCTTTGATCGCGGCAGGCGCAATAAGATCATTAACAGCTTCTGTCTGCTTGCCCTTCGCATCAAGAGTTGCAGCCATTTGAAGTGTTTCAAGATCGATCGATCCGTTCATACCCAAACGAACGGCGTTATTTTCAATTACCGCTGAATTGACGGTGAGATCGTTTTCTTCTGGATCGAAAAGAAGATTGGCTTCAATGGCAATACGCCGGTCATCGACTAAAGGAATATCGCTAGCCAACTGCGAAGAAACGCGGGCCCCACCCGAGACTTCCACTTCAATCTTTGCATTCCCTTTACTGAGTATCAGTAGATCTCCCGCAAACAAGTCTTCTACTGTTGCTGTAACCTGTCCTTGCCAGTCGTTTATAGGGCCATCACCGACAACCATCGCCCCAACTGCCGGATATCCCGGCAGTCCCAGCACCCGGCTCATCAACCCACCTTGAGGCCCATCTAGTTCTGCGGATATCCCCAGCCGGGTTGTTGCAAGGGAGTAGATGATTTCGCCAGCGACAAAACCGCCTTGTCCATCCAGTGGGGTAATTTTCAGTTCACTCAGGAGGGTTGTATCCGTTTTGGAATTAAGGTTCATCGATACACGGAGTGACCCCTGGCGACCCAAAACGGCTTCCTCTAAATCAAACTGATCAATATAAAATTTCGCGAGCGATACTCGCAGTGGCAGCGAAAATCCGGTATCGCTGCTCTCGCTTTCAGGCGATGCCGGCAAATCCGGTTGTCGGTATAAACTGACCTTCTTCGCTGAAATTTCATTGATGCGCGCTGTCCCGCTTAACAAAGCAAACGGCGACCAGGAAATATGGGCATCCTGAAGCGTAAGCCAGACACCCTTTGAATCCGTGACGGTAACCTGATCGATCACAAAATCACCAAAAACATTTCCCTCCAGTTTAGCGATATCCAGCGCCAAACCGTCTTCTGTGCCAACAGCTGTTTCAATTTGCTCAACCAAAAAAGCGCGGCCGCTGTCGGTTTGCAAAAATGCATAACCGCCACCTATCAGCAAAATCAGCAAAATACATAGCCCGAGAACCACCCCTGCCGTTATTCGTCCGACATGTTTGTTCATTCTAAAAAGCCTGGCCAATACTGATGTAGAACTGGAAGTCGTCATCAACACCGGAGCGCGGATTTAAAGGCAGAGCAACATCAAATCGCAGTGGTCCGAAGGCCGTATAATAGCGAGCACCCAGCCCGGCAGCCCATTGAAAATCTTCGGAGAGATCCGGGCTCATTTCCTCGTAGACATTCCCCCCTTCAAGGAAGGGAACTATTCCAATTGTATCGGTTATTCGAATGCGGGCTTCCAGCCCAACCTCAATGACTGAGCGCCCACCGCTGGGATCATTGTCCGCATCGAGTGGCCCAACCGTTTGAAATTCATAACCGCGTATGGAACCACCGCCACCTGAATAAAAACGCTTAACGGCAGGAATATCAGCCGTGCTATCACCAATTAAGCTCCCGACTTTACCGCGCAACGCTAAAATAAGACGTTTTTCATCAAGAACCGAATAGTAGGTCGATCCCTGTAAAACCGTCGTCAAAAAATTCGACGAAACGTCATTCAAGCCCAGATGAGGGGTCATTGTTGCACTGAAACGATACCCTTTTGAGGGATCAAGCAAATCATCTGTATTGTCAAAAGAAGCCGTGAACGGAACGCCAAAATAGGCGAAATCATCGGTATTGCCATCTTCTTCAATACTTGAGAATTCAAAAAACACACCGCCGCCCAGTGTCCAATGTTTTCCCCATCGCCGATCAAGTCCAAGGTAAAGGCGTGCAGCATCCTCAATGTATGCGTCGGTATTCTCATGCCGCACCTGGGCTTCAGCTTTGAAATTTTGATGCCGCGTAAAAACATCCGGCTTCACAAAGCTAACACCTAGCTCCTGTGTAATTTCCGAAACTTTCAAATCCGCCCGCAATTTCTCCCCTTGGCCAAAGAAATTCCGATGTTCCCAATAAAGTGACGAGCCGACCCCTTCGCTGGACGAATACTTCAATCCAACACCGACAGCGCGATGTTTGCGCTCGGAGAATGAAAAAGTAACGGGTACTCTTGAATTTTGCTGAACATCTGAAGGAATTTCATACCGCACAGATTCAAATAGACCTGTATCCAGATATACCCGGCGCAACTGCTCCAATGTAGATTGGCGATAGGTCACATTTTCAACCCAGCCTGAGATCCGGCGCATATGCTCTGCGTTTACCTCAGTCAGCCCCTCCAGAACCAAGTCTCCCAACTCAATATACGGGCCGGGAGCAATAATAAGGGTCGCGTCCATTTTCTTGCTTTTAAAATCAACGACAGCATCCTGCTTGACCATCTTGGCTTGCGGATAGCCCAGATTTAACAACTGGGCAATTACCTGTTTCTGCGCCGTCACAATCAGTTCAGAACGCGCTGGCATGCCGGGCTTTATCGCAAGTGCCTCCATATCAAGTGCAGGCGGTTTTGTCTGTAAAATGCGATACTCAATTTGGTATCGTGACACCGTATATTGCGGCCCCGTTTCAATTGTAAATATAGTTTGGGCAGGTGCCTGGGCGTGATCGATACGGGCTTCAATCTTATTCCCATAATATCCTTCTGAGCGAAGAACTTTATTAAATCCCTCTTCATCCTCCTGAACGCGGCGTTTAAGGCCTGCCAAACTTGTCGAAGGTTTATCTTCAAGTTGCAGCAATCTTGAAGATTGTTCGAGCAGATCCGTCATTCCATCGGGAAGCGTGCCTGCGATTTCAACGTCATAGTCCCAATTCGCGCGCTCTTCGACAACGGCATTACTTTCCGCAGCCACAAGCGGCGAATAATTCGCAATCAGGGTTTGCGTCAAAACACTTAAAACGCAGGCAACTCGGAAACAACTTAAAGACAATTTGGGGTTCTCAATCACTTCCAAAAAACGGAATTCAGGGGCAGTGCTCAAGCAAAATACTCCGCAGCACTGATAACAGCGTAGCCTAGTATTTTACGCCCATAAAGTCCAGCTTAGCTCACCATGAGCATCTCGATTACCCAACATCACAATACAATAGAATTTACAGAGGTCTTTGATGCTTTCCCCCTGCAAAACAAGGGATGCATTATCAACAACTGTTTCAAAGACATATAAATTTGTGGGCGTATATTTAAATATTCTTTTGCATCCTAGCTTTCAAGCCGGGAGCGCGATTGATCGAACGCCATTTCAGCTAATCCATCGGCCACACTGCTAAACTCGCTGCCACCACTTATTTTATCTTCGCCAAACATGTCGATAAAAATCTTCCGAACCGCGGGTGTATAGGAAGTTCCGCCGGTCATAAACACCTGATCAATATCTACTGCCGACACATCTGCCTGGTTTAAAACGGCCTCGACGCTTTCTTTTATTTTGATCAGTTCATCCCCAATGCTCGCTTCGAAGTCCGATCGCGTAATCGGAACTTCGACATCAATGCCAATTTCGTTCAGATCGATGCGAGCCGATTGATCCCGTGACAAATCTTCTTTTGCTTTCAAGACGAGGCGGTTCACCTGAAAGAACAAACCATTTTCGATAATATGGACAAGCCGTTCAATTTTTTCGGGTTCATGAGCGTAACGGCACATGCTTTTCCAATACTGCAGTTCCTTTTTGTTCCCCATAAACGCCATCCGGTGCAACATAAATTTGCTGGGTTGCCAAGGGATCGGAACGCTTTTTCCAAATGATTTGTAGGACGTTCCTTTGCCTAAAATTGGTGCGATGGCAAAATCGAAAATTTTCGCATCGAAACGATCACCCGCAATCCCAACACCAGAATGCGCAACGGGTTGATAGCGGCGTTCCTCTCCGTCCCTCAGCTTCAAGATGGAGAAATCACTTGTCCCCCCGCCAAAATCGGCCACAAGGACAACACCCTTTGCCGCACTCGATTTTCCAAATCGATAACCGGCCGCTGCAGGCTCATACGCAAATTCAACGTTAGACAGGCCCGCACGATCGAACGCGGTGCCGAGCCGCAATATGGCCAAATCTTCATCCGGTCGCGCGCCCGCAAACACGACCGGGCGCCCTGCAACCACCCTGATGGGCTGATCGGTCGGTGAAATTTGTGCCTTTTCCAAAAGGTCGTGCAATATATCAGCGATCATCTCTTCCAGGCCCAGTTGACGACTTAGAATTTGTGTTCGGCTAAAGCTTTTGTCACCAAGATAGGATTTCATCGACATGATGAGACGCTGATCGGCGCCCCATTTCAAATAATCGCTAATGCCGTAGGGGCCCGAACTGTGATTAAGCACCGGTCTACCCTGCTCATCATCATCCCAATAACAAATTAGAGATCGAAAGTTTCGGCTCTCCCCCAAGTCGGATTTAAAACTGTGATGAACACGCTCACCCGATGGCAGGATCGTTGTGATAACCGTATTCGTCGTACCAAAATCCAAACCAATGCAAAGGGCATTCGACATAATCAAAAATATCCTAGAGCTATGCGATTAAAAGGAGGTGTTTTTAACGAATATTGCCCTCTAATGCGAGGCTTCTTTTCAAACGCAGCCATAAGTACAAGCGACAATCAAAAATAGCCGCAGAAGAGCCCCCAGGAAAGGCGCTGGATATTTACAAATCTATCTCAGTGTCAAATATTTGAAAAAGGTGGTATGCGTTTAGAGCTGATTTAGCCGATGCTTTTCAGGAAACGTTCGAGAATTCAAGTTTAATAACCGAATAGGTAATCCCAAACGAGTTCACCATTTTCAATCTACGCTCATTTTTTTCCGCGAACTTTTTGCAATTCCGTTACAAAACAAACCACGAATGCAAACAGCTCAAGCATTAGAAAGTTGATAAACTGGTCATTGTATGAATGTATCCATCCAAACATGACAATAACTATTGCGACGATTGCGGTGGCTATGGATAACGGAAATTGGATGATAAAATCAACAACCCTCATAAATTTCAACCTCCCGAAAAAAGAACGCACTCAAGCTAGCGTTACCATAAGCTATTAAACCATATTGGAATTATCCATGGCTTCTTTACGACACCGTTTTCCAGCAGGTTGATTAAGAATTAAAAATCCATCCCGGAAAAGACGGGATCAATTCAGCTATCGCCCCGAACTGTTCTGAGGACAAACATCAATCGAGATACCTAAGCATGAAAAATAACACACAGGCATTTCTGTATTCACATTTTACATTGATGCCATCTTTCAAAAGAAATACAAATGCCTCTTAAAATAAAATGACATATCTAAAACAATAAAGTTAGTGAATCCGCTGCATGCAAGATAATTCATCACAGTTTCGATATGATATTAATGCTTTGCGTGCGATCGCCGTCCTAAGCGTCCTTCTTTATCATTTCGATATTCCAGGTTTTAGTGGTGGTTATGTTGGCGTTGACATCTTTTTCGTGATCTCCGGATTTTTGATGACGCAAATTATATCCACAAAAATCGCGTCAGCACGTTTCAGCCTAAAAGATTTCTACATTGCACGCATTAAGCGTATTTTTCCTGCTCTGTCCGTTGTTATAATTGTACTAATGGCTGCCGGATACTTCTGGCTCATCCCATTAGATTATAAGCATATGGGTGAAGAAGCGCGTTCGGCTATATTTTTTGTCTCCAACATCTTTTATTCCAAGAAAGGCGGGTATTTCGAACCTGTCTCCCATGAGAAATGGTTGCTGCATACTTGGTCGTTGTCCATTGAGATGCAATTTTACCTGCTCTGGCCTGTATTCCTATTGGTCCTAAAAAAATGGGCAAGTGGCGCACTTCAAAAATACGTAACCCTGTTGTTTATCCTTTCACTCATCTGGTCAATTGTTTCAACATCATTGGATTCTGCATCCGCTTTCTTCGCTTTGACGCCGCGTATATGGGAATTTATCGCAGGCGGATTGATCTATCTTTATGTCGATAAGATAAATTTGAAAAAAGGTGTGGCCGCAATTGGATTGACCGTGATCCTTGCTGCTGTTTTCCTATATTCCAGTGCGTTAAGCTATCCTGGCTATTGGGCAATATTACCTGTGCTTGGCGCCGTTTTGTTTATCTCGGCGCAACCAACAGGTTTCCAAAAAATCTACCCTTTACAGTTTTTTGGCAACATCTCCTATTCCCTTTATCTTTGGCATTGGCCCGTTATGCTTTGGGCAAAATATTTTGATGCCCCTTTTACCTTCCTGAATGTTGGTGGATTTCTACTGCTCAGCGTCCTGCTGGCGTATATTTCCTATCGTTTTATCGAAACCCCTCTGCGCCAACGGTTTGATTGGAAAATCAGCCTTGGCATAGGGGTTTTTGCGGTATTGATCCCCAACCTAATCCTGTTGGATAAAGGTGTGCCCAGTCGGGTTCCCGAAGACGTTAGACTAGCAGAAAATGCCAGAAGAGATATCAATCCACGCCTTTCAGAATGCATTTTTGATGGCAAAACAACACTACCGGAATGTCAAATAGGCGCAGATGGAACGCCCCGAATTGCTGTATGGGGAGATTCTCATGCAGACTCACTATTTGTGGTTATGGATCAAGCGTTCAAAAAAAGTGAGAAGACAGGCGTATTCCATGCCCTTAGCGCATGCCCTCCTGTTATGGGAGAGCTTCAAGCAGCAACCGCTTTGGAGCCAGAGAAATTTGAAAATTGTCAAAAATTCAAAGATCTTGTCTGGAATAAAATTAGCAAAGATCCAAACATAAAAGACATTATTTTGATCAGTAGATGGACACGATATTTCAACAAAGTAGAACCCGCTAACCACGCGACAACGCACATGGTAGCAGACGAATATAAGGCAAACATTGTCAACACAATCTGCTCTCTTACGAAGCTTGGTAAAAAGGTTTATGCTATGGCTCCGGTCCCAGAGATGGATCTGGATGTACCAAGATATTTCGCAAAATCAAAAATGCTAAACCAAGCGGACATCAATATTTCAACACCCAAAAAAGAGTATTTACTTAAACATAAAACTGTATTGGAAGCGCTTTCGTCTGCCCAAAAACAATGTCAGGCTACTATATTGGACCCAACCTCCTATTTATGTGAAGCTGGCAACTGCGCAGGGGTTAAAAACGGAGTACCTGTTTATCGAGATGATCACCATCTGAGTGTCACAGGGAGCCTCTTATTGAAACCGCTATTTTTAGGGATTTCCTCTAATAAATAACGTTAGACATCATATACCGCATGTTCTAGTATCCGCCCCCGAAAACAAGGACTTTCATTATGCATTTCATTGCTTTTAGCAAAAAAAATACAGATTTTTTTACAAAAGTTATTAACTTCGAAGAAAAAATTGGTGTTTGCTCTGAAGATACACGAGATGCAGTTCAAAATAGCAATGTTGACATTGCAATTTTAGATGACAATTCTTACCGCGTGTTACGCAAAGAACGTTTTTATCGGCACCTTGTCGAATTTTATCTTCCGCTCGATATTGGTTTTGGTCGCCTTTTCAAAGCCTTTTTACTAAGCCTTCGTTACCTTGTACGCGCGCGCATACGACCCAATTCAATTGTGACATTGGAAACAGCCGATGGTGCCAAACGCCGTTTTCTAAGAGTTAAAGTTTACTCTAACAAGAAAAGACACGGTGAATATGATTATTACCCTAGTGATTGGTCACCAATGGACTTCCTGAGGTTCATTGATGACATGGGCATCAACTATGTCGCATTGCGGTGGCATGACAAAATCATTGAGAATAAACCAATGAAAGATTTGGATATTCTGATCGCGGATGAGGACATTAGTAAAGTCACAGAAAGCTTAAGCGGGATGGTTGGCCGCAAGATGCTACATATGCATTCCGTAGGTGGAAACGAATCCATAAAAGCAGACCAGATGGCTTATTTCCCTCCGAAGATAAGTCGCAAAATCCTAAAAAGTCGACAACCATTGACTGACAACGGTGGCTTTAAGCCTTCTGATGAAGATTATTTTCTTTCTCTTTCTTATCATGCTGTGGTTGATAAAGGTGCGGCCTCTGGACTGCCGGAAACGGCAAATGATCCTATTGATACAGAAAACAGATTTTACAAAGTTTTAGCACCGCTGAAAGAAAAAATTGGCCTAGATGTTGCGCTAAACCTTGAAGACCTAGCCACTTACCTAGAAGAGGAAAATTGGTTACCGCCTGCGGACCGAATTGCTAAATTCTCTATCAACAATGACTGGTTAAAAGAGCGCGTTAAAAAGAATGCCTCTAAATCCAAAAGTTTCAAAGGTGATTATACCGCCATTTTGTTACGGGATATTGTAAAGGAATGGGGGATATTAGAGAAGCTCAGAGAAGATTTGAAAAAAATGGGTTTCAAAGTTCTTTATGAAAAAGAGCTAACAGATAGTGATCGTAATAAGGCATCAACTGAAATTCGTGGTGGAAATTGGACCGCTGGTAACGATTGGAGGGCGGCGGCTGGCAAACCGTATTATCTGTTCCTTGTTCATGACCCCAAGCCGCTTAAGATGTCGCGCAAACAAATGAGACAACAGCCATTTGTAGAAAATGCGCGCGTACTTAAAAAATATAAATGGCGGGCTAACATTAACAACAAGTTCCCAAAAGAACTGCGTGCCAATTTCGTACATACAAGCGATAATACGCACGAAACTTATGAGTATCTTTCAACCTTGGCGCCCGAAGCGCTGAAGTTCATGAAATAAATAGCATAACAATCGAATATTATCGTTTAACTGGATTTCCTGAAGTGAGCACGAATTTTGTGTTTCAATCTCTTAAGGAAACTTTTCCATTTCCGTTTTCTTTGCTCTCCTCTACTCAGGCCAATATTTTCTAGTTTTGGCAAATATTTTACAGCAGAGGAATTTACCTGAACATTCTGATCGATAGGCCTTTCATAGTAGTATTTATTGGCTCGCATATAGCCAGATAAAATAGACCCAATGTCTTGATTGCTGCTCATCTTTTCAGATGGGAACCAATCAAATTCTAGCGTTGCAGCCAGTTTTTTAAGCACCTGCACATGCAGATCGTTCAGATTTATTTGGTGTATTTTCGTATGATAAAGCAGACTAAAGAAAAAATCTTCTGTGCAGGGAGTATAAACATCTTGATCAATAACCCTGCGATCCAGCATATCTTTTTCCCAGGAACTTGCAAAATACCCGTCACCAATAAATCTTATATTTATATGATGGGTTTGACCGGACACCGATACAGTCCCGCTAAAGGGCCTTGATAAATCTTGTTGAATATTGGCGGTTGAGGCAAACGATTGGAAATTATTACACAAGAATTCTAGCTGGCCCACCTGCATTTGGTCTAATAAGACATTTGAATCCTTTAAGATAAGATAGTGCGCGCTATAATTCAGAATTGATAATAACTCCTGCCAATTCTGCCAGCCACCAGCCCCCTCCAGATCTTTTTTTATTTCAATGATACGTCCCTTGTTCTGGCCTTTCAACGTTGCCTCAAGGGTTTGCATTCCAAGAATTAAAGCCGCTTGCGAAGAGAATTCATTAAAATTACAGCTACTATGAATTTGATAAGGTTTTTCGAACCAGGTGCGAAATTCGTTCTTCCGTTTAATAACGTTTTTATTAACCGCTTCAATCGCCCCTGAAACAGTTCTCATATAGGTGTATATGGGAGCAAGGTCTCGAACAATAATAAAGCAAAAAGGAGGCTTACCAATTTTCTTGTTATACTTATAAAAGGGATTTGTCGGCTCTGCGTTTTCATATAACCGGGCAATATTTCTATTATAGTGCTGCTCAGTCCAGTAAACATGAAACACCCCTAGTATTTCAAAATGTTTTTCCAGATCTTCTATTATCTCCGTTTCTTTTGAGCGACCATGCTCCCAAATCGCAAAACAGGTTAGATCTTCTTTTTGTGCACCTAAAGGAAAGTTTGAAATCATAGTCTCACATAAACTCTTTTTTTGATTGGCAGGCTTTCTTATGAAAAATTTTAATCCCACTGCTGACAAATAATTTATTCAAATAATCATCATAGTAGGCTTCCAATCGATCTTTATAGAACAGTTCCCATAAGCGACATCGCCATGGTGCCGGAGGTGCAATATTTTCTTCAGAAACAGAAATATTAATCTCTTGCCCATCTTTCAGGCCAAGCGTATCACGCAAATGTACGGGCGCGATTACTTCCAACACATGTAGTGGAGTATAGTTAAACCGGTACAAAAGGCACGGAATGTCATTTATAGTGCCCGGCACACCAAATAACTTTCCTTTTGCATCAAGTTTATGTGCCTTTTTTAAGAGAAGCGGTGCATCCAAAACAATATTTAATGTTCCCGGATAGGGGTTAGCATTCAGTTTTTCTGCAACAATATGGTGGTTTGCCTTCACCATGTTTGCGCCATAACCGCGACCAGACACGAGATAGCCAGTTATTGTCCCGCCAGTTATATGTTGCAGCTCGTTTTTCAAGGTTATGGGTCCTACGTAACTTCTCAAATCTTTATAAGACAGGTTAGCCTATCTTAAATATTAAAGCGCATCTTTCTTCGTTTTCTTAAATCCCTAAATAATCTTTTTTATTAAGCTGTGGCACAGTTTTTTAGGATTATATCTTTTCCTAGCTTTGTCACACTTAATTTACCCCAAGACCATTTGAAATGATCTAATCTACAAATCGTCTGTGAGACCATAGAATAGGGCCCCAATTGGGACCCTATTTTCTTGGCTTTGAATAATGCAACTATCTTTTCTTGCTATTTGTCACAGACATAAAATCTAGCCTTAAATGAAGGGAATTTTGTATCATTTTCCTGGCATAACGATGCAATAGAATTTGCTCAGATATTCGCTACTTTTCCATTTATAGGGGGCTAGATGGGGGACAAAAGCCACATCTGATGCGGCAAAAGTTTCTGAAGTGCTCTGACCATCAGATAGCGTGACACGCCCCTTTAAGAAAATCATGAGTTCATGGCGATTAAACGGAGCAACATCCCTTTCAAAACCATCACTATCCCACTTGGCAACAAGAAAACGGCCAGACGTATCCGTGTAATACCCATGTTTATAATGCTTTGGAATAGCCCCAACAAACTGACTGGTATCCGCAATAGTCAATTCTTCAACAGCATCGGATGGGTTCAGGGATATAATCCCGATTTCCTCAACATTCTCATGCGCGGCGGCATCACAATCGTCATATGACATCAGGTAAAATTTAGAGCCTTTTGCAGCACTTACCCGGCAGGTTAACCCTTTTGGAATCGCAAAGGTTTGCCCGGACGTAAATTCGTCGATATTCGCGTCTTTGCGCTCAACCTTTATCGTCCCCTGCAGAACGTGAATAAATTGTTCGGCCGCAGTTGGGGCGAGCTGGTCGCCAAACGCGTTCGTCTGAAAAATACCAACGGTGATACCGTCTTCATCATAATACAGATGATCTTCCACCGCGTCCGCAGTCAGTCGCGTTATTGCATTTACACTCATCATGTTACCTTATTGATTTTTTGAAAACTGGAAACACGCCTCTTAGGTGTTTTTGCCCCGACCAAAGACCTGCGCAAGGATCAGAAGCGTCGAAGATACAACGATCATAATTGTCGAAATTGAGGCGATTGTTGGATCGATTTGATCGCGCAGCGCATTGAACATATTTCGGGTCAATGTCGCGTTATCACCACCGGAGACAAACATAGCGACAATGACTTCATCAAAGGACGTCAGGAAAGATAATAATGCCGCGGTGATAACGGAGAAACGAATTTGCGGCAAGGTAACCGTCATGAAGGCCACAAACCGCGACGCCCCAAGACTACGCGCCGCATTTTCCTGACTCATATCATAGCTTTTCAGCGCGGATGTTACGACGATCAAAACGAGGGGCAATGCTAATATCGTATGCGCGACCACCAGACCAATCATTGAATTGACCATCTTGATCTGAACATAGACGTAAAATGAGCCGATCGCGATCAAAATGACAGGTACCATAATTGGCGTTATCAGAAGCACGTATAAAGTACGGGTCAATGGATGAGACGATACGAATAACCCATAGGCTGCCATGACGCCAACCGGCGTGGCCAACAGCATCGTATAAAGCCCCGCTTTTAAGGAAGTGATCGTCGCAGAAATCCAGGCGTTTGAGTTAAAGTAAAATTCATACCAGCGCAGAGACCATTCCTTTGGTGGAAATTCCAGATACTGCGATGCTGAGAATGACATTGGTACAACGATCAAGGTTGGTACAACCATTAAAAACATGATGATAGCGGCAAGAACATAGAGCCAGCTCCGCTGTCCATGCGTGATTTGAGTTTCCGATGCAGCCTTATTGAACCAGCTCATCTTAATGCCCTCCACCGATCACATTGTCCAATCGCAACAATTTCGACGCAACAAAAAGAATTCC
Organism: Sneathiella sp.; assembly: GCA_034669685.1. GTDB lineage: Bacteria > Pseudomonadota > Alphaproteobacteria > Sneathiellales > Sneathiellaceae > Sneathiella. The sequence goes on from JAXMOU010000004.1 coordinate 73,346, forward strand.
GACAGTCATCAGCAGCAAAACAACCCCCAATGCGCTGGCAGCCCCCCAGTTAAAGAAAAGCTCAATATTACTCGTGATCTGCATGGCAACCATAATAACCTTGCCACCGCCCAAAACTGCGGGTGTCACGAAGAAACCGAGGCACAAAATAAAAACGATCAGAGAGCCAGCCATCAATCCCGGCAAAGACAGAGGAAAGAAAACTTTCCAAAAAGATTGAGACGGTGAAGCGCCTAAATTTGCCGAGGCTTTCATGTAATCTTGCGGGATCGCCTTCATCGACGCATAGAGCGGCAAAATAAGAAACGGCAACATAATATGGACCATACCAATTAACGTACCCGTTAGATTATGCGCAAGTTTTAGCGGCTCATCCCAAAGCCCAAGCTCCATACCCCAACGATTAATCAGTCCATTTCGTTGTAGCAGAACCAGCCAGGCATAGGTCCGCACCAGAAGTGACGTCCAAAAGGGCAGCAGAACCGCCAACATACAGATATTAGCGGCTTTTGACGGTAGTTGTGACAGAAAATAAGATAAGGGGTATCCGATCAGAATACACAACCCGGTAGTTAAAAAGCTCACCTTAAAGGTCGTCATGAAAATACGACCATACGCTTTACTGTCGAGCATCCTCTGGTAATTTTCCAAAGAAAAGCTGCCTTCACTGCCGATAAATGAAAGATAAAACAGCCATCCAACAGGCAGAACCATTACGATAAGTACAATCAACACTGCCGGAGAAGAAAGCCCCAGCAACATCCAGCGCTCACGCGATGCGTTGTCTTTTAAGGCTTTCTCATTGGCATTGATTGCGCGGGAAGCCGACATTCTAATACCCTCCATCTTCGACGATGGTTGTATCATTTTTGTGCAGCACCAGATTGATCTTGTCCCCTTTATTGATCTCGTTCTGGGGCTGACCGCTCCGCGTACTTAGCCGCATACTGAGGGTTTCACCGTTTTGCAGCAGGACATAAATAAGCTTCGTTTCGCCTTGATAGACAACCTGCGTTACGGTGACTTCAAATATATTTGCATTCGCTGTATTTTGACCATCAACCATAACCATCAGCCGCTCAGGGCGGATCATAAGAAGCAGGTTTTCCCGGCTCGCGGGCTTACTTCCCACTTCCAGCGGTTCACCATTGAATAATATTTGGTCCCCAACGGTTGTTACTTTCAGAAAAGCAGACTCACCAATAAATTCGGCGACAAATTTATTTGCCGGTTTGTCATATAATTCGCGAGGTGTTGCGCATTGCATCAATTGCCCGTGATTGATCACAACAATCCGATCAGACATGGTCAGGGCTTCGCGTTGATCATGGGTCACATACACCGTGGTCATGCCCAGCTTTTCGTGCAGGCTGCGGAGCTCGATCTGCATATGCTCTCGCAGATTTTTATCCAGTGCGGATAAAGGTTCGTCCATCAATAGAATTCGGGGGCCAAAAACAATTGCGCGAGCCAGCGCCACGCGTTGACGCTGACCACCAGAAAGCTGCGTTATGCGCCGCTCCCCATATCCCGCCAATTGCACCGTCTCCAGCGCCTGTTCAACGCGCTCTCCAATTTCTTCCTTGCTGGTCTTACGAAGTCGCAAGGGATAGCCCACATTCTGCGCAACTGTCATATGAGGGAACAGTGCGTAATTTTGAAACATCATACCAACCCCGCGTTTGTGGGGCGGCTTTAGAATAATTTCCTCATCACCAAACTTAATACTGCCGTGATCAGGGCGGGTAAAACCAGCCAATGCCATTAACAACGTTGTCTTGCCAGAACCCGATGGCCCCAGCAGGGTGAGAAATTCACCTTGTTCAATCTCCAGATCCACATGATCCAGGGCATACATATTGCCATAACGCTTGGTTACGCCCGATATGGAAATACTTAAACCACTAGACTGAGACATCTATGCTCCCCTTCAAAAAAACCCTGTAAACAAAAAGACGAAAGGAACGCCCAATTTTTGGACGTTCCCTTTCTAACAGATCAAACTCTATTCAGTGAGCATGTCTTGGTACATTGCTGCCGCTTTTTGCTCGTACTTAGAATACCACTCCAATGAAATTGGCAATTGCATTGCTGCATTGTCAGGATGAGAGGGCATCTTACGCGCAAGTTTTTCATCAATTTTTCCAATTTCGTATGCCGCTTTGTTTGTTGGGCCATACGTAATGTAATTTGGCAGGTTGGCTTGAAGTTCTGGTTTGCTGATTTCAGCAAGGAATTTCATTGCCAGATCCTTGTTTGGCGCACCTTTTGGAATGGCAAAACAGTCATAGTCCAACAACGCCTGATTAAAGGTATATGAAACTTTTGCGCCATCTTTCGCGGCCACATCAAAGCGACCATTCCAGCCTGTTGTCATATCGACTTCGCCATCTTTCATCAACTGAGCATGCTGCGCACCCGACTTCCACCAAACGGCGATATGGGGTTTCAATTCGCGAATTTTATCCAGCGCCCGCTTGATTCCCTCATCTGTCGAGAGAACCTCGTAGACTTTATCCATTGGAACGCCGTCCGCCAGCAATGCTGGCTCAAGTGCACCCGCAATTTTTCCGCGGTATGCGCGTTTTCCCGGGAATTTTTCTACGTCCCAGAAATCTGCCCAGCTTTTGGGTGCATTGTCTGGATAGGTCTTTGTATTCCAAGCCATAACGGTTGAGAACACGTCACCGCCAACGCAGTAATCTGTTTTCAACGTTGGATAAAATGTCGAAACGTCGATCACACTATAGTCAAGCTTTTCAAGAAGTCCCTCTGCCGCGGCGCGGGCCGCACTGCCTGATCCACTGGATACAATGTCTTTGGTCACTGCACCTGCTGAAACCATTACGCGGACTTCTGACATGCCGCCATAAGTTTCTTCTTTAACGTCAATCCCCATTGCCTTTGCAGCTGGTACAAACAACGCTTTACTTTGCGCCTCCTGATAGGATCCACCCCATGACGCAACCGTTAGATCGCTGGCCGAAGCGCCTGTAATTGCTGCAGCTGACAATACAAAACTGCTTGTGGCTATTATCGCTTTTTTAAATACATTTTTCTTATTCATAACATTCGCCTCCGTTGAATAATCCCTGTTAATTAAAATCGATACCCACAATTGCTTGCGAGCAAAGCTACCTTTTTTATTAAGCCTGAACTAAAATCAGCAGTTTTAAAGATCCATTTCCGGACTTTCTGCATACCAATTTTATAATCCCCCTCCGCAAGACCACCTAGTCCATTAAAGTGATATTTGCGGCTACACTTTTGATTTTGCTATAGCTTTTCAAAGCCTCCATGCCTTTTTCGCGCCCAAATCCAGACTTCTTGTTACCTCCGAACGGAACTTCTACACCCCCAGCAAAATATTCATTGATGAAGATTTGTCCGGCATTTACATCCCGTGCAAATTGATTGGCCTTGGCAAAGCTGGACGTATAGACCCCCGCCACCAACCCAAATTCACTGTTGTTTGCGGTCTCAACGGCTGCATCAAAATCATCGACCACCTGCACCGCAAGGACTGGACCAAAGATTTCCTCTTGCGCAATTGGGTCCGAACTTTTCACATTATCGATGATTGTCGGTTCAACATACCAGCCCGACCCAACACTTGGGTCATCGATAACAGAACCGCCCGTCACAATATCCAGCCCACGCCGTTTGGCATTCTCAAGATGTTCTGATATCCGCGCCAAATGCATCTCAGAACTTACGGGACCAAGATCTAAGTCTTTTAGTCCATGTCCGATCGTCATCGACTTGGTCGCTGCAACCAGTTTTGCCATAAATTCGTCATGTATAGATCGCTCAATAACCAGACGTGATCCGGCAGAGCAGACCTGCCCCGCATGCTCGAAGATCGCGCCGAGCACCCCTTCAAGTGCGGCATCCTGATTGCAATCTTTCAAAAGAGTAATCGGAGACTTCCCGCCAAGCTCCAGAATAACGCGTGTCACATTATCCGCGGCAGTCTTCATGACATTTATTCCGGTGGGTACTGAACCGGTAAAGGTGATATGATCAACGTCCGGATGCGCAACAAGCGGCGCACCAGCAGCAGCCCCCGTTCCAGTCACCACATTATAGACGCCTGCGGGCAGACCCGCTTCGTTTAGCAATTCAGCAAGGATTAATGCCGTAAGCGGTGTCTGTTCTGCGGGTTTTGCAACAATGCTACATCCCGCAGCCAACGCCGGCGCCACCCCTCGGGCCGTCGTTGAAATGGGAAAATTCCACGGTATAATATGCGCTGTCACACCGACTGGCTCATAGAAACTATAGCTGTGATAATTTGGCCCCAAGGGGAAGGTGTCTCCCTGTAGCTTATCGCAAGCCCCCGCATAATATTCGAAGGCCCGGGCGGCTCCGCGCACATCCCCCAATGCATCGCGGAGGGGCTTTCCACTATCCAAAGTTTCGGCCACGGCCAGCCGGTGTATATTTTCAAGGATCAGCGCACTGGTTTTTTGCAAAATGCGCGCGCGCTCGACGGGTGCAGATTGCCCCCACCCCTTTTCAAAGGCTCTCTTGGCCGCCATCACCGCGTGATCAACATCCGCTTCTTCGCCGCTGGCAAAAGAAATAAAGGCCTTACCACTCCCGGGATCAAAGCTCTCCATCTCTGCGCCTGATTGCGACGCTAAAAACGCGCCATCAATAAAATGGCGATTTGGAAGATTTGCGATGCGGCCGGTTGAAAGTGCTTCTGCAACCAGTTGGTCTAACGCGACTGACATTAAGCGACCTCACTGATCTGATATTTGGATTTTTCCAGCCAAGAAGGATTGATAACAGCGCCCCAACCCGGAGCATCTGTAACCGTGGCTTTCCCATCCTTGATGTCAAACATCGAATTGGAGAAAAGATCATATTGCCAAGGATAGTAATCTTCGACCTCAATCGAAAACTCCAGATACTTGCCTGCGTTTGGAATGGCCCTCAGTAAATGCATTGTAAACAGGGTGACCAAAGTCAAATTGGCGGAATGTGGTGTCACCTTCATCCCAGCGTCTTCTGCCATTTTGGCGACCCGCATGGTGCGCGTCATACCCCCAAGATAACAAACATCGGGTTGAATAATATCAACAACATGATCCCGGATCATTGTTCGCCATGTTGGAATTTCGCAATCCTGCTCCCCGCCTGTAACATCAATGGACAACGCATCCGTCACCTGTTTTGTTTGGTCAAATTCCCAGTAAGGGCATGGCTCTTCAAAATGGGAAATGCCGTTATCTTCCAGCATCCGTCCGATTTCGATGGCCTTTGCCGGTGAATAGCAAGAGTTGGCATCAACAAGCAAAGCCACATCACGGCCGAGAGTTTTGGCAATGGTTGGAACAATTTCACTGGTGCGCCCCGGCCATTCATCTTCGTCATGACCACATTCCGCGCCAATTCTGAATTTGAAGGCATCAAACCCATAATCATCCCGCAAACGGGCAAATCGCGCGGCCTCATCCTTTGGTGTAATGTCGCGCTTCATCGACGATGCGTAAGCGCGAATTTCGCCAGGAGTGCCCCCGAGCAATTCACAAACGCTTTTGTCTTCGCGCTTGCCCCGTAGATCCCATAACGCCGTATCCAGCCCCCCAATAGCCCGCTTGATATAGGATCCGGGAAATTTATGTTCCTTCTCTGGGATAAGGTCGACCAGATATTCGATATCCAACGAATTCTGCCCCAGCGCATAGGGCGCAACCTGCCGATGGATCACCTGAGCCGTAATATCCGCATAATAGGGCGCAACCTGTCCCCACCCCTGCAAGCCGTCTTCTGCTGTTACGCGTACGAAGCAAACATCTTCCGTTGTAAAGGTTTCAATGCTCTTTATCTTCATCGGGCCATCCAAATTTACATAGTGATCTCTTAAAACCATAGCAAAAATTGGTTTGACGAATAGGTCCACTATGTAAAATACTAAATACCAATTTGAAAATTAGTGGCTTACAAAAAATGAAACACACTGGTGGCGCCTTGCTTTCGTCTATCACCATAGACAAGAGTTCGAAGAAGAAAATCAGCACACAAATTTACATGGGAATTCGCGAAATCATTCTGAGCGAAGGGTTAAAAGCTGGCGAACGATTACCCGCAAGCCGCACGCTCGCCAACGAATTAGCCGTTTCCCGAACCACAATTATCAATGCTTTAGAAAGATTAATCGCAGAAGGTCTGCTCGAAGCAAGATCCGGTGCCGGTACTTATGTCAGTGACGTGATGCAGGAGGAACGTCCAACACTGCAAAAAATCCGCACGCAACCCGGCAACAAACCCCACACCCTGCCCCTTCGCGTGTCCAAAGCAATGGAGCAGGCGATTCCTGATCTGGTATCGCGCAAAAAACTACCTCGAGAGCCCAGATGTTTCATCACAGGTCTGCCGGCCCTTGATGAATTTCCAATGGCGCAATGGTCCCGCCTTTCGGCCAAACACTGGCGTAGCAATCGTAGTGAAGTGATGGGGTACGGTTATCCATTTGGATATGAAAGGCTCCGCACTGCGATTGCCTCTCATATTAATGCAAGCCGGGGTATTCAGTGTCGACCCGATCAAATTTTTATAACCGGCGGCGCCCAACATGCTTTTCAGTTAATTGGCAGTATGCTGCTGAACAAAGACGATAAGGTCTGGATCGAAAATCCGGGGGCCATTGGCGCGCGAAACTGCTTTATTGCAAACGGCGCAGAAATGATCCCAGTGAATGTGGATGAAGAAGGTCTTTCTGTCAGCGAAGGATTAAAACAGGCGCCTGATTTCAAGATTGCATTTGTCACCCCGTCGCATCAGCAACCCTTAAGCGTGATTATGAGTTTAAAGCGCCGCTTTGCCCTGCTAAAGGCTGCCGAAGATGCCGACGCCTGGATAGTTGAAGACGATTATGACAGCGAGTTTCATTTTGAAGGCCCTCCAGTCCCCACGCTAAAAAGCGTCGATACAACAGATCGCGTGATTTACATCGGCACTTTTTCAAAAAGCCTTTTCCCATCACTTCGCATTGGATTTATCATTTCCCCACTGGGCTTAATCAACGCATTTGAACAAATTTTCAATTCCTTTCAGCAAGGCATTCCAACACATTCACAAGCCGTCATCACGGATTTCATGGACGAAGGTTTTTTCGCAATCCACATCCGGCGGATGCGGGCAATTTATGCAGAACGCTATCGAACATTAATGGAGCTCTCAAAACAGCATCTATCGGATCATTTTGATCTACAACCAACGCAAAGCGGACTTCATACTGTTGGCTATTTAAAGAATAATATCGATGAAATTTCTCTTTCAACGGCTCTTGAAGCGAAAGGGATATCCGCCATCCCCATCAGCCGATACTGCTTATCGCCAATCCACAAGAAAGGGCTGGTGTTGGGATTTGGCGCGGTTCCCCCTAGCAAAATCAAAACCAGTATTTTAACCATGGCGGACACATTCAAGGCACTTGCCTAATCTAGAGATTGGTCTGAATAAATAATCATAATGGATATATCTAGGTGACCACTTATTATCTAGCGTACTGTCTAATGATGATAACCTTACCACCCTGAGTTCATGAGTATAAGAATGGCGAATTTTGACTTTGTAATCGTCGGCGCAGGTTCTGCAGGATGCGTATTGGCCAACAGATTATCCGAGAATGGAAAGTATAAAATCCTTATTCTTGAAGCCGGTGGATCAGACCTATCTCCCTGGGTTCAGATTCCAATCGGATATGGCAAAGCCTTCTATAACAAGCATCTTAACTGGATGTATGAAACCGAACCCGTTGAAAGCCTGAACGGGCGGAAAAGCTATTGGCCCCGGGGGAAAGTTTTAGGGGGCTCCAGCTCAATAAACGCTATGGTCTACATTCGCGGCCAGCAGGAAGATTTTGAGGAATGGCAAGCGCTTGGCAATGAGGGTTGGGGTTGGGAATCCGTTCTTCCCTATTTCAAAAAATCTGAACAAAACTCAAATGGTGCTAATGAATGGCGCGGTGGCAATGGCCCCTTGCATATCGCTGATGTTTCAAAAGACCTTCATCCACTGTGCCAAACCTTTATCAAAGCTGGTGAAGAGAGCGGCATCGCATTTAATTCCGATTTCAATGGGAAATCTCAGGAAGGCTTCGGCTTCTATCAAAACACATTGAAAAAGGGCATCCGCATGTCAAGCGCCCGCGCCTACCTTTGGGCAGCCCGGAAAAGAGCGAATGTCACCGTCGTCACCCATGCGCACGCAACTCGAATTTTATTTAAAGACAAAACTGCGATCGGGGTTGAATACAGCCGCAAAGGCAAACGTGAAACCGCACTCGCCGGTAAAGAAGTTATCCTGTCCGCAGGCTCGATCAACTCCCCCCAACTGTTAAATCTATCGGGCGTCGGCGATGGGGCTCATCTGAAATCAAAAAATATTGAGGTAACCCATCATTTGCCCGCAGTTGGCAAAAACATGCAGGATCATCTCTGTATCGATTTTTTATATCGTTCGAAAGTTTCCACACTAAACGAACAGTTACGTCCGTTTTTTGGCAAACTCCGGTATGGGTTGCAATATTTACTAACACGGCAAGGCCCCTTATCATTGGGCGTTAATCAGGCTGGTGGTTTTGTTAAAACAAACAGCCATCTGGCCAAACCAAACATGCAAATATTCTTTTCTCCCGTCAGCTATACAAAGGCCCCGCCGGGCAAGCGCCCGTTGATGAACCCAGATCCATTTCCTGGCCTACTCCTCAGTGCGCAACCAACACGCCCACTGAGCCGCGGGCACTTAGAAATTCAAAATGCTGACCCCTTCAGCGCACCAGCTATCCACCCCAATTATCTGGCCGAAGAATTTGATATGCAGGAACTTCTAGAGGGATCGAAATTTCTTAGAAAGCTGGCGGCGACACCTGCCTTTCAAGCCGTATTGGAGGCAGAAATACAGCCGGGACCTGATGTGCAAACCGACGAAGCCTTGAGGGAAGATATAAAGAACAGAAGCGGCACTGTCTTTCATCCCATCGGCACTTGCCGGATGGGCAACACCGAAGCCGATAATGTTGTTAATTCAAAGTTGCAAATCTATGGGCTAAACAATTTACGGGTTGTCGATGCGTCTATTTTCCCCACACTAACGTCTGGAAATACAAACGCCCCTGTCATTATGGTCGCTGAAAAAGCTGCCGATATGATTTTGGAAAGCCACAATTAAGGTATCAAAAGGGATTAAATATGTTCACGCAAGATTATAAAGAGCAGCCTTATTGGTGGGAGCGGACAGCCCCCGCGCAATTGGAGGACAAGCCTCTTCCGGAAAAAGTTGATATCTTGATCATCGGCTCTGGCTTTACCGGATTGCATGCCGCGATACAGACCGCCCGCGGCGGGCGAGAAACGCTTGTGATTGATGCCGAGCATGCGGGTTGGGGCGCCAGTACCCGCAATGGCGGACAGGTCAGCACCAGCGTCAAACCCACATTTACACAGCTTGAGAAAAAGCACGGAAAAGAAATGGCTTTTGCCCTTCATACGGAAGGCAGAAACTCTCTACAATTCACTGAAGACTTTATCAAAGCCGAAAATATTGATTGCGATTTCAATGTCGTTGGTCGATTCCATGCCGCCCATAATTCGTCGCAATATGAAAAACTGGCCAAATCCGTTGAGACTAAAATTCCGGGGCTTGAAGATGAGGCTTTCGTCATTTCCAGATCCGAACAACGAACGGAGCTGGGCACAGACACCTATTTTGGCGGCGTTGTGTACCCTAAACATGGCTCAGTCGACCCGGCGGCCTATCACCGGGGACTTCTAAACACGGCACTTGCAGCAGGTGCCACTGTTATCTCATTTTGCAAGGCTGAAAACATCAACCGGGAAAAATCCGGCTTTGAGGTCAAAACCACCAAAGGAGTAGTCAAAGCCGATAAAGTTATTATTGCCACAAACGGCTATACAGGGTCCCTCACACCAAAGCTTCAAAGGCGTGTTATTCCAATTGGCAGTTATGTAATTGCCACGGAACCCCTTGAAAAAAACCTGATGGATCGGTTGATGCCAACAAACCGGATCGTTAGCGACTCCCGAAAAGTTGTTTATTATTATCGCCCAAGCCCAGATCGCACGCGCATTGTATTTGGCGGTCGCGTCTCGCTGCGTGAAAGCAATCCCCGCATCACCGGCCCGAAACTTCATCAGTCGTTATCGTGGATTTTTCCTGAACTTAAAGACACGAAAATCAGTCATTCCTGGATGGGGTTTGTCGCTTTCACATTTGATACCCTGATGCACACCGGCAATGACGATGGCCTGTATTACGCCATGGGTTATTGCGGTTCAGGCGCTGGAATGGCCGGTTACCTGGGAATGCGTGTTGGACAGCAAGCGCTTGGCCTTGAAGAGGGACAGACGGCGTTCAACAAAGTAAAATTCCAAACACGCCCATTATATACAGGTAAACCCTGGTTCCTCGCTCCCTCGGTCATGTATTATAAATTCAGAGACAGCCTGAACATATAGAAGCCTGTCCTCAGCCCGTAATCAGGTGAGAATTGTCGCCTTAACTCGGTAAAAATGAACCCAGACTTGAACTAACCGCTTCGATGCAAAAAATTTAATATTTATGGCATCTATCTAGTTCCAATATGGGTTCCTTTTTTCAGCTTTATCTCAGATCTGTTTTTACGGCGCACACAATTTTCGATGTGACTCAACTTGGCCGGAAAATTCACTACAATTGCATTCAACAGTTTAAACCGGATATTTACAAGTAATTGAGATATCAACGGTATTTGACGTCTTCGAGCCCCACTCTCCTGTAGTTACAAACTGCCCTTTAATCACCCCGGTTTTACTCAAATCAAAAGAACGGGTAAGACTTCGAGTGGTTTTATTTTCAGCAAATTTCAAGGGTTTTGCAATCGATGAAGCGGTTCCAATTTTCCACTTATACTGGACTGAGCCGGGTTTATTGACTTTTATGGTCACGGTCAATTTCACTGTCTTCGGACAAGTCCCCGTATACTGTACTGTATCTGATTTCAAATTCAGATTTGTAACCGCAAACTTTGTATCAAGTTTTCCAGGCTTCAAGACATTGACCATTCCAGGTTGATGGGGCTTAGCCATACAGGTCACTTTGACTTTAGGCGGCGTGGTTATGACGCTTAACCAAGTTTGAGGGAGAAGCCCACCATCAAGCCTAGGCTTTCCGCATACCGTCCACGCTTCCAGTCTTGCATTCCCCAACCAACTATACCCCAAATCAAACTGTCGCGTTTCGCTCATCGCTTTGCTCAAACTAATCTTCTGCTGCTTGGCGATTTTTTGAGCCTCACTGTTACATTTCGCTAGGGCGGCCATTTCAAGTTTTGGATGAACAGGACCTGATAAAGTCCGATTAGAGACAGCGATCGATTTCTTGCCACTGTCTGTATCCCATTTTATTGGCTCATCCGTATAGATTCCAATGGATTGATGTGCCTTCTTTTTACCAAATATACTTGCGCCTGAATTTCCACCGGAGATTGCGGCCTCATAGTAATGAACATCCCGACCGACTTTACATGTTGCACCTCCAGAATAACTGGCACTAAACGTCTTTGTATCCAGTGTGTCGTATTGATTTCCCTTCGCAGAGACATGAAGGGTCATCCCCTTTCCCGTATTCTCAACACTGACTTTATCGACAGTCGTTTTGTAGCCAGCACCAGGATTTTCCTCTTTTGCTATCCCTAAATCGAGGGACATTAAAAGAAAAGCACCTCCTGCACATAGGGGCACAATATTTTTAATTCGAGACATCGGCATTTAATTTCCCTCACAATATTATTTGACGGGGAAAATACCAAACACCTGAAAGACAAGTAAAATTATCATTTTTAATTAGCCTATTAGTCTATCTAATAATAAGCTAATTTGCTGTGTACATACTTTTTTTCTCGTTGCCGATAGCATGGTTTAAGGACTTTATGAAACTTAATACTGATCGCCTAAATGCATTCTATCAAACTGCTTGCGATAAGAATTTCAGCCTGGCGGCATCTAATTTACGAATTACGCAATCAGCTCTTTCTCAACGCATCTTAAAACTCGAGCGGGAAGTAGAGACGACACTCTTTATTAGAAGCGTTGACGGCATAAGACTGACCGAGGCTGGCAATATTTTATTTGATTATGTCCAGGACTTAAAATCACGAGAACAGAAATTGCTCGACACGATTACCGGAAGCACCAGACAAACCGGCGGAATTTTAAGGATTGGCACTTTTAGCTCAGTTCTACGTTCTGTTGTTATGCCCTCACTCGCGCCTTTAATACAGAGCCCCTCAGATATTTACCTAGAGTTTTTTAGCCGGGAATTAAGAGAACTTCCCGCCATGCTTGAAAGCGGTGAAGTTGACCTCATCCTAATGGATGCAACACCTCTCACATTAAAAAGCCTGAAATCCATTCATATCGGCAACGAAGAACTGGTCCATATCCGGCATATTGACCACGGCGCCACTGATAATCAACCAAATCCCACGTCAGTTTTTCTAGATCACGATGCAGAAGACATGACGACATACAACTTCTTCACCCTGCAGGGAATGACAGACATAAATATCGAACGACGCTTTTATGATGACGTCTACGGTTTGCTGGATGGTGTGAATTTTGGTTTTGGAGAAGCGATCATTTCACGTCACATAATCCCCAAGGATTTTCCTGTAACAATTATTGAACATGCCAACAAAATTGAATCTCCCGTGATTATATATTTCAAAGAAAACAGATACATATCAAAATTACAGGAAACCGCAGTTCAGCTTCTTCAAGCCAACGCACCGCACTACTTGAACCATAAGGCCTAAGCGAACCGAAAATGTTGAAGCTACTTTGTGCGTCAGCTCAACCACATACCCAGTATCCAAGATGTAAAAACCGCCAACTGCGTTTCTATAAATTTGAAGGGCTTCGGTGTAACAACTTATTGTGCAAACAATTGTGCCCGCATGATATGCTTATCAGGTTAAGATGAAGGTTCAAACATATACCCAATTCCCCGGATCGTTTTGAGTACTTGTGGCTTTTCTGGGATGGGTTCGATTTTTCGGCGGAGACGTGAAATTCGGATATCAACACTGCGATCAAAAGGATCCCAGCCGCGATCATGAGCTTGTTCAAGGATCTGGTCCCGGTTCAGAACTCTTTTTGGATTTTCGGCAAAGACCTTGAGCAGACTAAATTCCATCGCCGTAATCGGCACCTCTAAATCATTTTCATCGAAAAGCTTTGCACCGTTAATATCCAGAGTACAGCGTCCGAAATTAATGCGCCCTTCAATATCTATTGTCGGAGAAGCTTTTCCTTGCGGTTGGTTTTTCTCTTTACGGCGCAGCACGGCTTTTAGACGAGCTTCGAGTTCACGTAGATCGACAGGTTTACTCAAATAATCGTCGGCCCCCATTTCCAGACCAACAATCCGGTCGATCACGTCGCCTGCGGCCGTAAGCATTACAACAAAAATATCCTTTTCATCTCGTAAGGTGCGTAAAACAGACAGGCCGTCTTCGCCGGGCATATTGATGTCCAGTAAGATGAGATCAACAGACGTCTCCAGCAGCACATTACGAAGCGAAGGTGCATCCCCCGCTTCGAAAACCTCAAAGCCTCGTTTTTCCAGATACTCTTTGAGCATCTCGCGAACATCCACCTCATCATCGCAGATCAGTATTCTGGATTTATCTGTGTTCATTCGTTTCAACCTCTAGCATGCTGGAAATAAGTTTTCTCAGCTCAATTGGACTGACTGGTTTTTCAAGATATGGACGGCCCGAATGCTCCAGAAACCGTTCTGCTTCTTTGCTCAAAGTATCCCCTGTGATAAAGCCGATTTTCCGAACCACGTCTGGCAATTCATTTTTGGTAGCCTCGAATAACCCTTTGCCGTCAAGTCCCGGCATATTCAAATCACTGAGAACCAAAGCATATTCCTCGCTGCGCAAGCGCTCCAGTGCGTCAATACCATTGAAAGCGGCATGAACTTCAAAACCGTCGCGTTCAAGCATTTCCTTCAAGAGTTCAGCCACGTCCTGTTCGTCATCTACGACCAGAACTCGCTGATTTAGTACCGTTTTTTCGGTGATTTCCGGATTTTCAACATCTGTGCTTTTTGCGCTGTTTACTGGAAGCCGAACAATAAAGTTAGTCCCCTCACCGATCACGGAGTCAACGAATATCCGGCCCCCATGGGACTCCATAATGCGGTGACATATCGCAAGACCAATTCCGGTTCCCTGCCCCACTTCCTTTGTTGTGAAGAAGGGCTCAAATATCCGGGCCCGAAGCTTCTCGGGTATTCCCGGTCCATCATCAGCAACCATCACAAAAACATCTTTACGCTTTGCATCATATCCAGATGAGATGGAAATAGTGCCCCCGCCGCCATTGACACTCAAAGCTTGTTCAGCATTTATGATCAAATTTACAATCACCTGCGTAACCTGATCAATGTCAGCTAGAACAACAGGGAGTGCCTCTTGTAAGTTGACGGTAATGCGCACCTTGCCTTGTGTTACAGAGTAATTGGTCACGTCCACAGCAGTTTCAACAACAAGGTTCATATCAACCTCTTGCATATCCGCCGGCTTTTGACGCGCCATCGCAAGAAATGTTTTAATAATTTTCGCGCAGCGTTGCGCCGCCGTACTAATCGTTGTCACCCGGCGGCTACTCTCCGTGCCAGTTAATTCCTCCTGAAGCATTAGAGAATGGCCCACAATAATGGAAAGTGGATTATTCAGTTCATGGGCAACACCCGCGAGGAGTTCTCCCAGTGCTGACATCTTTTCACTTTGAAATAAAATATCTCGCTGCGTTGAGAGTTCCTGTTCCAAGGCCAGCTCATCCGTCAAATCTCGGATATTGGAAACAATGACCTGCTCCCCTTTGAAATCAATCATCCGACAGGACACTGACGCCCAAAATAATTCCCCACCCGCTTTTTGCATTCTAAATCGGTGGTTCTTTAAGTGTTTAAATTTGATGAGTTTCTGCCGGTATTTTTCCAGCGCTTCAAAATCCAGATAGGCTTCGAAAAAGAATTCAATATTGCCAAGCAAAGCTGTTGTCTCAGGGCTTTTAAACAACAACTTTCCGTCTGATACTCTCGACATCACGATCGGAACTGGACAGGCTTCCAGAACACGCCGCAAGATTTCGTCCGCAGCCCGCTGCTCTTCCTCCATCTGCTTCTGTCGGGTAACATCAAGCCGGGTGATTACAAAGCCACCTTCAGATGTGGGACTATTTGAAGTGGAGTACCAGACACCATCTTCTTCCTTAATTTCCCAACGCCCGCGCGCGGGGACACCTTCTTGCCGCTGTCGCACAGTATCGTAATATTCCAGTAAATTCGGATCTTCCGGGCGAACCGGGCTTCGGGTTAAAATCTCATCATAGTGAACACCCGGCGTGATAATCTCGCTGAACGCATGGTTTGATTTCAAATACAACTCGTTGCATGTAACCAGGCGCTGATCTTTATCAAACAGGGCAAATCCTTCATCAAGACTTTGCACAGCATCAGTCAGTCTTTCCGCTGCTCGCAAAATCTCTGCCTGCGCTTCAACCAAATCTGATAAATCAACTGTACTTGAAACGATAACCTCATCACCGCGATATTCAATAAGCCTTGCGGATACCGATGCCGGAAAACTTGAGCCATCCTCCGCCATACAGGTAACTCTGAAGTCGTCAGTGGCGCCAAAAGGTAATAGGTCCGTCAAAAAATCAGCGTGACTAGATGAATCCGCAAAGTGATCTTTTGTTGATTTACTCATTCCGAACATTTCACGCGCTGCAGGTGATCGGTAAATAATCCCACCATCATCGATCCGAGACATGAGAATACTCGCCGGGCACGCTTCAAGCACCTTATTGACGAGTTCATCGGCTTCCCCTTTAAGCGCCTCCGCCTCTTTCACGCTGGTCACATCCGTTCGTGTCACCACAAAACCGCCGAGTTTCGTCGGATGAACAGACACATGAAATACCTTACCGTCTGTATGTTTAAGCTCAAACGCCTGAATAAATTCCCCGCCATTGCTTAGCTGATCATTTACCCATTCAGCTTCGCGCCCGATGGCATCTGCATAAATACCCCGGCGCGCAGACTCTCGCATGAGTATTTCCCAGTTCAGACCAGGTTCAAGCAAATCAGCGACGCCCGAATTCATGGCACGGTATTCGCTATTACACATGACCAGATCCCCATCTTCATCATAAAGAGCAAATCCTTCTGACAAAGCTTCAATCGCATCGGCAAGTACGCGGCGCCCATGATTAAGCTGTTGCCTTTGATCGTTAATATCCGTTGCGATAAAACTGACGCTCCCGCCAATCGAGCCAGACGTTGATAGAAGTTTCCAGTCTTCGCCTTGCGTCATAACTTGAATTGGGGGTGAGTTTGGTTGTGACCACCGTTTAATGAGCTGCGTAACTTCAAGATCGCCGGCATCAAATTTGAGCTGATCGGCATGTGATACCTGATTAAGATAAGCACTCAGCAGCTGGTCTTTCGTGGCGAGCGATTGATCACTACGGATCAAATCCTCAAAATCTCCACTACAGAACAGGAGCTGCCCCTCACCATCAAATGTTGCCATCGACGTTGCCGGACGCGCCATTTCTTCTATGACTGGCTTCATCTTGCTTTTACTCATGCTTCAGAATTAGCACTGTAGTGTTTCAATCAGTTATCAGAATTCGCCTTGATTGTTTCAATTGTTTCAGCATTTTCAGCATTTTCAGCGATCAAACACCAACGACAGCGCTACTTTCCAACTTTTCCAACAAAAAAACTACTTTTTTATGATTTTTCCCTCATAAACAATTGAAGCAATTCTCAGGGCTTGTAGAAAAACTTCTGAAACGTCAGATCTCTAAATCTCTCTCCAACAGCAAATCGCATAACGGAGAAATCTGATGAAACCAATTTTAGAAGAAAACACACCAGTCGTTGCCCTGCACAGTTCAGCATCCTGCGCCTCTCAATGGAAAGAGTTGGTTCGGACACTTGAACAGCGCTATCAGATGTACACACCGGATCTTCCAGGCTACGGCTATGAAGTATCATCTACAGATGAGTCCGGCATTATGGGGGATGCACGCGGCATCATTCAAATGATACAGGGCCTGAACGAGCCGGTCCATTTAATCGGTCATTCTTATGGTGGCGCGGTTGCCTTGAAAGTTGCCACGGCAATTCCGTCATTTATCAAAAGCCTCACCGTTTACGAACCCGTTATGGTGTCTTTGTTAAAAGACGGCGGTATTCGCGAAACTGAGGGTTTCAATATATTTCAGCAACTTGCCTCACAACTAGCTTGCGAAATAAACAAAGGAACACCTGAAAAGGGCATGGCGACCTTCATCGATTTTTGGAATGGGGAAGGCTCATGGTCCAAACTTCCCGAAAAATACAAAACGCGCTTTACCACCTTGGCACAAGCCGTATTAGCGAACTTCGAAAAGGCATTTTCTGAAACCTTTACAAGTCGGGAATTAGAAAGCCTTCACGTTCCAACATTGATCATGAGCGGTATGGAGTCGCCAACCGTTACACAGACAATCTGTGAAATCCTGTCGCGCAACATACCACAAAGCAGATACGCAATGCTGCCTGGTCTCTCCCATATGGCACCAGTCACAGCTGCCGAGTGGATAAATCCACGGATCGAGCACCACCTTGCAGAAATCGAATACCAACGTGCCACCGGCGTACGTGAGCTTCGTTGGGTCGCTTAATTCAAAGAACCAATACACAAGAGAAGGAAAATACCATGACAACATATAACAACGCACAAACCATTGCACTTCACGCAGGTTTCCGGGCAGACCCAGCATCCGGATCTGTTGCAGTTCCAATTCATCAAACAACGTCTTTTCAGTTTCCCGATGTTGAAAGTGCCTGCGCCCGTTTTGCGCTGCAGGAAATGGGACCAATTTATACCCGAATTGGCAATCCAACCACTGATGTTTTGGAGCAACGTATGGCCGCGCTTGAAGGCGGGGCTGCAGCTCTTGCTGTTGCATCAGGTCAGGCGGCAACCGCGTTTTCTGTCCAGAACATTTGCGGCACTGGCGATAACATCGTTGTATCCACGAACGTTTATGGTGGCACATGGAACCTGTTTGCGAACACATTGAAAAACTTTGGTATTGAAGCACGCTTTGTTGATCCGGTAGATCCAGAGAATTTCAGAAGAGCGACCGATGATCGGACACGCGCTTACTACGCAGAAACGCTCCCCAATCCAAAACTGGAAGTGTTTCCAATCCGCGAGGTTGCGGATATTGGCGAAGAAATGGGTGTTCCTCTGATTATGGACAATACGGCTGCCCCCATCATCTGTCGGCCCATTGAACATGGCGCCCATATTGTCGTCTATTCTACGACCAAATATATCGGCGGTCACGGCACGTCCATTGGCGGAATGTTAATTGATAGCGGTCGATTTGATTGGGAAAAACACGCATCTCGCTTCCCCATGCTGACAACACCGGATCCAAGTTATCATGGTGCTGTTTGGACGGAAGCAACCAAACCACTGGGCCCGGTTGCATATATCATTAAGGCCCGGGTCACAATGTTGCGTGATTTTGGGTCAAGCATGAGTCCCTTTAACGCGTTTCAGTTCATTCAAGGCATGGAGACACTGCATCTGCGGATGCGTGAACATTGCACAAATGCAAATACCGTCGCTGACTATTTAAGTCGGAGCAAGTCTGTCACAAAAGTCATTCATCCAAGTCAAACCAGCGGTGAAATCCGCCGCAGGGCAGATACCTATTTGACCGGTGGCTTTGGTGGATTAGTTGGCTTTGAATTGGCAGGCGGGCAAGAAGCCGGGCTTCGGTTTATTGACGCTCTTAAAATGATTTATCATGTTGCAAATATTGGAGACGCCCGCTCGTTAGCCATCCACCCGGCAACTTCAACCCATTCACAGTTATCGCCAGAAGAACAAATCGCAACGGGCGTAACGCCTGGATACGTCCGCCTATCGGTCGGCATTGAGCATATCGACGATATCCTTGCGGATCTGGATCAAGCTTTACACGCGGCAACTGATCATGGCGGCCGTATACCAACTACAACTCAGCACAAGGTGGCCTGATCACACACGTGAGGGCAGGCACGCCCTGCCCCATTTATGCTACGGAGACGAAAATGTCAGTTCATACCCAAATCCAATTAACTTGTGAGAACAGCCTACAAGCAGAAGGCGTTCACATCACATCAAATGTGCCCGAACATTGCTTCAAGATTGGATTGCTTAACCTCATGCCAGTCAAGCCCGTCGCTGAGCGACAAATTGCCCGTTTACTTGGGTTGAGTGCCCATTCGATTGAATTGGTTCTCCTAAAGCTGACGACACACCATAGCAAATCCACACAACAAGATCATCTAAACAAATACTATAAGGAAGCGACTGCAGATCAATTGAACCAATTGGATGGGCTTATCGTAACGGGCGCTCCTATTGAACTTTTACCTTATGAGGAAGTTGATTTTTGGAAAGAATTCTCAGAAATTCTCGACCATATTCGCTCGCAACGAATTTCCGCTTTTCATATTTGTTGGGCCGCCCAGGCAGCGCTTTATCATAGCCACGGGGTGCGTAAAAAAATCTTGAAAGAAAAAGCATTCGGTATCTTTGAACAAGAGATTTTGGATAGCTGCTCGCCATTGATGCACGAAATGCCCGAAAAATTTCTGACACCGGTTTCCCGCCATAGTGATATTTGGGTCAGCGATCTGCTTTTAAATTGTGACTTAGAGCTCGTTGCTGGAAGTTCAGAAACTGGCGTCGCCCTCGTTTTTGAAGAAACCTCTAACACGGCTTACATGTTCAATCACCTTGAGTATGAAAATGACACCCTAAGTGCCGAATTCAATCGCGATAAAGCAAAAGGTCTAAATCCGGCAGAACCTCATAACAACCATTTAATTCGGGCCACAAACGGTCCCAAATTACCTGTTTGGCAGTCGCATGCGCGGCAAATATACGAAAACTGGCTAGATCAGGTTTTGCATCGAAAAAGCAAAGTGCCCGGACGGGCCAGTTCAACAACCGTACAGACATCAAACTTTTGAGTTCAGGAGAGAGACATGCATTACAATCTTCATCGCTCTACAAACTGGAATACGGGCTATTTTGAACAGCGAGATATGGATTACGGGTTCCGCGCTCAGCGACATGCCCGTGCCCGACGACACGAAGAGCAAGTATACAAAACACTTAAACAATATAAACACCGCCAACCTCGAAAGTTTATGTGGTCGTTTTTATCACTTTTGTTTAATATTAATTTAGTGCCAAGCAAATTGGCAAATTCTGGGGTAATAAAAAAAATGTCAGGGCAAACACTATTCGAAAAATATGGTGGTTTTTCGGTAATCAGCAAAGTTGTTTTACGATTTTACGATGTCCTTTTGGATGACGATGACATCGGACCTTTCTTCGATGATGTCGACATTCCGAAACTGGTTGACCACCAGACAAAATTTATAGCTTCTATTCTTGGGGGGCCTTCCTCTTATTCAGATAGCCAACTGGAAAAGCTACATCGCCATCTGTCGATTAGTGATACTCACTATACCATCGTGAAAACGATCCTATCGGATACGCTGAGAGAGTTCGGATTTGACGAAGCCGATAATGACGAGGTCATGGCGGCTCTTGAAACCAAACGTCACCTAATTGTTGGATAAGTACCATGTCGATCGAAGCTATTAACGAACAACTGCTGCGAGCCATCGGAGTTGGTGTTGCTCTTCTCGATGCGGAGACCCACGAATTTCGTTTTATGAATGATACATTTGTTGACTGGTTTTCTCCGCAGCCTGAACAAAACACACTGGAATTACTTCTGCCGGATTTCAAAGCTGCTGAGTTGACGCAAATACTCAAGCAGGACGGACAGTTTACAGCAGAAGTCAATTACAAACGTAAACGCCGAATGATGGCATTTGCGATTGACTTGACACTCGCGACTGAGAACGGAGGCGAACTGATTGTTGCCGTTTGCCAGAATATTTCGCGTATCCGTGAACTTGAATCCATGATCGACAGTTATTCGTTAATGGTAGAGCGAAATACGCGAGAGATTAAAAGAGAAAAAGAGCAGGTTGAAAAACTGTTGCTCAATATGATGCCGCGCTCAGTGTATGAAGAGTTCAAGACATTCGGCGTTGTAACGCCAAAGCTCTACGATCCTGTATCCGTTCTTATGCTTGATTTTGTCGGCTTTACCGAGATGGCAGCATCTGCGGACCCCAGCGTCACGGTTAGCGAGCTCAATGATATATATAGCGCTTTTGATCGAATTGGTGAGCAATTCGGCTGTGAGCGGATCAAAACAATCGGCGATGCTTATATCACGGTATCTGGCCTTCCAGACCCAACTCCAGACCACGCAAAAGCGGTTGCCAATACGGCAATTCGGTTCATTCGATATCTTGAGCGCCGCAATCAAGGCCATCCAAATCAGTGGCGGTGTCGCATTGGCATCGCAAGCGGACCTGTTGTGGGATCGGTTGTCGGCATCCAAAAATATGTTTACGACATTTTTGGTCCCGCAGTGAACCTCGCTTCGCGCCTGCAGGAATGTTCCGCACCGATGGAAATCACAACTAACGCTGTTGTTCATGATTTCCTGAAAGATCAATTTATGCTGGAAAATGAAAAGGCAGAAACAATTCGCGGATTTGGCGACCAAATCACCTATAAGATACGAGATAATAAAACGAATGTGCGATGAGCTATAAGAATTAGGGTTCACCAACCCAATCATTCATCTAGATTATCCGTATTTAGATTTTGTAATCGCTAAGGCGTGAAGCGCAAATCCAGCGTATGAGGAATTCTGGACGTCACTCTGACCAACAAAAAAGGGCCCCGAGAGGGACCCTTATTTATTTGCTGTTTAGTGCAAATGCAAATTACCAACAAGCCAGATAAATCCCTCACCCAAATGCCGCATTCATTGGGTTTAATAGGAAAATAATTCAACCGTTTAAACAGTGTTCCACAAATCATGTGAGCCTGTTAGATTACAATGAGACAAAGGCAGAATTGAAATTTATTTGACGCCGACCGGTTGGCTTGGTACTTGAAAGAAGATAGAGGTCAGACGGATAGGTACAGGCTAACCGCAGGGGCCGACACCCATCTAACAAGAGGCCCCGAATGTATCCGCCTCCCCCTTCCCAGTTACCACGTCACTCGTGACAATCAGCCTGCTTGTAGCCGTATCACGCAGAACAATATCAATGCCGCCGTAGGGTTTCGCCCGGCCGCGCGCCCGTCGCCATGCCATTCTTCCAAATGGGAGTGCCATTTGAAAACACCATTTCGATACCTTTTGACGGCTGACACGGATCTGTAAAACTTGCAACATCAATAACAGTTTCCGGATCGAACAAGACAAGATCGGCAAAATACCCTTCTTGCAGCAAACCACGCCCTTGAATTCCAAAATTTTTCGCTGTCAACGACGTCATCTTGCGAACAGCTTCCACTAAGGGAAATAGCTCCAGATCACGTGAATAATGGCCCAACACCCGTGGGAACGTACCCCAGGCACGCGGGTGCGGGTGAACATCCTGAATAATGCCATCAGAGCCAATCATTGTTTCCGGATAGGCAAGAATGCGTTGAACATCCTCTTCACTCATTTGACAATATATCGCACCGCCCGGGACAAGGCGCTCCGCGGCCTCTTTAGATGAGCAGCCCAACTCGGCAGCGATATCTGCCAGGTCGCGACCAGAGGCACCCGGTATCACATCCGACCACGTAATAATAACCTGCGAACATTTCTCTACGCGCTCCGGGTCCAACATCGTTGAGCTGGCATCATAGGGATAAGCATCAAGCGCAACGGTTTGATGTTTTCGTGCCTCCTCAATCATTTTCAAGGTTATTGTGGATTTTCCATAATTTGCAGGACCCGTACATTTGTGATGAGAGATCACAACCGACGCACCGGCATCCCTTCCAATCCGGAGGGCCTCCTCCACGGCGTCAATGACATTATCCCCCTCATTGCGCATATGGGTGACATATAACGCGTTGTATTTACCCAGAAGACTACAGATTTCGATCACTTCTTCTGTATCTGCAGCGGCCGCAGGTGGATAAATCAAACCTGTGGACAGGCCCAAGACACCCGCCTCCAACCCATCTGCCAACAGCTGCTGCATCTTCACAATTTCGCTTTGTGTGGCCGTACGATTTAGATCATCCATAACAGCAAAGCGTAAATTCGAATGCCCACAAAGACAGGCATTATTTACAGCCGCAGGATTATTGTCCAATTTCTGGAAATAGGATCTAAAATCTGTAAAACACTCTAAGCCCTCCGCAAACATCATGCTAAGGGGTTGTGGTGCATGTAGCCGATCTGGTTGACTAGGCGCGATACTGACGCCGCAATTGCCGTTAATAACCGTCGTAACACCTTGACTGACCTTTGGCTCCAATAATGGTGTATCAAGAATAGCTCGATCGTCATGGCAATGCGCATCGATGAAACCGGGGGCAAGCACCAACCCATCGGCATCAATGACCTTTTCTGCCGTTATGCTCGAAAGATTGCCGATGGCGGCAATGCGGTTTCCTTGAATAGCAAGGTCAGCTTGGCGGGCGGCTCGACCTGATCCGTCAATAATACTCGCATTGCGGATTAAGGTGTCATGAGTTGACATCTACTTCTCCTTCCTGAGTGTCCGGGTTTTTTGCCAACCAACGCGCCAGCAAATGTAATAGAATGATAGATAAGGCCAGCGGCACCGAGACAGCCACATATATGGTCGATACGTCCAACGTTTCAGAAAAGGTCGTCATGTGGCGCGCCAGGAACCCCCGATCGAACCGGAGACTGGGTCCAACAAATGAGTAGAACAGAACCGGCGCAACGAAAATGGCGACTGCCAGGCTTTGAATGAATCCATAGACCGCCTTCAACACACCTTTCATTTCAGGCTGAAAAATGGCCGGGTCGTAAGCTCTTTTGAACGCAGCTGTCGCCCCCAAAAGGCCTGCCCAAATCATGAGGTAGCGAGATATTTCTTCCGTCCAGACAGGCGGTTGAAAAAATACATACCGTGCCACCACCTGCAGCAGGACGACCAAGACAAGCATGACCAGTGCAAATAGGGCGACGCGAATAAAAATCGCGTCGACCACATCACTGATACGAATGATCAGATTTCCCATCATTCCGGTCCTAGTTACGGACTTGCTTGATAGCCGCTCTGTATTTCGCCAGATCTTCTTCAGAAAGAACATTTGTGAAGATTTCTTCTGACAGCTCGCGCATTTTATCGCGCTCACCTGGCTCAAGTTCAGTGACCACTACCCCAGCTTCGTTAAACTTGCCGGCGACAGATTTTGTCCATTCAACAACCCATTCGCGGTTGGCGGCGACACCGGCATCGATGGCAGCAGCCACTTTAGCGCGATCTTCGTCTGATAAGTCTGACCACCAATCCTCAGAGACAAGCACTGCACGTGCGGAGGGAGACAGCGTTGCAGGTGTGAAATGCTTCAAATACTGTGTGTGACCGGTTCTAAGTGCTGAATTCGGCGCGTTAATATACCCATCTACAATATTGGTTTGAAGGGCATTGGCAACTTCGCCCCACGCGACAACAGCTGAAGATGGTACTGTCACATTAAGTTGCGATAGACGCAGATAATATTGAGTTATGATTTTCAAGCAGCAGCACTTGCAGTTTCCCAAACGCCAAAAGTTTCGACGCGGCATTGCTTTAAAAAAGTTCGATTGATCAGATGACGTTGGATGTAAAAGTTATTGTAAGCAGCAGAGTGAATATTTAGAAATCGCTGGGCAGACCCAGATGATTTAAACTTCTGCATTTTTCGCTCCCTTTGACGAACCGGAAGATGTGAGTTTTCAGCTCGATTGTTCGATCGCTTGTTGTCAACATGCTCAGCAGTTAAGCCTAAGGTTCGGAATGCTTTGTGATAAGATTTCAGTTTATCCGTTACAATCCGTGTTGGAGCAAAACCTTGTTTCTTCAAAAGCTTTCGCATCAGTTTTAAGGCAGCCTTGGTGTTTCGTTTTGGCTGTACAAGGAACTCCAGGACTTCGCCTTCACTATCAACCGCCCGCCATAGAAAATGCCGCTTTCCCCGAATAACGACGACCATTTCATCCAAATGCAAGGTACCATTGGGAGTAGGTCGGGTTGATCTCAAGTTTCGAGCAATGGACGGTCCAAATTTCAGAAACCAACGACGAGCCGTTTCGTAGGAAATATCCAAACCTCGGGCAGCCAAGAGATCTTCAATGTCTCGATAGCTCAGTGTAAATCGGGCGTAAAGCCAGACAGTATGTTGAATTAATGGAGGTGGAAAGCGATGCCGGGAATAGGAGATCTTTTGCATCGAACGAGATTAGATCATCACAAATTTTCTCGCTACTAAGTTAATGTGACAATGCCAGTTTGCAAGTAACATGATTGAAGTTATACTCTCTTTTGGTTTGCTTATTATTAGGAAATTACCTAGTGTTTGACGAAACGAGTATTGTGATTTTTGCGTTCCTATGACACTGCGGAGAAGAGGGATTTATATGGTGTTGGCGGAAGTTCTCATGAGGTTGAGAAAGTCTCGGTACTGCGCTTATTAATTGCAGATCAAATCACTTAGGCGGAGTAAGCGAGAACTAATTTGGGCGAAAAGCCCCATGTTTTCTTGAGTGAGAATTTTACTGCGCTGCAGGAAGATAGTGACACTATGGATAATATACTCAGTGAATTTTTAACTGAAGCCGATGAATACGTCGGAATTGTAGATACTGCACTGGCATCACTGGAACAGGACCCCGATGAACTCGAACAAATAAAAAACATTTATCGGCTTGTTCATACGATCAGGGGAACGTGTGGATTTTTAGGGCTTCCCAGACTCGAAGCTCTCGGGCATGCCGTTGAAAATGTTCTTGGCAAAATTCGTGATCGGGAACTTAATGCTACCCCTGATGTTATCCAAATCATTTTGGAATCGATGGATGTCATCAAGTATATTTTGCTGGCTCTTGACGATACCGAAGAAGAACCAAATGGTGACGATAATGATCTTATAATCAGGCTGAATGAAGTGGCATATCTAAGTGGGCCTGTAGAAGCTCGCGCTGAACTTATCGGTACACTTGAAGAAGGACAGACACTTGAGGGTGTGGTTAAAAGCATCATCGATTACGGTGCGTTTGTTGACCTTGGTGGCGTAGACGGCCTGTTGCATGTTACTGACATTGCATGGCGCCGGGTAAACCACCCATCTGAAGCACTGACAATTGGTGAGACTGTTCAGGTTCAGGTTATTCATCTGAATAAAGACACTCAACGCATCAGCCTGGGCATGAAACAGCTTCAGACAGATCCTTGGGATAGCCTTGAAGCGAAATACCCACTACAGGCTAAATTCACTGGCCGGGTTACAAACATCACCGATTACGGTGCATTTGTTGAGCTGGAGCCAGGTGTTGAAGGACTTGTCCATGTCTCAGAAATGAGCTGGACAAAGAAAAACGTACACCCAGGCAAAATCGTGTCTACTTCGCAAGAAGTTGAAGTCATGGTTCTGGAAGTGCACGAATCTCGTCGTCGGATTAGCCTTGGCCTGAAACAGTGCCTGGACAATCCATGGGAGAAATTCGCGGAAACAACACCAGTTGGCAGCACCATTAAAGGTGAAGTGAAAAACATCACTGAATTTGGTCTGTTCGTTGATCTTGAAAATGACGTTGCTGGCATGGTTCACATGTCTGAAATCGACTGGAACGAGCCTGGCGAAAAAGCCATTCAGAGCTTCAACAAAGGTGATGAAGTTTCTGCCAAGGTTCTGGACATCGACATCGAGAAAGAACGCATTAGCCTCGGTATCAAACAGTGTAAAAACAGAATTCTTTATGGACTAAAATATGAAAGGGCAAGGCAAACGAAGGTTCAGGACGAACGACTTGAAAATGTGGTGCTTTACATTAGCTCAAATATGGAAAAATCTGAGCTGTTAAGTAGGCACGTATCGTATCCAGTCTATTTTAGGGATAATGAACTACACTCAGAGTATTTGAAAAATTTTGATCGAAAAGATGTCATCAGTGAAATCTTAAGAGAGGCTGAGTTATTTGAATGGCGTAAAGAATACCTGAAAACGGGTATTTTATATGAATTCTTATTATCCAATTCATATTCAGTATTTTCTGATGAAGATAAGGCCAGGCTCTTACATAATCTTTCTTTAATGACTCTACTAGTTGGAGATTCAAAAGTTGGCTTATTCCAAATGATTGAAGCTTTAGAGTTATTTGTTAAATCAAATAGGTACCAAGAAATAAGAGCCACTATTTCAAATATTGCTTCGTTGAATGAATTCCTTGAGAAGCCTCTAGTAGATGACATACTCATTAGTCGTTTATTGGAGTTTAACTCATGAGTGAAAAGGAAAGGCTAAAATTACTTCATATACTGTTAGGGAAAGAAATTGATGATACTGATGGAAGTACAATTTCTATCGAACAGCGTGCTCAAATAATGGCAACAGCTGATCGAATAAAGAAAAGTTGTTCGGTTGCTTATAATATTGCAATAATAACAGCACTACCTAAAGAAAGAGCTGCTGTACAGTGCATGATGGATAGTGTGGAACCCTGGCCAGGAAATGGAAACGGATACATTTATTCTATTGGTACAATCTCCTCACCTTCTTCTAACTCAAGGTTCCATAAAGTAGTAATTACCCAAACAATGAAAATGGGCAATAACTCTGGTGCAACAACGGCCGCTGTAGCTAAAGCAACATTTCCTGCCATTGATGACATAATAATGTCTGGAATAGCTGGTGGGATACCGTCACCAAGTAATCCAAAAAAGCATGTCCGGTTGGGTGATGTAGTGGTTTCTGACGCTAGTGGTGTAGTCCAGTATGATTATATAAAAGATTCTGGAAGTGAAGGTATTCAACATCGCAACTCGGATCCTCAGCCGTCCAGTAGACTACTTGCAGGTGTCGAATTTCTGAAAATGGAAGTAATAAGTGGAAATTCACCATGGGAGAAACACCTTGATAAAGGAAAAGTTTTGCAAGATAGCGCGAGACCCAAGATTTCTACTGATATTGTTTGGATAGATGAAAATAAAATAAAAAAAATTGATCACCCATTTGAAGCTGATCGCAAACCAAATTTACCTTCAATAAAGTATGGTCCGATTGGCTCAGCGAACATATTGTTAAAAAATAAGTCAAAGCGCGAATCTTTAGATTCTAAATTTGGATTGTATGCAGTTGAGATGGAAGGAGCTGGCTTAGCAGAAGCTTCTTGGTCGATTGGTTGCGGTTATATTTTAGTTAGAGGTATTTGTGATTATTCCGACATTCATAAGAATGATGAATGGCAAGGTTACGCTGCCATAGCATCGGCTGCATATACACGAGCTTTAATTGAGGTGCTTCCTTAGGCTCAATTTAGGTACTGTCACATTATGTTGCGATAGACGCAGATAATATTGAGTTATGATTTTCAAGCAGCAGCACTTGCAGTTTCCCAAACGCCAAAAGTTTCGACGCGGCATTGCTTTAAAAAAGTTCGATTGATCAGATGACGTTGGATGTAAAAGTTATTGTAAGCAGCAGAGTGAATATTTAGAAATCGCTGGGCAGACCCAGATGATTTAAACTTCTGCATTTTTCGCTCCCTTTGACGAACCGGAAGATGTGAGTTTTCAGCTCGATTGTTCGATCGCTTGTTGTCAACATGCTCAGCAGTTAAGCCTAAGGTTCGGAATGCTTTGTGATAAGATTTCAGTTTATCCGTTACAATCCGTGTTGGAGCAAAACCTTGTTTCTTCAAAAGCTTTCGCATCAGTTTTAAGGCAGCCTTGGTGTTTCGTTTTGGCTGTACAAGGAACTCCAGGACTTCGCCTTCACTATCAACCGCCCGCCATAGAAAATGCCGCTTTCCCCGAATAACGACGACCATTTCATCCAAATGCAAGGTACCATTGGGAGTAGGTCGGGTTGATCTCAAGTTTCGAGCAATGGACGGTCCAAATTTCAGAAACCAACGACGAGCCGTTTCGTAGGAAATATCCAAACCTCGGGCAGCCAAGAGATCTTCAATGTCTCGATAGCTCAGTGTAAATCGGGCGTAAAGCCAGACAGTATGTTGAATTAATGGAGGTGGAAAGCGGTGCCGGGAATAGGAGATCTTTTGCATCGAACGAGATTAGATCATCACAAATTTTCTCGCTACTAAGTTAATGTGACAACGCCCAACAAACTGTGTTTGCAAATCCGCGCCCGAAAAGTTTTTTAATAAATCAAAATTTTCATATGAGAGTTTCTGCAATATTGTATCGCCAAAATGGCTAATCCGTTCAGACACAGACAATTGAGATGAACTTACAGTGATATCGCTCATATCATTGGGGGTCGCCCATTTCTTCAGCAATGACACGAGAGGGTTAAACAAAAACTGTGTTTCATTCGACATAACTATATCCTTTGCAATCCATCATGTTACTGCTCCCAAATCGTGTTAGGGCGAAACTGCGAATAACCAAAAAAATCAGCTCCGCAACCTTTTGATTTTAAAAATGGGAAAAACCAATTTGTAAAACCTGAAGTAGGACTAAACCGTTCATACTTTGCCAAGACTGTCTCATCGTTTTGTACTAAATACTGAGTGCGATGAAATACACTTCCAACAAGCAAATTAAGGTAACCCTTTTTGGATCTAAACCTTATTTCTGCGGTAATTTTTGAAACTTTTTTAGCCGCTAAGCAATTGCCCGAATCGGCTAATAAATTTGAGAAATCCAACACCACTTCATTTAATGCTTCGTAATACAGAGAACAATTCTCATCGTAAGGTCCAGACAAGTAGTATCGATAAACACCTTTCTCGACAGGTAATACTCCGGGGCGAATGATATCAGTAGCAAGTTCTATAAAAGGATATTCATTTCTCAAAAGCAATTCGACACAAATACTTGCGCACCCAGCTTTGATGTCCCGCCTGCGTTGATAGGAATAACCATATTCTGGCTTTGGTTTTTCCAGATAATGCGCGCCGCCCTGCTGATCACATAAATAAATCACCGCTATATTCTCAACAATGATCTCTGTAAACGGTACAAGCGCCAAAATAGTGAAGGTCAGCCCCACCAAACCTCTGCGAAGAAAGGGACGCGACAACCTCCGATACAAGAATTTTGTGAGGATCCACGCTATCGCCAAATAACCAATTAGGAATAGTAAAACAAAAAAACCCAACTCATCCCCCAACTTCAATATTCAGTTTAGATTAAGCTTTCCATCTTCAGAATGGAACAGAACCGTTTTAAGGAACACAGATCACTTTTTCCGCCTCGCCCGCGCAACCACCTGCTCCGCATCTGCTATAAAGTCAGGATCACTGGTTTTAATAGCATCCTCTAAATAGCCTTCCACTTCAGCCGCATCGTCTAGATAATCCGCTGGATCAAAGGCAGTTAGCTTCTCTGGTGCATCATTCTTATTTTCAGTCATCATAAATCCTATTTATTTTGCGCCTCTATAACAAGCACTGTTACTTGCAGCAATTTCAGCAGTTCCGCCCCTTATGCCCGCCGGGCGGTGCGGGAAGCCGCCTCCGGGTGCCCTCCGGCGTCTCGACGACATTTAGAGAGAGACG